>JAFQDD010000026.1 GCA_017416145.1 Spirochaetaceae bacterium | reverse complement strand
TGGACACTTTATTGAATGTAAAAGAAGTATTCGACAAATACTTGTAATAATATATCCTACTAAACCCAATACAGGATGAATGTATATAGCACACAACAAAAATAGAAGAATCGATATAATCGCGGTAAAAAATGATATTAAGTGATATTTTGTCCATATTGAAATTTTCATATTGAACATTTCCCGTTTACAATAAATTCTTTTGTTAATATATTTTATTCCACTTTGCTGTTAGTATAACATAGTAGACATAAAAAATGCTACATAATATTCTAAGAGAAAGGAAGTAGCATGAAAGAAGAAACAAAAAAATATCCAGAAGAGTTCAAGAAGCAAATAGTTGAACTTTATGAAAATGGCAAGAGCGTAATAAATCTTGCCCGCGAATATGGCTTAGTAGAACAAACAATTTACAAATGGATTCATCGATATGAAACAGTAGCAAAAGATGAATCAGGGAAAGATGTGTCACAAGCAGATATTACTGCTATGAAAAAACGAATAGCAGAATTAGAAATGGAAAATGAAATATTAAAAAAAGCTACAGCCATATTTGCAAAAACAAAGTAAATATAAAAATTGACTTTGTAAATAAATTTAAGAATAAATATCCCATCGACCTTTTATGTAAAGTACTAAAATTAAACAGAAGTACCTATTATAAAAGATTGAACAGGAAGAAAAGCAAACTTCAAAAGAGTAATGAAGAACTTGATGAAAAGATTCGTGAAATTTATTACAAAAGTAAACGACGATATGGAGCTCCAAAGATTTATAAAACGCTCAAAAAAAATGGAGAAAATGTAAGTCTTAAAAGAGTTCAAAGAAGAATGACAATTTTAGGCATAAAATCTGTTGTTGTAAAAAAATATAAACCAGTAAAGGTTGAAAAGAATATTAAAGAAAAGGAGAATATCTTAAATCAAGATTTTACAACTACTTCCAATTTTGAAAAAAGAAGAAGTGAACTTGAAAAAATACAAGGATTTCAAAGATGCATATAATGCAATTTTTGAATTTATTGAAGCTTGGTATAACCGCGAACGAATTCATTCAAGTTTGAATTACAGAACTCCGGATGAAGTATATTCAAATCTTGAAAAATCGCTCGTAGCTTAAAACTCGCATTTTTTGTGTCCACTTTATTGACTTAAGTTCAGTATTATCTCCCGTTTCAGAAGGTCATACGCAATTACCCCCTGACACAAAAGACAATTTTTCCCCAAAAAAAGGTGGGAGTAAAGTGGGAGTAAAAAAACTCTCAATACTCCCACTTAATTTCTTGCGATTCAAATAAATAATCTTCAAATACTCCCACTCTTTATCTTGCCTCGTGGTTATTCACGTTTAAAAATTGACATTTTTGTCAATTTTTTTTATTTTTCGTTTCAAAAGATTGATTTATTTCTCCGATTCATCCATCTTCTTTCAATACAAATTCTCTAGTCGTTTTTGAGAGAATTTTAGGAAAAGCATCCATAATGGAATTGCAATAATTGTCAAAACTGCATTCATTACTAGTAATGAAATCAAAGTTGTTGGTAACAAGAAAATAACAATCACAACAAAAAGAGCGATGATTCCCCAAGAGAGGAAAATTGCCACAACTGTCATAAGATTTTGTTTGAAAACTGCGGTTGGATTTTCCCAAGTAAGTTTTGGATGGCAAACATCAATTAGCATATCAATTAAGTGAATTAAAAAAGCTGCCACAAGTGAAAACCACCAATAATTCACAAAAATTAGCACATAATCTAATGCCAATAAAGGAACTTTTGCCCAAATTGCTACAACTGCCAATAAAATAAAAATCATCAAAGAACTTATTACAGAATATAGCATTGCATGAAGCATTTTTGCCTTTATCAAGGTTTTTATTGGAAATGGTAGAGCCAAAATGTTTTGAAAGCCCTTCCCTTCTCGGGAAATTGAAGTTGGAGAAATACTGGTCATAGTCCCCATCAGACAGGCAAAAAGACCAGCTCCAAAAGAAATCCAAAACATAATTAGTGAAAGAAGCTTAGAATTTTCAAGTCTTAATTGACTTACCCCAACAGAAATTTCAGAAAAAAGTTCTCCTATATTTACATCTGTTTGGCTAAAACCTGCAACAAAAGAAATCCCAAAAATTACTGGAAAAATAATCAAAGACAAAGGTCCGTTTGCAAACCAAGAACTTTCTCTCAAAACGCTGCTTACATCCCTTTTGAACAAGGCAAACAAAATTGGAGTTTCTTTAATATCAGATTTTATAAATTCCTTTTCTTTTCCCTTTTGGATTTTTTTCACTTTTGCTTCATTAAATCCCACCAAAGAGCGTTTATACATTGGTGCTAACAATGGAAGAATAATGAGCGGAATGGAAACACAAAGAATCACCAACAACAAAATATATCCAAATGATTTTAAATATTCCCCTTGTGAAAGAAGAGAAAAACCAAGTGCAAACCATTTTATTGGTGGGAAAAAAGCTACAACATCTGAAATATCTACCAAAGCAGAAAGTTCAGCTCCAGAAATCAATAGTTCAACATCTACAGAATTGTTTAAATATTTTTGGAATGAAAAATAGAAAATCAAGAAAAATGCTACGATTATCACAGAAGAAAATGTCATAAGCATATTTTTATTTCTAAGAATTTTAAAACACCCCAAAAGAACAACCAAAATTAGGTAGCAAATTCCAACTGATAAAAGTGGAATCACCAATGCTGATAAAATTGCTTCCAAATAAAAAAGAGGATTTTGCAAGAGTTTTTCATGAAAACCATAAATTCCAAGCCCAATAGCCACAATCGCAAAACCAAGAATCAATTCATTTAAATAACAACAAAGATATTTTGCTGTGAATAAATCCTTCATTTTTATCGGCATAGAGAGCATCACTTCTTCATTTGCACTAGTTACATAAGTGCTTATTGAAACCATAAATCCAAAAATAAAAGTTAGCATAAACGCAGATAAACCAATAAAAACTGGTGTAAGATTATTTAATCCAATGGAAGCTAAAGAATTGTGAATTGAATTGATTACAGTTATGTACATAAATCCAAAAACACCAATGCAATACAACATTAAAATTGTATAACCAATAATTTTACCTACTTTTTTCTTTCCTGTTTTTGTGTTTTCAAAAAAGTCTCCGTTTGAAAAGATTTCTTTGAAAAAAATGCGGGTCAATTTTAGAATCATATTCACAATTATTCTCCAGCAGTTAATTCAAGGAAAATTTCTTCAAGACTTTTGTCTTCTGAACCAGCAAACTGTTGTTTAAGTTCTTCTTTTGTGCCAACAAAAACAAGTTTTCCCTTTTTAATAATCCCAATTCTATCACAAAGTTTTTCAGCTACTTCCATAACATGAGTTGAGAAAAATACAGTTTTTCCTTCTGTTGCTCTTTTTCTCATTAACTCTTTTAGTTTGAAAGCTGCATCTGGATCCAAACCAACCATTGGCTCATCCAAAATCCAGTTATGAGGATCTGTTACAAGACTAGCAGTTAAAAAAAGTTTTTGCTTCATTCCGTGGGAAAAACTAGAAATTCGAGCATTTAACACATCCAAAATACCAAACATAGAAGCGTATTCTGTGATGCGATTTTGTCTAATATCAGTTGGAATTTTGTATACATCAGCAATAAAATTGATGTATTCAGAGGCTTTTAGTTTGCTAAAAGTTTCTGGAGTGTCTGGCACAAAGGAAATTGTTTTTTTTGCTTCAATTGGTTTTTCATTGATATCAATTCCATTTACAGAAATATTTCCTTCATCAGCTTTTAAAATGCCAGTTAGAAGTTTGATAGTTGTAGTTTTTCCAGCTCCATTTGGACCTAAAAATCCAAAGATTTCTCCATCTTTTATAGAAAGATTTAGGGAATCTACAGCTTTTGCTTTGCTTTTCCCATAAGATTTAGAAATTTTTTCTAAAGTAAACATTTTTTTTCCTCCAAAATAAAGGTGTCTTTAATTTTTAATATATTCTATTGTACCACGTTCTTTTTGGTATAAGAGTTATAATCAAAAGTTGTGGATTGCCTAAAAAGGCATAAATTGAAAAAGAGGTTTGAATCGGATAAAATATTTTTACCACAAAATAACACACCGAAAGAAACCTCTTATGAACATTATACAACTTTATGAAGAAAAAGAAAATCAGGATTGCTTTGAATTTTTAGAAAACAAAATTCGAGAAGCAAGTCAACAAATGATTGAAAGAATCTATTCAGAAGAAGTTTTAGATTTTCTAAATAGAACAGCCTCGATCGTTGATGAAAAAGGTTTTTAACGGCTTGGAAACTCCTTGCATTTTACCATAAAAACTCGCCACGATCCCACCTCACAGAAACACTAACTTTAATCATTTAAAAATTGTATGAATTAAATTAAAGGCACACATATCTCATATATAATATTATTCTCGTATTTAATAATCCATAAAACATTAAGTCCATTCCAAACGAATAATGAAGCCGCATATTTATATTTGTCAAATTTCATTAATAAATATAATCTTTCAATTTCTTCCGGTTCAAGATGTGTTTCTTCTAACCCCCGAATAACTGTTTTTGTAGTATTAAAATCCCAAGGAGGGTCTAAATTGTAAAAAATATTACCAAAACGATTACAAATATCTTCATCATCATAAAAACCATAGAATTGAATTACTCCAAAAGTCTCATGAGGAATAATAAATTTTGTATCTATATTTTCAGTTTCTTGATCTGTTTCTGCAAATGTATATGCGGTTATGAAAAATATAATTAAGCTTAAACTTATAATTCGGTTCATTTAATTACTCCTTCTTACTGGTATTGGCAGTTTGTACTGTCTGGAATATGAACATAATAGACATTATTTTTCTTGTCACATGTATTCCTTTACACTTTTGATAAGTGTACTAAGAATTATGCACCCCAGTGCGAGCATCCACATAAACCTTTGTTATGTGTTTTTTATTTCTTTATTGAATTATTTTTTTATGCTCCATATAGGTAATCTATAAGTTTATTACATAAGTCTATATGAGATTCAATATCAAAGACAAATTCTTTTTCTTCTACATATGGTTCCATTGTAACATAAAGTAAACCTGATGATCTTGTAAATTTAATTTTACATTGATTATTACTTATTACTAATTCATTTATTACTATATTACCCCAGTATTGTCCCATATTTGAAAAAAGAGGAATAACTTTTGAATTTTCATCAATATATTTATCTCTAATAATTAATAATGAATTTTGAATTTCATCATTACTATTTTCTGAAAGGGTTTTTGTTTCTGTAATAACTTCTGTATTGCTAATTCGAGCAAAATCATTTTCAGTAAGAATTTCTTCTACACAAATACTTTGAATATAAATTTCATTATTATTTTTATCCACTAATAAATGAAATGGTTCTTTATGTGAATTATTATTAAAAATATAAACTGAATCTTTTTTTACAACAAACTCATCATTTTGCTTAATTTGGATTTTGTCTTCTTCTTGTAAATATTTGGATGTATATGCCGTACAATCAAAAGATGCTCTAACAGTTTTTCCTTCTAAAAATGTTGAGAAATCAATATCACATTTTCTTGAAAAAGCAGAATCTACTTTAAAGAATATTTCATCATAAGAAGCCTCTTCTCCTGTATCTGGAATAATCTTTGCAACTGCTGAAAAAGTTAATACTCGAACTTTTCCATAATCTGGATGGCTATAGGAAATTGCCACCGGATCAAAAAATAGATTTTCACTTGTAGTATAATAAGTTTGGTTTAAATATCCTCTATGAGTTTCAAGGAGTTTTTTTTCATTTTCAGAAATTGCATATAATTCAATATGAACATATCCTTTTACATTATAATTTTGATAAAAATCATTAATTTTAAAATATATATTATGTCTTTGGGAAAAGTCATCTGAATTAAGAATTGAAAGTGGTAAATCATTTGTTGCTGTCTTAATATATAGCTTTCCACCACTTCTTGGGGTTTCATTACTATAAACATTAAATACTAAAAGAACATAAATTAAGATTAAAAATATTTTTTTCATTTTTCCTTCCTAAGCACCCAGTGCGGGTGTCCGTGTAACAATTGCTTAAACCACAAACTGGCTTGACCGGTTTGTCGGCTTTGAAGCTTTGTTATGTGATATTCTACCTCAAATAACCGCCGTAACACCAGCCGGTCATCCCCGATTTTAATTTATTACCATCCTTGTCATTTCCAGAGATAATTTCTACTTTTACCCAGTTTGATTTTATGCCGTCAATTGTTTCTTCTTTGCCAAGCTCAAGAACTTTTACTTTTGTTACGGCGGTCATTATAGTAAGAACATCTGATGAAGTTTCTTCTGCAGATCGAAGTTTTAAATTTTCTAAGACGGTCATTTCTTTATTTATACTATCATCACTAAAAATACAATTTCTAGGTTCTTTAGAAAAATATCCACTTAAAAAGGCGTAGTTTCCTTTAAAGGATTCAATATAAGCTTCGTAAAAAATTCTATTAGTTTTAGAATCATATCCTGTTAATGTTACTTCTGTTATTTCAGTGGACTCTTTTTTTTCAATAATATTGATTGGAAAAGACAGCTTCATGTTTTTTGAATAAGTTCGTTTAGATTCTGCTCCATTAAAACCAATAAAGGATAACTCTATATTATCTGAAAACTCTATTTTTAAAGTCCAATTTCTTACAGCACCACCTAAATAGTTTTCATCATAGCCGGATGCAGATTTTATAATTACACATGAATTATTACTGTTGTAATCAGAAATATATACACCATCCATTCCTGTTTTGTATAAAATATTTTGACTTTGCGAATATGCCAAACAACACATTAAAAAAGTAATAATAAATAAAAAACGTTTCTTCTTCATTTTCTTTCCTCCAAAAGCACCCCAGTGCGGGTGTCCGTATAACTAGCGTTTTAAACGGTGACAAGGCTTGACCTTGACATCCGCTTTGAAAACCTTGTTATGTGATTTTATCTTAATATATCATATTTATTCAGGTGTATTACCTTGTATTTTCAGCAATTGATACAGGGGTGTTATTTTGCTTTCTCGCCCTATATTCAAGTATAAAATCCATCACCATGCGGTCTTCATCCAAAATTGTTTTAAAGTCGTTTTCATCTAAACCTTCATAGGCTATGCGATAAGCTTGTTCTTTAGTAAGTTTTGTAATTGGAATTGGCGTGAGCAAAAGCTGATTGAGCGGCGATAATTCGTCTGGATATTCATAAATTATTTTTGGCTCAAAGGAGTCTTTTGAAAAAATATATTCGCAATATTGTCTTGAAAAATTTTTCGATTCAGGAAAAACAATATCATGGAATTCTTTTTCAGTAAAAAATTTCTTTGCGATGACTACAAGGCTTATCGCAAACTGGCACAAAGCTTTTTCGCTTTCGTTTAACAGTCCTATTCTATTGTAGTTTTTCAGAAGAATAGGAAGTCCTTCATTGAACTTGGCAACATCGTGCTTCAGAATACCAAGAAGACACATCGTAACGCCTCTGAGTGCCTTGTCTGATTTCGTGAGGATTCGTTTTTCAGCTTTTGAAACCACGGTTGTTTCATCATATTTTTTGTATTCTGCATTGTTGTAGAGAATACAAAGCAAAAGGTTTGTGTTTATAACAGTTAGCGGATAGCCATTGGTACATAACGGAATATCTTTGGGAAAGCATCGATAAATAGAGTCAAAACCAAGACAGGAAATATAACCCATGACCTCAAAAAAACGTCCGCTGTGATCGCAACCTCCTGATAATCCGTTCGGGACATTTTTCAAGAATACAGATTGATACAAAAGGGCACGCAATTTTTCAAATTCATTATTTTTTACAGCAGATTTTATCTTTTTTGCCAATTCTCTATACATTACATCACTGTAACTAGCTGTCGATAATGTGTATAAAAGGTTATATTCCCATTCTTTGTATTTATCCCCAAGCCCAGTCCGACTATTATGTTTGAATCTTTCATAAAAGATTTTCAATTTTAAATAATAATCATCTATCGTTTTTTCCGATTTTTCTTCCTTGTTTGTTGTATCGAAAGATGTAGAGTCACTTTTTTTCGTATTGCATTCAGAACATTTTTTTGTTTTACAAAATAAGTCTAACACCCACATTTTACCAATCCTTATTGTTTACTAAACGCGCCCCAGTGCAGACGTCCACATTATAACTGGTTGTACCGCACGCGGCTTGATCCGCTTTCGGCTACGAACCTTTGTTATGTGTTTCTATTTCAAAGTCATTTGTTTAATTTTAAGCTTTCCAGTTTCATCAATTACAAAAATAATCTGTTCACCAAAACCATAATCACCATTATTAACATAAAAATATAAAGGCATTGGGACATTTTTTCCTTTAAGTTCTCTGATAATAAGTGATGATATACTTTCAGTTTCTGCTACCTGAATTGTACAGTCCTGATATTTAGACCGAAAAATTTCTACCAGTTCTGCAATTCTTTTCTGAGAGTCTGGTAAAACATATTCTTTGTATGAATCATCAGTTTTTTCAAAAACTGCACAAAAAAAATTTGTTGCCAACTGAGTAGGATTTTTTTTATCTACATTATCATATTCCGAAATTGCTGATTTAGTTTTAATATAAATCAGTTTTTCTGGCATTTGAAGATTAATTTCATTTTTGCATTCAAATAATTGAATTATTTGATACAGAATATTTTTACTTTCAGGAATTGAAAGCTGTAAACTACCGCTAGAAATTTTCTCCCTTACATTTGCATTTGCAATAACAATACCATTAAATTCCATCAAAACATTATTTCCAATATTTGCCTCAGTAAAAGATGCCATCTTTTCTGTACCAGTTTCTTTAAAGAGTATTTTTAAGCAATCCTGGCCAAAATCAGATGACAAAATAATTTCATCAATGTCAGAGCTGTCATAACTAATAGAATCAGAAACAACAACAGTCTTTAAGCCTGAAGAAAAAGAGTCAAAATAAGTGAATTCCTGAAATCCTTCTGGAAGAGCGTCTGGCTTTGATTCATCAAGTTCATACAGATCTTCTATTCGCCAGAAATTCATTGTCAAAACCTTTTCTTGAGCAAACAGACCTGTGTATAACAAAAGACTGCATAATATAATTATGATTTTTTTCATCTTTTTACCTCTCGTGTGCCCCAGTGCGGGCGTCCACATAACAACTGGTTGTACCGCACGCGGCTTGATCCGCTGTCGGCTACGAACCTTTGTTAGGACAAGTTTAACAATAAATATCTCTTTTATCCTAGAGTTATTTATTCATTTGAATAATACATTTTTAATTAGGATGTATTATTGCTATAGATTCAATGTTTTTTTCTTCATCAAATGTTACTGATAAAGCACAATATGCGAATCCACAAAAACATTCTGGTTTTATATAAAATTCTTCATAGTTATTTCCTTTTATCCAAGGTTCTCCAAGTTGTTTAACTATATAATCATATGAAACATTTTCAATTTTATTTTTTTCAATAATAGCATTTGCTTTATTTAATTTAATCTTATATTTTATTGGATTTATTAAACATAAAGACAGAACAACTATTAGTATTGAGAAAAATATAGTAATTATCTTTTTTACTTTTTTATTCATTATTTAAATACAACCGCTTCCTGCTTTTCCCTAAAATTATATTCCATTATTACGCTCCTTCGTTTCGCTAAAAATTCTAAATAATAGCTTCCTTGCGAGCTTTCATTACTACGACTTCTTCGTCTTAGCCCTCATATTTTTTTCTTCGAGCACACCAGTGGCGTGTCGTCCTAACAATATTTTAAACCGCAGACAACTTGACTGCCTGTCGGCTTTGAAAATTGTGTTATAACGATTTTTCAAATAAGCCTATCAATGTTTCCTTTTTTTGGGACACCCTCTACCAATTAATAAACTTTTTGCAACAGGATTCCATTCATATCCACATATTTTACATTTACATTTTATTCTATCATCCCGACTTTCATAATTACCTAATAATTCTATTGACGAATTTACAATTGACATTTTTAGTCGAAATGAGTCTTTATCATAAATTAATTTGCCCGCACATAAAGGGCAACCTTGTCCTGATAATAGACTTCCTGGCGTTGGACTCCATTGGTATGTGCATTTTTTACAAATACACAAAATATTGGTTCGATTGTTTACATATTCTCCAAGTAACTCTATATTTGGATTTAATAAAGCCAGTTTATTTTTGAATGAATCAAAAGTATAATGTTCTTTACCTTCACAACGGGGACATCCATGACCATGAAGAATATTATTCGGAGTTGGCATCCATGTATAACCACATATTGTACAAGTACACTCTATTGGTGTTTTACGATTGATATATTTGCCAAGTATTTTAATCGTTGGTTTTGCTACAGAAATTTCTTCAATGAATTGTTCATGTGTTTTTGCTAACTTTCTGCCAGCATCTTTTTTTCTGCATATTGAACAACCTTTTCCTTGCAATAAATCTGAAGGTCGTGGATTCCATAATCTACCACAATTTTTGCACTTGCATTCAATATGCTCTTGAGCTGATTTATATATACCGATTACTTCAATGTCTTTATTAATTTCTGATAATTCTTTTAGGAAATCTTGATGTGATTTAATTCTATTTTGTCCATTTTTTTTATATTCACATTTTTTACAACTAGTTCCACGTAATAAAGCATTCGGTGTCGCTCTCCACTCATAGTTGCATATTTTACACCGACATTTTATTGGACTTTTATTTCCTTTATATTCGCCTAAAACTTCAACTTTAGTATTATTTTTACTTAACTCTGTAATAAAATCATCTGTAGTTTTTCGACGTGAATTAAAAATAGCATAATTCGTTAATTCTAAAACTTCATTCGGTAAAAATTTATGAGGAAAATAGTAAACGGATAAAATTTTCTCGATAATTTCGACCAACTTTCCACGATTTGTTTCTAAGGATAAATTTTCGTCAAAAATCCAAAAATTATTATCTTTGATGGAACATTTTTTATTACATGTATCATAGATAACAATTAAATCAATTCCTTTAGATTTACAAATCTGAATTTTCTCTTTATCTTTTTTTACTTTATCTTTATGCCAAAACCAACTTCCTGGTTCTATTGCCAATGATAAAGATGGAATATAAATATCCAGTTCCTTTCCTATGGCTTTTCGATCTCTTGAAAACACTTTTTCTTCACCTAAAACAATTTGTAAAGCTCTATAAATAAATTGTTCTTCAAAAGAAGTTCCTGTATGACAACATTTCGGACATGATATTCCGTTCATAAGGCTATTAGGCTTTGCAGACCATAAATTATTGCAGATTTTACATTGACATAATATTTCTGAATTTACATTTTTGTATTGTCCAAGAACAATAACAGTAGGATTTCTCTTTTTAATATCTTTGACAAATTGTTCATGTGTTTTTGTAATTCTAATTGAAGCACGTTTACGTCCACAAATAGGACAACCTTGTCCATTCAGCAAATTACCTGCATTTGGATTCCAATTATATCCACACAAGCGACAACGACTTTGTATAGGCTCCTTATGTCCATTATATTTACCGATTACTTCAACATTTGGGTTTTTAATTGCTAGTTCTGAAACAAATTCATAATGAGTTTTCTTTTTTGCCATTCTATTTCAACCAATAAGTTTTCATCGTTGTTTTGATTATGAGATTTATTCCTTTTATCATAAAAAGAAACTTTTCACGCCAGTGGCCTGTCCACATAACATAATTTCTCCGTATCAGTTGTAAGAAGTTTACACTGCAAAAAGTGTCAGTGTAAATTCTTGCATCATTTTACTTATTCCTTAGTATACAAAACTTTCACGAATGTATCCAGATTTTTACACGGATACTGGTAAGTTTTACATTTTATCCAGAGGACTTATTACACCACCGGCTCCGCTGTTTTACGGCACGCTGCATAAGTGATTCATCTAAATGCCATCTGCCTTCCTCGCCTGAATTTTTCGTAAATTTTCTATATGAGATTTTAATTCGCAAATAAGTGTTCGGGGAATCATTACATGGAACAATTTAAGATCTCTTGTATTATAAATTCTCTTTCAATAGAAAATCTCCGTATTTAGCTATTTGTAAATTATTAGGATAATTATTATGTAAATAATAAATGCACATTCTACTATGATTCCTAATATACCTCTTATAAATGCTTTTTTCTTTTCTGTATTAACCACTTTATTCTCATTGTCTCTGAAAGACTTATTATTTTTTACATCTTGTATAAAATATTTCAATAGCCAAGCAAGAAATGTAAATATAATTAAAGGTCCAATAATTTTCAATCTTGACTCCTTCGTAGCCATAAAATTATATGACATCATTATATAGATTGCCAGTTTTTTTGCATAGGAATAGTGTACTTTACAAGAAAATTATGAGAAAACAGATTTTCCAACAGACAACAAGGTTTTTCTTATTTGTTGTATTTACAAATGTATTCACAAATCTCTGTATGAACTGAAAATATTGCTGTATTATCATTTATGACACAAAGTTTTGTCGCTCCAGAATAGAATGTTCCACCGGATTCATAATAAATTGGAGATAAATCCAATAGTTTTTTGATTGTGCCAGAACTTAAATCTATTTCAATTATACTTCTATCTTTTTTTTGTCCATTTATAGTTATAATTGAAGATTCTTTCCAATCATTCCATAGTGATAAATCATAAATATAAAAATTGCTTTTTAGTTGCAATTCTTTTACAACTTGAAATTCTTCCAAATCAAATAAAAGAAAGCTTGATTTTTCATCATCATATAGAATTAACTTTCCTTGTGTTTTTGATAGAAAGCCTTCTGAATAAGTAAAAGTTTCTGATTTTATCAATTGATATGATAATAAAGAATATACTAATAATTTTTTATTTTTGAAAACATATAGACAATCATTATATTCAATAAAAGAACAATTATCTAATTTATACATTTCGATAATTTTTTTTACTTCATCTTTTTCCATAATAATTGAATAATTTGGATTATTTTCTTCATAATTAAAACTAAAAATGTTATTCGTAACAGGAGTAAAATCTTCTTTATTATTGATTTGTATAATTTCAACATTTTCCAAAGAATTTAAATAGTTTTTTATGTAATCATCATCTACTTTTCCCAAAGAAAAAATATGTGTTATCACAGATAAAATAAAAAATACTATACACAAATCCTTTTTCAAAACAACTTCTCCATTAAAAACTTAGTAACCTTATTTTGCTTTTGGGTAGGCTCCTTGCTAGAATTACTAAATCAATCACAGGTATTTCATTATCTATGGTAGTTTTTAATGGAAAATCGTCAACACTATATGCATTTCCCCAACTTCACCTGAGTGATTATTGGATGTGCTATTAGCTTGGTTAGGTAAAGTCTTTTCTTGCATAGAGATAGTTTAACACCTTATTTCTTACTTACGCAACTAAATTTTATCTCTTATAACAAGTGTTGCAGTTGTTATACCATTTTCTTCTGTTACTTCAAAGTCTTCTGGCGTGATTGTATCTAAGTTTAATATAACATTCCCTATTTCATCTTTTACAACAAATTTTCCAGTAATTAACATAAATTGTGCAAAC
>JAFQDD010000003.1 GCA_017416145.1 Spirochaetaceae bacterium | reverse complement strand
TTAAAAGTAAGTTTTGGTCCTTATGAAGGTAGCCAAAACGGCTGGAATGCATATTTGTCTTTATATTCTGATGGAATCTTAGTTTATACAGATACTGTAATTGTAAGTTACGAAGCTGTTGCAGGAAAAAAAGCTCCAAATGTGAGAACAGAATTAAATGACTCTGTTATTGAAGAATATACAAACAATGTAGATATGTATAGTTCTTTATTAACTCGTGGTGATCCAATTTTATATTTTGTTCTTGAATATTCAGTAAAAGCAAAAGATCAAGACCATCCTAGTGAATATGATTTTACTTATGCAAATTTAAAAGTTCATAATACTGTAACTGATAAGGTTGTTCAAAATATAGCATTAAACAAAACTGAATCAAAAGTTATGAATCCAAAACAAGATTTAAGGATTTATGATGGAATTTTAGAAAAAGAAAAAAATGTATGTCTAGCGGTAAAAGAATATACTACTTTTCTAAATGAAAAAATTGATACTGTTGCTTTTGATGAAAATAAGAAAAAAGTAATTGTAGAAGCTTTTGTATTAGCGAAAAGAAATCACTTGGAGTTTAATACATTTTATAAAGTTTATGATGCATTAAAATTTGTAAAAATTCCAGACAAAAACATCAAAATGTTACAAACTGAAGTTACTCAAGAAATATATGAATTTGTAATGGGAGAAAATCCAAGTTATTTTAAAGGTGATGAACATCCTCCTGCAGAAGGCGAATTACAAGAAAAAAGACCTGTGGAGGGTGTTAGTTTTTACGAGGCTACATGTTTCTGCAATAAATTAAGTACTATGTTTGGATTAGTTCCTGTATATTCTGTTGATGGAATTACAGATGTAACAAAATGGGATTCTAGAACTTACTGGGGAAATCTATTCGAAATAGGAGTAAAACAAAATTTAAATGCAAATGGATTTAGGTTACCAACAATAGAAGAATGGAAATATGCATATTCTGACTCTTTTTACGCAGGAAGCTCTAATATAGATGAAACAGCATGGTATAGAGAAAATTCTAGTGATAAAACACATGAAGTTGGAAAGAAAAAAGCAAATAAATATGGTTTATATGATATGTGTGGAAATGTAACTGAATGGTGTTGGAATTCTAGTAATAACAATAATCCTGATTCCTTCTGTGGGGGGGCTTATTATAACTCAGACAGGGTAAATAAAGGCGGTGGTACGTCCGGGGATCGTAGTATAGACATTGGTTTCCGCATAGTTTGTAATGCAGAGTAAGTAACGGAAAATTTATTTTTGTATGCGAAATTTGTAACAAGTTTATTAACATTGATAAAAATACTTGTTACAAATTTTGAAATTTCTCAAACTAACGCATTTGGAATTGTAACCAGTTTTTTTGGTGAAGTACATACATTTTTGGAAGTTTATTATATTCTTACGCAGTTAAATCCACCATAGCTCCAGCGGCTAGGTTTGGGGCACCGCCTGTGGCGTAAGGAATTGCTTTTGCAAGGGCGAGAGTGTCTTGGATTTTTGCTTGGTAGTCTTTGATTAGAGCGTCGACTTGTTTTTCGTCTAGGGTGATGTTTTCTTGACTAACAGTTTTTGGCTGAGTGTGTTTCATTGCGGAAAGCTGTTCAATCAAACGGTTTAGGATTTGTACTTTATCAACGGCTACACCTTGTTGATGTTCAGAGGCTGCAAATCCTGAAATGTGTTCAAACTGAGAATACATAACCATATTTGCAGAAACTGGAACATAGATTTTTCCAGATGAACCTGTGAGAACGCTGCTATAAGAATATGTATTCATTCCGCTTAGATTTGTCATTTTTTACTTAAACCTCTAGTTTGATTCTCGGATTTTCTAGGGTTGGAGTTTAGAGTTTATTTTTTCAAATGGTACAAATGAGAAAAAAAATGACTTGATTTTCAAGAAAAATATTAACTGAATAAGTCAAAAAATGCGGTGAAAAATCTAAATCAAAAGTTGTAAAATTAAAGTATGAAAATTACATTAAAAAACAGTAAATACGAAGTTGTATTAAACTCACTAGGGGCCGAAATCAATTCATTTCGAGTTTTGAAAAATGGCACTCAATTAGTTTTTGAAGGACCTACAGAAGTTTGGAAATACCATGCTCCTGTTTTGTTTCCTCATGTTGGACGTATAAAAGATGGATTTTATACTTATAAAGGAAAGAAATACAATCTTGTAAATAATGGAATGAGCCGTGATATGGAACACAAAATTATTGCACAAGATGAAAAATCTGTTACATTTGAATTAACAGAATCTGAAGAAACTTTCCCAAAATTCCCTTGGAAATTTTCTTTGAAAACCTATTATGAATTAAAAGATGATGGGCTAATTTTTACCACAACTGTTACAAATACAGATTCTTCTGAAATGCTATTTTCTTTGGGAAGTCATACAGCATTTTGTTGTCCTAGAAATACAGATGCAGCAGAAACCACAAATTCTGATTATCAATATGAATTTGAAGTGAAAGAGCCATTAACAACAGTTTTATTGAATTCTGAAGCTCAATTGGCTACAGATGAAGATGGGACAGCTCCTTGTACAAAACTTTACGGAGAAAAAGATGCAGGAATTATCCCAATAAATGAAAATGGTTTTGGAAATGGACACTTTTTTACAAAATTTTCATCAAATTGGGTTGGATTGAGAAATAAAAAAGATAATTCTCTAATAAAAGTAAACTGTGCAAATTATCCGTATTTAATGGTTTGGCAAGGTGGAAATGGTGCAGAGGGCATCTCTGGAAATGGGTTTAACTGTATCGAACCTTGGTACGGAACGGCTGACGCTGAAAATACAGACCATTCTTGGGAAAACAAACCTGCATTGATTTCTCTAGAATCTGGAAAATCATTTACAGCCGACCAAAGCATAATGTTAGAAGGATTTTAGGGATTTTAAATACCTTTTTAGGGGAGGAAAACCCACTCAGAGTCCGAAGGCCGTTGGTTTTCCTCCCCTAAAACCCCACCATTCCTCGGCCACGGCTTAGGGTTTCACCCTAAGAACCCAGTTTATTTAAATTTTATTACTTTCATAATTATTATAAATCTTATATGTGAAATTTTATTTTTTCTTCTATTGCTATTTCTCTAAACAAAGGAACATCTATTATTATCACAAAGTGTTGACAGATTCTTTTTTATAGCTTTTCTAAATCCTTTACCAAATTGTTTACGACAGTTTGTTTCTCTTCTGAAAAATTTTCCATTTTTTCTATTAAGTTGTGATATTTGCGATATAAGCGAAGTTGGTTTTGCTTGAATGGTATTAAAAACATCTTTACAAAAGACTAGTTTTATTTTAAAATTGTAGTTGGAAATGCCTAATTTCAGGCGGTGGACTCCCGACTCTATCAGCTTATGCTGAAATAATTGACTAGGGAGGCTTGTTATGACTTTAGAATTAGTTATTGCAGTGGTAACTTGTGTTGCTACTTTAACTAGTACAGTTATAGCATTGCTCTCTTTCCTTAAGAAAAAAGAAAAAGAGTAAAATATAAGCCGCTAAAAATTTGATTGAAACCCTTTTTTTAGCGGCTTTTCGCAAAAAGTGGAGATGACCAAATTGAACTTGGGCATTTCTTTTTTTAATATACATCTAGTTGATATTTTTTGCAAGATTCTTTTTATATCTTTTCTAAATCGGTTATCAAATTGTTTACAACAGTTTGTTTCTCTTCTGAAAAATTTTCCATTTTTTCTATTAAGTTGTGATATTTGCGATATAAGCGAAGTTGGTTTTGTTTGAATTATGGTATTAAAAAAACATCTTTACAAAAGACTAGTTTTTATTTTAGAATTGTAGTTGGAAATGCCTAATTTCAGGCGGTGTACTCCCGACTCTATCAGCTTATGCTGAAATAATTGACTAGGGAGGCTGGCAATGAAAGCAAAAATCATACATTTGATTTTTACAGTCTTAGTAGGAATTGCTACGATTGTAAGTGCTATATGTGCCGTGCTCTCTTACTTAAAAATGTAAAAGAGTAAAATAAAACCGCCACAGTCCTCGAAACACTTGGCGGTTTTCAACCAATCGTGGAGATGACCAAATTGAGATTAGGCATTTCCTCTTTTTTTAATATATACTTACTTTAGAATTTTTGCAAGATTCTTTTTTATAGCTTTTCTAAATCCTTTACCAAATTGTTTACAACAGTTTGTTTGTCTTCTGAAAATCTTTCCATTTTTTCTATTAAGTTGTGATATTTGCGATATAAGCGAAGTTGGTTTTGTTCAGTTTCTTTTTGTGATGGGGATTTTGTGGTTTTTATGTCCAATAAAATTTCTAGAGGCACATTTAATGCGTGAGCTATTTTTAATGCTAAATCAGCAGAAGGAATGCTGTTTCGAGAAATTCCTTTTGAAATGTATGAATCTGGAAAATTAACTTCGGCGGCTAATTCTTTTCGTGTCTTTCCTGTGTATTCTAGTTCTTTATCAACATTTTTCCAAAAACTCATAAATTAAGTTTATTGACAAAAGGTAATTTTTGCTTGAAATAAATTCCTAAAGGTATAATAATGTATTATTATTACCAAAAGGTATTTTTAATATTTATTTATACCTAAATATATTTATGGAATTATTTTATGGCAAACGAAACGTTAAAATCAGCGAAGAAAAATAAAAACGACGAATTTTATACACAACTTTGTGATATTGAAAAAGAACTTAGTCATTACAAAGAACATTTTTATGGAAAAACAGTTTTGTGTAATTGTGATGATCCGCGAGTTTCTAATTTTTTTAGATTTTTTGCATTGAAGTTTAAAGATTGGGGATTAAAGCGTCTTATTACAACTTGCTATAAAAATCAGGATGTGGATTTATTTAGTCAAAATGATTGTGAAAAGGCAGTTTGGCTTGATTATTACGGAAATCCAAATGACAACACTAGTACAGATTTTTCTACTGTGGAAGTAAAAGAATTAAAGGGCGACGGAGATTTTAGAAGTAAAGAATGTATTGAACTTTTAAAACAAGCCGACATTGTGGTGACGAATCCTCCATTTAGTTTGTTCCGAGAATATGTTGCCCAGTTGGTGGAATATGATAAGAAGTTTGTAATTGTGGGACATCAAAATGCAATAACATATAAAGAAATTTTCAAATTAATCAAAAATAATAAATTATGGCTTGGTTATGGTTTTAAAGGTGGAGCAGCACATTTTATTTCTTCATATGAAGATATTGCAACTGCATCAAACCATAAAGAAGGAATGATTCGTGTTTCTGGTGTAAATTGGTTTACAAATCTCGATATTCCAAAGCATCATGAAAACTTAATTCTGTATAAAAATTTTACAGAAGAAGAATATCCAAAATACGAAAATTATGACGCAATCAATGTTAATAAAACTTCTGACATTCCACAAGATTACAATGGGGTAATTGGTGTTCCAATAACATTTTTAGATAAATATAATCCAGAACAATTTGAAATTGTGGCTTTGGGAATTGTTGGAAGTTGTGATTTTACCTATGAAAAAAGAATGGAAATTCTTGATAAAAACGGAATGCCCACTGGAAAATATACAATCAATGCAAAAGGTACTTTGTACAGAAAACATTTAGAAACTGATACAAAACCAGCTGCATTTAAAGATTGTGAGACTGGAGAACTTTATCAAAGTATCTACGCACGCATCCTAATCAAAAAGAAATAATTTTGTGTAGCAGCTTTTTGCAGTAGGGATTGTAGCCACGCCGTAGGCGGCCACTGGACTGAGGGAGTGAGTGAAACGAACGGACGAAGGAAGCGGCTGGAGCGAAAGCGGAATGGCGGAAAGCCCGACCCACTGAAAGTGGGGACTGCCCAGAAAATAAACAAAAGGAAAAATATATGACAATTAATTTGCATTCTATTACTGTTAGAGATTTGGTTCAAAATTACAAAGACGATAACGAGGGTGGCGTAACTGGTTATGATGGGCGTTTGGATATTCGGCCGCCGTATCAGAGGGAATTTTGTTATAATGATAGTCAGCAGCAGGCGGTTATGGATACGGTTTGTAAGGGATTTCCACTGAATACAATGTATTGGGTTGTTCGGGAAGATGGAAGGTTTGAAGTTTTGGATGGGCAACAGAGGACGATTTCTATTTGTCGTTATGTGAACGGGGATTTTTCTCATAATTTGCGGTATTTTTCTAATTTGCAGGATGACGAAAAAGAGGCGATTTTGAATTATGAGCTTCAGGTTTATTTTTGTGAGGGAACTGCTAGCGAAAAGCTTGAATGGTTTAAAACTATAAATATTGCTGGGGAGCGTTTGACGGCGCAGGAAATTCGGAATGCGGTTTATGCTGGAAGTTGGACGGCGGAAGCAAAAAAGATTTTTTCTAAGTCTAATTGTGCGGCAAAACTTTTGAGTGATAAATATGTTGCAGGCTCTCCTATTCGTCAGGAACTTTTGGAAAAGGCGATTGGGTGGTTTGCGGGAAGTGATGATGCGTTGATTTGTAATTATATGGGAACCCATCAAAATGATAGGGACGCTACGGAACTTTGGCTTTATTTTCAGAGTGTAATTCATTGGGTTGTGGCTTTGTTTCCAAAATATCGTAAGGAAATGAAGGGAATTGAATGGGGAACTTTGTATAATTCTTATCACGATACGCAAAACGGACTTGGAAAAGATAGAAAAAATTTGAATCCTGTGAATCTGGAAGAAAAAGTTGCGGCTTTGATGGCTGATGAAGATGTTACAAAAAAATCGGGGATTTATTATTACGTTTTTGATGGTAAAGAAAAGCATTTGAGTATTCGCTCATTTTTGGACCGCGACAAAAGAACTGTTTATGAACAACAAGGTGGAATCTGCCCAATTTGTAAAAATCATTTTGAATTTTCAGAAATGGCTGGAGACCACATTGTTCCTTGGAGTAAAGGCGGAAAATCTGTTTTAGAAAACTTGCAAATGCTCTGCACAGATTGTAATTTGAAAAAAAGTGATAGGTAGCTTTTCCGCGTTAGGCTATGGAGCCCCGTAGTTCCTTGGGCGAAGCCCAAGGAATGAGCCGAGTAGGCAAAGGGCGGAACAGCCGACGGCTAAAGCAGTCCCACGGCTTTAGCCGAAACGCCCATAAAAATCAAAAATTATTTTCTAAATCCTTTATTCTGAATTTAGTAGAAATTGCTTCGATTTTATCTAGCAATAACATGGCTTTTTTCAGTTTTCAAAATTCTTAATTCATAATTCTGCATTCTGAATTATATTATATGCTAGTTTTCAGGCTTCTGGTGGCGTTGAAGCGTTCTATTCCTAGAGCCATTAGTTTTTCTAGTAGGTCTGGGTATGGAAGACCTGAGGCTTCGCATAGTTTTGGGAACATACTGATATTTGTAAAACCTGGCATTGTGTTTATTTCGTTTAGGTAGAAGTTGCCTTTGTCTTTATCTAGGAAAAAGTCGATTCGTGAGCAGCCACATCCGTCTAGGGCTTTGAAGGCTTTTATGGCAATGTCCCGAACTTCTCGGATTTTTTCTTCGTCTAAATCTGCTGGGATTTTTAGGGCGGCACCTTCTGGGTCTAGATATTTTGCTTCGTAGTCGTAAAACTCGTGGCTTGGAACAATTTCGCCTGGAGTGTAGGCGGCAATTTCTCTAAAACCTGTTACAGAGCACTCGATTTCTCGGGCGTTGATAAAGGCTTCTACTAGGATTTTGTCATCCCACAAAAGAGCGTCGTCTACAGCTTTTACAAATTCTTCTTTATTTGAAGCTTTGTTTGCTCCAACAGAAGAACCTGCTTTACAAGGTTTTATGAAAACTGGCCATTCAAAATCCCGTTCGCTTTTTTTGATGATTGCTTCAAATGTGGCTTGGTTTTCTCGGTCGGTTTTTCTGATTGTGATATATGGAACCACTGGAAGTCCAGCGTTTTCCCAAATTTGTTTAGTTTTTTCTTTGTCCATAGAAAGGGCGCTACTCATAACGTCGCAGCCACAGTATGGAAGCTCTGCCATTTCTAGCAAACCCTGCACAAGACCGTCTTCTCCGTAAGTTCCGTGTAAAACAGGGAAAACTACGTCAGTTGGTAGAGCTTCGGTTTTTCCGTTGGATATTTTGCAAAGTCCAGATTTTGTACCAGCTCCTGGAATTACCACAATTTGATTTTCAGTTGGTTTGTCGCTTAAAATAGCTTTTGAATCATTTTGCACTTTTTCCAATTCAGAAACTGGCTGCAAATACCAAAGCCCTTCTTTTGTAATTGATATTAAATTGATATTATGCTTTGTAGCGTCGATATTTCGAGCTACAGAACTTGCAGAAACCATAGAAACTTCATGTTCCCCAGTTTTTCCACCATATAAAATTGCAATATTCATAATAAAACCTCCAAGGTAATTCAGAATTCAGAATGCAGAATTAAGAATTGTTTTGTTTTTATACATTTTGGTCATTTCGACTTCGCTCAATGACCGTGTTTTTATCAACTCAATAACATTATAAACACGGAATGCTCGACAGAGCCATTCCTAACATCAATCCCAATCACGTAAGCTAAGAATCCCCAAATATCCTCAATCAACTTCTCGTGCCAGAGTCCAGAGACCGGCAAGGTCTTTGGTCGTGCAAGGAAAAGTGGGGAGTTTGAGGGGAGGAAAACCTACGCTTCGAAAGTAGTTGGTGTTCCTCCCCTCATAAAGTTTACTAGCTTTTCAAAGCTAAAATCCACTTCCGTGCTTCAGATATCTCATCATAAGGCATTACGTAGTCTTTATAGATAATTGAGTTTTCGTGGGATTTTCCTAAGAGAAGCACAATATCACCTTTTTTTGCCATAGAAAAAGCTTTTTGAATAGCTGTTGGTCGGTCTGGAATCAAAAATAGGTTTTCATCTCGCACAGAGTTTGTGCAGCCCTTTGCAATATCTTCCAAAATATCCATAGGATTTTCGCCTCGTGGATCTTCGTCGGTTAAAATCACGTAATCGCAGTATTTTTCTGCAATTCGGCCTTGTTCTGGCCGTTTTTTTGTATCCCGCTCTCCACCTGAACCAAATAAAACAAAGAGTTTTCCCTTTGT
Source organism: Spirochaetaceae bacterium (assembly GCA_017416145.1). Taxonomy (GTDB): domain Bacteria; phylum Spirochaetota; class Spirochaetia; order Treponematales; family Treponemataceae; genus Treponema_I. Next base: position 123,259 of record JAFQDD010000003.1, on the reverse strand, counting down.
GGTTTCTGCAAGGCGTTTTTGTAGTGGCGGAAAAATTGTTTCAAAACTTGAAGGAGTGTGAGCATAATCTACTATAACTTCAAAATCCTGGCCTTCGTCCACAACTGTCATACGGCCTTTTACTGGAGTTAGAGCTTTTAATGCAGGTTTTAGTTCTTCTAAAGTAATGTTTAGCAACTTTGAAACCACAATAGCTGCTGCTGTTGAATTGTATACGTTAAAAGTACCTGGTAAATCAATGCGAAAATCCTCAAGTTTTTTTATATCACATTGATTTATAACTTCTAGAGAAAAGTCTTCGCCTTTGGCATCTGACTTAATATCAGTCATAAAGTAATTTTCAGTAAAAATCTCTTTGGCTGAAGTTTTGTCTTTTATAAAACTATAAACAGGTTTTTCTGTTTTGGAAGCAAAAAGAGAAGAAGCTTTGTCGTCCCCGTTTACAACTCCAAAAAGATTTAAGTTTTCAAAAAGATTAGCCTTATCATCTCTGTATTGTTCGTAAGTTCCGTGGAATTCTAAGTGTTCGCTGGTTACGTTCATCATAACTCCAACATCAAAATCCACATCTCCAAGACGGTTGGTTCGCTTTGAAAGCCCGTGGGAACTAGATTCTACCACAGCAAACTCACAACCATTTTCCACCATTTGGTAAAGTTTTTCCTGCACAATGGTGGATTCAGGAGTTGTTTGATGTTCTGGATTTGGAATTGCTTCTTCTCCCAAAGAAAAATCCACTGTAGAAATAAAACCAGCTTTTTTTCCCATGCTGCGTAAAAGTTGCCAAATCAAATAAACTGTGGTGCTTTTTCCCTCTGTGCCAGTTACCCCAATACAGGTTAGCTTTTTGGAAGGCTCATCGTAAAAATGGGAAGCAAGACCAGACATTACAAAACGGGCGTTTTCCACTTTTACAAGGGTAACAGCTTTTTCTTTGGCAAGATTTTTTGCATCCTCTGAAACAAGATGATTTTCATCTTCTTCAAAAATAATTGCCTTACATCCATTTTCAATAGCTTTTGAAATAAAACTGTTTCCGTGAACGTGAACTCCAGTCCAAGCAAAATACAAAGTTTTTTCAGTGGCTTTTCGTGAATCAAAAACAAGATTTTCAATTTCTGGATTTTGATTTTCTCCACAAACAAAACTATATTGTGATTTATCTAATGTTGATAAAAGTAAGTCTTTAAAATTCTTTTTCATAGCAAAGAAATTATATACTTTATTGTTTTTTTTGTATACGAGTTTTGAAATTGAAAATATAAACACTTTTTCAAAATTGATTTTGAAAATCTCTATTCAAATCTATAGAAGAAACTATTTGTTTGTGATATGCTATAAGATAAGGTAAATTATGAAAAATATTGTTAAGTTTTGTATTTTAATTTTAATATCAAGTTTAATATTTTGCTCTTGTTCAAAATTGATGGGATATGGAGTGCTTTTGTGGTCTGTTCCTGAATATAATCTTGAGGACGGAGAAATAGTTCCAGTCTATATTAAATCAAATATTAGCCAAACTTACGTAATTGGAACTCATACAGAAGATGAAAGAATCGAAGTTCCTCTTTGGCAAATTACAGATCCAGTGTCAAAAGGAAAAATAGAATCCATAGCTTCAAAATATTCAGAATACAAGCATATTTACGCAAAAGTTGCTTTAGACGGACTTCCAATGCGTGAAGCAGCAGTAAATACTTCAAAACAAGTTTATCGTCTTAGAAAAGATGAAGTGATAAAGATTCTGTACAAAGGTGAAGGTCAGCCAGTTATGTCTGGTGGAAAGGCTATGGAAGGAGATTGGCTACGGGTTCTTGCAAAAGACGGGACTTTAGGTTGGTGTTTTTCTTACAATCTTCGTCCTTTTGATGAAACAGAAGTTCAAGAAATTGTAGTTGATGAAGAAGTAGAAGCAGTTGATACTCAACTTGAAACCTTACTTGCTACAAAATGGTATCCAGAAAATTACGAAACAATGATAAAACGCCAGAGAATCAATCTTGATGTTATTTCATCAGTTCCAGCAATTGATTTTGGTGTGGAATCTGGAAATGTTCGCTTCAAAACTTCTGATATAAATGTTAATGTTCCATACACAGGAATAGAAAAGATTTCAGAAAAAAACTACAAAATTCTTGGTACAAATTTATCCGTAATCATCAAAAATAGCAAATTGATTACAATTCAATCTCCAAATGAAAAAGGATTGATTATTTCTACAAATTTAATTGCTCTAGATGAATCTGTAGATAAAATTATTCAAGATGAAATAAAGCGAAGAGAAACTCTTTATTCAAATATTCAAGAAATTTCTCATCAATTTTCAAGTTCAAACTATGGAACATTACAATTCCAAGATGGTAATCGATTTGTTTGGAGTGGATATCAACTTCTTTCACCAAATGTTATTCCTAAAAATTCTGGTTCATCTGGAACTGTGGTTTTTGATTATTTCTTGGATGCTTCTTTGGCTTTTATTTACGATGGTGCTTTTTCATTTACTTTTGACAAAAACGGCGAAAAAGTTGTGTTTTTGTACAAAATCGAAGAAAATGGTATTCGATTGGAAGATGGAACAAAAGCTTCTATCAAAGATAATTTGATAAAAGCTAGAGGTTCTAGTCCAGTTGTTATGTTCTTCTCGGCGGAGTAAGTTTTGGCCTTTGTTCAATTTTCAAAAGTATCACTGGCATTTGGTGATAGAGATATATTAAAAGAAGTTTCTGTAAACCTTTCAGAAGGCACAAAGGCAGCTCTTACTGGAGCAAATGGTTCTGGTAAGTCTACTTTGATGAAAGTAATGGCTGGTTTAATAGAATGTGATTCTGGAGACAGAGCAGTTACAAAAAATTGCCGCATAGGATATTTGCCTCAATCTGGCATTGTGCATAAAGGTTGTACTTTGCTAGAAGAAGTTGACCGTGCTTTTCATTACGGATATGAACTTCAAAAAGAAATGGAGCAAATAGGCGATTCTTTGGCTACTATGTCAAAAGATGGAAATTCCTTGCCTTTGCTAGAAAGACAGGCCGAAATTATTGCTTGGCTTGAAGAATCTGGCTGGAACAGAAGAGAAGTTTTAGCCAGACAAACTCTAGAAGGTCTTGGTTTTTCCAAGGAAGATATGACTCGGTCTGTAGAAGAATTTTCTGGTGGATGGCAAATGCGTATTGCTTTGGCAAAGGCTTTGCTAGAAAAACCTGATATTCTTCTTTTAGACGAGCCTACAAACTATCTTGATATTGAAGCTCGTAATTGGCTTGAAAAGTTTTTGCACGATTTTTCTGGTGGATTTTTGCTAGTTTCCCACGATCGCTATTTTTTAGATGTTACCATTAACGAAGTTTACGAACTTTTTAATGGGGATTTGAAACGCTATCCTGGAAATTACACTCACTACGAAAAAGTCCGTGCTGTAGAACTAGAAACTTTGATGCAACGCTACGAGCAACAACAAGAGGAAATCAATAAGCTAGAGGATTTTATTCGCCGTTTTGGATACAAAGCTACAAAAGCAGCCCAAGCCCAAGAACGACAAAAAATGCTTGATAAAATCCTAGCTGAAAAAATTGAGATTCCAGAAACTCTAAAGAAAATCCGCTTTTCTTTTCCACCAGCTCCTCATTCTGGTCGCTTGGTACTAACTCTAGAAAATATAAACAAGTCTTACATCAACGCTGATAAAACAGAGCATCAAGTTTTAAAAGATTTAGGCCTTGTTCTAGAAAACGGAGACCGACTTGTGGTGGCTGGAAAAAACGGTGCTGGTAAAACAACTTTGCTTCGGATAATTGCTGGAGAAGATTCTGCGTATTCTGGAAACCTAAAATTGGGTTCTGGTGTTTCTATTGGTTACTTTTCCCAAGACAACGCAGAATCTATGAAGGGTTCTATGTCAATGCTGGAAATGCTTGAAGCCGAAGCACCTTTGGAATTGATTCCAAAATTGCGGGATATGCTTGGAGCTTTCTTGTTCCGTGGAGATGATGTTTACAAATCTGTAGATGTATTGTCTGGTGGTGAAAAAAGTCGCCTTGCTTTGCTTAGACTTTTGCTAAAACCAGTAAATCTATTGATTTTAGACGAACCTACAAACCACTTGGATATGCATTCAAAAGACGTTTTGTTAAATGCTCTAAAGGATTTTGGTGGAACTGTAATCTTTGTTTCCCACGACAGAGGATTCATAGAATCTCTTGCAACTCGGGTTTTAGAACTAACTCCTTGTAAATTTAGAGAATTTCCTGGAAGTTACCAATATTACATGGAACAACTGGAAAAAGAATCTTTGGGCTTAGATCAAGATGAAAATCTTGTTAGCACAGTTTCAAAACCTGTTGAGCAAAAAGTTGTTAGTCAGGGAGCAAAATCTTACGAAGAGCAAAAGCGTCTAAAAGCAGAGCGTAGAAAACTAGAAAAAGAAGAGCAACGATTGATGGAAGAAATTGCTGCTTTGGAAGAAAAAAAAGCTGGTCTAGAAGAAGAACTTTCTAAGCCAGAAGTTTATTCGGACGGGGCAAAAAGCAAAAGTATTCAGGAAGAAATAGAAAAAACAGAAAAGTTGATAGAAGAAACTTCTGCAAAATGGGAAGAAATTTCTATGCAACTAGAATAATTTACAAGAAAATTTGTTACAAAAGAAAATATTTTGGAGGGTACTATGAAAGTATTAGTTATTGGTGGAGCTGGTTACATTGGAAGCCACGTTGTAAAAGAACTTAACAAAAACGGACACGAAGTTACAGTTTTTGATAACCTTTCTTCTGGTCTAAGACAAAACTTATTCAAAGAAAATGGTTTTATTCACGGTGATATTTTAATTCCAAGCCAACTAGAAGCAGCTTTTGCACAAGGGTTTGATGCTTTTGTTCACCTTGCAGCATTTAAAGCAGCCGGAGAATCTATGATTGCTCCAGAAAAATATTCTGTAAATAATATTACAGGAACACTAAATATCTTAAACGCAGCTGTAAAATACAACTGTCTAAATATGGTTTTCTCATCTTCTGCCGCAGTTTTCGGAAGTCCAAAATATCTTCCAATTGATGAAGATCATCCAAAAGATCCAGAAAACTACTACGGATTTACAAAACTAGATATTGAAAGCTATATGGCTTGGTATGAAAAACTACGGGGCTTAAAATATGCTTCACTTCGCTATTTCAATGCAGCAGGATACGATGTAGACGGTGTTCTTTGCGGTCTTGAACAAAATCCTGCAAACCTTCTTCCAGTTATTATGGAAGTAGCAGCTGGTATGAGAAAAGAACTAAAAATCTTCGGAAACGACTACGATACTCCAGACGGAACTTGTATCCGTGACTACGTACATGTTACAGACTTGGCTCGAGCTCACGTTTTGGCATTAGAATATATTGCAAAAAACAAAAAAAGCTTAACTCTAAACCTAGGTTCAGAATCAGGACTATCTGTAACAGAAGTTGTAGAAGCAGCTAGAAAAATCACAGGTCAACCAATCCCAGCAGAATATGTAGCTCGTCGTCCTGGAGATCCAGCTTGTTTATACGCAACATCAAAACGTGCATTAGAAACAATCGGCTGGAAAACAGAACATTCAGATGCAGAAACTCTAGTTTCTTCAATGTGGGAAGTTTACAAAAAATACGTAAAATAGTTTTAAAAAGGTAACAGATTTTACTTATTTAAGTGTTAAATAAATTGCAACTAAGGAATGACTTATGGAAAAACTTTACAAAAATATCGAAAACAATCTTGAAGAAATGGTAGCTTTGGAAACTTTGCTAACTTCAATTCCAGCAATGGCTCCCGAAAGCGAAGGTCAAGGTGAGTTAAAAAAATGTGAAGCTCTCGAAAAATGGCTAAAAGAACATGGAATTACAGATTTAACTCGCTACGACGCACCTGATTCTCGAGTTGAAAGTGGCATAAGACCAAACTTAGTTGCAACAATTCCTGGAAAAAGCGACGATTACTCAATTTGGGTAATGGCTCACATGGATGTTGTACCAGTAGGGGACTTATCAATGTGGGAAACAGATCCTTGGAAAGTTGAACGCAAAGACGGAAAAATCTATGGTCGTGGAGTAGAAGACAATCAACAAGGGCTTGTGGCTGGAATCTTTGCAGTCTTAGCTTATCTTCAAACTGGAGAAAAACCAGCCCACACTGTAAAACTTTTATTCGTGGCAGACGAAGAAGTTGGTTCTGATTACGGAATTTCATATCTTCTTCGTGAACATAATCTTTTTAGAAAAGAAGATTTAATCGTAATTCCAGACGGAGGAGATTCAGAAGGTGTAACTTTAGAAGTTGCAGAAAAAAATCTTCTTTGGATGCGTATTACCACAAAGGGAAAACAAGCTCACGGTTCTCGTCCAGACGAGGGTGCAAACGCATTTTTGGCAAACTGTGAACTTGCTATGAAATTAAATGATTTAGAAAACTTTTTTGGAAAAACTGATGACTTGTTTGAACCAAATCATTCCACATTTCAACCAACCAAAAAAGAAGAAAATGTGCCAAATATTAACACAATCCCAGGAGATGATGTTTTCTGTATGGATTGTCGTATTCTTCCTTGCTACAAATTGGATGAAGTTCGTAAAGAAGTTCGCCGACGCATGGACGAAGTTGAAGCAAAATACGGTGTAACTATTACTTATACAGAGCCACAAGCTGTAGAATCACCTGCAACAAGCGTGGAAGCTCCAGTTGTGAAAAAACTTGCAAAAGCCATAGAAACTGTAAATGGAAAAAAAGCTTATCCAATTGGAATTGGTGGCGGAACCGTTGGTGCATACCTTAGAATCGCTGGATTTGATGCAACTGTTTGGGGAACTTTAGACGAAACAGCCCACCAACCAAACGAATATTGTATTTTGAATAATTTAATTAACGATGCTAAAGTTTTGGCAACGCTAATGAATGAATAAAAGAAGGTAACAAAGAATTTGTTATTTTTCGGAGGAAGTAAAATGAATAAAAAATTATTTGTTGTTTTTGCCTGTGTTTTAATGGTGATTTTAACTGGATGTCAATCTGTAAAAGTAGACAGAATTGACGCAGAAACTGCTATTGATTTAAGTGGATACTGGAACGATACTGATATTCGTATTGTTGCAGACAGTCTTGTAAAAGAATGTGTAAATGCTCCTGCAATCGAGAACTACATTCGCAATAACAGAATGTTACCAGTTGTAATCGTAGGAACTTTCAGAAACGATACAGACGAGCACATTGACACATCAATCATTGTGAAAAAGTTTGAAACAGCTTTAATTAACAGTGGAAAAGTTGATTTTGTTGCATCTAGCTCTGAACGCCAAGAAATCCGTGATGAAAGAATGGAACAACAAGAATGGGCTTCAGAAGAAACAGCAAAACGTCTTGCAAACGAGTACGGGGCCGATTTTATGCTAATTGGTTCTGTAAAAACAAGCGTAGATATGGTCGATAACAAAACTGTTCGCACATACTTTGTTTATGCTGAACTAATTGATATTGAAACAAACCGCAAACTTTGGATGGGTGAAAACTCAGAAATCAAAAAATTGGTTACAAAATCTGCTTTTAGAGGATAAACCTAAAGATTAAAAATCTAAAGAAATGGACTGTCTAGTGAAAAAAGCTTTTTGTAGACAGTCCATATTTTTGAGAGAGTATGATATGAAAATCAAGTTGCTACATAAGATTTTTATTTTATTTTTAAGCTCAACGTTTTTCTTTTCTTGTACAACTTTAAGAGATTATTCTACAGTGTACAACGAGCTAGGTTCAAAAAATTATGATCTTGCATATCAACAACTTGAAGCTGAAAAAGAAAGTATTTATACAGATAAAGATGAATTATTGTATTCATTGGATTCTGGATTGTTAGCTCACTATAATCGTGATTATGAAGAATCAAATTCAAAATTAAGCAACGCAGAACGCTTAATCGAAAGCTATTATTCAAAAAGTATTTCCCAAGGAATAAATTCCTTTTTCACAAATGACAACGCACAAGATTATTCTGGAGAAGAATACGAAGACATATATTCAAATCTATTTATGGCTTTAAATTACATCCATTTAGGGCAAATAGAAGATGCTTTCGTAGAAATTCGCCGTTTTGATAATAAGCAAAAATCTCTTTCTGTAAAATACTCAGAAGAATTAGCCTATGCAAAAGAAAATGCAGAAGGAAACTTAGATGCGTCAGTACAATTTAACAATTCGGCTTTAGCACGTTATCTTAGTATGATTTTATATCGTTCAAGAAATCAAATGGATTCTGCAGAAGTTGATAGAAAAAAAATCACAGAAGCTTTTAAAACTCAAGCCGCATTGTATCCCTTTGAAATTCCCCTTGCCGTAAACGAAGAATTTTCTATTCCAAAGGATATGGCAAGACTTAATATAATGAGTTTTGCAGGTTTTGCCCCATTAAAATTTGAAGAAAGTATGGGAGATATTTATCAAAATGGATTTACTTTTAAAATTTCTATTCCAGAAATGCAAAAACGAGGAACACAAGTTAATAGTATAAGTGTCTTAGTATTTGGGAAAAATGGTGAATCCTATGTGGAAAAAATGGAAAAAATAGAGAGTATCGAAAATATTGCTTATGATACTTTTAATCAAAAACGAGCTTTGATTTATGCCAAAGCCTTTATTCGCTCCATGTCCAAAACAGCTGTTTCCACAACTTTTGATGTTTTATCTGCAACATCTGATGATAATGAAACGACTTTTGCTTTGTTAGCGTTGGCTAGTAAAGTTTGGACAGTTGCAAGTGAAGCTGCGGATTTACGAACTTCTCAGTTTTTCCCTGCAGAAGCCTATGTTGGTGGAATTACCTTACCAGAAGGAGAATATGTTGTTGAGGTAAGATATCTTGATAAACATAATCGCCTTTTATCAAGTGAAGTTTTTGAAAATGTAATTGTTTCAAAAAATAAATTAAATTTAGTGGAGACTTTATGCGTAAAATAGTTAGTTTAGAATTAATTTCGATTATTATGATTTTGGTGTTAGCATTTTCTTGTGCTTCAACAAGTAACGATGCTCCTGAGTGGATTTTATCTCCAACATCAGTTTATAGCGATGAAGAATATTTGTCTGCTGTAGGTTATGGAGCAGATAGAGTTAGTGCTGAAAATGCTGCCATCGCTGCGATTACCAAAACTATCAAACAAAACGTAAAATCCACTACTTTATCAACAGAAAGTTTTTCACAAACAGATAAAGGTTGGGATAATGCAAAAGATTATTCCAATAATGTAGAAACTTATTCAGATTTGGTAATTTCAGGTATTTATATTCAGGATGTCTATCCAGTAAAAAAAGGAAAAACTACAGAGTATTATGCTCTTGCTTTAGTAAATCGAACAGAGGCTGGAAATCACTACAAATCAAAAATTAATGAGTTAAATGCTGTAATCGATGAAAAAATTGTTGACGCATACAAATCAATGGGAACATTTTCTTCATATTCGACTTTAGTTGAGGCAACTGAACTAGCTATAGAAAATGATTATTATTTAGATATTTTGGCAGTAATCAACCCAAAATTCTACAAAATCTCACTTCCAAATTATGGAAATGCTGCAACTGTAGAAGAATTGGCTCGTCGTTGTCTTTCACAAATCGTTATTGGATTTGATATAAAAGGTGATGTTGATGGAAGAATCGAAGCTGCTTTTTCAAAGATTTTCACAGAATACGGAATTAAAATTGCTGAATTATCAGATTCTGATTCAACTTATACTTTGATTGCAGATGTTTCGTTTACACCTTTGCAAATGTCTGGAGAAACTAAAAACAAATATATTCGCTTTGTTGTAAATGCAAATCTAACAGAAATCAAAACAGATAAGATTGTATTGCCATTTGCAATTAGCGGAAGAGAAGCTCATCTTTCAGAAGCAGAAGCAACACAACGTGCTATTCGCACAATTGAAAACGAAATTCGAAAAGAATTTCAGACAAAAGTTGATACACTGTTTTAATTTATGCTTGAATATCTAATAATTTGCCCTTTAGTTTTTTTAGCGGGATTTATTGATGCTATTGCTGGTGGAGGAGGTTTGATTTCCTTACCAGCATATTTGTTTGCAGGTTTGCCAGTTCATAACGCAATCGCCACAAACAAACTTAGTTCCACTATGGGAACAACTATTTCCACGCTAAAATATGCCAAAAACGGTTTTATAAACTACAAAAGGGCAATTCCCTGTGTTTTTTTCACCTTACTTGGAGCAAGTATTGGAGCAAATCTTGCTTTGGTAATTTCTGACAAAATTTTCATAATTATAATGTTGATAATTTTGCCCGTTATTGCCTTTTACGTTTTAAAATCAAAAAATTTTGAAAATCCAAAACCAACTTATTCAAACACCAAAACTTTGATTTTGTGCTTAATTTCTGCATTTTTTATTGGGATGTATGATGGATTTTATGGACCTGGCACTGGAACTTTTTTGTTGATTTTTCTAACATCTATAGCAAGAGTAAAATTAGAAGAAGCTGCTGGAACAACCAAAGTTATCAACTTAACGTCAAATATTACTTCTCTAATTATTTATATTATAAATGGAAAGGTAATATTTTATCTTGGAATTGTTGCGGGACTTTTTAGTATTGCTGGAAATTATATTGGAGCAAAGTTTTTTACAAACAAGGGCGCAAAAATCCTTCGTCCAATAATAATTTCTGTTTTGGTGATTTTTTTCTGCAAAATCCTAATGGAAAATTTTATCCCATAAGAGAGTTGTGAGCCTCTTGGATTTTTGCTGGAATATCAATGTGTTGTGGACATTGTTTTACACAAGCACCACAATTTACGCATTGATTTGCTCCGTGATTATTTTGCACACAATTGTGATAATCTTTTAAAAATGTTTTCCCGCTTTCATCAAGCAAACCACGCATAGAAGCTGTATTGTAGTGCTCAAAAATATCTGGAATAGAAACACCTTTTGGACAAGGTACACAATATCTACAACCTGTGCATGGAACTTTCATTTTTGAGTCAAACCAATTTTGAGCTTTTTTTATAACTTCCATTTGAGAAGAAGGCATAGAGTTTGGAAAAGCAGTGGAAGCTACAGCACAGTTCACCATAATTTGATTTTCGTCGTTCATACCAGAAAGGGCAGTAACAACTTCTTGATTTTCCCAGATGTATCGCAAAGCCCATTCTACTGGAAGTCTTGGCACTTCAGCTGCTGCAAAAATATCTCGGATTCCAACTGGAGGGTTTGCTAATAGTCCTCCTCTAAGAGGTTCCATAATTATTACGCCAAGTTCTTTTTTTGCAGCGTATTTCAAACCTTGCCAACCTGGATTGTGAACTCGTTTTTCCCCATCTTCATCAATGTAGTTAAACTGAATTTGACAAAACTCGAAATCTTCGTATTCATCAACAATTGTTTTAAAAACATCTATTGTATCGTGAAATGAAAATCCGATATGCTTGATTTTGCCTTCAGCCTTTGATTTTTCTAAGAATTTTAACCCGTTAAGTTTTTTAATTTTTTCCCAACGTTCTCCGTTCATAGCGTGTAAAAGATAAAAATCAATATGGTCAGTTTGAAGTTTAATTAATTGTTCATCTAAAATTCGATAAAAATCTTCTTCTTTTTCAACGCACCAAACTGGCATTTTATCTGCAATGTAGATTTTGTCTCTAAGATTTTCTTCTTTTACAATTTCCCCAAATACAGTTTCACTTTTGCCACCGTGATAAGGATAAGCTGTGTCAAAATAGTTAATGCCTTGATCAATAGCAAGTTTTACAAGATTTCTAGTTTTTTCTTTGTCAATTTCTTCGGAATTTGGTAATAATGGAAGTCTCATTAACCCAAAACCAAGTGCAGAAATTTTACAATCGTCAATTTTTGGAAATGTTCTATAGTTCATAATTTTATTGTAATTTCAATAGTGAAAATGTCAAGAGTAATATTTTGATAAAAAATTAGTTGAAGTATAGATTTTTTTTGTGTAATATATAAATATAAAGTTTTTTTGGAGGAAGATAATGTTAGCAATGATAATCGGTGTTGCCCTAATTCTTTTTACAATCTTCGCTGCTTTGCCTGGATTTTTAGGTTGGGGAGCTGAAATTATAACTTTTTTGAAAGGTGCAGCTCCTATTTTATCTGCTTTTATTGGAATAATTGCAATTTTTGTTGGAATTGCAGATATCAAAGATAAGAATGAAGCAAAAAAAGAAGAAGAAGCCTCACGAAATAATATAGATATTAAGTAATCTATTGACCAAAACTCAATAAATTGGTACTATAAGATTCCCGTATATCTGCACTTCAAATATCAAGAAAAAGGTTTGCTCACCTAGATATTATGAAGCAGGAAAAACTCCAGATGCAAGGTAGGTTTTCCTGAAGGATTTTTTATTACGTAAGGTACAAATATGAAAACTATTTTCGTAAAAGAACACGAAGCAGTACGTAACTGGTATGTTATTGACGCTGCTGACAAACCACTAGGACGTGTAGCTGCAAAAGCTGCTGCTGTATTACGTGGAAAACACAAACCAACTTACACACCAAACCAAGAAATGGGTGATTACATTGTGATTATCAATGCTGACAAAGTTGCTGTTACAGGTAACAAAGCAGATGGTAAAATCTACTATCACCACACTGGTTATGCTGGTGGACTTAAGTCTTTCACTTTCAATAAGAAAATTGAACGTCATCCTGAAGATCCTTTAAAACTTGCTATTAAAGGAATGCTCCCTAATGGTCGTCTTGGACGCAAATTGCTCAAGAACGTAAAGATTTTTGCTGGTAGCGAAAATCCTTGTGCAGCACAAAATCCACAACCATTAGAAGTATAAGGTAGGAGTTTAGTATGGTAAGAAACTTAGGTATTGGAACAGGAAGAAGAAAGACAGCTGTTGCACGTGTTTATATCCGTGAAGGAAATGGAAAAATTACTGTAAACGGTAAAGATGTAAACGACTATTTTGCTACAGCAGAACAAGTTCAAGTTGTAAAACAACCACTTATGGTTACAGCAAGTGATTCAAAATACGATATCGTAATCACAGTTGTTGGTGGTGGTCTAAACGGTCAAGCTGGTGCTTGTTTACACGGTATTTCTCGTGCATTAACACAAGTAGACGAAGCTAACCACAGCTCACTACATGCTAACGGATACCTTACACGTGATTCACGTATGGTTGAACGTAAAAAATACGGTCAACGTGGTGCACGTAGAAGATTCCAATTCAGCAAACGCTAATTTTTGCTTTTGTTGTACAAGACCAGCTCATTTTGGGCTGGTTTTTTTTGTTTTAAATTTCTAAAAAAAAATAATTCTAAATCTTAGAAATTGTTATCTTGACCGATTAAAAAACAATATTTATAGTTGAATCTATGGAAAATCAAAAGTGTGATATTTACAAAATTACCTCTATAAAACAAATTAGTGAAAGTCTTTTTCAAATATCAGTTAATTCAGTAAGTACATTTTATTTACGCAAAAATTATTTACATAATCAGAATATTATTTTGGATGTGGATATCGAACTTTCCGTTGATGAATTTGAAGATTGTGTAAATGCTGGACTTGCATTTTCTGCTGAAAAAAAAGCTATGGAATATCTTGGGAAAACAGAATATTCTAGATTCGTACTAAGAAACAAGCTACAAAAAAAAGAACATTCTATTTCATCTATAAATCAAGCTTTGGATTATCTTGAGGAAAGGGGATATTTGAATGATTCTCGATTTGCAATGGCTTTTTTACGAAATCGGTCTATAACTCATTTTGAAGGTAGAAATCGCTTGATGCAAGAACTTTTACAAAGGGGAGTGGACAAAAAAATCGCTTCAAGTCAAATAGATGAGTTTTTTTCAGAAAAGAGTGAAGTTGAAATTTGTAAAAAAGCTTTAGAAAAACTACAGAGAATCGGCAAAAAAGAAGAAAAAATTTATGCGGCATTGGAGCGTTTAGGCTTTAATAATAGAGTTATTAGAGAAATTTTATAAATTTTAGAGAATTTTGGTTATATAAATTTTAAATATATGTTAAACTAACTTTATGGTTAAAAAATCTAAGAAAACAACTGTATATTCTGCTTTAGAAGTGGCAAATATTTGTGGTGTAGTTAATCAGACAGCAATTAACTGGATTCGTAACGGGCATTTAAAAGCTTTTACTACACCAGGTGGACAATATCGTGTTTACAAAGAAGATTTAATCACTTTTATGAAAGACCGTAATATGAGATTTCCAGAAGGTTTTTCAACGGATTTGTCTATTTTGATTGTTGATGATGATAAAGGATTAAATACTGTATTAACAAAATATATACAAAAGAATTATGAAAAAGCTGAGGTTTTTCAAGCTTTTGACGGTTTTGAAGCTGGTATTATGATTACTGAGCATAAACCAAATCTTGTTTTTTTGGATTTGAATCTTCCGGGAGTTGATGGTTTTAGTTTATGTGAAAAAATTAATACAACTGAAAGTCTTGGAAAACCTGCTGTTTTTGTAATTACTTCTTTGCAGGATGAAGGCATTGAAGAAAGAGTAAAACGTCTTGGTGCAAAGGAGTTTTTTCAAAAGCCTATAGATTTTAGAAAAATATCAGAAGCTATAAATCAGCATTTTAGTTTATAAAAAAAGGGTTGTCCAACACGATTTTGTGTAGAAGACAACCCTTTTTTTGGATAAAAATGGTTAGCAAATTTCTATTGTGCCAAGTGGGCGAATGGTCATTCTGTAAACGTTGTTTTTACCATCTTTTCCACCGTTTAAGGCTGTGTTCATATATTCAACATATTCATCAGCTAATTCATTTGGGATAAATGCTTGAATAACTCCAGCAAAACCGCCTCCGTGCAAACGACAAGCACCTTTGTTGTGGGTTCTGATAAAATATTCAGAAAGTGCTAAACAAATAGCCATAGGTTGTTCTTCTGCAACACCTGGTACACAAATGTTTTGTAGCCATTTCCAAGATGAATTTCCAGATGCTTCTACCAATTTCAAGAATGAGTCAAAATCACCTTTTTCAAGGGCTTCGATTTCTTTTTCAACTCTTACGTTTTCTTCAAAAAAGTGTAGTGAGCGCATTACAGCTCTGTCTCCGAATTTTGCACGAAGAACTGGTAGATTTTTTGTAATATCTTCAAAAGATAGTCCACGCAAAGTATCTTGTCCAAAGAAAGAAGCCACAGCTTTCATTTCTTGAGGAACAGCTGAATATTCTGCAGAAAGGTCTGCGTGGCCTTTTCCAGTCACAACTAACATCATTGTGTAACCAGCGGCTGCAAAATCAAAGTTTACTTTGCGAGTTAAAGGTTCTTCTTTGTTTTCAAAGTCGATACAAATTATTCCACCAGCGGCACAAGCTGTTTGGTCTAACTGTCCAGAAGCTTTGTCCCAGTAGGCATTTTCTGCAAATTGTCCGATAGCTACAAGTTTTGCAAGAGGAATTTTTCCATCGTTAAAAAGAATGTTTAAAATTGCACAAATCATCATTTCAAAAGAAGCAGATGAACTAACACCAGCTGCAGCAATTACATCACTTGTAAAACAAGAGTTAAAACCACCAACTTTGTATCCTGCGTTTTTAAAACCTTGAACGATTCCTCGAACCAAAGCGATAGAACCTTTTTCATCAGGAATACGTTCTGTTTTATTAATGTCGATAGAATAGTCTTCGTTGTAAGTTAAATCGTAAATTGTAATTGTGTTTTCAGTTTCTTCAACTGCTCCAATACAATCCAACTGAATGCTTCCAGCAAGAACTTTTCCAAGATTGTGGTCTGTGTGATTTCCACCAATTTCAGTTCTTCCAGGAGAAGTGAAAAGTCTAATTTTTTCACCATTTGAAGAGTAGCGTTTTTTGTAGTTTTCTACCAAAACCTCAAAACGTTTGTATTGAGTTGCTAGATTTTCTTTACCGTACAATTTGGTAAAAGTGTGTTCGAATTTTGAAAAATCCAAAGTGTTCTCCTAAAAATATTGATAAAAAAATACAGGACGATAATCTTCTTCCCCTATGCTAGAAAAAGATGTTTCAGCCTTGTTTATATTTGAAAAAACAGAATAAAAATAGTCCGAAAAAGAATATTTAGATTCTGGTTCAAAGTATACTTCATTTATTGATTTTGTTATATCATAATTTTCATAAATATACGATAGAAAATCCGAATATGCTTCAGAATATGTAGAAATTTCGTCAATTAAACCCTTTTCCAAGGCTTGTTTTGCCGTGTAAACTCTGCCATCAGCCAATTTTTTTACAGTTTCAATATCCATTTGTCGACTTTCTGCCACAATTCCTGTAAATTGTTCATAACATTCATCTGCAATGGATTGCAAAATCTCTTTTTGTTCAGCTGTTAAAGGTTCTGCAAAACTTCCCATATTTTTGTTTTCACCAGCTGTAATGGTTGTAAAATCAATTCCGTATTTTTCTAGCAATTTTGATAAATCAAGATGTTGACCGTAAATTACGCCGATAGAACCGGTTAAAGTGTTTCTGTTTGCAAAAATGTAATCTGCAGCACAACCAATATAATATCCGCCAGAAGCTGCCATAGATTCAAAGTAAGCAAAAATAGGTTTTCCAGAAGTTTTGTAGTCTAATAACGCAAGGTAAACTTCGTCAGACTCGTAAACTGCACCTCCTGGAGAATTGATTTTAAGCATAATTCCCACATTGTTTGAATCATATTTTAATTCTTCGATTGTTGATAAAAGCCAAAGTTGATCGTAGGTTTGATTTTTTTCTTCGATAGTGCCTTCGATAGAAATTGTGGCAATAAATTTTCCTTTTCCAAAAGTATGTTTTGATGAAGGAAAAAACAAATTATCAGAATCAAATATTTCGCTTTGGAAAAATCCAAAAAACAAGCCAAGAATACAAATTATTCCAAGAATTATTAAACCTGTAAAATTTTTCTTTTTAGGATTTTCCTCTTGGACGGGGCTAGTTTCGATTGATACCAAGTTTTTTTCTTGTAAGTCTATAGTTTGACTTTCTTCATCTGGTGGAATTGGTAGATTTTCTAACATTATGCTTCCTTGTTTTGTTAAAATTGACTAAAATTCTTTTTTCAAGTCTTCTTCTGTGATTCTGCCTGTTTCAAGGGCTTTTGCTTTTAAAAACTTGTATGAGTTTATAAAAGTTAAATTCATATAAGGATTGATGTAAAGAGATAAAAGTCCAAAAGTGAATGTGTTTAAAATCACTAATCCAAAGAAACTTAAACACATCATAAAAAGCTGACCTCTGTATCCTTTTGTGATTTCCATAGAAACTTTCATTGCGTGTTTTACGCTCATTTTGGGATACTCTGCTAATAAATAAAACATTTGGGAATAACTGATTGCTTTGACAATTCCTGGGATAATAAAACACAAAGACCAAAGGAAAATCCAAAGAGTTTGCCACAAAAGAGTCAAAACTCCCCGTAGCCAATAATTTAAGGCATCTAAAAATGTTAAAAAACTGGTTTTAGGGTTTTCCGCAAAGGAAAGATAAAAAACAGTTGAGGCATAAGAAATTATACCTGTAGCAATTAATGATAAGAGAGTGAAAATTGGTGAGGAAACAGAAACATATCCATCTCCGTATGCAAAACGATAGTAAATTTGTGGTGCGTTAAAAATTAGGGAAACGACGAGATTTACTAAAGTAACTAAAATAGGAACTTTCCAATTTCCGTAGAGTGTTTTTTTTGCATTTAATTTGAATGTAACTCTTTCAAACATTTTTTAACATCTCCTTGTAATATCGCTTTTCAATTTTTGAAGTGGGAATTTCTAGCTTTTCCAAAATTAAAATTAAAGCTTCTTTTAATTTTGTAGTATTTTTTTCAGAATTGTCTTCTGTCAAGGTTTCTATTTCGATGAAATCTCCAAGTTTTTCTATGTAACAAAATTCTACGTGGCAGGATATTGGAGTTTCTAGGATGTTTTCTACATTTACATAATAACTTGAAACGGATTTGTGTTTTTTTAGTGAAATTTTATAACCGGAATCAAAAAGAATTTCTTGAAAATCTTCCTTTGAAGAAATGGTAAATTCTTTTTCTAAGTTTACTTCGTAGGCTTCTCCATTTTCAGACAAGCGACTTTCTTTTTTTTTGTATGTAACTAAGATTTGATTTTCGATTTGGTCGTTTTGGCGAGTAATCTTTTCTTCTCGGATTCTAACTGTAATATTGTGTGATTTTAGGTGATAATAAGTGTCTTGTTTTTCAAAAAAGCCGTCAAAAATGGCAAAGTTTTTCAGCTTGTTTTCGGTTTCAGTTTTGTTATCTAACCAAGCTTTTAGTTCAACTTCGTACATAATGACGGCCTTTGTAAATTAGTTATGAGGATATTTGCCTTCGAATTCTGCAAGAATTTTTTCTGTTGCAGGACGAGCATCAATATCTGTTAAAAGATTTTTTTCGCGGTAAAAATCAATTAGAGGTGCTGTTTGTGAGCGATAAACTTCTAGACGATGTGTGATTGCTTCGATTTTGTCATCATCGCGAGTATAAAGTTCAGAATCACATTTATCACATTTGCCTTCTGATTTTGGTGGCATAAATTCTACGTGGTAGTTTTGTCCACAGTTTTTGCAAACACGACGACCTGAAAGACGTCCAACAACCTCGTTGTCTGCAATGTCAAAGTTTACAACGGAGTCGATATCAATGATTTTTGCAAGAGCTTCTGCTTGTGGAATTGTTCTAGGAAAACCATCTAAAATGAAACCTGCTTTAGCATCATCTTGAGAAAGTCTGTCTTTTACAAGTTCTACAGTAATATCGTCGCTAACTAAAGCTCCAGAATCAATGATTGCTTGAACTTTTAGTCCAAGTGGAGTTTTTGCTTTAATTGCAGCACGGAAAATTTCACCTGTAGAAATGTGTGGAATGTTGTATGAAGTTGCAACTTTTGCAGCTAAAGTACCTTTACCGGCCCCTGGAGGTCCCAAAAAAATAAATTTCATTTTAATTCTCCTACATTGAAAATATTTTCCTATATTATAGCAAAAAAAAATAGTTTAGTAAATAATGATTTTTTTTTCACTCTTATCCGTTTTTTTGACTTTTAATATTATTTTCAAAAAATGACATATTTAAATATTTTGTGATATACTGTATTGTATATTTATAAAATTTTGGAGCGAAAATGAAAAAAGGTTTGGTTTTGGAAGGCGGTGGTCACAGAGGAATTTTTACCGCAGGGATTTTGGATGTTTTTTTAGAAAATGATATTTCTTTTGATGGTGTAATTGGTGTGAGTGCTGGGGCTGTTCATGGAGCTAGTTTTTTATCAAAACAAAAAGGACGTTCTTTGCGTTATGCACTAAAATATTGTAAAGATAAGCGCTATATGGGTGTCGGTTCTCTTTTGAAAACTGGGGATTATTTTAATGTGGATTTTTGTTATTACCAATTACCACAGATTTTAGATCCATTTGATAATGAAACTTTCGAAAATCAGACTAGCAAATATTACACTGTTTCAACTGATGTGGAAAGTGGAAAAGCTGTTTATCATCAATGTAGAAGTTTAAGGGATGATTATATAAAATGGATTGTTTCTTCTGCTTCAATGCCTTTGGTGGCACGAATTGTGAATGTGGAAGGTCAAAAACTTCTTGATGGGGGAGTGGCTGATTCTATTCCAGAAACTGCTTTTAGAAAAATGGGATACACAAAAAATGTAGTAATTTTGACTCAACCAAAGGGATATGAAAAGAGTAAAAATGCCATGCTTCCTTTGATAAAACTTGTTTACAAAAAATATCCCAAGTTTGTTGAAGCTGTGGAAAATCGCCATCTAATTTATAATCAGCAATTAAAAGATTTGGAAAAACTCGAAAAGTCCGGTGATGTTTATGTTTTACGACCAAAGGTTGATTTAGTTGCTAGTCGAACAGAGCGAAATCCTCAAAAAATGCAGGATACATATAATCAAGGTCGAGAACTTGCTTTGGAAGAAGTTGAAAAAATTAAGGCTTTTTTGAATAATTAATTGGTGAAAAATCAGTTTTGTATAAAAACTGTGTTTTATTATGCAAATGTTTTTCTTTTTTTGTAGTTTTCAGAAAAATGAAAAATGTATATAATTCATTTTATATTAGGAGTTTTTAATGAAGAAACTAATTTCCTTACTTGTGGTTTTCTTGGTAATTTTTTCTTTTGTTGGTTGTGCCAGTAAAGAATCAAAAGAAGAAATTGTTATTCCGACAACTGTTGAAGGCAGAAATGCAAATATCGGTTATATTCCTGTAACATCTGCAAGTCAGATTTATGGAAAATGGGAAACTGTTGTTGTTCAAGAGTTTTCAGAGTTGGATACAGGGATTCCAGGTGGAATTATTATCGAAGCTCCATATTCATTAGAAATACCTGTGGAATACGATGGGAAAATCTGTGGTGTGTACAATTTGTCTTGTGATTACACAGAATTTATTGACAAAATGGTTGAGCTTTCTGTAGCTAATGGTCAAGAAATGAGTCCTGATATGCTTTGGGAATCAATGATTTTGGCACAACCAATGTACGAATATACTTCCGAACGTCCATATATTATGTATGTAAAAGAATATATGGAAATTACTGATAACACAGCTGATTATGAAGGAATGTATATCAAAGAAGACGGAAGTCAACTTAAAATTTCTGATGGTATTTCTGTAGAATTCATTTTTGATAAGGTAAACTAATAGTTTTATAAACTATTACAAATAAATTACTGATTTATTTTTTTTGGGAGAAATAGATGGTTATTCTTACATTAAACTGCGGAAGTTCTTCTGCAAAGTACCAAGTTTACGATTGGGACAACAAAGATGTTTTAGCAACTGGTGTTGTAGAAAGAGTTACACAAGCTGGTTCTTGTATTACTCACAATCCAAAAGGTAAAGATGAATTTTATCTAGAAAGCGATTGTCCAACTCACAAAGAAGCAATTGAGTTGATTATCAATGCAATTACAGACAAAAATCACGGTGTAATCGAAAGTATGAGCGTGATTGGAGCTGTTGGTCACCGTGTTCTTCATGGTGGGGATAAATTTACAAAGTCTGTAAAAGTTACTCCAGAAGTTCTAGAAACTTTCCGTAGTGTAATTGGTCTTGGTCCTCTTCATATGCCTGCAAATATTATGGGTATTGAAGCTGCTCAAAAAGTACTTCCAGAAGTTCCACACGTTGCAGTTATGGATACAGCTTGGCACCAAACAATGCCAGCATCTTCTTTTATGTACGCAATTCCACAAGAATGGTACACAAAATATGCAGCTCGTCGCTATGGATTCCATGGAACATCTTTCTTGTACACAGCAAAAAGAGCTTCTGTATTGCTAGGAAAAGAACCAAAAGATACAAATATCATTATTGCTCACATTGGTAACGGTGCTTCTATGTGTGCTGTAAAAAATGGTTGCGGTTTTGATACATCAATGGGTATTACTCCACTTGAAGGTCTTGTAATGGGAACTCGCACAGGTGATATGGACCCAGCTTTGGCTTTCTATATTATGAGAGAAACTGGAATGTCTGCTGCTGAAATGGATACAGCTATGAACAAAAAATCAGGACTTCTAGGTATTACAGAAAAATACACAGACCGCCGTGATGTTGAAAAAGCAATGCGCGAAGGGGATGAAAAAGCTAAACTTGCAATGGATATGGAATGTTACCGCTTGAAAAAATACTTTGGTTCATACATGGCTGCACTAGACGGAAATGTAGATGCTATCGTATTTACAGCTGGTGTTGGTGAATTCTCTCCATATATCCGTGAAAACTGTCTAAAAGGACTAGAAAATCTTGGAATCAAAATTGATCCTGCAAAAAATGCAATGGCTCGTACAAGAAACGCAGAAACATTGATTAGTGCAGATGATTCAAAAATCAAAATTTTCGTAATTCCAACAGACGAAGAACTTGTAATGACAGAAGATGCTTATGCAATTATGAACGGAACTTATGACGTTCACACAAACTTTACATATTCTTTCCAAAGCAAAGATTATGTAAACAAAGCTCGTGCAGAAGGCTTGAAAAAAGACCTAGAAAAAAATCCTGCATTAGCAAACATTCTTGCATTAAAGTAAAATCTTTCTAAATTGATATAAAGCGGCTTTCCAAAATTGGGGAGTCGCTTTTTTTGTGAGGCGGAAAAATTTGCAAGTCAAAAAACTCTATGATAAACTTTGTTTATGCAGAAAATTCGATTGACCTTGTTAATAATAATATTTGGATTGATTCTTTCATCTTTTGGATTTTCTTATTCCAAAGGACTTGTAACTAATAATTCTACATCAAAAAATATTGATTATATATCAAATTATCCATCTTCTATTGCTGATAATAATTCTATTATTGAATTTGGTCAGTTTTTATACATTCCATTTTTTATTATTTTTCTAATTCGAGTAAAAAAGAGACTTTCTATTTTAGATATAATATTAACATTGGTTATTTTTTCTTTTCAAACAGTATTGTATTTTTCAATTATTGTAGATGGTTGTAGTTTGTTAAAAACCTGTTTTATTGCTTGGAATTTTTGTTTGTTTTTTCATATCATATTTTATATAAGTCTTTTTATCACCTTGTTATTAATTATTTTAAATGTTTTTAAATTTAAAAATGGGAGAAAATAATGGTATCAATTTCTCTTCAAATATGGCATCCAAAAATAAATAAAGATGAAATAATAAAGTGTATTAATTTAGAACCCTCTAGATGTTTTTCAATTGGAGAAGAAAAAACGACCCCAAAAGGAACAAAACTTTTAGGAGTTTGGGGAACAACCTATGTTTCTTATTCTTTGGTTTCGAAGGAAGATATAGATATTGAGTCTGGAATTGAAAAGGCTATTACTCTGATAAAAAGTAGTATTAATGATGGATCAATCTTTAAACAAATTTCTTCAACTGGTGGAAAATGTTCTTTTTATATTTCCTTGTATGAAAAAACTCATATCGCTTTTGAAATATCATCTAGCTTGATAGAAAGAATAAGGGAGCTAAATATTGATTTGGGTTTTGAATTTTTTTCAGATTGGGAATAAATATATGAGGTTTGTATTTTTAGTTTGTAATTAAATTGAATTCAAAATTTTAAAATTATTGCTTTTTTATATGTGTTGACTATTTTTTATCCTTTATGTTATAGTTAGTTAGAACATAATTATTATCCTAGAAAATCGGAGTCGTTCAAACGGCTCTTTTTTTATATACAATGGTTTTTTACGTATGTGAAAAATCAAAATAAAGGAAACATAATTGGAATACACACCACTTAATTCATTTCCCTATTACAAAGAATGTGCACCATTGGTTGAAGGTCTTGGTTTTCAACTGGTGGAATTACGAATTATTCCTTCAAAAACAGTTAATACTGCAAGAGTAGTTATTGCTCGAAAAAGCGATGATGAAACACAAGGAATTACCGTAAATGACTGTGCAAAGGTTCATAGACTAATTCAACCACGTCTAGAAGCCTTAATTTCATCAAAAGACGTGAATATGGAAGTTACTTCTCCAGGTATGGAAAGAAATATCAAAAATGCGGCAGAGTTTGTATTGTTTGTAAATCTTTTTGTACGTGTGTGGGATACTGAGGTTACTGATTGGATTCCTGGAAAGATTGTTGAGGCATCAAATGCTTCACTTACATTGGAATTAGAGAGCGGTGAAAAAAAACAAATTGAATATAACCGCATTGCAAAAGCGAAATTGTTAAATACTTAAAGGAGATATTCAAAAATGGCATCAAAAAAGAGCGAACCAAAAAATGAATCAATTAGTGAAGCATTTCACCAATTATTAGAAAAAGGCTTTTCTGAAGAAGCTGTTATCAATATTATCACAAACACACTAAAAGCAGCTTGTAAACGTAGATATGGTACTGCCGAAAATTGTATTGTAAAAATTTCTGAGGATTTTAAGGATGTATCTGTATTCCAAAGAAAAGTAATTGTAGACGGTGTTTACGATCCAAATACAGAAATTGAAATAGACGAAGCTAAAGAATTAAATCCTGATTCTGAACTTGGATTAGAAATTGATATTCCAATTAATCTATCAGAATTTGATCGTTCTGCAGTTCAAACTGGGAAACAAACAGCTCACCAATCTTTTACAGAAATCCAAAAAGATAGTTTGTATGCAGAATACAAAATGAAAATCGGTGAAACAATTATTGGCTATTATCAACGTGAAAGAAAGGATACAATTTATGTTGATTTGGGAAAAGTTGAAGGTGTGCTTCCTCCACGTAATCAACTAAAAACAGAACGATATGAAAAAAATGACCGAATTAAAGCTCTAATCGTAGATGTTAAAAAATCATCTAGCGGTTTGCAAATCATTCTATCAAGAACAGACCCAGATTTTGTTCGTTCATTGTTGGAAGTTGAAGTTCCAGAATTATACGACAAAACTGTAGAAATTTTCAAAGTTGTTCGAGAACCTGGTTACAGAACAAAGGTTGCAGTATTTTCAAAACGTGAAGATATTGACCCAGTTGGTTCTTGTGTTGGGTTAAAAGGTGGTCGTATCAAGGGTGTTATCACAGAATTAGGAAACGAAAAAATTGATGTTCTAAAATATGACCCAGATCCAAGAGTGTTTATCAAAAATGCTCTTTCACCTGCTGAAGTTTCAGCTGTTTATATCCGCGATGAAGGAAAACGTCAGGCTTTAGCTGTTGTTCCAGAAAACCAATTTTCATTGGCAATCGGTAAACAAGGTCTAAATGTTCGTCTAGCAAATCGTCTTTGTGATTGGAATATTGATGTAAAAACTGAAGAAGAATGTTCAGCAGAAGAATTAGACGAATTAGTTGCAGAATCTAGAAAGGCTGTTCAAGAGTTGTTTAACGATGATTATGACGAAATCACAACAATTCAAGAACTTCCAGGTGTTGATGAAAATGTGGCAGCAATCTTGAAAGAAAACAATATTGTTGATATTGAAGATTTTATGGCTGCTTCAGAAAATGGAGAATTGGCAAATATTCAAGGTTTAACAGAAGAAAATATTGCAACACTTCTTGCTTTGATTGAATCTTCTGTTGAGTTTATTGAAGAAGAGGAAGCAGAATCTGATGTGGATTCAAGCGATGCAGTAGATTCAGATGATAATTCAGAAGAAGTTTATGAATGTCCTGAATGTGGAGCTGCAATTACAATTGATATGACAACTTGTCCAAATTGCGGCGTTGGATTAAGTTTTGAAGAGGAAGAATAGGAAGATAAATGGCAGAAGAAACAGAAAAAAAACAAAAGTACGTTTTGCATAAACCAAAAAATGATTCAGTTCCTGCAAAACCTGCAAACGAACCTGAAAAGAAAAAGGTAGTTGTTGTTAAGAAAAAAACATCTCAAGGTGGCAACAAACCTGGTGAAAAGGGTGATGCACCAAAGGTTACTGTTAAGAAAGCAGAATCTCAACCTACAAAAGATTCTTCAAAAGCAGTAAGTCAAACTGATGCTAAAAACGAAAAACCTCGTTCTGAAAAAGCAGAAGGTGAAAAGCCGGTAAAAACAGAAAAAACGACTTTTGAATTAAGTCCTTCTCGTCCAAATGTAAAGATGGGAAATCTTGCAGAAAAGGGTAGAGGTCAAAATCGTTACGGAGAAAATCGTGGTGGCGAAAATCGCTACGGAAATAAAAACCGTGACGGAAATGGTGGAAACTTTAACCGTAACAATCGTAACGGTGAAGGTCGCCAAGGTGGCTTTACTGGAGCTCAAGCTCGTGAAGGTTACCAAAATCGTAATGGCGAAAATCGTCAAGGTGGCTTTAACAAAGATAAAAACGGTCAAGGTGGAAACTTTAGACGGGATAGAAATGGTCAAGGTGGAAACGGACAAGGTCAAAACCGCGGAAACGGACAAGGACGACCAGGATTTGGAAATAAACAAGGTGGTCAAGGTCAACGTCCACAAGGAGGATTTGGCGGAAATCGTCCAGGCTTTGGTGGTCGCTCAGGTTTTGGTGCTGCTCCTGCTCCAATGGAAGAAGCAAAGAAAGTACCAGCTAAGAAAACTTTCACCAAGAAGAAGACTGTTTATTCTCGCAAAGATAGAGAAGAAGAATTAGAAGACAAGCTATTTATTCAAAAGAAAAAGCAACAAGCAAAACTAGATGCAGTTCCAGAAAAAATTGAAATTATGGAAACTGTTTCTGTTTCTGATTTAGCTAAAAAAATGAACTTAAAAGCAGCTGATATCATTGGAAAATTGATGTCTATGGGAATGATGGTTTCTATCACCCAATCAATTGATGCAGATACAGCTACATTGCTTGCTTCTGAATATAATTGTGATGTTCACGTTGTAAACTTGTATGACGAAACTGTTATTGCAAGTGAAGAAGATACTGACGAAGCTATGGAAAGTCGTCCTCCAGTTGTTACTGTTATGGGACACGTTGACCACGGTAAAACAAAAACTTTGGACGCAATTCGTAGTGCAAACGTAGTTGCTTCTGAGTTTGGTGGAATTACCCAGCACATCGGTGCTTATATGGTAGACACTCCAAAGGGCAAAATCACTTTCCTAGATACTCCTGGACACGAAGCCTTTACAATGATGCGTGCTCGTGGTGCTGCAATTACTGATATCGTTATTCTTGTAGTTGCCGCAGATGACGGTGTTATGCCTCAAACTGTTGAAGCTATTAACCACGCAAAAGATGCTAAGGTTCCAATCGTTGTTGCAGTAAACAAAGTTGATAAACCAGAAGCTAATCCAGATAAAGTAATGACTCAGCTTTCTGAATATGGATTAACTCCAGAAGAATGGGGTGGAGATACTCAATATGTAAAAATTTCTGCTCTAAAGAAAGAAGGTATTGATGAATTGCTAGAAGCTGTTCTTCTTCAGGCTGAAATCCTTGAATTAAAGGCAAACGGTCAATGTAGAGCAGAAGGAAAAATCATCGAATCAAGAATTGACCATGGACGTGGTGTTGTTTCTACAATCATTGTTCAACGTGGTAAACTTCGCACTGGTGATCCTTATGTTGCAGGTATTTACTCTGGTCGTGTTCGTGCTATCTTTAATGATAGAGGACAAAAAATCACAGAAGCAACTCCAAGTATGCCTGTTGAAATTCTTGGTTTAGAAGCTATGCCAAACGCTGGTGATCCATTCCAAGTTACAGAAACAGAAAAAGAAGCTCGTGCTATTTCTTCAAAACGCCAAGAATTAAAACGCTTTGAAGATGCAAAAGCTGTTAAAAAGGTTACTCTTGATAACCTATATGCCACAATTGATGACGGCGAAATCATGGAACTAAAAGTTATTATCAAAGCTGACGTTCAAGGTTCTGCCGAAGCTCTAAAGCAATCTCTAGAAAAACTTTCTACAAAAGATATTCGTCTTGTGGTTATTCACTCATCAGCTGGTGCAATTAACGAAAGTGATGTTGTACTTGCAGCTGCTGACTCAAATGCAATTATTATTGGATTTAACGTACGTCCAACTCCAAAAGCAAAAGTATTGGCTGAACAAGAAAAAGTAGATATTAGAAAATACAACATTATCTACAAATGTGTTGAAGAAATTACCGCTGCTATGGAAGGTATGCTAAAACCAGATGTTAAAGAAGAAGTTATCGGTACAGTTGAAGTTCGTGATACTTTCAAAGTACCAAAAGTTGGAACAATTGCTGGTGCCTATGTTCTTGACGGTATGGTTAAACGAACAAGTACAGTTAATGTTATTCGTGATGGTATTGTTGTTCACAATGGTAAAATTGCTTCTCTTAAACGCTTCAAAGATGATGCAAAAGAAGTTTCAACAGGTTACGAATGTGGTATCGGACTAGAAAACTTCAACGATGTTCGTGTTGGTGACCAATTTGAAGTTATTGAGTTTGTAGAAGTTGCTCGTAAACTTGGTGAATCTTTAGCTGAGCAAAAAGCTAGAGAAGCAAAAGAAGCAGGAGAGGGTGCTAATTAATGTCTGAGTTTAGACTTACAAGACTTGGGGAACAAGTTAGAGAAGAAATCTCTCAAATGATTTTACGTCAACAAATTAAAGATCCACGGGTTTCTACTTTTTTGAGCATCAACAGAGTAGAAATTACATCTGATTTGTCTTACGGAAAAGTTTATGTTTCTAGTTTTATGAGCCACAAAGAAACTTTAAAAGGTGTAAAGGGTTTAGAAAGTGCTGCGGGATTTATCCAAACAAAACTTTCAAAAAAACTTCGATTACGCCAGTTTCCAAAACTAACTTTTATAATGGATTCTAGCATAGAAGAAGGTTTTGCAATGGTTCAAAAACTTACTGAGCAAGAAAAGTCTCGGGTTGAAGAGCCGGAAACGGAAAATCAAGAGAGCGAAAACTAGCATCTGAATGGGTAAAAATCAAAATTCAAATGCATCTGGGATTGTTTTGTACGCAAAGCAACCTGGATGCACAAGTTTTTCATCATTATTTACAATAAAAAAAGCACTAAACACAACCAAAGTAGGCCACACTGGAACTTTAGACAGTTTTGCAGAGGGCTTACTTGTGGTTTGCGTTGGAAATCATACTCGGTTAGCTGGGAAAATCACAGGATTTTCTAAAAAATACGAAGCAATTATTGCTTTTGGCACAGAAACCGACACCCTTGAATACACAGGAAATCCCATAAATCAAACTAAACTTCCCTCATACAAAGATTTGCAAAAATCCGTAGAAAATTTTACCGGGGATATTTTACAAGCTCCACCTGCTTTTAGTGCAGTTCACGTTGATGGAAAACGGGCTAGTGATTTGGCTCGGGAAGGGAAAACTGTAGAAATACCAAAAAGACCGGTAACAGTTTTTGAAGCAAAAATAGAAGATGTAATTTTTGAGGATAAAAAGCTAGAAACTGTAAAATATGCAAAAATCAGCTTTTTTGTGAGTAAAGGAACATATATTCGCTGCTTGGCTCGGGATATTGCGAAGGATTGTGGAAGTTCTGCTCATTTAATTGGACTTCTTAGAACAGAAGTTGGAAGTTTTTCTTTGAAAAATGCAGTTGGAAAATCACTTTTGAAAGATTTTACAATCGAAAATGCCATAAAAAATGCTGAAAAATGGCAAAATCAAAAAAATGAAGAGGCTTTTAATAAAACAGAAAAATCTCAAATTGATATTGAAACTGAAAACAAAATAAAAATTGATATTCAAAATAATTTGCAAAAAATGGATAAAAATCTTGCCACAGAATGTGATTTTAATCCTGTTACACTAAAAAAAGATTTTGAGTTTGACTTTTTTAACGGAAGATTTTTAAAACCAAAATGTTTTATGGAAAAACTTTCTGTAGAAAATCCAAATGCAGTTTTTACAGAAGAAGAAAAGTTTTGTGGAGAAGTGATTTTAGAAAATAACAAAATCAAATACGGATTTGTAATTCAAAAGGAAGGATAAAGATAAGCACTTCTTCCGAAATAGCGTTGAAGTGTTTACCTAAAAGTTTGCGTTGCAAACTTTCTTTTTATCTGCTGTTTTTCACTAGGTTACAAAACAGCGTAAAAAAATTAATCGGAAGTTGAAACTTCCTCATAAATTGTTTTAATAAGGAAATCATGATAAAACTCTTTTCTTGGAATGATGTTTTACTTGCCTCAAAAGATAAAAATCACTTGTTAAGCCAGTTCACAAAAAAAGGAAGTGCTTTATCTGTTGGGGGATTCGACGGTCCTCATCTTGGTCATAAAGAACTTTTTCAGCAAGTAATTGATTATAAAACAAAGAATAATGTGGTTGCTGGTGTGGTAACTTTTAAGTTTCCTCCAAAAGCTGCCAAAAATCCCACAGATTTTTCTGGGGAACTTTCTACTATCGATTTAAAATTAGAATATTTTGAAGAAATGTCTATAGACTTCGCCATAGTAATTGACTTTTCTTGTGATTTTAGTAAAATGAAAGGAAGAGATTTTCTAACATTTTTGAAAAACTCTTGTTCTATGCAATTTTTAGTTGCAGGTTCAGATTTTCGTTGTGGTTACAAACTTGATACTGGAATCCTTCAAATATCAGAGTTTGCAGCACAAAACGGCATTTCCTTTAATGTTGTGGAAGATTATCTTTTTCAAGGAAAGCGTATTAGTTCTACAATTATTAGAGATTTTGTGCAAAAAGGTGAGCTTGAAAAAGCTTCAAAACTTCTTGGTAGAGCTTATGCACTAGATTTAAGAAATGCTCTTGTTCAGGAAAATAAAGAAACAAGTCAATTACAGATTGCAAACAGTAGTGTTATTCAGCTTTTGCCACCAGTTGGCAAATATCAAGTGAAAGTAACCCTAGCTGATACGTCAACTTTCAGTTCAGTGATGTATGTGGAATCAACTCTCCTTCGCCTGGAGATTCCTCTTGAACAAAAGCTTCAAAAATTAAAGAAAATAGAATTTAGTCTTTAAGGAGTAAAAGATAAACACTTCTCCTAAAATAGCGTCGAAGTGTCTATCTCTAAAGTTTGCGTTGCAAACTTTGTTATTCCATGCTATTTCTCTCTTCGTTGCGAAATAGCGTTCAAAGACAACTCGGAAATTGATCTTTTCATAGGAGTAAGTAATGGCACTTACAAAAGAAAAAACAGCTTCTGTTGTTGCACAATTCGGAGCAAACGACAAAGACACAGGTAATACAAAAGTTCAAGTAGCTATCACTACAGAACGTATTAAACAACTTACAGCACACTGCAAAATGTTCCCTAAAGACGCAGGTGCAAAAAGAGCTTTAACAAAATTAGTAGGACAAAGAAGAAGCCTTCTAAAATACCTACAACGCAAAGATCTTGAACTATATCGTGCTCTAATCAAAGAATTAGGACTACGTAAATAAGTTGTTCAACAAAAACTGGAAACTTACGGTTTTTTGTAGGTTTTCAGTTTTTTTTTAGTTTGAAATTTCTGGGTGATGTATAACTTTTACCCAAATGTTTTGTTTGGTTTATATAAACTAAACATCTTAATATCAATTTTATTTACTGCATTGTAGATACACAGATTTTTCTGTGAACAGAATTTGTTAGAAGGCTTTTGCAAAAGAGTTTTCCAATAAATTCTGTCACAGTGCAGTGAATCTCCACTTTTGTGGAAAAGGATTTACAAATGGTACAAAGAGTTACCTACAAAATTGGCGACGAAGAACTTATTCTTGAAACAGGTCGTCTAGCAAAACAAGCAAACGGTGCAGTTTATGCTCAATTTGGTGGATCAGCTGTTATTGCAACAGCTTGTGCTTCTGGAACGGCTCAAGAAGGATTAGACTTTGTTCCTGTAACTGTTGACTACAACGAAAAATATTATGCAGCAGGAAAAATTCCTGGAGGATTTATCAAAAGAGAAGGTCGCCCAAAGGATAAAGAAATCTTAGTTTCTCGTCTTATTGACCGTCCTATGCGTCCATTATTTGATGTTGCATTTGGTCGCGAAATCCAAATCGTTCCAACATGTATTTCATCAGATCAAGTAAATCCACCTGATATTCTAGCAGTTATTGCAGCTTCTGCAGCTGTTACAATTTCTGACATCCCATTTAACGGACCAGTTGCAGCTGTTCGTGTTGGTTATGTTGATGGGGAATACGTTCTAAATCCAACTTACGAACAAATTGAAAAAGGTGATTTGGAAATCGTTGTTGCTGGAACTGCTGACGGTTTTACAATGGTTGAAGGTGGTGCAAACGAAGTTTCAGAAGAACTTATGCTTGGTGCTCTAGCAAAGGCTGAAGAATTTATTCGTGAAATGTGTAAACTTCAAAATGAACTAAAAGCTCTTGCTGGAAAAGAAAAACTACCTTTAGCTCCTTCTTCAGTAACTCTAGAAAACAAAGAAGCTATTGAAGCTGAAGCTATGCCACTTCTTCAAGTAGCTTGTTATGAAAAAACAAAATTCGCTCGTCACGACGGAATTGCAAAAGTTAAAGCTGATATTGCTGCAAAATATGCAGAACAACTTGAAGATGATATGCAGAAAAAACTTTTCAATGCTTTGTTCGACGATATGGAATACAAAATCCTACGTACAGGTATCCTAGAAAGAGGTCAACGTGTTGACGGTCGTGGACTAGAAGATATTCGTCCAATTTCTTGTGAAATTGATGTTCTACCTCGTCCACACGGTTCTGCAATTTTTACTCGTGGTGAAACACAATCTCTAGCAGTTGCAACTCTTGGAACAACTTTAGATGAACAAGTTTATGACGATATTGACGGCGACAGAAGAGAACACTTTATCCTTCACTATAACTTCCCTCCATACTCAGTTGGTGAAGTTGGTCGCCTTGGAACAGGTCGTCGTGAAATCGGACACGGAAACCTAGCTCGTCGTTCTCTAGAACCAATGGTTCCAAGCAGAGAAGAATTCCCATACACAATTCGTGTTGTATCAGAAATCATGGAATCTAACGGTTCTTCTTCTATGGCTTCTGTTTGTGGTGGAACTCTTTGTATGTTAGCTGCTGGTGTTCCAATGAAAAAACCAGTTGCAGGTATTGCAATGGGACTTATCACAGAAGGTGATAACTACGAAAAATACGCAATCCTTTCAGATATCCTTGGAGAAGAAGATCACTTAGGTGATATGGACTTCAAAGTTGCTGGTACTGTAGACGGTATCACAGGTTTCCAAATGGATATTAAGATTGCTGGTGTTACAACAGAAATTATGACAAAGGCTTTGGATCAAGCTAAACGTGGACGTTTACACATTCTTGGCATTATGAACCAAACAATTGATAAACCAGCTGAAAAAGTAAGCCAATACGCACCAAAAATTGAAACAATGAAAATCCCTGTAGACAAAATTGGTGCTTTAATTGGTCCTGGTGGAAAAACTGTAAAAGCTCTTTGTGCACAATACAATGTTACAATCAACACAGATGATGACGGAACTGTAACAATTTACGGTAAAAACGGAAAATCAACAGATGATGCAAAACTTGCTATTAAAGGAATTGTGGAAGATCCAGAAGTTGGAACAATTTACAATGGTACAGTTAAACGCATTATGGATTTTGGTGCATTTATTGAAATCCTTCCTGGAAAAGAAGGTCTATGTCATATTTCTAAACTTTCTCGCACACGTGTAGAAAAAGTTACAGATGTTGTAAAAGAAGGACAACAAATTCCTGTAAAACTTTTAGAAATCGACAGAATGGGACGCCTAAATCTTTCTTATGTTGATGCATTAGAGGCACAAAAATAATTGTCAATTAAGAAACAAATCTTAAAAAACAATACTGTTCTCATAACAGAACCGATTGCAACTTCTAAAACCGTTGCAATCGGTTTTTGGTTTTCTGTTGGCTCCCGATACGAAGCCGAAAATCAATCTGGAATCACTCATTTTGTAGAACATATGATTTTCAAAGGCACTCCAACTCGCACTGCTTACGAAATTGCTTGTAGTTTTGACAGAATCGGAGGCTACGTAAACGCTTTTACAGAACGGGAACTAGTTTGCCTTCATTGTGTGGTTCCTTCCCAATACGCAGAATTTGCTTTGGAAATCCTTACGGATATGAGCCAAAACGCTTTGTTTTTGGAAAAAGACGTAAACAAAGAAAGAAGCGTTATAGAAAGCGAAATAATTTCTGCAGAAGACGACCCAGAAGAAGCTTGTTTAGACACTGTAATAGATTGCATTTTCCCAAAAAATCCGATTTCCAAAAATATTTGTGGAACAACTGAATCTGTAAAAAATCTTACAGCCGCAGATTTGAAAAATTGGTATACAAAATATTTTGCAGAAGGAGAGCTTTTAATTACAGTTGCAGGAAATTTCTCTGAAGATTTAATCAGTTCAAAAATTCAGGGAAATCCAACTAGAAAAGAAGCAAAAGTTTTTCATCAATTTGAAAAAGTGCCAGTTTGGGAAAAAGGTTTTCATTACGCAATTTCAGATTTTCAGCAAGAACAGATTTTGCTGCTTTTTCCTGTAAAAACTCCTGCCACAAAAAAAGAGTATTTTTCCTTCGCAATCTTAAACGCTTTGATTGGTGACACAATGAGTTCTAGGTTGTTTCAAAGTTTGCGTGAAAATTGTGGATTTTGTTATAATGTATACAGTTTTTTTAATTTTTATGCAGATTGTGGATTTTGGGGAGCGTACTCTTCTTGCAACAAAAAAGATATTTTAGATTTAACCAAGGCTCTAAAAAATGAAATCAAACTTTTGCTTGAAAAAGGGATTTCAGAAGAAGAATTACAGGCTGCAAAAGAGCATCTTTGTGGCGAGGAAATAATTACCTCAGAGGATGTGGAAAATCGGATGAAACGTCTTTATCGTTTGTATTCTTTTGATTTTGAAATGGAAACAATTGAAGAAACGGTAAATCAAATTCGCTCAATTACAAAAAGTGATATTTTGGCGGTTTTGCCAAAGTTGTTAGATTTAGAAAATAAAGCCTTGGTTTTTTACGGACCAAAAATCAATAAATTAACAAAAAAGGAAATTGAAAATGAGTTTAATAAATGATAAAATTCCCGTAAATCAAATTGATATTAAGTGCCTTTCAGAAAATGGTGCTGTTGTTCCAAGTTACGAAACCATTGGAAGTGCTGGAGCTGACATTAGAGCTTTTTTGGAAGAAAGTGTAACAATCAAGCCTTTTGAACGTGCAATGATTCCAACTGGATTAAAATTTGAAATCCCCCTAGGCTATGAAATGCAGATTCGACCTCGCTCAGGCCTTGCTGCAAAAAGTGGAATCACTGTGTTAAATACACCGGGAACTATTGATTCAGATTATCGTGGAGAAGTAAAAATCATTTTGATAAATCTTGGCAAAGATGATTTTATCGTTAATAATGGAGATAGAATTGCACAGGCTGTAATCGCTCCAGTAACTCAAGGAAAATTTATTGTTGTAAATGAGCTTTCTTCTACAAGTCGTGGGGAAGGGGGCTTTGGCTCAACAGGAAAAAATTAAGAATTAAGAATTAAGAATTATGAATTAAGAATTAAGAATTAGGATTGAAAATGTGGAAGAAAAATAAGGCATTACCAACGTCGCATGTGATTTATAAATATTTGACTCGGGAATTATTTATATATTTTTCTATCGCATTTTTGTTTTTTTTCGCAGTATTTTTTGTTAATCAGATTCTTTTAACAATCGAAGAACTTTTGAAACAGCGAGTACCTTTGAAAGACGTAATTCGCTTGATTTGGTATTCGCTTCCAAGTGTTGTGGCTACATCCGCTCCTTTTGCTACTTTGGTTGGATTTTTGATGTGCTTAGGTCGCTTTGTTTCAGATAACGAGATTTTGGTCTTACGTTCGACTGGTCATAATTATTTTGCAATTTTTTTGCCTGTAATTATTCTATCTTTGGGAATTTCCGTTGTTTCATTTGTGGTAAACGATTATTTCCTTCCTTTAGGCAATCTAAAATACAATGAATTAACTCGCCAAATTATGGTTACAAATCCAGCTGTTCAACTAGAATCAAACTCTGTAAAACGCACTAAAAACTCGACTTTAGTAATTGGAAGTGTAAATGATACAACAGTTTCTGACTTGGTGCTTTTTGATTTTGATGAGTCTGGAGAAGAGCGGATTGTAGTGGCTGGAGAAACGGATATTATAGCTCCAGAAGATCCGGCAGTAATTATGCAATTAGAAATGGAAAATCCTTCCGTTGTATTTTTTGATAATAAAAATTATGATAACTATGATTATATGATTTCTGATTCTGCAATTATGAACATTTTTGAATCATCAATTGATACTTCTTCAGGATATCTCAATCCCCGTGAAATGACATTTGTGGATTTGAAGGCAGAATTTGAAAAAATGCAAGAATCCTCAGTAATCAGTATGATAATGCTAAATTATTATGAGATGGAATTGCACAAAAAATTTTCCTTGCCATTTGGTTCTTTGTTCTTTGCATTTTTAGCTATGCCTGTGGCTCTTCTTTTTGGTAAAAAAAATGGACAAACTGTGGGCTTGATTATTGGAATTGTGGTTTGTGTATTGTATTGGGCAATTATGATTTTGGGACAAACTTGGGGACAACGACAAGGCCGCTTTGCTTTTGGCGTAATGTGGGCTCCAAATGCTTTGATGGGATTTGGTGGAACAATTTTATATTTTAAATTACGAAAAAAATGACCTTATTCAAATATATTTTTAAGAAATTTTTATTAGGATTTTTAGGAGCTTTAATATTTTTCTCGCTTTTGCTGATTTTGGTGGATTTGTTTATAAATCTTAACAAATATCTTGAAAATAATGCTCCACTTCTACAAGTTTTGAAAGTTATGGGCTTGTATTTTCCAAAAGCTCTGTGGTTTTCCGCTCCTTTAGCGGTTTTGTTTGGCGTTTCTTTTACATTGAGTACTCTGTACGCCAGTAACGAGCTTACAGTTATTTTTACATCTGGAATATCACTTTTTAAACTGACTTTTCCTTTAATAGTTTTTTCTTTGATTTTAAGTTTTGGATTTTTTTATTTTGAAAATATTGTGGTTGTTCCGATGTTGCAAGAAAAAGTCGCTCTCCAAGACAAGCTTTTAAACGTGCAAAAGGATGAAAATAATACAGATGTTGTAATTATTTCAAATCAGGGAAAAACCATTTATAAAGCTGATTTTTATAATGATATTGCAAAAGAGTTAAATGGTTTGTATGTGGTTTTTCGGAATGAGGAAAACAAATTAGATAAAATATTGTTTACAAAGTTTGCAAAATGGTCAGAGGATAAATGGCTTGTAAGTAAAGGATATTTATATTCCTATGTTGATGGAAAACTTTTATATTCTACGAATTTGACGCCAGTTTTGGATTTATTAACTGAACCTCCAGACACTTTCAAAAATTTTGAAATAAACGTGGAAGAGGTTGATACAAAGACAGCCCGAGAATATATAGAACTTTTGCAAAGAACGGGACTTCCTTCTTCTGAAGCATTGTCTGTTTACTACAAAAAATACTCTTTCCCTTCTGTAATATTTTTGGTAGTATTTTTATCGATTGGACTTTCTTGTAAATCACGAAAAAATGTTTTATTGGTTAGTTTAATATTGTGCGTTTGTGCAGCAGTTGCATTTTACGTTCTTCAGATGATAACAATGTATTTAGCAAAGTTTGGATACATTCCTGCTATTACAGGGGGCTGGTTTCCAGTTGTTTTGTTCACTTTGATAAGCATAGTTTTAATGAAATTCGCAAAAACATAAATCTAATAGGAATTGTTATGGAATCAATTTTTAATATTCATCATTCAGACAAAAATAGCAAAGCAAGAACAGGTTGTTTACATCTTCCTCACGGACCTGTGGAAACTCCGGTTTTTATGCCAGTTGGGACAAGTGCTACTGTAAAGGCAATGACTAAAGATTGGCTTGATGAAATTGGTTTTGAAATTATTTTGGCAAATACTTATCATTTATATTTGCGTCCAGGTCCAGATTTGCTAAAGGAAGCTGGTGGTTTGCACGGATTTTCAGGTTGGAAAAAGAATTTTTTGACAGATTCTGGGGGATTTCAAGTTTTTTCTTTGTCAAAGCTTAGAAAAATCAATCCAGAAGGAGTAAAATTTATGAGCCATATTGACGGTTCAAGACATTTTTTTACTCCAGAAAGTGTAGTTAATATTCAAACAAAATATAATTCTGATATTCAAATGCAACTTGATGTTTGTACTGGTTTTGGAACTGACTTAAAAGAAGCAAAGGAAGCTTTGAAAATCACAAGTGATTGGGCAAATCGTGCAAAAGCTGAGTGGCTTTTACGTCGGGAAGAAGGTTACCAAGGAATGCTTTTTCCTATTGTTCAGGGGAATTTTTTCAAAGATTTGCGAAAGGAAAGTGCACAGTTCGTTGCTAATCTTGATTTACCAGGTATCGCAATTGGTGGACTTTCTGTTGGTGAAACTTTTAACGTATATCAAGATATTTTGGCTCATACTGTGGAATATTTGCCTGTGGAAAAGCCAAAATATGTTATGGGAATTGGAACTCCAGACTTTATTTTGGAAGCTGTTTCCAATGGGGTAGATATGTTTGACTGTGTTCTTCCTACGAGAAACGCTCGAAATGGTCAATATTTTACTCACGATGGACCACTGTCTATCAAAAAAGAAATGTATACTCACGATTTTGGTCCTGTTGATCCTGAATGTAATTGTAATGTTTGTAAGGAATATTCAAGGGCTTATTTGCGTCATCTTTTCAAAAATGATGAAATATTGTCTTCAATGTTGGCTTCTTACCATAATTTGTATTTCTTGCATAATATGATAAAGGAAGTTCGTCAAGCTATAAATGAAGACAGGTTTGAGGAATATAAATCAAACTTCCTAAAGCGTTATCAGGGAAAATAGTCTATAAGCTTAGCCCTGATAGTAGGGGCGGCGAAGCCGAACCGAAGGTTTGAAACCCCGAATAGCAGGAATCACTGGGAAATTAGGTTGCTCCAAAATATTAAGAAGTGTATAACAGTATTGAAACTTTTGGGGTAAAAATGTTATTATAGAACAAACTTCTGGCGTTTATAATGGAAATAACCATTGTGAAGTGCAATTTGGCTGCCGCACGCCTGGACAGCTTTTATCATTATTTTTAAGGAGAATGGAAAAGTTATGAATCCATTACAAGAGTATCTTTCAAGTACACCTGTGGAAAAAGTAAACACAAGTATGGTTGCCTATGTTGCAAATCTAACAAAGGTTGCAGAAGTTGCACCAGATATTGCTTCTGATGTTGTAAAAGAATTTGACACTCAAAGAAAGCACTTAAAACTTATTGCTTCTGAAAACTATTGTTCTATCAATACTCAAGCTGCAATGGGAAATCTTTTAACAGATAAATACGCAGAAGGTTATCCAGCTCACCGCTATTATGGTGGTTGTGAAAATGTTGACTCTGTTGAATCAACTGCTGCTGAAGAAGCAAAAGCTCTTTTCGGTGTTGATCACGCTTATGTTCAACCTCACGCTGGAGCAGACGCAAACGTTGTTGCTTACTGGGCTATTCTTAACAAAAAAATCGAAATGCCTTCTCTTGAAGAAATTGGAGAAACAAATCTTTCTCATCTTACAGATGAACAATGGGCTGATTTACGTGCAAAACTTGGTAATCAACGTCTTTTAGGATTGGACTATTATTCAGGCGGTCACTTAACACACGGTTACAGACAAAATGTTTCTGCTCGTATGTTTGACGCTTATTCATACACTGTTGATAAAGAAACTGGTTTACTTGACTATGACGCTATTGAAAAACAAGCTATGGAAGTTAAACCTCTTATTCTTTTAGCAGGATATTCAGCTTATCCTCGTGCAATTAACTTCAAACGTTTCCGCCAAATTGCTGACAAATGTGGAGCTGTTTTAATGGTTGATATGGCTCACTTTGCAGGTCTTGTGGCTGGTAAAGTTTTTGTTGGGGAAGAAAATCCTTGTGAATGGGCTGATATTGTAACAACAACAACTCACAAAACTCTACGTGGTCCTCGTGGCGCTATTGTTCTTTGTAAAGAAGAATTCGCAGAAAGCGTAAACAAGGGTTGTCCTTTAGTTTTGGGTGGACCACTTCCTCACGTAATGGCTGCAAAAGCTGTTGCTTTCAAAGAAGCTCGTACTCAAGCTTACCAAGATTGGGCTCACAAAGTTCAAGAAAACGCTCGTGAACTTGCAAAAGAATGTATCAATCTTGGAATGAAACTTCAAACTGGTGGAACAGACAACCACTTAATGCTTATTGATGTTACAACTTATGGTTTAACAGGTCGTCAAGCTGAAAACGCTATGTTTGAATGTGGTGTTACACTAAACAGAAATACTCTTCCATTTGACCCTCAAGGTCCATGGTGGACAAGTGGTATTCGTGTTGGTACTCCAGCTGTTACAACTTTGGGAATGGGCAAAGAAGAAATGAAAGAAATTGCTTCTATTATTGACTTTGTTCTAAAAAATACAAAACCTGGTTTAACAAAAGAAGGAAAACCTGCAAAAGGTAAAATCGACCTAGATGATGCAACAAAAGAAGCTGCAAAAAAACGTGTAGACGCACTTTTAAGCAAGTTTGTATTGTATCCAGAACTAGACATTGATTTCTTAAAGAAAGCATTTGTAAAATAGTTTTAGGGCGTTCTTAGTATAAAAGGAAAAGCTACCGAGTGAAAACTTGGTAGCTTTTTTTTGTGGGAATACAGGTTTTCGCTGGAAAGATTTCTCTTTCAAGGTTCATCCAGTTTAGGAACGACCAAAGGGCTTTGAGAATAAAAAAATATTATAAAAAAAGCAGACAACTTTGTTTTGTATTGTCTGCTCTTTTTTGAGGAGATGTAGCCTATTTTTTCAGTTCAGCAAAAAAGTCTATTGCATCTTGAACATTAAAATCTGTTCTATCCAAGTTTTCGAAAATCTCACCTATAATCTATTTTCCCTTCAATTCATAAAGTGAGATTTAAAATTATTTTATCCTTTTTCCAATTCTGGCAAACCTAAACTTAGGTTAAAAAGTTTTTCTGCTTCAAGACTAGTTGGTGGACCGTGACCTGGTAACAAAATCGTACCTTCTTGTTGGGAAAAAATCTTTGTTTGAACATTTGCTATCAAAGTTTTTTTTGCATAGTTGTTGTTTGTACTACCAATTTTTCCAGCAGAAAGTGTATCTCCTGTAAAAAGCACGTTTCCGATTTTGTAGCATATGGAATCTGTTGAATGTCCTGGAACTGATAAATATCCCACAGTCATTCCTGCAATTTTAAAAACTCCATCACCTTTTAAAACAATGGTTTCAGCTCCAGCCGCTTGTGAATCTGCTGAGTAGATTTTGGGCGTGTAAATTTTCCGCAAAGTCTCCAAACCGTTGGTATGGCTACCGTGGTTATGGGTTATCAAAATTGCCACTAAATTGTAATTATCATTTTCAATGTGTTCTATAAGTTTTTTTGTGATTTTTCCTGGATCGACGATTATCGCCTCTTTTATTTCAGGATTTGTGATAATATAACAATTTGAATATCCCTCTAAGTTTAAGTGGAAATAGATTTTCATTTATTCTACCTCGCTTAGTGGAGTAGAGAAATGGGCTTCTCGTGTATTGGAGAGCTTAAAAGATACATTAGATTTTTTGATTTCTGTAAAATTTGTTCGCTTAATATTACAGTTTTGAAAAGATGTGTCGATTAAGTTCGCTCGGATAAATCGTGAGTTGTACAAGTCTGAATCATCAAAAGAGGATTGGTAAGCTTGAATGCCGCAAAAGTTGTTTTGGACTAAATCTGAGTTTGTAAACAAAACGTGAGAAAACTTTGCTCCTGCTAAAGATACAAATTGTAAATTGGACGCGATTAAGTTACAATCAGAGAAAATTGAAAAATCAAAAGAAGAAATTCTTGAACGTAAGTTTTCTGTGTGAATATTTGAAAATGTACAATGCTGAAGATTGCAACCATAGAATTTTTTTTCAGAAAAATCTAAATTTTCAAATTTTAATCCGTAAGCAGAAAGTCCAATTATTTTCTCATGATTTTTGATATAATTTATTAAATCAAATTTAAAACCCTCAATATCAGGGTGATGTTCCAAACAAAAGGAGTCAGTTGCCACAATTTCGCCATTTGGTAAGAATCTTGAAAGTGCTAATTTATGACAACCTTGCTTACTACAAATTTCATAACTAAACATACTATTATGTTAGGTCATTGCTTTAATTTAGTCAAATAGTTAATATATAATTATAGAGTTTTTTCTAAAATATGGGAGAATAAATTGATATTAGAAAAAAATCCAAAAACTAGTTGTGATTTTGCATTTTTAGATTCTGGAACCGGCGGCATTCCCTATATGCTTTATTTAAAAGATTTATGCCCAGAGGTAACATGCGTTTATCTTGGTGATACTGCAAACTTTCCCTATGGCGAAAAAAATCAAACAGAAATTTGTAATTGTGCAAAAAATGCCTGTGAACTTTTAATCCAAAAATTTTCTCCAAAGGCTATTGTAATTGCTTGTAACACAATTTCTGTTACAGCTCTAGACTATTTGCGAAAAACTTTTCCAGAAACACCTTTTGTTGGAACTGTTCCAGCCATAAAATTAGCCTCAGCTGTAAGCAAAAATCGTCGAATCGGTTTACTTGCCACAAATCAATCTGTAAATAACCCATACACCGAAAAACTTATAAAAGATTTTGCAAAAGATTGTTATGTTGCAAAACTTGGAAATCCATCTTTAATTGATTTTATAGAAAAATCCCTTTTTACGGCCACAGAAAATGACATAAAGAATGCAATTATGCCATCAATTGAGTTTTTCCAAAAAGAAAATGTGGATACCATAATTTTAGGTTGTACACATTTTTTGCATCTTTCAGAAGAGATAAAGTTTTATGCTGGAAATGCTATGAAAGTAGTGGATTCAAGAGATGGAGTTGCAAAACAAGCTTTACGGATTTATAAAAAACAAAAAGTCCAAAACAATGAAAAAGCAAATAGTTGTGAAAAAACTTTGGAATCTATACAATTTGAGGACAAAACTTTTTTTGTGACTTCTGAAAAATCTTCAAAAGTCGAATATGAGCTTTTATCAAAAGAACTAAAATTGCCTTACGGTGGTTTACTGGCTTAAAATCCTAGAAAATAAGTTTTCCGCTTAAAGTAATGGAAAACTCTAAAGTGGTTTTTTCATGTTTTTCTTGTTGTGATTTTGCCATATTTCCATAAATTTCAGTATTTATTGAAGCAAAATCTGTTACAAAAACAGAAACACTATGGGAAAAATCTCCTGTAAAAGTTTTTTTGCTGTTTGCATGGTCATTTTCCAAAGAAAAGCTAAATGATTCTTGTCTGATGATTTTTTTCGCCGTAAAATCTTCGTAAAAAATCCGTATTAAAGGCAATAAATAAGCAGTTTTTCCAATTCTGCTCCAAATTACGCTCTCAAAAATTGAAAAACTTTCATTTAATGTAATTTTTGATTCAAATAAACTTGATAAACTGTTTGTTTCTGAAAGAAAAATATTGATTCCGTTGTTAAATGCAAAATTCCACTTATCTTTTACATAATTTGCAGAGAAATTGCTTACAATTTCTTCAAAACTATACCAATTAAAAAGTTCCAAACTTGAATCTCTACCAAATAAATTTATAGCTGAAAAACTTACTTTTCCCAAAAAGTTGTAATCTTGAATAAAATTTGATTTTGATGCTTTAAAATTGTTTCCAAAATCCGCAGAAAAACCAACTGGAACAAGTAAATCCCACAAATTAGAAAAAATATTTCGATTCCAAGAAAATGCAACTTGTTGATTTTTTGAACTTCCTGAAATTTTGTTAGAATCTAGAGTAATTTTTTGAATTTTATGTCCATTATTGTTTGTTGGCAAAATTAAAGAAAACAAAGCACTATTTTTAAAGAAAAATTTGAAATCCTGATTGTAATCTTTTGGAAAATTCACAGAATCATTTTCTAGGAAAATGTAAGTTTCTGATTCTGAAATTGCTTTTTCGCCGTAAGAAACTGAAAAACTGTTTTTGCCAATTTTGAAGGGAAGTGTAATTTTGTACTGAATATTTTGGATAATTGGATATTCGCTGGTTTCTGAAAAATTGTTTTCTCCTCCAACTGAAAAAATTGGTGAAAAGTTGAAAATTTGTAGATTTTGCTCCAAGGAAATTGTTTCACTTCGCTCTAATTTTTTTTGAAATTTTTGATTTTTATCTTCTTCAAAATTATAATTTAAATATTTGTTTTGTAAAATTTGATAATATAAAGAATTAAAATATGATTTAAAATAATTATCAAAAATAATTTTGTTATCTTTTGAGTTTGATTTTTGCTCTAAATTCAAAGAAAATTTCCCTTGATATTTTGGATATTTTATTTCTGTAAAAAAGTGATTTGAACTTGAGTTTTTGAAATGGGAAAACTCATTTTCATTTTGGGAAACTTCAAAACTGTCAATTTTCGCTTCGTTTGTGAGTTTTATTGGAAAGTTTGGAAAAATATTTGTAAAGTCAAAAGTTAGAGAATTGAATTTTAAAACTGAGGATTTTTCATTTCCAAAAATATAATCTTCGGAAAACTGTATAAAATCAAAAATTTTATTTCGAGTAGAAAATTTGTGAGAAGTTTTTTCAAAATCAAAAATTTGTTTTTTTTCTGAGTCAAAGTTTCCAATTATTTGATTTTGAAAAGAAAATAGTGGATAAACAAATTCCAAAGTGTTGTGTATATTTCCAAAGATGTTTTCGTTTTGAGGTTTGAAATTAGTTGTAATTTCAGTATTTATAAAAATATTTTCATTAAAATTGTAGGAAAAATCAAAAATATCAGCGATTAAAAAATCTTTCTTTGCACCAGATAAATAAATTTTTCCAAGACAAAAATCAAAATCTACAGTTTCCACTCCTGTATTTTCAACAGTAATTTTTAGCAAGTTGGGATTTCTAGAATTTTTTTTATTTTCAAAGGAAAGTTTTAGATTTTCCCATTGATTTGTTTCGATTTCATCTAGGGAAAAGTTTTTTGAAAATGCAACTTCATATTCTCCATTTTGTAAAAGCGATAAAAGTTGGATTTTTAGCTGAATATTTTTGAAATTTTTGTCATCAATTGTTTCAGGTAAATATATTTCAAAAATTATTTCCTCGTAATTATTTACTGGCAAAGGAGATAAATATTTTTTTATAGATTTTTCACTTTTGCCCTCTAATACTGGAATTGAGATTTTTTCTCCGCTTTGACCTTGAAA
Source organism: Spirochaetaceae bacterium (assembly GCA_017416145.1). Classification (GTDB taxonomy): domain Bacteria; phylum Spirochaetota; class Spirochaetia; order Treponematales; family Treponemataceae; genus Treponema_I. The sequence goes on along the minus strand of JAFQDD010000003.1, from coordinate 78,595 downwards.
AATGTGATTTTTGATTTCCACTCCAGAATCTGGAATAAATCCTGTTTTCACATATTCTATGGAATCAATTTCCAAAAATCCATCAATATTGTTTGCAAGATTTTCATCTTTTTTCTCAAAAATGAGTTTAGCTTTTTCTCCATTACCTAATTTACTTTTTTGTAAATCTGTAATTGGAAAATATAAACCTCGTATTTCTGTGGAAAGTCCTTGATTTTCCAAGGTTGTTATTGATTCCAGATTCCATCTTGCATTTTCATCTTCAAGATTGCCAATTTCAAGGTAAATATTGTACAAATCTAAAATATTTTTGCTAGAAATTTTTGTGTCTAAAATAAATCCTTCAGATTCATAAAGTTTGTAACTGTTTTTGGGAAGGAAAAAGCTTACTTCTGCAAAATCTGCATTTTCTGGAAGATTTGCAATTAGTTTATAATTTTGATTTTTTATTTGGGAAACATTTCCTGTTCCTTGAATTATTGAATCATATTGAAAATAATTTTTTGTGCCGATTTCTTCGTTATTTGATTCGTAAATCAATTCTTTTCCAACTACATTAAAATTTGTGTATTGGATTTTTGAGGAATTATTTATTGATAGTTTACTTTTTTCAAAGTTTTTTTCGTAAGCAAGGGTTGCTCCTGCTTCTAAATTACTTTGTAAATGATTTTCTAGATTTTTAAAGACTTCTTGAGATTCTTTTTCCCACAAAATTGGTTGATTGAAAGCTATAAAAGTTTCAAGAGAAAGAAGAGAAAGATTTGGAGTAAAATCCACCAAAAATCCCAAAGCTGAAAAAAGAGTAGGGCTTTCTGATTTTGAATGTTCTTTCCAAAAAACTTGAACTGTGTCATTGGAACTAGGCTTTTTTTGAAAAATCACGTTTCCTGAATTTTTGTCGTATTGGCAAGGTGTTAAAAATCCGTTTACATAGGCCACAACTGAGTTTGCTTCTGCTTTTGTTCCAATATTGTAATTTTCTTCCAAGGAATAATTTTCTATTGAAATTGCAATATCACTTTGTTCTGCTAATTTTGGGACAAAATAAATTTCTGGATTTAGATTTCCCAAAGGAAAAAGGCTTTTGATAATTTTTTCCAAGGTCGAGGTTGCCGGATTTGTCAAAAAATTGTAGGACAAAATTAAGTTTTCATCCTGATTTGTGGAAAAATTTATGTCTTTTATTGATAGTGGAATCTGGGCTGATTTTGAAATTAGTTCAATATTATCAAGATTAGATATTTTTACAGCAAAAATATTTTTATTTTCAAATAATGTAACGAAATCAGACTTGTAAAGCCACAAACAATCTTTTTCATTTATCCTTGTAAAAAAGTGTTGGATATGGCTTGTAGTAAGATTTTCAATTTCTGTAATATCTGAAAAATCAATATTTAGATAGCCAAGATAGTTTTCCAAAGTAAAATCTTCATTTTCTGAAAACCATTCATATCCACTTTTTATGAAATCTAAAAGTTGTTTTTCAATTTGATTTTTATTATCAATTTGTATGGCTGTTTGATTTTTTAGTGGATATTTAAAGGCTAACTGATTTTGCCTCTGATAAAACAAAAAGTCTTGATTGTCAATTTTTTCAAATTTGCCATTTTCATTTTGTGAGAATATTTGGATATTTTCTGTGTAAAAGGGTAAATAAAAATATTTATTTGCAATGTAAGAATTTAGTTCGATTTCTTTGTTTGTGCGTAAGTAATTTCCTTCCCAGGTTTTAGAAAAGGTTTCTAAATTATCGATTCTAACGAAAGTTTCTCCTTGTATTTTTTTTTCAGTTGAAAACTCTTTTTTTACCAAGGCTTTTGCCCCAAAGGTTGTGTTTTCACCATTGGAAAAACTTTGTCCAAAATTTTCGCCACCATAATTTGATGTTAGAAAAATGTCTTTGTTTCCAACTTTGATTTCTGTAAAGATTCCCTTTTCAGATTGATTTTGATATCCAGCCACAAGTTTGTTGTTTTCAAATCCGTCTTGAAAAACTGCTTCAAAGTACCATTTTTTGTCGTACATAAAAAAAACTGACAAAGCCGCCTTTTGTTTGAAAACAATTGGTGGCACTTCTACATAGGAATCTTTGTTTTGAAAAGAAAATGTGATACTTTGTTTTAGAGATGCTTCCCATTCTCCTTCCACATAAAGTTCAGTTTCCTTTTCTGAATTTGTTGCTTCTAATATTTGATTTCCAAAGGATTTTTGAGCAAACCCCAAATTTATCATCAGAAAAAACAAAAATATTCCTTTTTTGATAAATTGTCTTGCTTTTTTGATTTCTGATTTTGGGTTCTTCTTTTGGAGATTTAAAACTGCTTCTTCGATTTTTTGTTTTTTTTCTTCTCCAAAATCAAATAATTCTGGTACTGCTGAATTGGCACCTTTTTCCAGATTTTGAGCCCCTACACCAAGTAAGCGAATGCCCTTTCCAAAGTCATATTTACTTTTAAAAAGGGTACAAACTTTTTCGTACATATCATCTAGTGAAGCGAAGGCTCTTTTGTATGTGCTTTGAACAGAAACCGTTGTAAAATCTTCGTATCGGATTTTTACGTGCAAAGTTTTTGAATGCCAACCTTCGTCCAATAATCTAAAGCGAACTTCATAGCACAGTTTTAGCAAGGCAGTTTCTATGGTGAAAATGTCTGTAATATCGTAACTGTAAGTTTCTTCAGCACTTATTGAATGGGATTTTACATTATCTGAAAATGTTTCTACTTCTTTTCCTCGAACTGCATTGTACAAAAAAGAACCAGTACAATTTCCAAACAAGGTGATTAAGTTTTGTAGGGATGTTTTGTGAATATCGCTTGTTGTGTAAAAACCGTAGGATTTAAGTTTTGTTTGAGTTTTTGTTCCTGCTCCCCAAAGTTTTGATAGTGGAAGATTTAGCATAAAATCTTCTTCTTTTCCTTCTGGCACAAAGCAAAGTCCATCAGGCTTGTTTATTCCAGAAGCGATTTTTGCTATGTATTTGTTGTAAGCCACACCCACAGAAACTGTAAGTCCTGTTTTTTCAAAAACTTCTTTTTTTAGTTTTTTTGCAACTTCTTCTGGTGGGCCAAAAAGCATTTCCGTTCCTGTAATGTCGATAAAGGCTTCGTCCACAGACATTTGCTTCACATCTGGAGAAAAATCATAAAAAATCTTCATTACTTCTCTAGATTTTTCGTGATATCTCTCCATTCTTCCACGAAGATATATTCCGTTGGGACACAGTTTGTAGGCTTTGGCTGTGGGCATTGCTGAATGCACTCCGTATTTTCGAGCCTCATAAGAACAAGTGGAAACCACTGAGCGTTTATCACTAGGTAATCCGCCCACAATTACGGCTTTCCCTCGATATTCTGGATTGTCCAGTTGTTCCACAGAGGCGAAAAAAGCGTCCAAATCTACGTGAAGATAGCAAGAACTCATAAAGCTTTTTCCTGAGAAATAAATTGCTTAGAAGTGGTTTCTCCCGTATTTGAAATAATGTAAAGTTTTGTTTCGATAGTTGGAGTTTTTTTAGAATCAATATTTGTGGAATTCTCTGTATTTGTGTTAGTTTTCTTTGCAAAAACTTTTACTTCAATTTGGAATGTTGCTCCATCTTCTGTTAAAAACTCTAAAGTAAAATCTTTTGGTGGATTTTCTGCTAAATTAAACTGGGCGGCATTTTCAGTTTCAAAAAAGCTAAAAGGAAAGTTTGAGCTGAAAATCGGAAATGTAGAATCACTAAAAATCTTAATTTCATAATATAAAACATCTTCTAAAGCTTGAATTGTCAATTTATTGTCCGAAAATCCTATACTAGAGTCAGAAATAAGAGAGAAATTTGCTAAATCCTCATTTGATTCTACGAAATGCACAGTTTCTTTTGTAAGAGAATTGTTTTTTTCCAAGTGATTATTAAAAAAAGCAACACATACAAGAAAACTTACGAGAATAATTCCCAAGATTCCCAGCTTAATAATTTGGCGTTTTATGTGGTGTTTTCGTTTTACCGAAAGAATAATTCGCATTATCATAAAAGCCAAAGGCAAAATAAACAAACTTAAAATCAAGTTTACAAACAAATTTCCATTTACTAAAGTGGTTAAAGATGAAAAATCAGAATTGGCGAAAACACCAAACAAAGTTGGGAAAAATGGAAAAATTAGCAAAAGTGTTGCGATTATCAAAAGAGAAGTTTTTTTGAATCCCTGAGAAATATAGACAAAAATGTATTCAACTCCGAAAATAAGCAAAAATGGCAAATCCAAAGCTGAAAAAACGAAAAAGTTTACAAAAGAAATAATATTAAGCAAATAGGAATAAATAAAAGCTCTGGAAGGAATTTTTAAAATTTTTCTCATAATGTAGAAAAATGCAAATATCATACAAGCAATGAGAAATTTGATTAGAAGTCCGTATTGTGGAAAAAATTCCCAAACTGGAAAAATCCATTTTGTAATAATTTGTGCAAAAAGAAAGCAAAATAAGGTTATTGCCAAAAACAGAGGAGCAATATACCAATATTTTAACATTGTTTTTTTGTGAGCTGTTTTTCTTCTACCAAACATAAAAGATAAAACACAAATTGAAAAAAGAGAAAAAGTTACAACAGAAATAAATATCAAAGTTAAAGTAGATTCAGAGATAATAAAACTTGATGAAAAAACAGAAACACTATCATAATTTACTTCTTTGTTTTTTTGATTGTAAAAATCATAATCTTCTGCGAAATATTTTGCAACATTGGGAAGTTTTTCTTTGTTGTTTGTCTGAAAATTTAGTTTAATTGCGGGAAAGTCATTTTCCAAAAGGATAGAAACCACAGAATCGGATTTTGTTAAATTGACTTTGTACAAGGCTAAACTTCCATCCGCCACGTAAGAATAAATATCTTCTTTTTCCAAAGATTTTTTTAATTTTGAAAATGTGTAGGATGGAGAAATCAAACCATTACTTCCAGGAGTTATAGTCCAAAATTTCTCATTATCTGTGTTTATCGAAAGATACAAAACTGGTGGCTTTGTGTTTTTTTGGGAATATTCATCTATGGCAGTTTGAGTTCCAGCTGGAAAAGTGGGAAAAAGTATAGATTTATCATTTGCAGTACAGATTACAGTTCCAAATTGGCTGATTTCTTCTAATTCTTGAGAAATTTCTAAGGCATCTTCTATGGAAATTAAAAATAAAACAGATTCCTCAGAAATTGATTCTTCTTTTAAAATGATGTTATAAGGAAATTCATCACTTAAAGTGCCTTCTAAGGGTTGTTTTTCAGGAAAAAATCCGTCTTTTAAAAAATGATTGTATAAAAAATCACACTGGGAAACAGTTTCTCCGTATAGTCCAAAAAGAGAAAAGAAAAAAAATGCCAAGAAGATAATGGAAAATTTTCTATACATATTTATAGCATAATATAAAAAAATTGGATACGTCAATAATATACGCCAAAGATTTGTGTATATTAAAAATCTAAAGTATTTTACAAAGATTTGCAATTATTATATAATAGCGTTATAATAAAAATGATATGTTTTTTTTATAATTAGGAGTAGAGATGGCGACTGAAAAAAAACCTCTTTTGAATTTGCCATTAAAGGTCATTTTAACTCAAGAAGGTGCTTCACATTTTATAAATAGAAAAAAGAAATTACTAAGATTTAGACTTGCAGACAATGCAGAAGAATTTGGAGTTTCTCTTTCAACTTTTGCTCCCTTGTCTTTGCAAAGTATGATTTTGGTTGATTACGTTTCAAAAATCGAAATATCAATGCCAGAATTTGTTTCTTCTCGCCAAGAAATAATGGACTTGTCAAAATTAGTAGTTTTTTCTGTTCTATACAAGCAATTTGATAGAGAAGTCTTAACTGCTCTTTTGGCAACAGAATGTGTTAGAAAACACAACCGAGCAAATCCATCTCAACTTTTAGATGAACAAACTCATATTAGTGATAACGTACTTCGTTCTCGTATGGAAAATAGTGACAAGTTAATAAGCGAAGCTCGTACAGAAATTCTAAAACCAATTTATGATTCAATTTTAAAAGACGGAAATCTTACGCCAGAAGAAAAAAACATATATTTATTGATGACAGAAAAATTCTTGAATCGATTAAGTTTGTTTAACTGGTATATTATCGTAAAGTTTTTCAAAAAAGAAGGTTTCTCTGAAATTTTAAGTAGCATCAGACAGATTATCCAACAATACATGGAAAAATCCAAAATTGCAGAGTATATTTCCTTGATGGTCATGGAATTAGCTTTGAATTGTGAAAACGCAAATATGCGAAAAGAAGCTAAAAATATGTACCGAGGAATTGAAGATAGTGAAGCTGTCTTGTATGAGCCAGAAATTCGCCAAAAAATTATCCAAGAGTTAGAGAAAAAACACGAACTTGTATTTATTTCTTGGAAATTGGGTGGTGGTTCTGTATCTATTGGTAAACAAGGCCGTCTACAAATCACGCTTTACAACAAAGATGACGAATTCCAAGAATTTAAAGAAAATATTCAAGAAAAAAAATCTGCAAACCTTGCAAAAAAATCACTTATTGACTTTTATCGTGAAATTCCAGAAGGTCAGGGTGGTACAGATTTAGGTTTGTATTATTTGTCTTACTTAGATGAGGCTTGTAAAAAGGTTAATGTTAAGTTTGAATCCTTGGTAAATCAATTTGCGTCTAGTGATTTGACAGTTATTAACCTAAATTTCAATTTTTAACATGGGATCGAAAAACTTTAGTTTACTTTTTTTGTTATTAGTTTTTTCTCTTTTTTCTTGTTCGGATCAAGCACCGAAACTTGCCGTAGTTTTTCCTCAGGTTATTTATGATGTGGAAGAGGAAGTTTTTTCTTTTTCTGTATATGGCACTTTTTCTTCAGAAGAAAATCGTATCGATAGAATGGAAATTCGACATTTAAATTCAAAAATGCTTTGGAATTGCAACAATATTGAGATGATTTATTCTAAGGACAAAAAAACAAAATACGTGGGATATTCTGCATTTTATCCTCCAGAAACGGGATTTCCAGCAGGAGAATATGAAATTATTTTTTATGATGGATTAAATCGATTTGAAAAATATCTTTTTACAGTGCAAAAAGAGTTAAAAAAAGAAAATTACAATAGTCTAAAGAAAACAGAAAAATATATAGGAATTTATGATCAGGATAATATTCTGCTTTATGCAGGAAAAAAAGAGGATAAACAGTCTTCGGTGTCGAAAATTAAGAAAAATTATCCAAAAGCTGTTTATTTTCGAAATATGATAAAATCAAAAGAAACTAACATTTTGTACATTTTAGAAAAGCAAAATATTGAATAAGGGAAAATAATGAGTGAACTTACAAAAGACGCAGTTTTAAGAACTGTTCATACATTTGTATTACGTGCTGGTCGTATGACTGATGCCCAAAGAAAAGCCTACGAAACTTTGTCTCAGCGTTGGTGTGTGCCTTATACTGGTTCTCCACTAAACTTTATAGACATTTTTGACAATGTAAATCCTGTAACTGTGGAAATTGGCTTTGGAATGGGTGCTGCCACCGCAATAATTGCTCAAAATAATCCTGAAAAAAATTATCTTGGTTTAGAAGTTCATCGCCCCGGAGTTGGAAAACTTTTAAACGAAATCGAAGAGAAAAATCTTTCTAATTTGTATATTATTGAACACGACGCAATCGAAGTTTTAGAAAATATGATTCCAGATGAGTCAGTAAATGCTTTTCATATTTTTTTCCCAGACCCTTGGCCAAAGAAAAAACATCACAAGCGTCGTTTAGTTCAAAGACCTCGTACAGATATTCTTGCAAAAAAACTTGCTCCAGGTGGCTATTTATATATGGCAACAGATTGGGAGCCTTATGCTGAGTTTGCCCTTGAAGAATTAACTTTAACTCAAGGATTAAAAAATAAATATGTAGGGTATGCACCTCATCAAGAATGGCGACCAGAAACAAAATTTGAAAATAAAGGTCTAAAAGCTGAAAGAAAAATCTCTGAATTATTTTTTGAAAAGATTTAATTTTATTATTAAATTATTTTTGAGAGAGTTTTATGAGTTTAAAAAGTATCCTATATCAAAAAAGTATTTGTGTTACAATTTTTTTATTTTTAGTAAATTTGTGTTTTTCTCAAGCCAGTGAGGATTTTTTTTCAACTTCATCTTTGTATTATTCTGATATTCCGCTAAAAGAAGGGGTTTCAGAATTTGAAGAAAAACTTGCGAAAATCCGTGAAGATGAGAACCGTGAGCCTTTGGGACTTGTTTTGTGCGGCGGTTCTGCAAGGGCATTTGCACACATTGGAGTGCTAAAATCGTTGGAAGAAAACGGCATTGTTCCAGATTTTATTGTGGCAAATTCTATGGGTGCAATTATTGGTCAGTTATATGCTTACGGATTTTCTTTGGATTCTATCGTAGAAATTATTAGTGAAATTGATTTAACAAGTTATTTTGATCCAGTTATTCCTATTCATGGTGGCGTAATTAACACAAGAAAATTTCGAGCGTTGATAAATGAACTTCTAGGCGAAGAACAGGTTGATATTTCCCAGTGTGAAATTCCAATTTTAGTGATTACAGAAGATTTGATTTCAAAAAGACAGGTTTGGCATTGTTCTGGAGATTTTGCCACTGTGATGAGTGCAGCTTTTTCAATGCCAGCAATTATGGAAACTGTTTCGTATGAATTGCAAGAAAACGACAATATTCCAGTATGTTTAACAGATAGTGGCACAATTGATATTGCAGGGATTTCTGTGGCTGAAAGTTTTTCAAATAATATTATTGTTTCAACCGCCTTTTATGACAAGAAAATCAACTTAGATAACTTTATCGTTGTTTTAAATCGAGTAATGGCAATAGGAAAGGAAAGACAAACTGTAAAAGATATAAAAAAATATGAGCCACTAATTATTAGAAATCAAGTGGAAAATTTTTCTTTTATGGAATTTGACAAGGTGGAAGAGTTGCTGGAAATCGGCTATGAAACCACAAATAATCTTCTTGAAACAATACAAAGCCTTCCCCATGGAAATAGAGATTTTTCAGAAAAAAGAAAATACACTGATTCTTTGATAGAAAAGTTAAAATACAAAATAGAAAATGATATCCCCTTGAAAAAAAATGAAAATTATTTTGGTGGAAAAATTAGAGCAACTTTTGCAAATATTGATTATCCAGATTTTTCTCTCTTTGAAACTGATGGATTGTCCTTTTTGATTTTCGGAGAAACTAAGCAATTTTACGGAAAAGTTGGATTAACCCTGCCTTTTGATTCTTGGCGTCCTACTCCGGAAGTGTTTTTGCAATACAATCCAAACGAGTTTTTTAATTTGTCTTTGTATGGCTCTTATGGAAAAGAGTTTTTTGCAGGAGCAAATCTTGATATTAAAAGATTATTTTTTACCGCCGAGTTTTTAGGGGATGATAAAATTACATCAAAAAATATTTTATTCTCTTATGGAATTAACATAGATTTTGGTCACGAAAAATCTAATTATTTAGAAGTTTCACCTTTTGGTTTTATCTCTGGATTAAAATTTGTAGATTTATCCTATGGATTTGGTTCAAAAATGCAAACTCAATGTGTTATCAAAAATTTTGGAATAAGCGACAATATTTCTTTTCGTTATGCTTTGAAAGATGGAAATACTCGGATGTATAAATCTGATAATTTTCGTGATAAAAAATCGGTGAGGGAAAATAAAACTGTTTTTTCAAATGGTTTTGAGATTTTCTATAAAAACAGTGATGAAGCTTTTTCTTTTGCGGAATTGTTTATATTAAAAGAATATAAGTTTGGTGGATTTTTTGATTTGGCTTACACTGGAGCATATGAATTTTGTACTGGTGGATTTGGTCGAGTTAATTTATCTTTTATCGGCTTATGCGATTTTGTGATCGAATCTGGTTTAGGATACAATTTAACAAATAAGAATATTTTTGGATATTTTACTTTAAAAAATAGAATCTAGCGAGTTTTGATATTTTTTCCCTTGAATGAATATAAATAAAATGGTATTTTTTTAGAAATATTAGATTTATAATTCTAAGTATTATTTTATATAGATAGACAATATGGGAGGTTCTGATGGCAGAAGTTGAAGTTTCAAAAACCTTTGAAGCTGCTGTTGAGCGTAGTAAAAAAATCGAAGCAGATTTACTTGTAAATCCAAAAAAATATAAAGTTTTAACTGGGGACCGACCTACTGGAAGACTGCACATTGGACATTATTTTGGCTCTTTGTTAAATCGTGTTCGCCTTTCAAAAATGGGTGTTCCAACTTGCATTTTGATTGCAGATTATCAGGTTTTAACAGACCACGATGCTTTTTCTGAAATAAGCCAAAACACAAAACAACTTGTTATAGACTATCTTGCAGCTGGTATTGTACCAAGCGAGGATGTAATTATCTATCCACACAGCTATGTTCCAGAATGTAATCAGCTTATGCTTCCATTTTTAACATTGGTTTCCAACGCTGAACTAAGCCGAAATCCAACTGTAAAAGAAGAAATCGAAGCTGCGGGGCTAAAAAATGTAAACGCTGGAATGTACACATATCCAATTCATCAGGCTTGTGATATTTTGTTCTGCAAAGGAAATCTTGTTCCTTGTGGAAAAGATCAGCTTCCTCACTTGGAGTTAACTCGTTCTATTGCCCGTAAGTTTAACGACAAATTTTCACCAAATGCTCCTGTTTTCCCAGAACCTCAGGCTTTGTTGAGTAAAACTCCTCACATTATGGGCTTAGATGGAACTGCAAAAATGAGTAAGAGCCGGGGAAATGCAATTATGCTTTCTGCCACCGAAGATGAAACTGCAAAACTTATTAAAAAGGCAAAAACTGATGCAGAGCGTTTTATTACTTATGACCCTGTAAATCGTCCTGAGGTTGCAAATCTACTTATGTTGATTTCACTTTGTACAGATGAAGAGCCAGAAGCAATTGCAGCTCGTATTGGTGATGGCGGTGGCGGAATGTTGAAAAATATGCTAACAGAAAGCCTTAACGAAAAACTTCGCCCTCTACGTGAAGAAAGAAAGCGCCTAGAACAAAGCCCAGATTACATTAGACAAGTGCTTCTGACTGGTGCTGAAAAAGCTAGAAACATGGCAATCGAAACTTTAAACGAAGTTCGCCACGTTATGAATATGGAAATTTAGTTTTAAAAACTATTTTTTGATAGAAAATTCTAAAAACAATACTATATTGTTAAATGAAACTTTTTAGGAGAAATAAATGAATAAAGACGAAATCATTTCAAGAGCAAAAGCCTACATTGAAGCAGAAAAAGATGCTGGGTTTAAAAAAGAAGTTGAAGATTTAATTGCAAATGCAGATGCAAACCTAAATGAACTAGAAGACAGGTTTTATAGAAATCTAGAATTTGGAACAGGTGGTCTACGGGGCGTTATTGGTGGTGGTACAAACCGCATGAATACTTACGTTATCAACAACGCAACACAAGGTCTTGCAAACTATTTTATCAAAACTTTCCCAGAAAAAGCTGCAAAAGGTGAACTAAGTGCTGTTGTTGCTTACGATTCTCGCCGTTATTCAGATGTTTTTGCAGAAGCTACAGCATTGATTTTTGCTGCTAACGGTTTCAAAACATATTTATTCACAGGTTTACGCCCAACTCCAGAACTTTCTTTTGCAATCCGCACTTTAGGATGTGATACAGGTGTTGTTGTAACAGCTTCTCACAATCCCCCACAATACAACGGATACAAAGCTTACTGGAACGATGGAGCTCAAGTTATTGAACCACATGATGTTGGAATCATCAACGAAGTAAACTCTGTTACAGAAGTAAAATCAATTAACAAAGAAGAAGCAATCAAATCTGGAAAACTAGTTTCAATTGATTCTCTAATCGACGAAAAATATTGGGATATGTGTAAAGCTCAGCTTTTCCGCCCAGAACTAATCAAAGATAAAGCAAAAGAAGTCAAAATTGTTTACACCCCATTACACGGAACTGGTGCAATGCACGTTGAAAAAGTTCTTGGAGATTTGGGACTAAAAGTTATTACAGTTCCAGAACAAAGAGAACCAAACGGAAACTTCCCAACAGTTGAAAAACCAAACCCAGAAGAAGCTCCAGCTCTAAAAATGGCTGTAGAACTTGCAGAAAAAGAAAAAGCTGATGTTGTTATGGCAACAGACCCAGACTCAGACCGCTTTGGTAGTGCAGTTCCTGGAAAAGACGGAAAATACGTTTTAATTACAGGAAATCAAATGGGTGTTCTTTTGGCTGATTACATTATCCATTCAAGAAAAGAACTTGGTAAAATGCCAACAAATCCTGGAATGATTCGCTCAATCGTAACATCTCCAATGGTTGACAAAATTTGTGCAAAAAATGGTGTTCAACTAGACGAATGTTTAACAGGATTTAAGTGGATTGCAAACGTTATGGCAAGATACGAAACTTCTGGAAGCAACCAATACATTTTCGGATTTGAAGAAAGCTACGGATACAATGTTGAAACAGATGTTCGTGATAAAGACGGTGTTTCTGCTGCTGCTATGTGTGCAGAAATGACTCTTTACTGGCGTTCTGTTGGAAAATCACTTCTAGAAAGACTAGAAGAACTTTACAACGAATACGGATATTTCCAAGATGTGGCAATCGCTAAAAACTTCCCAGGAAGTTCTGGTGTAGACACAATGAAAAACATTATGGCTAACCTAAGAAAAGATGGTTTAAAATCTCTTGGTGGCAAAAAAGTTGTAAAAATCCGTGACGTTGGTGAGCAAATCATTTACGATCCAGCAAATCCATCTGCAAAAGAAAAACTAGACTTGCCATCAAGCAACGTATTACAATTCTTCCTAGAAGGTGGAACCGTTGTTTCTGCTCGTCCATCTGGAACAGAACCAAAAATCAAGTTCTACGTAAATGCAACAGTTCCTGTTGATAAAGGCCTTGATGCTGCAAAAGCAGAAGCAAAGGAACTTTGTGCAGCAATCGAAAAAGAAATTAACGTAATTTTGGACGCTGCTAACTAGTGAAAATCATAGAACAACTTCTCCATTCTTTTGTGGGTGGAGAAGTATTTACCGCCTTTGATACAGAAACCACCGGTCTAAGCTCAAAATATGAAAAAATCATAGAAATTGGAGCTGTAAAATTTGACAAAAACGGAATAATCGACACCTATTCTGTTTTAATCAATCCAGAAAAAGTGATTTCGTCAAATATCACATCTATTACAGGAATTACAAACCAGATGGTTTCTGATTGCAAAATATTCTCAGAAATTGCTCCAAGTTTCTTAAATTTTATAAACGAAACAAAACTTGTGGCTCACAATGCAAAATTTGATATAGGTTTTGTAAACGCAGAGCTAGAAAAAACTCCGTATAACAATCTACGAAAAAGCCAATGTAACGCAGTGGACACTGTAAAAGTTGCTCAAAAAGTTTTTCCAGAACTTGGTTGCTATAAATTGCAAGAGTTGGCAAAACATTTTAATATCAAAGTTGACGCAGCTCACCGAGCCTACGACGATGCAAGAGTTTGTATGGAACTTTTTGTGTTGTGTATGAAAAAAGCTGCCTCTAAAATTGGTACTTCTGTGCTATTTTAGCGAGGGAAAATGTATAAAGTAGTAATTTTTACAGGTGGAGAAGCTCCAGAAACTTTCAAAGGAAATCATTGGCTAAATTCTTCTTCAAATGATTGCATAATAGCAGCAGACTCTGGTTTTGAAAATTGTCTTACTTTTGATAAAGTGCCAAATCTTGTGATTGGAGATTTTGATAGCACTTCCCAAAAAAAAGTAGAAGAATTTTTTACAAAGGATTTATCTAAGGATTTTAGAGACGAAGATGGAGAAGACTTATTTCTACCAAAAACAGATTACAAAATCCTAAGTTGGCCAAAAGACAAAGATTACACTGATACAGAACTTGCTCTAATGGAAGCAAAAAACTACGTCGCTGCTCAATGTGCTTCAAATTGCTTTAACACAAAAACCAAGCTTTTTACAATTTTAGTTGGTGGCGATGGTGGTCGTTTAGACCATCTTTTTGGAATTTTAAATCTGTACAAAACCGAAAATTATCCAAATGTTTGGCTTGGAAAAGAGCAGGGAATAATTTGCCTTGATTCAAAAACAGACTTCCACACTTTGGAAATTTCTAATTTGCAAAAAGATTCTGTGATTTCTGTGTTTCCAATTTTTACAAATGGTTTTGAAAAATCCAAATATCAAATTGAATCAGAAAATCTAAAGTGGGATTTGAGTCTTGTAAATTGGGAAGAAAATCAACTTAGTTTAAGTAATCGTCTTGAAAATCAAGAAACTAAAACTTGCAAAATCTCTGCTAAATCTGGCCGATTTATTGTTTTTGTGCCACTTTATGCCTTGGTAAACATTGATAAATACAAAACCAAATTATAAATAAAGTGGATAATTGTGCTTGGAAAAACAGATTTAGTTTTCCAAACCAAAAAACGCAAAGCAATTCCTGCAAAAAAAGCGTTTAATACAGCGAAAATCCCCATATAAAGATGTCCAAAAGAAAAAAGAAGCAAAGCAATTATTTCACTTAATGTAAAAATCCATTTTGGGGAATTTTCAGATTTTGAAATAATGCTAAGATTTTTCCCGATGGAAGTTGGCAAAAAATATCGATACATCGTTTCTTCGTAAAAGGCATAAACCAAAATCCCAAAGATTTGAAAAAGTTGATAGAAAACTGATTTTTGAAGTTGAATTTTTTCTTGATTTAATCCTGCAATTATTTTCCATAAATATCCGTTTGAAAATAAGAATATTAAGATAATTATTGATAATGCAAGAAGATGTTTTATTGAGATTTTTTTTGTATTTTCTCGAGAAAAAAAAGTGTTTTCTGTTACAAGATTTTTCCCTCGAATTAAACAATAAATTCCCAAAAATCCATATATTAGAATCTGATAAAAAGTGAATTGAATAAAACCTGCTGAGGGCGTAGTTGAAAAAATTGGTGGTAAAATAAAAAATGTTAAAATTACAAAAAGTTCTGCAAAATAATACATATTCCTAAAATAATATGCTATAATAATATAAAATAATCAATTGATTTTAAAAATATAGAGGGTTTGTTTTGATTGGTGCAGTTTTTTTCATAATTTTTGTCTTACTTTTAATTATTTTTGTGAGATTTTTGTATCACAAAAGTGATTTTATAAAGTTTTTTTCAACAGGATTGGATTCTGGTTTTAAGGCAAAAGAAATTTATTTACTTTATCAAGCTGCTTCCTTTGCAAATATTCCAGAACCGGTTTCATTATTTTTATCAGTTCCTGCATTAAATAACTGCATTGCTTTTATTTTAAAGGATGCACAAGAGCGTCACGTGGAAAATGATCCAAAAATTCAAAAATTTGTAGAAAAATTATACAATTATCGAACCAAGGTTGAGTTGGACCCAAAAAATAGTCATTCAATGAAATCAACAAAATCTTTAAAGTCTGGTCAAAAAATTAGAATTGTTTTGAAAGGTTTTGGTGTTTTTTCTTCAAAAGTTGTAAATGTTGGTCGAGATTTGGTAATAACTTTGCCACTACAAAAAAATGTGATTTTGCTTTCGGCCACTGAATGGGTTGGAAAATCTGTTAGTGTTTATCTTCAAAGAGCCGGAGATGCTGGATATGTTTTTGATACAATCGTCAAAGATGCTGGAGCTTTTAACGGTGCTTCAGTTTTGCAATTGGAACACACGGAAAATCTGATTCGCTCTCAAAAACGAAAATCTGTGCGATGTGCCTGTAACATTATTGGGCAGCTTTATATTGTAAATTCTGAAACTATGAGCCAAACAGCAATTGAAACTTCTAGCGGATTAAAATGTTTAATAGAAGATTTGTCCGAAGACGGAGCTTTGATTCGTATTGGAGGAAAAGGGCAAAAAAACATAAAAATTAAGATTCAATTTCAACTAGGTGAAGAATACATTGTAATGTTTGGCGTGGTTCGAGCTGTAGAATATAACCAAAATTCAAATCAATCTCGTTTGCATTTTGAATGTGTAACTTTGCCTCAAAAAATGAAAAATGAAATCTTAACTTATGTTTATAATGTTATTCCTCAAGAAGAAAAAGATGCTTTTGAGGCTATGTCTCAAGCAGAAAGTGATGCTTCTTCAGAAAAGGAAGAAATTACAGAACCAGTTTCTGAAAAAAATGGAACTACAAATACAAATCAAAAGGTGGAATCTTCCAAGGATGGAGAAGATTCTTTGCAAACACAAAGTTTTGAAGATTTCTTAAAAGAAGAATCTTCAGTTTCAAAAAATTTGGAGCAAAAATGAAAAAAAACTTTTTATCAATTTTAATTATACTAATTCCTATGATGATTTTTGCAAATTCTCAAGATGAACAGATTATGATTCTAAAAAAAACATTTTATCGTGGAAATTTGCAAGATAAAATTCAAGTAATAAGTGAAGCTGCCACAATGGAAGAAAATCTTGAAGAAATATTTTTATCTTCTATGGATTTTGTGGTAAATTACGGAGATATTTTAAAAACTGATGATTCAATGATTCAGTTGGCAAAAATTACAGTGGAAAATTTGGACAAGGTTGATAAAAGCAAGGTTTCACAATTTTTTATTGATTTGTTTCCATTGTATGATTCAGAAATAATTAGAAATTCGATTTTGAATTCTATATCAAAATTGCAAATCAATGATTCAAAGATAAATATTTTACTAAAGGATTATGGTTTTTCATTGTTGGAAAATCCCCAAGAAGAACCAATGGAATTGTTGATTTCTACAATGGAACAAATTGATGATTCTTCATTTTTTCCAGTATTATTTAAATATGCTGCTTCTACAAATGTTCCAGAATCCGTTAGAAAACAGTCTGAAAATGTAATATCAGGATTTGTTGAAAGATACAAAACTGATATGGTTTCTATTATCGAAAAGGGTTCTTTATCTGAAAAACATCTTGCTCTTAAAATTGTGCTAAATAATGAAAAAAATTCTGACTTTTTACGGGCAGAAATTGCAGAAAAAGCATTGCAGGTATCTATTATTTATATAGGAGATACTAATCAAAAAAATGAGTTAATTGATTTTCAACTTTCTGCGATTAGAGAACTTAGACGAGTTGGTTGGACTCGTTCGGCTGATTTGGTAGTAAGTTTTTTCAATTTTGCTCGATCTGAATACGAAAATGAATCTTTAGCTGAAGATGACTATATCGAAATTATTTCCTGTGTGGAAGAATTGGCAACATCAAAAGCAAGTTCAATTTTGTCAGATTATTTGGCTTATTTTAATAGTCAAACAGAACAAGGTATTTCCTGCAGCGAGTCGGTAGTACTTGCTGTTATTAACGCACTTGGAAACCTTGGTAACAAAACTGCATTTGATAATCTTCTTTATGTGGGATATTTGTCTTATTCAGAGGAAATTATCGAGGCTTCCCGTGTGGCACTTGCAGGACTAAAATTTTAATTGAAACATTTTTCACCAACAATTATTGCCTCTTTGCTGTGTATTTTTCTTTTTTATACTGGAATTATTACACCAAAAACTAGTAAACCCTTTTTTACTTTGCTAAAAAACTCTGATGTGGAGATTTTATCGGGGACTGTCATGTCTAACCCAGTAAAATCAAGTTCTGGAAAGACTTATTCAGTCGTTTTTTCTCCAAATTATGTCTTTTCAAAGGAAGGTTTTTCTAGCTCTGCCAGAGGAGAAGTTTCGCTGTATATTCCAAGTGAAATAGTAGAAGCTTATTATCCTGGAAAACTGAACACAGTTGCAAAAACACGAAAATCTACAGTACAGGAAAAAAGTCTGCCTACTGTTGATTTAGAACAAACATACGGTTTTCAAAGCCAGTTTCCCATTATTGAAAATGGGATTTCTCTTGTTTCAAAAGTCAGTTATTTAGAAAGGGAAGATGGTTCTCCGGCTTTTTATGTAGAAGAAGTTGTTTCCCACGGATATAAGTCGAAAATTAATTTTTACCGAGCTTATTCTCGTTTAATGTTGAAGAGAATCCTTTATAATTGGGGAGAATGTGGCGGTTTGTTATTGGCTTTGCTTTCTGGTTCTAGGGAATACACTTCTGAAGAAGTGCAAAAATCATTTAATAATGCTGGTTTGGCTCATGTTTTGGCTTTATCAGGAATGCATTTATCAATTTTTGCTTCCCTTCCAAACAAAATCACCAAAAAGAAATCCCAAATGATTTCCCTAATTATAGTGATGATTTTTGTATGGTTTGCTGGACTTTCCCCAAGTTTGTTTCGAGCTTTACTTTGTATGATTTTAGGCTCGGTTTTCAAAAAATTAGATATTAAAACAAATCTTTTGGGGATTTTGTCCTTAAGTTTTTTGATTCAAATTTCAATATTTCCTAGTCATATATATAATTATGGATTTATTTTGTCATATTGTGCTTTAATCGGTTTGGATTTTGGTCAAAAATTATTTTTACCTTTGTTTTGCAAGATTTTCCCCAAAAAATTATCTAGTGATATTTCATCATCTCTTGGAGCTCAACTTATCACTTCTCCAATTTGTCTTGTAGGTTTTGGAACTTATTCTCCTTTTGGAGTAATTGCTTCTGTGGTAGTAAGTCCTTTAGCTTCAATTTTTTTGTCTTTTGGAATATTTGCTTTGATTTTATCTTTGATTATCCCTTTTCTTTTATCTCCAATTGGTTGTATAATGTCTGTGATTTATGTAATACTAACGTGGATAGTAAACTTTTTTGCGAAGTTTCCGATTATCCAGATTTCAATATAAGTTTATAAAGGATTTTTATGGCACTAAAAATAAATTATGATTCGCCAGTTGCATTGAAAAATTTTCTTGATGAACGAGGGATGGCAATGCAAAAAAAATTTGGTCAGAATTTTTTGATAAATAGCCAAGCAAGAAAACTTTTGGTGGATTCTCTAAAAGTCGATGAAAATACTACAGTTTGGGAAGTTGGTCCTGGACTTGGCTGTATGACTTCTGAAATTGTTGAACGAGGTGGTAAACTAACAGCTTTTGAAATTGATAGAGGATTTGCAGGAGTTTTAAAAGAAATATTTGATGGAAACCAAAATTTCTCTCTAGTAGAAGGGGATGTGCTAAAAACTTGGAAAAATTATTACAAAGAAAATGGGTTACCAGATAGATTTTTTGGGAATCTTCCTTACAACGTGGCGGCTGCCATTGTGGCGGATATGATTTCTGAGGGAGTTCGCTTTCCTCGGGCTGTGATAACTGTTCAAAAAGAAGTTGCTATGCGTATGGCAGCAAAACCTGGAACAGAAGATTATTCATCATTTTCTGTTTTGTGTCAGTGGGCTTATGATATTTCAAATATTACAGATTTATCTGGTGGTTGCTTTTGGCCAAAACCAAATGTAGAATCTCGTTCGGTTCTTATGGTCAAAAAAGAAAACTTCCCTTGCTGCAAAGAGCCAAAAACTTTTATGAAAGTTTTACGAGCAATATTTATGCAACGGAGAAAAACTATAAAAAACAACTTAAATTCTATAACAAATAGTTCAGAAGAAACAGAAGCTATTTTGTCAAAGGCAAATATTGACTTTTCTATCCGAGCTGAAAAACTTGATATTGAACAAATATTAAGACTTTCTGATGTGTATTTTGATTTTTATTCACAGGAAAAATAAATGGCTGAAAATTTTTCAATCAAAGATAATATATTAAAAATTAAAGAAACTATCCAAAATGCTGCAATAAAAGCTGGGCGAAATCCAGAATCTGTGGCTTTGATGGCTGTAAGTAAATTTCATCCAGCAGAAGCTGTGATTGAAGCCTTGGAAGCAAATCAATTTTTGTTTGGGGAAAATCGGGTACAGGAAGCTTGTGGAAAGTTTCCAAGTATTTTAGAAAAATGGGAAAAAACTGAGCTTCACTTAATTGGTAGTCTTCAGAGAAATAAGGTAAAACAGATTTTGCCAATTGTTTCTTGTATTCAGTCTGTTGATAGAATCGAATTGTTGCAAGAAATTATCAAACAAAAATCAAAGATGGAAAATTCTAAGGTTTTGAAACTTTTGTTTGAGGTTCATACTGGAGAGGAATCAAAATCTGGTTTTACAGATATTGGAGAATTGGAAAGGGCTTTGGAATTGGCTGGAGAAAATAAAAAACTTGGTATTCAATGTGATGGTTTTATGACAATGGCTCCACTTACCGAGGATAAAAACCTTATTCGCCAGTCCTTTAGACAACTTGCTACATTATCAGAAAAATTAAAATCTCAATACAAAGAGCTACCTTTGACAGAACTTTCTATGGGAATGTCCTCTGACTTTGAGATTGCCATAGAAGAGGGTTCTACAATTGTGCGAATTGGAACTGCAATTTTTGGAGCAAGACAATATGTCTAAGTTTTCAAGATTTTTAGCATTTTTATTGATTTTTACTCTTTCATTTTCCTTGTTTGCAAATGAACCTTCTGTAAAAATTGATGAATATAGAGAAGGAAAAGAAACTCCTTCTTGGCTAAAAAATCTACGTCGCTCAGAAATTGTTACTCTTGGTTCTTTGCCTTTTACAACAATGTCTACTACTTTTGCTTATTCTTTGTTTAAGGGAATGAAAAACAATTTTGCAGACGGTATTCCAAATCCTTTGGAAAAAGATAAATCTGGATTTACCACAGATGAACAATACGGCATATTTTTTACAAGTCTTGGAATTAGTTTGTTAATTGGTGTTACGGATTATGTGGTTTCTGTCGTAAAAGATAAAAAATCAGAAAAAAAACAAATTCAAGCACAAGAAGAACAAAATCAAGCTGTAATCTTAGAGGAAATTCAGTAATGGATTTATTACAGTTTTCTGTTTCCAGTTTAAGTCAACCAGAAAGGCTTGATTCTTATGTTGCGGCAAATCAAAATATTACTCGATCTCGACTAAAACAAGGTGTAAAGTCCATAAAAGTAAATAACAAAGATGTAAAATTATCTTGTAAATTGAAAGGCGGAGAAATTGTAGAAATCCAATTTGAAGACCCTGTTCAAGAAGATGTTTTACCAGAAAACATACCTTTGGATATTTTGTATGAGGATGATGATGTTACAGTAATCAATAAATCTCAAGGAATGGTAACTCATCCTGGGGCTGGAAATTGGACTGGAACTTTGGTAAATGCTTTGCTTTTCCATTGGTTAAACAATTCTCCGAAAAATGCTGAACCGTCTGAAAGTTTACAGACAATTACAAAAAACAATAATAGACCGGGAATCGTTCATCGTTTGGATAAGGATACTTCTGGAGTAATAATTACAGGGAAAACACGTGAAGCAGAAGAGTGGCTTCAATCAAAGTTTTATAAGCGAAAGGTTTACAAAGAATATATTGCCATCGTAAAAGGAAAACCTCCTCGAGGTAGAGGGGAAATAAAAACTCAAATTGTTAGAGATTCCCACAATCGAAAGAAATTTATTGCCACAGAGGATAAAACCAAGGGAAAATTTGCACATACAGATTATACTTGTCTTGGAGTTTACGGGGAATACTCTTTGATGAAATTAAAACTTCACACTGGAAGAACTCATCAAATCAGAGTCCACTTGAAACACATAGGTTGTCCGATTTTAGGCGATCCAATTTATACGAGAAAAGATACCAACTTTCCAGATGCAACACTAATGTTACACGCGAGAGTTTTGGGAATAAAAATACCTTCTGGCGAAAAAAAGTTTTTCGTAGCTCCAGTTCCGAAACGATTTAAAAAGATTTTATTTTCATTGAAGCAAAAGTACAAAAAATGGGAGTTCTTTAATGGAAAATAAGCCCTATTCTGTTTTGGCAGAAACTGATGATTATCTTGTGGTTTTCAAAAATTCCTCTGTACCATCTTGCATTGGAAAAACTCCAAATTCTTGTTATGAACTTATAGCAAAAGATTTTCCAGAAGTTGCAAAAGTGAAGGGGAAAAATCAAAATGATGGAGGACTTCTTCATCGGTTGGATACAGATACTGCTGGAATTCTACTTTTTGCAAAAAATCAAGAATTCTATGATGCTATAAATCAAGAGCAAGTTGAAAATCGCTTTGCAAAAACTTATACAGCATATTCTGCTACTTCTTGTGAAATTGATTCTGATTTAGAAGGGAAAACAATATCAAGTTATTTCCGAGCTTTTGGGGAAAAGGGAGCTAGTGTAAAGCCGATTTTCGATCCAAAATCAGAAACAAGAGCGAATCAAAAAAAATGTGGAAATAGGATTTATTCTACAAAAATTGTTGCTATCAAAGAGTTTTTGAAAAAGGATAATCTAAAACTCTACAAAATCAAATGTCAAATCTTTTCTGGATTTCGCCACCAAGTAAGAAGTCATCTTGCTAGTGAAAAAATGCCAGTTTTTGGGGATAAAATTTACAATCCACAATTTTCTGATGAAAAAAATATGCTTTTTTTTGCATCAGAAATTAGTTTTTTGGGGAAAAACTATTCATTATCAGAAGAATTTTTAGATGAAATTGCACAGAGAACTTTTTTTGCCTCTGCAATCAAATAAAATGAGCCAGTTATCAAAAGATGTCTGTTTTCTTTTCCAGATTCTAAAATCGCTGATTCCAAAATCTTTCCATAATCCTCATCTGTTACAAAAGAAAACTGATTTGTAGCTTTTTCTTGAAATGCTTCTTTTACCAAAGATAAATCACTTTGTTTTACAGAACCTGGCTTTGTTAAATAGGCTTTTTCAAATAATTGACATTCTATCAATTCTTTTGCAATATGTTGAACATTCTTGTCCGCAGCGGCTGCAAAAACAAGGTTGGATTTATCTTGGAAAATCTTTCCAAAAGAATCTATTGTTCCAAAAATGCTGTTTACAGTATGTGCTCCGTCTAAAACTATTTTTTTTCCAGAATTATAGGGATTTTCCAAAATCTCGAAGCGTCCTGGAAGAAAAGCATTTTCCAAACCTTTTTCGATAATTTCCTCTGAAATATCTTTAAACAAAATTTTTGCGCATAAGGCGGCCAAAGCTGCATTTTCGGCTTGAATTTTTCCAATTAAGGCTAATTTTGCTTTAATTGGTCGTGAAAAAAACTTGTTAAAAGTTAGTTGGATTTCCATTTTGTTAGAATCAAAGCTTTCATTGATTTTTGGATATAAATATTCAATTTTTGAAAGATAATCTTCAATAAAATAAATTGCGGAATTAGTTTCTTTTGCTTTTGCTTCTAGTACTTTTTTTGCTGCTTCTGATTGAAAAGAAACGCAAACTGGTACAGAATCCTTTATTATTCCTGCTTTTTCAAAGGCAATTTTCTCGATTGTATCACCTAAAAACTCTGTGTGTTCAAGCTCAATAGGAGTGATTACAGAAAGTTCTGGTGTAAGAATATTTGTAGAATCCAAACGTCCACCAAGTCCAGTTTCAAAAACTGCCCATGAAAGATTAGCTTTTCTAAAGCATAAAAATCCGTACAAAGTTATTAGCTCAAACCAAGTGATTTCTCTTTTATTTGGTAGTTGTTCTGGAATAATTGATTCTACTTTATAAACTAGTTCTTTTAATGCTTCTTCATAAATTTTTTCATCAAAAGGATTTTGTGCATTTGTAATTCTTTCGCTTAAGGACAAAATATGTGGAGATGTATACAATCCGCAACTTCCCACATATTCTTTGATAATAGAACTTAACATTGTGGAAACAGAGCCTTTGCCTTTCGACCCTGCAATATGTACTGATTTATAACTTTTTTCTGGATTGTTGAAACGATTACACAAAAACTTAATTGTATCTAGCCAAAAGATTCCTTTTTTTGGCGTTCTCTCAAAATTAAGATATGAATCCAACCATTCTTCTAAACATTCTATAGCACTTTTTTCTAAATTTATTCTACTCATAATAATATTATATAATTAAATTTTTATATGTTCTAGATTTATATCTAGTAATTGTGAATAATTTCTATTATATTTCAAATATGATTACTTGTGAAGATATGATAAAAATTGCACTAAGGTCTGGATGTATAGTTTTGGAAAATGGTGGTGAAACTTATCGAACTGAAGAAACAATAGTACACGTTGCAAAAGCTCTTGGTGCGAAAACTGCTTCAGCTTTTGTAACTCCCACAGTTATTATGTTTTCATATACAGATGATGATGACCATTATCATTCTGCCATTCGCCGTGTGACAAAATCTTCTGTAAATCTTCAAAAAGTATCACAAGTTTCAAATCTTGCCCGTAGACTTGAGCGTCGTCAATTTATCTCAGACTTAAAACAAGTGGAAGCTCTTTTGGACAGAATCGAAAAAGCTCCAGTAAATTCGAATTGGCTGGTTTGTTTGGGAGCCGCCCTAAATTCCTTTTGTTTTGCTTTTATGCTAGGGGGACATTTTCTAGAAGCTGTTTTTTCCTTTGTTATTGGCTTAATTTTGAGAATTGCACTGCTTGGAGTAAGTCATTTTCCATTAGGAAGTTTTGTTACATCAATGTTTTCTGGAGGATTTATTGCAATTTTTGCTTGGTTAGTTGGAACAATTGGAAAAAATGTGGGATTTGATGTTTCAACCTTTGTTGTAATGATTGCCACTTTGATGCAAGTTGTTCCAGGCTTGGCAATAGTAAACGGAATACGAGATATTATTTCTGGTGATTTAGTTTCTGGAACCGCTAGAATTATGGACGCTTTTATGACAGCTGCAGGTCTTTCTACAGGTGCTGTAACTGTTTTTATGATAATGTCAAAAATAATAGGGTAATTTTATGAGTGCTTTAGAGATTACAATTTCAGTTATAGCTTCCTTTGGAGCAACAGTTGGTTCTGCAATCGTTTTTAATACAAGTAAATATGATATAGTTCGTGCAGGAATTGTAGCTTCTTTTGGCTGGTTTGTTTATCTAGTGATAAAAAATACTTCGCCTTCGTTGGCGGTGGCATATTTTGCTGGAGCTTTTGTAGTAGCACTTCTTTCTGAAATTTTTGCAGTTATTTTCAAAAATCCTGCAACCGTTTATCTTTTACCAGGACTTTTCCCTTTGGTTCCCGGGGGCGGAATGTTTCAAACTATGGAAGCTGCCGTTAGTGGAAATATGGAAAATGCCTTGTCTACAGGATTTTCAACTTTAACTGCCGCAGGAGCTATTGCTATTGGGATAGCTGTTGCTTCTTCTATGGCAAAAATCTTAAATCGACTTGCAAAAGAAAGAGCCTTGAAAAGAAATCAACAAAAAAAACACCAAAATAAATAAAAGATTTTACATATATCGAGAATTGTAAAGTTTTTCAAATAAAAACCGTCTATCTTCTTCTTTGATTGAAGTATATCGACAAACAGCGGCTGTTCTAGTTTTGTTATTGTTTCCAGAATATTCAAAAACTCGAGAAACAAAAACTGTAAGAAAAACTTCTCGTTTTCCAATTGGTAAATTTATAAACAAGGATAAAGGATATTCGTTGCCTCGTTGTAGGGGAAAATCCCCCTGTTTCAAACCTAAAATAACCATTCCATCATTGATATAAAGGATTTCTAGAGGAGCCGCTCGTCCTTGGATAATTTCAACTTCCTCATTGTCGGCTGCCAAAAATCTGCAAATTGGAAAAGAAGAGACAGAATCCTCAATTTCCAAAGGAGAAATAGTTACAGAATCCTGTACAATGTTGCAAATTGAGTGGGGAATTTTTTCGCCTTTTGATTTGTCTAAAATTGGAATATAAACTTCTTTTCCAAAATCCATATAAACATCAAAAGAATCTTGCGATGTAAAAGTGGCTTCGTAGGGAAAGTACACTTTGTTTGGAAGTTTTCCCTCAGGAAGATACAAAATTTTTTGTTGTGATGTAAAACATTTTTCCAAATCAGCATCTTTGCTACAAATTTCCACTCTAGCGATTTCAAACAATAATTTAGCCGAAGCAAATAATTCCGCTTCTGAAAAATATTGCCACAAAAATGGAGTGAATAAAGGATATTTTGAGTTTGAAAAACAGGAGAGAAATCGTCCTTTTTCTTCTTTTCCAGTATAAAAAAGTTTCCCTGTAACTTGATAATCTTGTTTTTGATTTTTATCATGTTGTTTGTACAAAATCTGCGGAATAATCAGTCCGTATCCAGTTGTGGCAGTTTTAGGAACAGTTTTGAAAAAAATCCCTCGCCCTTGATAAAAAAAACATACAGTAATTTCAGTATTTTCTTCGTAATTTGGAAGGGTTGAGAGAAAAAAGTTTTTAGAAATGAAAATTAGATTCTGTGCAGGAATGCTAAAATTTTGTGGAGAAATAATTTTAGGTTTATCATCTTTTGAACTTAATATCAAATTTGTGTGATAAGAATAGAGAGACATTAAGACAACATCTCGTTCAACCCCTAAAATTTTATTGGTCACTGATAAATTCTCCAAAAACTATTTGCTTAATTTTAAATGTGTTATCTTTTTTTTCTAAATAAATTTTGCTGTTTAATTTCCCGTCCTCAAACAAAAATTGAACAGGAATAAAAATGTGATTTTCAGATTGTTCCAAAGGAGAACCTAAAAAATAACCTAAAATTTTAGAATGTTTGGAAAATTCGTAGTCAAAAAGGATTTTTTCGTGCTGATATCCCAATAAAAAGTCTGATTTCGTAATATTTTCTTCTTTTATTTTATTTATAAGTTTTGTTATTTCAAGTTTTGTGTTAAAATCTATATTAGAAAGGTCTAAAGAGCAAAAATCTTCTATTTTTGGATATATGGGGTTTTCTGTTTGTTCGCCAATATTTTGGCTTATTTTTACTTCAGAATAAAATATGTCTACTTTAGAATTGCTTTTTACGTTTTTTTCTACCAATTTTGATTTATGGATTTCTTCTGTCCAAGTTGTATTTTCGATTCTGTTATTGGTTTCATAACGGATTGTGTCTGTATCATCAATAGTATAGATTTCTTCTGGAGAAGTTAATTTTGTACAAGATACTAAACAAAAAATCAAAAGGAACAAAGATGAGTGGCAAAATGATTTTAGGTTACTTTTTATTCTATAAATCATATAAATAAAATATCACATTGTGAGATTAAACACAATGAAAAAATATCTGAAAATTAAAGGTTAGGTGCCCAAATGAATGTACACAATTTAATGGAAGAAAAGGTTTTTAAACATGTAAACGATTTTTACGATCAAATGAAAAACCAAAATGTTTCTTGGCTCTCATGTGATTGCGAACATTGTCGGCTTGATACAGCAAGTTATGTATTAAACAGAATCCCTCCAAAATACGTTGTTTCTGGAAGAGGTGTTTCCCACAATGTTAGTACAGATGATACTCAATTAAAAGCTGATATTGACGCTTTGGTTATCGAAGGAATTCAAGCAATTTCCAACGCAAGAAGACCTTATCACGCACAAAAAAATAATAAAAATACTGACAATTCTGAAAATCCAGCATACAATTTCCCAACTTTTATTGGAGCAGTTTATGATGGTGGAACTTTTGAGCCAATTGCAGGAGCAAAAGTTGTTCTAAAACAAAATAATGAGCTTTGTGAGATGGTGGATTATACTTGGCAAAATCCAAATACAACTTCTGCACTAACAAAAGGTGTATTTTCATTTTGGGTAAAACCAATCTGTGCAGAGAAATCTGGGGAAAACCAAGTTTTCAACTTTACAATCGAAGTTTCTGCTGATGGTTTTGAAACAATTTCTTATGATTTTTCAGTACCATTGGTAAGTGATTCACAACCACAACGAGCTCTAAATTCAACTTATTCATTAAAAGTTCAAGATTTTTATCTATTTCCAGTAGGTTTTGATAATTCAATGGATGATTGATAGATAGAAATTGAAAAAGAAAAGTGTATCTAGAAATAGGTACACTTTTCTTTTAAATAACTCAGAAGTTACTTTATTTGTTTATACAAAGGGGAAAAATTGCAATCGTATGAAAATCTTAGAAATCTTTGCAAGTTTTTAAAAAAACACTAGTACAAAATTAAAAAATTTGGTATAGTTTGATTTCAGTATGATAGCTGAAAAAATTATTGTTAAAGAAAAATTGAACTCTCTGTTTTCTATGCAAAACAAAATTTCAACTTCATATAATTATTTTTTAAATTGCAATTTATTGAATTTTTAGAACTGGCTTTTTTTAAGGTCAGTTTTTTTTTGGGTAAATTATTTTTATAGGAGTATAGAATGCCAAAAAGAGAAGACATCAACAAGGTAATGATTATTGGTTCAGGTCCGATTGTTATTGGTCAGGCTTGTGAATTTGACTATTCGGGAACTCAGGCTTGTAAGGCTTTGCGTGAACAAGGATACAAAATTGTTCTTGTAAACTCAAACCCTGCAACAATTATGACAGACCCAGTAATGGCAGATGCTACTTATATTGAACCTTTGAATGTTGAACGTATTGCTCAAATTATTGAAAAAGAACGACCAGATGCTCTTCTTCCAAACTTGGGTGGACAAACAGGTCTTAACATGGCTTGTGAATTAAACAAAGCTGGAGTTTTGGATAAATATGGCGTAAAAGTTATTGGTGTTGACCTTGAAGCTATTGAAAAAGGTGAAGACCGTGAAATCTTTAAAGCAACTATGCAAAAACTTGGAATTGATACTCCTCGTTCTGGAATTTGTCACACTGTTGAAGAAGCAGAAAAGATTGCTGAACAAATTGGTTTCCCTTTGGTAGTTCGTCCTGCCTTTACAATGGGTGGTCAAGGTGGTGGTTTCTGTTACAATGTTGAAGAACTTCGTACAATTGTAGCAAACGGTCTTGATTTATCTATGACACGCCAATGTTTGATTGAAGAATCTATTTTAGGATGGGAAGAACTTGAAGTTGAAGTTGTTCGTGATTCTAAAAATCAAATGGTTGCAATTTGTTTTATTGAAAATATTGATGCAGTTGGTGTTCACACTGGAGATTCTTTCTGTGCAGCTCCTTTCTTAACAATTGAAGAATCTTTGCAAAATAGACTTCGTGAACAAGCCTTCAAAATTGTAGAAAGCATTGGTGTTATTGGTGGAACAAACGTTCAGTTTGCATACAATCGCAAAACAGACAGAATTGTTATTATTGAAATTAACCCTCGTACAAGCCGTTCTTCTGCTCTTGCTTCAAAAGCAACAGGTTTCCCAATTGCTTTGATTTCTGCAAAATTGGCAAGCGGTTTAACTTTGGATGAAATTCCTTACTGGCGTGATGGAACTCTTGATAAATATACTCCAGGTGGAGCTCCAGATGGAGATTATGTTGTATTAAAATTTGCTCGTTGGGCTTTTGAAAAATTCCGTGGTGTAGAAGACAGTCTTGGAACTTCAATGAAAGCTGTTGGTGAAGTTATGGCCATTGGTAAAACTTTCAAAGAAACTTTCCAAAAAGCAATTCGTGGTCTTGAAAACGGTCGCTCAGGACTTGGTTTTGCTAAAGATTTTAATAAAAAATCTGCAGAAGAACTTTGTGAAATGCTTAAAACTGCAAGTTCTGAACGCTATTTCCAGTTATATGAAGCTATAAGAAAAGGTGTTTCTTTAGAGAAATTAAATTCTTTAACTCATGTAAAAATTCATTTCCTACAAGAAATGAAAGAACTTGTTGAACTTGAAGAAGAAATGCTTAAGACAATGGGTCGTCTTCCAAGTGATGAACTTTTAATTAAAGCTAAAAAAGACGGATTTAGTGATAAATATCTTTCTAAAATCCTTAAAGTTGCAGAAAAAGATATTCGTAAAAAACGTGAAGAACTTGGAATTAAAGAAGGATGGCTTGCTGTTCCAGTTAGCGGTGTAGAAAATGCAAATTACTACTATTCAACATACAACTGCGAAGATAAATCAACTGCTTCTACAAATCCTAAGAAAATTATGGTTTTGGGTGGTGGTCCAAACAGAATTGGTCAAGGTATTGAATTTGACTATTGTTGTTGTCATGCTGCAATGCAACTTAAAGAAATGGGTTATGAAACAATCATTGTAAACTGTAACCCAGAAACAGTTTCTACAGACTACGACACATCTGACAAACTTTACTTTGAACCTGTTACAACAGAAGATGTTCTTCAAATCTACGAAAAAGAAAAACCAATGGGTGTTATTGTTCAGTTTGGTGGACAAACTCCATTAAATATTGCTCGTGAACTTCAAGAAAACGGTGTAAATGTTCTTGGAACTTCAATTGATAGCATTGATGCTGCCGAAGACCGTGATATTTTCCGCCACATGATGGAAAAACTTGAAATTCCAATGCCAGAAAGTGGAATGGCAATTGATTTTGAAGAAGCAAAAGCTTGTGCAGACAAAATTGGTTATCCAATTATGATTCGTCCTTCATTTGTTTTGGGCGGTCGTGGAATGGAAGTAATTTACGACGAAGCAACTCTTAAAGAATATGTTGCAAAAGCTGTAGGTGTTACTCCAGACAGACCACTTTTGATTGACCGTTTCTTGAAAAACGCTTTGGAATGTGAATCTGATGCTTTGTCTGACGGAAAAGAAGTTTACATTCCTTCTGTAATGGAACACGTTGAATTGGCAGGTGTTCACTCAGGTGACTCTGCTTGTGTAATTCCACCAGTTAGCATTAGTCAGGAAAATCTTGATACAATCAAAGAATATACTCGCAAAATTGCAGAAAACTTAAAAGTTTGCGGTTTGATGAATATGCAATACGCAATTGAAGATGGAAAAGTTTATGTAATCGAAGCAAATCCTCGTGCTTCTAGAACAGTTCCTCTTGTTTCTAAAGTTTGTAATACACAAATGGCTCGTCTTGCAACTCGTTTGATGCTTGGTGAATCTTTAGAAAATCTTGGATTAAAAGACAAGGTAATTCCATACTACGGTTCAAAAGAAGCTGTTTTACCTTGGGCTCGTTTCCCAGGTGTTGACCCAATTCTTGGACCAGAAATGCGTTCAACTGGTGAAGTTTTGGGAATGGCTGAAGACTTTGCTTTGAGTTTCTATAAATCTCAAGAAGCTGCTGGGGCAGATTTACCACACGCTCCAACTGCTTGGGAAAACAAAAAAGTGCTTATTTCTTTAAGCGATAAAGAAAACGAAAAAGACACAGTATTGTTTATCGGAAAAACTTTGCAACAACTTGGCTTTACACTTCTTGCTACAGACGGAACAGCAGACTTCTACAATGCTCACGGAATCAAATGTGATGTTGTAAACAAAATTGGTGCTGGTCGCCCAGACGTTCTAGACTCAATTATGAACAAAGAAGTTTGCCTTGTAATTAACACACCAAAAGCAAAACGCAATTACGCAGAAGATAGAAAAACTATCCGCAAAGCTTGTCTAAAATACAAAGTTGCTTACATTACAACTTTGGCAGGAGCAAAAGCAGCTGTACAAGGTATTGCTAGTGTTAAAAACGGACATGGTGGAGAAGGTGGAGTTAAATCCCTTCAAGAATACCACGGAATGATTAAATAATACAAATATTTTGTGCGAAATAGGGCAGACTTCATTTTATTGGAGTTTGCCTTTTTTTTCGTAAAATTACTTGATTGATTGTAAAAAAAACATAATGGATTTTCCTATATGTGATATAATTTTGTGAAGATTATGGAGTTATTATGCAGTGGATTATACATTATGATATTGTAGCTTTTGCCTTAATTCTGGTTGTTTTAATTGTATATTCAACTTTTAATCATTTAAACACTTTTTCAAATCGAGTATATAAAAAATTACTTATTGTTTCCCTTTGCTCTGTGGTTACAGATATTTTGTCTGCTATAACTTGTAGTTTTTGTACAAAAGATGAAATAATAATAAATTACATTGTAAATCTTAGTCATTTTGTAGTTCAAAATCTTGTACCATGTTTGTATTGTTTGTTTGCTTATTCTTTGGTTTATGAAACTGGTAAAATTAAGGGAAAATGGTTTGCACTAATTTTTCTCCCATACATTTTCAATTTAATATTGATTGTGTCTACCCCTCTTACAGATGCCTGTTTTAAAATTGATGAAAACGGAGTGTATCAAAGGGGACAAGGACAGTTTTTTACATATACGATTGCAATTTATTATATTATATTAAGTTGTGGAATCGTAATACGAAATAATAAAGTTCTTGGGATTCCGCAAAGACTTTGTGTTTATCTATATTCTGCAGAATGTATTATCCTAAATATTCTTCAGTTGTTTTTTGGAGAATATTTGTTACAAGAAATTGGTATTGCTTTTGCAATGTTTTTTATATATTTAACAATGCAAAATCCTTTGGAATATATGGATGTGCAAACCGGTGTTTACAATCGTAATCTTTTTAAGAAAACCATAAATAGTCGAATATTCAAAAAAGAAAGATATTCAATAATTTGTGTCCAAGTTGAAGGATTGAGTTATATTAACGAAAAATTTGGATTACATAATGGAAATGTTTTATTGAGACAAATCGCAGCATTTTTGCTTTCCTTTGGAAAAACAAATGGGGTTTACAGAATATCAAATCGCCAATTTGCTATAGTTTTTTCAAAGCATATTGATTTTAATATAATTACAAATAAAATTATTAACAGATTTAATCAGGCTTTCAATTTTAACAATATAAATGTTAATGTTAATCTTTGGTCATACATTTGCTGTTTGCAAAGTTCAAAAAATATCGCCACAGTTAATGATGTTTTTGATATAATTGATTTTTCATTAAAAGAAGCGAAACAAAATACAAAAAATAGTGTTGTTTTTGCTTCTACGGATATTTTGGAAAAACGTCGCCGAGAAATCGAAATAATTCAAGCAATTTCAAAAGCAATTGATGAAGCTTCTTTTCAAGTTTATTATCAGCCAATTTATTCTTTGTCGGAAAATCGTTATACAAAAATGGAAGCGTTGGTTCGCTTAATCGATGAAAATATTGGTTTTGTGCCACCAGATGAGTTTATTCCCATTGCTGAGAAAAATGGTGATATTTTGGCTATTGGTGAAATTGTATTAGAAAAGGTTTGTTCTTTTATCGAAGAATATCATCCAGAGGATTATGGAATAAGCACAATTCACGTGAATTTGTCGGTTGTTCAATGTATGCAGGAAAATATAAATATTCGTTTGATGAATATTATCGATAAATATCGTATTCCTCATAAATTAATTGACTTTGAGATTACAGAAACAACTGCCGATAATACAAGTGATAGTTTAGATAAAATTATGAAATTTTTTAATGAAAGGGGAATTAACTTTTCATTGGATGATTTTGGAACTGGTTATAGTAATCAGTCAAATATTATGCAATATCCGTATTCCATAGTAAAAATTGATAAATCTATGGTTTGGGCATGTGATTCAAATCCGAAGGCTTTTGTTTCATTGAAACATACTGTTGCAATGATTAAAGATTTGGATATGGTTGTTTTGGCAGAAGGAGTTGAAACTGAAGAGCAAAAAGAACTGTTAAACGAAATTGGTGTGGAATATTTACAAGGATATT
Organism: Spirochaetaceae bacterium; assembly: GCA_017416145.1. Classification (GTDB taxonomy): domain Bacteria; phylum Spirochaetota; class Spirochaetia; order Treponematales; family Treponemataceae; genus Treponema_I. The sequence goes on along the minus strand of JAFQDD010000003.1, from coordinate 45,220 downwards.
ATTTCTCAAGACCGCTTCCAGTGGCGGAAACGATTAATATCCTAAAGAATAATATATCTAAAAATTAGTTATGCAGAATTATGGTACTTCAGAAAACTAAGTAGGTGCGATTATGGAAAATTTTTTTGAAAATAAAGAAAATGCAGTTGATACTCTAACAAAAGTTTTTTCTCGCGAAATAATAGTTGAGTATGTTCACTATTTGATTGCAGAAAAAATCCCTTTTTCAATGGCCTTGGTTGATATTGATAATTTTAAATATGTGAACGATAGTTATGGGCATTTGGTTGGAGATATTGTTCTTGAAAAAATTGCTCAGGAACTAAATGAATTAGTAACAAAACGAGGATTTATTGGACGTTTTGGTGGCGATGAATTTATCATAATTTATCCGAATATTACCGAATATGATGAAATCTGGAATGAATGTCATCGTACCATAGCAAAAGTTGCTGAATGTTCTTTTACAGATTATCCTTGGCTTTCTGTAACAATTACTATGGGGGTTTCTCGTTTTCCTGAAAATGCTACAGTTTATGAACAATTGTTTAGTTTTGCGGATAAAGCTTTGTACCGTGGAAAAATGAAAGGTCGTAATTGCTTTATCATTTATTTACCAGAAAAACATGCAAATATTGTTTTAAAAACGGAAAATGACAAAACTCTCAGTTCAATGTTTTTACATTCAAACGTGATAAAACTTTTGTCTTCTTCACCAAGTTTAAAAGATGGCATCGAAAATCTTTTTAGTTTTTTAAGTGCTTATTTTATGCTAGATTATATGTGTATTCAAAGTGCTGGAAAAGTTTATTTTCAAAAACTACATCAGTTGGCACCACAAAAAATGATTAAGCCTATAACAGAAAGATTTTTTTGTTCAAATAAAAATCCTTCCACTGGTATATTTTATGTAAATCAAATTAAACATTTACTATCAAATAATGAAAAAGAATTCTATGATGAATTAAAGGCTCAAAAAATTCATTCATCATTTTGTTGTGAAATTTCTTGTTGTAAAGAAACTTATGGATTTTTGCGTGTGGATATCAAAGATCCACGAATTTGGCAAAATACTGATATGGATATTTTGGTCTCTGCTGCAAAGATTATTGGATTGCTTCTTCACGAACGAAAGCTACGAATTGAGGATTTATAGTTTATCCAACATATTTTTCTAAAATTGATTTTACAGCTGGAAGATAACTTTCACCAAACATATTTAGATGATTGAGCAAGTGATATAAATTGTATAAATCTCGTCGTTCTTCGTATTGGGGTTGCAAAAGTCCAGTATTTTTATATGCAGCATAAAATCTATCACTAAATCCGCCGAACAACTCTGTCATAGCTATATCTGCTTCTGGATGTCCAACGTAACAAGCTGGATCAATTAACATAGCTTGGGGTTTTGTGTCGCACATTACGTTCCCAGCCCATAAATCTCCGTGTAAAAGACTTGGAGAACGTGGTTCAATTAGGAAATCCGCTAAGTTGTCTAAAAGTTTGTCTATGAGTTTGGAATCTTCTGTTGAAAAATACTTTTCTGCCATTTTGAATTGGGGATCAAGCCTATTTTCTCTGAAAAAATCAATCCAAGTTGCTTTTGGACTATTTATTTGTTTTGTTTTTCCGATGTAGTTATCCTCATAAAAACCAAATATTTTTCCTTCAGCCAAATCTTCTTTTGATATAAAGGCTTCCGTTGTTGATTTATGCATATTTCCAAGATTTTCAGCAAACTTTTCCCAAAAATCAGCATCAAGATTACCAAGTTCTACAAAATCAAGTAACAAAAAAGAATAACCAACTTCTTCTCCATCTTCTGTACCAAATCCTAGGATTTTTGGAGTGGCGATTGTGTTCGTTTTTGCGATAGCTTTTAGGTTGTGGGCTTCTTTTACAAAAAAATCCACTTTGGATTTTTCATTGGATTTCATAAAAAGTAGATTTCCGTTAGAAAGTTGGATTCCGTAGGATTTGTTTATGTCGCCACCTTGAACAGGAAAACCACGTTCAATTTGCACATTTTCACCGAATAATGTGGTGATTGCGTTTGATATTGATGTAAAATAGTTGCTTTCTTGATTCATAGAAAAATTATATATTATTTTTAGAAAAGATTAAATCCGCAAACTAGTTTTAATTCAAAACCTTGTTGAAAATTACCTTTTTCGTGGTTGTTGTTAAATATCATACTATAAGTTCCCTCTGCAGCAACTTTGAAAAAATCAAAAAAATAATATTCGCCAGAAAGAGATAAATCATTTCTATATTGGATAGTTCCACTTAGACCTTTGTGACGTGCTTTGGAAATTGCATCTTTTTCGTCTAAAACTCCAAGCTCGTAAGCTGTAATTGGATAATATGATGGATATTTTTTCCCATCAATTGTAGTTGTTTCTAAAAGCGTATTTAATCCGATTTGCCCTTTCATTAAAAAAAGATTTTGAAGTTCAATTGAAGATTTTTGAGGTTTTTCGTAGCCGAAACTGCAAGATAAAGCGAAAGAGTCAGGTCCAAAAGGTGTTCCGAGCCAACTAGCTTTGTCTGTTGATTGACCGTATTTTTTTTCGAGTTTAACCATAGACCATTCTGGACTTTGTTTTACATATAAATATGGTGTTGTGTACAATCCTTCAATATTAAATTTGTAAAAGCCGTCTGTTTTTGAAGGTAATAAAAAATCAATTCCCGTTTGTAGACCGTATCCGTCCGGAACCATTTTTGAATGTTGGTTTTTTAGTTCGCCAGAAGTTTGTAACTCTGTTTGTGCCCAAAGAGCGTAAAGTCGCAAATTTTTAATTGGGAAAATATCAAGGGTAATTCCCATATATGAGCAGTAATTTTTGTTGCCTTCATATTTTTCATAATCTTTGGCAGAATAAAAAGAGTGAACAAACATTGCTGGATTCAAAAAACGCAATTCTACAGGTCCGTTTCGTAGTCCACCTTCTGTAAAGCCGATTTTTATAAACTGAAACAACTTAATATTAAAATTGTGGAAATATAAAAATTTCTTTGAATCAACTTGGGAAAAGATAAGATTGTATTTGAAATTTGAAGAATATGCAGATAAAACGGAATAAGCGTCTGTTTCAAAAGTAGAATTGTATATTATTGAACCAAGTTTTGTATCCCCGATTGCAAAACCTTCTTTTCCCACTGTGGCAGAAAATCCCCAATTACCGAAATTATTTCCCACATTTCCATAAGCAAAAACAGGATATTCAAATTCTCTTTCGCTATCAGAATTGGGAATATTTGAGATGGAATCTGGATTTATTGATGATTCATAATCTTTTCCAAAAAATAAATCAATTTCCAAGGCGACGTTTTCCGCAATTCCGGCGATGGCAGGAAAGGATAAAAACCAATCATCGTAATAATAATTTAGGTTGGGAGAAATTTCTTTGTTTGATCTAAGATAAATTTCTGGATTAATTTTTGTGCTTATAGAAATTTTTGCAGCAGAATCTTCTGGAAAAATCTTTAGATTTGAGTTTTTACCTAAATATTTTGTGGTATATAAATATTCTTTTATTTGGAGATATAATTTTTCTTTTCCTTCAGATAGATTTTCAAAATCAAGTTGTGATTCGATTTGAGAAAGATAAAACTTTAGTTCCCCAACGGAAATCGGACTCGTGTCTAGAAAAATTGGATTTTTAGCTTCTAGACTGAGAGTTTCCAAGGCTTCATAAATCCAATTATCTGATTTTAATAATTGGCTGTCATTTAGAACTTGAGCCGAGAAATTGGAAAATAGTGAGATAAAAAAAGCAAAGAAAAACTGAAATTTTCTTTTTGAATTATTATTTTTAGCAAAAATCATAGATAAACTTTTTCTAATAAATAAATGTTAAAAATATGTTAAATTTTGTAAACTGTTGAATGTTTTAACATTTTGTGTTGTTTATTAACATATTTTGATAAAATTATGAATAAGATAAATATAATAATTTTTTTGTTAAGAATCAAGTTTTATGCTGTCAAACATTTTCAAAAATGTTATAAAATAGTTAGGAAATGATAATAACACATTTTCCCAATACTTTGGGAGGAGTCAGCTTTGAAAAGCTGGTAAACTATTTGGGGGAAGGAAAACCGAACTTTTTCGATGCGTAGTTTTTCCTTCCCCCCCAAACCCCCAACCTTTCCTGGCAACGACCAAAGGGGAATCCCCTTTGGAAACCCCAAACTTATGTTTTTCTTTTTTTTTATTTTTGTTACTAGTGATTATCTCTTTTGGCTATTTAGCTATCTATACAAATGAATAACTATTATTATTAAATAATGTTGACAGAATCAAGTTTTATGCGAGTGTAATATTTTATTTCATCTTGATGATGAATTGTGGCTCCGTTTTTTATCATACAGGCAAGACTTGCAGGATTTGTTCTGTTGCAGCGTAAATAAATTTCTGTTTCGCCATATTGGGCAAGGATTTTCTTTGCTTCAATTATTGTAAGACGCAATCCTTCTGTTCCAAAACCTTTTCCACGATGTTCTTTTTTTATTTGGTAACCAATGTGACCCGCTCCATCCCGTAAAGCGGGAATTAGATGATGGCGCACTCTAAACTGACCAACAATTTCTGTTTTTTCATTTTCTTTCTTCCACAAAAAGAAAAAAGTTTCTGGTACAAATCCTTCTGGTAAATCAATTCCTTTTGAATAATTTATCATTTGAGGTAGAGCATTTTTTTCAAAATCTTCTTTGGAAATACCAAAACAAGGATTTTCAAAACCATTTTCATCAATAGGCATTTCTTTTACATATTCGTATTCTGCGTCCAAATCTTCAAAGTTTGCTGGTTTTAAATAAAGCATAATTTATCCTTTTGTGTTATTTTTCGTATCATTATGTTATTTTTTAACTACCTAAATTCTGAATTTCTATCAAAACACTTTTTTGTAATTTTTTGCTTTATAAGTTCGGCTACCGTCAAATTTAGAATATTCGGTGTCTTCAAGGTATGTCATTCCAAGTTTTTCCATAACACGACGGGAGCCAATGTTGTCTACTGCAAAAGTTCCGTAAATCTCTTTAATATTAAAACGATTTTTTGCATATTCAATGATTTTAGAAATTGCTTCAGTTGTATAACCTTTTCCCCATGCGTCAAAAGCTAGATTGTAGCCAATACTCCAAATATCACTTTCTTCGTGATAATATATTCCGCCACTGCCGATGAGTTTCCCACTTTCCTTTAGCACAAATCCGTAATCAATATGTTTTTCATCAGTGTTTACTGTTTTAAGCCATTCTTTTACATCTTCTGCATTTTTATAAAGAGTGTAAATCATGTATTCATTTACGCGAGGATCCCCACACCATTTAAAACAATCTAAATAGTCATCTTCTGTTAGAGGACGTAAAATTAATCTTTCAGTTTCTAAAATTGGTAACATTTTCTGTCTTCCTTTTTGTAAAAGTGATGCTAGGATAATATCAAAAATACAGCAATAAGTCATTAAATTTGAAATTTAACATTAGTCCTCGTAATGACCTCCACAAGCTTTTACAGTGATTTTGTCTTTTTCAAGAATGATTTTGTTTATTCAGTTGCCATTGTTTCCAATTCTTTCATAGTTTTGATAACTACTTTTCCTTGGCGAAGTTCTTCATCACTTTTATCAAGCATTGCCATATAAGCATCCTTATTTTCTGTCAATTATTTTATGTGTTTGTAGTGATTTACCTCTTCCCAAGGCACAACGAAACCAGCACCCTTTGCACAAAAAACACTTGAGGCTGGATTTTCTAAATCTCCATTTGGATTGTAGCCAATTTCTGCAACAACTTCTTCTTGATTGTGGCATTTTTCGTATCCTGCGTGGGTTAAAGTCATTGTGCCTTGACCTTTTGTAAAAACTCGAAGCTCATTTATGTAGTTTTTCATTGTGGAAACGGGAACTTTTCCAGACAAAGTTGAAAATCCATCTTTTGAATTATCCAAAGTACAAGTTCCCTTCATTTTTTCAATATCATTCATAACTCTACCAATGCACAAATCTGGCACAGAAATATTGAAAGAATAAATTGGTTCTAAAAGTATAGATTTTCCCATCATCAAACCGTGACGAATTGCTCGGTAGGTTGATTGTCTAAAATCGCCGCCTTCAGTATGTTTTAAGTGAGCTCGACCTGCCACAACTTTTATTTCCATATCTGTAATTGGACTTCCAGTTAAAACACCAATATGGGTTTTTTCTTTTAAATGGGTTAAAATCAACCTTTGCCAGTTTGTGTCTAATTCGTCAACAGAAAGTTTACTTACAAAATGTAGTCCGCTTCCTAAAGGCAATGGGTTTAATTGCAAATGAACTTCTGCGTAATGACGCAAAGGCTCGTAGTGACCAACTCCAATAACAGGAGATTCTATAGTTTCCTTGTAAGCGATTTTTCCATCCCCAAAACTAATATCAATTCCGTAACGATTTTTTACCAGCTGTTGAATAATTTGAGTTTGGATTTCGCCCATCAAAACAACTTTTATTTCCTTGTTTTCTTCTGAAAAAGTTACCTTAATTTCAGGTAGCTCATCTTCTAATTCACGAAAAATTCCCAAAGCCTTAGGAACATCGAGAGTAGGCGGAAGAATGACAGAATAAATCAAAACACCTTCAATGGAAAAATCAAATTGATTTTCAGATTCACCAAAAATCATTCCTGCTTTTGAATTTTTTAAGCCAGTTACAGTGCAAATATTTCCAGCTTTTACTTCTTTTACCGATTCAAATTTTTCCCCAGAATAAAGCCGAATCTCGTTTACTTTTTCTTCCCCCAAGTTGTCTTTAACTTTTAAAATCCCACCATTGATTTTTAAATGAGTTAGCCGATTGTTTTGCTTGTCTCGTGAAATTTTGTAAACTGTAGCACTAAATTGATTTTTAACCTGACCTGGAACAAAATATTCTTCCAAAGTTTTTAATAGATTTTCAATTCCTTCCAATTTTAAAGCCGAACCAAAAAGGCAGGGAAAAATTTTTCTGTTGGAAATAGCCTTTTGAATATTGAATATGGAAATATCGTTGGTTTCTAAATATTCTTCTAAAAGAATTTCATCACAGGAAGCAATTTCTTCTTTTGTTGCTATGGAAAAATCCAAAATATTCCCTGAAAATTGATTTTGTAATTCCTCTAAAATCAAAGCTGGATTTCTGTCTGGCATATCCATTTTGTTTACGAAAACTAATGTGGGGATTTTGTGTTTTTTTAGAAGCTGCCAAAGAGTTTTTGTGTGAGATTGAATTCCGTCTCCTGCGTTTATTAGCAAAATGGCTGCATCTAAAACTTGCAAAGACCGTTCCATTTCCGCACTAAAATCCACATGCCCTGGAGTGTCTATTAAAGTGATTTTATCATTTAAAATAGCTTCTTTTGAAAAAACTGTAATTCCCCGTTCACGCTCGATTGAAAAATTGTCTAAAAATGAATCTTTTGAATCCACCCGCCCAAATTTCCGAATTGCTCCACTTTGAAACAAAAGAGCTTCTGAAAGAGTTGTTTTTCCAGCGTCAACGTGGGCAAGAATCCCAGTAATTAAAGTTTCCATAAAATGATTTTAGCGTAAAATGCAATGAAAGAAAAGTTATTATTTTGAGGGAAAGGATTTCAATAAAAGTTAGCTAAAGCCAAATTGAGTGCATAACTTCTACAAAAAGTGGAGCAAGAATAGGATCAAAATGCTTTCCAGCGTCATTTGAAATAATTTCTAAGGCTTTTTTTGTAGAGAAAGGCTTTTTGTAAACTCGTTCCATTGTTAGAGCGTCGTACACATCTGCAATCGCCATAATTCTTGCACTAACGGGAATTTCTTCGCCTACAAGACCTTCTGGATAACCAGTACCATCCCACTTTTCATGATGATATGTTGCAACTTCGTATGCAATTTTTATGTATTTTTCATCAGTTGTGTCTTCTAAAATCTTGAGAATCATTTTTCCACCTTCTGTTGAGTGGATTTTGATTTGCTCAAATTCTTCTGTTGTAAGTTTGTCAGGTTTACAAAGAATACAATCTGGAATAGCAATTTTTCCGATATCGTGAAGAGGAGCTGCGTTTTCTACAAGATTTACAAATTCCTCCGTTATGATTTCGGGGTAAATTCCTGCACTTTTGGCCGCTTTTGCTAACGTACTTACATAGCTTGAAGTATTTTTTACGTGAGTTCCTGTGTTGCTGTCTCGACTTTCTATAAGGTTTGCAATTCCCATAATTGTTTTTGATTGCATTGTCTTAATTTTTTCATGTTGAAAAGCAATTTCGTCAGATAAATCTTGTTGTGTTAATTCATTATAATATCCATAAAGAATTACAGCCATAAAACTCATACCGAGGTATGCAGTTTTTACATTTCTGTCTAATAATGAAGGAATGATTCCTGTAAAAATTACAATTAAAGATGCGATTAGAACAAAGGAATTTCGATTTTTAAATCTTTTTGAAATAAAGAAATAAACAATAATTAGATAAATCAATGAAATTATGTAAGAAATAATATAAATAATGTAAAAATCACCCCGGTGATAAACACTATTCCCTGAAACAGAAAAAATCAAACCTGTGTTTAATAGAATAATTTCTAGTAATCCATGAAATCCCATTAAAATTGAAACAGGAATTACAGTTTTTTTGATTCCACAAGCGAGGGAAAGTGGAATAGGTAACATCGGAGTAATAATAAACTCTAATAGAGTAATGATTTTGTATAATGTATTTGAAATTGGATAAAATTCAAGAAATTCCCGTGTTAATTCTGCACACATTCCAAGGGCAATTCCAAGAAAGGTTATAATAAACCAAAATTTGGCTTTTGGAGAAAGGGTTGTATTTGCTTTTGCCATTAAAACCATGGTTAGCATTGAAAGAGTACATATTGAAATTAAAACACAATAAATAGGGTTCATTTTTTATTTCCGTTAATATATGAAGTGTAACATATTTTTTGATTTATTTCACTTTTTTTCTTTGTTAAAGATATTTTTTTTGAAAATGAGTGTTTAATCTTAAAAAATTTGATAGAATCATAGTATGAAAAAGACAAATGCTATGCGGATTTTGGACGGATTAAAAATCCCTTACGAAGTTAGAGAATATGAAGATAACACAGACCACGAAGTTGCAAAGGGTGCTGCGGCTCGGACTGCGGAAAAACTTGGGTTAAATCCGGAGCAGGTTTTTAAAACCATTGTGATGCGTAGCGATAAAAAAGAGCTTTTTGTGTTTTGTCAAAGTGCAGATAACGAAATAAACTTGAAAAAAGCAAGAACCGCCGCTGGATGCAAAGAAATAAATCCTGTAAAGCCAGAAGAATTGCTTGGATTAACTGGCTACGTTCGAGGTGGATGTTCGCCTCTTGGAATGAAAAGACAATTTCCAACTTTTATAGACGAACTTGCCACTTTGCAAGAAAAAATTTGTATAAGCGGCGGCCAAAGAGGGATCCAAATTATCATAAATCCAGAAGATTTGGCAAAAGCTTGTAACGCTACTTTCGTTGACTTAAGCCTTTCTTAGTAAAAGTCCGACTAAAAAACAGGTGAGTCAAAGGCATGAACAAAATGTCTAAGAATTACTAACTTTCCAAAAGTTTTAGCATTTTCTCAATATCAAATTGTGTAAAATCTTCTATTATAATGTCTGCTAAATGGGCGATTTTTTCTTTTGGATTTGTGGTGGCAAGACCTACAACTTTCATCCCAGCTGCACGACCAGCTTCTAATCCGTGGAAAGAATCTTCAAAAACCACACAGTTTTTTATATCAAGTTGGAAAAGTTTTGCTCCCAAAAGATAACAATCTGGAGCAGGTTTTCCTTTTGCAAACATTTCTGCTGTGAGAATTTTGTCAAAAAGGGAAGTGAAATCTGGAATCTTTTTGTATACGTTTTCCATTTTTTCTTGATTTGAACTTGTAACAACCGCAAGTTTTACTCCAGCTTTTTTTAGAGAGAGAATAAACTCCTTTGCCCCAGAAATATAGGGGAGAGACATATTTGCTTCAAATTCGTACAAAGCTTTTGTGATTTTTTCGTGAGTGCTTTTGTCTGGAAAATGATTTTGAAAAATGTTTACCAAGGTTTGACCTTTTATTAAAGTTCCAAAACCAGCTTTCCCAAGATAATCTAAGCCAACCTGTTCCCAAAAAATTGTGTATTGGCTTTCTGTGTCTAAAATTACTCCGTCAAGGTCGAAAAGTGCCGCAATTTGTGAATTGGTTTTCATAAAAGGGAGTATACAAAGATTGTGAATTCTTCGCAATATCGAGAAAAATTATTCATTTTATCTAAATGCTTTTTTGCGTTGAATGCCCTTTTCTTTGCACCATTCATAAAATGCAGCGTAATCATCTCCTTCTAGAGGTTGATTATGAGGTCCTAAGGCTTGTCGAATATAAAATCCTGGAGAAAGTTCTATACAGATTCTAAATTTATTCTTATGTAACGCATAAACAATTATACATTCTCCCTTGTCCATGGATTTTCCATATCCACCCCAGCCAACACAATTGTGCATTTCACTTCCAATGGTTTTTAAATCATTGGTGCATTTTGGAATATAAAAACAGTATCTGTCTTCATCTTTTACAGGAACAGTTTCAACTTCGCCCTTGTTATTTTTGATATTTATATAATCATCACCAGTTTTGTATTCTAATCTTAAAATATTTGAATCAAGCTCAAAATGTTTGTTTAGGATTTTTTTATTTGAGAAAGGAGCTAATGCTCCTAGTCTTCTAACAAGAAAATCATGGGTGTATTGATTAAAGCCTTCGTGCATAATATCTTTTTTTTCTTTGTTAGATAAATTTTCTCTTGCGTTGTAATACATATTTATTCCGTCTGCAACAACAGATAAATTATTATGATTTTCAATGAAAAAAGAAACTGTTCTTTCAATAGAATTAAAAACAGCTTTTTGATTATTTGTGATTTCAATTAAATTTGCTACATATTCTTTAAGTGGAATTCTAAAGTCATAATTTGCTTCGCCACCAGTAAAACTTATCATAGCGAGTTTAAAAAATACATAAAATGAAAGTGATTTTGCGGCTTTCATCAAAAGATTAACATCAGAAAATCCTAAATCTAATAAAGCTGCATAAGTAATAACTGATTGAGGGATTTCTTGATATAGTTTTCTAATGGATTTTGATGGTTTGATATTTAAACATTCAAACATTTCCCGCTCTGCACTTGGACTATTTCCAGAGGAAAGGGAAATAAAATTTTCATCATAAGGATTTAATCCCCAATGTTGGGAGATTTTGTAAAAGTTTATATTGAAAGGAGAAACCATGTATCCAATGAGCAAACTAAAACCCTTTAATTTACTTGCAACACTGGGTGCAATTCCATATTGTTGTTTGTATTGACCTCCCATTTCGTCCATAATTTGATTAGTGATTTCAGGACAAAGATTTTTCCTAACATCAATGCTTTCGTAGACGGGTTTATTTTCTTTGTAGAGGATTTTTTTTGTTAAATCTAGGGTAAAATTATCTTCAAAACGACGATGATTTCCAATTTCCACACTTTGAGATTTTATGTTGATTTTATAAGTATTGTTGATATTAAGAATGTTGTAACCGTAATTGATGATTGAATTTTCCAAGGCAAAAGGGCCAGAATAGATTCTTCCGCATTGAGTTTTTAGCGTATTATCTTTAAAACTTAAAATATATTCCCAACGATGACAATTTCTGCAATATACGATTTTTTCCTTTGGACGAACAATGGTGGGAAAAACGGACATTGGTTCTGAGTTAGAAACAACATAATTATTGTCTTGAGAATTATACCGCCAAAATTGATTCAACATAAAAATATTATAGTATGTTTTTGGGATTTGTATAGTTTTTTAGCTTAGTTTTTTTGATTTAGGAAAAATAAGATTAAATATAACATTTTTGATGTAAAACTCTGTTTTTGAAACATCGATTTTTAGTGAATCGTAAACCAAAATTGTTTTATCATCTTCCCAATTAACAAAATTATATGGCAGAGTGACGTCTCCATAAGGAAAATAGGATTTTGATTCTGTGTAAACTTCTTTTCGAACCAGTGGAAAAAACTTATTTATACAATATGTTTTTATTCGTCCAGTTCCTCCAGAATATGCTCCCACAGGATAAAAAAAAGTTTCACAATAACGAATTTCGTTTGGTGAAGAAATTCGTTGAATTAGAACTTTGTCTTGTTCTTCGCTAATACTAAAAAGAAAAAAAAGTAGTCCAAAAGTGAGACAAAAGGCGTAATATAAAAAATAAAATCCAGAAACGATAAAGGAAAGAATGCTAGAGTAAGTCATTTTATGTTTATGCTTTTTTTCAAAATGCTTTTTTGAGTATTTTATTGTAAAGATTGAAAAAATAAAAACTATAAAGGGAAAAAGTATATTTGCAATTTTGTTATTCCATTCTAAATTAGATGCCCAAAAAACAAAAATGATTATTCCCAAAGAAACATTCGTAAATAAAAATATGTGAAAAAGAGCCAATTTTTTATTCATTATTGTATCATCCTTTATCAAAAAACTCTTTCCCTTGATTGTAGGCTTCTTGTAAATGTTTTTCCCAGTTTGCTGTTCTTGATTCTAGCTCTCGGCTCATTCCGTCAAAAACGATAAAATCGCTTTTTTTAACTTTTTCAAAAAGTCGGTCTTCTAGCATCACTTTTTTCATGCTGTACAAAAGTCCGAATTCTTCTAAGTGTTCTTTTGTGTTTCCTGTGGTGGCTAAAATCAAAGCCTTGTCTAAAAGTTTCATACGTTTTGTACCGTAAGCAAAGCCAAAAGTCCACACTCTGTCAAACCAGCCAACAAGTTTTGCAGGTGCTTCTGTCCAAAACACAGGATAAATAAAAGCTATACCATCACAAGAATTGATTTTTGCCTGTTCAGCCAAAACATCAAAAGCCAAAGCTGGTTTTTCATTGTAATAAGCGTCTCTAAGATATTCGGCCTCTGTCATATCAGTTTTAAAATCCATTTTGTACAAATCTGATAAAACATATTCGTTTCCAGAATCCAAAATCCCTTGAATAAAATTGTCCCGCACATGGCGAGTAAAAGAATCTTCTGAAGGATGACAATAAACAACAAAAACTTTCATAGAATTATTATAAATGAAAAAGATGAGAAAATATAGGTGAGTGCAGAGAAAAAAAACTCTTGACAAAATACTGATATAGATTATATATTAAGTAATAATAACTTATTTTAACTTATTTTGATTTAATCTTACTTAAAATTACTTACTTTGGAGGACAATATGATGAATGTTAGCGTAAGAATGGACAATGAAACAAAAAAAGAATTTGAAAAATTTTGTAAAGATGTAGGCCTTTCCATTTCTGGAGCTTTTAATTTATTTGCAAAAAAAGTAATCCGAGAGCACAGAATCCCTTTTGACATTTCAAACGAAGACCCATTTTACAGCGAAGAAAATCAAAAATTGCTAGAATCCCGTATTGCAGATATGAAAAATGGTGTTAATTGTTCTGAGCATGATTTGATTGAGGTGTAGAATGAAAAAAAATATGGCACGATCAAGCATGGGAAGATTATCTTAATCTTCAGAATGATAAAAAACTTCTAAAAAAAGCGAATGCACTTCTAAAAGACATTGAACGTGGTGGCTATGAAGGAATCGGAAAACCTGAACCATTAAAGGGAAATCTTGCAGGATATTGGAGCCGCCGCATTGATGATTATAATCGAATCGTATATAGAATTGATGGTGAAATTATCGAGATTGTTCAGTGTGGAACGCATTATCATCAATAAGGATTTAAATTATCTAAAGGTCAAATGACAGGATTTAAACACATCGAATATACAAGAACTAAAGCCTTGGGAGACGGTGATTATTTTTGTGATTATCGGTTAAGATATGATAAAAAAAAATAAATGCAAGGAACTCATTATGTTTTACAACGCAAAAAATCACAGAGTGACAATTGAGGGAGACACAACAGATTTTATTAGTTTTGGAAAAGGCAAAAAAAATCTTGTGATAATTCCCGGGGTTGGGGACGGCTTAAAAACTGCAAAAGGTTTGGCAATTCCCTTTGCGTTTATGTACAGGCTTTTTGCAAAAGATTTTACCGTTTATGTTATGAGCCGAAAAAACAATGTTCCTGAAAATTACAACACACGGCAAATGGCTTTTGATATGCACAAAGTTTTGCGTTCTGTCGGCGTTGAAAAAACTTCTGTGGTGGGAGTTTCTATGGGCGGAATGATTGCTCAATATTTGGCAATTGATTTTCCAGAATTTGTAGAACGCCTTGTTTTAACCGTAACACTTTCCCGTCCAAATGATGTTGTAAAAGAACGATGCCATGCTTGGATAAAATCTGCCGAACAAAAAGATTATGCCGCCATTATGAAAGATTCTGCTCTTCATTCTTACAGCGACCAATATTTACGCAAAAACAAATTGATGCTGAACATGATTTCAAAAATCGGTTCCCCAAAAAACTTTGACAGATTTATCACTTTTTCAAAAGCTTGTACAACTCACAACGCCTACGACGAACTAGAAAAAATCACTTGCCCAACTTTGGTAATTGGAGGAAAGCAAGACAAAATTGTAACCTACGGGGCAAGTGAAGAAATTGTTTCAAAAATCCCAAATGCAAAATTAAAAACTTACGAAGAATACGGCCACGCCCTTTACGAAGAAGCCAAAGATTTTAACAATGTGGTGTATGAGTTTTGTTGTGGGGCTAGTGGTAAATTATAATCAAATGTGATATAAACTGTACACAAATCAACCAAAAGAGGCTAATATGAAAAAATACATTTTTTTGATTTGTGTATTTTTAATGACTTCATTAAACATTTTTTCACAAGACTATACTTTAGAAAAAAGCGAGTTTATAAATAAATATCAAGGTACATATATAGATAAAACCAAACAAACTGATTACAAAATTATTTTAAAATATTACAAAGATGATATTTGTATAGTTTATTCTGAAAATTTATTCTTATCCCAAACGATTAATTTTATTAAAATTTCCAAATTGTTAAAATCTGGTCCCAATTTTCCAGCTATTATGGGTGGTGCAGATAAAGGTAGTGGTGGAATAGAAACCAAGATATATTTTATTGGTGATAAATTGTATTCAAACGTAACCCGTACAGAATCGAAATTTAATAATATGTTAAATGAGTTTGATGAAACAATCATCCGTTCAAAAACTATTTTCTTTGAAAAGATTTCAGATTCAACAATAAATAATGGTGTTGATATAAACCTTCAAAGTGTTATAAACGAATTTGTTGTTGTTGAAAATTTACGATTAAGATTAAACGAAGAAAAAAATAGTGAAATATTGGCAACAATGCCTGAAGGAACAATAGTAAAAGTAAAATCTATTGGAAAACTAGAAATTGTAGATGATATAGAATCAAATTGGATTCAAATAGAAATAATGAATGATACTAAAGATTCTGAAGGAAAACTAATTCCAAAAGGTTTAACAGGCTGGTGCTTTGGTGGATATGTGAGATAAAACATACTTTACCAACAAAAAAAAGTTCATAGTCTATAAAATAACTCAGCGACAAATCTAAAATCCAACTTTAGATTTGTCGCTGAAAGTTGACCTTACAAATCTTACAAAATTCTTCCTTTCCCAAACTCATTTTTTTCTTTTTCAATAAAATCAATTAAAAAATTGTAGAATTTTCTAGTTTTTTGGTCGTCGGTTTTGTTGTTTTTGTATGTTACCAAAATGTCTCTTGTGCAGTTTGTATTTGCAATCTTTAGAAGTTTTACATTTTTGGTATCAATTTGTTCCCATGAAAATGATGGCCAAAAACCAATCCCAATATTTGCCGAAATCATATTTTTTACAGCAATTGGACTATCACTTTCAAAAACGATATTTGGATGAATATGTTCTTTTTTGCAAAACTTGTCGCAAATGGCTCTAAAATGTTTTGCTCCAGAAAGTGATATAAAATCTTCATTTTTTACTTCTTCCAGCGATATTTCATTTATGTTTTGAAATCTTTCATTATTTGGCACAATCAAAAAAATTTCTTCATTGCAGACAAAAACTTCATCTTGATTTTGTAAAGATTGATTGTAGAAAAGTTTTGTAGTAACAACAATATCACATAAATCATCTGTTTCGTTTTGACTAACTTGAAAATGCACTTCATCATCAATTTTTTTATATTCGATAATTGCCCGTGTAACCAAACTAGAAGCCGCTAAAACATTTAAATGAATTGTGGAATTTTCCATTTTTGCCATAGTTTGAAGTTGCTCTGGCAAATCAAAAATCCCAGTTAAAAGTGGTTTTAGTTTTTCGTAAAAATACCTTCCGTATTCTGTTAAAACAATATTTCGGCCTTTCATTCCAAAAAGTGGAATTTCCAATTCTTTTTCCAATCTGTGAATAGTCTGAGTTAGGGCAGGTTGTGCAATGTGCAATTCTTCTGAAGCTCGAGTGATGTGTTGAAGTTCTGCAACTTTTAAAAAATATCTTAATTGTGTTAATTCCATAATATTAAAGTTATAAATCCTCTTTTAATATATAAGATAAAATGTATTAAAACTATTGTAATAATATATTATACATTATTTATTATTTTGTATATAGTTTTCTCAATAAAACACAAACAAGAGGAAAAACTATGAACAACTTTTTAGAAGCAACAATGCTAGTTTGCTTTGGATTATCTTGGCCTATATCCTTGATAAAAAACATAAAAGCTCATTCGGCCAAAAATATGAGTTTTAGATTTACAGCTTTAATTATTTTGGGATATTTAGCTGGAATAAGTGCAAAATTGATGAGCGGAACAATGAATTATGTGTTGGTAATTTACATTATCAATTTAGTTGTGGTGTGTATGAATTTAGTTGTTTACTTTGTAAATAAAAGTTATGACAAAAAATTAAAGTTAGTTTAAACGCTTTGTTTTGAGCAGATCTATTTTTGAAAAAAATTGGAGGAAAAAATGAAAAAAATTATGGAATCAAAACAAAATCTCAAATTGGGACAAATTGTATTTTTGGGTTCTACAAAACTTGCAAATATGGATTTGTATGATTATTTGAGAGATATAACTTCATTTTCAATTTATAATGAAAGTGTGCCAAAACTAAAAATTGAAGATTTGGAAAAATGTGTGGAAATGATTTCCAATTTACAGCCTTCAAAACTTTTTATTTCAATAGGCGAAGAAGAAATTAAAAATGAAAAATTAGATATTGATGATTTTATTTCCAAATATGAATGGTTTTTGTATAAAATAAATCAAAATTGCAAAAATTGCACTTTGTATATCATTTCGTTAAATGAAGAAAATGATATTGCAAAAAAAGTAAATAAACGATTACAAAAACTTTCTGAAGAATGTGGTTGCCGATTTATTAAATTGATAGGAAATTCAATTTGTGATTTTATTTCAACAATAAAAGTATATTTAAGAAAGTTTCCAATCAATTTTGTAGAAGCAATGAGTTATTGAAAATTATTCATAAAAGAAAAAAAACATAACAGAAAAGGTTTCTAACATAGCAAAGATACAAAAATAAAATATCCTTGCTATGTTAGAATATATTTTTATTTAATATTAAGTCTTGTTATTCAAATTTTTCTAATAATCCGCCTAGAAGTGCAACGATGAAACACATTCCGCCCATTCCTGCAATAGCTAAGAAAAATGTTTTTACAATTTCCCAAATATTACCTAAAATTTCCATAATTATCCTCCTATGGTGAGGCATTTTATTTGGATAATGTTAGTTTTGGATTAGAGTATTGTTAGTTTTGGGTTAAAAATTTTGCCATTGTAAAAAATGCACAGAGTTATCTAATTTTTTTTCGGAGTCAGTTTTTTCTAAGTGATCCAAATACGCAAAATATTATATAGTATAAACTTAAAACAATTCCAAAAATCACATAGGTTTCTATGCCAATGATTTGTGTAACATGCATCATGGGGATTACTGGAAGACCAAGAATAAGTGTAATAATTATACCGATTAAACCAGCTTCGACAAGCACTGAGCCAAAAAGTGCTGTAAGAATTATACTTGCACCTAAAATAAAAATTGTTCCAACAATGCCAGTTCCAATTACTACAAACATTACATAATACAGTGCTACTTCCATTGCTATTACTGGTAGTTCAAAAATGTGAGATATTAAAATATTGTAAGTGTTTGCAAGACTGAAACTTTCAGCTGACTGAATTATTTCGCAAAATATTAGGAAAAACCAAATCGTAGTTGTTATGCAAAAAATATGCTTTAAGGCTCTTTTCATATTTGCTACCTCTTTCCTTTATCCTGTTGTTCCACGACGAATTTACAGATTTTGTGTTTTTTTTAAACAATGTTTGAATAATAATATTATAGTTACCAAGCCTCAAAAAATTTACAAAAAAATCAAAAATTATAAAAAATTATTATAAAAAAAATCTATTTTTATCTAAATCGTAAAATGAAAATGCCTAATATTCACTTTAAAAACGATACAAATATCAAAAAAACACTATATTGTTTGTGTATCAAATAATTATTGCGTTTTAGAAAAACTAGACTTATACTGGAACTTGTCAGCAAAAAAGTTGTAATTACGCTAAAAATCAGTAAAAAAATCTTTTTTTGGAAGATGATACTAATAATAGGAGACTTAAAATGGCAAATGAAAAACAAGCTGGAGAAGAAATTTTTCAAATTGAAAACGGAAAATTGATAAAATTTCTTCGTGATGATTTAACTTCTGTTGAAATTCCTGAAGGAATTACAGAAATTGGAAAAAATGCTTTTAGTGAATGTAAAAATCTTGAATATGTCAAAT
Source organism: Spirochaetaceae bacterium (assembly GCA_017416145.1). Lineage (GTDB taxonomy): Bacteria > Spirochaetota > Spirochaetia > Treponematales > Treponemataceae > Treponema_I. The sequence continues at coordinate 26,386 of JAFQDD010000003.1, read as the reverse complement.
TTCCAGAATCTCTTGAAATTATTGAAAAGGGAGCTTTTGAAGATTGTTCTGCACTAAAAGAAATAAAACTTCCAAAAAATGTCAAAACAATAAACTATTGGGCATTTTCACGTTGCTATTCTCTTGAAGTTATCGAATTAAATGATGGACTTGAAAAAATAGAGGAAGTTGCGTTTGCAGGAACGAAGATAAAATCTATTCGTATTCCTGATAGCGTAAAAATTATTGAACACGATGCCTTTGAATCTTGCAACAATTTAGAGAAAATAATTCTTTCAAAAAATATTTCTACTATTCCAATACGTTGTTTTCATCACTGTAAATCCCTAAAATCAATTGAGATTCCAGAAAGTGTTACTACTATTGAAGGTCGTGCATTTTCATTAGCCAACTTAACATCTATAAAAATACCTGATTCCGTAACAAAATTGGGATATGGAGCATTGTGTGGTAATGTAAATCTGAAATCAGTTTACCTATCAAAAAATCTGAAAGAAATCGAACACGAAACATTTGATAGCTGTCGTAGTCTTGAACATGTGGAAATACCTTTGGGTGTAAAGAAAATTGGTAATCTTGCATTTGTTGCGTGTGAAAATCTTAAAAGTATAGAAATTCCTTCAAGTGTAGAAATAGTTGAATTTCGAGCATTTTTAGAATGTGAGTCTTTAGAAAAGGTAGAAATAAAAGACGGTGTTAAGATACTTGATAAAGAATCATTTTGTTATTGCCCAAAACTTTCAAAGGTTATTCTTCCACAAAGTCTTACAGAAATTAGAACTAAGGCTTTTTGTGATTGTGAGTGCCTTGAGGAAATTGAGTTTCAAGGAACAAAAAAACAATGGGGAGCTATAAAAAAACAAACTACTTGGCGTGATTACACCCCGATAAAAGTTGTTCACTGTTCAGATGGAGATGTGAATATAAAACCAAAACTATAAAGAATTCTTTGTACATTTATTGTTTTTAAATACTTTGAATTACAATAAATGTACAAAATATTATGTATAAAATTACTTCCAAGAAGGTGATTCGACAATTAGGGGAAACTTGATAAATGGAAAATGAAAAACAAAACACAGATAAATTAAAAAGACTTTTTGAAATTGAAAACGAAAAATTGACATTTGGTAATCCCTATTTAACCACAGTTGAAATTCCTGATGGAATTAAAGAAATTGGGGAGGAAGCTTTTTTAGATCATTTTGACCATGAAGCTGTAAGATTTCCAGAAACTCTTGAAGTCATTGGAAAGAGAGCTTTTGAAGGTTGTGATAAACTAAAAGAAATAATACTTCCAAAAAATGTCAAAATAATAAAAAGATGGGCTTTTAAGCAATGTATATCTCTTGAAATTATCGAGTTAAATGATGGACTTGAAAAAATAGAAGAAGTTGCATTTGCAGAAACGAAGATAAAATCTATTTCCATTCCTAATAGCGTAAAAATTCTCGAAAACGCTGCATTTGAAGCTTGTAAGCATTTAAAAAAAGTGGTTCTTTCAAAAAATATTTCTACTATTCCAATACGTTGTTTTCATAACTGTGAATCAATAAAATCAATTGAGATTCCAAAAAATGTAACTACTATTGAAGGTCGTGCATTTTCAGGAACTGACTTAACATCTATAAAAATACCAGATTCTGTAACAAAGTTGGGATATGGTGCCTTGGATTCTAACGCAAATCTGAAATCAGTTTATCTTTCCAAAAATCTGAAGGAAATCGAATTTAACACATTTGCAAAGTGTACAAGTCTTGAAAATGTGGAAATACCTTTTGGCGTAAAAAAAATTGGCGTAGAAGCTTTTATTGACTGTAGTGCTCTAAAAAGTATAGAAATTCCTTCAAGTTTAGAAATAATAGAAAGGGATGCTTTTAATGGATGTGAAAATCTTGAGGAAATCCAGTTTCAAGGAACAAAAAAACAATGGAGTGCTATAAAAAAACAAACTACTTGGCGTGATGAAACCCCGTTAAAAGTTGTTCACTGTTCAGATGGAGATGTGAATATAAAACCAAAGCAAGAAAACTAAAAGTAAAAATCAATGTAGCAGGGTGGTCTCTTCGGAAAAGGGGATATGGTTTTAACTAATATTTTTGTGCTTCGATAACATCTTTTAATGTTTCAGCTAACCAGATACTTGATTTTCCAATCAAATCTACATCATCCTGCAAATCATTTTTCTCCAAACCTAGAATAAGATTTGCAGTATGTGTAGCAGATTTTACATACTTATTTGTACCATTGTACTGTATTGGATCTTTTCTTCCATAATTCAGAATTGCAATATTCATATAAGTATCAATTTCTCTTCCAAGTTCATCGTTTAACTCTTTTAGAAGTTTCGCACCAGATAACATATACTCACTAGTAAAAGCTTCTCCTGTTCTTTTTGAGCGTTCAAAGGCTTCAGAAATTGTCAACTCTTCTGTATGAGTTATGGGAGTAGTTTTTTTGAAAATAACAAGTGGCCAAAAACCAGTGTCCACACCCACAACAAATTCCTTATCGTATTTTGAAAAATCTATCATATGTGTCTTCCATATTATAATGTAGTGTGTTTTTTTTGATTTGTATAGTTTTTATGAATAATAAGCAAAGGAAAAGAGGGTAATGTTCTGGTTTTTGTAAAATTGAAAGGCTCTGTACGGATAAAGTGTTGCTTTTAATTTAAACCTATTATATTATGTAGCTATGGAGGTAATCTATGGCTACATTGAATGATATTTTTGATTTAGTAAAAACTCTTTCTGAAAATGATAGAGAAAAATTAAAAGATATGATTTCAAGTACAATAACAAAGCAAAATAATTTAATTAATTATGTTACTGAAAAAAGATTTTCTTCTGGTGCTTTTTGTCCGCATTGTAAATCTAATCACATAAAAAGAAATGGACATAAAAACAATGTTCAGCGTTATCTTTGTCTTGATTGCAAAAAAACTTTTAACATAACAACAAATACCATTGTTTCTTCTACAAAAAAAGATTTATTAGTTTGGAATCAATATATTGATTGCATGATGGAAGGATATTCTATTCGTAAAGCTGCTGAAAAATGTGGAATAAATAAATCAACTGCATTTGAATGGAGACATAAAATACTAAACGCTCTTCAAAATATGGCTGAATCTGTAAAATTAGATTGTATCATCGAAGGAGATGAAACTTTTTTTTCATTTCGTACAAGGGAAATCACAAAATAGTAAGTTTGTAATGCCAAGAGAAGCACATCATCGTGGAAAACAAACTCATATAAGAGGACTGTCGCATGAAAATGTATGCGTTCCTTGTGCGATAAATCGTAATGGTCTCTCTATTGCAAAAGTCTCAAATTTAGGTCGTGTATCAACTCTAAATCTTCATAATGTATTTGATAACAGAATCGAAGAACATTCTATTCTTTGTACTGATGATATGAACTCTCGTATAAAATTCGCAGAATCAAATAACATTGAATTAATACAACTAAAATCTGGAAAATCAAAGAAAGGGATTTACCACCTTCAACACATAAATAGTTATCACAGTATGTTAAAAATGTTTATACAAAGATTTAAGGGTGTTTCAACAAAATACTTGAACAACTACTTAATATGGAATAACATCTTAAATTATAGTAAGGAAACATGGACTGAAAAGAAAAATATTTTTATGTCTTATGTTTTCACAACCGATAAAAAGATATTGAGCAAGGAAATAAAAAACAGACCTGCATTGCCAATAATAGCATAAAATTGAAAAATTTGAAATATAAAGGAATAATTAAAATGGACAGAACCTCTATTATAAATAAAATTGGAATACAGTATTATACAGCAAATATAGAGGGTGGAGAATACAGCTATGTTCAAGAAGCTGGTTCTAAAGCAACGCTTGAAAAAGCAGTAGGACACCCTGTTAATCATTTTAAATTAGATATTCGTTTTGAGATGAACGATGTCGTTGTGCTTGTAGAAACAAAACAGAATTTTGTAAAATCAGACGAACAACAACTTGCAGATTATTTAGAAGAAGAAAGAGCATTACATAAAGGTAAGAAAGTTATTTGTATTCTTGCTAATACTAACAACAATAAAATCAAGGTATGGAAATCTTTTGTAGATGATAGTCATGTGCTTAATGATGAAACAGTCCTTGATACAATGGAACATTATGCCAAGATATTCAATATCAGTAAGCAGAACGACAGAGAAAAGGTATTAAAGAATACTTATGATTTGAATGAACTATTACATAAGATGGACATAGACGAAAGATTAAGAAGTCAATTTGTCGGAACAACTCTTTTGTACCTTAAAAGCATGGTTGAAAAGAAAGGTGCTACAAAAATTGATGATAAGCTAACAGAAGATTTAAATGCTGTATGGTCTATGATGGATGAAAAATCTATTCGTGCCGCTATTGAATCTACACTTACAAATCATCTTGATGGTTCAGAGAATAAAACAAAAAAGGTTGAGTTATTACAGAAGAATGTTTTAAACGACCAGAAAGTAAGAAAACTTACAACAGCAAACTGGATTAAAATATTAGACACTATACTTACAGATATTTATAAATACATTGATGCTGATAGTTCAGAAGGTCAGGATATATTAAACCTTTTCTTTATTGCTTTTAATAAATACACAGGAAAAGCAGATAAGAACCAAGCATTTACACCAGACCACATAACAGATTTTATGTGTCGATTAACAGAAGTAGATAGAACAAAGGTTGTTCTTGACGCAACCTGTGGAAGTGGTTCGTTTCTTGTACAAGCTATGGTAAAAGAACTTGCAGATTGTCGTAGAGGCAAAACGGAAGAAGAAGCTAAACAACTTCAAGAAACTGTTAAGAAACAACACATTTTTGGTATTGAAATTGAAGAAAAAGCGTATGGACTTGCTACAACAAATATGCTTATTCATGGAGATGGAAACTCAAATATTAAATTCAAAAGTTGTTTTGACTGTGAGGATTTTATTAGACAAGCAAATCCAGACATTATATTAATGAATCCACCTTATAATGCGAAGCCTATTGGAATACCATCTGAATATAAGAAAAATTGGGCAGCCTCTGCCAAAGATGGAAAAGAAGACCCAACAAAGGGAATGGTATTTATCCATTTCTTGTCTGATGTAATTAAGAGAATGAACGAAGAAAGAGAGCAAAATCACCAACCAATAAAAACTGTTAAATTAGCAGTCTTGCTTCCTGTTTCAGCGGCTATCGGAACAAGTAATATTATTACAGAAGAAAAAAATGCAATGCTTGAAAATAATACCTTAGAAGCAGTATTTACGCTACCAGCTGAAATTTTTTACCCTGGAGCTGCTGTTTCTGCTTGTTGTATGTTGTTTACATTAGGACAACCACACATTAAACCAGATGGAACTTCAAGAACTACATTCTTTGGCTATTGTAAAGAAGATGGTTTCAAGAAAAAGAAAAATTTAGGTCGCATTGAACAGTTTGATTCTAACGGAGATTCAAAGTGGAAAGCAATAGAACAAGAATGGTTGGATTTATTTGAAACAAAAAAAGCAGTTGATGGAAAATCTTCTGTTGCTATTGTAGATGGTAATGCAGAATGGCTTTGCGAAGCATACATGAAAACAGATTATACAAAACTTACAGAAGCAGACTTTCAACAGACATTAAATAATTACCTTGCTTATATGATGAAGGAGGGTAAAATACATGAGTCTTAAAACAGAAAATTGGAAAACTTTTTATCTTAAGGATTTATATACAATTAAAATGGGTAATAAATTTGATAAGAATAAAATGACAGATGAAGAACCACAAGTTAATTTTGTGTCGAGAGTTAGTTATAATAATGGTGTAGATGGTAAAGTAGATTTTGTAGAAAATGTTATTCCATACAGAGCAGGACTTCTAACAGTAGCACTTGGTGGTAGTTATCTTGGTTCTTGTTTTGTTCAGGAAGAGCCTTTTTATACAGGACAGAATGTTGCCGTAATGGAAGCCAAAGCAAAAGAAATGACACATAGCATAAATTTGTTTATTTCTAGTCTTGTTAGATACGAAAGCAAAATTAAATATTATGCTTTCGGTAGAGAACTCAACACCCATATTAACAGAGATTTTAATATAAAGTTACCAATTTTATATAAAGAAGATGAAACTCCATTTATAGATGAAACTCATAAATATTCAGAAGAAGGTTATGTTCCAGATTGGAACTATATAGAAAATTATATGATGTCATTGCATTATAAATCTTTAACGACAAAAAACAAAGCGAATCAAAATGCCAAATTAGACATACAGAACTGGAAAGACTTTAAAATTTCAAGAACAAGACAACAAGCTGGTTTATTTGAAATAGAAAACTGTAAATGTGGTAATGCTGGAAATTTAGAAGATGGTACTGATATTAATTATATTGGAGCAAAAAAAACAGACAATGGAGTTATGCGTTCGGTATCATTAGAACCAGAACTTGTTACAAAAGGTCATGGAATAATATTTATATGTGATGGTGAAGGTTCATGTGGATATACAAATTATATAGAAAGTGATTTTATAGGTTCTACAACTATTTCTATTGGATATGACGATGCACTAACTAAATCAAATGCACTATTTTTAGTTACAGTACTTGATTTAGACAAATATAAATATTCTCATGGAAGAAAATACAGGGTTCATATAGATGAAATAATTGTCAAACTTCCAATTTTACATAATGAAGATGGAACACCATTTACAGACGAAACTCATAAATATTCTGAAGAAGGGTTTGTTCCAGATTGGAAGTTCATGGAAAATTATATTAAATCTTTACCGTATGGTGATAAATTAGAAGATGTAGTTTAGAAAAGTTTTTTTGATAAAATACAAAGTATTAAAACGGTTTGTCTTTTTTTTACGCAAAACAATATAATTTCCGTACAGAGCCAATTGAAAAAACATCAAGATGTTAAGAACAAAAATTCAAGAGATTTTGTGAAAAAATTTAAGAGATTTTACAGAAAAATTCAAGAGTTTTGGTGAAAAAATTCAAGAGATTTTGTAGAAAAATTCAAGAGAATTCAGATATTGTTTCAAGGGATTAAAAAAATTGCAATAATTGAAAAAGATGTTGTCAAATGGCATAAATCGTACTATGTTGTATCACCTCCCGAAAACGGGAGGTCGTTTTACCCAAGCTTATGATTTAATATCTAAAAATAAGCATATACCTAGAACAATAATACCAATAACTGGAAAGGCTACTCCACCATGAGCGACTTCCTGTGCATTCACTGGCGCTAATGATGACGAAATAATGAAAATCAATATTCCAATTAATACAAGAATTATTATTCCAATAATAACTTTAATTGTATTCCACATATATAAACCTCCTGGTAGCTTTACTACCTATACTTAAAATATGTAAATAAATTTTCGCATATATAGGTGTATCACCTCCCGAAAACGGGAGGTCGTTTTAGCTCCTTAGGATTTTCCTAAATATGCTTAACTATTTCTAGTCGAGCTTCTGTAAGTTTTTGTTAGTTGATTTATCTCGTCAACTAACTTTAGAATATAACCAGATTTTCATTCTGTAAAGCATTTTTTTCAAGTAAACCGAAGTACTTTTGTTTTTTCAAAAAAATACTTTTATGTTGTATCACCTTCCGAAAGGTCAGGTTGTTTTACTTTTATGGCTGTATTCAAGACTCTGCTTAACATTAAGTAAGCATAATATGCTTTTTGAACACGCTCAACTTGCTTTGTATTCTTTTCATTGAGCATTGTTTGATTGTAAAAATCAACGACATCTTTAATGCAATTATCAAGACGTTTGGCAAAAGAACCATTGTTATCCTCAATTGGTTTGTTTTGACTGGCAGAATTGAATGTTTTCATATATCTTAGCAATTGACCATATTGTTTGATAAATGCTTTATAGTCAGTTACTGCTTCTTGCAATACACTTTCAGTTTTAGAACTCAAAGTAAACGGAATCATCAAACACTGTAATGTATCGCTTATATCTTCAAACATGCTGACAAGCTTTTCAAAGCCCATTGCAGTTGATTTTTCTTCTTCTTTTTCTATTAATTCATTAAATGTATTCGATATTCTTTCGTATAAGTCATCCATAATTTGTCTCATCACATATATGTGTATCACCTTCCGAAATGGTCAGGTCGTTTTACCAAAACAGAATAAATAATGCAGGTGATGTAGAAGGGGAAAATATCCGTATCGTAGATAATACGGATATCCAATAAAGAAAGGTCGGAACAGATTATTATTGCATCTCTACAAAAGTATTTCTGTTCCTTAACCATCCATAAATTGCTGTATAGTCATTATCAAAAGGCGTTACATATTTCCATTGCAATGGACCTTCAGAATTAAGCAGTTTATCAAACTCGATAGTTTTTATTGTACTGTTAATAAATATTTTGATAAGCGGCTTTTTTCTAAGAATTTTTGTCAAATAATAAAAATCTTCAGTTTTTGGAATGTTTGAAAATTCAGGGTCGTCATCTTTTATAAAATTAGCCCATTGTACTACACCTGGTATTTCAATTGATTTAAGATGCCAGTTTTTTGCAATTTTAAGCTGTGTTTCTAAAGGTAATTTTTTTATTGCATCTATAACATATCCTTCGAATACATCAAAATCAACTTTTTTATAGGAAACATTATAAAGAATGTTATTGTTGCTCCCTTTAGGATTGTAGGCATGAAATACAGTATCTTTGTTCATCCACATAAAATGGTCTCGTTTACCAAATAAACCACCTTTAAGGAATATAATCTGTACATTCTTTGGATCTTTGATTTTTGCTTTTAATGCTTCAAATAAACAATTGCTGTACATCTTTCGTTCCTCCATTTACACATAATAATGTTGTATCACCTCCTGAAAAGGTCAGGTCGTTTTACTAAATCTAGTTAAAGTAAGTCTTTATAACTGTTTTTGAGTCTTCAATCCATTTTGGGCTAATGTCTAAATCCTGCCAATCTCTAAGACCCAAAATTGCATTTGCCAAGTCATACTGGTTTTGGATAATCGGATTTGAACCTGTATACTCTACAGGTTCTTTTGATTCCCAATTTATAGCAGCAATCACATCAAACTCTGTATAATCATCTCCAAGTTCTTTTTGAAGCCCATTGAACAATCTCATACAATCAATTTGGTAACTTGGAAAAAAAGCACCTTCTCCATTTTTAACTTTCTCGAAAGCCTCTGAAACAGTGTACACAGTACAACCTGCATCATACTGCCAATTCTTTTTATAAATCAAAAAAGGTCTAAGTCCTTTTCCTACAACAACTTTGAATTCTTTATCAATTTCCGTAAAATCAATCATATTAGTACCTCATAAGCTGTATTATGATTAATAATATAGGTTCTTTTGGTGTATCACCTCCCGAAAAGGTCAGGTCGTTTTATAGAAAATAAAATTGCTATCTGATTTTTATCTTTTTTTCTGATGCTTTTCGGCAAGTTTTCTGCAATCAGAAATCCATGTAAGGTAAGCATCACCAGGACCACATTTCTTTTTGTAAACATCATTAGGTTCTTCAAAACCTAAAGTTACATTTGCTTCGTAGTATTCCCAAGCTTGTTCTTTACTGTTGCCACTATAAACAAGTGGTTCTTTTGCTCCCCAGTAAACAGACTCAAGTTCACCGCCAAGTTTTATATAAGGAAGACCTAAAGCATCCAAAACCATCCATTTTATTTTTATATCACGAACAGATTCACAAGGTCCTGTATACCAATCAAGTTTATAGTTACTGTTAGTTCTTAATATTTCAAATGCTTCTTTTACAGAAGCAGTGTATCTGTAACCATCTTTACCGGGACCTAAAGCACTGTATTTAGGAACAATGCGAAAAACTTCACTATCAGGTGTTACTCTGTGAATTGTTCCATATTCATATGGGAATTGAATGCTGACTAATCTATCCAATAATTCAATTGTTTTCTCATCATCGTAAAAAACTTGTTTTTCTGCCACCATTCTTATCTTCCTCCTACACATAATAATATAGGTTATACTCGTTAATGTTGGTGTATCACCTCCCGAAAAGGTCAGGTCGTTTTATTTCGGTTCTACAATGTTTGAAGAACCGAAACAAAGGTGAGTCAAGGGTTTAAGTGAAACGGCCCTTGACCACCTGTATAGCACACATTTTTATAGCGTAACTAAATCTTTCGCACCAACATGATACTCTTGTAAGTCTACTTCTTCTTGACTCAGAACGCAAGAAGAAAATTGATTTTCTGTTAAGATTAACATTCTTACAGTTCCTGTTTTGGGTAAAAACTCTTTGATTCTGTTTTATTGACTAATATATTTTTATAATAGTAGTTAATGAACGGCAGCATTACAATTTTGTTTTAATAATTCAATTTCTTCTTCACTTATTATATTAGGTTGTATCACCTCCCGAAAAGGTCAGGTTGTTTTATCTAAAATCTCTTTTTTGGTTGTGAAGAGGGTTATAGGAATTGCAGTTCTTATAACCTTCGTTTTATGTATATAATTAGTGCAAAAGAAAAAAATTGATTATTTTTGAAAAGATTTGGTTAAAAAATGCTATAATATAAACGAGGTGAAATACTATGGACAAATTGACGGGGCAATATTTCAGAACAAAAATCAAAGAAATAAACGAGAAACTTGAAGGAAAAAGAATAAATGAAGAACTTCTTCAAGAAATGGCGACAGTTTGCCGAAAAGACGCTTGTAAAGAACTTAAAAATGGTATGAGACTAGAAGTTATTACTAGCGAATATAAAAATACTGGTGAAGAACCTCATTTACATTTATTTCCAGCTTCTCATATAGATAGAACGGGTAAAGATAATAATTATGATTTAATAACTCGAGTAAAAGTTACAGACTTTCAACCCAAATCTCCCGAAGACATAGTTGCCATTGAAGATAATCCTAAAGTATCAGAAGATTATCAGAAAGCAATTTATGAATGGTCAAAAAAGGATAATAAACGAGGGGTAAATAATTGGGTTGTTGTTCAAATTGTTTGGGATGCACTCAATAATCGATAAAATAGTTTATTTATTTCAAAAGTACGTCAGGGGATAATTCCAAATGCGAATTTAGAGGAAAAGAAATTCAATAATCATTTTTCAAGAACAATAAGTGCTTGTAACGAATATGAATATTCCATAAATTTGAAATTTTTTGTCAGAATTGAGCTATATTATATATGGAGAAGAATCCTATGAACAGAAATGAAATGAAAGAAGAAATAAATTGCTTGAATTATATATTAAACGAAAAGAAAAAATCTACAGATGAAACAAATTTCGTAAAAGATTTGATAAAATTGGAACTTAAAATAATGGCAGCATTGGCAAGCCTAAAAATCATTCCTAGAAATGAAGCAATTAACAAAGCTTTTAACACTGAATATAAAGTTTTAACAGAACAATCTAGAACAACTTGGGAAAATTATCTACAAAACATTCCTGCATATGAACATCAATTGCAAAAAATACTTACAGCTGAAGATGATTTTCCTTTAGATCCAGATTATTTGCATAATAACTTGAATAAGTTGCTTACAAATGCTAGTGATATTAGGGAATTATATAATGATACCATTAACTACATAAAAAAGAAAGCTGCAGAACCTGAGTTTAATAATATTTATAATTTGACAAGGGATTTGGTAAATCATTTGCTAGCAGCCGTAAAAGATATTGTTGAATTAGATGAAAAGTTTATGGAAACTATGAATAGAAACAATGTAGATTATGTAGAAAAATATAAATTGTACGATGTAGATTAAAGTACGTAAGGGGATAATTTCGGTGAGTATTATGGATAGATTAACTGAACAGTGGTTTAAAACTACAATCAAAAACATAAAAACTAAATTAGAAGAGAAAAAAATAAAAACAAAAATAACAGAAGTAATTCAATGCTTACAAGAAATGGGAGCTGTTCATTGCAAAAAGGAAGATGGATATAAAATTATAGTAACTGTAGGCAGCACAATAGGAAATGATAAAAAAAGCAAAGGTTCAAAAAAGGAACATAATCCTCCTCACGCTCATGTATGGTCTATAGATCATAAATTTTATAGTCGTTTTCAGATTGTATCCGAGACTCCTCCAAAAACAGCAGAGGATTTGAAAAAAGTTGAAGAAGATGATATGGATTTTGGAAAATACGGCGATAAAATTGTAGAGTGGGCAAACAAAAAGCCTGTTCGTTCTGCATCTGAAAACGACAAAACAAATTGGGATGCTATGAGAACCACTTGGCGAGATATACAGGATGTTGTTAATGAAGGATTAAAAGAACCTCAGTATATTTAATCAAAGTATCAGAGGGGATAATTCCGAATCTGCTGAATTTGATTCCTTATTGTATTCCTATACTGAATCATTCTTTGAAGCTCCTGTTCAGTTATTTGAATATCGTACCTTTCAACATCGTTAATCCAACCAAAGTAGGTATTCAATTCGTTTACATTATCCTCAAGTTGCTTGAGGATAAAATTCCAGTCCTGATCAATTGGAGCGGTCTCTAGCATTTTATCAAAATAATTATCGTAACGACCAAGTCTTTTATCAAGGGCGGATAAATCTATTTTTGCTTCCTTAAGGAGATTATTGACTGTTATCAGCCTTGAAAAGTTTTCTTGCAATTGATTTGCTTGTAACAAAAAAGTTTTTGCATCCTGTGAAATCATTTTCTAACCTCTGTAAACTGAGTCATTGTTTTCTCCTTTGGAATAATATAGTTTAATCCTAGGTGTTTGAAGATTTATTCAAAAGGGCCTTTGCTTCCTCAATTTCCATTCTTTCCTCAGCATCTTTTTCTTCTCTGAGAGAATTTACAATGTCATTCATTTTGACGGCATCTTTCTCCAAAAGGGCCAGGAACAATTCGGCTACAAAAAGTTTATCTTTTGTTTCCATATTCTCCTCCTTGAGCCCACCAGGAGCTCATTTTCATATATAATAATATATAATATAGGTAAAGAACTTATTGAAATAACGGAAAATTCAGAAAAAATCTATATTTTATGCAAGGAATTTTTAAATGATAACTTTAGGTTTTAATAACGGAAAAAAAGTAGCTTCCATAGTTCAGGAGGATGACATGGGTTTTAAAACATGTACATCTCTTTTAAAGAATCAAAAATTTCAATGGAATCCAAACAACCGTTGGTGGGAAAAAAGTGCTATTTTTTATTCAAACGATCTATTTGATATTTTGAGCAGTATGGCAAAAGTATTTGCCTTCTGAGGCTAGGAAATAAGATCTTCTACCTTTGTTGTGGTATTGTATTTAAGCATATCCCTCAGGCGTTTGCGCATATTTTCAACAAAGGTTTTCTCTTTTAAATCTTCTGATTCAGGTGCGAGCCAGAAAACCCTATTTATACTTTCAACTGTGGAGTCTACGTATTCAGGATCTACTTTTGTAAAATCTTCAGGAATAGTGATTGGCTGTTTTGTAACTAGATTTTCCAAATGAGTGAACATCATCACAAATGTGTCACCCCCAACAATTTTGGCTTCCTCATTTAACTGTCTAATATAAACGTAATCCTGGAGATTAGAAAAGGAAGAGCTTATAGAGAAGGCCTTTACAATTTTTCTATTTTTTACAAGTTCAAAGGCCTCTGAAACTTTCAATTCATCACTAAAGTTTACCAAGGAATCTTTTCTGTGTAAATAACAGAAAAGACCTGACTCCACATCCACTGTGTAAAGATCGTCTAATTCCTTAAAATTAATCATCTTCGTACCCCCAGTAGGATTAATTTTGTATATAATATAGGTGCATTTTGGAAGAATATTTCTAAATTTTTACCAAAAAGTTGGTTTATTTCTGAAAATTTTGGATATTTGTTTAGCTGTAGGGATTGTAGAATTTTTGAAAAGGTCCAAGATGAGTAACGCCCACTTTGACCCTATGTTATTTTAACACATGACTATTGACTAATATATTTTATAATAGGTGTTAATGAACGACAGCATTACAATTTTGTTTTAATAATTCAATTTCTTCTTCACTGGCAATTTCTCCACCCTTTATACAAAATCCCCAAAAATCATCTATCCAAACTTTTTGGTCAGCAATTAAACTTAATGCGTATGAATTGTTCTTCACAAAATTACTTACCATTTCAATATCATTTTTAGTAAGATTATACTCCTTATTATTTTTTATCACATCGAATGCTTTTTCTGGTATAGTTCCATCCAATAGCATAGGACAAGTATTACTAGTTTGAAACAGTGGATTTTTGTTTATCTGGAAGTTAATTCTTTTTGCATATCCACCATTCAAGTAAGCACTTGTTTCATCTATCCATATATTCATAGGAAGTCCTGTTTTATTTGGACGACAGATAGCCATTTCTTCTAAATGGGTTTTGTCATAAATTTGTTGAAATAGTTCGTTATATTCTTCCATATTTTTTCCATTATTATATTAGGTTGTATCACCTTCCGAAAACGGGAGGTCGTTTTATATAATTATCGGAATTATCCCCTTTCGGACTTTTAGGATTTTTCAATAATTTCGATTACCTGCTCTTTTTGCTTGGAGATTTCATCTGCAGTGGCAGATTCAGTTTTCTTAATCATAACATTCATAAAATCTTGAAAATCAATTTCTTTATCAGCAATCTTTTCTAATGCAAAAACATTGTTTTTTACAAAAATAGAAATCTCTTCTATTTCTTTGCTTTTTATCGAGTGTTTTTTGGGAAATGTTTCTGGCACAACCTTCCCATCAAAAGTCATTGAAGAAAAACTTTCAGTTCTTGAATCATCTGAATTTGCTTGAAACTTTATTCTTTTTGCATGTCCGCCTCTGATGTATGATTTAGAATCATCTATATATAAATCTACAGGAAGTCCACTTTTCTTTGCTGCCAATCTGGACATTTCTTGAAGGCACTCTTTTTCATAAATTCTTTTTTCTTCAAGTTTTTCTTTTATCTTTGAAATTGCAACTCTAAAATATTGCTCTGTTAATTTATCCATAATACTTCACCTCGTTTATATTATAGCATTTTTTAACCAAATATTTTCAAAAATAATGTTGTATCACCTCCCGAAAAGGTCAGTTCGTTTTATTCGAACATAGCAATTAAATTATTTTTCGGAATTATACTCTCACGCACTTTGATTAGTGTCCAGTGCCTTTCTTTTTCAATACAGTGTAATCTGGCAGTTTTGAATCTAAAGGAACTGGATTGGAATCATTATTTATGTTCCATTCGTTGCATATTATCTGAAAATTCGTTGTTCCTGCCGCATAAATTTTATTTTTTGTATTTTCTTTTAAGAAATTAAAGATTTCTTTTCTTTCTTTTGAGTTTAACTTTGCTTGATAATTTCCATGTTTGAAGTAATCGTTTTCTAATATTTTTAAGCAGCCTTCTTTGCCTGTCTTTGCATTCTTAAAATGAAAATGAGGAGTTGGACCTTCGCCACTGTATACACATATTTCATAATTTCCAACAGTGGCAATTCTTGCCATTTCTTGAAGCAGGTGGCTTCCTTCAAGTTTCTCGTTTATTTCTTTGATTTTTGTTCTGAAATATTGTTCCGTCAATTTGTCCATAATATTTCACCTCCTATATAGTTGTATCACCTCCCGAAAAGGTCAGGTCGTTTTATCAAAGAACAGTTGCTTGTAAAAAGCAACTGTTCGACAAATTGGAATTGTATTACAAGTTATCCTGCAACCATTGCTCAACTATCGGTCCATCTTCCTCTGCCATAAAAGGATGATCACTATTTTCCGATAATGTTAGTGCACAGTTAAAGTTATGGACAAAATCTTTCACAATTCCCAATGACTGCAAAGTATCTCTCCCCGCAAAAAGAATATTGGTTTCAATATTCCATTTTTGCACAGGATGCTCTTTCACATACTGATAGTAATCCCAGGTCATCATATCAATGGGCGTCTCAATCTCCTTTTCTCTTGCGAGGCGTTCTTCTGATATCTCAAACCACACCATCATCTGCTTAATCAAATACTCCATATCCAAAATGGGCGATTGAAAGAGGCATTTCTTTATGTTGCGTGTATTATAGGCATTTAGACAAAAATATGCACCTAAACTGCAGGCGTACAGTGATACTTCCTTCCAGTTTGTAAAAACATAATCCCCTATTATCGTAAGGTCATGTATTCCATTCCATATATCACATCGCTTATCCTCATTTTGGCGCTCCCCATGCCCAGGTAAATCAAAACTTATTGTCTGATATCCTCTTTGCTCTGCTATATTTGCAATTCCTTCAGCAGATTCCTTGGAAGACATTTTTCCATGTACACATAAATACACTTTATCTGATTTCTCTCCCCACACAAGTGCAGGGATATGATTAATTTCAATTCTTGTTTTCTTCATGAATTTACTCCCTTTATCGCAGATAAAACCCAGTTTTCACATAATCGGAAATTCAAACTAGCAGTCAAATTTAAATTTGTTTAGTTGTATCACCTCCCGAAAAGGTCAGGTCGTTTTATGTCCACTCATTTTTATAGTGTAACTAAATCTTTTGTACCGACATAGTACTCTTGTAAGTCTACTACTTCTTGACTCAGAACACAAGAACAAGATTATGTAATTTTTTTACTGTTCAATCAAGTTTTTATATTGACATTCATCTATATATCCATTATCTTTTTTCATATAGACAATCTTCAATATATCAAGGTGAACATTATGACAGAAAAACAAATTGCAGATATTTTTAAAGGATTTTGTGACGAAAACAGAATCAAGATTATCAGATTTTTAAAAGATGGAGAAAA
The DNA here is from genome assembly GCA_017416145.1 of Spirochaetaceae bacterium. GTDB lineage: Bacteria > Spirochaetota > Spirochaetia > Treponematales > Treponemataceae > Treponema_I. Next base: position 9,588 of record JAFQDD010000003.1, on the reverse strand, counting down.
ATGTGCTTGTAAATTGTTGGAAAATCTGAATATCACACAGCCAACTCTTTCTCATCACATGAAAATTCTTGTGGACGGCGGTTTAATTCTTGCCCGAAAGGAAGGAAAGTGGACTTATTACTCGTTGTGTAAAGAGGGCTTTGAAAAGGCTCGTTATTTTATAGAAGAAATTGAAAATCAAGTTGAGTAGGGGAAGGAGAGAAGCAAATGACAAAAGCAGAAAAAGCAGTAGATTTATATGGAAAAAACTTTAATTGTTCACAGGCAGTTTTAACAGCCTTTGCAGAAGATTTTGGGCTTTCGGAAAAGCTAACTTTGAGTCTTGGAACAAGTTTTGGCGGCGGGGCTAGAAATGGGCAAATGTGTGGAGCGGTTTCTGGGGCCTTGATGGTTTTGGGTTTGAAGTTTGGGCATTTTGAATCTGAAAATCAAGAACAAAAATCAAAAAACTATGGAATTTCAGTTGAATTTACAAATCGCGTAAAAGAAAAATGTGGTTCCATTGTATGTAAAGAAATGTTGAATGCTGACTTAACTACAGAGGAAGGCAAAGCAAAAATCGCAGAGAAAAATCTTTTTAAAACACTGTGTCCAAAAATTATTGCTGATGTTGTAGAAATTTTGGAAGAAGTGATTGCAGAAAATTCTAGGGAGTAGGGGGAAATATGACAGATAAAGAAATACAACAAAAAATTTTAAATATTTGTAAAGAATCTACAGAAAAAAATCCAATTTTGATTTTTAATCGGATTGTAAAAAACGAAGATGTTTTGATTCCCATTCACGGGCCAATTCATCATGTTGTTGATGGAGCTGCTTTTTTGACCGCCTTTTTTAATGCAGGTGGAAAAATCAACTTGGAAGAAAGTTTTTGGGAGTTGTGTAATCGCGCAGAAAAAATGCCTGGTGGAATGTGTGGCCATTGGGGAGTTTGTGGAGCTGTTACTTCTGTGGCTGCAAGTTTGTCTATTATTGAAAAAACAGGCCCCCTTTCTGAGTTTGATTGGGGAAATCACATTTTGTATTCAAGCAAGGCATTGGAAAAACTTGGAAAAGTGGGCGGACCTCGTTGTTGTAAAAGAAATGGCTATTTAGCTTTGGAAGCGGCAATTGATTTTGTAAACGAAAACATAAATCATTTTGGAATTGTTCTTGAAAAAGACAAAATCGAATGTAGTTTTTCATCAAAAAATCAACAGTGCAAAAAAGAAAACTGTCCGTTTTATAGAGGTCAAAATGAATCAAAATAATTTTCATACTGTTATCTGAATTGAAATGCTAGTTTTAATCATTTCAAATTATTCAAATTCATGCTATATTATAAATGTATTGGTTTATTTTATTATTTTTTTTATAGGAGGTTACTATGCCTTATGACGTTTTAGAAGCACAAATCAAATCTCTTCCAGAAGTTTATTACAATGAATTAGTTGATTATTTGGAATTTTTAATTCAAAAAGCAGATAAAGAAACGAAATCTTTGGAAAAAGTAAGAGAATCTAGTTTGCAAACAGTTTGGGAGACAATAAAAGATGATACGTGGTGATATTTATATGTTAGATTTTGGTATTCCATTTGGAAATGAGCCTGGTTATAGAAGACCTGTAATTATTATTCAGAGCAATAAAGAAAATTTAAATAACTTGAATACTACTATTGTTGTTCCCCTTACATCAAACACAATAAATAAAAATCTAGCTGGAAATGTTTTTATTCCAAAATCTCTTTCAAATCTTTCAAAAGATTCTGTAGCACTTGTTCACCAAATAATTGTTGTAGACAAATTTAGATTAGATGAACAAATTTCAACATTACCTAAAGAAATTTTGTCACAAATTGATTCTCAAATTGATTATGTACTAAAATGAATCAAAATAATCCACCCAAAAAGAAAATCGCTTTTATTTGTGTTCACAATTCTTGCCGTTGATGTGGCAATTTCCATGGGCTGCAACGTGACTTGCCCCTACATTGGAAAAGACTTTGACGACAACTGGCAACTTGATGACCCCACCGGAAAAAGCGACGAAGAGTTTATAAAAGTGATTGATATAATAGAAGAAAAAGTTCGTTCTTTGAAGTAAATTTTTTTTCGTTCTTGAAATTCAAAATTTGGTTTTATCACAATGGGGCTCCTATGGGGGAGATTAAACTCCAGTCGTTTTGTCATTTATTACTCAAAATAAAATACTATGAAAAATTTAATGGATGAGACCTATAGAAGATATTAAAATTTTATGATAAAATTTTGGAGAAGTTTTTTTTAATGATGGTAGAATATAAATTTGATATGTTGTTTGATAATAAAAATGAGGAATGAGGAATGAAAGAAAGAGCCGCTAATAATAGAACACTAACACTTAAACCAGAAGAAATTGAGCCGTTAAGAGCATGTCTATTATCAGAAAAAAATATAATATCTACAACAGATATAGTTAATAAAACAATCAATGGTGATGTTCTAAAAATGCTTAGGTACATTCCTGATAATTTTGCAGATTTAATAATTATTGATCCTCCTTACAATTTAACTAAAAATTTCAATGGTATGAAGTTCAATTCTAGATCTGATAATAGTTACGATGAATACTTATCTACATGGTTCCCAGAGGTTTGTAAAAAATTAAAGCCAACAGGCTCTCTTTATATGTGTGGAGATTGGAAATGTACTTCTTCTTTGCAAAGAGCCATTGAGAAGGAACTAACAATAATTAACAGAATTACTTGGCAACGTGAAAAGGGTCGAGGTGCAAAATCGAATTGGAAAAATGGGATGGAAGATATTTGGTTTGCAGTAAAGGATCCAAATAATTATTATTTTGATGTAGAAGCAGTTATGATGAAAAGAAAGGTTCTTGCTCCTTATAAAGTAAATGGAAAACCAAAAGATTGGAATGAGGAAGAAGATGGAAATTTTAGATTAACTTATCCTTCAAATTTTTGGGACGATATTTCTATACCCTTTTGGTCTATGCCAGAAAATACAGATCATCCAACACAAAAAAGCGAAAAACTATATGCAAAGTTAATATTAGCTTCTTCCAAAGAAGGTGATGTAGTTTTTGATCCCTTTTTAGGAAGTGGTACTGCTAGTGTTGTTGCTAAGAAATTAAATAGGAAATATTGTGGTATTGAATTAAATGAAGAATATTGTATGTGGGCAGAGAAACGCCTGAAGATGGCAGATTCGGATCCCTCTATTCAAGGCTATTCCGATGGAGTTTTTTGGGAACGTAATACTTTGAGTTTACAACAGAAATTATCAAAAAAGAGCGAAGAACCATAAAAAAAGTTTCTAAAAAAGAAAATGTATCAGCTACAAAGGAAGATAATACCTCATTACTTTTTGATTAGAAGTTGAGCTTGAATAAAATTGTAAAAGATTTTGTAGATTATATTGTTTCTCCGGATTGTCCACAAAATGATAAGGCAAAAGTAAAGAAAGAAATTCAGGATAAGTTTTCATTAACATTGGATAGAAGCGATTTTTATTGTGGTAGTTTTGCAGTTCGAATAAGTTATACAAAGACAAAATCTTTTAGTAATACAGTTTTATCTCTATCGAAATTACAAAAATTCGATAGAATTCCTTTTTTTGTAGTTTTAGTGTCTGGAATTGATAATAATAAAATTTTTCTAGCAAATACGACCTTCCTTTCAAAGATTAGTCACAGTTCTCAGCAACTTTCAATGACTAATATAAAAGGAAGCTTTAATGGAAGTGATATATTAAGAGAATATCATGGTTTAGAAAATAATGAAAAAAATTTTGAGAAATTGTTTGCCTTTCATCAAGGTTTTTCATGGGAAGATAATTTACAGAGATTAGTTGAAGCTACGTCTGGTATCGTTCCAACGGGGAAAAAATATGATATTAATCAAGAAATTAAAAATAATATTTATAACTCTATAACAAGATCTAAAGAGTTTGTAAAAACTAAAAGTTATGATGAATTATTAGATGATTTAGATTCTCGTGTAAAAAAATGTTCTGAATCCATATTAGTTGCTTCAAGAATTGAAAATGTAAATATAAGAGGTCGGTTGATTGAAGCTTTAGTTACTTCAAGTGATACAGAACGTAAGATTTTAATGCAAGAATTAGCTAAAGAAGAAAATAATTTACCAGTTTATGATACGAAAAATGGCTTAGGTGATTATAGAGTAAGTTTTAATAATGGTGATACCTATACAGATATTAAAACTAAAGTTGTATATTTAGGGTCAAACCCTAAAGCTTATAATATTGATAAATTTCTTGAAACAATGGCTGAGAAAAATTCGCTTTTTTTCTTATATTTTATCGGTATTAATGAGAACGGAATAATGAATACAGTTTTATGTTCTGTTTATCATAAGGAACTTATACTAGGAACTGTAAAACAATTTCTTTGGGCTGGAAGAAATTCTAGAGGAGTTACTCAGTTTGTGGGTGAAGAATTAGATAAAATATTGAGGGAAAAGAATTTCAAAAATAATATCGATGAATCTGTGGCAAAGGAATTTATTGATAATTTAATAGGATAATAATGAAATACAATAAGTAATTACTTGGTGTATTTTTTTGTAATTAAAATTTTTCAGAAAAATATGTCTCTCCTATGCATTCCAAAAATACTTGTCTTCTTCCCGTAGTTTTAGAAAGGGCAACGTTGCATTTCTCGAGATTCCAAAGGGTAGAACATTTTTGTGGCTATTGAGTTAGAACTTAGCCTCAGGTTCTTGGTTGTTGTAAAATCTTTTTACAAAACACAATGCAAAATTATTAACAAAAACTAACCAAAACTTCACACAAATTTTACATCCCCTTCAATCAATCTTTACACTCATCACTTATCTTCTTGTTAGATTCTTTATGAATCAAAAAACAGCGTAAAAAAGTCAAATCGGAAATTGTTCTGGCAACGAAGTTTCTATCCAATTTCCTTATTGACTTTTCAAGGAGAAAAAAAAATGAAAAAAACTTTTTTTGCGGTTTTAGCATTTTTAACTTTGCTAACTGGGTGTTTCAAAACAGAAAACACAAACACTGTTTCTACTGACGGTTCTACTTCTATGGAAAAGGTGATTGGTATTTTGGGTGAGGTTTTTACAGAAAATAACAAGGGTGTGAATTTTACTTATAATCCAACTGGTTCTGGAACTGGGATTTCTAGTGTTTTGGAAAATCGATGTGATATTGGGCTTTCTAGCAGAAACTTGAAACAATCAGAAATTGAAAAAGGTCTTACAGAAACAATTTTGGCTTATGACGGAATTGCAATTATCGTGAATAAAGAAAATCCAATTTCTAATTTGCAACTTGAAACATTAGAAAAGATTTTTACTGGGGTTATTACAAATTGGAAAGAAATTGGCGGAAGTGATTCTGAAATTGTTTTAATTGGACGAGAAGCTGGAAGTGGAACTCGTGATGGTTTTGAAAGCATTACAAAAACTTCTGGAAAATGTAAATATCGCCAAGAATTAACTTCTACAGGTGATGTGATTGCAACTGTGAGCGGAAATCCTTTTGCAATCGGATATGCTTCTGTGGCTTCTGTAAAAGATTCTGTAAAACTTCTTTCTATTAATAATATTCTTCCAAGCAATCAAACAATAAAATCTGGGGCATATGAAATTCAGCGTCCATTTGTTATGGTAACAAAAAAAGATGTGCCACTTTCAAAATGGGCTCAAGAATTTTTTGACTTTGCACTTTCTTCTGATGCAAATAAATGGATAGAAAAAGCTGGAGTTGTTCCTGCAAATTAGCAAAATATCAAACTACTATGAAAAAAGATTTTTTTGAAAACTTAATACACGGAATTTTTTTAATAGCTGGTTTGATAACAATTGCGGCAGTTTTGGTAATATCAATTTACTTGATAATTTCTGGGCTGCCTGCAATTTCACAAATCGGGTTAAAAAACTTTTTATTTGGAAAAACTTGGAATCCAACTGGAGCAAATCCTCAATACGGGATTTTGCCTTTTATTCTAACAAGCGTTTACGGAACTTGTGGAGCAATTTTGTTTGGAACACCTTTAGCGTTTTTTACAGCGGTTTTTCTTTCAAAAGTTGCATCGCAAAAATACAAAAACATTTTTTTATCTGGAATAAACTTACTTGCAGGAATTCCTTCTGTAGTTTACGGACTTGTGGGAATGTTGGTTTTAGTTCCTTTTGTTAGAAACACTTTTAATTTATCAGACGGAGCAAGTTTATTTTCTGCAATCATCGTTTTAAGCATTATGATTTATCCTTCAATCGTAAAAGTTTCCGTAAATGCTTTAGACGCTGTTCCAAAAGAATACGAAGAAGCATCTTTGGCTTTAGGTGCAACAAAAATTGAAACATATTTTAGAGTTTCTGTTCCTGCTGCAAAAAGTGGAATAATTGCAAGTATCGTTTTGGGCGTAGGTCGTGCAATTGGAGAAGCAATGGCTGTAATGATGGTAAGCGGAAATGTTTCTAATATGCCAAAACTTTTTGAAAGCGTAAGATTTTTAACAACCGCAGTTGCCAGTGAAATGTCATATTCTTCAGGTTTACAGCGACAAGCATTATTTTCTATAGCCTTAGTTTTGTTTGTTTTTATTATGATGATAAATGCAGCTTTGAATTTCTTTTTGAAAAAAGACAAAGAACAAAGTGGTAAGTAAATGAAAAAAGATTTTAGACGAACAACTTATAATCTTCTATTAAAAACCTTAATGATTGTATCAATTATTTTTACAGTGGTTTTTATAATTTCTTTGGTGAGTTTTATTTTGTACAAAGGCATTCCAGAAGTTTCTTTTGATTTGCTGTTTTCAGTTCCTAGTTATATTTCAGAAAGAATTGGGATTTTGCCAGATATTTTGAACACAATCTATGTGATTTTTACAACCCTGATTTTTGTTTTGCCAATTGGATTGGGTGCGGCAATTTATTTAAACGAATATGCAAAAAATAAAAAACTAGTTTCGGCCATTGAGTTTGCATCAGAATGTCTTTCTGGAATTCCTTCTATTATATATGGCTTGGTGGGAATGTTGTTTTTTTGTCAGTTTTTAGAAATGAAAACATCCCTTTTGGCAGGTTCAATGACTTTAGTTGTGATGAATCTTCCCACAATGATGAGAACAATTCAAGAAAGCTTAAAAACTGTTCCCCAAAGTTACAGAGAAGGAGCTTTTGGATTGGGTGCTGGAAAATGGCGAGTTATAAAAACTGTTGTAATTCCCCAATGTATTGACGGAATTGTAACGGGAATAATTCTTTCGGTTGGAAAAATTATTGGAGAATCTGCGGCATTGCTTTTTACAGCTGGTTTTGCTCATTCACTAAACGGATTTATAAAAGGCCTTACATCATCTGGTTCAACTTTGACAGTGGCACTTTATGTTTACGCAAAGGAACAAGGTGAATTTGGAGTTGCCTTTGCAATCGCTGTGATTTTGCTGATTTTGACTTTTATCATAAACACAGTTGCAGAAATTATTGGAAAAAATCTTAAAAAAAGAAAATAAGGAAATTAAGGAAATAAAAGGATGAAAAATATTTTAGAAGTAAAAGATATGAATTTGTGGTATTCAAATTTTCAGGCCTTAAAAAATATCAATATGGAAATTCCAGAAAATCAAATTACAGCATTTATTGGACCTTCGGGCTGTGGAAAATCAACTTTCTTAAAATCACTAAACAGAATGAATGATTTAGTTGATGGAGTAAAAATCACAGGTTCAATCATCTATGATAATCAAAATATTTTGGATGAAAGCATTGATGTAAATCAACTTCGGCGGGAAATTGGCATGGTGTTTCAAAAGCCAAATCCTTTTCCAATGAGCATTTACGACAATATTGCTTACGGGCCTAGAACTCACGGAATAAAAAACAAACTTCAATTAGACGAAATTGTGGAAGAATCATTAAAACTTGCAGCAATTTGGGATGAAGTAAAAGACAGATTAAAAAAATCAGCTTTAGGACTTTCTGGAGGACAACAACAAAGATTGTGCATTGCAAGAGCTTTGGCGGTAAAACCAAAAATTCTTTTGATGGACGAACCTACAAGTGCTTTAGATCCAATTTCAACATCAAAAATTGAAGACTTAATTAGCGAGTTAAAAACAAAACTTACAATAGTGATTGTAACTCACAATATGCAACAGGCTGTCCGAGTTTCTGACAAAACCGCATTTTTCTTGCTTGGTGAATTGATTGAATACGCCGACACAGAAAAAATGTTTTCATTTCCAGAAGACAAACGAACAGAAGATTATATTACAGGGAGATTTGGTTAATGCGTAATAGATTTGATACTCAATTAGAATTATTAAACAAAAAATTGATATACATGGGCGTAATGTGCGAAAAAATTATTACATTGGGTGCCGAAAGTTTTTTTCAAGGAAAAGTTGATAAAAATACAATTTCAGAAATCGGAAAAGAAATTGATGATTCCGAAAAAGAAATTGAATCAATCTGTATGAAATTACTTTTGCAACAACAACCAGTGGCAAAAGATTTACGCCAAATATCCAGTGCCTTAAAAATGATTACCGATATGAAACGAATTGGAAATCAGGTAGAAAATATTGTAGAACTTGCCACAAACTTAGATTCAACTTACTCAGAAAATTATTTGAGCATTGGAAGAATGGCAGAATCCACAATCAGAATGGTAAAACTGAGCATTCAAGCCTTTGTAAATAAAGACTTAGAAATGGCAAAAGAAGCCAAACTTTACGACGACATCATAGACGAATTTTTTTGCCTAATAAAAAACGACCTCATCAGCATAATCCACCAAAACCCAGATTCCGGAGAATACGCCATAGACGTTTTGATGATAGCCAAATACTTTGAACGCATCGGCGACCACGCCACAAACATCGCCGAGTGGGTAGAGTTTTCCATTACGGGAATGCACGGGGAGTAGAGGGCAGTTTTGAACTAGAAGTCTACTTGCAAAATTTGGAAAATGCAAATTAACTGGCAAAGATAACAAAAGACACCAGCATAAGAAACGCAATTCTCCAGCAGACATCATTAGTCATTTGAAAAACGTAATTTTCAACTTTCAGTTTAAAAATCTGTGTGTATACAAATAAATTTAAAATAAACAAAATAATCATAGCAGAAAAGAATGAATTAATGCCTTGGTATGACGAAAACGGAATTTATCATGTGGGATTGATTGATTTTCTATTGCGTGATGAGACACTTTAGGATGTGTCAATTGAAAGTTGATTAGTAATGTAGAAGGGGAAAGCCTTCCCCTCGCTCCAGCCAGCAAGCTGTCTTCCGCTACCCCTTCTGCGGGGGATACCCCCGCAACGCCCCCCAGAAACTGGGAAACAACTTTTAGATAGAATAATTGAAGAACGAAAGAATAAATTGTCACACGGATTGGATTTTGCTAACGCAAAATTAGATTTTTTCCACTTTCCTAATTTTTTTTAAATTTCCCACCGATTTTTCCCCAAAAGTCAAATTTCCGTGTTATAATATCTGATATGTGTTGTAATGCATGCAGAAAAAAGCAAATTTTCTCACATCTACTTGACATATTTTCTCTCTTCGTGTCAAAATTCACAGCACAGCACAGCACAGCACAGC
>JAFQDD010000035.1 GCA_017416145.1 Spirochaetaceae bacterium | reverse complement strand
TTCAACACCTTTGTATTCGATTTCTCCATCATATTTTTTATTTCCTACAAGTTGTTTTGACATAGCTACAGAAATTCCAGGTGTAACTTTTTTAGAGTTTTTACCATCTTCGTCTTTGTCTAGGAAGTAAACACCAGGTTTATCATCAGCTTTGTCACCCCAGCCAAATAGAAGTGCTGCAACTAAGTTACCATTATTTAAAGTTGTTTCTTTGTCTGCATCATCTGTATAACTATTAATACTGTGAACATAACCAACTTGTGGTTTAATGTAGAATGTATCATTTAGACCTAATTTGTAATCTGTTGCTACATAGAATGCATCATCAACCCATTCATCATATTGATTAGCAAAGTCTTTTGAATAACCAGCTTTTAGAGTTAGGTTATCAACTGCTTTTAATGAAGCGTCTGCAGCTAGTGCATATTCACCTGTGTATTGATTTGTTTTGTATGTTGTAGATTTTAATTCTCCATCTTCATCAGCTTCTTGCTTTTCAATTTTATAAAAATACAAAGAACGGAAGTCAACATCAACTGAGAACATATCGTTTGCATAACCAGCTACGATACCTTGAGAATAATCCACATCCTTATCTTCTATTGAACCTGGTAGAGTAACAACAGCACCAATATTAGGATTTTTGATTTGTTCAGCAGCTACAGCTGTATCAAGTTTGTATTCACCAACAAGTGTATCACCAGATGTGATTCCGATGTAAGCGTTGTCACCGAAGTGAAGTTTTGCTGTATCAACTTTGATTTTTGCAGGAATTGTTAATGCACCAAATTCAACATCATTTCCTTCAACTTTTGTGAATGTATCGCCATCTGTTTTGATTTTGATTTCACCCCAGATACCTTCGCCTGTTGAAGATTTATCTCCACCATCGATTAGGTTTAGTTTCAAAGTAACTTTTGCATCGTTTTTGAAACCTGTTTCTTTTGCGTCTAGGTCAACACCCCATTGTACAGAAGCTTCACCTTTGAATTCTGCAACATTTACATTAGCAACTGGTTCGTCTGCGAATGCACCGAATACCATTGATAATGCCAATAATAATACGAGAGCCTTTTTCATTTTAAAAGAATCCTCCCTTTGTTTTAGAGAGATTTTTTGATGTTTATTTTTTTTGGAATTTGTAACAGAAATGTAAAAAAGATGTTAAACAAATATAACTTTTCTCCCTATATTTTCCTTAAATTTCATAATACACTCCAACTCCCATGACGCTCTTACATTGCAAAATCTTCATTTTAAGCCAAAAATCACGCCGATATGCGTTTTTTTTCTAAAAATCATAATAAATCATTATTAATTATTTTTATATCAATATTTCTTGATTTTACTCCTGCCAATTCTCAAAACTCATTTAAAACCATTTTACACAACCCCTTATATTAGATATAATAAACAAAAGGATTACACTTAAAAAATGGGAAAATAAAATGTCAAAACACGTATACATAATCGGCCATCGAAATCCAGATACAGATTCCGTTGTTTCAGCAGCAGCATATGCAAAACTTAAACAACTTTTAGGCAAAACAAATCACGTTGCAGCCCGTGCTGGAAAAATCACACCTCAAACTGAATACATTTTCGATAGATTCAAAGTTCCAGTTCCAACATACGTTCCAGACCTAATTCCAAAAACTTCATATTATATGAGCGGAAGTTGCACCACCGTCAACGAATACACTTCCCTTTGGGCAGCCGTAGCAAAAATGGAAGAAACAAACTCCCAGATTTTGCCAGTTGTTGATGCTCAAGGAAAATATAAAGCTCTTTTACACTACAATGCTTTTGCTAGAAGTGTTCTAAAAATCTTAAACCCAGAAAAGCAAACCGCAGTTTTAACAAGCATAGACTTAATACAAAACACATTAAACGCTCAACCAATAATCACAAAAGACAGCTCTGCCCTTTTCAAAAGCAGTATGCTAGTTGCTGCCTCAGATTTTAACTCATTTGCATCTATATTAAACAGCCACAAAAGCGAAAACATTATTGTAATAGCTGGAGACAGAAAAGACGTACACGAATTTTGCATAGAATCTGGCGTTAGAGCAATTATCATAACAGCTGGGTTTATGCTAGACAAATCCCTCCGTGAAAAAGCCGAAAAAAAAGGCGTTTCAGTTTTAATCAGCCCTTATGACACGTCATCAACTGCTATGCTAATAGTTTACTCAACCCCAGTTTCTTCAATGGCTGACACTTCTGCAACCCCTGTAAAAGGTACAGACACACTTAGAAAAATTAAACCACTTTTGGCAGAATCCCCAAGTCGAGCCCTTCCAGTTGTAGATGACAACAACAAAGTTATTGGCGTTATTTCAGAAAATGATTTGCTACACGAAGCTAATATCGAAACAATTCTCGTAGACCACAACGAACTTTCTCAAGCCGTTGACGGAATAGACAACTATAATATTCTTGAAATTATCGATCACCACCGTGTTGGCTCAATTATTACACGCGAACCAATTACATTCATAAACAAACCAGTGGGAGCCACAAGTACCTTGATTACAAATCTATTTAGAGAAAATCACGTTCCACTTCCACAGGATATTGCCTCTATTTTGCTTTGTGGAATCCTATCCGACACACTAATTTTACAGTCAGCCACAACAACAGAAATTGATATTGAAACCGCCGAATATCTATCAAACATTACCAATCTTGATATTCAAACCCTTGGTAAAGACCTACTTTCAGCCGCAAGTCACATTGACGGACGTACACCACAAGAAGTTATTCGCCAAGATATGAAAGAATACACAGAAGAAAACCTAACTTACACAGTTAGCCAAATCGAAGTTGATAATCCAAACGAAATTCTTTCAAAAAAAGACCAATTTCTCGCAGAATTGGAAATGGAACGCAGAAGTCGAAAAGCCGTTCTTTCTGCCCTTATGGTTACAGACATTACAAAACTCACCAGTCTCCTAGTTGTTGCAACAGAAAATACCCAAGAACAATTTATCGATTTTCCACAACAAGAAGACTCAGTGTACATTTTGCGTGATATTGTTTCCAGAAAAAAACAACTTATTCCACTACTTTCCGAGCAAATCGAAAAACTATTGGCAAAATAAGTTTTTTTGAACCATTAACAAATAAAAAATTTTCTCATAATATTTCACTAGAAAACTAAATAAAGTTTTTGTCGATTTATACTTTTCATATTATATTTAAATGATATGAATAAAGGACAATTACAAGATTACTTTCTACGTGATTTAATGGATAGCGAATTAAGCCGCAAAATCCAACAAAATATGTATCCATACCAAGAATTAATGTCTCGCTATAAATGTGCAATTATGGAAATCGAAACGAAATTCAACGTATTAAACGAACAATTTTCCATCCAACACAATCGAAATCCAATAGAAAGCATTAAATCACGCCTAAAATCCCTAAATAGCATTCTCGGAAAACTAAAACGCAAACAACTACCATTTTCTGTAGATGTAATCGAGGAAAACCTCAATGATATAGCAGGTGTCCGAGTGATTTGTTCCTTTGTTCAAGATATTTACGTCCTAGCAAACAGTCTCTTACAGCAAGACGACATAAAATTAGTCAAAGTAAAAGACTACATCCAACATCCAAAGTCTGGCGGCTACAGAAGCCTACATTTAATCGTGGAAGTTCCAATCTTTCTACTCAACCAAAAGCGCCCAATGAAAGTCGAGATTCAACTTCGCACCATAGCAATGGATTTTTGGGCAAGTTTAGAACACACATTACAATACAAAAAAAATCTCTCCCAATTTGAAACAGACCTTATCGCAAAAGAATTAAAAGATTGTGCAGACAAAAGTGCCGCTTTAGACATACAAATGGAAAACCTCAAAAACAAAATTCTGCAAGAATCCAACTTTATTCAAACTCTACCAAGCCCATAATTCATAATTTATTTTTCATTTTAAATATAAGGAGCAACCGATTACAGTTTGTTCCGACTTTCCAGGGTTCCGCCGTCTACCGCGGCTTCATAAAAAAGTTGCACCTTTTCTCAATCTATCCATTCTCCTTTTCCAAAGCAAATACTCATATTTAACTTAATCCCATTCTCTATCTCACTCTATCAAAGTTCAAACCATTCCCAAACTCACCATTTCCCCAATACAAAATGCAACTTTTTTACGCCTTCGGCGCCCTTCCAATTCGGGCTAGGCTCATAAAAATGTTTATGCCACCCTGCTTTTAGCTAATACCCCACCTCAATACTTCACCCTAAAAACACACTGATGAAAGCACTCTTCCTTCAAACTCTTAACATTCCTAGAAAAAAATAAACAACATAAATATCAAATTAATATAACATCCTACTTTAAAATAAATGAGGCTGCCTAACTTTTTAGACAGCCCTATAAAAACTTGATTTAAAAAAAAGAAGCCTGGCAGCTACCTACTTTCCCACTTTGCAGCAGTATCATCGGCGTAAGAGAGCTTGACTTCCGTGTTCGGAATGGGAACGGGTATTACCTCTCCACTATGGCCACCAGGCATTATTAACAAGAGAATA
>JAFQDD010000002.1 GCA_017416145.1 Spirochaetaceae bacterium | reverse complement strand
TCTGTTACTTCAAAGTCTTCTGGCGTGATTGTATCTAAGTTTAATATAACATTCCCTATTTCATCTTTTACAACAAATTTTCCAGTAATTAACATAAATTGTGCAAACCACCCCATTTTATTTAGTTTCCAATAATCGTAAGTATAATTTGATATTAAAACTGAATTTTCATCTTCTAAAATAAGGCTTTGTTCTTCTTGTAGCAATCCAGAATTTATTGATATTTGATTTGTTCCTAAATCTAGTATATAAGTTTGATTTTCAACATTTTCTGTAAGCATTGATGAAAGACTGTATTCAATATTTACAGGTTTGCCACTTTCATTTTTAATATTAAAATTGGTTGTGTATTGTTGAAGCTCATTAGTAAACTTTTGTTGTCTTTCCTTGAATTTTGAAATTGTTGATTCATCAATTATTAAATCTGCTTCAATAATTCCGTATGATTCTGTTACTTCAAAATCTTCTGGAGTTAATGTTTCTAGCGTTAAGATAATATTTCCATCTTCATCTTCTATTATGAGTTCTTCAGTTATTAAAAGGAATCGACCAAACCAGCCCATTTTGTAATACCGTGTGTAATCATAGGGATATGAAACAAAAAAGGCTTTCTTAGAAATAATTTTTTTGTTTATATTGTTATTATAAAATGATCCCCCTCGAATCCAAATTGTTCTTTCGCCCAAATCTAAAATCTTACTATAAGAATTATACGCATCTAATATTATTGAACCTTGATATGTAACATCAAGTAAAGTATCAAGGTTATTTGTTACTTCAATTGTGTCATCATATCTTTGTGTAAATGAAAAAAGAGATGAAAATATACAACTTATCAAAAAAAAGCAAAAATTTTTTTTCATTTTGTTTTTCCTTCTTCTTGTGATTTACGAACAGTATTTACTGCGTCACTGTTTATTCCGGAATTACTTAAAATCTTTGCCATATTTTGTGTGTATTGGGAGAATGAATTTTCGGTTATTTCCCTATTATAGTTTTCTACAAAATCTTCAATAAATTGTGCTTGGCCTTCAACTGTCGAAATATCTGACAATGAATTTACCTTGCTTATATCATATTTATAGGGATCTGTTCCCGTAACACTATAGTTAATTTGTTCATCAATTACCTTTTTTAAAGTATTTGGGTCTGAATCATACTGAACTTGATGATATATTTCGTGTACTAATCTTTTTTCATCGTTTATCGTATTTCCAGGCAAATAAATATTTCCACCAGGTAAAGATGTTCCTCTTGTTGGATCCTGTAAATTATTAATTGTCTCCTCTTTTTTTTCTTCTGAAAGATCAGTACTCTCTGCAAGTTTTCTTAAAGTTTCAGCATCTACTGCATAGTTATAAATGTTTATATCATCATAGTTTATAGGCGTTCCATTTATGCTTTCTCCAAGAAAAAACTTTGCAGTTGCAAGTTGTTCATCTGTGAGTTTTTTTCCATCACTTTTGCACAATCCCCACAAATCCACATAGTTCACTGGATCATTCACAACATAGCTATACCAGTTTCGTCCGTCTCTGATTGGGTCAACGGTGGAGAATCGTGCTATTTTTGGAGAATAATCTCTAAATCCATAGTCATAAAGCTCAGTGTCTGCATTATACGACTTTCCAAGATAACCAAAATCTAGTGAGTCATCAGCAAGAAAAGAACCTGTTTTTTGGTATGGAGAACCAAAAATATCGTAAGAAACGCTTCCAAATTCACTTGAGTGAATGTTGGATGTGCGAATTTTTTGTTTAGATAAAATCTTTTCTTGCATAGAGATAGTTTAACATTAGAAAAGTAGATTTTGCAAGAAAAATTATGAAAATACAGATTTTACAACAGGTAACATAGCTTTTCTTACATTTTCTAAATCTCTATCTGTTCTATGATTTGAATAATGTTTTGTCATAAGAGGGGTTAGATGACCTAAAACAACTTGAGCACTATGTTCGCTACAACGGCTTGTTAATTCTGTTGCATGGTAATGTCTCCAACTATGAAAAACAATATTTCGTTTACGTCTTTCTTCTTCTGATATCCCAATTGTGGTTAGTGCTTTGTAAAATCCTTTTCGTATTAAATCATCACTTGCAGGGCGTAAATTCGAAATTCCCCAAAATACATATGCATTATCAGTTTTGTAAAATTCTTCATGAGGATTACTATTTATTAGTTCTGTTAATATTTCTTTTATCTCAGGATACAATGGGATTTTTCTAGTAAAGCCATTCTTTGGAGGGGTTAGTCCAAACATAGCACCCCAAGAGTGATTTACATAAATATATTTTTCATCAATATCGCATTTCCTTAGAGCAAGAATTTCTCCTATTCTCATACCAGAACAAACAGAGAGCATAGAAGCCGCCTTTACTCTAATGTCGCTCCATAAACCTTTACTAAAAAGTTTTTTTAATTCATAACTAGATAAAACACCTCTTTCTCTATGATGAATAGAAAAACTTGTTAAACAATCACAAGGATTATGAGAAATATATTGTTTTTTCACAGCCCATTTTAATGCTCCCTTTCCGCATTTTATAATGTTATTTATTGTTTCATTTCTTAAAGGTTTCCCATGTTGGGTAGTTATTCGTTTTAAGAATCTCTCAAATTCAACAAGTTCCTCAGGTGTAATTGAATCAATAGTTTTATCTTCTGAAAAAAAACATTTCCAATACTTAATCATACGGATTTGTTCATAGCAATATCTTCTACCAATTCTCTGTCCATGTAAAATTTTGTTTTGGATATACTCACTAGTATCATAATTCCAAAAACTATTTAGAAAATTGATAAGAAAAATCTTTTTTTTCTTTGGTTGTAATTCATCTGCATAACAACTTTGTAAAATTCTGTTAATTTCATCAACTTCTTGGATATTTAGTTTTTTCGCAAACAAAAGTTGTTTTAATTCAGTTAAAATTTGTTCTTTTTTCATAAAATCCTCTCTTTAAACTTGTAAAAACGCTAATTTCAGTTTAAAATAACAAATTGTTAAAAATAAGGAAATTAAGGGAAATTATGAAAAAAAAGTTCGTTGTATTGTTCTTTATTAGTTTAATGTTTTGTATCTTTTCTTGTAAAGATATGAATAATGCCACCCCATCTGTAGATCCAACAATAGATTATAGCCAACTTCCAACAGAAGAAGGCTTTTTTATTGACGCACCAACCTGTGGACTTCATTACAAAGCCTTTCCCTCTGGAATGAGTGGAATCACAGATAAAAACGGTAAGTTTTCTTATAAACAAGGAGATGAAGTTACATTTTATATCAGTAATATGCAAATGGGCTTTCCTGTAAAAGGGAAAAGATGTATAAGTCCTCTCCACATAGCAAAAGCAACAACTATTTATGGAAATAAAGAAAGTACAATTTTAGCACAAAATATTATTCGATTCTTAATGGCACTAAACACAGGAAAGAATCCCTATGGCCTCATAATTCCACATATCATTGATAACTTACATCATTGGGATTTACACGCTATTTTATGTTCACCACATTTTGAAAATGAAATTATTGAAATAATTGCAGCTTTAAGAGATATGCTTCCAGCTGAAATTGTTTTACCAACAATAGAAGAAGCTCAAAAACATTTTTTAATTTCGGAAAGTTTAATAAAACAATTAGAAGAAAAAGCTGGGGACAATTTATTTTTAAGTATAAAAGTTCCTTCGAACTTTAAAAATCATTACATAGACTTTGCATTTAATGCAGATAATTTTGAAAACTCATATTTATCAGGAAAGAAGATTTTAGTAAACGACGATTCTATAACAAAATATTCAACAAAACTTCATTCTGCAAATTGGCAACTTACATTAACAGCCTTACAGAATAATAACAGAATATCAGAAAACGATTTAATTGCATTTTATACAAATGAAGGATTTTCAAATATTTTGCCAGAAGAATATCCTTTGGCAGTTGAAACAGACCCAGTTATATTACATGCAGATTTATCTGAAAATGCTTTTATAGTAGAAGAAACTTTTACACAAAACGGAACACTCATAATTCCAAAAACACTTCCTGATAAAACAAACTCCTTTTTGAATCAAGATACAAGCCTATTTGTATATGTTGATATTCTAACAGAAAACACAAATGCAAGAGCTGCAAGTTTTGAATTAATAATTCCTATTCAAAAAGAACAATGGAAAGAAACAGAAGTAGCTTATGAAATTCCATTTTCAACGACACTTGCAAATGGTTTTAAATACAAAGCCCAAGTTTATTTTAAACCAGATTCAAGCAAAACATATTATGTAAAACAAGCCCAAACTTTAACAGAAGAAACAGGGGATTTAACTTACACATTTACAACTTGGGATGAAGAATAGAGGAAAAGCAAAGATGAAAAAGTTTTGGAAAAGAATTGTAGTTTTGGTTTTGATATTATTTTGTAGTTATCAAAGTTTGTTTGCAGATTATCAGATTCCAGTTACCATAACAGTATATAATACAGTAAATGACCCTCATCAAAATGAAAATGGAAGTTGGAATTGTGTAGATGAAGATGGGAATAATTCAACTATAAACTTACCAGACGGAGCAGATGGGACTGACCCAGAATCCTATGAAGATCTAGGCGTTTCAATTCCAACAAAAGAAGAACCTTCTACACAAACAATTTGGATAACAGTTGAATCTCCCAATTCTACCCCACCATCAGATTTGGACTTAAGTACAGCCTATGATTTCGAAATACCCGATTATTCAGGAGATTATGATGGTAAAGATGGTTTGTGCTTAGAGAACCTTCAAAATGCCAACCTTACACTTTCTGAAAATGATGTACAAGAGATGCAAAAACAATTAGATTCTCTAGTAGAAAACCATGTAGCAGAAGCACTAAGTGTTGCAGACCCAATTTTATCAACAAGTGGACAATATGTATTTTCCGAGAACGATTTATCGATAACAATTCATGAAACAACTTTCAACATCGGAAGATTTTATAACAGCGGTAAAAATATTTCAGATAATTTTGGAAATGATTGGTATTTTACACTTGATTCAAGAGTAATCAGAGGCTTAAGACACGACATTGAAAACGAAGTAGCACAAATACAAGCAAGAAAAGATAATACAGAAAGTATTTACGAGAATACTAAAACCAAAAGAAATGAAATCATTGCATATTTTACAAGTGCAATAAATTTATGTAAAACAGAAATATCACAATATCAGGCAGAATTAAGTCAATTAAAATCAAATGAATATGCTAGTAAATTGATTGAAGAAATTAAGTTGTTAGAAGATATAATTGATGCATACGAAGATAGAGAAGATAAACACAACTCTAGTTACGAAATAGAATTAGCTGCAATAAAGAAAGTAATCAAAAGTCAAGAAGACTCTTTAGCTCAACTAAATACAAAATTAATCGACACACAAAACAAACTAAAACACTACAATATCAACAAAGCATATAATGGAAATTCGATAAATACTAACTTTGATGAAAACATAGAGTGTGGAAATGATATCCTTTTGGTTTTTGACGAAAAAGGCACAGCTTATACTTACCAGATTTTAGCAGAACCAGATTACACACAAGAAACAAATGTTTATCCAAATGGCTCAGAAACAAAAAACTTAATCCCAGGTGATTATAGCAAAGTAACATTAAATCCAGACGGGTCTGTTACATGGCACAGAAAAGATAACCAAATTTGGACTTATGGAACAAATGGTTTAATCACTAGAATGGAAAATTTGGCTGGAATTGGAATTGACTTTACTTACAAAGAAGATAAATTAGATTCTATTTTGTTTGAAAATGAGGTTTTATATCAATTTACATATAAAGATAATAAAATTGTAAAAATACAAAACAAAAAAGATGTAAATGATACAATTACATATACATATAATTCAAAAAATCTTTTATCTTCAATTACAGACAACGAAGGTGATACTGTAAATTATTCTTACAACATAGATAACACTCTAAATCTAATTACCAAGCCAGATGGAAGTTGTATAGAAATAAAATATGACACACTGGTAAACGGTGAAAAATGGGCAAATAAGAGTATTGACGAAGAAGGTAATGTTCAAGAAGTTGTTTACGACACTTTAAACAAAATAACAACTGTAATAGATGGTTTTGGAGTTGTTACAAAATATAAATATAACGATTCCCACAACACCACAGAAGAACACTACGCCGACGGAACTGTTCGCTACTATGAATACGACGAAGCTGAAAACTTAATTTCAGAAACTTATAGAAACGATAAAACAACTTACACATACGATGAAAGAGGCAACAAAACCGCTATAAAATATTCAGACGGAAGTACAGAATTATTCTCCTACAATTCTTTTGACCAAATAACCTACTACAAAGATAGAGACGGCGTAGAAGTTTTTTATGTTTATGATGAAATTGGAAATATCCTATCAATTAGAAAAGGCGGAAGTTATATTTTCCAAGGTCAGTACAACAAAGACTTGCTTGTAAAATCTACAGACGGCTTAAATGTTGTAACAGAATATGAATACGACAAATACGGAAACGTAACCACAATAAAAACAGGAAACACAATAGAAAAATATACCTACGATTCAAGAAATAGAGTTGTTTCATACGTAGACGGCGAAGGAAACACAACAACTTATACATACACACAAAAAACAACAACTGAAAAATCTTCAAACGGTCTAGAAAGAATCTATTATTACAACAACCGAAAAGATTTAGTAAAAATAGAAGAAAAAGATACAATTACAAAAGAAAATCGAATTACAAATCTTTTGTATGATAAAACCCATAATCTTTTGGAAGTAACAAATCCTTCTATTATTGATGAAAATGGAAAACCAATTTCTCTTGAAAAATATACATATACAGAAAATAACGAAGTAAAAACCGCAACCTATAACGACGGAAAAGATTTTTGGCAAACAACATATATTTATGACAACGCAGGACGAGTTTCTAGCACCATAACAACTAAAAACGGTTCAGGTTCTTTCTATCAAGAAGACTATACATATTCTGTTGCTACTGACAGAGAATTATGGAGAATGGTAACAACTGGAGAAAACCGAGGCACTGTTTATAAATATGATAAATGGGGACGAGTTACATCTGTAACAAATGCCCTTGGAGAAACAAGCGAAAGAGTTTTATCAAAAGCTGGTAGAACATTAAAAGAAAACTCAAGCCACGGTGGAGCATACACATACACATACGCCAACGGAAACTTGATTGCTCTTGGAGAAGAAAACAAAACCCAAGTAAAAACAGAATACTATGATGATGGCAGTGTAAAATCCACCACAGATAGACTTGGAAACAAAACAGAATATTTTTACAACACAAAAGGCGAACTGGAAAAAACTGTTTCAAGTGAAAATGCCACATGGTACACTTATGATAAAGCTGGAAGAATTACAGGACAATATGTAACAGAGCCAAATGCTCAAAATTATCAGACAAATCAAGATTCATATATTACATACTCCTACAAAAACAACGGAAGAACAGTAATTTCAAATTATGGTGGTTTATATTCACAAACAATAAAACTAAACGCCTTTGGAGAAGTTGTAGAAGTAATTGACGGTGAAAATAACACAATCAAATACGAATATGATAGTCTTGGTCGACAAATTGCTGTTTACGACGGTTACTCAAAGCCTACAAAATACGAATACAACGCCTTAGGACTTGTTTCAAAAGTAACATACAGAGATGAAACAACAGAAACTTATGAGTACGATAATCTTGGAAACGTAACAAAAGTTTTAGACGTTGAAGGCATAAAAGCAGAATACACCTACGATACAGTTGGAAGATTGCTTTCAGCAAAAGAAAGAGGAAACCCTTTAACAGAATATAGTTACGATGAACTAGATAGAGTTACAGAAGTAAAACTAGCAGGTGAAGTTGTAGAACAATACGAATACACAAGCCGAGGCAGAAAAACCACTGTAATAGACGGAAACGAAAACAAATATCAATATAACTATGATGAGTTCGGAAGATTAGTAAACGAAACAAACCGTCTAGAAGATAGTCAAAGCTATTTTTATGATGACGAAGGCAACCTAGAAACAAAAAAAGATTTTGCAAATAAAACCACAACTTATGAATACGATGCAAAAACAAGAACAAAAACAACCTATTTTTCAGATGGAACTCAAACGGTTTATGAATATTCCCCAAGTGGAAATCTTTTACACGTTACAGGTGAAACAGGCACAATAAGTTATTCATATAACAAAGCAGGATTGTTAGTTTCACAAGTTGACCATGGAGCTGGAGAGACAACTTATTATTCTTACAACAAAGCAGGGCAAAAAACAAAGGTAGAAAGTGATTCAAGAACCTTAGTTTATAGTTACGGAAAAAATGCAGAAGTCATAAAAGTAGAAGATTACACTACAAAAATGGCTGTGTATTTAACTTATGATGTAATGGGAAGAGAAACAAAACGCCAATACAAAAACGGAGTTTCAGAAAACACAGTTTACGATAAACTTGGAAGAGTGATTTTAAAATCAGAAACAAATCTTTATGGAAAAGTTTACTTTGCAGAAAGTTATGTTTATAAAGACGGAAAAAGAGCTCTAACTGTAACAAACAATGGAGAAGTTACTTTATATAAATATAACAAACGTGGAGAAGTTGAATCTGTATATTATCCATACAGTGAAAGTCTTGAAGTAATGGCAAAAAAAGAAGCCTTAGAAGCAGGATTATATCCAAGTTACGCAGAATTTGAATGGTATAATTACTCAAATGAAGAAAAACAAGACATAGAAAAAGCATTTTCAAGAATTTATCAAAATGTCCCTGTAAAAATCCAAAAAGGTCAGAGAGTTTGGTCTGAGCATTACACCTATGACAACAATTCAAATCGCTTAACAAAAACTACAAAGTACGGAACAATAAACTACACATACGATGATGAAAACCGTTTACGCTACAGTGGAAAAGAAAACCTTGTAAATCTAGAAGCAGAAATAGGTGGCAGAATCACATTTGCAGAAGATGGAGAAATCTATTACGCAGCAACAAGCGATTCTGTGGCATATAATGCAAACAGCTTAAAAGGCACCCGCTTTACCTATGACGCAAACGGAAATATGCTTTCAAGTGAAAGTTTATATAGCGTGAAATTCTTTGACTACAACGAAAACAACCGAATGAAGCTTTCCACTGTTACAGATTTAATAGAACATAGCTACAGAGCCACAACTTATGCTTACGACGGTTTTGGAAGACGAACACTTTCACAAACCCAAGGAGAAACAGCAACAAGAACTCTTTATGATGGCACAAGTTTTGAAATCCTCCGACAAGGAACAGCTGATAGTAATGGTAGTTTTGTAAATGTAGCAGAAGCTGAACAAAGACAAGGGTATTATCCACAAACAAGAGGCTTTGGAAACCATTACAATAAACATGGATTTGACGATTACTTTTACTATCTTTTCTTTGGTGGAATTTGGGGCTTTGGAAATGGTGGACATGGCTCTAATAACGGAAAAGAAGAAGCTCCAGAGTATTTAAGCATAGAAAATATGTATCCAATCTATGCCAATGGCACTGTAAGTGGAACATATACAGAAAACCTAGTTTATTCACCACACCAAGACTATTGGAACAAATGGCAAAACTTCTGGGGAGCAGACGCTTCTAAGTATGATGATTATGCAACATATAAAGAGACGCTTTATTTTGGAACTGATATACTAGGTAGTGTTAGAAGCACATCCAACATTCACTCAATGGATTTTGGAAGCGTTTCCTACGACATTTTTGGTTCTCCATACCAAAAATCAGGCTCTTTTCTTGCTGATGACTCACTAGATTTTGGTTACTTAGGAAAACCATACAACGCTGATACAGAACTTTATGACTATGGATTCCGCGATTATTCTTCAAATATAGCTCGATTTACTAGTGTTGACCCAATTAAAGACGGCAGAAACTGGTACTGCTATGTTGTGAATGACCCAGTGAATTATGTTGACTTGTGGGGATTGTGTAGCAGTGATGGGAAGAATAAAGAAGAAAGAAATGTAATAGTAACATTATATAATTCCGATCCTACACCAAATAGTAATGAAATTATTTCTTCAACAGGAAATGTAGGGCATACTTGGATTGGAATTCAAAAACCAAATTCATCTGAAATATTGTTAGGCTGGGGTTCCACAGAAAATCCATCAGATGGCAAAACCCATCCAGGTGCATTGTTAGATACAAAAAAAGAAAACGAAAGTTCTGGTTCGCCTACATCTACGTATATAATGTTTATGACCGAAACAGAGGCTAATGCAATTATTGGTTATTACGAAAACTTAGAAGAAACAGGTATAGGATATAACCTTGGTGGTACTTCGGTAGATCCTTTTGCAACGATGTGTTCAGAAAGTGCTATTGGTGCATTAACTTCATCAGGAGGACTTACAAATGATGAAGAATCAATACTAAATGCAGAATATGATAAATGGGAAGAATCATATCCCAAGCCTTTACCGAAAGGTTTTGAAAACATAGGAAAATTAGCTAGTGATAATACAGCACCTAATCCAAATGCTGTCGAAGACAGAATTGAGCAATTAAATAATAAAAAATAGGTGTACAAAATGAAAAAAAAATTTTTATTTATAATGCTTTTATTTGCTTTTATATATTCTTCTTATGGAAATACTATGAAACCTGAAATTATTTGGACTCTTAATCCAGAGCAAAATGATTTAGAACAAAGCAATATTGAAAATCACATATTATTTTATAAATGGGCAACTAATTCTCCTGTTATAGAACTGAATACAGAAACATTACAAACTAAAAATGTAAATTATTTAGGGACAACATTATCAAGTAAACATTTCTCGTCAATGTCAATTTATAATCCATTTACAAGTAACAATTTCACTTGGCTTTCTTCACGAAAACTGTTTGGGAATTTACGTTCATCTGGTACATATAAGACAAATTATGATCAAAAAGAAAATGCAATTGATTTTGAATTTTATACTAGCGAAGAATTGTTTTTTGAAAAAAGTTTTAAATTAACAAATACTTTGCTTTTTCAAACTAATATATTAATGACACAATCTGATAGTTTTAGACATACATATTATTTTTCAGTAAAGAATACTAATGACGATATTTCTAGAACACTTTCTATAATAAAAACCAATGATAATCTTGGTTGGTTTTGGATTTCAGATGAGTGCTATACAAAATTTTCCTCATATTGTTTTTTTCAAGATGGTACGAATAATACAATATATAATTATTTAACAAAAGAAGAAATCATATTTTCGAATCAAACAATTATTGGATATGGAAGAAATAGAATTGTAACTTCAAATATAGATTTATCAACAGGTTCTTTAAATGGAATTTATGTTTATGATACTAATGGAACTGTTCTGTATAAAGATTCTACATTTGCATTAACTGAAATATTACTTAATTCCTTAAACGATAGCCTATCCAAAATAGTTGTTTTTCAAGGTTATTTCCAAAATAATTGTATTATCCTAAATCTACGAAAAACGACATCAGGTCCATCAATCCCTTTTTGTACAGTTATTTTAGATTTAGACTCAAATCAAGTTTATATTTCTCCTATGGGATATGAAATACTGGGCGTATTTTAGTTATGGGCAGAAAAACCACTGTAATAGACGGAAACGAAAACAAATATCAATATAACTATGATGAATTTGGACGACTTGTAAACGAAACAAACCGTCTAGAAGATAGTCAAAGCTATTTTTATGACGACGAAGGCAACCTAGAAACAAAGAAAGATTTTGCAAACAAAACTACAACTTATGAATACGATGCAAAAATAGGAATGATTAATATGAAGAAAAATTTTTTATTGTACTTATGTTTACTATTCTGTATTTCTTGTTTGTTTTCCTCTGAATATATTCCTATTGAAATAAATCCAAGTACAGGAATTCAAGAGAAAAATATTACTCAAAAAACATTTTTTGACACAAAATATATGTGTTTAATCAATTCTGGATACTATGCATCTGCTGAAAAAATTATTGATAATAGTATCGAATATATTGTTGTATATAATGATGACGAAGAAATATACAGAAAAACGGAAGATATAAATTTTTTTACAAAAGAACAACTTTCAATTTCAGATTCTATTTTAACTTTTTTCGCTACCTATGGAACAAACATAAAAGTAGAACCAGGAGTTTGCTTTTTTCTAGAATTAAATGATGGTTGGAATGCTTGTCTTAGTACAGATGGAATAATTGATTTATATAAACCTATCTTATTTTTTTATAAAGTTGACAAATCTTATTCGAGAGCTGAAAGTCTTACTGATTGGAATTCTTTTTATTATAATAAATAGAAATATCCCAAAGGACAGAATCAATTACTCAACAAACCTTGTAAAAACAGAAGATTGATTGTATATTTTTATTTGAGGTAGTTGCAAAATGACGGACGAAACAGCTGAGTTTGTAATATACATAATTAACGCAATAGCAAATGCACAATCTTTATATCCTTCTCATGTTTATAAGACATTACAAGAAACAGGATGTATTCAAAAATACCTTGTACCTTTTTACGATGTTCTTCATACAATGGGAACAGAATCAATCATGCGAGATGTAAAAACCTATCTTAGTCAAAGAGGAGTAAGCTTATGATTTTGTACCATGGTTCTGATATTATTGTAAAAAATCCTGATATTTTACATTCTCAAATATGTTTAGATTTTGGTGCTGGATTGCCAACGATAAAGTTTTTAGAGTTGTAGATATGTACAAACAAGGTATTTGGGATAAAGAACGCACAATTAGAGAAATAAAAGTTTACGAAACCTATGACCAATTTGCTTTTGTTACACAAAAATCTATAGATTCTATGCTTGTTTATAAAGGTTGTTTTGAGGTTTAAAATGAGTGATGTGGAGTTAGAAGCATTTTATAAAGAACATTTGGAAGAATCAATTATAAAACAGCTAAGTAAGCAAGAAAATATTTCTTTAGATGAAGCTATGAACTTGTATTACAACAGTAAATTAGCCAACTATATTCACGAAGGAAAATATGATATTCAATATCTTGATTATAAAGTACTAACAGATAATTTGATAAAAGAATTGCAAAATCAAGATTTCCCATGTTAAACTATCTCTATGCAAGAAAAGACTTTACTAAAACTAAAAATTCGCACATCCAACATTCACTCAATGGATTTTGGAAGCGTTTCTTACGACATTTTTGGTTCTCCATACCAAAAATCAGGCTCTTTTCTTGCTGATGACTCACTTAATTTTGGATATCTTGGCAAACCATACAACGCTGACACCGAGCTTTACGACTACGGATTTAGAGATTACTCACCAGAAATAGCTCGATTTACCAGTGTTGACCCGATACGAGATGGACGAAACTGGTATTGCTATGTTGTGAATGACCCAGTGAACTATGTGGATTTGTGGGGATTATGTGGAAGTGATGTGCCTCTTGCTGAGGTTCGATTTGGAGTCGCAACACCATTAGGTGAAACTTATGACGATTTATATAAAGAATTAGAAAGTATTGTCACAAGTGAATGGGGTGATAGAGAATCATTTGAAACAAAAACTGGAAATACATCTCCTGGACATAATGGAATGGATTTTGCAGCTCCAAAAGGAACAAGAGTAAATTCTGTAATGGAAGGCGAAGTAGTATATTTAGAAAATCAAGATAGTCCGTATGGTTATGGAAATTATGTAATAGTAAAGCATTCTAATGGGACTTCAACACTTTATGCCCATTTGGACAGTATTGATGTTGAAGTAGGGCAAACTCTTGAAGCAGGGCAAAAACTTGGTGAAGTAGGTGATACAGGTTTATCAACTAATCCGCATTTACATTTTGCATTCGATGGAAATAAAGATGGAAAATTTGACAAAAAGGATAAACAAGATGATCCTGCAAGATTACTTTTCAGTGGAGGTTTTTAATGAAAAAAACATACATATTTATTTTTTTAGTCTTATTGATATCAACTGTATTTGCAGAAGATGCACCTAAGTTTATATATAATGATGAAGTTTTTGAAATAGGTGTTTCAAATTCTTATGTTTTAGAAAAACTAGGTTCTCCAAATCGTATTTACTACGAAGCTTTTGAAAAAAACTTAAACTATGATTTAGTTTCTTATGAATATAAAGATGAAGACGGAGAAAAAACTATTTTTTCCTTTTATAGAGGTCCTGAAATTATTGTAAGAATTACATCTTCAAGTAGAAAATTTGGTATTTCATATTTAGGTACCAATTATTTCTGTCATAATACACTAAAAAATAATATTGATACTCTTCTTGGAAAAGGAATTCTTGTTTATGTTCAAGAAGATGGAACTAAAATCTATGAATATGAATATTCCAATGAATATACAAAATGGTTTACATTTATAGTTCAGTTTTTTTATACAGATAATGTTTTTGATTCAATAGTTATCTCTGGTGAAATATAATTTGCTTTTATCCCTTTCCCATGCATAAACTATCTCTATGCAAAAAAAAGACTTTATCTAAACCAAAAACTCGCACAACCAATATTCACTCAAGTGAATTTGGTGCGATTTTTTACGATACATACCAAAAAACAGGCTCTTTTCTTGCTGATGACTCACTAGATTTTTGGTGATAGACCAAAACCACTAATTTTAAATTCATTTAATACTGCGACATCCATAACAGCTGAAGTATATATAAATGACGAAATATATAGTGATACGTCTTTATCAAATGCTTTTGAGTCTAATTCAATAAGCATAATTTTCCCTCTTCAAGAAAACGAAATACAAGTTTCTGCTGAAATTTATGTTGTCTGTCCAAATATGAATGGAGCAGAACAAACTTTTAAATATGAGGTATTTTTTCAATGAAAAAAATAGACTTAATTTTATTACTCTTTCTTACTTATTCAATTTTGTGTGCAAATACTAATGAATTGGTATTTAATACATATTATATGCCAATAGAAATACATACAGAAATCAAAGCCATAGATGACGGTTCAGTCATCAATTACGGTTATGATAAAGAATTGGGATTATTTATCCAAATTCTTTATGAAAATCTTGGAATTCAAATACAGTATTGCAATCTAAAATCTTTTTCATATTTTGAAAACAATAAAGTTAAAAAAAATGAAAAAATTGCTATATCAGGAATTACAGGAAAAACTGATGGAAAAACAATAAGATTAAATATTGGAATTTCAAAACTATTGTTAAATCTGGAAAATTGATACTCGCATCCAAAATTTAGCCACCTATGAAAATCAAGTTATTCCTTTTGAATAGCTTCCTCATTTATCATCCCTATTATCCTTGAACAAATCCTATATTTATGGCATAATTACTCTGAAAAATTGTATAAATATACCTTAGAATATAACAAAACTATCTATGGTATGGAGGAATATTTTGTATAAACCAGTTGATCCTAAAGTTAGTTTTCCAGAGCAAGAAGAACAAGTTCTTAAATTCTGGGAAGAAAATGATGTATTTAAAAAGTCCGTTGCTCAGCGTGAAGGCTGTGAAGAGTATGTTTTGTATGACGGACCTCCTTTTGCAACAGGATTGCCACACTTTGGACACTTTTTGCCTAGTACAATAAAAGATATTATTCCTCGATATCAAACTATGAAAGGAAAAAAAGTTGAACGCCGTTTTGGTTGGGACTGTCACGGTCTACCAGTTGAAAATCTTATTGAAAAAGAACTTGGCCTAAACTCAAAAACTGATATTGAAAAATACGGAATCGGCAACTTTAACGAAGCTTGTCGTGCTTCTGTTCTTCGCTACACAAAAGAATGGCAACAAACAATCACTCGTCTTGGACGTTGGGTTGATTTTGACAACGATTACAAAACTATGAATCCTGAATACATGGAAAGTATTTGGTGGGTTTTCAAATCTTTATGGGATAAAGGTCTAGTTTATCAAGGTCACTATATCCTTCCATTCTGTCCACGCTGTTCTACAGTTCTTTCTAACCACGAACTTGCTCAAGGTGGATATAAAGACGTTCACGACCCTGCAATCACTATTCGTTTCAAAGTAAAAGAAGCAGGTCCTGCATTAAATGACGATTCAGTTACAAAGGGAAACACATATCTTTTAGCTTGGACAACAACTCCTTGGACTCTTCCTTCAAATCTTGGATTAACAGCTGGTCCAGATATTGATTACGTAAAAGTAAAAGATGGAGATGATTATTACATCCTTGCAGAATCTCGTTTAGCTGCATATTACAAAAATCCAGAAGAATGTGAAATCATTTGGAAGAAAAAAGGAACTGAACTTTTAGGCACTCGCTACGAACCATTGTTCCCATATTTTGCTTCACTTTACGAAGCTACAGACGGAAGTGACGGAAACGATCCTTCTATTGGAGCATTCCGTGTATTTAACGCTGACTTTGTTACTACAGACGATGGTACAGGTATTGTTCACACAGCTCCAGGTTTTGGTGAGGACGATAACAAAGTTTTCAAGGGTAGTGGAGTTCCTACTGTTTGTCCTGTAGATAACGAATGTAAATTCACTTCAGAAGTTCCTGATTATCAAGGTCGCTTCGTAAAAGATTGTGATAAAGATATTATGGAACGTCTAAAACAAGAAGGAAAACTTGTTAAACGTGACCAAATTCTTCACGCATATCCACACTGTTGGAGATGTTCTAGCCCTCTAATTTACCGTGCTGTTGGAAGCTGGTTTGTTAAAGTTGAAAAAATCCGTGATAATATGGTGGCAGCAAACCAAAAAATTTACTGGCAACCAGAACACATTAAAAATGGTCGTTTTGGAAAATGGCTAGAAGGTGCTAGAGACTGGGCAATTTCTCGTAATCGTTACTGGGGAAATCCAATTCCAGTTTGGCAATGTGAAGACTGTGGCGAAAATGTTTGTGTTGGAAGCCGCGAAGAACTAGAAAAACTTTCTGGTAAAAAGGTAACTGACTTACACAAACACTTTGTAGATGAAATCACTATCAAATGTAAATGTGGTAAAGAAATGAAGCGTGTTCCAGAAGTTTTAGACTGTTGGTTTGAATCTGGTGCTATGCCTTATGCTCAAAATCACTATCCATTTGAAAATAAAGAATATTTTGAAAATCACTTCCCAGCAAAATTTATTTCAGAAGGTCTAGACCAAACTCGTGGATGGTTTTACACACTAACTGTTTTAGCTGCTGCATTGTTTGACCGCCCTGCATTTGAAAACTGTGTTGTAAACGGTCTTGTTCTTGCTTCTGATGGTAAGAAAATGTCTAAGAGTTTACGGAACTACACAGACCCTGTTTTAGTTATTCAACAATTCGGTGCAGATGCTTTACGTCTTTTCTTAATGCACTCTGCTGCTGTAAAAGCTGACGACTTAAAATACACAGATGATGGTGTACGTGATATTCTAAAAGGAATCTTAATTCCTCTATGGAACAGTTACAGTTTCTTTGTTACTTATGCAAATATTGACAACATTACACCAACTGGTCACGCATTTGATGAAAATCTACCAGTAAATCCTCTTGATAGATGGCTTTTATCAATTACTCAAAAGCTAAAATCAGATGTTTCTGTTGCTCTAGACAACTACGATTTATCTGGTGCAATTGACCCAATTATTTCTTATATTGACCAATTAAATAACTGGTATATTCGCCGAAGTCGTCGTCGTTTCTGGAAATCTGAAAACGATTCTGACAAAACAGAAGCCTACGAAGCATTATACATTGCTCTAAAAACTTTTAGCCAAGTTGCAGCTCCATTTATTCCGTTTATTACAGAATCAATGTGGCAAAATCTTCGCAATGATGAAGATCCAATTTCTGTTCACTTAACAGATTATCCTGTGGCAGAAGAAAATAAACGTGACTTTGCTCTTGAATTCAAAATGGATACAGTTCAAAAAGCTGTTTCTATGGGAAGAAGTTTAAGAAGTCAATACAACTTAAAAAATCGTCAGCCACTACGCTCTGTTGAATTTGTAACTCGAAATCCAGAGGAAAAGGCTGTTCTTCTAGAAATGGAAGAATCTATTCGTGAAGAATTGAATGTTAAAAAAGTTGTTTTCCACGAAAGAGAAGACGAACTTGTTGAATATTCAGCAAAAGCAAACTTCAAAGTCCTTGGAAAAGAACTTGGACCTCTAATGAAAGCTGCTTCTGCTGTAATTGCTGCTTTGGATCAATCTTCTATTCAATCAATTTTAGAAGGTGGAACTTTAAGCATTGATGTAGAAGGAAAAACTGTTGAACTTACAGAAGAAAAAATTATTGTTGAACGTCACGAAAAGGCAGCTCTAAAAGTTGTAAACGACGGTACTTTAACAGTAGCTTTGGATTCTGAAATCACAGAAGAACTAAAACTAGAAGGTTATGTTCGTGATTTTGTTCGCGGTATTCAAAATTTACGTAAAGAAAGTGGATTTGAAGTTACTGACAGAATCGAAATTACAGCTTCTGGTAATGAAACTCTTGAAAAAGCATTTAATATGTTTGTTGATTACATTTCTTCTGAAACTCTTGCTGAAAAAGCAACTTGGGTTTCAAGCCTAGAAAATGCAACAGACATTTCTGCTGACGAAGAAACTTGGAAAGCGGTGGTTAAACGTGTTTAAGAAAAACTATTTTGTATTAGTTTTACTTCTTGGTTTGGCAATTTTTTTAACAGGTTGTCAAACCTTGCAAAAGGTAAACGAATTTTCTGCAGCAAGTGTTTTGCCTCAGGATGCAGACTTGTATGTTCGGCTTCCTGTTAAGACAAACTCTGCTTTGTGTAAAACTTTGCTAAAAGCTTATATGCCAGATTTAGACGAATCTGCTCAAGAAAAGCTGATTGTAAGTGCAAATACTGTTTTTGCTGCTGTAAAAACTGAAGAAAACGGTAAAAAATCGGTTAATATTGCAGTGGAAGGAAAGTTTCCATTTTATACTAACTTTGTGCTAACTGATAAAAACGGTTGGAGCAAGGCAAATAAAAAAGAAGGAAACATTAAGTACACATATTATGTTCACGATACAGGTTTTCAACTTGCAATTCCAACTGGAAACATTGCAGTGCTAAGTTCTGATTCTGTTTTACCGATGTTACAAGCTTGTGAAAACAATGTTATGAACAATATTTATGGAGTAGACGAAGTTTCAAAACGAGAAGCCTTATTGACTTCAAATATTGATAGTGCAGCTTTTTATTCTGAAAATCCAAAAGCTTTTATCAAATCAATTATTGGGTTAGACTTTTCTTTTGGAATTGCAGAGGCTGGTGGTGTTCTTACATCAAAAAGTTCATCTGGGGCTACTGGTGTTGATTACAATCTTGATTTGGATTTGGTTTTATCAGAACCAAGAGGAATTAAAGCTACAACATTTATTGTAAAAACTTTATTTTCTGCAATTTCTAAGGATATTGTAATCGAGCAAAAAGGTGATGATACACTTTCTTGTAATAACATTACAGTTTCTGAGAATTCTGTTTTATCACTTGTAATGGGAAAATAAGGTAAAGAATTAGTTTTCCGATGAATAATTAAAGTTTTTTAGCGGGAAATAGGTGGCTAGGGATGTTTTTCAAAAACCTTGGGTCATCTTTGTTTCGGTTTTTAAACATTGTAGAACCGGAATTATTAAAAGCACCTCAATGTTGAATATACGTTCAATTTGAGGTGCTTTTTTTTGCATATTTTTATTCCATTAAAGGCTTTTGACTTTTAAAAACTGGTTCCATTGTAACATCAACCCCCAGCTTCTTGAAAATCTTTTTATCAACTTCTGAAAGCATAACTGTTGTGTGAACCTGACAACCAGATAACATTGGTAAATGGTCTATCGCTTTTTTACAGTTTTCGTCACTGAGAGAAAGCATAGCAAGGGCTATCAAAACTTCATCAGTGTGTAGACGAGGGTTGTTTCCCTTTAGATAAGTAACTTTCATATTTTGTATTGGCTCAATCATTGTGGAAGGAATGAGTTTTACCTCGTGTGGAATATTTGCCAAATGTTTAACAGCGTTCAAAATCAATGCAGCACTTGTGCCAAGCAAAGAAGATGTTTTAGAAGTGATGATTGTGCCGTCTTGCAATTCAATGGCCGCTGAAATTACTCCAGTTTTGGCAGCTTTTTCTTTTGCTGCAACAGTTACTTTTCTATCATCTGTAGTAATTCCTGCTTGTTTCATTAAAAGTTCTAATTTGAAAAGCACATTTTCATCAGTGGACCCTAAAACCAATTGATTTAGAGTTGTGTAATATCGGCGAATTATTTCTTGTCGAGAAGCTTCACAACAAACCTCATCATCAATAATACAGTGACCAATCATATTTACACCCATGTCTGTTGGTGATTTATATGGGTTTTCGCCGTAAATTCCCTCGAAAATTGCATTTAATACAGGGAAAATTTCAATATCACGATTGTAATTTACTGTAGTTTCACCATAAGCCTGTAAATGATATGGGTCAATCATATTTACATCATTTAAATCTGCTGTGGCAGCTTCGTAAGCTAAATTTACAGGATGCTTTAATGGTAAATTCCAAATAGGGAAGGTTTCAAATTTTGCATAACCAGCTTTGATTCCACGTTTTTTGTCGTGATAAAGTTGGCTTAAACAAGTTGCCATTTTTCCACTTCCAGGACCTGGAGCGGTAACTACAACTAAAGGTTTTGATGTTTCGATATAATCGTTTTTTCCATAACCCTCATCGCTATCAATTAAAGCAACATTTGATGGGTAACCTTTGATTTCATAATGAACGTAAGTTTTGATTTTCAGTTTTTTTAATTTTGAACGGAAAAGTTTTGCAGCTTCTTGACCTTTGAATTGAGTAATTACAACACTACCGACATTTAAACCGCATTTTTCAAACTCATCTTTTAAACGTAAAACATCTTTGTCGTATGTAATGCCTAAATCACCACGAATTTTGTTTTTTTCAATATCCGAAGCACTTATTACAATTACAATCTCAGCGTAATCTGCCAGTTGCATAAGCATTTTTAACTTACTATCTGGTTGAAAACCTGGTAAAACTCTAGCAGCATGGTAATCATCAAATAATTTGCCACCAAATTCCAAATAAAGTTTGTCACCAAATTTGGAAATCCGTTCTTTAATGTGTTCAGATTGAATCTTTAAATATTTTTCATTGTCAAAACCGTTCTTCATAACGGAATTGAATTATACATTTTTTCATTTTTTTTAACAATAACAAAACAGAACAAAAATATGAAAATTTCGATTAAAAATTTTGGACCTTGTTTTTTGATATTTTATTGAGAAATTCTAAAGCATTTTTAAAAACTCTTCTTCATTTATTACAGGTATTCCAAGGCTTTGGGCTTTTACATTTTTTGCAGAACCAGAGCTTGTATCGTTTGTTACAAGATAAGAAAGCCCTTTTACAACAGAAGATTTTGTAGTTCCCCCAAGGGCTTTTACTTTTTTTTCAGCTTCGGCACGTTTCATAGTGTAAAGTTCCCCTGTAAAACAAAAGGAAAGTCCTGCAAGTTTCGGATTTTCAACCTCTGAAGATTCAATGAAAATGATTTTTTCATTAACAAGTTTTTGCATCTCTTCTTGGTTGTCTTTTAAGCCATTAAAAAGGTTTTTTGCTGTAATTTCTGCAAACATATAAACATTGGCAAAATCAGTTTCTGTGGCATTTAGTAAAGAATCTAAAGTTGAAAATCCTGCTTCTATTAGCTTTTCAACCATAGTTTCTCCAATGCCTTCAATATCAAATCCTGCAATAAATTTTGCAAGGCTAACATTTTTTGATTTTTCAATGGCTTGTAAAACTTTTTTTGCTCCAAGAGAAACTTTGTCTTTTTCAATGCTTTCTTCGTTTAAAAAATGTTTGGTTAAAGTTTCTTCTGATAATTGATAAATATCGTAGATTGAGTGAATATCCTTTGAATCAAAAAGATTTTTTATCAATGTGGTACCAAAATCTCGAATATCAAGAACAGAAACCCATTTTTCAATTTGATGTAAAGCTCGTTTTGAACATTTTGGGTTTGGACAAAATAGGCGAGTGCCATCGTTTTGCAAAGTTGAGCCACAGGTTCCACACATAGTTGGGATATCCACTGGAATTAAGTGTTGATTTTGTGCCGCAGCAAAAAGGGTTTCTTCTTCTTTGAAAACTTCTTCTTTTAGCACATATTCAATTTTTGGGATAATTTCTCCCCGTTTTGTAACTACAACCTTGCTTCCTATAAAAAGTCCTAAATCCTTTATTGTGTTTGGATTTGCAAGACTGGCACGGCTAACCTTTGTTCCGGCAAGTTCTACAGTGTCAAACTCGGCGATTGGTGTGTAAGTTGCACCGTTTTCGTTCCAAATAACTTTTTTTACTGTGGAAATTGCTTCTTCTAGGCTAAATTTAAAAGCAATTTGTTTATCTGGCCGATTTTTGAAAGCGTCTTCTGTATCAATTTGGTTATTTTTAATAACTAAGCCGTCAATATCGTAGTTTAGGCTAGGGCGAAGTTCCATAACCTTTGCTCGGTAATCAATAACTTCTTGAGGATTTTTGCAGATTTCAAGTTCTACTGTGTTAAAGCCAGTTTTTTTTAGCCAAAGGATTTTCTCTTTTTCTGTGGTAAAAGGTGATTTTAATATGCTACTAGAATCTGTAAAATCTGTGTTTGTAAAAAAAACGTCATAGCAAATAACTGTAAGATGTTCTGAGCCAGAACCGTCTTTTCGCTTCATTAAACCGTTAGCGGCGTTTCTACAGTTTGCTTTGTCTGAAAAGTGGGTTTTGTGAACTGTTCGGGTCATAATAACTTCTCCACGAACGCCACCGGTGTAGCTATTGTCAAGTTGTTTAACAATTCCCTGCATTTTTAGGGCGTTTGGAGTAATATCGTCTCCAATTTCACCGTTTCCACGAGTAACAGCCTTTGTAAAGATTCCATTTTCATATTGAAGCTCTAAACTTGCCCCGTCCAGCTTATACTCAACCAAATATTCTGGATATTTATGCTTTTTTGCCCAATCTAAAAATTGTTCTGGATTTGCAGCCTTTTCTTGGCTTCCCATAGGAATAAGATGTTTTGCTTTTGGAAAACCGTCTTTTGTATCTTCTTGATTTTGGGAAAAATCTACGTCTGAGCCGACTTCTTTTAAAATAGGGTGGTTTGGTTCTAAGGATTTTAGTTCGTCCCAAAGAGCGTCAAATTCTGCGTCTGTGATTTCGGCTTCGTTTTCGTAATAGGATTTTTGGTATTTTTTTATTTTGTTAGCTAGTTCTTCAATATATTTTGAATCTTTCATATTTATATTTTACGCAAAAACACAAAAAAAAACCACCCTTTTTGTAAAGAGTGGTTTCTAAATACAGTTAAAAAACTAATATTAAATCATTCTAAATATTAGATGATTGTTCCATCTGGAATAATAGCGTTTTTGCGGATAATAATAACACCGTCAGAAACGTAATACATTCCATGGTCTCCTTCTTGTAATGGTGTTGGACTAAAACCAATAGAACAGTTTTTACCGATTCTTGCATCTTTATCAATGATTGCTCTTTGGATACGAGTGTTTTCACCGATTCCGATGTTTGGTATATTGTTTTTAGCGTTATCAGCTTTTTGGGCGTTTGTTTCGTAATAGTCAGCACCCATACAAATTACACCAATAAGCTGAGCATTTTTCTCGATAATGCTTCGTACACCGATTACAGAATCTGTAATTGTTGCTTCTGTAATAACACAACCTTCGCTTGCTGTAGAACGGTTCATATTTGCCATATTCAATTTTGAAGGTGGTAAGTTTCTCATATGAGTGTAAATTGGTTTGTCTTCATCATAGAAATTGAATTTTGGTGTGATAGAAGTTAAATCTAGAGTTGCGTCATAGAAACTCTTAATTGTTCCAATATCTTCCCAATATCCGTCATATACATAAGAATTTACTTTGTATTTCTTTAATGTTTGTGGGATAATTTCTTTTCCGAAGTCTGTGAATTCGTTATCCAAAGCTTCTTCAAGAACTTTTGCATCAAAAATGTAGATACCCATTGAAGCAAGATAATCTTTTCCTGGAGTTGCACCTGGAGTACGTGTTTTTTCTGGAATAATCCAATCAGAAATATCTAAATCTTTTGCTGGTTTTTCCATAAAGTCTGTGATAGTGTTTTTCTGATTGATTTTCATAATACCAAAGCCAGAAGCATCTTCACGAGTAACTGCTGTTGTTGCAATTGTGATTTGTGCTCCAGATTTGATGTGTGCATCTAGATATTCTTTCAAATCCATTTGATAAAGTTGGTCACCAGAAAGAATAATGTAGTGAGTTGGATTTTGAGTCTTAAAGTGTTGGAAGTTTTTTCTAACAGCGTCTGCTGTTCCTTCATACCAACCAGAGTGTTGTAGAGTTTGCTCTGCAGCTAAGATTTCAACGAACCCTCTTGAAAAGCGATCGAAATTGTAAGCGTTTGCAATGTGCATATGCAAAGAAGCAGAGTTAAACTGTGTCAAAATATATATTTGTTTAAAACCTGAGTTAATACAGTTTGAAATTGGAATATCAACAATACGATGTTTTCCTCCAAATGGAACTGCTGGTTTTGATCTCTCTTGTGTTAGTGGATATAACCGTGTTCCTTTTCCGCCACCAAGAATAATTGATAATACCTTTGGCATATTTTCTCCTAAAAATGTTTTTATTTATTATGGATATTATAACCCACAAATTTCTAAAATACAAAGCAAAGTTTACTAAACTTATTAAAAAATTACATTTTTCTAATTATTTTACAATGTTTAGTTTTGAATTAATGTATAAAGTGTCTTGATACCATTCGATTTTTAGGGAATATTCTTCTGGTTCGTAATTTTCAGCTTCAATTCTAATTTTTACGATAGAACCACTTGTTAGTAAATCTTTGTTTTCCTCAAGCGGTAGCCATTTTCCATTGATTAACACTTTAAAATTTGCTGGAATTTGAGCTCCAGTTCCAGAATCGGTTGCTGTACAAATCACAGATAAGGGTCTTGTTCCTTGATTCAAGAAGTCCAACTTCATATTTAGTTCTTCTTTTGTAACTGTAATTGCTTTCCACCAAACATATGAACCTGTTACAACTTTTATGCGATATTCTCCAGGTTTTAAATATACTGGTTTTGTTAGATAACCTTCTGGTGTGTATAAAAATGTTCGTCTTGAATCTTCGATTTCAGGAATTTCGTTATTATCATTTTCAAAGAAAAATGCTTTTATTGGTAAGTCTGAATCAACAGAAGCAGATTTTGGCATTTTTATGGATAATGTAACAGGCGTGTAAACACTTCGTAAAACTGTTTTGTGAATATAGCCTTGAGTCCATGAAAAATATACAAATCCTGCAAAAACCAAAATTGTTATTACAATTCCAAAAAATTTTTTGAAACCTTTATTTCTTTCTTGATATTCTGGTTCTTCGTATTGTTTTGTAACAAGACTTGTTTCCAAAGAATTTCTGATTTCTTCTGTGTCGTATTTTTTTAGGTATTTATCTACAATTTTTAAAATTGGCTCTATATCTTGGTAGCGTTTTGAAGCTTTTACTCGAGTCATCTTTTTTATAAGTTTGCATATTACCTTTGGAATACCTTTGTTGATTTGTTCTGGTGGAATATATTTTCCTTTTTGGATTTTTGCAATTGTTTCTGGAGCAAAGTTTCCTGCGTATGGTTTTGTACCAGTAACCATTTCGTAAAGCATTATTCCCATAGCATAAATGTCGGCTCTTTTGTCTACGCTGTGACTATCATCAAATTGTTCTGGTGGCATATAAGAAGGAGTTCCCAATGTTACTCCTGATTGGGTTAGGGAAGTGTCGTCTTCTTCTCGTTCGGAACTGGCGATTCCAAAGTCTGCAAGTTTAATATCACCGTGGCGTGAAATTAGAATATTTCCAGGCTTTATATCCCTGTGAACAACACCGTTGTCGTGAGCAAATTTCAAAGCTCGTAGAGAATCTCTAAAAATAAGCATAGATAGTTGTGGAGAAAGTACAACTTGTTTTTTTAGTAGTTTGTCTAAAGACATTCCATCAACAAATTCTAAAACAATGTAGTGATATGGTCCTTCTGTAAAATAATCGAAAAGGTGAACAATATTTGGATTGTTTAAATCAAGAAGTATTTGGGCTTCTCGCTTGAATCGTTCTTTTATGGAATTGTTTCCTCGGATGGAAAGTTTTTTTATGATGACGTGACGTTTTAGAGATGGATGAACTGCTTTGTAAACAATTCCCATACCTCCACGGGCAATTTCACTAACAATTTTGTATTTTCCAATTTCTGCTGGTAAATCTGACATATTTTTCCATCCTTTTTTAGTTAATTTACGCTTTTTATATCCTCTTCTGGATTAAAAATCTTGTTTGGTTGAATAATTGCTACGTTCATTTCCTCTGGATTATGAATCTGTATGAATTTTCCATTGGCTCGTAAGTTGTATTTTCCTTCCATTACAGGTCTGTGTCCCCCAAAATAAAAGCAATTTTCATCGTCTAAAAAGTTGTTTAGCATTTGCTCTACAGAACCAATTTCTGATTCATTGTTTTTAGTCCAAGTTAATCCGTAGATAACTTCGGTTTTTATAGCTGCATCTCTAATTTCTTTTAAGGAAAATTCTCTAATTGGTTCTGCGTGGGAAGCAAGATAATTTTTGCCCCGTACAAAAACTGGTAAAAGTTTTTCAAATCGAGCATAGGATGCTACAAGTTTCAAATCATATTGAGCTTTCATAAACTGGTAGCACATTTGGCCTTCGTATGCAAATTTTGAGAAGGGCATATTTCCGTGGTCAGAGGAATTGGTTATGTTTTCGTGATTGCCTTTTAAAAAATGAAAATGATAAGGGAAGGCACATTTACATTCCATAATCATGGACATGGTAGTTAATCCTTCTGCCATTTCTTCTTCTAAGGCTTCACTTTTCTCGTTTTCTAAGTAATAAAAATCATCGTAAGCTAAAAGCCATCTCTTTTTAGCTCGTTTTTCAGCGTGTAAACCATCTCCAAGACAGATAACTCTTACCAGACCTTTTTCCAAGGCTTGGTAAACTGAAAGAGTTGAAGTTTTTCCATCAACTTGGATTTCTGTTTTAAAATCTAAAAGAGAAGGGATAAAATCTACTCTAGCGTGTAAGTCAGGAACTATAATTGTCGTAATATTATCCTGAAAATCAAGTAATCCACCCGGAGCTTTTCTTTTGTTTTGAGGACGATAATTTAGTGAATCAAAAAGAGAATCTTCAGTTTCTAAAACTTTGTTTACACGAAGAAGTAAATCTCTTAAGTCTTCCTTTGCTGGAAGAACTACATCTTTTTGTAAAGATTTAATTTTTGAGTATAAATCCATAATTTTTAATGAGTTTAGTAAAACTTTTTGATTAAGATGAAATTATGAAATCACAATTGAACTATTTCCGATTGTGACTTTATCACCTTTGTTTAGTTTTACGTATTTGTCTTTTGGGATGATTGCACCATTTACAAAGGTACCGTTTGTACTATCGTTATCTTTGATAAAATAGGCATTTTTAATTTTTTGGATAATTGCGTGATAACGACTTGCAAGTTTATTATCAACCACAACATCATTGTCGCTAGAACGACCAATTGTGATTTTTGCAACCAAATCAATTCTTTTGTTATTGAACATTAAATATGAAACGGCGTCTTTGTTAGACATCATTTCTAGGCGCTGCCCAACTGGGCTTTCTGTAATAATTGTTTCGTCAAACATAATATTATTATAACTCGAAGATATAAAATTAGCAAATAAATCAAAAAAAAATAAAAAAAATAGTAACAAATGTTAAAAAAAATTATTATGTTTAATATGTGGATTTAATAAAATGTAAAATTCACTTCCATAATTTTTTGGAAAAATCAAAAAGTTTTTAGATTATAAAAAAATAAAGATTATTTTAAGTTTCTTGCATTATTTTATAGTCAACAAGCAAAATTGGAGGATAATATGAAATCAAAAAAAACACTCACAAAGTTTGCTCTTATGATTTTGGGCGTATTTTGTGCATCATTTTTCTTGTTTTCTTTTTCATGCTCTTCTGAAAAAACTGCGGCTAAATTAAAAAACACTGTATTCGCAGATAACAGTCCAGCTGTTTCTATGCCAGAAGATGCTCTTGCGGTAGTTGAGGCTCTACAATCAGCCTTTAGAAGTGTTTCTTCAGAAGTTCTTCCTTCTGTTGTGGAAATTGATATTGTTGAAACAAAAACTGTTGATACTAGTAATTTTATGAACGGTTTCCCATTCAACTATTTTTTTAACTACGGTGATGATTCTAGTAACGGAACTCAAGAATACAAACAATCTGGTCTTGGTTCTGGGGTAATTGTTAGAAAAGATAAAAATACTTACTATGTTTTGACAAATCATCACGTGGCTGGTTCTGCAAGTGAAATTACTGTAAAACTTTATGATAATCGTGAATTTGAAGGAACTTTAGTTGGTTCTGATGACAGAAAGGATATCGCTCTTGTTTCTTTTGAATGTACAGAAGATTTGCCAGTTGCAAAACTTGGAGATTCTGATACAGTTCAAATTGGTGATATTTGTTTTGCCATGGGAACACCAATGGGTTATGCTTCTTCTGTAACACAGGGAATTGTTAGTGCAACTGGTAGAACTGGAAGCACAATTGGAAATATTAGTGACTTTATTCAAACTGATGCTGCTATAAATCAAGGAAACTCTGGTGGTCCGCTTGTAAATATTTATGGCGAAATTATTGGAATTAATACTTGGATTGCTTCTTCTTCTGGTGGTTCTCAGGGCTTAGGATTCAGTATTCCAATTAACAATATTAAAAAAGCTATAGATGCTTTTATCCAAGACGGAAAGGTTACTTACGGTTGGATGGGTGTT
Organism: Spirochaetaceae bacterium; assembly: GCA_017416145.1. Classification (GTDB taxonomy): domain Bacteria; phylum Spirochaetota; class Spirochaetia; order Treponematales; family Treponemataceae; genus Treponema_I. The sequence continues at coordinate 63,051 of JAFQDD010000002.1, read as the reverse complement.
TCTCTTGTTGAAATCACAGAACAATATAAAGAAGCTTTAGGTGTAAAAGGCCAAAAAGGTGCATTTGCTTCACAAGTATTTATTGGTTCACCAGCTGCAAAAGGTGGATTAAAACCAGGTGACTTTGTTGTTGGATTAAACGGAAAAGCTGTAAAAGACGTTGACCAACTTGTGCGAGATGTTGGAGATTTAACGGTTGGGGAATCTGCTGTATTTGAAGTGATTCGTGACGGAAAAAACCTTTCATTAACCTGTGTAATCGAAAGTCGCTCTGAGGAAGTTATCGCAGATAGCTCAAAACAATGGCCAGGATTTGTTGCACTTCCTTTAACAGATGATATGAAAAAAGATTTAGGCTTAAAGGATAATCAAATTGAAGGAGTTGTTGTTTCTAGTGTTCAGTCAAAATCTCCTGCAGCAGCACTAAGTTTGCAATCAGGTGATATTATTATCGCTGTAAATGATACTGAAATTTCTGGAATAGAAGATTTTTACTCTGTTCTTGGAGAGAAGGCAACAAAAGAAGTTTGGTACGATATTTACAGAAATGGTATGAAAATGTCCACATTAAAATATAAATTCTAAACTCCAAAAAATATACCACCCTAGGCTGATTTTGAGATTCGTCTTAAAATCAGCCTTTTTTTGTAACAGTCTACAAGATTATCTTACAATTTCAAAAAAAATGATAAATATTTATGCAGTTCTATTGTCATAAAAATACAAAAAATGTATACTAAATACATAATTCTTGCATTTTTATGCAATTTTCTATAAAAGGTGAAAGATTATGAGTAAAGACAAAGTTATTCTAGCTTATTCAGGTGGACTTGATACAACTGTTATCATTCCATGGTTAAAAGAAAACTACGATTACGATGTAATTGCTGTTTGTATTGACGTTGGTCAAGGTGATGATTGGTCAAAAATCAAAGACCGTGCTCTAAAAACAGGAGCTTCTGCTTGTTACGTTGTTGATGCTCGTCAAGAATATATTGAAGAATACATTTGGCCAGCTGTAAAAGCAAACTGTGTTTATGAAGATAAATATCTTTTAGGAACATCTACAGCTCGTCCACTTATCGGAAAAATCCTTGTAGAATATGCTCGTCAAGAAGGTGCTGTTGCAATTTGTCACGGTGCAACAGGAAAAGGTAACGACCAAATCCGTTTTGAACTTGCAATCAAAGCATTTGCTCCAGACCTAAAAGTTATTGCAGCCTGGCGTGATGATAAATGGGATATGGACAGTCGTGAAGCTGAAATCAAGTATCTAGAAGATAGAGGACTTGAAGTTCCTATGAAAAAAGACCAATCATATTCTCGTGACGAAAATATTTGGCATCTTTCTCACGAAGGGCTTGAACTTGAACAAACTGAAAACGAACCAAACTGGGAACACATGCTTCAGTTGACAACAACTCCAGAAAAAGCTCCAGAAGAAGGGGAATACGTAAAAATCGAATTTGAAAAAGGTATTCCAGTTGCTGTAAATGGCAAAAAAATGAATGGACTTGAAATTATGCTTGAACTAAACAAAATCGGTGGAAGAAACGGTGTTGGTTTAGTTGATATTTGTGAAAACCGCTGTGTTGGTATGAAATCTCGCGGTGTTTACGAAACACCAGGTGGAGCAATCCTTTACGCCGCTCACGAAATGCTAGATCATCTTTGCTTAGATAGAGACACATATCACTTTAAGCAACAAATTGCTCTTCGCATGTCTGAATTGATTTACGACGGAAAATGGTTTACAACATTGATGGATTCTTGTATGGCATTTGTGGACAAAACTCAAGAAACTGTAACAGGTTGGGTTAATCTAAAACTATACAAAGGCTCAATCCGCGGTGCAGGAAGCCACTCAAAATACAGCTTGTACAACGAAAGCATTGCATCTTTCACAACAGGCGACCTTTACGACCACAAAGACGCAGAAGGCTTCATCACACTATTCGGCCTCCCACTAAAAGTAAGAGCCATGATGGAGCAGACTGTAGGAGAAGGACAAGCTATTACGAATAGCAAAAACTTGAAAAATCGCCCTACAGAATAATCATTTTTCATATTTGAATATAATTTAATCTGTAATTTTTTATAATGGGAGAAATTCCTTTGCTCAAGGAGTTTCTCCCACATTTTTTTAAAGAAATCTTAAAAATTATAACAAAATACTTTCATTTTCGACTTTTTGATTCATAATGGAATTTAATAAATATTTTTAGGAGATTTTGAAAAAAATGAATCAGTCATTTACATTGCCAAAATTACCAAAAACATTATTATTATGTGTTTTGCTTACCTATGCTTTGCCTAGTATGTTAGTTGGGGAATTGTTTATCTTTGTTGGGGCGATTACAGTTAAAGAGTTTTTTACAGTTTTAGCAGGTCCCGTTGCAGTTCCATTTATGGCAGGAATGGCAGTTATCGGATTTTTATTTTATAAAAATTTCAGCAGAAAATATTATAGTTATGACGGTTCACCAGAAAGTGCCTCTTCTTTGTCATCATCGTTAAGACTTTTATACATTACTTCCATAGTTGTGCCATTGGCTTTGTATTTATGTGAACCAGTAATTTACCAAGCAAGTAATAATGCTCGAGGTTTGGTTTTCGTTGCATTCAAGGGACAAACTTTATATCCTCTTTGGTATTGTGGACTTATTGGAATATATATGCTTTGTTCACAAGTTTTTGTTTTATTGACAGTGCATATTGCTGAAAAATATTTGAGCTTTTTGCCATATTCTTCAAATGACAAAACATTTTCCTTACTTTTTAGAATTTTATATTCATCATTAATGAGTACAGCAGGATTAATTTTAATCGTTTTGAGTGTTTTCACAATTCCTGCAAATATGGATATTCCAATTTTTTCACTTTTGTTAAAAGTTGAAGTTCCTCTTACAATTTTTGCATTGTTAGTTTTGGGACTTGTTTGTTATATCAACGTTTCTGATATCAAGTATAGTATTGATAAAATACAGGATTTTAGCCGAAATCTATCTGAAAGAAATTATGATATGGAAACACTACCAATTACTTGTAGATGTGAACTTGGTGAACTTACTCGAAATATGAACGTATTTTTTGAAAATACAAAAGATATTTTGGTGGGAATACAAACTACTGTAAATACAACAAATGAAACTGCTAATTCCTTAAATAATAATATGGAACACGCTTCAAAAAATGTTTTGTCTATTACTGACGGAATTGGAAATGTAACTCAAAAAATCGAAAGTCAAACTCAAACTGTTGATAATGTAGAAAATTTTGTTAATCAAATTACTGGAAAAATTTCAGAATTACAAAAAAGTGCTCAAACTCAGTCAAATGCAGTTGAACAATCTAGTGCTGCTGTAAATCAAATGGTTGCAAATGTTGAAAGTATCACAAATATATTGAAAAAAAATGAAGAAGCGGTAACCCATTTGACAGAAGCATCAGAATCCGGTCGATTAAGTGTTCAATCAGCTGTTGATACAGCCGACATCATCAGTAAAGAATCCGAATCACTACTTGATGCTGCAAAAATTATCCAAAATATTGCAAGTCAAACTAATCTTCTTGCAATGAATGCTGCTATCGAGTCTGCTCATGCTGGAGAAGCTGGAAAAGGTTTCTCTGTTGTTGCATCTGAAATCCGTAAATTGGCTGAACAAAGTAATGCTCAAGGTAAGGTGATAAACGATAACCTTTTGAAACTTTCTGCAGAAATTGAAAATGTTTCTACCACAACTAAGCAAGTTCATAACGAATTTGAAAAGATATACGAACTTTCACAAAAAGTAAAAGTTCAAGAACAAACTGTTTACGCTGCTGTTCTTGAGCAAAGCGAAGGTAACAAACAAGTAATTGAAGCAATGCGAGAAATTACTGATTCTGCAACGGTTGTAAAAAGCGGAACAACAGAAATGTATTCAGAAAGTCAACAAATTGCTTCTGAAATGAACAAACTACAAAGTGTTACAAGAAGTATAAATAGCGAAATGGCTTTGATGTCTCAAAGTATTGGAGATATTTCAGAAATAATGGATTCAGTTTCCGAAAAAACTTCTGAAAATGCAGAGGGTATGAAAAAGCTTGGAAAAGAATTAGGTGGTTTTAAACTTTAGTTTATTTTGAAAATGGAAACTAGAAAGTGGATTGACGATTTTGTTAGTCCACTTTTTTATTTACGGCGGACATTCCGTTTCGATTCCCTCGGTATTTATTTGCTGATAATTGATTTAAAACAAAAAAAGCGTCTACAGTTTCCTATAGACGCTTTGGGCGATGAGGGGATCGGCTTTCAGTCACAAACGTCCTGTTTGTTCCTTCCAGCCCACCTACATGTCCTGCCGTGCACATCCTGTGCACTTTTCCTCGCTCTTGCTCGGCGGACATTCCGTTTCGATTCCCTCGGTATTTATTTGCTGATAATTGATTTAAAACAAAAAAAAGCGTCTACAGTTTCCTATAGACGCTTTGGGCGATGAGGGGATCGAACCCCCGACAACCTGGGTGTAAACCAGGTGCTCTCCCAGCTGAGCTAATCGCCCCTGATGTTTAGTAATATATACAAAAATAAAAAAAATGTAAATAGGTTTTTGAAAAAATGTGGCAATATTATTCAATAATAATAAATATTTATTTGTATAGAGTTACGAAATAGGTAAAATGTTCAACACTAACAACAAAAAAAATATTTAAAAAATGTGATTTTTTCCTTGACAGATACAAATTTGTGCCTTAATCTAAAACTATCAACACGTGTTGATTACACGTTGATTGAAAGAAAATAGGGGGAAATGATGAGTAAGAAACTTATCGCAAAAAGCTTAATTGCATTATGTTTAATGCTATGTGTAACTTTTGTTTTTGCTGACAATTCAGCAGATTTGGCAGTTAAGCAAAACATTTTGGTAGAACCTGTAAAAGGTTTGTCTGATGATTTTATCAAAGGTGTTGATATCAGTTCATTGGCTGATATTGAAAAAGCTGGCGGAAAGTATTACAACGCCCAAGGTAAAGAAGCAGATATTTTTGAAATCTTAAAAGAAAATGGTGTAAACTGGGTTCGCTTAAGAATCTGGAATAATCCAACCTATGCAGAAGATTTATATGATGCATATGGCAACTTAATTGCAAAAAAAGGTGAAGCTTACGGTGGTGGAAATAACAGTGTAGAAGTTGACATTCCACTTGCAGTTCGTGCAAAAAAAGCTGGATTAAAATTATTATTGGATTTCCATTATTCAGATACTTGGGCAGATCCTGGAAAACAAAATATGCCACAAGATTGGGTTGGCTTAAACGAAAATAAACTTAATGCAGCAGTAGAAAAATATACAAAAGAATCACTAGAAGCTTTTATCAAAGCTGGTGCTCGTCCAGATATGGTTCAAATCGGAAACGAATTAAATAACGGTTTTATGTGGCCATATGGAAAAATTTGGGGCGATGCTGGTGAAAAAGTTGGTGGAATGGATGGATTTATCACTCTATTGAAAAGTGCAACAAAGGGAGTTCGGTCTGCACAAGGAAATGGAGAAAAAATCAAAATTGCAATTCACTTAGCTGACGGTGGAAACAACGGATTGTATCATAGTATTTTTGACCCTATCAAATCAGCAAAACTTGATTATGATGTAATTGGGCTATCATTTTACACATATTGGCACGGCTCAACAACAGATCTAAAATCTAATATGACTGATTTAGCAAAAAGCTATGGAAAAGAACTTATTGTAATGGAAACAGCCTATGCTTTTACTCCAGAAGATGGGGATGATCAAGGAAATGTTTTCCAAGTTTACAGTAACGAAAAAGAAGGGTACATTCCATCAGTTCAAGGTCAAGCAACTGCAATTGCAGATGTAATCAAAACTGTAGCAAGTGTAAAAGGTGGAAATGGTGTTTTTTACTGGGAACCAGCTTGGATTCCTGTAGAAGGAGCAGGACTTTCAGCAACAGAAGGTTGTACTTGGGAAAATCAATCTATGTTTGACTTTGAAGGTCGTGCACTTCCATCTCTTGCTGTATGGAATCTAGTTAGTGGAAAAGGCGAAGTTTCAAATGTTTGGGGTGGTTCTGCTAAAAACGGCTCTGGATTTGTTCCATATTCAATTACTGATGAAATTAAACTTGTTGCAAAACCAGGTGAAACTCCAAAATTACCGGCTCTTGCAAAACTTGTTTACACAAATGATTCTGAAAAACTTGCATTCGTGTCTTGGGAAAAATACGATTGGTCAAAAACTCAAAAAGGGGATGTTGTACAAGTAAAAGCAAAATTAGCTGGTTCAAAATTTGCACCAGTTGCAACAGTTGAAGTAACAACTCGAGAAAATTTGATAGATGACCCATCTTTTGAAAGTGAACAATTTGGTGCTTGGGTTCTAAATGGTCCTAGTACAGCTTGTTTATTAGAAAGTAACAAGAGTAATGCTCATACTGGAAATATTACATATAAATATTGGCTTGGAACTGGATTTAAATCAATTTTGAGTAGAAAGTTTACAGATATTAAAAACGGAACATACACTCTTTCAATTTGGGCAATGGGTGGCGGTGGCGAAAATACAATCCGTCTATTTGCTACAGATTTTGATGCCAACAATAAAGAAAAACAACTAACATCAATTATCACAAATACTGGATGGCAAAACTGGGTTCAATACAAAATTGATGTCCCTGTAACATCCGGGGAAATAACAATAGGTATTTATTTGGATACAAATCCTGGTAACTGGGGTAATTTTGACGATGTTGAACTTTATCTAAACGAGTAGGAGAAAACTATGAAAAAATTACTAAGTATCATTTTATCATTAATTTTAATTACTAGTGTTTTCGCACAAATTGCAGACGACGGCTTTGTTGTGCCAATTCATGAAGACTTTACAGGAAATAGTAGTTCGTCTGCTACAGAAGGAGAATCTTCTCCAGCAGAATCAACTTCTTCATCAACAAGTAGTTCTTCAGCTATTTCACAAGGAATTTGGATTGAAGTAACTAGTGATAATCAATCATTGATTAGAGATGTTGCAACTGGTGAAAAATCAGGATATGAGTTTGACAATTCTCACTTCTTGTCAAATGCAAACTGGTGGATGTGGGGCGAACTTGTTCCAGGTGTAATTTTAGACGCAGAGATTTCTGCTTGGAATTTTGATAAAACACTTTATCAAGCATCAAGTTATGCATTAAACGTGCCAACAGTAACTTGGGGAGATGGATTTCAAGATTTGTTGTCAGTTCCATTTGCACCACTTTACGGTACAAGTGAAGACTCAATCGGTTCATTTAACAAAATGGGATTTTCTGTTGCAACTCCATATATTAACGTAAAACTCGGTTACGGAAATCTTGGAGCAAACGGAATGATGGACTACAAAGGTATTTTTCCAGTAGTTTCTCGTTGGAATGATGTAGGAAAGGGATTTACAGAATTATCTCTTGGTTCAAATCTACAAAATATTGGAAAAGTAAATCTAAATTCTACAATCGGATTAAGCCGAACACGTGGAACTTACGGATTTTATAATGTAAATACAGCAAAAATCGACAATATCGATTTAGCATTAACAGCTACTTCTTACACAACAGAAGAAGAATTGTTTTTCTATAACCGAACAAACACAAATGCTATTTCAGCATACTTTGCAATTTCACCACTTGATGCTCTAAAAGTAGAAGCTCACGGAATTATGGCAATGGGAACAAATATTGACCCAAGTCTAGATTCTTCTGCAATAGCACTAAAAGCAACATACATTGGAAACAATTTTGATATTACAGCACAACAAACAATTTCTGGAAAAGAAGCAACATCAGTTTGGGGTACTGATTCAAGTGGATATTCTACAGTTACACCAAATACAGCAATCACTTATGTAAATGCTGGATATCAAGCAAGTCAGTATCTAGGCTTTGAACTTGTTGAAACATTTACAATTAACGAATTTGACACAATGGAAGGCTTAATGACACTTCGCAATCAAGCAATTCTTAATTGGGATATGTCAGCCCTTGTTGGAAAAGAACTAAAAACTTCTGTTTACGGTGTTATGAGTTTAGACAAACTTGCAAAAGCAACCAGCGAAAAAACAAAAATTGTTCCATATTTCCAAGAAGCAGGACTTCAAGTGATTTCAAAATCTCTACCATTTGCAAATCAATTAACTCTTGATTACGGTATCAAAATGGAAGGAGCTTACGAAGATACAACTTACAAATACGATATGACATACAATTCAATTATGTTGACAGCAGATTTTACAGACAATATTTCTGTAAATCTAGGTTCTATCATTCGTACAAAATCAACAGAAGACAAAAAACTTGTTCCATTTGGAATCGCAGTTGGATTTACACTTGTTGAAACACCACTTCCAGGAAATCCACGATTCTGGGCTCACGCAACATACGGAATGAATCCTTATGAATCAAATAATTACACACTTTACAGAGCAGATGACGGATTAAACAACCCAGAATACACATCATATCTTCTAAATACATTAAATGAAGATACAAATATTAGCGAAATCAGCCTTGGTTTGATTTGGAATCTATAAGGAGGTAAAACATGAAAAAGTCATTAACATTTTTATCAATAATAGCTTGTTTACTTCTATGTATTTTTGGCTGTGCAGATGTAAACGGATTACATAACCAAGAAGCAGCTATGGTAACATTCGTTTTCAAAAACTTCCCTGAAACTGTGGATGGAGAATACACAATTCCTGGCAACTTTAATAATTGGGATAATACAAAATCTACAATAAAATTAACTGCTGGAAACGGTTCGTCAACACCAATTGTAATTTCAGTTTCAAATATCCAGTTTTCATTGGTTAAAGTAAATGATTGGACAAGAAGTTGGTATCCAGCCGTTGAAGGAAACGGAAGTGATGCTGGAACAATGCACAACTTTTATATTGACGGTTTGGATTTAAGTGCAGGAGAAATAACTCTTGTAATTGATGGAAGTATTAGTCCTGTATTTCCAGTAACAGAATAGGAGTAAAAAAAATGAAAAGAACAAATAGATTATTTTTAATTTTAATAGCACTTCTAGTTTTAACAGGATGTGAGTTTTTGCAAAGCAGCCTATCTTCTGAAATTGAAAAAAGTGTTTTAGAAGATAGTGGAATTGCAACCATTTCTTCAGCAAATTGGTATTACAACGGAACAAAAGACACAAATATGAAAGAACTAACAAGTTTAGGTTCTGAAAATTATGTTGCTTCTAGTGTTTTGGTATCTTTTGGAAAACAAGTTGCTCTAAAATCAGAAAATCCTGTTGGATCAATAGAATTAACTTATACTGGCGAGGATGGTCTTTCAACAAAAAAAACTTTCCAACAACTTTCTGGATCTTTTACTCAAGATTATAGAGGTTACAAAATCAATATGGCTGATGTTTTAGCTTATTTTGATACAACAACAATTCCTTCAGGAACAGCTTCTATGACAATAAAAGTTGGTGGTTTTGTATGTGCAGAAGGTAGTCAAAGTGGAAGAGCAATTCCTGCTATCGAACATAAAATGACAATTATGCCATTGTTCAAGAGTTACGATGTAGATTTTTCAACTTGTTGGTATAAAGAAGGTGATTATGTAAGCATTCCATTAAACGGAAAAGTTACAGTATCTTTAAACAATGTAAAATCTTCAAATGGAGATGAATTTTCAATTACCACTAAAGAAAATGAAATATTATTAACTCCGACAACTAATATTTTTGGAAAAGAATCAACAACTACAATTAGCCTACTAGATATTATGGCTGAAAATGCTGGAGATTCATATTCAACTACACTTAACTTAAATTTTGTAAAAAATGCCATCGTAATGGATGGAAAAGAAGACATAAACTATAGCAATGAACGAGCTGTTTCTGTAACAGATGATTCAAGTGACCAATCAGCTTTTGCAGGTCTTGGTTACGATGTTTCTTCAAATGCAGACATTACAAAACTAAGCATTGTAAATGATGATAAAAATCTTTATATCGGTGTAGCAGGAAACCTTTCTTTCACATGGAATGATGGTCTTGTAATCATGATTGCAGAAGAAGGTGGTACAGAAATCTCTCGTTCAGAATATCAAGCTGCAACTACAGAAAGTTTTAAACGTGGGTCAAATAAACCTTTTGCTTATTTATTTCATAAACCAGGCGCAGGTGGAGATTCTGTAAGTGGAGAATTTGGAGTTTATTCTAATTCAACTGGCACAAAAACAAATATTACAGCTAATTCTGTAGCAAATCCTACAGGTTGGACAACAAGTTCTACAGGTACATTCCTTGAATATTCAATTCCTCTTGCAGATTTGGGTTTAACAAAAGATGATCCAATTTCTGTAATCGCTATATCTTCATTACACTGGGATGACGGAAATGCAGTTTGTGATGTAGCTCCAAATGCCGGAGTATCTAAGAGTCTTGATGATAACAATATGTCTGTGCAATACGATTTTTCTAATGGACTTATGTACACAGTAAAATAAGAGGTAACTACTATGAAAAAGAATTTTATAAATATTTTAATAGCAATTTTATTAGTTATTTCTATTACAGCTTGTAGTGAAATTTCTTATCCTGAAAATTTGGCAGTAAAACCAGGTTCTGTAGCTGGAAAAACTTTTACAGAATATGAAGACTTAAACATACAACCTGTTGCTGCTTCATTATCAGAAGATTATATGCGAGGTGTTGATGCAAGTGAAGTAAAAGCTCTTGAAGAATGTGGACTAAAATTTTACGACAGTGATAACACAGAAAAAGATGTTTTTGAAATCTTTGCAAATCACGGTGTAAATTGGGTTCGTTTAAGAATCTGGAATGATTACACTGTTGCAATGGATCCAGCCTATGGTGCTCTAGGAGATAGTTATTTTGCTCCTTATGGATGGAACAATCTTTCTAGAACAATCAATATGGCAAAAAGAGCCAAAGTAAATGGTTTAAAAGTTTTACTAGACTTCCATTATTCAGATACTTGGACAGATCCTGCAAAACAATTCTTACCAAAAATGTGGCAAGAATATAAGGAGAACTCAGAAGCTCTTGCGGTGGCTGTTGCCGATTATACAAAAGAAATAATTGTTGCAATGAAAGAAGCTGATTGTGCCCCAGATATGATTCAACTTGGAAATGAAAGCGAAGGCGGACTTTTCAAAAAAGATTATCTTGGAAATGAATTAAGTTTTAACCATGACCAAATATCCGCATGTCTAGTTGCAGCTGCAAAAGTTGTTAGGGAAGAATTACCAGAATGTGAAATTATGCTTCATATGAGTGCAGGTGGAGATACAGGTAGACTTTCTAATTTCTTTACAAATTATGTGAATAAAATGGTAGATGGAGATACAAAACTTTGTGATGCAGTTGGACTTTCATATTATCCATTCTATTCAAGTCATAAAACATTAGACAACCTTGTAATTAACTGTGAAACAATAAAAGAAAAAGGATACAAGCCTGTAATTGCTGAAATTTCCTATTGTTATAACAAAGATGCATACACAGATAATCTCGGAAACATTTTCTATAACCAAAGTGATGTGGCAGGAACCAATATTCCTTCCTTGGCTGATAAAGAAGGAAAAATTGAAGGCACAATTGAAAATCAAGCTTTAGTTGTTCGAGAAGTTTTAGAAAAAACAGCCGCAGCAGGTTCTACAGGTATCTTTTATTGGGGAACTTGTTATCTTGGTGTAGATGATATTATGGCTAGTGCTTATGAAAATCAAGCATTGTTTGATGCACAAGGAAAAGTATTACCAAGTATGGATGTATTCGCTGTAAAAGGCACAAACTAATGTATATAAAACTTTTGTATAAAAGTTTTAATATAGGAAAATCCTAAAAGGGGGAAAAATGAAAAAATTATTTAATGTTATGAAAATTGCATTATGTTTAATGGCAATTTTGGGATTTATTGGATGTGAACAGGAAACACCAGCTCCAACACCAACTCCGGAAAAAGATTATTCAGCAACAGTAAGCGTTGAATCCATTGAACTTACAGCAGGTGAATCAAAAACATTTACAGTAGCAAGTAAAGATGGAACTTGGCTTGTATATGACGAGGATTTAGATCCTGAACAAATTTCTGTTGTTTTGGAAGACGGAGTGTGTACAGTAACATCTTTAAAAGATGCTGACTACGATGGAACAATTACATTATATGAAAGCGAAGAAAGAGCTGATGATATTGTAATTCCATTTACTATTACATATCCTTATGTTGATGTAACAATCAATTTCAGCGAATTCACTTTAACCCAAGATGATGTATTAACTGTTCATTATGGTAATAACGAAAATAGTGATTTTGAAGATATTGAAGCTACAATTTCTGAAGATGGAAAATCCGCTATTGCAAAATTCAAAAAAGAATTAGCAAACGAATGGTTCTGGTATAATGGTATTACATTCTCAGCAACTGTTGGAGAAGATACAATTGCATTACGTCCAACAAGTGATTCAACAAATAATTTCTGTTATACAGATACAGAGACATGGCCAAATGGTGTAATCCTTACTATTGAAAAAACACCAACAGAAGCGGAATATATGCCTGTAACAATCAATTTAGAAAATATTGAAGATGTAGAAACTGTTGAGGTAACTTATGGTTATGATGGTATTGACTATGTTGCAGCAGAAGTAACTTTGAATGCAGATAAAACACAAGCAACAACTTCATTAAGTTCTGACTACAAAAATGGTGATGGCTGGCTTGAAATAAAAGTTGTATTAAAAGATGCAGAAGGTAATGTAATTGAAGGTTATACAGATTCTAGAGACAATACTTGGGTTGCGTTTACAACAGATGAGTTAAGCTTTAAACTTTATAATGTCGTTGCGGAATTTACAGATCTTTGTGTTGATAAAGAATTAACATTACCAGGTTCGGGATATACTCAAATCTTAGAAGCAAGTGTTTTTGAAGGATTAACAATTAAATCATTAAAAGTAACATTAGTAAATGCTGATGGAACTTGGTCTTCTTTATCTGCTGCAAATGGATGGGTTGCAGATACTTATCAAGATAAATGTCATGATACTACTACCTATATTGATAGTTCCACATTTATTACAGCTTTGGCAATAAATGGTTTATGGATAGAAAGTGATTCAACTTCCGCCACAGTAACAGTATCCTACACAACAGAATAACCCCAAACCTCGCCTAAACCAAGGCACATCATCCCCTTGGTTTAGCACCAACCTGAGGTCAAGGGAAAAACTTTCCCTTGACCCACTATGAATAAGATTTTACGCAAAAATCTTATTCATAGTGGCTATCAAAAAACTTTCTTCAAAATACAAAAATATTACAATATATATTGAAAAAGAAAGTTGTATTTTATACTATTTAGACGAAGGTAAAAAATTATGGGCACAATACAAAAATCAGAAACATCAAAAGTCACCCAAAACGACGTAGCAAAAGCCGCAGGAGTTACCCGAAGCATAGTTAGCTATGTTATTAGCGGAAGAACAGATCGCTCCGTTGCTCCAGAAACACGCCAACGCATTCTCGAAGTTATTGACCAACTTGGCTACCGACCAAACAAAGCAGCCCAAGCTCTCCAACAAGGAGACGTTGCCTTCGCTGCAAAAAAAATCGGTGTAGTCCTTGCCAATGCAGAAATGTTTCGCCGCCCATATTACGCAGAAATCCTTGCAGGAATCCACTCTGCCGCCCACGAATTAAACCACTACGTTAGCTTTATCCGCTTTTTTCACGAACTAAAAGACCCAGTACTTTTTAACGAACTTATCCACAACGAAGAAATTGGCGGCTTAATCCTAGTTTCCCTAGACCAAAGCATAAAAACCAAAGAAGACAAAATCATTATCGAAAAAATAAAAGAACGAATTCCGCAAATCGTTTGCATTGAATGGAAAAGCGAAAATCTCACCTCAGTTATGTTTAACCGCCAAGAAGCCGCCTACAAAGCCTGTGAATACGCCTTTTCCAAAGGATACAAACACATAGCTTATATCGGATTAGACGACGAACGAGTTTTCGGCGTACAACAATTTTTACTACAACACGAGCAAAAATCCTCCATCAAAGAGTTTTATCTTTCCAAAGCCTTTGATATGTGGGGCGGACACGACGCAATAAAAGAAGTTATTGAACAAAACAAACTACCAAGAGCCATAATCTGTGGTTCGGACGAAGTTGCCATCGGTGTAATGTGCTACCTAAACCAACAAAAAATCTCCATACCAAATGAAGTTGCCGTAGTCAGCATAGACAATATCGAAATGTCTGGATACACATTTCCTCCACTAACCACCATAAACGTGCAAAAATCCGCCATGGGATATCAAGCTGTAGAAATGATAGTAAACGGAAGTGCCAAACCAAGCGAAAACGCAGTTTGTGTAATGCTTCCAACATCCATCATAGAACGACAAACTTGCTAAAAAAATAAATAAAAATTTGACAATATTCCACTTGAATTGTAAAATTTAAATAAGTTTCTTCTCTAAATATTATTTCAAAATTGTGTAGGTTAAAAATAGAGGCATTATGAAACGGCTTACAATTTCAATATTATTTTTACTAACAATAATTTTTTCTCTATATTCAGAAACTATTAAAGTAGGATACGTAAATTATCACGGATATCAAGAAGGTCTTGAAAATGAATACAAAACTGGATTTGGATACGAATATTTACAAAAACTTTCATATTATACAGGTTGGGAATTTCAATACGTATACGGTTCATTTTCTGAATTATTAGACAAAATCAGCAATAACGAAATCGATATTATGGGAAATGTTTCCTACACAGAAGAACGTGCAAATAAAATGAGTTTTTCTGCCGTAGAACAAGGATTGGAAACTTTTTATTTTTATGTATTATCAGAAAATGCAAATCTTGTAAAACTTGATTTATCAATCCTAAATGGAAAACGAGTCGGTGTAAATGCAGGTTCATACCAAAAACACTTTTTGAAGAATGGTGTAAAAATAATGATATAGATTGCACTATTGTAGAATACCAAGATGATGAAAAGCGAGGAAAAGATCTAAACTCTAGGTATCTTTTTGGTATTATCGAATCAAATATCGTTGGTCGAACAGAATTAAGCCAAAACTGGATATCTACATTTAATGTTGGGTCAGCTCCATTTTATTTTGCAGTTTCAAAATCTCGTCCAGATATTCTAAAGCAACTAAATCAAGCTCAAGACAAAATCCTCTCATCCAATAGATTTTACAATGACGAAGTAAAAATCAAATATTTACGGGGACAAGAAATTAATTCTCACGAATTAACAGATTTAGAACATAATTGGCTACTGGAGCATCCTCTAATTAAAATTGGATATTTAGTCGACTATGCTCCATTTTGTAATACTTTAAACGAAAACGGAGAATTAACAGGACTAATTAGCTCTGTCTTAGACTATATCGAAAAAGAATTTACCATTGCTTTTCAACCTATAACTTTTCACGATTATGAAGATTTAATATTTGCCCTAAATTCAAATCAAATTGATATTGCCTTCCCAATTTTAGGTGATTTTTGGGTTGCTGAAATGGGGAAAATTGCTCTAACCGATTCTGTTACCACAAGTAATATGTTGCTTTTTTACAAAGGAGAATATAATAAACATCTTACAGAAAAAATCGCAGTAACAAAATCCAGTCCCTTTAGTGAAAACTACGCAAAAATCTTCTATCCAAACGCAGAATTATTCTATTATGACACGATTTGGGATTGTATCGACGCAGCCAACGCTGACGAAAGTCTAAGCACAATTTTCAATGCTAGTTGTTTTCACGTAGACAAAAATGTTTATGATGTTTTTGATTCTTTCCAAATAAGTTTGTTAAATGATTCAATCAATATATGTTTTGCTGTAAAAAAAGGTGATACAGAACTTTTGTCATTTTTAAACAAGGGTTTATCCTCTATTCCTCGTTCCTTAATCAACGATTCTCTTGTAGAATTTTCCTTCGTTGAAGAACAGATTTCCTTGAAAAAAATCCTAAAAAGCCATCCCAAAACCGTATTTTTCGCTGGTTTGGGTTTCTTTATGTTAATTTTGCTTTTCTTTATTGGATATATCGTAATTATCCGCAAAAATAACAAAAAGCTAATCGTTCTTCGAGAACAAGCAGAATTTGCCAACGCTGCAAAGACCACATTTTTGTTTAATATGAGCCACGATATTAGAACTCCAATGAATGCCGTAGTTGGTTTTACAAAAATGGCTCAGCAAAACCTTACAAACCCAGAAAAATTAGAAGATTACCTCAAAAAGATAAAGATTTCCTCAGACACTCTTTTGGATTTAATAAATCAAGTTTTAGACCTTGCTCGAATCGAGAGTAACAAAATCCAAGTAAACTATGATGTAGAAAGCTTGTATAAATTTGATGAAGTAATGCGTTCAATGTTTGAAACCGCCGCTGCCGCCAACGACATCAAATTGATATTAGAAACTGATATCCAAGATGAATATTACTATGTTGATCAAAGTATGATGACTCAAATTTGCGTTAATCTTATGGGAAATGCTTTGAAATTTACTCCTTGCGGTGGAACAATTATTCATAGTTTAAAACAAGTTTCAAAACCTGATATTTTCGGAATGGTAAAAATTGAACTTACCATAAAAGATACTGGAATTGGAATGTCAGAAGATTATCTAAAAAAAGCCTTTGAAGCCTTTTCTCGAGAACGTACTTCCACTGAATCAGGAATTCAGGGTACTGGACTTGGTTTATCCATTGTAAAACGTACCTGTGACTTACTTGGAGCAACCTTGGACGTAAAAAGCGAAGTAGGCAAGGGTACGGAATTTAAAATCGGTTATTCTCTAAAAATTGCTTCAAAACCAGAAAATACAAAAAAGAATCAAAAGACTTCTCTAACTCAAAACAATTTAATTGGAAAAAAAATACTTCTAGTTGAAGATAATAAATTAAACCAACAAATTGCAAACGAAATTTTGAAGAGTTTTGGGGTAAATATCGAAATCGCTGATAATGGAGCTGCTGCTGTTGATTTGGCAACAAAAAATGACTACGATTTAATTTTAATGGATATTCAGATGCCAATTATGAACGGTTATGTTGCCACGAACAAAATCCGAATTATTCCAGATGTAAAAAAAGCAACTACACCAATTATTGCAATGACAGCAAACGCCTTTGATGATGATAAACGAAGAGCTATAAAAGAAGGAATGAATGGCTTTGTTTCAAAACCAATTGATATAGATGAATTGCTAAATGCAATAAATGATTTTATCAGATAAATCCACAAAATTATCTGATTTTTACAAAAAAAAACTAAAGTTTTTAAAAATAAAATTTGACAACTGAGAATTTATATTATACAATTAAATTATAAAATAACTTTTAGGAGGCTTTTGCTAAATGGCTAAAGTTGAACTTAAAGGCATTGGTAAAGTATACGACGGAAACGTACGTGCTGTAGACAATGCTAACATTACAGTAGAAGACCAAGAATTCGTAGTATTCGTTGGTCCATCTGGATGTGGTAAATCAACAACTCTTCGTATGGTTGCTGGTCTAGAAGACATCACAGAAGGTGAACTATTGATCGATGGTGAACTAATGAACGACGTTCCACCAAAAGATCGTAACATCGCAATGGTATTCCAAAACTATGCTTTGTATCCACATATGTCAGTATATGACAATATGGCTTTCGGTCTAAAAATCCGCAAGACAGAAAAAGCAGAAATTGAACGCCGTGTTAATGAAGCTGCTCGTATCCTAGATATCGAAAAACTTCTTGACAGAAAACCTAAAGCTCTTTCTGGTGGACAACGCCAACGTGTAGCTGTAGGTCGTGCTATTGTTCGTAATCCAAAAGTATTCCTTTTCGACGAACCTCTATCAAACCTTGATGCTAAACTTCGTGTTCAGATGCGTGCTGAAATTTCAGACCTTCACCACAGACTAAAAGCAACAATGATTTACGTAACACACGATCAGATTGAAGCTATGACAATGTCTGACAAAATCGTTGTTATGAAAGATGGTAAAGTACAACAAATTGGTTCTCCAATGTATCTTTACAATCACCCAATCAACAAATTCGTTGCTGGATTCATTGGTTCACCTCCAATGAACTTCCTAACAGTAAAAATTATGGAAAAAGCTGGTAAACTTGTAGCTGATGAAGGTTCATTTGAAATCACTCCTACAGAAGAACAAGCTAAAACACTAAAAGACTATATCGGTAAAGAAGTTCTTTTCGGTATTCGTCCAGAAGATATGGAATATGCAAAAACTCCAGCTGCTGTAAATAACATGCAAATGAAAGTTTCTGTTATCGAACCACTTGGAGCTGAAACAAACTTATTCCTAAATTCAAAAACACAACAAGTTGTTGTAAGAACAGATCCAGATATCAAGTTCTCACTTGGTGATACTGTAAACTTTGTTCCTCTAATGGAAAAAGCTAAGTTCTTCGACAAAGAAACAGAATTAAACATCTGTGAAACTGTTGCTAGTGAATAATTTTTGCTAAGTGCAAAAAAAGCCGCCCCGAATGAGGGTGGCTTTTTTTATAGGCTATGTCTATAAATTTGGTGGATTTTATTTAACGAATACATAAAAAGCACTATTTTAATACATAATTTGCTAACTGCGAAAATGGCTATAATTTTATCAAACAAACTTATTCTTTCCCACATTGTTAAACTACCAAAATTGTCAAAATCGGTTTATTTTTTCCAGAGTATTTGTGAAATTGATTGTCTTAAAAAATAAAAAACACCTTTTCATTTCTGTTTAAGTGAGTAATTTTAAGAAATTATTTTTAATTTTTTTGTGTAAAATTATACTTCAAAAAAACTTACTTCTAGAGTCGGAAGATTGATATTTCCTGCTTTAACTGTTATTTCATCGTTTAAGTTAAGTTGACTTTTTGGAACAATTATTGTTTCTTGAGCTAATTCCGGAATCAAAATAACAGCTTGTTTTCCTCTAAGTTCTACCACAACACCTTTTCCAGTCCACTCAGGATTTTGTAAAAGATAAACCAAAGTCCAGTGTAATTTTGTGGCTCTTTCTGCTTTTACAGAGGCACTCATAGCTGCATCCCCAGCACTAATGCGTTCTAGCATTGTATCCTTGTCTAGAAGTGGGCTTTGGTTTAAATGTGCCCTCAGTTGCTGGTGGGCGATTAAGTCGCTGTAGCGCCTTAATGGGCTTGTTACCTGACTGTACATGCCAAGCCCAAGTCCAGCGTGAGCCGCTGGACTTACGCCCACCGACCTACTGCGCATGCTGCGACGCAAACGGTACTGACCTGCAAGACCTTCTGGCAAATCCTTTGGAATATCTGGAGAAGATTGACTAATAAATGGAAAAGCTATTTGATGTTTAAAAGCATATTTTGCAGCAGCTTCTCCTGCCAAAAGCATAAATTCTCGCACAACATTACAAGATTGAGGCTTGTTTTCCATTGCAAAAATTTTTACGTTTGGCACTGGGGAATCATCAACTTTTTCTAAATCAATATGAACTTCTGGAAGATTTATAAAAACAGCTCCAGATTCTTTGCGTCTTGTTTCATTTTTTTCTGCAATTTCAAAAAGAGGCTTTAATTCTGGAGTTTCTTTTAATTCATCAGCCTTTTCGTAGCTTAGACGCTCTACAAAAACCTTAGTTTTAAGTACTTCTGTTTCTGTAATGTTTCCCTTATCATCAAGTTTGATTTTGAAAGAAAGAGCATTGGAAAGTTTTCCAGTTTTGCATCCATCTGAATATTCACAAAGACCTAAGGCATAATCTTCGATAGATTCCTCTGCTAACATTCGACTTGCACCTTCTGGTATGTATAAAGTGGCACCACGATTTCGAGCTTTTATATCAATTTTAGAATCTGGCAAAACAGAACTTGCTGGGTCTGCAATATGAACCCACACATATTCTCCGTCAAAACCAATAGCGTCGTCTGGGTCTGTGCTCCAGATATTATCAATAGCGTAAGCTGTGTGATTTACAACTATGCGTTCTTCTTCAGGAGGAGAGGCAAGGTTTTCTGTGGCAGATTGCATAGAAGCACCGTAGCGACTTGGGTAAGGATTTTTTCCCATGTGCCAAAAGCCTGTGTCTAAAAGGACTTTATGAGCTTTTTCTGGAGTTTCTTTGATTCCAGCTTCTTTTAAGAATTTTGATTTATCAGTTTTTCCAAGGGCTAGAGCCTCAATTTCTTGCATAAACTTTGTATCATCTGGGAGAATGATTTTCTTTTGTTTTAGACGATTTATAAAAGCTTCTTTGATTTCAGCTTCGTGTTCTTTTTCATAGTTTTTTTGCTGGATTTGTTTAATTTCATCTTCTGTGCGAAGGGAAAAAAGTTTTGTGTTTTCATCATATTTAAAATGAATGTCGTTGATAACTGAGTCAAAAAAAGCAAAAGAATTTAAATCTGTTAATTCGCCAATGGAATATTCTACTAGAGTGGCAAAATCAAAGGTAGAGGAGGCGGTTTCTTCGTCGGAGAGTAAAAGTTCGTAGGCTTCTTCTAAAGCCTTGGAAAAGTCTTCTTTTACGGCTGAGTTTGTATTTTGATTGATAATTGATTCAAGACTAACTTTTGCGTTTGGAAATAGTTCTGAGATGTCCTTATCTCGAACTTTTTGCGTAGCGTATTGAGCTTTTTTTCCAGTAGAAGTTCCTGGAACAGATTGATATTCAATAGTATATTTTTCACCAACTTCAGTAATTATGGCTGGTTGTTTTTTATAAAGTACAAGGGTATTTTTTGCAAACATAATATAAATATAATTAGTAAATCAATTTTACGCAACCGTATTTTGTATCTTGAAAAGCGAGAAAATCTTGGATGATTTTTGCAGCTTCCTTGTTGATTTTAGAGATTCGTTTTGCACTAGAAGTTGTTTTTACTAGTGGATTTATATATCGTTGTTTTACTTTTATGTCTACAATGAAGTAATTTTCAGCTGGTTCTGGTAAATCTTCCAATTTTTCCACGTGGAAAATCTTATTCATTGATAAAAATGTGTTAAAAAGTCTAAAAAAGTAGACACGTTCAGGATTATTATAATCGATTTTGGTGTTTTGGATTTTTTCTATGGCTTCTTTTTCTGTTAAATTATAAAAATCATCTTCTGTAAGGATATTTAGTTTTTCTGCAAGATTCATAATTTGTCCAAGAAGATGGAGGGTGAGTTTGTCTTCGTTTAATTGCAATAGATGACCTGTAATGCAAAACTTTTTGCAATATTCAAGAGCAAGTTCTTCTGTGGCGAAACCTAGTTCTGGTTTCCCTTCTTCGTTGGTTAAAATTTCAATATCATTGTAGATTTTTTCTATATCACTTAGTTTCCAACTGTTTTCCAAAACCATGCCAGAAGGAAACATATATTCTAAGCGGTCGGCACTAAGATTTGGGATTTCGTTATCTGCAATGGGATATTTGTGATAATCTTCTATTTCTTCTGGAGTTAGTCCGTCTTTTTTGAGTAAGTCTAAAAGTTCTTTGTCTTTTCGGATAAAGGCGGATGTGGAGATTTCTGTTATGGTTTGGGTTAGGGCGTCTCCTTTTCTAAAGTCGGAAACGTGGCT
The DNA here is from genome assembly GCA_017416145.1 of Spirochaetaceae bacterium. Lineage (GTDB taxonomy): Bacteria > Spirochaetota > Spirochaetia > Treponematales > Treponemataceae > Treponema_I. The sequence continues at coordinate 41,446 of JAFQDD010000002.1, read as the reverse complement.
AAAAATTGGGGTAGAAATGTCGTGGAAGAGACCAGAAAGGGTTTGGGCTTTGCTTTTTGTAAAATGCCAAATAATTAGGGCAACGCCGATGCTGTGGTCTAATCTTGTGTAGAAAAATCGGTTTTGAAAAAGGGATGTATAGTCTGAACCGCAAAGTAGACCAATTCCAGAAAGTCGCTGCATTATTGGTAAGTTGATGTAAGGCGTTAAAAATGATGGAAAATCTGGTGAAAGAATTTTGTGATAGTCTGAAATTATTTTTTGTGTTTTTTGTTTTGATTCTAGATTTTTGAAATAATCTATTTTTTGGTGAAAATCTCCAAGATTTTGGTTTAATATTGTAGAAAAATCATAAGGTGTAAAAAAATTTGAGGATGTGTTTTTTGTATTTTCCATAATTTTATTTTAGCATTTAAAAAGGGGATTATCTAGTATTTTTATGAGCCTAGCCCAGACATTAGGGGTTGCGAAGCAAGCCACCGGAGAATGGGGCGTAGCCACATTTGAGGAGGCTGACCGTTAGGGAACCCCGTTTGGCTGGAATCATAGGGAATAAAGGTTGCTCCAAAATAATTTGTGAATTCAGACTTGAAATATAACAATTAAATCAGTATAATTTTATAGAATTATACAAAATCTGTGGTATTTTTGCCACGCTTACGCAATAGGAGAATGAAAATGGCTAGACAGTATTACATTGCTGGAAACTGGAAAATGAACAAAAACAAGGCTGAGGCTTTGGATCTTGCAAAGGGGCTTGTTGAAGCTCTAAAAGATGGTAAGAACAAGTACATGATTGGTGTTCCTTATGTTTATCTTGATGCAGTTGCTCAAGTTGTAAAAGGTTCTAATATCCTTTTAGGTGCTCAAGACGTTGCTGCAACTGGAAACGGTGCTCACACTGGTGAAGTTTCTTGCGAAATGCTAAAAGACATTGGATGTAATGTTGTTATCCTAGGTCACTCAGAACGCCGTCACGAAATTGGTGAATCTGATGAACTTATTAACAAAAAAGTTCTTCGTTCTCTAGAACAAGGTATGGAAGTTGTTCTTTGTATTGGTGAACTTCTTTCTGACCGTGAAGCTGGAAATGCTGAAAAAGTTTGTGCTTTCCAACTTTCTGCTGGTCTTTCTGGTGTAACTGCTGAACAAATGAAAAACGTAACTATTGCTTATGAACCTGTTTGGGCTATTGGTACTGGAAAAACTGCAACTCCAGAAGATGCTCAAGCTATTCACAAGTTCTGTCGTGATCATATTGCAAAACTTTATTCAAAAGAAGTTGCTGATGGCGTAATTATCCAATACGGTGGATCAATGAAACCTGAAAATGCTCAAGACCTTCTAAACTGTCCTGATATTGACGGTGGTTTGATTGGTGGAGCAGCATTGAAAGTTGAATCTTTTGAGGCTATTTGTAAAACATATTAATTTTCAGCTTTGAAAAAGCTGGTAAACTTTTTGAGGGGAAGGAACCCATTTTTTTCGATAAAACGGGTTCCTTCCCCTCAAACTCCCCAACCTCCCAAAAGAACGACCAAAGACCTGCCGGTCTCTGGACTCTGGGCAAGTGGGTTGGTTTTGGTTTACGGGGTTGGTTTCTTCGTGCTGGGATGATGTTAGGCACGGCTGTGCCAGTGTGCCGTGGGTGGCTTGCGTGATTGGGCTTGAAGGCTCGGGAATGGCTCTGGCGAGCATTCCGTGGGTGGCTTGCGTGAATGAGGCTGATGGCTCGGGAATGGCTCTGGGGAGCATTCCGTGGGTGGCTTGCGTGATTGGGCTTGAAGGCTCAGGAATGGCTCTGGGGAGCATTCCGTGGGTGGCTTACGTGATTGGGCTTGATGGGGCGGGAATGGTTCTGGGGAGCGTGCCGTGTTTAGCTTACGTGAATGAGACTGATGGCTCGGGAATGGTTCTGGTGAGTATTCCGTTTAATTTCTTTTTATTTTCTTAATTTATAAAAAAATCTTATATTTCTAATTATTTACTCTTGAAAAAAAATTTAATATTGTTTAAGATAATTAAGTATTATTAAACCTATTTTTTAATGGGGATTTTTATACGGAGGTAAATCTATGAGTAAAAAAGATCTTGATTGGTCTAACTTATCTTTTGCTTACACAAAGACTGACAAAAGATTTGTTGCAAATTTTAAAGACGGCAAGTGGGATGAAGGTGTCCTAACTGATGATGATAAAGTTGTTATTTCTGAATGTGCTGGTGTTCTTCAATATGCTCAAACTTGTTTTGAAGGGTTAAAAGCTTACACTACTCAAGATGGTAGAGTTGTAACTTTCCGTCCTGACTTAAATGCAAAACGTATGGCAGATTCTTGTCGTCGTCTTGAAATGCCTGTTTTTGATGAAGAAAAATTTGTTAAGGCTTGTTTGGATGTTGTAAAAGCAAATATCGACTTTGTTCCACCTTATGGGACTGGAGCTACTTTATATCTTCGTCCTTATATGTTTGGTTCTAGTCCTGTTATTGGTGTAAAACCTGCTGAAGAATATCAATTCCGCATTTTGTGTACTCCAGTTGGACCTTATTTCAAAGGCGGTGTAAAACCAATTTCTGTTCGTATTTCTGACAGAGACCGTGCTGCTCCTCGAGGTACTGGTGATATTAAGGCTGGTCTAAACTATGCTATGAGTCTTTACAATATTGTAGACGCTCATAATTGTGGTTTTGCTGAAAACATCTATCTAGACCCAGAAACTCATACTTACATTGAAGAAACTGGTGGTGCAAACGTAATTTTTGTTACAAAAGATGGAAAACTTGTTACTCCAAAATCTGATACTATTCTTCCATCTATTACAAGACGTTCTTTGGTTTCTGTTGCTAAAGATTATCTTGGAATGGAAGTTGAAGAAAGAAAGATTCACAAGGATGAACTAAAAGATTTTGTAGAATGTGGTCTTTGTGGAACTGCTGCTGTAATTTCTCCTGTTGGAAAAATTACTGACCACGATAAAGAGTATGTTTTCAACGGTGGCACTGAAATGGGGCCTGTTATGACTAAGCTTTATGACACTTTAACTGGTATGCAAATGGGTAGAATCCCAGCTCCAGAAGGTTGGATTTACGAAATCAAATAGTTATTAGCTTAAATTTGAAAGCCAGAGAAATGGTTGCTCGTTTCTCTGGCTTTTTTTGTGTTTTAGCGTTTATTTAGTGTCTACGTTGTTACCGTAGATTAGCGGCTGGTATAAAAGTCTTTGCGTGTTCTACTAATTCTAGAGCTTCTTTTTCAATGTATGGGGAAATGTCGTTATAGGTTGCATCTAAGCAATTTTCATTTCTAAATTGGGCGAATTGCCAGGAAGCGTCTTTTGGTAATAATGTTGCTATTTTTTCTATATCAGATTTGTTTACAAGGGGTGGAACTAAGACTGTTCTAAATTCTCTTTTTTCTGTTGGAAAATTTGAAATAATTTTTATGGATTCTTTTATGGATTCTTGAATTTTGCTGATTTGTTCTGGATTATCACAAAATGGCATAAGTAATTCTGTTTTTTCAAGGCTAGTTTTTACGTCCATAGCAATAAAATCAGGACATAATTCCGAATTTTGAATCAATTTTTCTAGTAAAAAGGGAAGAGTTCCGTTTGTATCGATTTTTATCTTGTAGCCAAGTTTTTTTGCTTCTCTGATAAGTGGTTCTAGGTGGGGCGAAAGTAGGGCTTCTCCTCCAGAAATTACAAATCCTTTGAGTACGTTTTTTCGCTTTTCTAGGTGATTTATAACTTCGTCAAAGGTAACACCTTCTTCTGATGAAAGGTTGTTTGTTACAAGTGCTTTGTTGTAACAGTATGGACAACGTAAATTGCATCCTGTCAAAAAAACACTTGCAGCAAGTACAGAAGGAAAATCTACAGCTGTAGTTTTTATTAGTACGCCAATTTTCATACGATTTTCCCTCTGTTTTATTTGATTTTGTGATTATGCACAAACTGATGCTGGTAAGATTTCTGCAAGTTCTGCAACACTGTGTGCTCTTGCTACTTCATTACCTTCTGCATCAAAGAAAACTACTGTTGGAGCTGCGAAAACACCTAGTTCTCCTGCTCTTGCAATACCTTCTTCTGTATCAACATCAATATCAACTCTATTTAATGCAACATTTGCCATATAGTCTTTTACAGGTGGACAATTTGGACAAGTTTTTCTTGTGAAAATTTCAAAGGATGCAATATTGCCACAGTTACAAGCAGGTCTTTCTTCTACTTGAACTGGTTCACTTTGATAAAGTGGTGCGTCAACAACAACATTTGCACTTGTGTTTTCACCGTTATAAATAAACTGTTTTCTTTGGTCGTATTCATCGCGTTTACCTTTGTTCCAGTTTCTAACAGAACGATAGTAACCTACGATACGTGCATAAACTTCTGTATCACGACCTTTAGCGTTTGCTAAAGCTTCTCTTGTTTGAGCAATTTCTGCTTCAACTTGTTCTAATGTTCTTTTGTTTGTGGCTGACATTTATCTTTCCTCCCGTTTATAGTTAATGTACACCATTTAGTTTATAGTCATAATTTACTATATTTAGTGTGATTTGTCAATGATTAACACTAGATATAGTGTCGTCTGGTTTTTGAAAAAACTTTAGTTTTTTCAAAAACCGGTGAGAAAAACTATGTTTTTCTCACGAAAAATATAGAAAAAAACTTTGTTTTTCTTGCAAAAATTTAAGACAATTTTAGTTTTTATAGTTATGCTAGAAGGGAAGCTTTTTCGGCTTCTAGTTCTGCAAGACGATGTTTTAGTTCTTGTTCAATTTCTGCTTTACATTTTGGACAAGTAAAGTGTTCACCATTAATATAACCATGAACTGGACATATTGAATAGGTTGGTGAAATTGTAAAGAATGGAATTCTGTAAGTTGAGGCAATAGATTTTACTAAATCGCGACATGTTTCCCAATCTTTAATTGCTTCGCCCATATACACGTGGAACATTGTACCGCCTGTGTATTTTGTTTGTAGAGATTCTTGGTGATCAAGAGCTTCAAAAACATCTGTAGTGTAGTCAACTGGTAACTGACTTGAGTTTGTATAAAATGGTTCTTTTGTTCCAGAAGTAATGATATCTGGATATTGTTCTTTATCGTGTCGTGCTAAACGATAAGATGTACTTTCTGCAGGAGTTGCTTCCAGATTGAACAATTCACCTGTTTCTTCTTGGTAATCTGCTAAGCGTTTTCTCATGTAAGAAAGCACTTTTTCTGCAAATTCTTTTCCTTTTTGAGTTGTAATATCAACACTTAAGAAGTTTAGACAACATTCATTCATTCCACACAAACCAATTGTGTTAAAGTGATTATTTAATGTTGATAAATATCTTCTTGTGTAAGGGAAAAGTCCACCATCAAGTAATTTTTGAATAACTTTTCGTTTTGTGCACAAACTTTCTTTTGCAAGTTCCATTAGATAATCTAAACGAGCAAAAAATTGTTGTTCTGTTTTTGTTAGATATCCAATTTGTGGAAGGTTGATGGTAACAACACCTAAAGAACCTGTAAATTCGTCTGCACCGAATAAACCACCACCACGGCGACGAAGTTCACGTTTGTCTAATTGTAGACGACAACACATTGAGCGAACATCACTTGGATTTAGGTCTGAGTTTACAAAGTTTTGGAAGTTTGGTGTTCCATATTGAGCTGTCATTGTAAACAATAATTTTGCATTTTCACTGTTCCAATCAAAATCTTTTGTAATGTTGTAAGTTGGAATAGGGTAAGCAAAACCACGACCGGCAGCATCACCTTCAATCATAAGTTCGATGAAGGCTTTGTTAATCATATCCATTTCTTTTTGACAGTCGCCATAAGTGAAATCCATTTCTTTTCCACCAACAACAGCTGGTTTGTTTTTCAAGTCATCTGGACAAACCCAGTCTAATGTGATGTTTGTAAATGGAGCTTGAGAACCCCAGCGGCTTGGAGTATTTACACCGTAGATAAAACTTTGAATACATTGACGAACTTGCTTTTCATCAAGATTGTCTTTTCTGATAAATGGAGCAAGATATGTATCAAAAGAACTGAAAGCTTGAGCTCCAGCCCATTCGTTTTGCATAATTCCCAAGAAGTTTACAATTTGGTTTACCAATGTGGAAAGGTGTGTTGCTGGAGTTGATGTGATTTTGTCTGTAACCCCACCAAGACCTTCTGCCACAAGTTGTCTAATTGACCAACCAGCACAATATCCACTGAACATAGAAAGATCGTGCAAGTGGAATGCAGCTGTTTTGTGAGCTTCTGCAACTTCTTTTGAGTAAATATTTTTTAGCCAATAGTTAGCTGTAATTGTTCCTGAGTTGTGAAGAATCAAACCACCAAGAGAATAGTTTACGTTTGCATTTTCGTTTACACGCCAGTCAGATTGACCAAGATAGCCGTCCATTGTGGCGTTAATGTCAAGCATAAGATTTTTTGCATCACGAATTGCATCATGCTTTGCACGATACAAAATATATGCTTTTGCAACAGCAACTTCTTTTTGCTCGATAAGAACTGATTCAACAACATCTTGAATTTCTTCAATTGCAGGGATTGAATGTTCGTGGCGACCTGCCATAAAAATCCGTAGTTTTTCTTCTACAGCATTGGTTAATAGTTCAGCCTTATCTGGATTTTGATATTTTTCTACAGCTTCAATAGCTTTTCCAATTGCTGTAAAAATCTTGGTTCTGTCATAATCTTCAACTTCTCCAGAGCGTTTTACAACAGATTTCAAAAATTGTCTTGCACTAGAATCGTTGTTAGATCCCAAAAAATTGCTCCATTCTGGAAAAAATTGCTGGTTACTCATTACTTTCCCCCAATTTGTTAACTTCTTTTATAAATTCGTCTAGATTCTCAAAATGTCGATAAACACTTGCAAACCTAATATAAGCAACTTTATCAACAAAGTTAAGTTTTTCTAGAACTAAATCCCCAAGCTCTTCTGTAGATATTTCTCTATTGGTTTTACCTTTCATTATAGCTTGGTCTTCAATTTCATTTACAATATTTTCTAAGGATGTGGTCGAAATCGGACGTTTTTCTAGGGCTCGTTCAATTCCTTTTGCAAGTTTGTTTCTGTCAAAAGGCTGCCGTCTTCCGTCACGTTTTACAACCATAAATGGTTTTTCTTCGATGTGTTCGTAACTGGTGAAGCGATAACCACAAGAAATGCATTCCCGTCTTCTACGAATGCTTTCCCCGTTGGCCATGGTTCTAGACTCTAAAACCTTGTCATCCATACTCCCACAATAAGGACAACGCATATTACTTTTTCCTTCGTATTTAGTGTTTAATTTGTGTTGATATTATCTTACAACACTAAATATATATTGTTCAAGTGTAAAACTTGTGGAAAACTCAAAGAATTTTTTGTTTAGATTATTAACATCTTATAAAATTTGAAATTAACCATAAAAAAATTTTTAAGAATTTTTTTGAAAAATTTTAAATCTAAAAATTACAAGCAATGCAAAAAATATTGCAAAATATTGAATAATGTCACCTGTAATTACGTATGGAGTATAAATCCTTTCATAGACTGGAATTGTCATAGTTTTTGAAACTGACTCAAAAAGAGGCATAGAATCTAAAATATTTCCAGCTGGGTCAACAACAACGGAAAATCCAGAATTAGTGCTTCGAACTAAAGTTGTTCTACATTCTATGGCACGATAAGAAGCAATTACAAAGTGTTGATATTCAGCAGATTTAGTTAATGACCAAGAATCATTTGTTAAATTGACAAAAACTTCACTTCCATTCAAAAAATGTAGTCGGCATAAATCTGCAAAAGCATCTTCAAAACAAATTGGAGTTGAAAAATTGATATTTTGTCCTTGTTTGTTTTCTAACTGAAACAATGTTAATTCTTTTCCAGGTGTCCAACCAGATGAAAATCCCACCATAGCATCCATAAGTTTTTTTACAAGGGGATTATCCGCATAAGGAATAGCTTCTGCAAAAGGTACAAGATGAATTTTTCCGTACCATTTTCCCATATCACCATTTTTTTCAAAAAAAATTACAGAATTGGAAAAAAGGTTTTCTTCTTCATTTACAAGAATTGGACCTCCAATTAAGTGAGGAATGTTTAATTTTCTAATGGATTTCACAAGAGGGTTTTCTCTTGGGTATGCGTTATAATATAAATAGGAATCTGGAAGGGCGTAGGTGAGTATAGCTTCGTTCCAAAGTACGATATCGGGTTTTGTATCGGTTTTTTGATAAAAATCCATTACAGCCGCTTCTGTAAGGTTTTGAGCTTTTAAGATAGAATTGTCTTGACCACCTTCTTCCCAAGAATCAGAGTTTTGTTGTACTAAAACAGCGTCAAAAGTTTTAATTGGGGTTCGAGTTTTTGTATAAGTGAAAACGCCATAAACTGTGGAAAGACCAAATATTACCATACAAAAAGCTACAGTCCAGTTGTACCCAGAAAAAGTCCGTTTTGGATATTCCTTTAGAATAATGATACCTTCCCCAATTACTGCTGAAAAAAGGCTGAATAGGAAACTTAATCCAAAAGTTCCAGTTATAGAAACAATTTGAGTTAATAATTTCCATTTGTAGGCGGACATTAGTACAGTTCCCCAAGGATAAGCTAAAAATCCAACAGATTTATACCATTCATGAATTGTCCAAATACAAGCAAAGTATAAAATTCTAGTTGGAAAGTAATATTTATCCTGATAAGGAGAAGTTAATTTGTTTTTTTTATTGGAAAATGGAAGATATAAAACAAGTCCAAATACATATCCAGCAACAAAATAAGCTGCTGCAGATGCCCCCAAAGTAAAAATTGCAAAACCTTTAAAATTAGCTAACCAAAAGCTTGATAATATGTGAACTAAGGAAAAATGCAAGGCTCCAATTGTTCCAGCTTTTTTGTAATTTGGACAAGCGTTAAAAGCAAGATATAAGGGAGCTAGTGAAAATAAACCAATAAATGGTGAGCCAAAATGGAAAAATTCATTTGGAATACCTAGTGCCAATAAACAGGCTGATAAAACTGTATAAAAAAAAATTTGTAAAAATCCTTTCATTGTGTTATCATCATAAGTGAATTTGTTTCAAATAATCAATATTGTTTTTTTGAAAAAATGTAACCTTTTGGGATTAAAATCATTTTCAAGAAAAAGAAAAGTCGGAGAAAATAGTAGAAATGGAACAAGTTGTTCAAGCTCACATTCAAGAATATTCAGAAAAACCTGATGTGGTTGTTATGGCACCAGGGCGTTTTCATTTGATTGGAGAGCATACTTGGTATTTTAAAGATAAAACTCTTTCTATGGCAGCAGATATTCCTGTTTACATAGCTGCTAGTGTTAGAAATGACTCTTCTCTAAAATTTTATTATCCTCAAATTAATGACAAGCGAAAAGCCAATGTTACAACTTGTAAATTTCGCAAAGAAGATAAATGGGCAAACATTCTAAAGGCAATTATCGTAGGTTTTACAGAATGTGGTTTCCCTTGTAAAGGTTTGAATATTACTTTATGGACTGATGTACCGCCAAATAGTGGTTTTGGAATTACTACAGCGATAAAAGTTGCTACAGCTTTAATGATAAAAGCCTTGTTTTATCCAAATTGTACAGAAAACGTTTTGCTACAAGCTATCGAGAGAGGTAACAAATTTTTCCTAAAAGTAGGAAATTATCTTGCGGATATTTATACTTGTCTTTTTGCCGAAGAAAAATCTTGTTTGCTTACCGATCACTTAAAAAACACTCATACACCAATCCCATTTGATTTTCCAGATTATACGATTTTGTTGACAGATGCAAAAGTTCCGCGAATTTCTGTTTGGTCAGAAGAAACTGTTAGAACTGCGGAAAATTTCCTTTTGATGGCAGAGTTAAAGCGTCAAAAAAATGGATATTGGATTTATGAAGAATCACCTACAGAAATTAACGATGTGTTTTCAGTTGTTACAGAGGATACTCGCAGAAGATTATCCTGTTTGATAAAAGAACATAAATTGATTATGGAAGCTGTTGCAGGATTAAAATCATCAAATATTTCGCAATTTGCTCGAGCCGTAAACAAATCCCACGAGGGAATGAGAGATTTATACAATATTTCTTGTCCTGAAATTGATTGGCTAACAAAAAGAGTGTTGGAATTGGATTCTTCTTTGAAAGAAGGGATAACAGGTGCTTGTTCTCGAATTACTGGAAAAGGTTTTGGGCGATGTACCTATACTATTTTGAAAACTTGTGATATAGATAAATATATACAAAAATTAGGGGAATATGAAAAAATCTTTGGGTTTAAGCCTAGTTATTACGAAGTGAAACCTAGTGGTGGGGCTAAAATCATAAATGATTTTTAAGGGGATTTTTTGTGTCTGAAGCATTTAATGAAGGTATAACATTATACAAAATGCGGAATTACAAAGATGCTTTGGCTGTGTTTTTGTCTATTCCAGCAGAGGAGAACGTAAATAACATTGATTTGGCGTATTATGTTGGACTTTCTTACGCTCGACTAAAACGCTATGATGAAGCTTTGTTATATCTGGAACAAGTTGTTACAGCTGGACAAGATTCTCAGCGTGTTTATCAATGTAGAATGACTCTTGCGGTTATTTACACAAAAACTGATAGACCTCGTCTTGCAGATTATGAACTCCAAAAACTAAAAGAAAACGGATATCAAACTCCAGAGGTTTTGGGAGCTTTGGCTTATACAGCTTGGATTCAAGGAAAACAAGAGGAATCTGTTGAATTATACGAAAAAGTTTTGGAGAGCAATCCTGAAAATGCAACTGCGTTAAATGGTTTAGGATATGTTTTAGCCTGTTTGGATAAGGATTTAACTCGAGCATTAAGTTTATGCAAAAAAGCAGTAGACATTCATCCTGATAATCCAGCATTTTTGGATTCTCTTGGGTGGGTTTATTATAAACTTGGTTTGTATAAGGAAGCCAAAAATTACATAAAACGAGCGAGAGATAAAGATTCAAAGAGTCCAGAAATAGCAGAACATTTTTCAGCTATAACTCTTTTAGAATCAGAAAATAAACTATTAAGATAATTTTTAATTGTAGTGGTAGATAATTTAATGAAAAGCAAGAAATCAGTTCTAAAATATTTTTTTATATCACTTTTTTTCATAACATTTTCTTTTTCAATATTTGGGCAGACAGGGCAAGATATTGGTTATGCAGAGGAAGAATTTCGCCGAGGTGTTCAAGCATTTTATCGTGGTTCTTTTAACGATGCCATTCTTCAGTTTGAAAAAGCCTTGTCTTATTTGCCAGAAGAAGGACTGATTTTAGATTGGCTTGGAAAATCCTACTACAGAGCCGGTTTAGAAAGTGCAGCCTTGCAACAATGGCAGTTCGCTTTAGAACTTGGTTATGGTGGACAACTTCTCCAAAATACTTTGGAAATTATACGTGGTCGTCGCTCAATGGAAAATGATTTTACTATTGAGGAGCGATATGTGGAAGCTGGAGATTTTTTCGGTTCTAACTCTGAAAATGTATTTTTCGGTCAACCTGCTGGGATTTTGTCTTGTAATGACGGGTCGTTTTGGGTTTCGGCATACAGTACCAATGAACTTATAAAATTCGATGTAAATGGAACAATTATTGACAGAAAACGTGGACCCATAAATGGTTTTGACGGTCCTATGGATATTGAAAAGACTTCTGATAATCGGATTTTAGTTACAGAGTTTAATGGAGATAGAATTACAGTTTTAAATGAAAATGGAGACTATATTTCATCCTTTGGAGAAAAGGGAAGAGGTTTAGGTCAATTTTTAGGTCCTCAATATCTTGCTATGGATTCCAACGATAACATTTTCGTTACAGATTACGGAAATGGTAGAATTTGTGTTTTTGATAATAATGGAAATCCTTTATTTGATTTTGGGGATTTTGTATCTCCAACTGGAATTGCCATCGTGGATGATTATGTTTATGTGGTGGATAGTGTAATTGGAAATATTTATCGATATGATAATTCTGGAAATTACATAGAAATGCTGCTTCAAGATAAAAGTTTTGCGAAACCAGAATCAATTTCTGTTGTAGGTGATTATCTTATAGTAACTGATTCAAACAAAATTTTTGGCGTAAATGTTGAATCTGGGGAAATTACAGAAATTGCAAATGCTGGAAATAGTCCTTCAAGATTGGTGTCAGCAGATTTAGACGAGAATAGCAATTTAATTGCTACGGATTTTCAAGGCAATCAAGTTTATGTGCTCTCAAGAATGTCAGAGTTAATCGGCGGATTATATGTAGAAATTGTTCGAGTTAATGCAGATAATTTTCCACAAGTTGCTTTGGAAGTAAAAGTTGAAAATCGTCGAAGAGAACCTGTTGTGGGGTTAAAAGACGTAAATTTCTTAATAACAGAAAATAAATACAACGTAACAAACCAAAAATTAACTGGAACTGCCACAGAAAATGATGTGTGTGACATTACAATCATTGTTGATAGAAATACATCTATGAAACAGTATGAAGACGAAGTTACTCAAGCTATAAAAGAGATTGCTGCTGCTATGAATGGCAAAGGCACTTTACGTGTGATTTCAGATGGAGCAATTCCTGCAATCGAGCTAGTAGCAAATCCTTCTGATGTTACAAATTTCCAAATTTCAAAACTAAAATCAAATTATTCTGATAAAAATTCCACAGATTTAGCTATACGTTTAGCTTGTAATGAACTTGTAAACGGAGAACTAAAACGAGGAATTATCTATTTGTCCAACGGAAAATCAAATTCTAGTTTAAAAAATTATTCTTTGACTGAATTGTCTAATTATATGAATAATAACGAAATATCATTTTCTACAATAAATCTTGAAAATACAAGTGCTTCTTCTGAGATAAATTTTCTAGTTGAAAATTCTAAGGGATTTTCATATTATATTTATCGTCCAGAAGGAATTACGTCAATTATAAGTGATATTTTGGATATATCATCTGGGTTATATACTTTTACTTATACATCATCTTTGCCAACTAATTTTGGTAGAGATTTTTTATCGGTGGAAGTTGAAGCATATTTATTAAATCGTTCGGGACGTGCAGAAACAGGATATTATGCACCATTGAACTAAAAGTTAAAGGAAAAGTTTATGGCAAAGAAAAAAAAGATTAAAGGACACAGAAAAATTGCATTTTTGTTAGGTACTGTTGGAAAAATTCAAAAGGCAAAACTTGATAAAGCAGCAAAAAACTGTGCAAATTCTTCTGAAAAAACTTTACGTGGTATTCTAGAATATGCCAAGGATACAGAATGGGGAAAAGCTCATAATTATTCAAAAATTTTAGAAGCTAAGAATTTTGAAGAATTAGTTGAGTTATGGCAAAAATATCAGCCAGTATCAGATTACGAAGACTTGCGACCTTCAATTGAACGTCACAAAAACGGAGAAGAAAATATTCTTTTCCCTGGAAAACCAATGATGTATGCAACTACATCTGGAACAACAAAAGAACCAAAATGGATTCCTATTACAAACGAATATTACGGAAACGTATACAGTAAGATGACAAAACTTTGGTTATACAGTTTTTATATGCACAGAAAACACGTATACGAAGGAAAATGTACATCAATCGTAGGAAAAGCTATTGAAGGGGCTGCTCCAGACGGAACAGTTTGTGGTTCAGTTTCTGGTGTTACACGTCGTGACTGTCCAGAATTTATTAAAGGTTTGTATGCAGAAACAGCTGATGTTTATGCAATTTCTGATTACAAAGCTCGTTACTACACAATTATGCGTAACGGTATCGAACAAGACGTTCACCTTCTAGTTACAGCAAACCCTTCTACAATTGTAGAAATGCAAAACAATGCAAACGAATTCTTTGATCAATACGTTACAGACATTGAAAACGGAACATTGAACAAAGATTTAAAAATCGAACCAGAAGTTAGAGCAAAACTAGAACCTCTATATTCACCAAATCCAGAAAGAGCAAAAGAACTACGTGAACTAAAAGCAAAATACGGAGATAAAATCCTTCCAAAGCACTACTGGCCAAATCTTCAAGTTTTAACAACTTGGAAATGTGGAAATACTCACGTGTATATGGACAAATTCAAAGATTCTTTCCCAAAAGAAATGCTACACCAAGAATTTGGATATTTTGCATCTGAATGTAGAGCAGGTCTTGTAATGAACGGTGGAGATGATACTGTACTTTTCCCACATATGCACTATTTTGAGTTCACAGCACAAGAAGACTTGGACAATCCAAATCCAAAATTCTATCAACTACACGAACTAGAAGTTGGAAAACGCTATTGTATTTATGTAACAACATACGCAGGATTGTACCGCTACAATATGAACGACCTAGTCGAAGTTACTGGAAAATACAACACAATTCCAACAATTCAGTTTATCCAAAAAGTAAACGGAATTATTTCTATGACTGGAGAAAAAGTTCACGAAAGACAGTTTATCGAAGCTGTGCGTGAAGCTGAAGCAGAAACTGGTATCAAAACAAAATTCTTTGTAGGGTTTGCAGATATTCAAGATTCTGTATATCACTTGTATTTTGAATTTGCAGATAAAGACATTGACCAAGGAAAAGCAGAAGATTTTACAAAGGTTGTAGATGCTAAACTTAAGAAAATCAATGTTGAATATGAAGCAAAACGTGATTCTTTCCGCGTAAAAGATCCAATTACTCACATTCTTCAATCTGAAAGTTTTGAAACATACAAAGCTCGTTGTATTGAAATGGGTGCTCGTGATGGTCAATTTAAGCTAAATCTTTTGATGCAAGACGAAAAACGTCACGCAATGTTCAAAGATTTAATTAGAAAATAATCACAAATTAGCAAAAATGGGTTGTCTTAAAAGTTCGCTTCTAGGACAACCCTTGTTTTTTTTGAGGAAAAAATGTTAGACAATATAAAAGCAATAATCTTTGACTTTGACGGAACACTATACGATTTTAAAGGTTTGCCAAAAAACCTTTGTTTATCTTCCATTCCAAATATGCTAAAAATTAGTGCAGTGCAAAAAACTAGAAAATCCCTAAAAGGTAGAGATTTTCCCTCTATTGAAGAATACGAAAAAGAGTTTTTTTCTGTGCTAAAAAGCTTTGGAAAATTTAAAACTCCAGATGTAGCAAAAAATTGGTATAACAATTTATATATGAAAAAAATGATTTTGGTTTTATCAAAAAAATACAAAAAACGTGATGGATTATTGGATTTGATAAAATGCATAAAATCAAAAAATATAAAACTAGTTGTTTATTCTGATTACAGGATGCTAAAAGAACGACTAAAGGCTGTTAAATTTACAGAGGAAGAATTATCATATTTTGATGGATTTTTTGCCAGTGAAGATTTTGCTTGTTTGAAACCTGCAAAAAAAGGCTTCCTTAAACTGACAGAAAAAATAGGGGTTTCTCCAGAAAATTGTCTTGTGGTAGGAGATAGGGCAGATACGGACGGAAAAGGAGCTTTTGACTCTGGTATGAAGTTTGTTCAAATCAAAACCCATAAAACAAAACCAGATTATAAACCAAATCATCCTTTGTACTCATTTGAAGATTTTTCAAAAATAGTCCAAGAATCCTAAAATATGGAGCAACCAAAATCCCCTTTGTTCCAGCCAAACGGGGTTCCGGCCTACGCCTCCATTCTAGGTTGCTCCGTTTCACTTCACAACCTAGAACTAACGCCCCTAATGTCTGGGCTAGCCTTATCCTCGATTTCAAAATCCTTAATCAGCGTCAAAGGGCCACATATTTTGCTTGATTCCAGCCATTTCCACAATTTGTTTATGAGCTTCTTCCCGAAGTTTAAAGATGTTTTCCTTTTTAGAAAGCTCTTCTGATGGAAAAATCGGTGTTCCAACTGAAACTGTGATAAGAGGATGTTTTACCTTTAACAATTTGTAAATGCCAGTTGGTTCTCTGTATGAAATTGCAATTGGTAATACAGGAATATTGTATTTCACAGCCATTGTAAAAGCACCTTTTAAAAATGGGCGAATAGGTTGGTAAAAATCCCAGCGGAAACCTTCTGGAAAAACGTGAATCCATTTCTTTTTTGCGTGTAAAGTGTCAAAAGCCTCGTTAAATCCTCTCATTGCAGCTATTGAATCTGGAATTGGGATTCCACCAGCACCTTTGATAAGATTTGCATCACTTCCACTTAATTGTAACGCTCGAGCAGGAAACCACATTCTTCTGAATTTAACAGCCTGTAAACAAGCCAAAAAATCCCAGCGATAAACGTGATTACTTACAGTCATTCCGCCGTTTTTGAAATGTTTTCTATTTTTAGTAAAGTTTTTTCGACCTTTGATTTTCAGACCATATCGAATTTTTTGCAAAGGAAACACTAATGTAAAAATTACAAAATATACAAAACCGTTCCAAAGTCTATCTTTTAATTTTTTTGAAAGAAAAGGGTAATCTGAATCAATTTTTATTTCATGCTTAATTTTTGGCTGCAAAAAGGGAGTGTTGGGTTCTTCTGGGTAAACAAAGTTCGTTTTTGGCACAAAAGTATTTTCATTGTTGATTTGTTCGCGTTTTTCCATCTTTTTTCCTTATATTATTCTTCATTTATATATTTTTTCTCAAAATAGGAAATTTCAATTGGTTTTTCAAAATAATATCCTTGATAAATTGTTCCATCAAACTGTTTTAAAAATTCAAATTGCTCTTTCGTTTCTACGCCTTCTGAAATCACAGGAATTTCTAAGTTTTTTGCCAACAATAAAATAGTAGAAATTATTTTGCGAGTTCGCTGAATATCATCACTTTGATTGTAATAGGATAAATCAAGTTTTATTTCGTCAAAATGTATATCTCTAACAATATTTAGAGATGAATAACCTGTTCCAAAGTTATCTAAATCAATCTTGAATCCAGCCTGACGTAATTTTGAAATTGTAGAACCTTGAGTTTTTGTATCAATCATAAAAGCAGTTTCTGTAATTTCAAGTTTGATTTGACTTGCACTAATATTATATTTTTTTACAAGGTCTGTAAAGAAGGAATAAATATCGATGTAGAAAAAATCTTTTGGTGAAATATTGATTGATAAAGGAATATCTTTGACTCCATGTGCTTGCCATTGCTGAAGAATTTTTGCTGTTTCTTCCCAGATAAACATATCAAGTTGAGTAATAATTCCATTATTTTCAAAAAGATAAATAAATTGTTCTGGTGCTAACAATCCTTCTGTTGGATGATTCCATCTTGCCAAAACTTCTGCACCGTATATTTTTTTGTCTGCTGTAAATTGGGGTTGTAAAAATACTTTAAATTGTTTTTCTTTTATGGCTTTTGAAAAATCACTAATAATTGTTTGCTCAAAAAATAGTCGATTTTTCACTTCCAAATTGTAATAAGCAACTGGATTTTCTGTAGGATTTTTAATGTTTGAAATTGCCATATTTGCTCTGTCACAAATTACAGATATTGGAACATTTTTATCATCGATTTCGTAAATTCCAATCAAAATTTGAATTGGGAAATATTTGTCTTTTGATAATTTAGAGAAGTGGCGTGTGAAATTTAGCAACTTATCCAAAACAAAGGTTTCTTTTTCAACTAAAAATGCGAAATTGTCATTTTCTAGGCGACCGTAAATTGCATTTTGACTTGTATTTGATAAAAGTTTTTGACTATATTTTAACAAAAATTGATCTACAACATAATTTCCAAAAATTTCGTTAATAAATTTAAAATTAGAAATTTTAGTACAAATCATTATGTATTCATTGTCTTTTTGATTTTGTAGAATTTTTTGAGCTTGTTCATAAAAGTAAAATTTATTGTAAACGCCAGTTAATCCATCGTGAGTGGATAGATATTTTTGATAGCGAATCTTTTCTTCATCTTTTGTTTTGTCTTGAATCAAAAAGAAACTACCAAGAACTTTGTTTTTTTCATCTTTTAATTTTTGAAATTTTAAGTTTATGTAGTGAGTGGTTTCGCCAATTTCGTATACTTTGTTTATTTCTTGGTCTTGAAGATTTGTATCGATTTGATTTGCAAATAAATCTGTTTGAAACCAGTTGTCTGCCAAAAAATTATGGGGAATTATCCCAACATTTTTGTATTTTTCAAACAAATCTTCGAAACTTTTGTTTTTGTAGATACACTTTCCATTATCATCAAAGAAAATAATTGCGTGTTCCAAATTTTCTACAACTAAAGAAAGTGACTTTGAAATTAAAGCATGAGGAGTGTAATGGAATGTAATATAGTAGAAAATTAAACCAGTTGTGGAAAACAAAATAACTGAAAAGTCTACAGGAAGTTGTAAAAAGACGTAAAATGCATCACCAATTGTAACAATAATAAAGGCAGTTAAAAGTGACAAATATTTTACTCGATACATTTTTGGTGAAACTATGGTTTTGAAAACCATCATAGCAAAAACAGAAGCAATTATAACGTAAGATAAAATTAGGTGAAGTTTGTACAAAAAGAAATGATTTGCCAGTAGGAAAACATCTTGTTGGAATACAACTGATTTTATTCCAAATGCAATATGGAAAAAGATGTTTATAAACATTATAAATGCGTCTATTGAAAAAATCGAAAGAACTACTGCAAGCAAAATTTGTTTGTTGATTTTCAAATCAACGTAATATAAACTAAATTTAAAAAGCGAATAAACTAGACCATCAATTCCTATAAAAAACAAAGAATAACAAATATATGACAAGAAAATATTTTGGGAATTTAGGATTCCAATATTTGCAACAGTTGATAAAATCGCAAAATAAAAAAGATTTCGCATAGAATTTATCATTGGATTTTTGATAGATTTACATTTTCTGATTGTTAAAAATAAAATTATTCCTGAAAAAATAAATAGAAAAGTAAAAATTTGCTTCAATGTTCTGTCCTCAAAATAAATGTCTCTATATTTTAAAGGGAAGATTTGCAAAATGCAAGTTTTTATAAAAAAATGATACAAAAAAATGTTTAGATTTATGGTTTAGTTAAAAACAAAGTTGTTAAATCTAATTGCAAATATTAAAAAGTTTTATTATATTATTTAACTATGAAAACAAAGAAAAATCTTATTCCCGTAACACTCCTAACAGGTTATTTAGGAGCTGGAAAAACAACTCTACTTAATTATGTTTTGAACAATCAAAAAGGCTACAAAGTTGCAGTTATCGTAAATGATATTGGAGAAGTTAATATCGACGCAGCTTTGATTTCAAAAGAGGCTAGTATTGTAGAAGAAGACAAAGATTCTTTAGTTCCTCTTCAAAATGGTTGTATTTGTTGTACATTGAAAACTGATTTAATGAATCAAATTATTTCTCTTGCTGAAACAGGAAAATTTGACTACATCTTAATTGAAGCTAGTGGAATCTGTGAACCAATGCCAATTGCTCAAAGTATTATGGCTCTTTCTGGGGAAACAGGAGATAAATCTATTCCAGCTGTGGTAAAGCTAGACAACATTGTTACAGTTGTAGACGCTTTACGGTTAGTTACAGAATTTGCTGGTGGAAACTCATTATTAAATCAAAATTTAGATGAAGAAGATATTGAAGGCTTACTAATTCAACAAATTGAGTTCTGTAACACAATTTTAATCAATAAAACTGACTTAGTAACAGAAGATCAATTAAAAGAAGTAAAAGCTGTTGTTCGTACATTGCAACCTTCTGCAAATATGATTGAAACTCAAAAAGGTGTTGTGGATTTATCATTGATTTTGGGTACAAACAGTTTTGATTTTGAAAAAGTTTATTCAACAGCTGGTTGGATTAAAAAACTAGAAGAACACGACGCAGAACATCACGAACCAGGTGAACATCTTCACGAGCATCACCACCACGAAGAACATCATCATGAAGAACACGACCACCATCATGAGCATGATGAAAACTGTACTTGCGGCTGTCATGACCATGATCACCACCATGAAGAACACGAACATCATCACGAACACGGTGAAAAATGTACTTGTGGTTGTCATCACCATCATCATGGGGAAGGTGAAGCGGAAGAATACGGAATTGGTACTTTTGTTTACTATGTACGCCGACCATTTGACAGAGCAAAACTAGAAAAATTTGCAGAAAACTGGCCAGCTACAGTAATCAGAACAAAGGGCTTGGTTTGGTTTTCTGATGTAAACGAAGAAGCTTACGTTTTGGAACAAGCTGGTAAACAAATTACTTGTGGTTATTCTGGAGATTGGATGGCTACAGCTCCAAAATCACAAATCAAAAAAGCTCTTGCCAATGATCCAGAATTTGCTAAAAATTGGGATGAAAAACTTGGAGACCGAATGGTAAAACTTGTTTTCATCGGTAGAAAAATGGATAAAGCAAAAATCTGTGCAGATTTAGACGCTTGTACAGTTGACCCAAGTCTATAATGAAAATAAAAGCAGGGGATGCGGTTATTATCAGTTTTTTTCTCTTGATAATAGCTGTATCCTTTTTTTTTGTACATCAATTTTCTTCTTCCTCAGGTAATGCCTATGCTTCCATAATGGTAAAAGATACAGAATATGTTTACCCATTGGATAAAGATTGCCTTTTGGAGTTTCAAGGAGAAATGGGGAAATCTGTTTTAGAAATCAAAAATGGTACAATTAGATTTTTAGAAAGTACTTGTTATGATTCAACTTGCATAAAAATGGGAGAAGCTGGAGAAAATAAGGCAAAATATCTAGCCTGTCTTCCAAATATGGTAATCGTTACAATAAAAGGAGAAACTTCTGGAAAAAAAACTGGCAGCGAGGTTTTAGATGAATATTGATTCTAAAACAAAGCAAACAAACGAAAAAACATTTAAATATTTAAGTTTTTCCGCTGCCTTGTGTATGTTTTTTTCTATGATTGAATACGCAATCCCAAAACCTCTACCTTTTTTACGTCTTGGACTTGCAAATATTCCTTTTATTTTGGGACTTTTTAAATTAAAAAAACGAGAATATTTTTTTCTTGTATTGCTTAAAGTTATCTTTCAAAGTTTAATAAGCGGCACTTTTTTTTCATATATTTTTGTGTATTCCCTTTGTGGAAGTTTTGCATCAAGTTTTTTTATGCTTTTTGCAAAATCCCTTTTCAAAGAAAAAATCTCTGTTGTGGGAATCAGTTTATTTGGTGCTTTGGGAAACAATCTTTTACAAATTCTTTTAAGCTATTTTTTCTTTTTTGGGAAAACCATAGTTTACGCAATTCCTGTAATTTTAATATTTGGATTTGTAACAGGATTTTTAATCGGAATCCTTACAAACAGATTCATAAAAATTTCAAAATGGTTTGCTAGGGTGGAGGCTTATTGATGATAAACTTAATATTAAGCCTTTTACTGATTTTTCCCTTGGTTTTACAAAAAAACTTACTTATTCTTTTTATTCAGTTTATTTTAATGATAATTTTTGCTTTTATTCGCAAAAAACGAGTAAAAATTTTGCCAAGTTTTTTTATCACCCTTTCTCTAGTTTTTTTTAGTTTGCTTTCTCCCTTTGGAAAAGTTTGGTTTTCCATTGGAAACTTTACCATTACAGAAGGAGCTTTTTTACTTGGACTAAAAAAATCTTTTGTGCTTTGCGGAATGGTTTTTATTTCACAAATTGCCACATCCTTTGAATTCAACATAAAAGGCAATTTTGGAAAAATGATTTCAGAAGTTTTTTATTGGTTTAGTATTTTTTCCGATTTTTCTAAGAAGGCGA
Organism: Spirochaetaceae bacterium; assembly: GCA_017416145.1. Classification (GTDB taxonomy): domain Bacteria; phylum Spirochaetota; class Spirochaetia; order Treponematales; family Treponemataceae; genus Treponema_I. Next base: position 19,771 of record JAFQDD010000002.1, on the reverse strand, counting down.
AGTCAGAATCAAAACTTCTAATTGATGAAAAGAAAAAATCCAAATTAAGTTTAAAATCCATTGACGAATATTTATGTGAACTATATTTTGAGGAAAAACAAGAGAAAAATAATAATGCACATAAAACTGAAGAATCTAGTGAAAAATTTTGGACAATTCTCTTAATTTTGCTAAATTGTTTGTTCTATTTTTTGATTTAGGTCAATTTGGAGAATTTAAACAAAGTTGACCTTTGAACGTTGAGTAGCACCTGTAGTTAGTAAATTATTTTGAGTAAATATTTACAGTTCCCAAATCACATTGAATATTAAGATGATTTGTTTGCTTTGTAGAGGAAATATTTTTTGAAGAATTTGAAAAACTTTCCCCATTGATAATAATATTTCCTAAACCTCGACCAACTTTGTATGAAAAGTCGTTTCCAATTGCTAAATCAATTTTTCCAGAAGCACAATCTAATTTTGTTTGATTAAAAAGATTTCCAGACAAAATTAGTGTTCCATAATTTGTGAAAATATCAGATTCCTTGGAAGTAAAGTCTGTCATAGCAATTTCACCATTTTCGTTTTGAATCAGCAATTTATTACAATTTATAGAATTATTCAAAATTGAAACAGAGCCATTATTGTTTTTTACGGAAAGATTTTCCAAGGAAATAGAAGAAGGAAGTGTAACTTCAATCATTCCGTTTTTTGAAAAGCTCTTTCGGCTGAAAATGTTTAAAAGTCCAAATGTTGAGGAATCTTGAATCTTGAAAACTCCAGATTTTGAAATCTTGCAGGAAATATTGTTTTCTTGTAAATTTGAAACTTTTATTTGTAAATTTTCTCCCTGTTGAAAAGTTAATGAGCAAGAATCAATGTTAATTTCCATAGACTTTATTGGATTTTCTTTTCCAGAAGGTTCAACAAAAAAGTAGTTTTCTTGAGAAAAATCAGGATTTTCCCAAATCAAAGCATCCTTGTCTAAATCTGAATTATCATTTCTGTAGAAGTAGGATAATATTTTGTTGTTGGCAAATTCCCGTGTAATATCGTTAAAATTTGCTCCAAAACCGAAGGAAATTCCACAAAGAATAAGTCCTAAAACAATTGATAAAAAACTTAATACGCAAAAAAATTTAGTTGATTTCTTCATAAGTTGTTATTTCCTTTGTTGTATCTGAATAATTTTGATAATTGGATTTTTTCTTTTTTAAACTAAACATTTTTCTAAAAATCGAAGAAATCGCACCAATCATACTTGGGATAATTTTTGTGCATAAAGCTACCCCAAAAAGTAGCAATAAAAGTCCAAAACCAAACAATATTAGTGTCAATCCAAATGATAAAAGAGAAGTAAAGAAATTTGTAAAAATATTAAAAAATCCGACGCAGCCAAGAATTAGTGCAGCTAAAAATAATGTAGCAAAAACTACGAAAACGCTAAATCCTAAAACTGCAACAACTATTGATATTACAAATAATAATATTGATATAACTAAAATAATTGGAAACCAAATTGGAAAAAATATTATTTTCATAAATAATTCAAGCATTTTTTTACCTTTGTTTTTTCCTTATCGAAGAATTATATTTACAGAAAGATATTGAACCTGTTTTTCAGGTTGTTTATCAAACATCAAATCAAAAAGATTTTTTGCTGCAAGTTGACCTATTTCTTGCAAAGGCTGTTTTGCTGAAATTATGGAAAAGTCTAGATAATCAAAAATTCTAGCATCATCAAAAACACCTAAAACTTGTTTTTTTATGTTTAATCCTTCTAACCGTAAAATATCCATAATTGACAAGAAAAAATCTCCTCCAGCGGCAATAAAAAATGCATCAGGATTTGGGCAAACTTCGAGAAGTTCTACAACTGTTTTTTGAGTGTTTTCTGCACTGTAATCAGTGGAAAAAATGTGATATCCAGAAAAATTTTCTTCGTCACAAGCTTTTATAAATCCATTTATTCTGTTTTTTGTGTAAATGTATTCTTTTGGACCTGTGATACAGCAAATCTGTTTGTGATTATCTCCTAAGTGTTTAATTATTTCCTTTGTAACAAGATAAGCACCTTCTTCATTGTTTACATCAATGGAAAAGTGAGGATACAAAGGATTTTGACCAATGAAAACGAAGGGAATTCCACTTTTTTGTATTAAATCCATAATTTCGGAGTTTAGGTTTTCCGCTCCCATAATCAAACCATCAACAGAATGTCGTAAAACAATATTTCGCAAAGATTCGTAAGGATCTTCATTGTTGCTAGAGGGGGCAATCACCATAAGATTATTTCCCTTTAGTTCAACTTCTTCAGTAATAGCAGTAATAACTTCAATCCAATAGGTTTCTGCTAGAGAAGTGGAAGCTGAGTGAGGAAGTACAAATCCGATTATGCCAGTTTTGTTTTGTGCCAAGGCTCTTGCTGTAGCATTTGGTTGATAATTTACATCAGCTACAAGGGACAATATTTTTTGTCGAACCTCGTCGCTAACACCTTTTTGACCATTTAGAGCTTTTGAGACTGTACTTTTAGCAACATTTGCCATTTTAGCAATTTCGTTGATTGTTAATTTTGACATTCTTTTGACATTGTACACGGAAAAGGATTTTTTGTATAGAATGTATGAATTTCTTGATTTATAACAATCAAGTATTTAGTATGTTAAGAAATGTAAAAAAATTACCAAAGAAGTATTTTTACTTTTAATCAACTTGCAAAAATCTTTGATATTAACTATACTGTGAATAAAGAAACCGTTTTCTCTTTTTGTTAATGGTTTATATCACTTTTAGGGAGGCTAGAAATGTTTGCCGCAAAAAAACACTTAGAAAAAGTAATTTTACCATATTGGAATTCTATGAAAGACACAGAAAATGGTGGATTTTATGGTTTTAAAACTTATGAACTTGAAACTTTAAAAGAAAATGAAAAAGGTTGTATTCTTCATAGCAGAATTTTGTGGTTTTATTCCAATACATATTTAACAATTGGTGGGGAAGATAATCTAAAAAATGCAACACACACTTATGAATTTATCAAAAAATATTGTTTTGACAATGTTTATGGTGGAATTTACTGGATGTTAAATGCTGATGGAAGTGTAAAAGATCCAATCAAAAATGCCTACAATCAAGCATTTTGTATTTACGGATTGGCTTCATACTACAGAGCAACAAAAAATCAAGAAGCTTTAGCTTTGGCATATAGACTTTTTGAATGTTTAGAAACATATTGCAAGGATGATTATGGTTACAAGGAAGCTTTTACCCAAGATTGGAAAGCTCCTGTAGAAAGTGCAATTTGTGACCAAGGTGTTGTGGCTGAAAAAACAATGAACACGCTTTTACACGTTTTAGAAGCCTATACGGAGCTTTTTTTAGCTGACGCTCATCCTGTGGTGGGAGAAGCTCTTGCAAAAACTTTGGAAATTGCTGCTCACAAAGTTTACAATCCTGAGTTTGTTCGCTTAGAAACTTTTTTTGATAGCAAAATGGGAAGTCTTGCTGATATTCACTCTTATGGGCACGATATTGAAGCAACTTGGCTTTTAGATCGGGGTGCAAAGGTTTTGGAAGATGTAATTTCTAAAGATTCCGGAAAACACGCATATTATTCACCAAAAGCTTTAGAAATTGCAAAGGAAACTCTAAGCTACACACCATTAGTTGCAAAACGAATTTTAGAAGTTGCCTTTGATGGAGAAGCTCTTAACAACGAAAGCCGTGGAGAGATTGCTGAAGCTAAGGGACAAGGAAAGGAACACGTTGATACAGACCGCATTTGGTGGGTTCAAGCTGAAGCTGTTGTAGGTTTTGTAAATGCTTATGAAGTTACAAAAGATGAAAAATATCTTGAAGCTGCTAAAAAAATCTTTTCATACATTGAAAATGTGCTAACTGATAAAAGACCTGGTTCTGAATGGTTTTGGGCGGTTTCTAAAGACGGTAAGCCTGATACTCACGGAATCACAGAACCTTGGAAGTGTCCTTATCACAACGGAAGAATGTGCTTAGAATTGATTTCTCGTGGATTTGATAAATAAACTTTATTTTGTGGACAAGGGGCGTTTCACTTAAACCTTTGACTCACTTTTGTTTAGGTTTTCCAAATATTGTGAAACCTAAACAAAAAAATACCCAAAAACAATAAAAAGTTTTGGGTATTTTTTTGTCTTTTAGCTTTTTACAAAGGAAACTGAAAAAACTTTTCTTTTTTACCAACCTAGCCGGGATAGTAAGGACAAGGGGATTTTTGCCACGCAAAAATCCCCTTGAACCGAAGGTTTGGAGCGGGTTATCCCGCGGAATCCTGGATAGCCCCCAAACTGAAGTAGGTTGCTCCAAAAAATTATATTTCTTTAGATTCGTAACATTCGTCTTCGGAGTAGTGATATTCATCACAGTCTTCGCAGTAATATCCTTCTTCGTCGTAATAATAGTCTTCGTCGTCGTAATAATAGTCATCGTAGTAGTGATATTCGTCACAATATTCGCAGTAATATCCTTCTTCGTCACCATAATAATTGTAGAATTCTGTAGGACGTTCTAAGGATTTTAACCCAGTTTTTGGATATTTGATTATCAATGTTTCGTCTGGGGAATAAGCGTCTGGACTGAAATTGTATGTTTCTGAAACATCTTCATAGAGTTTTTGAGAAATCTTTCTGCCTTTTGAATCTTTTTCGAGTATGTAACGTGTATCATAATAAATATCTGGATCATCAATAGCGTAATATTCAACTTCTCTTATTAAGTTGTAATCATCATCGAAAAAATATTCGTATTTTTCGTCATAGTCATTATCTATCATCACATAGGATTTTTCTGAAAAGATGTAATCGTATATTGTGTCAATTGAATTGCTATCGTAATATTCGATTTCGGTAACTGATTCTATACCGTATTTCATACAATAAATTTTATTTACAGCTTCTTTTTTTGATCTATCATAAAAATATGGTAGTGGGTCTGAATATTTTGAGGCGGCATAAATATCGCCATCTGAATAATAGTCACGATAAAAACCGTTATATCCAGTAGCTGTTTTTTTGATGTAATATTCGTCGTACAAATATTTCTCACCATCTTCTGTTGCATAACATTTAAAACTAGAATAATCAGAGGCATATTCATAGTCTAAAATTAGTTCACCAGAATAATCTACCCAAATATCTTGTACAATTAATAAGTCTTTATTGAAAGTTCTTTCTCTATATTCTTTTATCTCTGTACCACCTGATATATATTCGATTGTGTAAGTTTTTAAGTTTTTCCAATCGAATACAGTATGGCTTAAAAGAATATCTTCACCTTCGATGAATTCTCCGTAGTATTCGTAAGAACCAGATTTGAAAACTTGAAGTTGTTCTATTTTTTCATCAACACCTTTAAAAATTTGTGAAATATGTAATGGTCGAGGATTCAAACCAAAACAAATTGAAAGTGATAGAAAAAAGAGGATTAAGCAAACTGATTTTTTCATTTTTATACTCCTTAGCTTAGTTTTATCAGTATGACATTTAATCAATGTAATGTCAAGGTAAAATATTGTTTTGTAATTTATTATAATATTTGGAATAAATTTGTATTGAAAATGCAATTCAAAATTGAAACAAAAATTAGCAAAAACCAAAGTATATAAAATGTCGAAAGCTTTTTGTCTTTTACTGCTTCAAGTTTTGAGATTGAAGGATTTTCATATACATAAAATATCTTTTGAGTTTCAGAAAGTTGGCTTTCTCTTTTTTTCATAATTCTTTCGGGTTCGCCAGAAACTCCATTGTAAACAGTTCCATTCACAACAAACTCATATTCATAGGTAATGAATTTTACAAAACTGTATTGAACTTTAGTAATTCTTGTAATTTTGCCTTCTGTATAAGCTGTGGCAGCGGTATTTTTTAATAATCTAGATTTTTTTGTATAAATCTGACCAATAATAAAAATTGCTACAATAAGAAAAAGGCTTCCAAAAATTGTTTGACCGTCTTTGGAAGATAAAAATGCTAATCCATCTTCTGAATCCAAAAATAAAATAATTAAAAGTTTTGCAACAAAAATCAAGGAAACAAGTAAATTCCCTAAAATATAGGATTTTATTTTTTCTGATTTGTATTCTGTATATTTTTTTGATTTTTTAATTAAAACAGAAGCAATAATTATATTTAGTAGAATTGCGATAAAAAATACTGGAAAAATGAACCGAAACATAAAATACAAAAGCAAAGAAACAAAAAATCCTTTTATAAAAAAAGAGTTCTTTGACCATTTTATAGAATCGCCACTTTGAGGTTTTCCTAAAAATTTAATAATGTAATCTTTTATAAATTTTAAATATTTTTTTTGAAATTTAGAAACAAGTAATAAAACAAAAATTCCTACAATCAAAATAAAAAAAATATTAAAACTTCCAACCATAAATTAGAAACTTTCCTTTTTTTTGAATATATTTTTTTGTATTGTAAAAAAAACAAAATGTCAATATGATGAATTTTGTCAAAAAAAGCAGATAATTAGAGAAAAATATAGTTTTAAGAATATTGAAACTAGTTTTAAATATTCAAATTTTAGATATATGCCATTAGGAGAATAAGCATGAAAAAAATAATTATAGTATTTTTATCATTATTTTTCATAGGTTGTACAAAAGATAACAGTACAGAGCAATCTTTATATACTTATTCACCAGTTCGATTTATAAATAATGAAGGAAAATATGGATTATTCAATCCAGACACAAAAGAAGTAATTGTATATCCTCGTTATACCTATATTGAAAACTTTTCAAATGGATACGGTCTAGGTGTTTTGGGCGAAGAAGGTGGAACTTGTGAAGTTATAGATACTTTTGGTAATATACTTTTTTCTTATAAAACAGAACCTCTCAGTTACACACATTGTTATAACGGATTTTTTATGGTTGTTAATTACGATGTAGAAAATGATGTTATCTATGATCAAAACAAAGAGTATCATGGTTTATATAATTACAAAGGTGAACTCGTCTTCAAAACAAATTTTATATATTCAATGAATAATGAGTGTATTGTAACCCACAAAAAATCTAACTATATTTTCTTATTTTTTGATAATAACGGAATAAAACGAAAAAAAATACAACTACCAGACACATTTTCCTATAAATCTATTTCAAATGAAATCGTCAAGTATGAAGTTATGTATGACCCATTCTCAAATGGATTTGCAAGATTTTATATTTGGAATAATGATAAAAAGCTTTTTGGTATGATAAAAAACGATAAAACAGTTGTGATACCACCTGTATATAAAAGTCTAGGAAAGGAATTTGTAGAAGGTGTCTTAATTGCAGAAACTGAAAACTCATTGTATGGTTTACTTAATAAAGAAGGTGATTGGATTATTCTTCCAAAATATGAAAAAATATATAATTATTCAAGAAAGGTACTATCTGTAAAATTGGGAAATTGGAGAATAGTAGATTTAGAAGAAAATATACTAAAATCCCTTCCCACAAATCTAGAAATTTTATCTGACTTTTTTGATAATACTGCAATATTTTCTATTACTATAGATGGTTCGACAAAATATGGACTTATTGATTCATCTGGAAATTTTGTTCTAAACGCGATATGTGAAAAAATAGAACCGAATCCAGACAATGGGTATTGGCAAGTTTTAATTGATAATAGATGGATGCTTTTTAAAGCAGAAGAAGGAATAATAAATCCAGAAGAGTATTTAGATTTTAGCTGTTAAGTTTCTTGGAAGGTAAAAATCTTTTTCAGATGGTTTTTTTGTAGAAAATCTAGAATTTAGAGGTTGGGAATCTTTTTTTTATATTGTTATTATGTTACAATCACAAAAAAAGCAAATTATTTGCAAAAATGGAGAAAGAAATGAAAAAACTAACTTTATTTTTCTTTGTTTTCTGTATAAGTTTGATATTTATTGGTTGTGATAATTCAGAAGAAAAAACTGAAGGACAATCTCTAGTTCAAGAACAAACTGTTACAGAAACAACAGTACAACCTGTGAAAAAAGTCTTTGCAAAAAAGGAAGCAATTGTTTTGTATCCTGGTACACCTTTATACACAGAAGATGTTGATGGCAAAATGATTTATGCTGATGAAGTTGCAAAGGGAGATAAACTTTATGTTTATTATGACGGTGATAATGTAGATTCAAAAGAAGCAATTCGTAAACTAAAAAGTGGACAAGAAGATCCATTTACATTTGTTCGCGTTGCAACAGAATTTTCTGGAGATTATTGGACACGGGAACTTTTCTTTGCAAAAGAACATTCTGTAGGCGGTGTAATTTTAGAAGATTCATACATCTATAATTCTCCTCAATCATTTGACGTAACAGGAAATACACTAAAAAAAGGTGAATTAGTAGCTTTAAAAAATAATATAGATTATGAATCAGTTTTTACAGCTGTTACAATTTATAATGGTGCAGATAATGGAAAAGAAATTTATCTTAAAACAGATGCAATTTCAACAAAAGAAGCAGATGTTCTTGCTGTTAAAACAATGGAAAAAGTAAAATCCTATGAAAAACTTGATCCTGTTGTAGAAAACAAATTACTAGAAATTTTTGTTGATATGGAAATTACCCCAGCTGTTTGGGAATTCTTATTTGCGGGAGAACAATAATTATGAAAAAAGTTTTAATATCAATTTTTCTTTGTGTTTTAAGTATTTCTGTTTTTGCTCAATCTGTAATTGTTTTAAAAGACAATGCTTCTCTTAGAACTGACAACGGAAAGGGAGGAACAGTTTATGCTATGGAAATCCTTTCTGGCATCAAAATGGAACTTCTTTCTCCAGCACCTGTAAAAAAAGATTTGGTAACTTCAAAAGAAATAACACCAGATATTAGTTTTTATCACGTAAAATATCAGGGAAAAGAATATTACATTCGTGAAAGCGAAGCAACAGTTGGCTCTTCAGTTGGTGTAATTATTGAAAACTCTGTTTTGTTTACATATCCAACTCTAGACTCTTTTAGAAATGCATATCTAGAACCTGGAACAATTATTTCTTGTGGAAAAACAGTTGAATCAAAGGGTTTATCTTTTATGGAAATTGAATTCTATGATACAACTGCATGGACAAAAAGAACTCGTTATATTTTGAAAGAAGGTTATAGTAGCAATTCTGCTGATATTGATGCAATTCAACTTGTGCAAAAAGTTTTAACTTTGAGTGATAAAAATCTTCAAAAACAACTTTTAAATGATGCAATGTCTTTAAATGTTTGTACAGAAGTTTTGAATATTATCAAAGAAACAGAACAAGAAATCTTTGGACCAAGTTTTACAGAAAATGATATTGTTGTTTTAGATTCTCCTCTAGAAGGTTATGCTGTAACAGCAGATGCGGCAAGAATCAATGTTCGTTCATTCCCAGGTATTGGTGAAGTTGTTGGTCAAATTGAAACTAACACACCAATTTTAGTTGTTGGAAAAACAACTAAAACACAAACAATTGAAGGTTTAACTGCTGAATGGTACAAAATCACAGTAATGGATGATACCCAACTAACTGGATGGATTTTTGGCGGTTACTTTATTGCTAAATAAGATTTGTACAAGTAATAAAGGGATATTTTACTAACTCCCTTGATCACCTGAATTATCTTTGCATCTTTAAATATTTTAGAAGAAAAAATCGAAAGCCACAGATTTTGATTGTTCAAATCTGTGGCTTTTTCTGTGCTAAAACAGTTTTCGGAAGGTGATACAACTAATATAAATAAGTATTTTACAGGAAAAGGCTTTACAGTTACAATTGATGAGGATATTTTTGGTACTGGAGAAATGGTATTAGAATCAACTGGAAAAGAATCTTTACCATTAAGTAATGAAAATTACATGACAAATGTTTCATTTACATCGTATTATAATGGGGAAAAGTACAATGATACATGTATAGCAGAAATAAATTATCTATATGAAAAAGAATGGTTGTTTGGAGAAATAGATGAGTAATTCACATAAAAGAAACCTTGCAGTACCATTTTTTTACAGTTTATCTAGTAATAGTTTTCCCGTTCGGGAAAAAACACTTGTTTTGATAACAAGATTTGCTTGATTTTCCCGTTCGGGAATGATACTATTATTTTATGGAAATTTTTACTGTTAAAGACCTATCAAAATTAATAAAAGAAAAACGTTTAGCTCTTGGTATGACACAATCTGATGCTTCTGCACTTTGTAATGTGGGAATAAGATTTTTATCAGAATTAGAAAACGGAAAACCAACTTTACAAATTGATAAGGTTTTAAAAGTTGCAAACTTCTTTGATATAAAGATTTTTGCAGAATAAAATTATAGGTAAAATAAATGAAATTGAATGTTTTTTTGTTTAACACATTAGCAGGTTATCTTTTTTCTACAGCCGATAGAGGTGTTGTTTTTGCCTATGACGAAGACTATATAAACAATAACGGAATGCCTTTGTCTTTATCTTTGCCACTTCAAAAAGAAGAATTTTCGCAAAAAAAATGTATGCCATATTTTTCGGGGCTCTTACCAGAAGGTATGATTAGAAGCAGGATTTCTGAATATTTGCATATTTCTGAATCAAGTACAATTAAGTTTCTTCAAGCCTTAGGTGGTGAGTGTAGTGGAACAGTTTCGTTTTATAATTCAGAAGATGAAATAAATTCCCCAAAACAAAATTGGGAATTTTCAGAAGAAAATTACATTCCTTTTTCAAATGAAAGCTTATACACGTTAATAAAAGAATCAAAAAATAAACCAATGCTTTTGGGTTCTAAAGATTTACGACTTTCTTTGGCTGGTGCTCAAGAAAAAATCTCTTTAGCATATTTTAACGATACTTGGCATTTACCAAAAAATGGAGCGCCATCTACACACATATTAAAACCAACTAGAAGTGGTGAACTGTCTACAATGGCACAAAACGAGTTTTTTTGTATGAATCTTGCTGAAAAGTTAAATTTACCAGTTCCAACTACTCAAATTCTAGAAATGGAGGATTTATCAGTTTTTGTTTGCCAACGATACGATAGAAAATTTGATTCTGAAAAAGGGACAATACAAAGAATCCATCAAGAAGATTTTTGCCAAGCTCTTGGAATTATGAATGATATTAAATATCAAGCAGATGGAGGACCGTCTTTTAAAGATTGTTTTAATTTGATTCAGCAAAAATTCTCTAACAAAATAGAACAAATAAACATTTTCTTAAAATCAATTTTATTCAATTATTTGATTGGAAATTGTGATTCCCATGGGAAAAATTTTTCATTGATGTTTGAAGATTCAAAAATCAAACTTTCTCCGCTATATGATTTAGTTAGCACAACTGTTTATCCTTCGTTGACAACAAAAATGGCAATGAAATTAGGCAGTAATTATGAAATAGAAAAAATTAATCGTAATGATTTTTTTAAACAAGCAGAAATTTTTGATATAAAAAATAGATTTTGGCTAAATACGATAGAAGATTTTTCAAAAAATCTAATGACTGCCTTTACGGAAGTTTCAAATATGCCAGAGTTTTCAAAATGCGAAAATCTAATAGAACTTTTGCATAAACAAATCAATTCACGACTTACTGTTTTAACTAGTTAGGTTAAGCACTACTTACACAAGGTGTCTGTAACGCTTATATAACTTATAATATTTGTAATAAATCTGTATTGAAAATGCAATTCAAAATTGAAACAAAAATAAGCAAAAACCAAAGTATATAAAATGTCGAAAGTTTGACAGTAGAAATTTTTTTTTGTATTGTAAAAAAAACAAAATGTCAATATGATGAATTTTGTCAAAAAAAAGTGGTATGGAGATTGTTAAGTATCAGATGATTTTTAGGAGAATAAAAGTGAAAAGACCAATAGCTTTAATAATATTAGGATTGTGTATAACAAAATTCTTTGCATTAACACCACACATAAACAAAGGGGAATTGGAAGAAATAAGTCTATCCCAAGCAATGAATGAGTTAGGACTTTCCGAACAAGAAATAAAAGATATAAACAAAGAATTTTATGGAGTTTTGGAGTATAATTCCTGGTTTCCAGCGGTACAAGAAGCGGATTTTGATTCTGCAGTACAAATCTATAAGCAAACATTTGAAGAAACAGATGAAATTTTGTATAGAGTTATGTCATATACAGAAGAACCAGAACCATTTGCGAAAGGTGGGATATTCCAAAAGGGATATTATTCAAATGGGCAATCAAAGCCCAATTTGATTTTTGCAGAATTTTATGAAGTAGACGCAACGGTTTTAGGACAAAGAATTACTTCTGTAAGAGTAAATAATAATTTTATGCCTATTATAAAAGAAAATAAGATAGCAGGAATTATGATTTATGGAATTGAAAGATATAATGAGAAAAAATCAATAATTGAAAATGAAGGTTCATCAGAAATATTAAATCATAAGGCTGCTGTCTATTGGAGAGAAGATTTTTCAACGGCAGATTTAAGAAATACATATTCAAATAGAGCTGATATATATATTGACTGTTCAAAACCATTGATTGACGAGAAAGAAACATTCAAATATACAATACAAAATGCCTTTGATAAAAATCCAGCAACAAGCTATGTGGAAGATACAGAGGATGACTTGATGTATATTAGCTTTGGCTCGCAAAGGCAACTTGAGAAAATAGCTCTTATTAATGGATATACACTAAATGAAAAACTTTACAAGATGAATAATAGGATAAAAGATATTGCATGTGAATCAATAAACGATAAAAATTATGAAATTGTTATTAATAACCGATTTAGCTTAAAAGATTTAATTCATACTTATCAAATTCTTGAACTAAACACACAAGCGAATTACACATGTATTCCAAGTGTAATAATAGAATCTTATTATAAAGGTTCCAGTTATTCAGATACTTGTATTGCTGAAGTTGATTATTTATTTCAAAAAGATGGATGGCTATTTGGAGGTATAAATTGAGTTTTAGAAACTTAGAAGTACCGTATTTTTCACAAAGAAAAAATCAATGTATCTGGTATGAAAGATATTCAAAAGATAATAAATTAGTTCAGATGCTGATGGAAATGCAATTCAAAATTGAAACAAAAATAAGCAAAAACCAAAGTATATAAAATGTCGAAAGTTTGACAGTAGAAATTTTTTTTGTATTGTAAAAAAAACAAAATGTCAATATGATGAAATTTGTCAAAAAAAAGTGGTATGGAGATTGTTAAGTGAAAAAGTTGCCAATTCTTTCCTTATTTATATTTTTTCTTTGTAGTAATTTATTTGCAGAATCTAGTTTTGAAATATTTAAGCACAATGGAAAAACTCTTTTTAAATTCGTATCAAAAGAAACGCAAGTAAGAGAATATGATTTACAGGGAAATCTGATTGCTGAAGTAACTCCATTTAAAAACACAAAATATGAATATGATTCAATGGGGAATCAAATTTATGCATTTGAAAGTGATTCTTTAGGTGGTTCCAACGAGATTTTTAGAGAATTTAGTGAAGATAATAATTTAATTTATGAAAAAGGTTCTGCTTCTGGGGAATATATTTTTAAATATGATGAAAATAAAAATTTAATTTCCAAAAAAGAATTAGTTAATGATACAGTTGTTTTTGAATTTACATATACTTATGATTCAAATAATAATCTTATAAAAAAAGAATACAGTAATGGTTTTGCATTAAACTATAAATATGACGAAAATAACAATCTAATATATTATTATGATTCAAATTCCAATGAATATTTTAAAGAATATGATGAAAGCAACAATTTAATTTACGAAAAAAGTGGGCTTTCTCAAGAAACATTTTATGATTACGATTCTAATGGAAATTTAATTCACAAAAAAAATAAAAGTGATTTTTCTTTTTCTGAAGAATGGTTTGAATACAATTCAGAGGGAAAAAAGATTTATTCTAAAAAATCAAACGGCACTGAAAAATGGTTTGTTTATCAGATAATTGGAGATATAGAAACCACCACAATTTACACAAAGTCAGAATCTTTTTTTGAAAATTACGCTGGTCCAGTTGTTTTTTTTAGTTTTGTCTTTGTATTTTTGATTGTTTTTATTATTTCATTAAAACGAAAAGATTGGAAACTGTTCAACAACTTTTTTATTCCGATTTATATTATTGGTTTCTTAGGTTCAGTTGCATTGTTTTGTTACAATTCATATTACAATGAAGGCGAAGATTTCTTGTTAGGTAATGAAATTACAGCCTTGGCAATTCCTGCATTCTTTTTTGGACTTGCAAAATTGTTTAGAACTCGTTTTAGGAAAGCAAGAAAAAGTTCATTAAGAAGAGTAAAAAATGAAAATCAGGACTTAATAGCTGGAGCTTTTGAAAATGATCTAAAATCAGAAAAAAAACTTTTACAAGCATTAAATCATTACAATGTAGAAGAATACGATAAATCAATTAAGATTTTAGAAAAATTATCCCAAGAATGCAGAATCACAAAAGATAGACATATTTTAAATTTGTTTTTAGCGATGAACTACAAACAGATTGGAGAAACTGAAAAAGCAGTCAATTTGTATGAATCTTTAATTGTTGTAGGAAATGCAAACGGCAGAATTTATTCAAATTTAGGCTCAATTTACGTTCAACAAGGAAACTTTGAAAGGGGAATAGAGCTTTGTAAAAAAGCTGCAACTTTTGATTCAAAAAATCCTGTTCCATATTACAATGTTGCTTGTGGTTATTTTAAAGATGGAGATTATGATTTAGCAATTCAATGGGCAAAAAACACTCTTGAAGTAAAAAACGATTATCAAGAAGGAATTTCTTTGTTGTATTTGATTTACACAATTTTAGATAATCAAGAAGAAATTAAAAAATACGAGCAAAAAGCAATCGCAAATGGCATTCGGAAAAGTCAATTAAGGCGAATGGTAAAACGATATTTGTAAATTATAAAAAAGGGATAATATATGGTTAAGTCTGTAATATCAAAATGTATTTTAATTTCTATTCTGGCTTATTATATGATTTTTGAAATTATCAATTTTGAAAATACTCATATATTTTATTGGTTAGAAATGATTCCTTATATTGCATTGATAATTTTTTCTTTCAAGAAAAATATTGAATCAAAAAGGTTACGAACAATTTTTCTAATATTTGTTGCATTGGATTTTTTAAGTATATTGTCTTATTATGTGGTTCCTTATGGAATTATATATGTGAATTTTTATATTCATCAAGGTTATTTTTTTATGTTTCCTTCTAGCGGTGTGCTTTATGGGATTTCAAAAGCTTACACACTAGATTCAAATGGTTTGAATGTACCTTTATTGATTTGTTTATTAACTTGGATTGCATATTATTTAGAATATTCATCATTTAATATTCCAGAAGATGATTCTAAGAAAAGCGTTGGAAAGGTAGCAGTACTAGCAGTTTTTAGACAAATAATCACAAGAATTTTAAAAGTATTAGTTGCCATGGCTTTAGTAGGTTTGCTTTTGCCATTTATTTCAAAGATATTTTTCTAGTATAATAAATAAGAGAGGTCTAAAATGAAAAAATTATTAGCAGTTATTTTTAAACTAGTTGAACCTTAAAATATAACGAAAATTACCTATAAAAAATAGCAATCTCCTAATTTTTATGCTATAATAGGAGATATAGGAGAATAATAGGAGATGAAAACTTTTGATTATTCAAAACTGAATTGTACCATTGATAATGAAGTTCTGGGTTATATTGCTAAAATTCATGAATATAAAGGAAAGCAACAGCTTTATACAAAACAAAAAAAAGATAAACTCGAAAAACTCGTTGAAATAGCAAAGATTCAAAGTATAGAAAGCTCTAATAAAATTGAAGGTATTATTTCTACAAATACACGAATTAAACAATTAGTTCAGGATAAAACAACTCCAAGAAACAGAGATGAAAAAGAAATCATGGGATATCGTGATGTTCTCAATATTATTCACGAAAATTTTGAATATATTCCCATTACACCAAGCTATATTCTTCAACTACATAAATATCTTTATCAATATTCAAATCCTGATTTTGGTGGAAAATTCAAAAATACACAAAATTACATTGTTGCAAATCTTATTGATGGAACTTCAAAAGTTCTGTTTGAACCTCTAAGTCCTGTTGAAACTCCAATTGCAATTGAACAACTCTGTGAAACCTTCAACAAAGCTATGAATCTTGGAGAAATTGAACCTCTTCTTTTAATAAGTAATTTTATAAAAGATTTTTTGTGTATTCATCCTTTTAACGATGGAAACGGAAGAATGTCTCGTTTACTCACAACACTTCTACTTTACAGAGCAGGTTTTGTTGTTTGCAAATACATAAGTTTAGAGAAAAAAATCGAAAAAACAAAAGATTCTTATTATGATGTTCTAGAATCAACTTCTGAAAATTGGCATGAAGGAACTAATGACAATACAGCTTTTGTAAAATATATTTTGGGCATTGTTCTTTCAGCCTATAGAGATTTTGAAGACAGATTAAATCTTATAGAATACAAAATTTCAGCTTATGAAATGGTTGAGCGAGTTATTAAAAATCAACTTGGAAAATTCACAAAAAGTGATATTAAGGAACATTGTCCAACACTTGCAAGACAAACAATCGAAAAAGCTCTTAAACAGCTTTGTGATGAAGGCAAAATTGAGAAGCACGGTCAGGCAAGTAAAACTTTCTATGTGCGGAAAAGTATATAAGCGAAAGAGTGGTATTGACTTAGAGAGGTAGAAAATGAAGAAAAGAATAATTAGTACATGTATTTTTTTAATGACGATATCTGTATATGCAGTTGAAAAACAAGCTCTTACTAGAGAAACTGTTAATGAACATTGGAAAGACATTGCTTTTTGGGAACATGGTGCTAGTTCTAAACTTATTGAAGAAGGTTATAATTATGCATGGGAATCTATTTGGGATGATGATATAACAACTGCATGGGTCGAGGGGGTAAAAGGAAACGGTATAAATGAATGGATAATTGTAGATGTAGATGGAAATTATCAATATCTAGATTATGAAGATAATATATTGAATAAAAAACTTAATGTTAATTTAAGAATAAATAATGGTTTTTGTAAAAATGAGAAAACCTTTTATAATAATAATAGAGTAAAAAAAGCAAAAATTACACTTTATGAGGTTCCTTTAATTGCTTATGAAGACTTTAGAGGTACACAAGCCTTAGAAGAACCTTGTATCATGTATGAAACAGAGATTTTGTTAGAAGATACAATGAATCAACAAAATTTCTCATTTACCTGTTCACCAAAAGCACCATTTTTAGAAGGAAGCCTATATCTTTATGCTCAGCTTACAATACTTGATGTTTACCCGGGAGAAAAATATCAAGACACATGTATTAGTGAAATGAGTGCAACGGCAGAAGTTATAGAAGAAGAAACTAAAGAAAAGAAATTAAAAGAAAGTAATCAGAACTTTAAGGATTTTCTGAAAAATATATTTTAAGAAATGCTTATTAAGGAAGTTGAGAAAATAAATATAAAATAATTAGAACAAGTTATAATATGAGCGATTTGGATTGATATTTGAATTAATTGGCATAATAAAACCACAAAAAGAATCTCTAGGTACTTCTTTGTTTGCCTAGTATTTCTTTTTCTTTCATAATTATTATTTTTATTGTAATGATTTATGTGGGAGGCTACTATTTTTCCTAATATTGTGAAAACTGAAAAAACTTTTCTTTTTTACCAGCCTAGCCGGGATAGTAAGGACAAGGGGATTTTTGCCACGCAAAAATCCCCTTGAACCGAAGGTTTGGAGCGGGTTATCCCCGCGGAATCCTGGATAGCCCCCAAACTGAAGTAGGTTGCTCCAAAAAATTAGAAATCAGATTTTCCTGTTCCTCGTGGAAGGTTTCCGATTCCAACTGGTAGTGCACCTTGTGGTTTTGCATTTCCTGCAATTACGTTTGCAAGGGCTTTTACTGAACATTTTGCAACACCGTAACTTAGCATTACTGATTCTACGTTTTCTGGAATAACTGTTAGGTCGTGTGGGCTTCTTAAAATTGCTGCAACCATTTTGTCTTTTCCTGTGAAAGCGTAACAAGCATCTAGTAATTTTTGTTGTTGTGGGTGTTGATATGAGTTATATGTACACAAAATTGTGTAATCTGCCATAAATGCCCAGTCACTAGCTGCAAGAATTTCTACGTCAGAAGGATCTAGGCCGAATGTGTATTCGCAAAAATCGATTTCTGTACCGTAAACTTCTTCAAATACTTCTTTGAATGTGTGTAAATAGAAGTTTGTGTTGTCAGACATCATTAGACGGCCATAAGTTGGGCGAAGTAGGGCAACACGAGGTTTAATTTTTGTGCCTTTTGTTGCCTCTAAGATTTTTTCCTTTGTTAATGGAAGTAATTCGCCTTTGTTTTTAATAACTGTAATAGAAGCGTCTGCTGCATCTTGGATTGCTTTTTTGTTTTCTTCTGTAACTAGAAGTGATTTTGCAGTTTCTTCTGTTGGTACAGTTTTTGAAACGTACTTTTCTTTGAATTCTAGAACTCTTGCACAAGCTAGGTTTAGTTTGTCTTCAGAAAGTTCTCCACGGCGTACTGCATCTGCAATGATTTTGTTTGCATCCCAAACTCCACCTGAAACTATGATTTGGTTTACTCCAGCGTCTACAGCTTTTATTAAAGCACCGTCGATTCCGTATTTGTCTTTGATTGGTTTCATTTGGATATCATCTGTTACGATTAGGCCGTTAAAACCAAGTTTGCCCCGTAGGTATTCGTTTAGAATTGTTGGTGAAAGGGTTGCTGGAGTTCCAGTTTTGTCTAGCTCTGGGAATGAAGCGTGAAGTGTCATCATCATGCTAACACCAGCGTCAATTGAAGCTTTAAATGGAATCCATTGGCAATTCATAAGTTGTTCGTATGTGTATGGAACTGTGTCTAGTTCAAAGTGACTGTCAATATCAACATTTCTTTGTCCAGGGAAGTGTTTTGCACAAGCCATAACTCCAGCATCTTGTAAACCTTTGGTAAAGGCTGCGGCTAAAACTCCTGCTTTTACAGGGTCGCTTCCAAAATAGCGGTTATCTTTTACTGGTAATCCTTCTTCAAAACATAAATCCACAACTGGTGCAAAACACACGTCAATTCCAATTGCCTTTAGCTCTTTTCCAGTGATATTTCCAACTTTGTAAGCATAATCTGCACCGTTTTCTCGAATTGCAGCTAAAGCCATATTTCCAGGCCCGATACAAACACCCTTTGTAATAGGTGCAAGTTGTCCGCCTTCTTGGTCGATTGCGATAAATTGTGGTAAACCAGCTTTTGATTCTAAAGAAGCTTTTTGCACTTTTTCAGTTAAACCTCTTAACTGAAGAGCATCTACAACATTACAGCCAGAAAAGTAAAGAATAGAACCTGCTGCTCCAGCTTTGATTAATTCAACAGTTTCTTCTGGAATTGAAGTTCTTCCAGTAAAGCTAGACATAACAAGTTGACCAGCTCTTTCGTCCAAAGACATATTTTTGATAGTGTTTTCAATGCTCATAAAAAGCCCCCTGAAAATTATTTTATAGTTTGTTCTATCTGTGTACAAACATACCACAAGTAAAAATATTTTGCAAGATAATTATACAATAAAAATCGAAAAGTATAATTTTTTCATATAAATAATATAATTTTTAGAACTTCTGAAAAAAAATACCCTCCTTTTTTTCAGAATATTTCATAATAATACAAACAAACTTCTCTTATCAAAACAAATAAAAACAAAATGGCTGATTATGAAGAATTAAGAATTAAGAATTGAGAATTAAGAATTAAG
>JAFQDD010000034.1 GCA_017416145.1 Spirochaetaceae bacterium | reverse complement strand
TTTGGTCGTTGCCAGGAAAGGTTGGGGGTTTGGGGGAAGGAAAAACTACGCATCGAAAAAGTTCGGTTTTCCTTCCCCCAAATAGTTTACCAGCTTTTCAAAGCTGACTCCTCCCAAAGTCTTGGGAAAAAATACCTTTATAACATTTTCAAAAATGTTAAATACATCTTGAAATAATCGTCAAAGTATTTAATATTATAAAGTATAAAGAAATTTCTGGATTCTTAGATTGTAAACCTATTCAAGAATACAATCGCTTTGTAGAAATTATGAGGGCACATTACGACCCAAAAAATCCAGAGACTTTTACACCGGCAATACAGATAGCAATCAAAGAAAATGTAATGCCAAACTACCTAAATCGAAAAACCACGGAGGTGTCAAATATGTTATGGGGTGAATATAATTACGACGAAGACATAGCCGCCCAACGCCAAGAAGCCTTCGATGAGGGGATTCAACATACCAAAATTGAAACAGCGAAAGCATTATTAAGTGAAGATATTTCTATTGATATAATAACGCGAACAACAGGACTTTCTACAGAAGCCGTTGAACAATTAGCAAAAGAAATAGAAGATTGTAAAATCCTTGTTCAATAAATACAATCTCCCAACTGACAAACTTATTTTTTCGTAAAATGCTTTTTCAGATTTATTCCACAATAGTGATTTCCACACGACGATTCTTTGCCATTCCACTTTCAGTAGAATTATCCCCAATAGGTTTACTAGCCCCAAATCCACGAGTAAAAATATGATAAGCGTCTTTTACTCCGATTTTTTGCAAATATTCAGAAACAGCTTCAGCTCGAAGTTCAGACAATTCTTGGCAAGATTCC
Organism: Spirochaetaceae bacterium; assembly: GCA_017416145.1. GTDB lineage: Bacteria > Spirochaetota > Spirochaetia > Treponematales > Treponemataceae > Treponema_I. The sequence goes on along the minus strand of JAFQDD010000034.1, from coordinate 31,069 downwards.
ATAGTTCCAGACAAAGCCGTATGTCCACTAATCAGTAAATCATTATTTGGAAAAGCCTTTAATAGCTCAGCAATTTTTTCCAGTTTTCGTTTCTCGCTTTCCATCAAATAAGCAGAATCTGGCATAAACTGAATATTCTCAATGCTCAAAGTAATCCCAATATCATCCCGAGAAACAGAAGTATTTTCAATATCAAGATTATCAAGCTGCTCTTGAAGTCGCATTAAAGTGTCTTCAGTAGAAACCTTCTCTCGTTCAGTGTATTCAGCTTCAGAAGTTCCCCGAAACTCAAATTTATCACCATTTTGCATTTCCAAAATAATCCGAAACTCATCTTCATAAGAATCAATAGCACCAAGTTCATTATCCCAATAAATAGTTTGATTTGAATATCCCATAGAAGAAACAGGGTAAGTACTTGGAGCACCCTTTGGAACAGGAATATCATAAAAAATTGAATATTCCACATTTATCACATGAAGAGTTTTATTATCATCATTTTTCACAGTCCCAACATAAGTATAATTTGCAGTAAAAGGCACAATCAAAGGATCAGAAACATTAAAAGTTCGCCGAATATCATAAGCCTCCTGACCTTCAGCCTCCCAAGTATCACCAATTTTCAAATCCCGATTTGGAAAAACAGGCACATTTCGCACCACCGGCATAAAATAAACAGGCTCAATCTCGTAAACCCCAAGAGAATCCCGCCAAAACTCACTTTCATATTCCTCGCCCCACTCAAAAGAAGAAGAACCTGAAATTACATTATTGGCACTATCATAAGCCTTTTCCGTAGTCATAAAAGAAGCTTCCAAAAAACCTTTAGAATTACCAAAATCATCAGACCTTACATCAGAAACTTCATAAGAAATCCGATTCACAATTTCCGCATAATGATTAAAAAAACCATTAACCAAAACATCTTCTTTTACAGTGGATAAAACCTTGTACCTTTCCCCAACTTCATATTTATAAACAAATTTTTCCGCAAAAATCCCAGACACAAAAAAACAAAACAATCCACAAAAACAACAAAAATGATAAAATTTCTTCATATCAACATTTTCGGCACAAAACCCATTTTTTTTCATAATTTTTGAACGAACCTTTTTCCCTCCCGTGAGTCCAGCTTTTCGTGGTTTCATTCGTGGCTACGCCCCGAACGCTTCGCGCCACTACAATCTGGCGTAGGCTGATAAACTATTTACATAAAAAAGCAAAAAATCTAAAATACAAGTTATGGAATTATCTTCATATCACACTCACACAAAATTATGCAAACACGCAAATGGAATGCCCCTTGATTATCTACAAGAAGCAAAAGATTTTTTACAAAAAGAAAATCACACTTGCTTAGGATTTGGATTTTCAGACCATTGTCCATATCCAAATGATGGCACAGATAATTGGCCAGAAGTCAGAATGACGCCAGAAGAAGCCCCAAACTACATAAAAACAGTGCGGGAAGCTTCAAAAACCGTGGATTTTCCAGTTTTGGCAGGATTTGAATGTGAATGGGATTCTGTGTATAAATCTTGGTATAAAGATTTTTTGCTTGGAGAGCTGGGAGCAGATTATCTAGTTTTAGGTTCCCACTGGATTCCCCATGAAAAAGAGCGATTATATCTTCCAAACGAAGCAAAAAACACAAAACTTTTTATAAAATGGGCAAATCTTACTTTGGAGGCTTTAGATTCTGGGTTTTTCAAGATTTTTGCTCATCCAGATTTGTGTTTCGGTGGCGGACTTGTTTGGTCAAAAGAAACAGAAAGTGCATTTACAGATATTTTGTCTCTTTGCAAGGATAAAAACATTCCAATCGAAGTAAACGGATACGGCATTTTGAAAAACCAAATCACAGACGATAAGGGGATTTTGCGATACCAATATCCATACGAAGATTTTTGGCACTTTGCAAAATCCTTTGGAGTAAAAGTTGTTTGCAACAGCGACGCTCACCACCCAGAAGACGCCCTTTACGGAGCATTTTTAGCCCTAGAATATGCAAACAAACTTGGGATAGAACCAATTTCACATCTTCATTAGAGATGGAAAATTACTAAAAATATAGTATAATTTTTTTACACAAAATCGATTTATATATCATAAATCAAGGAATTTATATGACACTTTGTATTCGACCTCACGACGTGGGAAAAGACACTCCAGAAGCTTTGGCTGAAAAAATTCACGCACTTGGTTTTCAAGGAGTTCAACTTGCTATTGCAAAGGCAATTAAAGATCAAAATGGAAATCCAGACACTTTAACAGAAGATGTTTGTAAAGAAATAAAAGCTGGTTTTAACAAACACAACGTAGAAATTCCTCTTTTGGGAGCATATTTTAATCCAGTCCACTCAAACAAAGAAAAAGTAAAAGCAGGAGCTGAAAAATTTGCTGACCATTTACGAAAAGCCCATCTTTTTGGTGCAAAATACGTGGCAAGTGAAACTGGCTCTTACAATGACGAACCTTGGATTTATCACCCCAAAAACCAAACAGAAGAAGCCTTTGAAGAAGTTTATTCTGTGTTTAAGCCTCTTGCTGATGTGGCAAAAGAAGCTGGATCATTTTTAACAGTGGAAGGGGCTTGGGGACATTGTATGTATTGTCCAGCTCAAATGGAACGCTTAGTAAAAGCTCTAGATAATGGCAACATTCGAGTTACAGTGGATATTTACAATTATCTTTACGAAAAAAATTATGAGCAACGATTTGATATTTTAGATGAATGTTTAGATCGCTTCGGTGATAAAATCGCCGTTTTCCACATAAAAGATTTTAACGTAAATCCAGACGGCACTTTACGAGAAGTGGGAATCAAAGACGGAATTATGGGCTGGGATAAAATGCTTCCAAAAATCAAAAAAGCCGTTCCAAATGCCCTTTTAGTTTTTGAAGGAATGAAAGATTTAGAAAACAGCTTAGAAATTTTCAAAAGTTATTTATAAATATTGTTAAACAAAAAAAGGCTTAACTTCATACAAGTTAAGCCTTTTTTGTTAGTTTTCCTTAGTTTTTAACACTGCCAAGAATGCGCTTTGTGGAAGTTCTACATCCCCTACCATCTTCATGCGCTTTTTACCTTCTTTTTGTTTTTCAAGAAGTTTTCGCTTACGGGTAATGTCCCCTCCATAACATTTTGCCAAAACGTCTTTGCGAAGGGCGCTAACAGTTTCCCGAGCAATAACTTGGCTACCAATTGCTCCTTGAATTGCAATCTTAAACTGTTGGCGAGAAATTTCTTCTTTTAGCATTTCACAAACATGTCGAGCTCTTTCTACAGCATTTCCACGATAGGAAAGTTGAGCCAAAGCATCCACAACTTTTCCATTAAGCAAAATATCAATTTTTACAAGATCAGTTTCCCGTAAATCAATAAGCTCATAATCAAAAGAAGCATAACCACGGCTATAACTTTTTAGACGATCGTAAAAATCAAACAATACTTCAGAAAGTGGCATTTCATAAATGATTTCAACCCGCTTTTCATCAAGATACTGCATATTAGTCTGCACACCACGTTTTTCTGTGCACAAAGACATAATAGACCCAAGATAAGTTGCAGGAGTAATAATAGAAGCTTTTATGTAAGGTTCTCTTGCCCCTTTTAATTTTCCCTGATCTGGATAATCTGCAGGGTTATCTACAAACATCACTTCTCCGTTTGTTAAAGTTACTTCGTAGCGAACAGATGGAGCTGTAAAAATTACTGCCTGATTAAAATCCCGCTCAAGACGTTCTTGAATAACTTCCAAATGCAAAAGCCCTAAAAATCCACAGCGGAAACCATGCCCCAAAGCAATGGAAGAGTCTTTTTCGTAAACAAGACTTGCATCATTTAGGGTAAGTTTTTCCATACTATCTTTTAATTCTTCGTAATCGTTAGAATCTATTGGATAAATTGATGAGAAAACAACTGGTTTAACTTCTTTAAAACCTGGAAGTGGTTCTTCAGCAGGATTGTCTGATAATGTGATTGTATCACCTACTTTTACGTCAGAAACAGTTTTTACACCAGCAATAATATAACCAACATCTCCAGCAGTTAGAACACCAGTTTCCTCTAGCTTAATTCTGAAAATTCCAGCCTTTTCCACTTTGTATTCCATGCCAGATGCCATAAACCGAATAGTGTCTCCAGTTTTTATGGTGCCGTCTTTCATACGGATATGCACAACAACTCCCCGATATGGGTCGTAATGACAGTCAAAAATCAAAGCACGAACTTTTCCGTCGTTTACAGTGGTTGGGCATGGAATGCGAGTAACAATGGCTTCCATCAAATCATCAATTCCAATACCATTTTTGGCAGAAACAAGGGCGGCAGACTCTGGATCCAAACCTAAATCGTGGTCAATTTGATGTTTAACGCTTGGAATATCCGCAGCTGGTAAGTCAATTTTGTTGATAACAGGCACAATCTCCAAATCTTGTTCCATTGCCAAATACATATTGGAAAGAGTTTGAGATTCTACACCCTGAGAAGCGTCTACCAAAAGCAAAGCTCCTTCACAAGAGGCAATGGCACGGCTAACTTCGTAAGAAAAGTCTACGTGACCAGGAGTATCAACAAAGTTTAGTTCGTAGGTTTTACCGTCTTTTGCTGTGTAGGGAATTGTTACAGCCTGACTTTTAATAGTAATTCCCCGCTCCCGCTCAATATCCATATTATCCAAAATTTGATTTTGGAATTGTCTATCATCAATAATTTTAGCTTTTTGAATTAAGCGGTCAGAAAGAGTTGATTTTCCGTGGTCAATGTGGGCAACGATACAAAAGTTTCGTTTTAGTGATAAATCTGTCATAGTTCTCCAAAATTAACTTGGCAAAGCCTAAGTCAACAAAATATAGGCTCTATTTTATTAGAAAATATTACTACTGTCCATAGGAGCAGTTAAAGCCATAGTAGCTTCTAAATATCCATTTTTGCGTTTTTTCCCAAAAACTTCAGCATAAAAATATTGACCATCTTCAATCACTTTTGTTTTTACAATTTTGATTGGATCATTTTCTGAAAAACCTGCATTATCAGCCACACTTCCCTTTACAACCTTTGTAACAAGAAATTCTTTTTTGAATTTAGAAGATGTTGGCACAATTTCCATTCCAAAAAGTGGTAAAAAAGCTCCGTATTCATTTGTAGAAGCAACTACTATTTCCCCAGGATATTCAGGACGTTTTTCTAAAAATGCAAGTTCAGTTTTTTCCTCATTGTTTTTCAAATCTAAAAAGGTGATTTCAGCAATTCTATTGCTTCCAAAACCAATTAAAACATTTTGAAGTTGATTTTCATTTTTAATTGATTTTCCATTTATCCCAATAATCAGATTTCCAGCTTTAATTTCTTGATAACTTCCGCTAGTACCAGGAATTACATACAAAACTTCCACGCCAGTTTCTTCTTGGGTTTCTGGATTTTTGTAAGTTTTACCGTAAATTCCAAGCCAAGGATGAAAAATTTCTCCTCCATTATACAAGGCAAAAAGCTCATTTTTAAGATATTCCACAGGAATAGCAAAGTTTAATCCCTGACTCCCAGTAATTCCTGCAAAAACAATCCCTTGTACCAAGCCTTCTTTTGAAACAGCAGGTCCACCAGAATTGCCAGCGTTTACAGAAGCGTCAAGTTGCATAACAGTTCCAAGAGTGGTGATTTTTCTGTCTGTGGTAGAAATTATTCCAGAAGTTATAGTTTTTTCTAAGCCCAAAGGACTTCCGATTGCATAAATCTGGTCTCCAATTTCAAGATTTTCAGAAGAACCTAACTGAAACACAAAATCTGGGGTAATTTCAGCCTTTAACAAAGCTAAATCCATTACAGAATCGTAGCCAATTACTTTGGCAGGAACCTTTGTTTCAGAATCTTTGCTAGTTTTTATGTAAAGCCGAGAATAACCTTCGTATTCTGGGTCAACTTCGCTTTCAATTACGTGATAATTTGTTACGATGTAGCCTCGTTCATCAATAAAAAATCCAGAACCAATAGAAATATCAGAATATCCAAGACCCTTTTCAATGCGAAGACCTTTGTCCACCCAAACAGTAACAGTTCCAGTAATCATTTCTGGCACCGTTGGATTTTTATCTTGATTTTTTACTAAAAAAGCCTCAATTTCAGAAGTAATCCAAGTATCAATTTGATTTTTAACATCTTCCATCCAAGAAAGTTGATTTTCAAATTGGATTCCAAAATCTAAAACAGTTTGCAAACTTTCCACATTGATTTTTGCCTGATAAAAGTTTTTTTCTGCAATATATTTTTCAGTTTGATTTTTTATTTCTTCTAAAATCTGATTTTCAATCGAAGAAACCAATTCTAGATTTTCTTCCCAAAGAAGATTTTCCATCTGTTTTTTTTCTAACAAAATAAAATCGTAAAGAGCTTTTACCGGATTTTCACCAATGGATTTTTGGATAGTTTCAAGATTTGAAAGCAAAAGTTCTTCTTCTGTATAATTTTTTTCAATTTGATTTGAAGCACAAGAAGCAAAAAATAGAGTTGCTAGAAAAAAGCTCCAAACAAAAAATAGATTTTTTTTCATAAATACCTTTACCTTTTTACGTAATAATAAAACCCACATTTTTGAATATTAGTTACGGGAAATATACAGCATATAAAGAAGTTTTTAAATAAGTTAATTATTTTTTCTGGGCATTTTCAAATTGATAGCTTCGACTTCGCTCAGCTACCAATTTTGTCGGGCTTCGTTAATCCCTAACGCAAAAAAAGCAATAAACCTAGACAATTTTATCAATAAACTTTTTTCGCCATTCTAAATCAAATGAAATTCTATTTTCATTAAACAAATATCTAACTTTACTAATAATTTTATCATAGTCATAAGATTTATCCATTAGCGACACAAGTTCATTTGTACTTATTGGCATAATTATTACATTGTCAGTAAATTTTTCTTTATCTACTGATGACTGAAGGGATACTGAAGAGACAGCTTTCCAAATGTTAATTGTGTTGTAATCAAATGTATCAGCAATGAAAAATGTTGTAACATCTCTTCCCGTATTATTGCTTTCTTCCTCTATCTTTAAATTTGCCGAATGTCTCAAAACAGGTTCCCACTCGCCTCTTTTTTGAGAATTAGCATTCATTAATGTTGCTTCGAGCATAACAACTTTATCCTCTTCATAGATTACGATATCTCCCTGACCTCCACCAGCATACATTAATGGTTCAAAATTTGCTGAAAGTGTTAAATTAAAGCTTTGCAATAAATTAATTCTTTTTCCTGAAAAATAATACCAAGCAATTCCGACCATGTATTCATATATTGTAGGGACAGAAGAATCTGGACATACTAATTCTTTTATTTTTGCATCATTAGCTCTGTCATTAAATAAATTCAAAATATTCTTTACTTTATCTAACGGATAAGCATCATCAATGAACTTAACAAATTCTTGATTACGTTTATCTGTTAAAATTTTAGTTATATCTTTTAATGAAGCATTTCCAAATTTATTTCTTACAGAATTTAATTTATCATCAACCGAAGCCTCTGAATAATGGAAAATTTCAATAAAAGAAACTGATGAACAAAAAAATCCATCTAACGATTTTTCATATTTGCTAAGAGTGTTATGTTCAATATTATTTTCAATACTTCCAAATATATTGTCATATAAATATTCTACATCTAAAATTTCTTCTAATAGTTCTTTGTGAGTTAATTCAACAAAGCCATTATTAAAATCAATTATTCCCGTTGCCTTAAAAATTCGTTTTGTCGTATCTGAATATTCTTTTATGGAATCTACAAGTTTTGATTTCTTAAAATCTAGATATAAATTCTTATTTAGATTTCCATCAAATATTTTTTTATTTTGTTCTAAGAATTCCGCAACATCAATAGTTTTTGTTGGTCTCAAATGAAAAATATTTTTACCACATCCAAATGCCTTTTTTATAACATCTTTATTTTCGTTATAAAATAAAATCAGTTTTTTTAGATTGTCTTCATTTGGATTTTCAGAAAAATCATAAAGAATATGATAATATTGCAAATATATATCAGATATTTTCAAACTTTTTTGATTCCTAAAGGTTGCCTTTATTATCTCATCATTAAGACGTTGAGTTAATTCAAACTCTTCTTGTATTTTGAATGTGTAATTTGGTAAAATTGTATCAATTGAATAATTTTCAACAAGCTCATCAATATCAAGATTTATTGAATACGGATTTATCCCTTGAACCATTTCTAAAAAGATATTTTCATCTACACGTTTTTTCTTTAATAACAACCATAAGGCAAAAAAGAATGGCGAATAAAAATCCTTTTTATTTGTGCTAAATATTTTTAATTTTAATAATTGTCTTAAATAAATTACATTTATTGAATCTATTGGTATAAGTTCTTCTAGCTTATCCTTTTTTACAGTTCTAGGATATAAGATATTTCTACCGACAGATGAGATTTCACGCTTCTCATTAGTAAATCCAAGTTTTACCAAGTTACTCGTATAATGCCTTGCTCGAGCCTCAATATTCTTATCAAGTTCATCAATCAAGGACTTATATTTATTCAAACTTTGTATTACTGTTCTAAAATCATTATTTTCTAAGGCATACCTAAATTCTTGATTATTTCCATCTGAAATACACATCATAAAAGCATCATATTTTGGATGATTTTTGAACACATCGGGAGATAGCTCTATTGCCTGTTTGTAAAATTGAAATTGAGCCGAACTTTTTGGAAAGTTTTCCCAAGTTAAGTTTTTCTCATTTAGCAAGTTATCAAGAATCATTAAATATCCTTGAAGAGCATTTATCACATCATTTCTACGTCCATTTGTATCCATTAAATTAAAAACTTGATCTTTTGATACTTTCATAAATAAACTCCTAATAATTTGTAATCAATACTTCATCATCTCTATCAGTCTTATTTTTTCTCTGATAATTTGAGTTTTTATATGTAAATTCTAAATGGTGACAAATATAATTTTGATTTTTATTTAACCAACTCTCAAGAATTTCATTTTTTTTACCCTTAGCAATAAGAACATTTGATAATGCAAAACATATATTCCTATTATCTAATTCATCAAGAAACCGCAACAAGGCATATTCTTGTGATTCATTCCAACCGTCAAGCTCATTATAAGAAGCACAAGTAATTAAATATGGTGGATCTGCATAGACAAAATCATTTTTACCGAGACTTTCAATAGGAAAACTAGAAAACTTATTATTAGTGAAGTCAATATTTTTAATATTGTTTATAAATAACTCTAACTTATTTTTCATTCTCCTATTAAAATCTCTTTTTCCAACAGGAAGATTGAACTTACCTTCCCTGTTAAATCTAATTTGATTATTAAAAGCATATACAATTAAAACATAGAGTTTGACAAAAAACAAATCATCATTCTCATCTAGATTATTAAAATCTTCTCTTAACCGCAAAAATCCAGATTTATTATAGGAACCTAATCCAGTAGCAGAATTACACCCATAAAAAACATATCCTTTTTCAGCTGAATTAGATAAATTGTATTTTTCAATTGTTTGATATATTTGATTTAAAAAGCTCTCAACATCTGTATTCTTCAAATAATTATACAAACCTATTAATTTCGAATTACTGTCATTACAAATGACATGCTGAGCACATACATTTACACCAACATTGCAGCCACCACAAAAAATATCAACAAAAGTATTTATATTGTTTGGAAACTTAGGAAAAATTTGAGAAAGTAATTTATATTTTCCACCAGTATAATTTAGTGGTGAAGATATTGTGTTTTCTCTTAATTGCATCTACAAACAAATAACCTCTCTTCATTATCTGTATGTTCTGACTTTCCTGTTGTAAAAGCTTTAAACTGTTCTGAAAAAACTTTTACAGCTCCTTTTGACTCCAATGCAGTAATAAGTTCTATATCAGAAATTTTGGCATTAGATCTATCATTTCCTTTAGTTGCCATGTTATTATATGATACAACAATATATTTTGCGTTTATGTTTTTTATCAATTCATTAAAAGCATCGGGAGCTGAACGTGTACAATATCTGCTTTTTAATGCTGTTCTATCCATTTTTTTTGCAATACCATGAACCACAGGTTTTTCCCATCTAGCAATATTTTCAACAAGATGATAAGCATCACAATATTGACGAGAATTATAAGGCGGATCAATGTAAACAACATCTGAAACAATATTTTTAACTAACTCATTTGTATCACAATTAAAACATTCATTTTGTTTCAAATCATTATTTGGAGAAGGAACTGATAATACTAAACTGCTTGATAATTCAACATTTTTACGGAATGCATCGTAATGTCCACAAGTATTTGCAATCTTATCTAGACCATAAAGCAAAGATGTTATCAGCATTGCTTTTTCTTTCAAGTTTATTTTTCCATTCACAAATTCATTCTCAATAAACTCTCTTACATATCCTATTCTAGAACAAACAACATCTGAAAAATACGTATTTGAAAAGTTTTCTGTCATATAGTTTTCTTCATATGACAAATCCGAATTAAAATATTCAATATAATTTTCAATTTTTTTAATATCATGGGGTTCATTTGAAAACCAAGTTAGATGACAAAGATAGTTACTATAAAGAATATCATTTGTTATTATTTTCTTATCAATAAATGCTGATGACACTGCACCTGTTCCGGCAAAAACATCTGCAAAAGATGAAAAATGCCCACATTCATTTGCGATAACATTTGTTATAAATGGTAATAAACGATATTTATTGCCTAAATATCGTCGATTGTTAATTTTTGTATACTGCATTACAATTCCAAAATAAATGAATTTTATTTATCTTACCACACCTACAAGGACATATTTTGCCCCTATAAAAACAAAATCATAAATATTATATCAAAAAAACAGATTTAAGTGTAGAAAAAATCTTGATTTCAAAAAAAAGCACTGCTTACAAAAAAAACAGTGCTTTCCCATTCCCCTTAAACCAGCGTTACATAAGTTTTCCCAAAGCCACCGTCTTCTGGACGAGCAAAGTGAAACTCTTGCACATTGGAATACTTTTTCAAACATTCGTGAACTGCTTGTTGCAAAACTCCGTTTCCTTTTCCGTGGATAACTGAAAAACTTTTGAAATTGTGAATTGCACACAAATCCATTTGATGTTCAAGGGCTTTCACAGCTTCTTCGTACCGCATTCCCAAAAGTCTTAGCTCAAAAACTGGTTTTTCTGAATGAATAACGGAAGAACCAAATTTCACCCGGTTATCAGTTCCAAAGTTTTCAAAACTGTCGGTTGCCCTTTGCGGTTGCGAAGCAACCGATAGCTCCTTATCAATTTCTACAGAGACTCCAGTTTTTGGGCCTTTGGAAACTAAAGTGAGCTCACTTTCTTTGGCAGAAAATTTCATACTGCCAACTTGTACAGTCCACAAGTTATTTTTGGTTTTTCCAACTAGAACACCTAAGGTTTTGTTTCTGCCAAAGGTCACCTGAAAGCCTGGCTTTAAGGTGACAGTTTCCAAAGGCCCCACTGGGGATGAGCTTTGGGCTTCTGGAGAGGCTGGGGAAACTTTATCAGCTTGTTCTGCTTCGGCTTTTAGTAGCAAGTCCTTTTCTTCTTGCAAATTAACTTTTTCAGCTTCAACCGCTTCTGTAAGTTTTGCAATGGTTTCTTTTACTTTTAAAGTTTTTTCTCGGGTAATTTCCCCTTCTCGAAGTTCTCGCACAAGATTTTCTAGCATTTTTCGGCTTTCGTCCAAGAAATCACGACTTTTTTTATATCCAATTTCTCGAAGTTCGTGTTCTTTTTGCTTAATGCGTAAATCCTTTAAATCAGTTTTTCGCCATTTTTCATTAACTTTTTGCTCTTTTTTTCGGATTTCAGCTTCTATATTTGCAAGTTCTTCGTGCTTTTCATTTAAGCCTTTTATCAAAGCAGAAACGTCAGCTTTTTTGTCTGTAATGTAATCTGAGGCAGCTTGGCAAATATCAAGAGGTAAACCATTTCGCTTGGCAATATCAAGGGCGTGACTTTCTCCTGGAACTCCCATTAAAATTCTGTAAGTTGGAGACAAAGTTTCTGAATCAAACTCTACAGAAGCATTTGTGCAAGAAGCATGAGTGTATCCGTAGTTTTTCAAAATCCCATGATGAGTTGTTACCAAAACGAAGGAGCCTTTTTTTATCAATTCATCTAAAACTGCCATGGCAATAGCTCCACCTTCTTGTGGATCTGTGCCACTTCCAAGTTCGTCTAGCAAAACAAGAGAATTGGCGTCGGCATTTTTTAGGGCATTGGCAATGTTTTTCATGTGACCAGAAAAAGTCGAAAGAGATTCATCTAAAGACTGTTCATCCCCAATATCTGCAAAAACATTTGTAAAAATTGGAAGCATTGTGCCTTCTTTTGCTGGAACTGGAAATCCTGTTTGATTTAGCATAGCAAAAAGGGCTATAGTTTTTAGAGTAACGGTTTTTCCACCTGTGTTTGGTCCTGTTATTATCAAAACTCGGTGGCCTTTTCCTTCGTTAGCTTCCTTTGAAAACTCCACATCAATTGGAATAGCTTTTTCCCCTAAAAGTGGATGTCGAGCTTGTTTCAAAATAGGAGACTGAAAATCACCTGTACAAGTTTGAGCAAAAACGCAATTTGCTTCTATTCCAAATCGTGCTACAGCGTAGGAAGTGTCTAAATCTAGCATTTTCTCTTCTGCCAGTTTAAAATCCTCTGCAAATTCTGCCAAAGACGAAGTTAATTCTTTTAAAATCCGCTTGATTTCTTGATGTAGGCGGAATTCTTCTTGAATTAGCTCGTTATTTTTTCTAACTGCTTCATCTGGTTCAATAAAAACTGTTTGCCCAGAGCCTGAAACTTCGTGAACAATGCCTTTTACTTTTCCCCGATGATTTGCTTTTATTGCCAAAACCTGTCTATCTTGCCGCAAAGCTGGAACTTCGGACTGCAAAGCGTCTTTTAGTTCCACATTATTCGTAAAAGATTTAATTACGCTCTCAATTTCATTTCTAATTTTTTTGATATTTTGCTTAATTGCACGAATTTCTGGCAAATCTCGAAGTTCACCTTTTTCATCAATTATTTTGAAAATGTGATTTTCTGCCACTTCTAAAAAAGGAATCTCATTTGCAATTTCTGATAAAAGAGGTGTTTTATTTTGATTTGAGTTTTTGTTAATGTGGTCTGTGGAATTGGAATTAACGGAAAAAACTGCTTTTATATCTTTTGTAATTTTGCAAAAAATCCCAAGATTGTATAAATCTTCTAGCTCTAGGGCGTTTCCGGGAATCTGCATTGGCTTAAAAAGATGCTTTATTGGCTCCCAGCCTCTAAGTGGATTTTTTACTCCAGAATTGATAAAAAGTTGCCATTCAAGGCCTTTGTTTTTCCGTTCTTGAATTAAATTAAAATCTGTAAGTGGAAGCCAATTTTCTAAAATATTTTTAGCTTCTGCACTTTTGCAATATCCTGCTACTTGAGTTCTAACTCTATAGTAGTCAAGGATTTGTAATGTATTTGTGTCCATAATTTTGTGTTTACCTTCAAAAAAAACTAGTCTTCCCAGCTGCCTGTTTCTAATTCTTCTTTGATTCGTTGCCAACTTTCAAATCGTTCTTCGCTAACAACTCCAGCATAAACTGCTTCCAAAAGTTTGCAGCCAACTTCGTGGGTATGGGTACAAGACATGCCAAAACTGCACTGCCCTACAAGAGGTTTGATTTCTCTAAAATAAAGTTGCAAATCTTCTGGTTCAATTTCGTGAAGAACAAAGCGACGCACACCTGGAGTGTCAATTATTGAGCTAATTGCTCCTTGGCGACCACCAAGCAATGCTTCGTTAAGTTTTAAGTGAATTAAGGTCCCACGGGTTGTTGTGTGAGTGCCCCGTCCGTATTTTTCTGAAAGGCTACCAGTTTTCAAAACGCAAGTTGAGTCCAAAACATTGATAATGCTTGATTTCCCAACGCCAGACTGACCGGTAAAAACACAAAGTTTGTCTTCTATGTATTCAGCAAGTTGAGGAATCCCCTCTCCTGTTCTAGCTGAAACTCGGATTACGTCATAGCCAATTCTTTCCCATTCAGTTAAGCGAAACTCAAAGTCTGGGTCTTCTGCAGCTTCTAAATCGCACTTATTCACTACGATTGCAGGTGTAATTCCTTCGTATTCAGCTTGTGCCAAAACTCTGTCCACAAAACGTGGACGAAATGGTGGCTCGTCTGGGGTAGTAACACAAACAATTCTATCTACGTTGGCAGCCAACAACTGTGGTTGACGTCCTTTTACATTCCAACGTACATATTCGTTTTTTCTTGGAACTAGACTCAAAATCAAGCCCTGTTCCTCTGTTTTTTCATCTGGTTCAATAATCACCCTGTCACCAGGGGCTAATGGATTATAGTAAGCCTTTTCGGTTTGGAGCTTTTTGCCCTTAATTCCACACTGACGAATAATCCCATCATCACATTCTATTGAAAAAATGTTATTACTACCGCCTAAAACGAGTCCTTCCATATATTAGTTATTTACTCTTTCTAGGTAATCGTTTGTTTCTGTGTTTACAAGGATTTTTTCATCTTGTTTAATAAAAAGTGGTACACGAACAGTTAGACCTGTTTCTGTAATAATTGGTTTTGTAGCACCAGAAACTGTATCACCACGAACATAGTTTTCACTTTCAGCAACAGTAAAAATCATTTTTTGTGGAATCTTAACGTCAATTGGATTTTCGTCCCAAATAACGATTGGATATTCTTCACCTTCTTTTAGGTAATATTTTAAATCTGGGTTTAGTTCGTTTGGAACATTTACAGATTCAAAAGTATTTGTATCCATGAATACGTAGTTTTCACCGTCATTGTATTGATATTGACAGTTTACTGTTTCAACAGTTGCGTCTTCTACCATATCAGGTGTTTTAATTGTTTGTGTAAGAACAGAACCATCTTTTAGATTCTTCATTTTACAACGAGCAAAAGCTGTTCCTTTTCCAGGATTTACGAATTCACGTTCTACAACCAAATAAGGTGCGTTTTTAATAAGGAGAACTGTTCCTTTGTTAATGTCTCCGCCTCTAATCATTTTAATACTCCAAAGATAAAAGATATTTTCATTAGTATAGCGTATAAATGCAATTTACTTCAAGAGATAAAAATAAGTGAAAAATCCTTTTATTCTTCAATATAACAAGTGTAAAATCCCTTTCCACTTCGTGAAATATCAATTTCCATTTCAGAGTCCATTAGAAACTTTTTCACCTGCGACACATAAGAATACAAAGTATTTAAGTGATTTTCAGATTCTATTGTATCAATTCGATTTTGAAATTTTTTAGACCAAAAAAGATTTATGAGATTGTTTGATGGAATTTTAATATTTGGATTTTGAAAAAAGTGTTGTAAAAGAATAATATGATGATGTTGTAATTTTTTTCGACGTAATATTAAGGTTTGTTCGGATTTGTTTTGGTTTTTGTAATTTTGAATTTCTACAAAAAGCGTGTATTTTTCAATAATAGGCAAAAAAACATCACTTTCAGGCATTGGCTTTCCCGAAAAATAATCCTTATATAAATCATAATAAGCAAATTGAGCTTTCATAACTTTTAGATGAGCATCCACATCAAATCCGTAAAGATTGATTAACCTTGTATCAGAAAATACAATTTCTGGATTTTTTTGCCGAATATACCTTATCATTTCCGACAAAGTATAAGCACAACTACAATTATGACCAATTTTTTTGATACTTTTCTTTAAAAACAAACTCGCCAGTTTATTTTTAGAAAAGAAAACTATTTCCATAAACTCTCTCCTAATATTAACTTGAAATAATTCTCTAGATTTTTTTAAGATATTTTATTATTGGTACTTTGTAAAAAAATCTTCACAAATTTTTCTATGGTTTCTATTAGGCGTAGTAATATTTGGCTTATGCCTACAAAATTGCTCTAAAAATTTGAAAAACTGTTTTTTCACCTTCTTGTAAAAATCTTAAATAAGTTGTGTCATCAAGATTTTTTTCTTGCCAAATACTTTCCAAAAACAAAGTTTCTGCAGCTTTTTCAATAACCGAAAAATCCTCTTTTCCACCAATTCCCTGCAAAAACATATATTTTCCTCTGGGAATAATATTCAACCTTGTATCATTTTTGGCATCTTCCCCATAAAATCCATAGCCTAAAAACTCTTCCTGAGTCAAAAACATCTTGATATTTGGGCTGATTTCCCTTGGGGAAACTTTATTTTCATATCGATAAAGCCATTCTAATTTTGTGGTATTTGCACTTTCTTCTAGAGAAAATTTCAAATTTTCAAATAATTCTAAGTTTTTTATTGTAAATTTTGCTGAATTCATAAAAAAAGTATACAAAAAATTCAAAATTTTGCAACTTTTTCGCAATTATTATATGAAGACAAAAATTATTTTTGGAGGATTTATGATAAAAATCGAAAAAAGGACTTACATCCAATTATTTATGAAAATTATGGTGGCGTTAATGCTAACTATGATTATCTGTCTGTGTACAATGTCTGCATCGTGCAAGATTCAACCAGAAGGAATTACCATCTTAGAAAGTGATTATTCCACCCCGAAATTGCAAAATATTAGACTGACAGGACCAACTCAGCTTTATCTTGAATTTGACAAAGAAATTACCCTTAAAAATTTAGAAATCACTTCGGAAAACAATCCAAATGACAAAACTTCTGTGGATATTTCAATTTTTGGAAAAAATACTGTTTTTTTCATTGATTGTGGCAGAGAATTTTCAATCTTGGACAATTATCAATTTTTTGGAGTTGTGGAAGATGAAAAATATAATTCCCTAACTTTTTCTTCTGTATTACAAGGATTTAACGCAAATATTCCAAAATTAAAAATATCAGAATTACGAAGTTATTATCAAAAACCAAAGTTAGAATTTGTGGAATTTTTTGCAGAAAGTGATGGAAATCTTGCTGGAATGGTCTTGGAAGTTTTTTACAAAACAGAAGCTGTGGAATTTGTGTTTCCTCCAGTGGAAGTAAAAAAAGGTGATTTTTTTGTGGTACACGGACGAAAAATGGATGAAACTTGCATTAACGAATCTAACAATTTAGAAGAAGCAACTTATAAGGATGCTGTTCCAGAAGTTTTGGATTTTTGGCTTGACTCAGATGCAAAAGTAATAGGAAACTCTGGTGTGATTTTGCTTCGGGAACGAAAAAATGGGGATTTGTGTGATGCTCTTTTGTATACAGAACCTGACAAAACTGATTGGGCAAACAATTCTGTAAAAGAAGCGGCTGTTTTGGCTGTGGATTCAGGAGTTTGGGTTGGTTCTTCTTCTGTGGAGGATGCTGCTATTAACAAAAAGCCCTCTGGCACCCGTTCCCTTTCTAGAGATTTTTCTTTTTCAGAAACTTCTTCCTTGGACGCAGAAGTTTCTTCAAAGGATTTGTGGATTTTTGTGAACAATGGAAATGCCACTATGGGAAAGGAAAATAGTCTTGTTCCTTTTGAAGGCTAATATTTAACATTTACGATATTTCTAGCGTATATCCTTTAAACTTTTCTTGTTTTTCGATATACTAGAGTTTATGGCAGAATTATTAGCCCCTGCGGGGAATATTGAAGCATTAGACGCCGCTATTGGTGAAGGTGCAGATGCAGTTTACATGGGACTTAAAAGTTTTAACGCAAGATTACGCTCCTCTAACTTTGCTTGGAATCAGTTTGAAGCAGCTGTAAATTCAGTTCATAAAAAAGGGAAAAAAATATACGTAACTGTAAACACTGTTGCAGAAGAATGGGAAATGGAAAGAATGTACCGTTTTTTGGCATACTTAAACAGTGTTGGTCCAGACGGAATTATTGTTCAGGATTTTGGGGTTGTTCGTATGGTTCAAGAATTTTTCCCAAAACTAGAATTACACGCTTCTACTCAAATGAACTGTGCCTCAGCTGCTGCTGTGAATCAGCTTAGTAGAGAAGGTTTTAGTCGCGTTGTAGTTGCCCGTGAACTTTCCTTGCAAGAGATCCAAAAAATCAAAGAAAAATCCAACGCTGAACTAGAAGTTTTTGTTCACGGGGCTCTTTGTGTAAGTGAATCTGGCTTGTGTTTATTCTCTAGCTTTTTAGGGGGAAAATCTGCAAACCGTGGAATGTGTACTCAGGCTTGTAGACGCTTTTATTCTGCCGACTGTAATGGTGTTGAAAAAAAAGGATATTACTTTTCTCCTCACGATTTACAACTTATCGACAGGATTCCAGACTTAGTTCGTGCTGGAGTTGAGTCTTTCAAAATCGAAGGAAGAATGAAAAGTGCAGAATACGTTGGAAGTGTAACGGCTGCTTACAGATATGTTTTAGATCACTTTGAAGAAGACAGAAAAGGTGCTGTGGAAACTGGAAAACGTATGCTTTCCACAGACTTTGCCCGAGCAAAAACTCGCTACTTTTTTGATTCAGGTAAAGCAGAAAATGTTCTTAATCCAGACCAAGCTGGTGGAACTGGTATTTACCTTGGAAAAATCGACAAAATTAAACCAGGTGAAATGAAAGTTGCCGCCGACTACCAAGAAGGTCAAACTGAAGTAACTTCTGTAACTGTAAAAACTCACTTTGCCACATTAAAAGGCGGCAGCTACGACCCAGACCAAGGTGATTCTATCCGCCTCCACAAAAAAGACGACACAGGAAGAACTAGCCACAAAATCAGACAAGTTCGCCAAGACGAAACTGGTCGCTGGATTGATATTCCAGAAGGTTTTGCAGCTGGAGACAGTGTTTATCTTCTTCAAACTAAGGCAATGTCAAAACGCTACCAAAGGGTGCTTCCAAACGATTTATCAACTTTTAGAAAGCAACCAGGTGCTGGAGTTTTACCAATTATGGATTTAACACCAGCTCCAAAAGAAGGCTTTGACTACTTCCCAGACGGAGTTTACGTACAAGTTTCCACAGTAACAGATATGTACGCTCTTCTTGGAGAAAGACAAGTTCGAGTAATTTTAGAGCTAAACAGCGAAACCAAGCGAGATTTGCTTGAGTTTAAGAAAACTTTACCATTTTCAAAAAGACAAGTTTACATTTCTCTAGATCCATATTGTCCACAGGCAATCGAAGAAGATTTAACAGAAACCATAAATGCTTTAATTGACGAAGGATTTAGATATTGGGTTGTAAATAATCCAGCTCACATTGGAATGCTTCGGGGCAAAAAAGCCACAATGATTGCAGGACCATATTTGTATACTTTCAACAGATGGGCTGCTTCTTGGCTTGAAAACCAAAATATCGAAACCTTTATTACACCAATCGAAAATTCTCGCAAAAACCTAGAAGCCACTTTTGAAGCATCCCTTCGCAAAAAAGTGATGATTACACTATTTGCATATCCTGCACTTTTTAGAATGAGATTTCAGCTTCCAGAAAGTTATGATTTCACTTACTTTAGAGATAAGGAAGGTACCGAATTCAAAACACTTTCCACAGAAGACGGCTCTTTTGTAATGCCAGAAAAACCATTTTCTATCATTGATAATATGCAAAAAATGACAAAACTTGGCTTTTCTCACTTCTTGCTAGATTTTTCACGCACTCAGGTTGATAAATCAGAGTTCCGTTACATTATGAAAGCTCTTTTCAAAGGAGATGTACTTCCAGAAACTTTCCGCTTTAACTGGAAAGACGGATTTTATTCTCCAGAAAAGATAGAAGAACGTCGTCTTGCCCAAGAAAGAGCCGCTGAAAATCAATCTGGTGGATTCAGAGGAAAAGGCAAAAATCCTAACAAAAAAGGTAATTATCAAGGGAAATCTGGACACAGCAAAAAATCTTTTACAAAGAAAAGATAATTTAATGTTTATAGGATTTTCTTCCGATAATTATTTACCAATCTGTAGTCTTTTTGTGATTCTTGTGCTATAGATTGTAGTGTCAGTTTACAAAGGTTTAGGAGTTTTTCTTGACAGCTGGTCAAAAGGTTGCCCTCAGTCTACTTTTAACAATTTTTCTCTTCGCAGGTTTTGTAGTCCTTGCTTTTTCAGGCGTATTTCAGTTAATTGAAACTCGCTTTTACCAACCTTCATTGGTTCAAGGAATCGAAAAAGAATTAACATCAATTTCCGAAGCCTACACAGAATACACAAACCAATTGACCGCAGATTTCCAAAATATTGTAAATTCTGAAGCTATAAAATCCGTTAGCAATCCAACTCAAACTACAGAAAATATCCAAGGTCGAAGCCAACTTTTTTCTGAAATTACCTCAAAGATTTCTGGATTAATTGGATACAGAGTTGTGGATACAAACGGAAAGACAACACATTATAGCACTTTTGATTCTGATATTTTCAAACAACAATCAAACGCAATTTCTTACAAAAATTTTGACGAGTCAAATTATCCTTATGAAAAACTAGTTTTAGATGGAGTTTTTTTAGACGAAAAGCAAAATCAGTTAATTTTTAGTTTTCCATACATAAATTCTTATAATACAGAACAAGGTCGTATTCTTTTTTATGTAATGGTAAATGATTTTAATAATTTTTTGGTAAATAAAAATATTTTGCCTATCAATCAACCAACTATTTTGATTGAAACCACAAAAAACGGAACTTTGGGATTTATTTACGGTTTTCCATTCGCAAATCAAGATTTTTTTGCAAAAGCTGTTTTAGAAAGATGGAAACAAGGTCTATTTGGAACCAATTCAATTTTAGACACAGAAGTTGGAAATTGGATTATGATTTCAAATAATATTTCACCAAAAATTCTTGTGTCAAAGGTTGAAAAAGAATCATTTTTCATTTTCCCAGAAACTGTAAAAATATTACTTTTAGTTTGTATTTTTATATCAATTTATTTGATTTTTTTCTTGTTGTTTAATTTAAAACAAGATTCTATGGTAAAAATTAAACACAAAATCAAAAAATTTCAGTTGGCATTTATCAATCAATATTTGGAAAAAGAAAATGCTGCAAACTGGGAATCTTTGAAAAAAGAAATTGATAAACGAAAAAACGACTTATCCTTGGAAGTTAAAAAAAGTTTGGGATTAAAATCCAAAAAACATAGAAAAGAAATCGACGCACTTTTATCAAAAAGTTGGGAAGATTTGATTGCTGTGTTGTCCACAAAAGCAAATAAAAACTCCACAGTCCTTTACACCAACAATGTAAATATGGACGAAATTAAATCAATGTTTGAACAAATCCTTTCCTCAGGACAAATTGTTCTAAAGCAAGAAGTTTCCCCAATCACAATAGCTCCAGAAGTAGAAGAACTTTCTGAAGTTGAAGAGCTTTCCGAAGTTGAAGAACTGGCGGAAGTTGAAGAGCTAACCGAAGTAGAAGAACTTTCCGAAGTGGATGAACTTCCCGAAGCAGAAGAGCTTTCTGAAGTGGAAGAGCTTGCCGAAGCAGAAGAGCTTTCTGAAGTAGAAGAACTTGCAGAAGTTGAAGAGCTTTCCGAAGCAGAAGAGCTTTCTGAAGTAGAAGAACTGGCGGAAGTAGAAGAACTTGCAGAAGTTGAAGAGCTTACGGAAGTGGAAGAACTTGCGGAAGTTGAAGAGCTTTCTGAAGTTGAAGAACTTGCAGAAGTAGAAGAACTGGCGGAAGTGGAAGAACTTTCTGAAGTGGAAGAACTTTCCGGAAAAGAACAGTTCGAAGATGATTCAGAACAAAAAACTTATGCACTCACAGAAGAATTAGAAACTTTTGAAGTATTTAAACCAGATTTTTCATTTTTAGATGAACCAAAAACTCTAGAATCCGAAGAAATTTCTCCTATCAAAATATCACCAAATTTCTTTTCATTTACAAATTGTAGTTTTTCAAAAGTTGTAGAAGAATTATCTACATTGGACAATGAAAAAAACTCATCCTCAATCGAAGAATATGACGGCGTATTTCACATAAAATCAAATATTGACACAAGTAATGTAAAACAAGACTTAAGTTTCAAAGCACTAGTAGAATCTGTTATGAAATAAATTGCAAGAATTTCTGTAAAAAAAGTATTTTTATTTGAAAGATTACAAATAAAGTGATAAAATAAAAAATCTCCAAAATCTAAAATTTGGTAAATCTTGATGAAAAATTACTACAAAAAACTATTTGCAATTTTTATCATTTTTTCTCTTTTCTCAACAGCACTTTTTGCACGGGATTCAGTGCATACAATAAATGAAAACTGGGAATTTTACTTAAGCAAATTTATCACCAGCAACCCACAAGAAAAACCAGATTTTTTGATTGATATTCCAAATTCATGGCAAGATTACGTTGAAACTTCCTCAAAATCAAAATATGGATATTTTTCCTACCGAAAAGTTATCACAGGCTTAGACCCAAATAAAGAATACGCAATTTTTCTTGCAGAAAGTCCTCAAAATTCTTGCAAATTTTTCATTAACGGAAAACTGTTAAATCAAATTGGAACTCCGGGAACTTCTTCGGGAACTGAAAAGCCGTATTTTGCACCGATTTATTCTATTTTTTATCCAGACGAACAGGGAAATGTAGAAATCATTTTTCACGTTTCGAGTTTTGTTCAAACCAAAAGTGGGATTTTTAACAGTATTTTCCTAGGAGAAAAACCTGATATTCTCTTTTATTACACATTACAAAATGGAGTTGCTTGGCTTGTAATCGGCACTTTGGCAATTTTATCTTGTTTGAACATTTTGCTATTTGTCTTGTCTCCAAAACGACGTGAAAACTTATATTTTTCACTTCTAACAATCGTCTTGGCATTTCGCGTGGGAATATCTGGATTCTCTATTTTTTCTATTGCATTCCCAACTATTCCATATCGACTGTTACTGATGATGGAATCTGTTTCCATTTGGACAACTCCAATGTTACTATGCTTTATTATTTTGGTGTCCGCCGATACAAAAATTAAAAATCACGTTGCACTAAAAACTCTCTTGTTTTCAGCAACCTTTGTTGGTTTAATTTCTCTATTTTTGCCAGAATCAGTTGGTGTTTTTTTAAGCCCATTTATTGATACAATTTCCTTGGTTATTCCTTGCTTCATATTCGTATTTTTGATAACACAAATCACCATAGATAATATTATTACAGTTTTGAATCTTTCTACGATTTTGGTTTTGACCTTAGCTCTTGCTTTTGAAATGTTCTTCAAAACTCGGACTTTTGCGTCGCCATTTCAAGTGTATCCACTTTTCTTCTTAGTATACGCGATTTTCCAGTTTATCACTTTGGCAGCACAACAAAGTATTTTGTATAACAAGCAAAAAGCCTTGGTAAAGCACTTGAAAAAGCTAAATGATGTTTGTTTAAGTTTTGTCCCAAAGGAATTTCTAAAACAAATTGATAAAAATAGTGTAAACAAAGTTGAACTTGGAGATTACTCCGAAAAACAAATGACAATTACTTACACAAATCTTGATTTTATAAGTAAATGGGAAACTGATTTGTCATCTGAACAAGAATATACTCTTTTTTCAAATTGTGTATCAATTATGTATCCTATAATCAAAAAATATAACGGATACATTGCAAAAATTATTAGTGAAGATATTGTGGCATTGTTCCCAAATCATCCTTCTGATGCAATAAATTGTAATCTTGAAATTTCAGAAATGCTTTCAAACTACACAAATCAAGAAATCAATGATTATTTTACGCTAAAGAAATCCACTGGGGTTCATTACGGAAATCTTTTGCTTGGAACAATTGGTGAAGAACATAGATTAAATGATACAGTAATTTCCGAAGCTGTAAACGTAGTTTCACGACTTTCTGATGTTGCAAAAACTTATAACGTGGATTTTGTTTTTTCTGATGAGGTTTTTAATATCATACGAGAAAATAAATTTGACTTTGCACAACTTGGAATTACCACAATCAAGGGAAAATCTCAACCTTTGTCAATTTATACTTGTACGAAAAAGCAAACGGGAGTAAAAAATGATTAAAAGACTTTCAAAATTTATTTTCGTTTTTATGCTTTTTTTGTGTAGTTTTCCTCTGTTTGCTCAAATTTACGAAGTAGAAAATTCGGATTCCTTGTCACATTCAGTTGCTAGATTAAACTGTTATTGGGAATTTTTTCCAAATACATTTATCAATCCAGAACTAAAAACAGACTCTGATGATTACAATCTTGGGTTAATTTCTGGATTTGATGATATTGTCAATTTGAAAACTTTTGGAAGCGTGGACGATCTTACAACCTTTTCAAAAAATTTGGACAACCTACAAAAAGAAAAACTAGAAGATTATCAAAACAGCCAATTTCAAATTGTTTCGCTTTTAGTTGATGTTCCAGGTTCTTGGAATAGTTACCGTTTAGATGAGCCTTTTTCCAGTGGAGCTGGAGCTGGTTCTTACAGATTGTTGGTAAAAGGCTTAAATCCTGAAAAAACTTATGGTTTTCACGTTTATGACTTGTGTTCCAATGCTTTTTCAATCTTTGTAAATGGAAAAAATGTAATAACAGTTGGTTATCCTTCAGAAGATTACACAAAAACAGTTCCTGATTTAAGTATGGAATTGGCTTATTTCAAACCAGACGAAAATGGAGAAGCAAACTTTGTAATGCACATTTCCAATTTTGTACACAGAAATGGTGGAGCTTGGAATGCCATTTCCTTCGCTGAACAAGAATATATTGACGCAAGATTCCGAAAACAGTTGAATTACGAATTTTTGTGTTTAGGTGCTTTGTTGACAATATTTTTATATCAAATGTTCTTGTTTATTTTTAGAAAATTAGATTTCGGAAGTTTGTATTTGGCACTTTTTGCGATTACAATTTTGATTCGCTTGATTGTAACTCCTATTTCCCTAATTGAATATTTTTTCCCTAATTTACCTTACGGTGCATCATTAAAACTTGAATATGTAGCATTGATTCTTGGACCTATGCTTTTTACTATGTATATGAGCCGTAAAATGCGAAAGATGTTACAGCCGCTTATCGTAAAAATAATTTGTACCATAGGTTTGATTCTTGGAATTGTTGTTTTTTCCGCAAATGCTTATGTTGCAAACAGATTTGTTCCGATTATCCAAACTTATACAGTAATCACTTGTTTGTACATTTTTATGATGATGATTTTAAGTTTCCTCAGAAAACCATCATTGGAAACGGGGCTTATGGTTGTAGCTGTCGTTGTTACCATTACTGCGGCTATCCACGACATTGCAGCTCTTACAAATATTTATATCATTCTCTCATCAACTAGTTTTATTTCTTATGCTTTTATTATCTTTGTATTCATCCAAACATTGATAATCGCTCGGCAACAAGAAAAATCTCACAAATCGGTAATTCGCTTGACAGAGTCCCTTTCTCAGGCAAATGAAAGATATTCTCGCTTTGTTCCCAAAGAGGTTTTATCACTTCTAAACAAAAAAAGTTTAACTGATATAAATCCTGGAGAATGGATAAGTCAAAAAGCTACCCTTTTGTGTTTTGATATTAAGCAATTCTCTAGCAAAACAGAATATCTTGCACCAAAAGAAATTTTTGAAATATTAAACCTAATTTTAGGCAAAATTTCTCCAGTTGTTCGAGAACACGGTGGCTTTATCGAAAAATACTTAGGAGACGGAATTATTGCCATTTTCCCAAAAGACGGAATAAAAGCCTTTGATTGTGCCATAAAAATTCAACAAATCATACAAGAATTGCAACCAGAACTTGTAGAAAAGAATTTGCCCAAAATCTCTGGTGGCATCGCAATTCATTACGGAAAAATCGTTTTGGGAACAGTTGGAAATTCTGAAAGACTCAATCAAATCACTGTTTCCAAGGATATTGAAACTGTAATAAAACTGGAATCTCTAACAAGGTTCTGTGGATTTAATATTATTTCAACTCGTTCAGCCTACGAACAATGGGTTCCAGCAAATTATTATGATGTAAAACCATTGAAAGAAGAAATCACATATCAAGTTGGGATAAAAGAAATGGCCTATGGGATTTTAGAAAAAATCCAAGATTCAGACTTTTAGAAATCTGTCAAAACCTATTGCACAAAAAACGCATTTTTCATATACTCCACTTATCAACCGGGGTGTGTATTGGGCTGTTAGCTTAAATACTCTGAGATTATACCCGCAAACCTGATCTGGATAATACCAGCGGAGGAAGTATGAAGACACGTCTTTTTACAATTTTCCTTTTTATTTTTAGTTTTTCTCTTGTATTCGCAGGTGGCTCAAAAGAAGCCGATAATTCTCGCAACAATGAAGTTGTGATTTATGCCTACGATTCATTTTGTTCTGAATGGGGGCCAGGTCCTGCCATTGTAAAAGCCTTTGAAGAAAAAACAGGCTACAAAGTTACAATGATAAGTGCAGGTGATGCAGCCCAAGTTCTTTCTAAAGCTGCTTTTGAAAAAGCAAAGCCAAAAGCAGATGTTCTAATCGGAATTGATAACAATCTTTTAGACAAAGCAAAAGCTGAAAACATTTTAGAAAGCTACAAACCACAAAACGCAGATACTTTAATCGATAGCAATCTAGTTCTTGATTCAGAGTGGTTTTTATCACCTTTTGATTGGTCAAGTTTTGCTATGATTTTTGATAGCTACGCAAATATTCCTTCTCCAACTTGTCTTTCAGATTTAACAAAAGACATTTACCAGAAAAAAATCATCTTAATGGATCCACGCACAAGTACACCAGGTTTAGGCTTTGTAGCTTGGACTTTGGCAGAATATGGTCTTGACGGCATTGAAGATTTTTGGAAAGCATTAAAGCCAAATATTTTAACAATGGCTCCAGGCTGGGACACAGGTTATGGGCTTTTCACTTCTGGAGAAGCTCCACTTGTAATCAGCTACACCACAAGTCCTGCCTATCACATTTACGACGGTGAAGATTATAGATACGTTGCCCTAGAATTTGAAAAAGGTCACCCAATGCAAATTGAAGGAGCTGGTCTTGTAAAAAATGCCAAAAATCCAGAGGGTGGAAAAGCATTTTTGGATTTTCTAATTTCTAAAGAAGCTCAGGAAATTATCCCAGAAACCCAGTGGATGTACCCTATTAACAATACAGTGGAATTGCCTTCTTGCTACGAAGTTTCTCCAGTTCCAGCAAAAACTCTAACAGTTGACCAAGCTGAACTAGAAAAAGCTGTAGAAAAAGTTTTAGCAATTCTTGCAGGTTAGTTTTATCAGGCTGATTTTTTACTGGTAAATCCACAAGATTTCTTAAATCAAAAATAAGCTAACACCTAGGACAATTTGATGAAAAAAAGATTTTTACAAACCACAACATATAATAGTCTCTATGTTGCTTCAGTATTTTTAACCATACTTGTGATTTCTCTTTTTTTCATCACCCTAGTGGGAGCTTTTCTTCCACTAAAAGAAGCTACAAATTCTATAAACTTTTTCACCATGGGAAAAGTTTTATGGTTCACCGTAAAACAAGCTTTTTTATCAACTTGTGTGGCTTTGCTAGTTGGACTTCCTATGGCTTATTTTTTAGCTTGTAAAAACTTTTTCGGCAAAAAGTTTTTTTCATCCCTTTCATCAGTTTCACTTTGCATTCCCCCTCTCATTATGGCTTTAGGCTACGTTATGCCCTTTGGAATGAACGGTGTAATCAACCAATTTTTAGTAAAGATTTTTGGATTTTCTGAAAGCCCTTTAACATTTTTGTATTCCTTTTGGGGCATTGTTATAGTTCACGGATTTTACAACTTTCCTGTGATTATGGGCACAGTTTCTGAAAGCTGGAAAAACCTTCCAGAAGATAAATATTCAGTGGCACAACTTGCTGGAGCCACCAGATTCAAAACCTTCAAAACTGTAACTTTTCCAGGCATTTTACCAGCCATAGCATCCAGCAGCATTATAGTTTTTTTGTATTGCTTTTTCAGTTTTGTAATCGTTTTGCTTTTTGGCACAGTGGGCTGTTCCACCTTGGAAGTAGAAATCTACCAAGCCGCAAAAAACACACTAGACTTTTCTTACGCTGCAAAACTTGCCCTCATAGAAACTTTTACAGCCCTAACCTTTGTGTTTTTGTACGTTTCAATTTCAAAAAAATCTCGCCTTGTAGAAAACTTAACCACCAGCAAAAAAATATCTCCAAAAAACTTTTCAAACCCTTTTGGAAAAGTATTTTTTGCACTAACAATTTTTGCAATCTTTTTATTTTTAATTCTTCCACTGATTTTAATATTTATAAAAGGATTTTCAAAATATCCTTCCCTTTTTAAGAAAAATTCCTTTTGGGAAGCTCTAAATAATACAATTTTCACAGGGTTTTTCACAGGACTTTTATCTTCAATTTTGGCCTTGGTTTATAGCCTTTTTTCAAGAAAAATTGATCCACTAAAAAAAAGCACAATCTTAAAAACGCTACCACTTTTACCAATGGCAGTTTCTTCTGTGGTTTTAGGTTTTGGAATAATCAATTTTTCAACTTTTATAGATTTTTCCCCATCAAAATGGATTTTAATATTGATACAAACCTCTTTGGCTTGGCCTTTTGCCTTGCAACAAATCCAAAATCCCTTGGAAAAAATCTCCCTTGATGTAACAAATGCGGCTACCCTACTTTCAAAAAATCCCTTAGACGTGATTTTCAAAGTGATATTACCCCAGTTAAAAAAGCCAGTGTTCATTGCCTTTGGATTTGCCTTTGCCATCAGTGCAGGAGATGCAAGTCTTCCCCTAATTTTAGGAATCCACAACTTTGAAACCTTGGCTTTGTACACATATCGGTTGGCTTCCAGCTACAAATTTGCAGAAGCCTGTTCCTGCGGTTCAATTTTGATATTAATGGGCATAACAGTTTTTGCCTTTGCCTCCCAAAAACAATCCACTTTAAAAGGAAAATAAGCAATGAATTACTTAGAAATAGAAAATCTTCACATGGATTACGAAAATATTTCAATTGATTTTTCAGCAACTTTGGAAAAAGGAAAAACTCTTGCCATTGTGGGGCACTCTGGTTCTGGAAAATCCACAATTCTTCGGATGATTGCAGGACTTTTACCTTCTGGAAAAAATGCAAAAATCCACCTTGATAAAAAAGATATTACAAAACTTCCTCCAAACAAGCGGGATATTGGAATGGTTTTTCAATCCCCTTGCCTTTTTGAACATCTAAAAATAATTGATAATGCAACATTTGCTCTAGATTGTAAGGGCATTTCCAAAAAGCAACGACAGGAAATTGGAAAAGATTGGCTAAAACGCTTTGGCCTTGATTCCATGGAAAATAGGCTTCCTCACACCTTGTCTGGTGGCGAAGCACAAAGGGTTTCTCTTGTTCGCACACTGATTGCAGAACCCAAAGTTGTGCTTTTTGACGAACCATTTTCTGCTCTAGATGCCCCACTCCGAAAAAAACTCACAGCGGATTTAAGCACTTGGCAAAAAGAACTAGGGTTTACCGCAATTCTTGTTACCCACGACATTGAAGAAGCAAAAAAACTTGGTGATAAAATAATCGTTATGAAAGCAGGAAAAATAATTTGGGAAGGAAAACCAGAGGATTTTGAGGAAGAGTTGTTGTGAGAAGGGTTGAGGTTGTAAGATTTTTGATTGTATGGTGGTGGTTTAGCGATAACTATAGGAAAAATCTAAACAACTCTTTCTCTAATGAATCATCAATTTCAAAAAAACGTCGCTTTGTTTGATTATTTTTATCATAGATTTCTCCGCAAAATTCGTGTTTTAGAACCTTGTTTTATTTGTTTTGAATTGTTCATTCTATCATCTAAAAATTGTTTCGATATCATAAACTTCTCCATTTTCTGATACTAAAACATTTTTCCCATCTAAAATTGCTTCTGAAAAACCAAATTTAAAATTTGAGCAGTTTTCAAAAATCGCTTCTGTGATTTTTTCGCCGTTAACATCCATATATCCATAAAGATAATTTTTCTCATTATTTTTGTCTAAATAAGTCATTATTGACTTAGATTTTACAAATTTATCAATAAGAATATTATCATCAAAATATAATAAATCTTCGTTTTGAGTATTTATAATTTTCCAAAATCCATCAAATCCAATAGCTCCATATTGAACTACAATTCCACTTTCCGTTACTCCAGCATTGTCGTAATAAATTACATCGAAAAGTGTACTTCCAGATTCATCAACGAATTCAATATAATCATTTTCCCAACCTGCAAAATCTATCTGTAATACGAAAATATCTTTTAGGCTGTAAATTGGCTTTTTTGATATAAATCTCATAATCTTGTTATTATTAGCGTCAACAATTCCATACAATCCATTTTTATTTTTTACAGAATAATATCCGTTGCCACAGTTTATGCAATTTTTGTAGTCTTTCAAAGATTCTAAGATTTCGCCATTACTGGAAAATAAATATATCTTCCCATTTTTCTTTATAACAGAATATCCATTCACAAAAGGGAAACAAGAATCTAATCCTGATAAAACAATATTTCCATTATAATCTACAAAAAAAACTTTATTCTTTTGATTTCCAAAAGCGATAAAACCATTTTGTGGAGGCAGCCATAAATAATCAGCATCGATTTCTTTTATTTTTTCAAAATTCTGATTTATTAAGTAATATCTGGAATCTTGTTTCACTACAGCGATTCCATTATCAAAATTTGTTGCTTCTTCATATATCGGTTTTGTTATTGCTTGAAGATTTTCATCAATATATCCAAAAAGGTCGCCATATTTAACTGGAAAAATATTTGCAAAACAGAGATTTATTAACAGTAAAAACAAGAGTAATAATGATATTTTTTTCATATTCCATTTCTTTGGCAAATAGAGAACAAGTTATAAAAAATATAAATAAAAAGCAATTTCTTTAGTAAAGTCTTTTCTTGCATAGAGTTAGTTTAACATGGGGTATAAGAAAAATCAAATATATATGAGTTTAAATGTTTTTATTCGCTTTCTTTAAAATTGAATCCACATGTTCTACAGATTTTAGACATTGGCATAAACAATCCATCATTATTACCACTAAAAATTGTTGTCCAATTATCAACTGACTTTTTACATTTTGGACACTTTATTGAATGTAAAAGAAGTATTCGACAAATACTTGTAATAATATATCCTACTAAACCCAATACAGGATG
>JAFQDD010000033.1 GCA_017416145.1 Spirochaetaceae bacterium | reverse complement strand
ACTGATAATCATGTATTATCAGTCAATTATATTATACAACAAATACCTACACATTTCACCAACTACATACTTTTACGTATTATCCTTGCTTATTCTTCAATTTTAGCAATATCCCCAACACAAATACCGCACCGCCCATCGCTATAAATCCACCCCAGAGCAAATTCCAATACCTTGCCGTCACATCAAACATTGCCAGAATTAAATCGTGCCAAAACTCCAATCCGGTTGCAATAGCAAACAAATCAAATAATAAATATCCGCCACCACACAGATATATCCATCTCCACCAATAGTTGTACCGCAAATTCCTAAAGAAAATAATTATTCCGAGTACACAAAGGGCAGACAATATACCCATTAGTACAAAGTAAAATAATCCTCTACTTTCCATGACATTTATCCAAAACTTTGCATAAGAGTTTCTGTCCACAAGTCCCCAAATTCTATGTAAATGAAAAACTCCAAAAAACATAAAAAACCATGGTTCAAACTTATATATCTTTTTCATATCATCCGTAATCCTCATCATAGATATTTCTCTATCACGCTCTGCTCCACAACTGCTTTCCCAAGCAACGTCATAGCTTGCTTCGGACAGTTATTGATGCATCTATAACACATGGTACACTGGTTATTCTGTACCACTTTCTTATCAACAATCTTGATATTATTCATCGGACATAACTTTTCACATTTGCCGCACCCTATGCATTTATCTTCATCCACACGCAGTTTATTAGAATAATTTTTTGTCTTATGTCCAAAATATAATCTTTGTCCAAAGAAGCCAGATAAGCGATACAATATACCAATTCCCTCCTGAGTTGGTTTTCCTGCTTTCAAAAGCTGAACTGATTTCCTAATCTTTTGCTCCGCTTTCTTCACAAGCTCCTTGTTCTTTTCTAGCGGACGCTTGAGCACTTTTTCATCGCCTATGCTATCTGGCATTTTCAGATGCAACCCGCCGATTATTTTTGCACCATATTGATGTAAAAGTCCTCCAAGAATACCTGCACCATCACCACTAAACAATCCCATTGTGGCGATAACAAAAACCTTCTTATTCTGCCAAAGTTCTTTATTTTCAATTATAAAATCACGTAATATTTTTGGCACGGTACTATACTGCACTGGATATGCAAATACAAGCATTTCTTCATTTCTCACAGCCTGGGGAACATTATCGTCCTCTATCGAAAATGCTTTAGCCGCTTCATCATATTCATTACAAAAGAATTCTGCTGCATATTTGGAATTACCAGTTCCACTAAAATAAATTCCTACCATTTTATACTTCAAAACTCTCCGTCTTCAAATCACAATAATATCTGCCCTTTTGCGCAGTAAATTTCAGAACACAATAATCCGGATCTGTAACACCTTTTTTATAAAACATGGTGTCCCCTTTTCTCCAAATCATATCCTTAGTTTTTTGGTCCGTTAGAACTTCCATTTTGCCAACTAACATAACACCTGTGTATTTAATCAATCCCTTACGATAAAAATAGATACTGGCATTAGGATTGCTTAGAAACTGCTTCACCCTAAGTGAGGATGTATTTGTGGAGAAATAGAATTCCTTCAATCCATTTATCTTTCTTGGTTTCAGCATTGCTTTCACATTGGGAAATCCATTCTCATCAACAGAACAAATAAAACTCACCTTTTGCTTTTTAATAAATTTTTGTATTTTTATTAAATCCATAACAACAAAACCCCTTTACTTTCTCAAATTACTTTCCTTATAAAAAAATGCCTTCTCCAGCATCTCATACTCTGCATCCGAACAGACCTCTTTGCAGCGTTTCTGATACTCCTTAGAACGCTCCAACATGTTACTAATCTTTTCACACGGAAACTCTGCACACTGATTGCATTTATTTACGTTATGCGCCTTTGTGCATTCTACCAAATGATATGTACAAGTTTTGGCAGAAGAACATCCTTCACATTTGATTTCGACCTTGGATACAATGTGGTCTCGCCAGCCTACCCTATACCATAGTTCCGCTACATTTATTAGTTCTTCATCACTATGCGCATTGTATCTAGGACATTCTATACAATTATCTCCGCATAGGGTAATTTTTTCTTCCATGTGATACCTCCACATCAATTACTGCAACACGATTTTCATATTATGATACTTGGCTACAACATCCTCAAAACCAACAGATTTATAAAGTGAATATCCATCCTCGGTTGCTTTTAATTCAATAATGCTCACGCCTTCTGTTTTGGCATCTTCCAACATCATAGTCATTAATTTCTTTGCATAACCTTTCTTCCTACACTCTGGCTTCGTATAAACATTTAAAACGGTTCCTGTCTTCCCGGTAATAAATGACGGACTCATAGGCTTTTCCACTATCAATAAAAATGCACATGAAACAATATTCCTCTCGTCCCTTGCCACATAAGCCATCAAATCTTTGTTGAGGTGTTTTTCATAATAGCTTGGCAAAGTTGATTGCATTAACTCTAAGTTTTCGTCCGAAATAATACCTAAATCCTCATTTAAATATGCAATTCGTAAATCAGTCAATACACCGATATCTTTTATATTTGCTTTATCAAATATCATTGTTTTTACTCCATACTCTTATCTAAGCAGTAATAAATCTGTCTTTATCAATCATTGCTTCGAACTATATTTTATCCCTGTAAGAAAACAATTCATTACTTTTTCCTCGCTGGTAATTCATCATACATTGTGTTAATCAACTTTGAAAGAAATTCCTTGCTTTCCACATTATCAACAAGTAGCATTTCTTTTGCACCGTCATAAGGTCTTTCGTACAACGCATCGGGCATAAGAGAAACTGCCGCCATCACAGGTTTTACCAAAAATCGATTATCGTAGATTCCACCAACAATTTTTCCACGATAATAAATGATGTATTCCCCCATCATCTGCCTAAAAGTGATTTCTTCCAAATCTGAAAGTTGCTCTAAAATGTAGGATAAATATTCTTTTGACGACGCCATGTTTCCACCCTCCAAATCGATGTTGAATTAGACTTCAGAAAAAAATTTTATCTTTTATCTTCTATTTTTTTCTAACACAAAATAATTATCGTATTCTTCACTTTCACCAATTAATTTATGCGATGATGAAGAAAACCCAATTTTTTCCAAAGCAATTTTTCTTTCCCTTGCGTTTTCCCAGCATTTTGTAGCAATTTTGTCACAATCAAACAAATCAAAAGCTTTTGGAATTATCAAAGATAGAATATTTTCAATTTCTGTTGATTTTTCGTAATCACTTCGCAAATCTAACCGAAGAAGTCCGCAATTGTTAAAAAAATCTTTTTCTGAATCACGATGAAAAAGTTCAATTGTCCCCACAGCGTGTCCAACTGATTTATCAAAAATTGTCCACCGCACAAAATATCGATTTTTATAAGAAAAGGACCAAAAATCAATGGCTTGTTTCATTCGTTCCTCAGTTTTGTAGTAAAAATTATCTCCGTGACAATTGTCCCCATTAAAAAAGGGAACTGCATTTTTATCTGAATAAACTTTGTGTAAATCTTTCAAATCTTTTTCATCAACAGGCCGAAGCAAATATTTTTGATTTTCAAACATTGGACAAAAATCGTAAACGTCTTTGTTAAAATGTTTTTGCCAATCTCCCATTTCACCAAGTTTGTTACCAATGGAAAAATAATTGTAAGGAGCATAAATTACTGGATGAATCTGCTCCAAATCAATTTTTTTCATATTCATGTTTTCGAATTGTTTATCAATCTGAATATTTTTGATTGCTGCCAAATACAAATGAGCCCCATTTAATTCAATCACTCGCGAAACTTCACATTCATAACTCCAGTGACATTCATTAATTATTGGAACATCAACTTTTTTGCCCCATTCATAACTGTATGAAATTTCATTTTTTTGACCATTTTCACCGTTGGTATTTCCAAAATAATCAGCCAGCCAAAGAGTGTCCTCTGTAATCATATTTGCGGAAAACTTTTTTTCACGAAGAATATTTTTTTGGGTAAGTTTTGTGCCACCAACAGTCATCATCAAACAAGGACCATTATCAAAAGAAAATCCAAGCCAGGTAATAATACAGAAATTCGGTGAACCGTCCTCATTTTTTGTTCCAATAATATACATAGGCTGTGGACTAAAAACCCAATCAGGTGAAAGATTAATTTTTTCCATAGAACTCTCCCGCAAATTTATTTGACATCACTATACAAGTGTGATATATTCTAAGAAAGGAAATGCCTAATTTCAATTTGGTCATCTCCACGTTTTGGTTAAAAACCGCCAAATGTTTAGAGGACGTTGGCGGTTTTTTTTGCTTATTTACATTTTAAAGTAAGAAAGCAAGCTAAGAATTAAAAGTGCTATACTAATAGCTAACGAAATTTTTTCGTACTTTGTCATCTTAGAGCCTCCCTAAGTTTTTATTTCTAGTTTTAACTAGATTTAGCATCGGGAGTCCACCGCCTGAAATTGGGCATTTCCAATATTTATATTATACAACTATTCTTTTGTATAGTAAAGCAATTTATTGATTATTTCGGTGATTTTCTATTTAACAGTAAATTTTTGCCACACAGATTCGAAATTATTAACGTAATTTCTATTTTTTTTCAAAATCATTTACTGTAGAGTATCACATCTGCATCAACTTCATACTTTTCTTCTATTAATACACAATTCAAATTGTGTTTTCTTGCTTGTTCCAAGTAGGAAGCGTTATCTTTTAGAACTTCTTCCATTGTACAGTCGTCATAAAGGCGATTTTCTATGGCGTTTGCGTGTTTTTTTATGTCGTCAAAATGATTTTTTATATAGTTTTCACTAAAAACCAAGCAATAATATTTTATTTTGTTCAGATATTCACTTTCAAAATCTTTTTGCCAATCAAAAGGAATGTAGCAACCTTCAACAATCAAATTTTGATTATTTTCGATTGCGGTTTTTATCATTTCTCGAACTATTGGCCACAGATAATTTGTAAGTTTTTCGTCATCACAGGGAGTTAGATTTGTGTTTTTGCTGCGAATTAATCCCATTTTCAAATGGTCTATTGAAAGATACGGATATTTGTATTTTTCCAGCAATTTTTGAGCAAATAAAGTTTTTCCTGTGTGGGATGCCCCTGTTATCAAAATAATCATTTTTATTAATTAAGCTTATTTCATTATATCATACTTCAATCTTTATAACATCATCGTCATGTATGGAGGAATACAAATAATTCCATCTTTAATAATTAGATTTTTAGGATGAATAATGTAGCTTTCTCCAATTCTATTTTTATATTTTTCTCTAAAATTATTCAATGATGTTGTTTTATACTGTTTTCCTGATTTTACTTCAATCGGATACATCTTGTATTTTAATTTGCTGTTATTCGAGATGATAAAATCAATTTCTATATCATTTCTATGTTTTACTTTATTGTAATGGGTGTAAAAATACAACTTATGTCCACTTGCAACAAGCATTTGTGCTATAGCATTTTCATAAAGCATTCCTTCATTTATTTCCAACTTTCCAGCAAGGATTTGTTTATATACATCATCTTCAAGTAGTTCATTTTCATCAAAGGCATGGCTTACTAAAAGACCAGTATCTGCCAAATAGCACTTAACATAACTTCTTGTTTCATTTAATGATAAACCTACATTTGGATCATTACACAAAAAACTTTCATTAGATATCATAGAATCTGCTAACCAAAAGAATGTTTCTTCATATTGCTCTGCATAACTACCATTTTGTAACTGTTTAAATACAATTCGTTTTTCATGACTTGAAAGGAATCCTGGAATTTGATCAAAAATAGAAAGAACCTTGCTCCTGTATCTAGCATCTATTTTCATAATATCTTCTCGGTACAATCTAAGAATATCCCTTTTTTCCTTATCAGCCTCAGTAAAATCCTTTTTATTTTGAATAAATGCTACAACAGGCTTTGGCATACCTCCAACAAACATATATTGATTAAACAACAACATTGCCTTATTATGCATTCCCCTTTCCAACGGTTCTTTTTTTTCAAAACACTTTTTGATATACTCCACAAGCAAATCTTCGCCCAAAGCCGAAGCAAATTCTTCAAAATCCAACGGATACATATTAATATGTCGCTCTTCAGATGGTATTACAATATCCTTTACATTTTCTTTGATAGAAATAAGAGAACCAGTTTCAATATAATCATATCGCCCATCTGCTACCAAATATTTTATAGCGGCACGTGCTTGTGGAAATATCTGCACCTCATCAAAAATAATAAGTGATTTTCTTTCTGTAAGTTTTTTTCCAAAATGAGCTTGTAACAGCATAAAAAAAGTATCAAGGTCATTCAAATGTGTTTCAAAATACATTTCAATTTCTTTGTCTTTTTTTGCAAAGTCAATCAGGATATAGCTTTCGTATTCTTTTTTTCCGAATTCTTCACATATGGTAGACTTCCCAATTCGACGAGCTCCTTCCACCATAAGAGCTTTTGTTCCTTTACTTTCGTTCTTCCATTCTAAAAGTTTTTTATAGATTTTTCTTTCTAATATCATAAAGCTCCAAATTATGCGCATATAATTAGCACGCATATTCTTTGATTATACGCATATTATAGAGTGAATTTCGATTATGCGCAAGTTACAATTTTAGTCATTCTTTGATTATACGCATTTAAAACTTATAAATTCACAACATTACCACACAAAAGGCAAAATCTTCCAGCGCACTTTTTGTTTGTATTCTGTGTAGCCAGGAAGTCCTTCTTCAAGGATTTTTTCTTCGTTTTTGATTCTTACTGCAATTAAAATTGGATATGGAACAAAACAAAGCAACGCCCACCAAGAGCCCAAAACTAAAGGAATTGATAAAAACAACCAAATTGTAACTGCATACATTGGATGGCGAACAATTTTGTACATTCCTGTATCCACAACTTTTTGATTTTCTTGAACTTCCACCGTGCGAGAAAGATATGCGTTTTCTCGCATCACTTCTGCGTAAAGTCCGTAAGAAATTAGCAAAATCACACTTGCAACAATTACAACCCAAAGAGGAACTTTTGACCAACCGAATCTAAAATCTAAGGCGGCAATTACAAATCCCAAAAGAAAAATCAAAGCAGAAAATTTCACAACCCCCTGCTGAGTTTTTTCCTTTTCTTTTGAAGAAAGTCGCTTTGCCAACAATTCTGGAGCTTTAAAAAATAAAACAATTCCCAAAATCATCATTGGTACAAAAAGCAATGCAATAAAAAGCCAGCCATTAAAATAATGAAAGGTTCCTGCAGGCAAAAATAGCAAAACACAAACTAAAATGAGACCCGCAAAAAATTTTGCAAGTGTGTTTAATAAAAGTTTTGATTTTTCCATAAAATAGGCTCCATATTATAGTTTTTTCACAATTTACATTATTACATATTTTTGCGTCCTTAAGCAAAAAAACTTATGGTTTTTCTGAAATCCACTTTTTTGCCCAATCAAACAAAGTTTCAGACATCAAACTGAAATCTACCGTTCCGCCATTTTTCAAATTTAGAAAATTTTTGATAATAGATTGTTCATTTGGCAACGCAACTTTAAGTAATTCTTCCTGATATTTTATATAGTTCCCAGTTTGCTTAAAGACGATTGCCTGCACCACAAAAGAAGCAGATTTATATAAGCCCCGCAAAATATCTTCACTTTTTTCATGGAGCATATTGTGAACACATCCGTGGAATATGTTGCACGCACCAATTTTGATTGCTCTATTTATAGCATTTTCATCAATAAGAGCAAACACTTCATCAAGAGTTCCTTTGATTGGCGTGGTATCATTGCAAAACTGGAACAAGTCAGATGGCTCCCAGTTCATAATTTCATTCTTACCTGAAAGAAAACCGCAAATCAATTTTCTATGAGACAGCGTGTCTAGCATGTCATTATAAAGCTGAATATCCTTGGCGGACAATTCATCTAGAATTACAACAACATCAATATCACTTGTTTCTGTTGCTTCACCACGACCATAACTGCCTTGAAGCCCAACAAACCACACACGATTTTCAAAAGTTTTATTTAATGTCTGCAAAAAGTTTGACATCCAATTTGTAATATCTATCATTTTTCTTCTTCTCTAAATTCGGATTTTTTACCAGTTCCAAAAATCAGATTTTATCTACATTATCCTTATGAAACAAAATGTTTCATAAGTCCTTTCAACTTATCCATCCCTTTCATCAAAAGGACGATTAAAGGAGCCTATTTCTATCAAGTTGTTTTCTGGGTCGGCGATGTAACAAGTTCGCTGCCCCCAAGGTTCGTTTTCTGGTGGCAAAACTGATTTTGCCCCTTTTGAAATGGCTTGTTCGTAAGCGCTGTCTACTTCTTCAAAAGTGTCTACATAAAGTGCAATTTCAAAATGACCATTTAAGCCTTTTATGTATTCGTATTTTCGGCTTGTCATTTTTTCAAAATCTTTTCTGCCGTACAAAAGAAACAAAGTTCCATCTTTTACAAGATAAACATTTGAAGTATCTTCAGCTTCTTTGATTTCAAAACCCAGCACATCTTTGTAAAATCGAATCATGTTTCCCATGTCTTCTACAAAAAGTCCAAAACCGTCTAATTTCATTTTCTTTCCTCCAGTTTATTTTTTATTTTCAAACACGCTTCCACGTGCATTATCCAGTGGCGAGAAAAAGGCATTTGCAAAAGACCGCGGACATTTTTACCACACCAATAATCAATTAACCAACTAGAGGATTCATTCAAACTTACAACTTTTAATGATTTTAAATATTCTTTTTTTTCTTCTGGAATTTTTAATTTTGTCTCTTCGTAAGATATTTCCAAAATCATTTTTTCAGAAGTTTCTTTTACAAGTTTTGCATATTTATAAAGTTCTTGAATATTTAACTTTTTAGAAAATTCAATCAATTCTTC
The DNA here is from genome assembly GCA_017416145.1 of Spirochaetaceae bacterium. Classification (GTDB taxonomy): domain Bacteria; phylum Spirochaetota; class Spirochaetia; order Treponematales; family Treponemataceae; genus Treponema_I. Next base: position 15,124 of record JAFQDD010000033.1, on the reverse strand, counting down.
ATTTGAAAGTTCGTTCCCGGTAGTTATAATAGAAGAATTCATTCGATTTTGGAAATCGTAGTCAAAAAAAATCTGTGTTTTGCTGTTTATTACAGAATTACAAACAATGTCTTCTATTCTAAAAATATGATAAATTGACCAAGCTATTGTAGCGTTTGTATTTCCTTTTGATTTTGGAAAAGGTAACGCAAAAAAATCTTCCTGCGAAGTTGTCTTAAAAATCAAATCAATTTCTTCCATTAAATTGTTTCTAAGTTGAAGAAGATTTTTTATGCCATCAGAAAATGTTGTTTGCTTTTTTAAATTGTCTTGCATCAACTTGTTTAACGCTGAAAAATCTTTGTGCATTTTTATTTCCTCATAACTTAGCAAATTTCCCACAGCCCAATTCTATCTTCCAAGACTTTCATCATAGGAAAATGTTTGTCCAAAGTTAGAATTTTACAACCATATTTTATTGAAAGATAAGCTAAAACTGCGTCTTGAAAAGGAACAGACAACCCGTTTTTCTTAAAATTGGAAATAAGCTGACCGATTTTTTGCCAATCACCTTCTTCAACAGAAAGACAATCTAAAGAATTTACAAAAAGTTCCACAGCCTTTTCTTCTTTCTTGCTTCGGATTCCACTGTAAAGTTCTGAAATCACAATTCCACAAATAACACAATCTTCTTGATTCAGCAAATTCCAACGAGAATCATCTTCATTGTTTAGTAAATCGATTATCACATTTGTATCTAGCAAAATCATATAAGACTTTTCTCCCGCAATTCAGTAACAGAAGAACTGTCTAAATTAATTTTACCAACAAGTTTGAAAAATTCTTCTTTGTTGAAGCTACGAGATTTTGAGTAAGAAGGAGATTTTTCAGCAACTGCATTATCTGATTTTGAAAGAACAAAATCCTTAAGTTTTTTCCGCATTTCCATAATTACCTCCTGTAAACTTTCCAACTGATTTTGAAAATATTGGATAGTTGATTCTGTATTCAACTTGCTCATTCCGTAGAAAACAGCAGGACTTGCCACCTCTGCTGAATAATCCTCTGAAAAATCGTACACTATTTCACTTTTAGAATATTGGGATTTTTCCCCAGATGAAAAAGCACCCGAATCAGCCACACAAAGATATGTTTCTTCTGGAATAACATAGGTTTTAGTTTTTTGAAGATATTGAAGATCATTATCAATAATAACCGAATAAGGAACTTTGTAGATTTTACTAAGTTTTCGGACAATTTCCACAGAAGGCTCCACTTCTCCAGATTCGTATTTTATATAAGCCTGACGAGAAATCCCCAAAACATTAGAAAGCAAACTCTGAGAATATCGATTTTCCTGACGCAATTTTATTAAAATATCTTTCATATTTAAAATCATAACTCAGAAAATATATAAAGTCAAGTTTTATTTACTATTTTTGTAAAGTTAAACTACTAAAAGACAAACAATAGAACTTTTGTTTGTTAATTTTGCGTAAATAAAAAAAATATACCGTTATAATATCATTTCACCAATAGATTCTTCATTTGTAACATATTCGCCACATTTATTAGCCCAACTTTCTGTAAAAAAAGCACAATATGGAATTTGTTTTTCATAGCGTTTTTTTGCAAATAAAAATCCCCATAAAGTTGAAGGGATTCCTATCACAATTAAATACAAAGGTCCAAGAATAAGAGACTGAATAGTGTGTCCATATTCGTGAACTAAAAGTTTTCTTGCCAATTCTTCTTGAGTATATTCATATTTGTATTTTTCTGTGAAAAAAGGATGTACAGTAACAAAAACAAATAAACCTAATGATAAACTTGTATTATTATTCCATTCAGTAATAATTGCACCGTGATAACTAAAATGTTTATTTTTGAAATATTTCAAAAATAATATAAATCCTAAAATTGTTTGAAAAATCCCCCAAGTGCATTGCCAAAATCTGTATAAAATTTGTTTCATAATTTATATCTCCTATCCGGTTTTAGTTTTATAGATATCATCAATAACTAAAATTATCACCACTCATAAATTTTTCCTTTAAGAATTGCGTTAAACATTTTTTCTTTGATTTTTGGATTATCCTTTTTTAATTGATGCAAAAGATTTTTCACATATTCTCGGCGAGTGTTTCCGTCATGGGGACAAGGATTTTTCACACTTTGAAAAGCCATTTTGTTTTGAAAACCGATAATATCCTTTTCTGGAATGTAAATTAGAGGACGAATTACTGTAATATCAGATTCTTTGTAATATTTTGTTGGGGGAAAAGTGAAAAATTGACCTTCATAAAAAAGCGAGAGCAACATTGTTTCAATAAAATCGTCTTTGTGGTGAGCATAGGCAATTTTGTTACAACCTAATTTTTTGGCAAAATCCGTTAAAGCACCTTTTCGCATTTTTGCACACAGAGAACAAAAACTTCCCTCTTTGATTTTCGCCTTCAAAATATCTGCAATCTGAGTTTTTATCACGTGATATTGGATTTCTAACTTTTCACAAAGTTTTTTCACAGCCTCAGTATCAAAATCCCCAAAACCCAAATCCACAGTGATAGCAACCAACTGAATTTTTTCTGGAATAAATTTTTGCAACCCCGCCAAAGAGTACAACAAAGCCAGAGAATCCTTGCCACCAGACACCCCAATAGCAATTTTGTCTCCCTCTTGAATCAGCTGAAAATCATTTATAGCTTGTCGAGTATAACTGTAAAGTTTTTGCAACGTCATATTTTTAGAATATCCTATGTTAAATAATATTACATATATTTTTTAATAAAAATCGCTTTTACAAAAACTAACTATTTATTAAATTTGTAATCTCTGTAGTTAATTTTTTATATCTCCTAGACTCAAACCAATATGATAACAATGAAAGAATAGAGACTATAATCAAGGCAGAAACTAAGTCAGAATCTAACAGAAAAAAAATAAAAATATAAATCATTAACGATAAAAAACTGTATCCTACAAAACCTTTTATTCTAATAGCCCTAGTTTCAGAATCGATTGAAATTGTTCCGTGTATACTTTCTAAACCGTTACGAGAGGTACCTATTGTTATCAACTTTTTTTGGAATGCAAAAACATTATCATCCAAGTCTGCACCTTTGTAGTTTGAAAAACCTTTTTGTTTATCTAAATTATTTACAAACTCTGAAATTTTATGTGATGCATTATCCAAATTAGAAACTGGAATTGATTTTTTGAAAATCTCAATTCCGTGGGAAAAATAATGTTTATTCCAAGTTGATGATAAAATAGTTTCAACAATTGCTACTATAAATACAATTATTAGACAAACCAAATACATATTTTCCATAAAATCACCCAAAATCAGCTTCTTTTACGAATATTATACATTTTGAAAAACTTCCTGTAAAGAAAAATAAACTTTAGATTGGAAACGCAAGTTAAGTAAAAAAAATGCTTAGATTAGAGATTATTTGATTTTTTTCCACGAGACTAGTTTATAGCCTCGTGGTATTTACCCTAATTAAACATTGAGTATCCATCAGTTTTTGTAACACTTGCTGCATGAACATAAATATCCATATAATAAACTCCGTCTTTTGTATATTCGTGTTCAAAACAACCAAGAATTCCGTCGCATTGTTTGTCTTTAAAACTATTTGCTTGTAAAAATTCCATAATGTGTTTATATCCTGTGGGAATACGCTCAAAGGCTTGAACAAAAGGTTCTGTTACAGTTATTACAGCATATTCAGCTTCAAGATTTTCGTAATATTCAACGCCAGGACAATTTGTTTCAAATCCGTCTGGAATTACATAAGCTGCCACATATCCATGAAGCCCAAATCTTGTTTGCTGTTCCTGTGAAACAAAGGGAAAATCCCAACCAATCATTTTGGCATCAGGATAAGAAGCAAGAAGTCCGCTGTTTTTTCCCCATTTTTTCATATAGGCTTGAACATCATCTTCTGGATTAGGAGAAATCATCACATAACGAGCAATCTTAAAAGCAGGAACTTTTCTAAGTTCAACTTTAGAATAAATTCCTTCTTTATAAGACATATTTTCTTTGACCAATTCATCTAACTTGCAAGAAAAAAGTGAGCAAACGTCCACCAATTTATCAAGTTCGGGAGTAACTTCATCAGCTTCCCACCGAGAAACAGTTTGTCGTGAAACCTCTAATTTTTCTGCAAATTGCTCTTGTGTCATTCTGTTTAATTTTCGCAAATACTGAATATTTGAACCTAAACTCATAAAATCACCTTTATTCTTTTGATTTTTATTGGCCAACTGATATTTAGATTATATCACAATGAATTATCCTATAAAACCAATCACAAAGTGATTTTTCATGATTTTTTGTAACATAGGGTTTACATTTTTAGAAAATTTGTGTGTAGGGTTGAGAAACTTCCTGTAAATAAAATCCATACAATCCTCGCTTTATTGATTAATAAAATTATTGCACAAGTTTACAAGTTTTGAAAGAAGATTTCCTCGCATTTTGTGTGTGGGAAATGAGAGGAGAGAGGGATTGAATGGAAAGCATTTGCAAAAACCTTTTTTTATATTTGACTTATAGTTTTCCATATGCTATATTAAAAAAAGAGGAAACGCCCAAGCACATTTGGTCGTCTCCACACAATTAACAGAAAGCCGTCAAAAGTGGGGTTAAGACTTTGGCGGCTTTATTTTTTACTCTTTATCTTTATTTCTAAGGAAAGAGAGCAAAGTTATAACTGTACCAGTTATGGTAGCAATACAAGTTACCAATGCAACAACTAATTCTAAAGTCATAACAAGCCTCCCATATCAATTATTTCTAGTATAAACTAGATTAGAGTTGGGAGACGCCGCCTGAACTTAGGCATTTCCAATAAATAAATTATAACGTGTATTTTGTATAGTGTAAAGATTAAAATATAACTTGTTGTAATTACTTTGTACACCCTTTCTTTTCGCATTTTCCTGCGAAACCGCTGTTATAACTGTACCGATTATATTTGCAACACAAGTTACCACTGCATTAACAGTTTACAAGTTTTAAAAGGATATTTCCTCGCATTTTGTGTGTAGGAAATGAGAGGAAATTAACTCCCCCTCACCCCCTAAAACACCACCGAAACCCTTGTTCCGTGCTTTTCTTGGCTTTCTAGGGTGAGTTTTGCGTTTTGGATTTTGGCGGCGTGTTTTACGATGGAAAGACCAAGGCCAGTTCCCCCTGTTTCTCGGGAATGGCTTTTGTCTACTCTAAAAAATCGTTCAAAAACTCTTTGTTGATATTCTTCTGGGATTCCAATTCCTGTGTCTTTTACAGAAAATTCTAGTTTGCCATTTTTAAGTTTTTCTAGCGAAACAAAAACTTTGCCACCTTCTTTGTTGTAGCGAATGGCGTTATCAATCAGATTGTAAACAATTTCTTGAATGTAACTTGGAACACCTTGAACAATTCCCGAGGCGGTTTTATTTTCAAAATACAGCGTTACGTTTCGTTTTGAAGCAGAGCTTGTAAGCAAAGAAATAGTTTCTGAAATCACTTCGGCTAAATCAACTTTTTCAAAACTAACTTTTTCAATTTCGTCCAATTCAGAAAGATGGATAATATCGTTTATCAAAGCAACCAAACGCATAGATTCTTTTTTGATATTTCCAATAAATTTTCCAGAATCTTCAGGTTTTACTAAATTATTTTCAAAAAGTTCCGTGTAGCCAATAATTGATTGCAAGGGCGTTTTTAATTCGTGACTCACATTGGCACTAAATTCTTCTTTTACTTTTTGCATTTCAATTTTTTCATCAATTTTTTGCTGCAAATCTTTCATTTGCTCTTTGATTTTTTTATTTTGCTTGTGAATGCGGTAAAGCAAAGGAGAAACTTCATCGTAAATCTGATTTTCCATAGGATTATCAAGATTCAATTTGTTTAATGGAGCAATAATTTGTTTTGCAAGATAATTTGATAAAAATCCACAGCAAATTGTCAAAATCACAAAAATCAGAAAAAAAGTTGGAACAAGTTCAAAAATCATTGCCCAAATTGTGTTGATATTTGTGGAAATGCGAAGAATATTTTGATTTGGCAAAAGTGTTGCAATGTAAATTGTTTTTTCAAGCAAAGTGTCTGAATATCGCAAACTTTCCCCAGAACCAATTTCAATGGCTTTTTCAATTTCTTTTCGATTGATGTGATTGTTCATCTCGTTGACATTTGCTTTTGAATCAAAAATTACTTCCCCATCTTCCGAAATCAAAGTTAGCCGATAAGTGTCACTTTTGAAATTTTCTAAAAAATCATCCTGCGTTGATAATAATTCTTTTAGAAACTTAATTTCTGTACGCAAATATGATTTTTCATTTTCTAAAAATTCGCTATACAAAATGCCTGAAATTACAAAAAAACTGATTAAAAGAAAAAATGTGCTTACAAAAAAAATGGCCCGAAATATTTTTTTACTCATAATTATTCTCCGTAACTGTAGCCAAGTCCCACGTGAGTTTTGATTTTTGCCCCGTACTCATTAAGTTTTTTCCGCAAAGTTTTTATGTGAACATCAACAGTTCTAGTTTCTCCTACAAAATCCATTCCCCAGACTTTTGAAAGAAGCTCTTCCCGAGTAAAAACTTTTCTTTGAGTTGATAAAAGGATTTCCAAAAGTGAAAACTCTTTGATTGTAAGATTGATTTTTTCCTGATTGATAAAAACCGAATGTTCTTCCTTGTTCAAAACCAAACATCCATCTTGAATTGTCTTTTCTTCCTGATTGTTTGACTTATTGCATCGCCGAAGAACAGCCTTAACCCTAGAAACCATTTCCATAACGCTAAAAGGTTTTACAAGATAATCGTCAGAGCCCAAATCAAGGCCATAGATTTTATCCATTTCAGAACCTTTTGCAGTTGCCATAATCACAGGGATATTTGCATATTTTTGATTTGATTTTAACTCTTTTAAAATTTGAATTCCATCTTTTCCAGCCATCATAATGTCAAGAATAATCAAATCTGGAATGACATTTTTTAATTCCAAAAACAATTCGTCGGCACAAGACAAACCTTTTGCCTTAAAACCAGTTTGTTGCAAAGTGTAAACTTCAATATCCCGAATTGCAGAATCATCATCAACACAAAAAATCATTTTTGTTTCCTTACTAAAAAGTCAATGAACAAAACTTCAGTTTTGGAATTGACTTTTTACGCTGTTTTGTAGGTATTTTATTCTTTTGAAAATGTTGGGTCAATATTTGAAACAACGCCTTGGTTGTCTGAACGATGTAATAATAGAAGAAAGATGTAAAATGAGGAGGAAGTTTGTGTAAAATTTGTGTGAAGTTTTGTTTTGGGTGTGGGTGGAGAATTATTTTTTATTTAAGAAAACGAATGAAATAGATAGTTACTCTATAGGTAAATCCTTTCCAAAATAAGGAGTTTCCTCACAAACTTCAAAAATTTCTTTCAAGGGCTTATCTGAATATTTTATAATTTTTTCTCTGTATTCATAACGTTTAGAAATATCTTCAATTTCTTCACGACGATTTTTTGATAATTCTAAAAATTCTTCTTCTTGTTCTAAACCTAAGAATCTTCGATTTAATAAGTTTGCTGCAATTCCTGTTGTAGAACTTCCTGCAAAAGGGTCTAAAATCCAAGCATTTTCTTTTGTTGAAGCAAGAATTATTCGAGCAAGTAATGAAAGAGGCTTTTGTGTTGGATGTTTACCACAAGATTTTTCCCATTTTGCTATTGCTGGTAAACTCCACAAATCCCTCATTTGTGTTCCACCGTTAATTTCTTTCATCAGTTCATAATTATAATAATGCGTTACTTTTTTATTTTTTCTTGCCCATAAGATAAATTCTGTAGAATGAGTAAAATATTTACAAGAAAGATTTGGCGGTGGATTTGTTTTTGCCCAAGTAATACAATTCAAGATTTTAAAATCTAATTCGTGTAGCATTTGTGCCACAGAAAAAATATTGTGATAAGTTCCACTTATCCAAATCGTTCCATTTTCAGTTAATTTATCTTTGCATAATGAAAGCCACTTTCGATTAAATTCATTGTCTTTTTCAAAACCTTGAGATTTATCCCATTCGCCTTTATTTACAGAAACTTGCTTCCCGCTTTGAACAGAAATTCCTCCATTTGATAGAAAATAAGGAGGATCAGCAAAAATCATATCAAATTGAAAGTTGATATTTGGAAGAAGGTCTAAACAGTTTCCTTTGGCAAGAGTAAAATCTAAGTTTTTTGAACGATAATATGGTTTAATTGAAATTTGCTAATCCTTTTTCAAATTGAATTCTGATAATATAGCATTCATAGAAAGCCATCGTCCTTCTGCATTTGGATAATTACAATCTTCTTGTCCCCAAATCCATTTATACACTTTAAGTAATTTTTCAGGTTCTAAACCATTTATTGTTTTGAGATCCCTGTTAATAATAACATCATCTGGTTCTTTTCCATTGCAAACATCTAATAATCCGTAAATAAGATTCTCTGTTTCGCTTTGATTAGTCTGAAATTTCAAGCGTAAATCTTCCAAAATTTCATCATGAGAAATTAGCCAAAGCCCTTCATTGTCAGGTGAATATATAAAAACCATAAAATCATTTCGTGATAGTCTTCCCAACTACGTTTTCCCCCTGGTTTATTAATTACAATTTTTTCCCCTGTAGATAAAACTTCGACTTCATAGAGTAAATATGGAATCTCCAATAATTCTAAACGAAATGCATCTCTTTCTTTATTTTTAATATTTAATGGAATAAGTTGAACATTATGATTAAATATATTTTTCGACATATGATTTTTCTCCCTTTTTATAACTCTGTTTTTACCTTAGATAAAAACTCATCCAAATTTGCAAGATTATAAATGCTTGGAATTAGTGAGTATGCTTCACTTAATTTATTTTTTGCAGTAAGCCAACCTTGACCGTCTGTAATCCAAACGAATTCAAACTTTTCATACTGATTAATCTTGGGAGCAATATCTGTGTAAGCTCGAGCTACTTCATTAAGTTTTGAACCACCACTATTATAAAAATTTGTCTCAATAAGATATGTTTTATTTCTTGTTTTAATGACAAAATCAAATCTTTTCAAATCTTGTCCTAGAGATTTTATTTCTTCAAATTCAGTGCTATTTACTTCTGAACGAAAAGGAATATTTGCACCGTTAAATTTTAAGGCAACTGCTTTTGCCATATTTTCTCCACCACGATTTTTTCGGGCGTTTGTATCAAGTCCAACTTCGACACCAAAAACATAATCCACAAGATTTGTAACATTTTTATTTCTAAAAACATTAGCGAGCCCTGTTTGTTCAATATAATCAATCACACCTTGTAAAGATGAAAAATAACTTTCAAGTAAAACAAACTCGCCATTTGCATTTAAAGTTTTCTTTTTATCCTTTTTTCTAACAGCAAGTAAAATATCAAGAACTTCAAATACTTTTGAATTTTCTTCATAAAGTTCTTTTATAGCTTTATGTAAATCTTTCTTTCCAATTAGATAATTTAATTGATTCAGTTTTATTGCAATCTTATTAGTATTATGAATTACTTTTTCAAAATCTGTAAAATAATCTAAAGTAGCATTAGTTTCGCTAAGTTGAGAAAGGAATAAATCAAAATTCTTTTCCATTTTTATCTCTCCTAAAATATTGATGCAATATTTGTTATTAACAATTCATTTATCGCACCACGCTTTTCTGGATTTGCATTTATCATTCTAGAAGCAGACACTCTTTCAATTTCAAAATTTGAATATAAATTATCAAAAAAGTTGTCGTCCTCATTAGAATTTTTGGGGTCAGAATTACTTGCAAGAATAGTAGAACCTTTTTTTGCGATGTTATCAATAAACTGAGCTAATTCAATTTGTTCTTTATCTAAAAATTGATTTTCAGAATACGATGTAAAAGCAGACGTTTGTGTTAAAGGTCTATATGGAGGGTCAATATAAACAAAGGTTTTCTCATCTATAAAACTTTCACATTCTTTATAATCACCAGTTTTTAAGATAACATTTTGCAAAACTTGGCTACACAAACGTAAATTCTCTGCATCACAAATTAAAGGATTTTTAGCATTATTAAATGGCACATTAAAAAGACCTTTTGAATTTACCCTATATAAACCATTAAAACAAGTTTTATTCAAGAAAATAAATAAGGTTGCTTTCTCTAGATTTTCTAATTCATCTCCATTTACTTTCAATGTATTGTATCGTGTTCTTTTTTCGTAAAACAAAACTTTTCTATCTTCTTGACCTAGTTTTTTATATTGGGTTTGAAGTTCATTAAGTTGGTTTATCAATTCCTCACAATGATTTTTTACTTGAAGATAAGTGTTGATAAGCTCATTGTTTATATCGTTAATCAAAACTTCTTTTGGCTGAAACTTTTGCAAAATATCAAATAAAACAGCACCACCACCAACGAAAGGTTCACAGTATTTTTCAATTTTTTGAGGATATTTTTTTCTGATTTCTTCTAAAAGTTGGCTTTTCCCACCAACCCATTTTACAAAAGGTTTTGCCATTACAAGATGATTATACTACATTTTAGCAATTTTTACTACATATTTTCCCCCCACCAATCCCACGAAATTCTCACTGTCAATTTCCAAAAACTCACTGACTTTTTCAAAAATTCCACTGAGTTTTTACCAAAATCTCACAAAAAAAATCTCACTTTTTTTTCGATTTTACTTGCCGATTAACACAAAAAATTATTACCTTTAGAGCGTATCTTTTGGCCAAAGGTATGGGGCTTCGTCGGAGTTCCACAAATTAAAATCGCATGCGGAGGTGCTTATAGAGAGCATTTCAAATTAAACTGGAGGGTACACTTATGATGTATTCCGTTAAACAACGCCAGAATCCACTCGACAGAGAAGCGGATTCTAAGTATTATGCGTCGGCTGAGTACGGCGAAGAAATCGATGTCACAAAGTTGGCAAAAGAAATTTCTAAGTCTTGCACACTGACCCCGGCTGATGTTGTGGCTGTTATCGAGAGTTTCTTGGATAAGATGCCAGAATATCTTAAAAGTTCTAACCGCATCAGACTAAACAAGTTTGGAATTTTTAAGCTTTCTTTTAGTTCTGTAGGGCATGAAAAGGCAGAAGACGTAAGTTCTAACGATATTAAAAATTTACGTGTTCTTTTTACCCCAAGTGCCGAGCTTAAACGAGAGTTATCTGATGTGAGCTACACAAGAAAGTAAGTACAGCTTTTTGTTGTAGCATAAAAAAAATGTACTAATAATATCAGTCCCGGAAAGACTTAAAACTTCAAAACATTACAATTAATTATCATTAATTTACGGCTGCTTCCTTTTAGTTGCAACAAAGCAAGCCTAATCAAAAAAGCATATCCCCAACGCCTGAATAACAGCTCCGATTGGGGATTTTTTAATTTCCTTAAACATTCAATCCCACAATTTTTTGTAGTTAATGCTTATTGAAGTTTTCCTGTTTTGATTTCATTTTTTAGATAATCGTAAACATAAAGTGGACTTTGAAAATAAAGCCCTGTTTTTGGATCGCAAAGTTTTTTGTAAGTTTCAGAGTTATATACAGATCTTAGAGCTTGCTCAATACTAAACGCAAAATCCTTCACTAAATAACTAGCTAAATCTCGTGTTGTACATTCTATCTGATATTCAACATCATTCATTGCAAAGTCCTTTGTTCACTAGCATTTTTATTGCTTTTTCAGTTCCAAAAAAATATTGAAAAGTAATTCCCTTCATATATTTTAATCTTTCAAGAAAAGTATCAAAGGAAATATCACCTTCAACAAACCGTCTAATTTGAGCACCAACTTTATCATTTGCTATTGGACCTATTACAATATCATAATTATGAGAAAAATCCTGAGTTTCTTGATTACGATTTTTAAAAACAAATTCAGCCCAATCTTTTGAATATTCAGAAAAAGTCAGTACATTTAATTCGTCACTTTTTAATAGATTTTCATCAAATTCAAACTTTGTTACGAGTGGATTTGTTCCAAAAAGACCTGCTTTGTATGTTGCCATATTATATGCTTGTTCAAAATTATTAGAAAGATAAAAACCTTTTCCAAAATCTTTATTTGGTTTAGAAAGGGACAAATCTATTTCTTTTATTTCTGTGGTTGAACCATGATACAAAACCATTACAGATTTCCTCCATGATTTTTGCAATACAAGGCAAGGTCATCAAGAATATCTGAAAATGGCAGTGTATGTGTAATATCATAATGTTGATTTATAAAATTTATGGCATTAAATCGGTCAAGATAATTAAAAGCTTGTGTTGTAGTAAGTGAATACTTTTTTGCAAAATCAGTTACAAGAGAAACTGTATATTCTATCTTATCTTTCACAGGAACAGCAGACATATTATTCTCCAATACTTTTAATATATCATAGTTTTTTTTATCCTTCAATGAAATCTCACAACAAGTCAAGAGGAAACTTTCCCCTTCCTACTCCCCGTGCATTCCCGTAATAGAAAACTCTACCCACTCGGCGATGTTTGTGGCGTGATCCACATAACAATTGCTTAAACCGCACAGGCCTTGAGCCTGTGTCGGCTACGAAGCTTTGTTATGTGATTTATTTTTCCTTATACATCTGTAATACAGTTTTTTTTGCTATTTCCGGTGTTACTTCCTCATCTGGTATAAACTTATCTGGAGTTCCGCTATCTTCATCTAGCAGTATCTCCCGCAAGAAGGATGTTTTCCTGAAATATGGCTGATTTTTTTTTATTCTGTTGTCCAGTCAAGAGTTTCGGTCAAGGAATCCGGCAAGCCCTTTATTCCTATATTCATTTGGAAAGCGTTGTAATCTCCGTCATACTGTTTCCAGGCATGTAAAACAAGACCTTCTTTTGTTTTAATTACATACTCCATACCTTCGCCATAGCTTCGTCCAATGTCTTCGGTAAGATAATAGTATTCAACAGAAGTGATTGTATATTTTAATGACTTTGTAGTTGATTCTACACTATAACCATTAAGAAAATCTGAATAATCTACTTTAGCTACCTTCCAGTCAAAGTTGAATTCTGCTGTTTTCTTGTCCAAATCAAAAATCAACACATACTTACTTTGATTTTTATCTTCAGTATCCCAATTATAATCAATCTTTACTATTGTACCTTCCTTATACGAAGTCTTTTTGTACTTAGAAGCCTGCTTTGATGATTTGTAAAGAAGACCTGAATCTCCACTTGCCTTGCTGATAGCCTCATACATGCTTTTTACATATTGTCCTTCTTCGTTAGCTTCTTTCATGTCCAGATTGCTGCTTTGACTTGCAACATTTTCAGCAGATTTTGCTAAGCGGCTGTAAAAATCTGCAAGGTCTTCATCACCATAAGAAAGGTCATCATCACCATAAGAATAATCATCACCGGCACTGGCGGCAGAAGCTTCATATTCAAAAGAACTTGTATCCAGATTATTATAAGCCTCTATAACAGCCTTAGCGTTAGCCTCAACTACAGCGTAATCCTTTGAATTGATGTTTTTCTTGAGCTCGGCCAATGGATCCATTCCCATCGCCTTAAGAAGGGCGGCAGACTGGGCATCAAGTTCGCTTGCAGCAACTACAACAACTGCACATTCGCTAATCACACCAAATTTTTCTATACAGTTTGAACCGCTTATTCCGTACTTATTCAAAACATCATCAACCTTTAACTTTTGATTTGCACTTGCATTTATTGAATCATTTGTCCAAACCCCAAGGACTTGTAATTCCTTTACAATAGGATTCAAATTCTTTGCCCAGTTTTTTACATCACTATCAGACAGACCGACAGATTTCACATTCTGAGCGTACAGGCTGAATGCCATTATCAATGATACTACCAACGAAAAGATTTTTTTCATATAATTCTCCCTTATAAAAACTAGGCCGATTCTCACTATAAGTAAAAATCGGATTTGAACTGTTTATTTGATTATTCTTCTGGATAAGGATAAAGAACATCTTCGCTTAGTTCGTAAATATATGTGCCGTCGTAGTAAAGGTTTTCCTGTACATTGCCCAGCTTATAGTACATTACGCCGTTTGACATTTTTATTATGGAAGCAGAAGTTACGCCGTTGTTGATTGTCCTTTTTCCGTCGGCTCTTATGTTTATAAAGTCACCATCTTCGGTTACCCATTTTCCTACAAGACCTTCTGAAAAGCCCTCTCTTTCATATTTTTCAAAAAGATAAGCTTGGTAAAGAAGCCCGTCTGCATAAATCACATAGCTGTCGTCATCACCAAAAGAGTCAATCAAAACTCCCCGCGTTACATCAAGATTATAGTTGTATGAAGTGTCATCATAAGGAGTTCCGTCATCATTAATAATTGTTGCCACCACAGGAATTTTTCCATCACTTAATGATGAGAAAGTCCATTTATCGTGAAGAGAGCCATCTTTATCTGCCCATGAAGTTCCTGGCAGGCTTGTAAACATTGCTTCTGCAAGAGCTGCACCTGCGAAACCAAAAGTGTAAGGGGGTACTTCTGGGGCAGTGAGTGTAATGCTCAATGTATTTGATTTAACATCATCAGATTTAACATAAAATGAATATGAGCCTGCTGAAAAATCCAAAGTTGGAACTGTAACACGGTTACTCAAAATCCAGAATTCACCCAAGGAACCTTCTGCAGCTTCATACACAGTTACCTTTAACGGCTTTGTTTCAAAATTGCTAAAAGAAACTGTAAAACTGATGCTTTCGCCAATTTTGTAACTTTGCAAGGAATCAGAAATCACAATTGTTTTTTCGTTGGGATTTAGAGATTCATTTTCATTATCTGTTCCAGAATCATTACTAGGATTACTACAGGACAGAAATCCTAACCATACCATCATTGCAGCAAGAAAAGCCGCAGTCCATTTTGTCATTTTTTTCATGACGCATCTCCTTTTGCCAGATTATAAAAATGAGATGAAAAACTATGATGCCAAAAACTCTCTACATAAAATGGCATATTATAAAATATAAAAGCCCATGTGCAGGACATAATTTTGCCTGCATCATGGGCGGTTTTCCTGTGTGAGAAAGTTGTAATGTTTGATTTAAAATGCATATAGCCCGAAATTATGTTTCGGGCAGAGTTATAGCTAGTGCTGTGCTGTGCTGTGCTGTGCTGT
>JAFQDD010000032.1 GCA_017416145.1 Spirochaetaceae bacterium | reverse complement strand
CATCCTGTATTGGGTTTAGTAGGATATATTATTACAAGTATTTGTCGAATACTTCTTTTACATTCAATAAAGTGTCCAAAATGTAAAAAGTCAGTTGATAATTGGACAACAATTTTTAGTGGTAATAATGATGGATTGTTTGCACCTATGTCGAAACAATGTAGGATTTGTGGGTACAATTTTAATGAAAAAGAATGAAACAATTATTTTTCATGAATAATTTGTTTTTTTTCATTCCCCCATGCTAAACTATCTCTATGCAAGAAAAGACTTTACTTAAACCAAAAACTCTCAAATCCAATATTTATACAATAGAATTTGGAAGCGTTTCTTACGATATTTTTGGTTCTCCATATCAAAAAACAGGCTTCTGCTGTTCTAGGAATACTAGATTTTAATAATGTATTGACACCAGGAGGACTTGAAAAGCAACTACAGCAATCAAATAAAGTTTCAGAAAAAAAAGTTTATCAAAATGAGGGTGATTGTGGACAAGATTAAAAAGTATATTTTTGAACTTATTATTTATATTGTTTTATATTCATTTTTGTCATTATTATTATTTTCGTTTATAAATTATACACATCAATTAAATTATTATAGATTTTATTTCTTTAGTTTTTTCTTGAACATTTTTTTTCTTATTCCAAAAGATAAAAATGGAAGATATTTATTTTTTACTCTTATAATAAATTTTTATGTTGGGACTTTTTATTTTATTTCGGGTAGTTGGGCAATTCTTTCTAATTTCACGTTTGTGGAGTGTATTAGATATATATTATTTTCATTGTTCAGAACAATCATCAGTTGGCACTGGAGTTTGCCAATATTATTTATTTTGATTGATAAAATACTAAAGACAATCAACAAGTAATTCGTGATGCTGTAAATCCAATAATTTATATAAAAATTGAAGCTGAATATTATTCATACAGTGATAGTCTTGAGGTAATGGAAAAAAATTATAAATAGCCAACTACTTAAAAAAGTTTAGAACATCTTTTTATAGTACTTAAAACATTTTGCTGTAAGCC
This sequence comes from Spirochaetaceae bacterium, assembly GCA_017416145.1. GTDB lineage: Bacteria > Spirochaetota > Spirochaetia > Treponematales > Treponemataceae > Treponema_I. The sequence continues at coordinate 8,585 of JAFQDD010000032.1, read as the reverse complement.
TTAAAACATTCTTCTAATAGTACTTAAAACATTTTACTGTAAGCCTTAAAACATTCTTCTAATAGTACTTAAAACATTTTACTGTAAGCCTTAAAACATTATTCTAATAGTACTTAAAACATTTTACTGTAAGCCTTAAAACATTCTCCTAATAGTGTAAAATCATTTTATTACCAAACTTATAATAATAATTTAATAGTTCTAAAAAATCATCTAAGCCCAAACAAATTACCAAAAGTATATTTTTTTAAATTATTTTTATATAATTTTCTATTGACAAAAACAAATCTATACTTTAACATAAACTTAGGAATACTAAAAGAGGATTTAAATGGATCAAACAGTTGATATAGAGGTTTTTCAAACAAGATTAAAAGAACTTATGAAGGAAAATCGCTATTCACAAAAACAAATTTGTGATTTGTGTAACATTACAGAAGCAGCATTTAGTCGTTATATGTCATTAAATAGACTTCCAAAGGCTAGTATCCTTGCAAATATTGCAAATATACTTCATACAACTAGTGATTATTTACTTGGTAATGACAATAACTATGGTTACGATCAGTTAAAAATTTTACTTGCATCTAGCAAGGACAACTTATCGAAAAATCAAAAACTAGAACTCACTGCAATTCTAATGGACGAATACAAATGAAAAGGAGAGATAATGCAAAATGTGTATCGAAATGTAACAAAAAAAGGAAAAACTAAGTACAACCTTCCTACTTGGAGAATTGAAGAAATTATTTCAGCTGTTTTACAGCACTTACTGGACGAAAGATTTTACGAAAATGATTTTGATGTCATAAAAATGATAGAAAAGAATGGTATTGTTTTAAAGCCATATTCAGAGTTTAATAAAACTCAAATCAAGAAATTAGAAGAATTAGTAAAAAAAGGTGTTTTTTACTCTACTTTTACAGAAGAAAAAGTTATTTGTTATAATAATAATTTAGATACATTAGTTCAATTATTTACAATTTTACATGAATACGGACATTTTTACTTACGACATACACAACAAAGTGAAAACGGTGAATTTGAAGCAAATTACTTTGCACTAGCAATGATTATCTTTCTATACATTGAAGAAAAATTTCATTTATTTAAAAAATCAATAAAGGGCGATTTTAAAAACATAATGTATAGAAATATGCACTTCAAAAAAAAGGAGGTTAGTTAAAAATTTGATTAATAATGTGTACAAAAAAAGCTCAATTTAAATGTTGGCGCATTTAAATGAGCTTTGCAAAAGTGAGAGTTCGCATGATAAAACACTCAAAATCTCATAATTTCAATGTTAATATTTTATCATACTTACTCTCCTATGTCAAATGAAAGTTTTGTCTATGTATTAGACTTGCAATCTTTCTCTAAAAATTGCTTATACTAAAAAAGCCATAGGAGTAAAATTATGGTACAGATTAAAACTATTCGTAATCCTCTTGTTTCTGATAAAGAAAAAGATGGATATTGTTTCCGCTCAAAATGTTCTCAAACATTAACAGAACATCAACTTGCAAAGGAAATGGCTGCTTACAATTCTAGTTTCACAGAAGCAGATAATGTTGGTATTTTGAGTATTCTCAATACCGTTGTTGTAAAGTATCTTTCAAAAGGATATTCTATAAACCTTCCTTTTGGAAATTTAAAGCCTAATGCAACAGGTACCTGTGGAAATATTCAAGATTCTTTTACTCTCGGTCAAGGCAATCATCAAGTCAATATTTTGTTTTCTCTAAACGATGATGCAAAAAAAGAAATTGATTCTAATTTAGAATACGAGCAACTTCCTCCAGATTCAACTGGCGAACCTCGGGTTTATAGACTTATTTCTTTAACCCAAAATGCAAAAGAATCAGAATCTTTAGATTTCCAAAAAGGTCAAACTCTTCGTATTCGTGGTAGAAATTTATCTTTTGATTTTGACGATTCTGCACAAGGTGTTTTCCTTGAAAACGAAAATGGAAAAACTAGAATCGAAAACTTCACACGCACTGGAACCAATGTAATTGATTTACCAATTCCATCTGAGCTTGAAACAGGTGAATATTCAGTTTCTGTTGTAACTAAACCTGGAATTAACTATTTTGACAGTAGTTTTAGTGTTAGCATTAATGTAGCATAAAATACGTGTCATTAGCCCTTAGGTCTTTATCTAAGGGCTTTATTCTTTTTCATACACAATTTTTCCATCAGATGTACGATAGTATAAAATTACACTTCCATCAGCAGAAGGCATTTTCCCTACAAGAACCTTATCATCAGTGATTTCAACTTCTTTCTTAGGTGCTATTTCATTTATTTTTTGTTTTTCAAGTGGCTTTTTGAAAACTAGCAAGAAGTTTGAAAAATCAATAACTTCTTCGCATTTTAATTTATCTAGAACGATTATACAATTTACATTGCCAATATCTTGATTATAATCAAAAATAAGTTTTTCAAACCTAATTTTTTGCTCATTTTGAATTTTTAATAAATCCACAAAAAATGTATTTAATCCATTATATGGAATTATACATTGATATTGTCTTGTTTCTATTTCTTCAGAAACAGGTAAACCCTTTACCGAAAAAATTGAATTTCTAATTTGAATAAAACTTGCTTGAATATCACAAAACGAAGCAGTTCTTATAATTTGTTTATCACAATTTAATGTAAATGAAAGATGTGGTGTTTTATCTGAATAAGTTGTTGAAGAAAAACCTAATTTTGCATCCTTGTGAACTGATAAAATCTGATTTTCTATTTCTTCTCTTTGAATACCACTGGTATGCAAAGTTATTTGTGGATTATTTGTGCCATTATATTCAAAATAAGATACTTTTATCTTTGAATCACTAAAAATTGGTAAACAAACTTCTATAAAATCGACAATATCAAATACTTGTTTTTCTTCCTCTTTTTCTACAATTTGTGGAATATTTTCTAATGCCATTTTTTGCTTTTCATATTTATTTATAAAAGTGAAAGCTAAAAACAGAATTACAAAACAAATACAAGAAATACAAAATGCTTTTTTGATTTGTTTTTGTTTTTTTGGTAAAAAACATTTTTTATTTTTTAATTCTTCTATTTTTATATATGAAGTATTATGCGAATTTTTATATTCAACGAGTAATAAAGTATCAATTACTACAACTTTTGCAACAGAATTACTTCCTTCTGATTTTATTACATAATCAAAAGTTGAAAAATCAGAAAAACAAGGATGTAGTTTTTCTAAATTTGCATATATTTTCTTTTCAATGATTTTTGAACTTGTAAAAGGTTTTATTTTTCCAAGATTTATTGAATAAAAATCATAATTTGAATTATCTAAATATTTTTCATTAGCCATTGTCAAAACCCAGTTTTTTTTCTGTTTGTATTTTATGTAATTCTTGTCTAAGATTATATATTTCTTTTCTTGTTTGAATTATCTCATTTTGCATATTTTCAATCATTATTATTGGATGAACAATAATTACCACAAAGAGAAGAATTATAATGCATACTACAACAACTTCTACAAAATTCATTTATTATTTTCTTCTTCTATCATTTTTTCTAATGAAGCTTTTTCTTCTCTAAGCAGGTTTAATTCAGAAGAAGTTTTAGCCATTATAGCAAAGATTATAAGCAAAACTAGAAACAAAATGATTACAGCAGATAACATTGAATGTCCTGAATCACTTCCACGAACAGATATCTTCATTGTTCCCTTCTCCACCACTTTTACCATCTGCACCATAAGAAACTATAGAAAATGGAAGCCCATTTGTGGTTGTATCAGAATATTCAAATTCATTGCCCCATGGATCTTTTTGAACTTCTCTATCTATATATGGACCATCCCAATTTTCTGGTATTGGATATAGAATAGGTTTTTCAAATAATGCTTTTAAACCTTGTTCTTTAGAAGGATAAATTCCACAATCCAAATAATATGATTGCAATGCAAACTTATACACTTCTATTTGACTCTTTGCTGATGTAATCTTTGCTTTATCAACAAATTTCATAGCCGATATTGCAACTCCAGCTACTAATATTAGAATAATAATTAAAACAATAACTGTTTCCGCAAAGGTAAACCCTTCATCTTGTTTTTTCAAGTTCATTATATTCCTCCAAAACTTGTAAGAAAAGGTAAAACTATGGTTTCAACCAAAATTAAGATATATAATCCTGTACACAAAATTAAAAGTGGTTCAATTAATTGCATACATTGATTTCGTTTTGCTACATCTTTTTTTTCTATTGATTTTGCAATTCCTCTTGTTACTTTATCTATATTACCATGAATCTCTGCTAATGATAAACGTGCAACTATTTCTTTTGGAAATATTTTATAATGAGAAAAAGCTTCCCCAAGCCCTTCACCTTCTTGTATTTTTGTTTTTACATTTAATAAGGCTTTATTTATTTCTTTATCTTGAACAGAATACATTATAGCAATATCTAAACAATTGGAAAAATCAAAACCTGCTTCTGAAAGAAAACTCAGTGCAAAAAACACTGAATATAAGGTGTTTTCTCCCATTGCGTTTTTTATGTACAAAGCTACAGCTCCAATTCCAGCAAATAATACTGCTATAGCTGTAAAAACATCGGAGTACAATTCATTTTCTGGAACACTAACTAAAAACTCATTTCTAAAATGCAACAATACAAAAGTTGCAGCTAAAGCTATACTTACTACTAAACTTGGATAAAGAGAAACAGATTTGATTCTTTCTTCTAACTCTTTTTTTTGTGTAAATATTTCTTTTATAAATTTAAGTGCCTGAATTAAAGAACCACCAGATTCAGAAGCCGAAATTAAAGTTAAATATCTTTCTTTGATTGAAAAAGAACTGAGATTTAGTGCAGAGGAAAAAGAAAAACCTTCTGATAGTTTTTCTAATATTTCAGCAGACATCTTTTTTACATTCATATTTATAGAATTTTCTGCACTTAATACTTCTAAACTGTTTTTCAAAGGAATTTCACTTTCTAATAATTCTAACAATGACACAGAAAAAGAAAAAAATGTTCTTTCGTCCTTATTCATATTTTTATTCTTCCCTTTCTATATCATCTTTTAATCTAATAGCTGATTGCTTCATAAAACATTTTTCAATTTCAGAAAGTGGTGCTTTGTTACGAATTGCCTCTATTACATCTTCATCTCTTAACAAAATTTCAGCAGCCACTCGTCTTCCACCGTTTTTTCTTTTTACTAGTCTTTGTGCAATAGATGCTCCAAAAACAGAAGCCAATAAATATGGCGGAATCTCCATATCCAACAATCGAAGAATCCCACTTGCTGCGTCTGTTGCATGTATTGTTGCAAAAACTAAGTGTCCTGTTAAAGCAGCTCTTACCGCTGTAATTGCTGTTTTTTCATCACGAATTTCCCCTACCATTATTACATCCGGGTCGTGTCTAAATACACGTCTAAGAATATCATTAAAATCCATTCCAATGGCATTGTTCACAGGAATTTGTATAACGCCTTCAAGTCTATATTCAACAGGGTCTTCTATACTTACAATTTTGATTTTTTTATCAGATATTTTTGAAAGTAATGCAGCCAAAGTTGTTGTTTTTCCAGCTCCTGTAGGACCACAAACCAAAACCAAAGAATTTGTTAATTCACATATTTTGTTTAGCTGATTTATATGCTCAATACAAAATCCCAGTTGATTTATATTTAACGGAGTTGCTGTTGTATCCAAGACACGTAAAACAACTGATTCTCCATTCCAAGCAGGAATAATTGAAACTCGAACTTCTATATTTTTATCACCTTCTGCAAATACGAACTTTCCATCTTGAGCTCGTCTTTTTTCTACTAATTGCAATTCAGATAGTAATTTTATTCTTGAAATTAAAGCATTGGCTGTTTCTAATGTAATTTTTGAATAATTTTCTAGGTCTCCATCTATTCTTAATCTAATATGATATTCATTTTTATCTGGTTCAATATGGATATCAGAAGCTTTTTTTGAAATACTTTCCAATAATAAAGAGTTTAATAAGTTGATAATTGGGGCTTCTGAATAACTTTGTTTGTTTATTTGTTCTTGTTTTTTGCTCTCATCTTTTTTAGTTGATGAAGCATACAATTTAGCAATTAATCTATCATATTCATCATTGGAAATTTGCTTAAAATCTAAAGTCCCCTTATTCTTATCTATTCTTCGGTAAAAGGTCTTTTCTATTTTTGTCCTTGTTTCATTTAAGCAACTTTCTTTTAATCCAATAGTTAATACATATTTTGAATCTATGGTTTCTTCACTTAAAATTACAACACCATTTTCTACGCAAAAGGCAGGAGATAACCTAAATTTTGTTATCATTTTTTTATCCCTTCTTGCATTGTTTTTAGTGCTTCAATTGCAGGAGTCATTGTACTACCTATTATGCTAAATTTTTCTAGTGTTTCAGTAATTTCATTATCTATATGAGGAACAAGATAAATTATCATTTCTGTGTTTTCTTCTGTCTTATCTTTTCCCTTAAATAACCATCCAATTATCGGGATTTTAGAAATCCAAGGTGTGCCTTGTTCACTTTCTGTTATATCATTTTGTTTTAACCCTGTTAATATAACTGGTTCTCCTGCCATTCCTCTTACTTGGGTTGTAATTTGTTTTTCATAAGTTGGTGGTGGATTTCCTGTGGAACTAGAAACATCTGCTCCCTGTCTTGAAACAGTTGCTTTTACAGTGGTTGTAACCATTCCATCTCCAGAAACCCAACCTTCTATGTCTAAAATCAAACCTGAAACAATTTCTCTTGTTACCCCAGTATTTTTTGTTTCTCCAGTTGTAGAATCTACATAAGGTTCTCTATATCGATATGTATTTGTGTTTTGAAATTGAATATTCGTACCAGAAACACCGTGTAGAGTTGTATCAGCATAAACTTGCACTTTATTTTCTGAAATACCTGTTTGTAATTGTGATGCAAAAGAATAACCAAATGTTCCAACTACATCAAAATTAAGAGATAAAACAGAACTTAAAATACCTTGTAAGTTAAAACTTTCTTTATTCGATGTTGTTTGAATTCCATTAGATATATTCCACTTATTTGAAAAAGTTTCTTGCACCTGCAAGATTAATAAATCATATTTTATACGTGTAACAGGCTTGTCTATTTCTTTTAGTTCTTTTACTAGTATATTATATGCTTCGTCAGAGCCTAAGAAAAATAAGGTATTACCACTTCCTGTATCAAGGAATTGATTTGCACTTACAGATGGTGGTAAATGTTCTAAAAAATAACTTGGCTTAATATATTGAAGTTTTACAATATGTGAGGATTTTGGAACATCACACAAAGCTATAAATTGTATTAGTGTTTCATTTTGAGAAGCTGGAATTTCATAAATTATTGAAAATTCTGATAATTTCAATATATTTATGTTTGTAAATCTCTTTTGAATCAAAGAAATTATCTCATCTGTTTTTATGTATTTTAATGTATAAGAATTCCAAGAAGTTTTTTCTTGAATAAGTTTTTCTGTAGAATTTTGAGAAGTGTGAATAATATATACTTCATTCATTTTTGAAAAGGTTGTATTGCATTGAGCACAAACTAATTCTAAAGTTTCTTCAAAGCTTTTATCTTTTGCGTACAATCTTTCTATAATTGTTTGAGATGGTGCAATATTTGAAAAATCTTTATTCTCAATTATAAAAAGATTTTCTAAAACTTCTCCTAAAGAGCATTTTTCTAAATCTAGGGAATATAAATAAGAATCATCAGAATTTCGAATATATGAAATATCACACTTTCCTGTATTTATTGCATTTAGTAAGTTTTGATTCTGTGTATTTTGTGTTCGCTTTATTTGAATAAAATTGCTTGTATCTGAGATTTCATAATCTGACCAACTTTTCATAATCAATGAAACTGCTTCTTTTACTGTAACATTTTTAATATGTATAGACATTGTTACATTAGGTAAAGTTTCATGAATTATTGTTGTGCCTGTTTCTTCTGAAATTTTCTCAAATAGTCTTGCTGGAATTACATCATAGGCATCTACATTAAATAATTCTTTGTTATCTTGTCCTGATTGTTCAATTTTTATTCTTGAAACAGTCCAAACTGTATCACTTTTATTTACATAAAGTCGATTTGTTAATAAAAAACTTTCAAAGGCTGTATCAAAGTCTGTTCCTGCAAACCTAAAAGAAGCTCTTCCAGAAACTGTGTCATCACAAACAATGGGAGTTTTACTTGTTAATGATACAGCATAAATTATTTCAGTAATATCTTGTTGTATAAATTCAAATCCATTTTGACAAAAACATAATGATGTAAATGTCATAAATAGTAATAAAATAACTTTTTCTTTGATTTTCCGTTTCATTATTTCATTATATTCTGATTATACAAAAATTACTATAACTTTTTTACAAACAAAAAAAAAATTACAATTAAAAAAAAACACCAACCTACTTTAGAATACGTAAACAAACAACAAAGTTTTACACCACGATATGAAACTAAAGGTATTCGATTAGATGTTTATCTTCGTGATAACGACCGAGTAATCGACCTTGAGATGCAAACTGTTATTCCAGTAGCCTTAGAAAAGCGTG
>JAFQDD010000031.1 GCA_017416145.1 Spirochaetaceae bacterium | reverse complement strand
GTCCCTTATGTTTTTTCTTCATAAGCAACCTCCATCTGATAAATATAATATACAACGTTATATATTATTAGTCAAGAGGTTTTTGAAAAAATTTGTTAAAAAATTTTGATTATTTTATTTGCGTGTGAGGGGATAATTCCGTAATAATTTCCTTTGCCAACAAAAGACCGTAACGCTTTGCTGACTTCCCAATATTTTTTAGGGAAAAGAATTCCTTTGACACATACGGTAGATCTATGATATAATATTTTATCCGAATTGATATGTCTATCACAGATGTATCAAACAATAGAGTGCTCCTCGAAAGCAAGGTACTGGTAATATCTTGTTTTCGTAAGGGGCATTTTTTTTGCCCTCTAACTCTCTATACTTAGGTTATCCTATAAAATAAACTTTGTCAATATAAATTAAAGAATTTTCTGATTTTAACCGATAAATTTTGTAGATTTTCTCAAATATTATAATTATATTTGTATTTAATAAGATTTTATTGACATTTATAACAGACTGTGTTTAACTAATGTAATAGGGTGTTACTAACTAATGTAACGGGGTGTTACTAACTAATGTAACGGGGTGTTACTAACTAATGTAACAGGGTGTTATTAACCAATATAACGGGGTGTTATAAAAAAAGGCGGATAGATATGCTTTTAGAATTTTCATGTTCAAATGTTCGGAGTATCAGAGAAGAGGTTAAACTTGATTTAAGAGCTAAAAATGATGATACATTTGAAGCAAATCTTATAAATTTTGAAAATGATAGAATAAACGCTGCCTGTGCAATTTATGGTTCTAATGCCACAGGAAAAACAAGTATCCTTACAGCTATGGGTATGATGAAAAATATGGTGATTTCTAGTCATCTACTACAACCTGGCGATATGTTAATTAGAATTCCCCATCGTCTATGGCAAGAAAAACCTACTGGATATTCAATGACTTTTGTGTGGAAAAAAATTCGTTATGAATATTCTTTTAGTTATAATGATACGCATATCCTAAAAGAAACTTTGTCTTACTATCCAAATGGAAGAATTACTGTTATTTTCAATCGAGATGGAAATAAGGCAAAGGTAAATGAAAAATTTAGTCGTATTGAAACTTTATGCAAAGAAAAGCTTGTACAAAATAAACTTTTATTAAGCCTAATTGCAAATAACTTAAATTATGAAGAAATATTAAATGCTTTTTTATTTTATAAAGAAGGTCTTGTTATTTTAATGAATGATAATAACAATTGGCTAGAATATTCTGCAAATAAAATGGAACATGACAAGATCATAAAAGATATGTTTCTAAAATTTATGAAAGATACAGGCAGTGATATTCAAGATATAAAGACAAAAAGCGAAAGACGTGTTTTGACCTCTCAGGAATTACCAAAGGATATGCCACCTGCAATAAGGGCAATGGTACTAAATCAACCAACAATATTTACTACTGTAAAAACTATATACAAAGGTTTTTCCCTTGATATAGCCGAAGAATCTATGGGAACTCAAAAATTAATTAGATTAATGTGCCCAATAATGGATATTTTTCAAAAAGATAAAACTTTTGTCTGTGATGAAATAGAAAGCCATCTACATCCCCTTATTATTCGACAACTTATCACACGATTTATAAGAGGAAAGGGAAGCAAAGCTCAAATTATTTGTGCAACCCATAACGTAGAAATGCTGGATTTAAACCTTTTCCGCAGAGACCAAATTTATTTTACAGATATAAACCCAGATTTTCATCGCACAAAACTTTTTTCACTTTCAACCTTACCTTGTCGTAAAGATGAAAACGTACAAAAAAAGTACCTTGAAAGTAAATATTGCAAAGTCCCAAAAGATGTTTGGAATGTTTAGTTAGTCTTTCAGAAAACTAACTACATCTAAAGGTGAACATATACATAAAACATAATTTTGGACTCCTAAGTATCTCTTTACATTTTTCTAATAATTCTTTAATCTTTTAATATGAGATTATCAAACAAATTTTTTTCAGCAATCTTTTTTCTTTCATTTTTTATCTTTCAATTATCATTTTCACAAGAAGCACTAAATTCATCAGAAGAAAATTATTATGATTTTCTTGCATTACAAGGTTTTGTTGAACGACCAACAATAAATTATAGAACTTTATCTGATAGTCAATGGAATCTCGAAAATCTAAATGGCCATATTTGGGAAAATAATAATTTAGGAATAACTTTTACACTTTTTGAAGCCCAACAACCAACAGAAAACTTTTATACAAAAGGCATAAAACAAGGAATTTTTTTGCGATTATATCCATTAGAATGGTACAATTCATATAATACAGCAGCGCCGTATGGACAAAATGATGGAGCATTATGGCAAGGAAAGGGCTACAACACAAGTTTTACAACAGGAATTCGACTAGAAGGCTATGGATTTGAGTTTACTTTCAAGCCTCAATTAAGTTTTAGCCAAAATCTTAAGTTTGATTATATTACTCCTGCCTATTCTCCGTATATATATGATAAAGATGGAAATATCATCGGCGATTCTATATACAAAGATTATGCATCTGAATATGGATATTATGGTGTTACATATATCGATACTCCACAAAGATTTGGAAATGAAGCATTTTTTACATTTGACCTTGGAGATACCGAAGTTAGATATACGTGGAATAATCTTACACTAGGATTTGGAACTCAAGCAATTTGGCTAGGACCTGCAAAATTAAATCCAATTATTCATTCAAATAATGCTGCATCTTATCCAAAAATTGATATAGGGTTACGCCGTCAAAAAATTATTTTGCCTTGGCTTGATTGGTATTGTGGTGATTTAGAATTACGAGGTTGGTGGGGAAAACTTTCCGAATCTGATTTTTTTGATAGTGATGATACGAATGATCATAACCTAATTTCTGGACTTGCTATAGGTTGGTCTTTACCGGGGATTTTTGATGGTTTATCAGTTGGACTAAATCGCACTATGATAAGTAAATGGAATAATATTAGTAAGTATACCTTATTTGAAATATTTGTACCAAGCATTGGAACATCAGGGGGAGCAGATGCAAGTGATCAACGTTTTTCTTTTACACTAAATTACTTACTTCCTAAATCTGATTTTGAAGTATATCTTGAATGGGCTCGAAATGATTTTAGTCCTTCTATGGATTTTATTATACGTTATCCATTTCACACTCAGGCTTGGACATTTGGAACACAAAAGGCTTTTGATTTACCTCATAATCTAAAATTGCAAATGCTTATAGAATTAACTTTCTTGGAAACCTCAGCAGATTATGATAGACTTATAGCTTGGTATACAACATTTTATGCTCATCACAAAGTAACACAAGGATACACAAACAAAGGACAATGGCTCGGAGCTGGAATAGGCACAGGGGGAAATAGTCAGTATCTTGGATTTCGATTATATCATAAAAAGGGAAGTGTAGATTTTTTTATTCAACGTAGAAATCCTGACTTAGATTATACAATGTTTATTGATTCAAAAACATATCCAAAAGATAACCCTGAAACCAAAGGATTTGCAGAAAGAAATATTCGTGCTATGTTAGATTTTGGAATTTCTGGAAATTATTATTTTACAGATGACCTAAATTTATATGGAAAATTTGTTTGTCAAGATGAAAGAAATCCATTAAATTTGGGAAACAAGGATAGTTCTTCAATTCATCGACATAATTGCAATATTTCAGTTGGAGTAAAATACGAATTATAAATTGCTTAGTTAATTTATTTTAGCATTTTCATAAACTTCCAAATGTTTTTGAACAATTTTCTCTGTAGTCTTGTTTTTTCCTTAACAACTCCAAGTATTTATACAATTTCCTCTAAAACATTGCTTTTTGCATCGAAGTATTTTTTTATTTTATCTTTTGGTAACATTGATTTTAATAATCTGTATGAAGTTGAATATAATTCTTTTTTTGGAATTTCTTTTCCAACAACTCTACAAAAATAATTATATTTACCAAGATTTTCTTTGCAATAATCTAAGGTTAATATTAATTGTTTACATGCAGTGTTAAAATCTACGCCCTTTAATTCAACAAGATAAACATCTCCATTTTCTAAAAACAAACCTTTATCACATTTTTTTGTTTCAACATCTTTCATAAAATCTTTATCAATTTGAAAAGTAGCACCATTTTTCTTATTTATATTTTTTCCAATCCATTTTTTTCCTTTTTCTTCTAAAACAAAAAGTTTTCTAGAATCAGGTCCTGAAATTATTGATTTTTGAAGAAGTTTAGGAACAAAATTATCACTAGGCATTTTCAACCTCTTCATTATATAAATCATCAAATTGCTGATTCAACAAAGTTGCACAGTCATTAATTACTGTTGTATCTATCATTTGATTTTCTCTGTCAAAAATATCGATTATGTTCCCATTTTGAACTAAAAAAGCAGAACAAAACTTTGCATCAATTTTATATTGATTTTCAATTTGCTTAGAATCAATTTTTGAAGCATAAAGCAAATTGTTTAATGTACTCAAAACAAAAGGAGAGTGTGTTGTAATTAGTAACGAATTTCTAACATTTTCATTCAGACACGAAATCAAAAACTTTGTAACTTCAATTTGAGAAGATGGATATAAATTTTGTTCAGGTTCTTCAACAATATTTGCAAAACATATATTCAATATCGAACTAAGATGTGACATTAAAATTGTTTTTTCTGATTCTGTAAAATCAGAATTCAAACCAACCGAAATTGCTCTTTCAAACTTTTCTAAAACTTGTTCTGCCTTATCCTCAAATAATTCAGGAAAATGTGATTTAATTAATTCTTTGGCATATTCTTTTTCTTTAGAACTAAAATTTGCTATTTTATCAAAAAAATCTTCAGTAACACTTTTAGATAAATAATCAGAAATTAAAAAGAGTGGGGCAAAAGATTGTAGTCCACTAGAAGAAGCAGAAAGTTTTACAATAGAATTATTATTTATATCTTCAATGAAACCAGTATTTATTGCTTTATTATAAGAATATTCAAATCCATTTAAGGGAAGTTTTTTCTTTTTTTCGCCAAGTTTTTTACTTGCTTTTATGAATTCTTCATAAGTTGATTGTAAGGTATATGGAAGTCCACTGATTTCATCTACATCTTCTAAAGCAGAAATTAAATTTCTCTCAGAAGGAATATACATTACTTTCTTTCCATTGTATTTAGATAAATCATTTTTTTGAGTAATTGAAAATTTGGATTCTTTATATTCAAAATCAAAAATATAACTTTGGTAACAAAGATAAGTTTCTGTTTTAAAGTACCCATTAATTTTTTGATTTTTGCATAACTTGATAAAATCCTCAGTTTTGAACTGAGAAAAATCCCTTCGCTTTTGAATTATATCTTTTTCTAACCATAATAAAGTTGAAATAAGTTTTGCTATAGTACTTTTTCCAGTTCCTTGTTCTCCAATAAAAACAGAGCATTTAGAAACATCAAAAAAATCATCGGTTCGAAGATTCTCATAACCATTGATAATCGGACCAAAGTTTTTTATTTTTAACTTAATCATAATTCCCCAAAAAAAACTTAGATTACATAAGTATTCTATCAATAAAAAAAGAAAAAGAAAAGGATATTTTGAATAAGCTTAGTGTTTTAGTTTTGCTTTTACGAAATCATAATAACAATATTGGTGCAAGAATGAAAATTGATTATGAGGCAACAAAGATTTTTGTTCGACTAGGTAGCACCGATTTAAGAAACAGCAAAAGCGATAAAATATTGCTTAAAACACTGGGAAAAACTTACAAATTATTTGAATTATTCATTTTTAACACCTGATACCAACGCAGCAGAACGGGCTGTAAAACCATTCGTAACGGCAAGGAAGAACTTTTTATTTTCTGGAAGTAGTCTTGGAGCAAGAAGTTCTTGTTTTCTATTCACAATGATAGAAACCGCAAAAGCCAATGGATTAAACCCAGAAGATTATCTAAGATGTGTTTTTGAAAAAGCACCATATGCAAAAACTGAAAACGATTGGGAAAATCTTCTTCCCTGGAATATTGAAATTACACCATTTAAAATGCACGGCGAGTGGACGGATTAGTTTTTAGGCTAAAATTGACGGAGACAATCATCCTGTACATTTTCTTATCTAAAAATACTGTAATTAATTTTTCCATTTTATCTTGATTCATAATTTTTATTTATCCAATCTTTGTAAGCACCACTTTTGATATTCTCAATCCATTCTGTGTTTGATAAATACCATTTAATTGTTGCTAAAAGTCCTTCATTAAAAGTCATTTTACGTTCCCAACCAAGTTCGTTTTTTGCCTTCGTACAATCTATTGCATAACGTCTGTCGTGACCTGGGCGGTCTTTTACATAAGTAATTGTTTTTCGAACTTCTTCTGTATCCTTATCTAATTCTTTTGATGTTAAATCTATTACTGTATTTAAAAGTTTTATATTTTCCCACTCATTTTCACCACCAAGATTCCATTTTGTTCCAGCAGGAGCTTTGTTTACAATTTGCCAAACACCTCGATTGTGATCTTCAACATAAATCCAGTCGCGAATATTTTTTCCATCCCCGTATACAGGAAGATTTTTACCATCTTTAATATTACTAATCATTAATGGTAAAAGCTTTTCTGGAAATTGATAAGGGCCATAATTATTTGTACAATTTGAAAGAGTAGTAGGTAGACCATAAGTGTGAAAATATGCATTTACAAGATGATCTGAACTTGCTTTACTTGATGAATAAGGGGACCGTGGGTCATAAGGTGTCGTTTCTAAGAAGTATCCAGTCTCACCAAGAGAACCATAAACCTCGTCTGTAGAAATGTGATGGAACAAAACATCATCACGAATTGAGCCATCTTCTTTTTTCCAGTAATTTCTTGCACAGTCTAAAAGAGTAAAAGTTCCCATCACATTTGTTTTTATAAATGCTTCTGGTCCTAAAATCGAACGATCAACATGACTTTCGGCAGCAAAGTGAATAATAGTATCAATTTCATATTGTTTTAAGATTCTTTCAATTTGTTTTCGATCACAAATATCTACTTTTTCAAAATAATATCGAGAATTACCATACTTTTTTTTTATATCAGACAAACTTTCTAAGTTACCTGCGTAAGTAAGACAGTCTACATTTACAACTTTTCCAGTAAACCCACTGTCTTTAAAAGCTTCATTACCAGAAGAAGATTCATTAAACAAATAGTGAATAAAGTTTGAGCCAATAAAACCAGCCCCACCAGTAATAAGTATATTTTGTAGTTTTCTATTTAACATTGTTTGCAATCATCTCCAAATATTCACCGTATTCATTTTTGTATTGTTTAGAATATTCAATTAATTGCTCTTTAGTAAGCCAACCATTTCTATATGCAATTTCTTCTATACAGGCAATATATAATCCTTGTCTTTTTTGGATAGTTGCAACATAATTTGACGCTTCAAGCAATCCATCATAAGTTCCTGTATCTAACCAAGCCATACCACGACCGAGTAATTCTACAGAAAGAATTCCATTTTCCAAATATATATTATTTACAGCAGTAATTTCAATTTCACCACGACTAGAAGGGGTAATATTCTGAGCAATTTTTACAACGTCATTATTATAAAAATATAAACCAGGAACGGCATAATTAGATTTTGGAGCTACGGGTTTTTCTTCAATTCCCAATACTTTTCCATTTTCATCAAATTCAACAACTCCATAAGATGTTGGATTTTTTATAAAATAGCCAAAAATACACGCCCCAAAAGTTTTATTTTTTATTTTATTAAATGAACTTTTAAGAGAATCAACAAATCCTTGACCATAAAAAACATTATCACCCAAAATAAGAGCAACATCATCAATTCCAATAAAATCCTTTCCAATTATAAATGCATCTGCTAAACCACGAGGAGATTCTTGTACTGCGTAATGGATATTCATACCAAGCCATTTTCCATCACCTAATAACTCACTAAATAATTTTATATCCCTTGGTGTTGAAATAATTAAAATATCTCTTATTCCTGCAAGCATAAGAACACTGAGAGGATAATAAATCATTGGTTTATCGTAAAGTGGTAAAATTTGTTTAGAAACAGATTTCGTAATTGGATATAATCTAGTACCAGCACCACCTGCAAGAATAATTCCTTTCATTTATTTTATTCTCCTTTAATCAATGGTCTCTCTGATTGAGAGATATTATTTTTAAAAAAACTAACAAAATTAAAAGATTTAATAAAACTTTTTAAAATTTCTTTTGTTGATTTTTTGAAAATAAAAAATAAATTCATTTTTTCATTTTTAAGAATAGATAATTCTTGTTTAGGCAAATTATCTGATAACTCTGTTAATTTTCGAATATAGGGTTTGTAAATTATTTGTTGAATCTCATCAGAAAGTTCGTAAGAAAAATTTAAATCCCACCAAAGCTGATTCTCTGAATCAACATATTCTCTAACACCATGAAAATGATAGAAGACAACAGGATATTCTAGTTTTGTTATTTTATTTTGAATATAAAGTCTTTCAGTTTTATGTGTTATATTAAATTGTTGAATATTCCAAGGTGCAACACCAATTCCAAGAGATTTTGATTCATAAACTATATCTGGAAATCTTGATAACCAATCATCCAAGTATTTTTGGTCACCAAATTTTCCATTTGTTGGAACACCACAACAACATTTTTCACATTCATTACGCCACCATTCTAATACCATATTTCCATCTAAATTATTCTTAAAATACATAAACTGAACACAATATCTACCACTGGTTTCTGATTGATCGTAACATGGTGTATAATTATGTGGAGTAATAATAACAGATTTTGTTGAATCTATTTCATCAAAAATAATTTTAGGATTATTGAAAAAAAACATATCTGCATCAAGATATGTAATATCTTCTAGATTAAATGTTTTTAGAAAAAATTGTATAGAAAATGACGACAATGTCCAACTAAACTCTGCTCGAGTTCTTTCATTCTGTAATTTTTGGAGAATAGGATATACTCTTTTTATATCATTTAATGAATATACAAATAATCTTTCATATTTATTGCTATTGTTTTTTAGCCATTCAAATGCGATATCATCTGTTGCAAGTACATATAATGAAAATTCATCTTTACATTGTTCCTTTAATGAACTATACAAAACCAACCCACGAGACATAAAATTGTGGTCAAACAGAGTACAGAAATTCATCATTTGTTAATTCCATTTATTTAATACATCTATAACATATTCTACTTGTTCATTTGATAAACAAGGACTCATTGGCAGACTTAATTCTGTAAGATGAATCTTTTCAGTAATTGGGAAAGATAACATATTCCACTGTTGATATGCTTTTTGCTTATGAGGAGGAATAGGGTAATGGATTAAAGTCTGTATTTCATATTTTGATAAATATTCTTGCAGAGAATCTCTGTTGTCTACAAAAATTGGGAAAATGTGAAAGACATTTTTTTCATCTGATATTATTGATGGCATCTTAATTCTAGGATTTTTAATTTCATTATAATATTTTTTTGCAATTTGTTTTCTTCTAAAATTATCTTCATCAAGATATTTTAATTTTACATCTAAAACTGCAGCATCCATTTCCGATAATCTACTATTTTCACCAATATAATCAAATATATATTTTTTTGAAGATCCGTAATTCGCTAAAACTCTAATTAAATCAGCAATATTTTTATCATTAGTAGTTATTGCTCCAGCATCACCAAAAGCCCCAAGATTTTTTCCAGGATAAAAACTATGAGCGGCACAATCACCAAGATTTCCTGTTTTAATGTTGTTCCACATACAGCCATGAGCTTGTGCATTATCTTCAAATAATTTTAGACTATGTTCTTCGCATATCTTTTTTATTTTTTCATTATACACACATCGTCCGTATAAATGAACTAACATTATTGCTTTTGTTTTTGGAGTAATAACACGTTTTATATTTTCAATATCAGGTTCTAATGTTTCAGGATTTGGCTCCACTAAAACTGGAGTTAAATTGTTTTGGGAAATTGACAAAATTGTAGCTATATATGTATTTGCTTGAACTATAATTTCATCTCCATTATTCCATTTTTCAGTCATTTTGTAGGCACGAATCATTAATTCTAATGCTTGTAATCCATTAGCAACACCAACACAATACTTTGTACCAATATAATCGGTATAGTTTTTTTCAAATTGTTGATTTTCTTTACCCTGTAAATACCACCCAGAATCAGTGACACGTGATACTGCTTCATGAATTTCGTTTGAGTATTTATCTGTTATTTCTTTTAGACTTAAAAAAGGAACTTTCATTTCATCTCCGAAATTTATCTTTGTTTCATAATTTTCAAATATTCGTCATAATCTCTTATGTATTCTTTTCCATCATAATGCGTATTTGCTAAAACTAATAATACTGAATCAGGAGAAAAATCATACATTTCTTTCCACATCATTTTAGGTATATAAACAGCTTTCATTGGTTTGTCTAAATTTACAATTTCTTTTTTAGTCCCATCTGTAATCATCAGTTTGGATGTTCCGGCAACATTTACAAGTATAAATTCTGATTTTATATTCGCATGTTGTCCTCGGATAACTGTTGAATCCGAACCATATATGTAAAAAGCTCTTGCAATTTCAAATGGAATATCTATTCCTCCTTCGATTACAACTAACTTTCCTCTTTCATCACCTAAATCTTTAAAATTTAATATTTTGTACATATCATCCATAATTTAAGAATATAATATTTCCTTGTATTTATAAAGTATTTTTTTTTGATAAATATGATTTTATTTTGGTTTTGAGTTTTTTAGGAATAAATGATTTAATTAGACGTTTGATAGAAAACTTCCTATTATATTTAACATATTTTAAGAATTTTTTATTTTTAATAAATTCTTTCCTATCCGTTTTTATTTTCGAAGGAAAGTTTTTAACTTTGTAATCAATTGATTCTCTTATTTCTTGACTCTCATTTGCTCCACAATGAACTCCACTATTATCAAATCCAATATTTTTGCATAAAGATTTAGTAGGAGCAAGACAAAGTCCATTTCGCAAGAAAATTGATGCATACCAAAAAATTGCCCAAGTATTTATTTTCCCTTCAATATTTTGTTCAATTTGACACCACATCCCAGGATCAGAACCTTCAATATTAAAGTCATAAATCATTTTTTTTGTAAAAATTGATTTATAATATAATGCATCTTTTTTGAAATATTGCCATCTATCTTTCCATGTTGCCCAACTCCAACAATCCATTGTAGGATAAAAAAAACAGGAATCATTTTTTGCCCTTTTTACAGGATCACGCCAACCTGTAATATGCATAACATCCTTATTGTCTTTATATTTAGACAGAGATTCATTCATAAATTCAAGAAAAAACCTTCCTGTAACAATATCATCTTCTAAGACAATTGCAGTTCCATATTTGTCAATAATATCTGTTACTCCTGAAATGATTGAAGTAGCTAGACCTTTATTTATTTCAGATTCTATAATAGTAACTTCTTTACACCATTGTTTCGAATGTGCTATTTTTCGAGTTAACTCAATTTTTTCAAGTTGATCTGAAGTTGCATTTTCTTTTGGACCATCAGCAAAAATAAATAATTCAGAATCTTGTGCAAGTGTATTTTGAGATAAAGCCTCTAAAGTTTTCTGTGTATGAATCGGACGATTATATACAAATAAAATTATGGGAGAATATCGCATACCTAGACAATAATAGTGACTTAAATAAAAATTGTCAAATTCAATTTAGAGACTTTTGTATACTTCAATTTCTTTTTTTACACAGTTTTCCCATGTATATCCTTTTACTCTTTGTGCAATTTCATAAGTATTATGTGCATGAATAAGGCTAAAGTCATTCTTTTTATACCATATTAAAAAAAGAATCACTAGGTAAGCAGTCATCTTCTAAGATAATACCTTGCTCTACATTATCAAAAAACCAAGTAATCGCTTCAGCAGGTCCCTTTCCACAACCTAAATTTTCATCTCTAAAAAGAGTTTTAACATCACAATCCCAATCAATTTGTGATAGTACCCAATCGCGAACTTGCTGACATTTTTCAAGTTCTCCCTCTTTATCTTTTCTAGCTCCATCTGCTGCAATATATAAATACTTTGGTTTTTGTTTTTTTATAACAGGAAAAGTTTGTTGAACTGTATCGAGTCGATTAAAGATAATATATAAAATTGGAGTGTTAAAGATTTCTTACACCTTATCCTTTTTATGCTTAATTTTTTTAATTACTTGTACAATTCCATATGGTAAAATACATTTAAAAATTTTCTTTATAAAACTTTTCTTTTTTGTTTTTTTATTTTCAAAAGGAATACCATTATATTCTTTTAACCATCTTTCATAATAAGCATTCCATTCTGAATTTTCTCGACCATTCCAGAACTTTGGTTGTCCAATTGCATGTAATATTTTTATATTTTCATCCTCAATTTTATCATACTCAGGTTTTACACAATACATTGAAGTATCGATTTTATCAAACATAATCTTTTCTTGCTGAAATACAACAGAAATAACAGCTTCTTCTGGCAAATATAATGACTCAGAAAATTTTTTTGTTAATTCTAGAAATCTAACATAAAGATGGTCTGGATTCGGTAATGAATCATACAATACAAAAATTTCACATCCAATTCCGTCCCCTAAAATATCAAAACAGGCTAATTCTTTTACACATTCATCATTATAATAAAAACTATTGTGAAATTTTTTCGCTAATAATTCTCTCCTAATAAATTTGCAATTATAATTTTCTTTTATCTTTAAGTCTGAGATATTTTGCTTTATTAAAACATCATAATCTGTCCAAATTACACATTTATATTGTTCCAATAATTTAAAACATTCGTATTTACAAAAAACAAAAGGACTGAAATATTTCGTTACAGTATCTGAAAAATTATCTACATTCTCAAATGGACTCTGATATTTTATAAAAACTGTTGGAAAAATTTGTTGAACTTTTTTTTGTTCAACTTCTGAAATTCCATCATGAAAAATGATCAATTCGTCAGCAATATCTGGACATTTATCAGCAATATTTAATGCTAAGACAGCCATAGCTGGAAAATGATTTTTTGTCCCTCCTGTAACAATTGCTGTTTTTTTCAATTTATGCTCCTAAAATTAAATTTATTTTGAAATAAAATTGTATGTATTTCCTTCTCCTATAGAAAAGAAAGAAACAATATCACTAGCATTTGGTTGAACAATCCATAACGTATTTTTTAGACAAGAGCCAAGTGCAATTTTATAAGTACCTGGTAGAAAAGTTCTCGGAGATATCTCAAAATAAACACAATTTTCATCTCTTTTGAAAATGTGATTTACATCTTCCAAACGAAGAATATACTCTGTATTTCTATAAATTTCTAACCATAAACAACCAATCGTATCAAGTACATCTACTTGAAATCTTAACTTAATCTTAAATCCTTTATCATAAGGAATCATACCTTCAATTGGATTATCGTTTTCATCGACGATTGACATTTCTAGTGGAGTAAAATGTTTATGATAAAACGACCCATCGTTTTTCCAACCACGAGTCAATATTGTTTCCCCATCTCCAATTCCTAAATACCAATTTATACTATCATTAATATTATCATCTTGACGAACAACTCGGCCTTTTTCTAGTACAAGTCCTTTTGAACAAAGGTTTTTCACCTGATTCATATTGTGACTTACAAACAACACAGTTCGTCCTTCGCCTGTAGCTAGGTCGTTCATTTTGCCAAGGGCTTTTTTCTGGAATGCTGCATCTCCAACTGCCAAAACTTCGTCTGCAATCAATATTTCACTTTCTAGGTGGGCAGCAACAGCAAAGGCTAGTCGAACATACATACCTGAAGAATACCGTTTTACTGGGGTATCAATATGATGTTCAATTTCAGAAAAAGCGATAATTTCATCCATCTTTCGAGTTACTTCACGTCTTTTCATTCCAAGAATTGCACCGTTTAAGTAAATATTTTCTCTACCTGTCAATTCTCCGTGAAACCCTGTTCCAACTTCAAGCAGGGAAGCGACGCGACCTTTAATTTTTACAGAACCTTCTGTAGGAGCAGTAATTCGGCTCAAAATTTTTAGTAGGGTAGACTTTCCAGCACCATTTTTTCCAATAATACCAACTCTGTCTCCCTGATGAATTTCAAAGTTTAAATCTTTTAATGCCCAAAATCCTTCTTTTGTTGGGTCGTATTTGTTTTGTCCAATTTTTGAATGTGGGTCATCTTTTCCACGTTTCAACGCCCACCAAGTCTGAATATCCCGAAACAATGTTCCGTTGTTTATTACACCAAGTCTATAATATTTAGATAAATTTTCTGCTTTTATTACAATATCACTCATATGTCTAATAATAATTGAAAAATGTAATAATGTCGATACTCTAAATCGGTTTAATTCATGATTATTCTATAACCTTTTTTTAAAATCAATCACACTTTTCGCTTTTTTTTTCAAATTTTATTCTAAAATTTTTAAAATTTCTGAAAGTTTTTTTAATAATAAATATAGGGAAAGATTTTCTTAAAAATATTTATTTATGGAGTGTTTTATGAAACCTATTGAAGAATTAACTTTCACAGATGATTACATGTTTGGTTACATTATGCGTAATGAAGAAATTTGCAAGGAGCTTTTGGAAAGACTCTTGAAAATCAAGATTGAAAGACTAGAATATCCAGAGTTACAAAAAAGTATCAGTCCTTATTACGAGGCAAAAGGTGTTCGGCTTGACGTTTATGTTAAAGGCAACGACAAAGTTTTTGATATAGAAATTCAAAATGGGAAAAAAACAAGTCTTGGAAAGCGTTGTCGATATTATCAATCAATGCTTGATATTGATAATCTATTGAAAGGGGCAAATTATAACGCTCTAAACGAAAGCTACATCATTTTTATCTGTACCTTTGACCCTTTTGAAAAAGGATTGTCTCATTACACTTTCAAAACACGCTGTCTTCAAGACTCCGATGTTGAAATAAAAGACGGTACAATAAAAGAAATATTCAATGCAAAAGCCTACGCCAATGAACAAGATGTTGAAATATCTAATTTCTTAAAGTATATTGATAGTAAAGAAGCCACAGATGATTTTACAGATAAAATAAATCATTTGATTGAAACGGCAAAAATCAACGAAAAATTTAGGAGCAAGTATTTAGCTGTGAATATACGAGAAACTGATATATATGAAGAAGGCCGGAATGACGGTATTTCCCAAGGAGCTGAACAAGCAAAGATTGAAACTGCCAAGAATATGATTTTAGAAAATCTTTCTTTAGAAGTGATTGCAAGAACAACAGGTCTTCCTTTCGAAACAATAAGAAAACTTTTAGATGAACAACAGGTAATCAATCAGACCTTGTAATATATCCAAAAATTATATATAATTATACCAATAAACTTCTTTTTTTTTTAATTTGAGGTCTAAATGAAAAAAGCACTTATTACAGGAATCACTGGTCAAGATGGTTCTTATTTAGCTGAATTCCTAATTGAAAAAGGATATGAGGTTCACGGAATTATTCGTCGCTCTTCATCATTCAATACTGGTCGAATCGAACATCTATATTTAGAAGAAGCTGTTGAAGATATGCACAAAAATCGTAATGTTTATTTGCATTATGGTGATATGACAGATAGCGAGGCTCTAATCCGCCTTATTCGTGAAATTAAACCTGATGAAATCTACAATCTTGCAGCTCAAAGTCACGTTCAAGTTTCTTTTGAAGTACCAGAATACACAGCAGATTGTGATGCAACAGGTGTTCTTCGCATTTTGGAAGCTGTTCACTTTTTGGGAATGGAAAAAACTTGTAAAATCTATCAAGCATCTACTTCTGAATTGTTTGGTCAAGTTCAAGAAATCCCACAAAAAGAAACAACTCCATTTTATCCACGTTCTCCTTATGCTGTTGCAAAAATGTACGGTTTTTGGATTATGAAAAACTATCGTGAATCTTACGGAATGTTCTGTGCAAACGGTATTCTTTTTAACCACGAATCAGAACGCCGTGGTGAAACTTTTGTTACTCGTAAAATCACTCTTGCAGCAAGTCGTATTGCACAAGGTTTACAGAAAAAACTATATCTTGGAAACCTAAACAGTCTTCGTGACTGGGGATATGCAAAAGATTATGTTGAATGTATGTGGTTGATTTTGCAACAAGATAAACCAGATGACTTTGTTGTAGCTACTGGTGAGCAACACTCTGTTCGTGAATTCTGTCAATATGCTTTCAAAGAAGCTGGAATTGATATTGAGTTCAAAGGCGAGGGAGTTGATGAAAAAGGTTATAACAAAGCAACAGGCGAAGTTTTAATCGAAGTTGACCCAAAATATTTCCGCCCTGCAGAAGTTGAAACATTGCTAGGAGATCCAACAAAGGCAAAACAAGTTCTTGGTTGGAACCCTACAAAAACAAGTTTCCCAGAACTTGTAAAAATTATGATGAAACACGATATGGAATACGTAAAAGCAGAAAAACTTTTACATAAACGCTAATAAAAACAAATCTAAAAATGGACTGTCAGAGAAGTTTCTAAACTTCAAAAAATTGACAGTCCTTTTTTTTATAATTTTATAAAAATGAATGAAAACCTTGTTATAGAACTATCAAAAAAAACAGATGCATGTTTTGCATACACAGACAGAAATCAGTCCTATTTTCAAATCCACTGTAAAAACAACAAATTGACAGATGGCTTATGGAAAGATAATATTAATTTTATAAAAAATATTTTTATATATGACATAAAAACAAAACACAAAATCTTTCCTGTTAGTTTTGATAAAATCCTATATAAACCTCATGAAGTTGAGTTAATTTATAAATCATTTTCTCTAAAGATATCTCTTATAATTCAAAAATTTCAAGAAAACCTTAAAAATCAACACGAAAGTGATTTTCCAATTTTAAGATTCTCTTTTTTTTCTTTGGATAAAGACGCTTCATATTCTTTTGGAATGATTTTAGCTTCAGAATACGATTCATATTTTTATGACGATTTTGGAAACTTACTAGACAAATCTTTTTCAAATAAAAATCGTAAAATCATATTTGAAAAATCTTTTATTGAAAACAATTTTGATAAAAACATTTATTGCTGTTTTGAAAAGGTAAAAGATTCTGAAAATAAAGATTTTGCTAAATTATTTTCAAATCACTTAAATAGCATCGAAAACTTTTTTAATAACTTTACTGTAGCTGGATTAGGAAATCTTACAAAATCAACTTATTGGGCCTTGTTTTCAGGTTGGCTTTTGGTAACTGGAAACAAACATAGAGGAATTTGGGCAGGGCTTCCTTGGTTTAGAGATAATTGGGGAAGAGATACATTTATTGCTTTGCCAGGAATTTTGCTAGTTTCTGGACAGTTTGAAGAAGCAAAGGCAGTTATTGCATCCTTTGCAGAATTCCAAGATAAAAATCCTTCAAGTTCAACCTATGGAAGAATTCCAAATCGTTATATTGATGAAAATGATGTAATTTTTAACACAGCTGACGGAACTTTGTGGTTTGTTCGGGAAGTTTGGGATTATTTGCAATATACAGGGGATTTTGATTTCTTAAAATCAATGTGGAGTGTTATAAAACTTGCTTTAGAAGTTGATATTAAAAATCGTACCGACGAATTTGGCTTTTTGCTTCATGGAGATGCTGATACTTGGATGGATGCAAGAATCAAAGGGCAAGAACCATTTTCTCCACGAGGTTCTAGAGGAAATGATATTCAGATTTTATGGTTTACAGCCCTAAAAATCGCAGAAAAAATAGCAAATCTTCAAAAGGATTGTGAATATGAAAAATTATTTGCAAACCAAAGTGAGAAAGTAAAAGAAAATTTTATAAAGTTTTTCTTTATGAAAGACAAAAATCAAATTGGAGACTGTCTTGGAAAAAATGAAGTTTTAGATTCTGCAATTCGTCCAAACACATTCTTTACTTTTTCAGTGCCAAAAATCCTTGAAGAAAAAGAAGGTAAATTTTTCTCGTTTGAGGATAAGCAAAAAATTGTAAAAAATACATTTGAAGAATTGGCTTTAGAATATGGGATTTTGTCTTTGTCTCAAAATCACATAGATTTTCATCCATTCCATGATAAATCAAAAAAATATCACAAAGATGCAGCTTATCACAATGGCACAATTTGGCTTTGGAACAGTGGTCCAGTAATTGATTCAATGTGCGATGTAAATCAACAAAATGCAGCTTATAAACTTTCTAGTTTTCATAGCAAACAAATGTTGGATTTTACAGATTCTAAAACCTTTGGAAGTCGTTGCCTAGGTTCTTTAAGCGAAAATATAAATGCCCAAAAACTTAATGGCAAAATTTATCCATCTGGAACTTGGTCTCAGGCTTGGAGCGTTTCTGAGTTTGCTCGGAATGTGTTTCAGTCTTATTTGGGAATAAAACCTCGACTTTTGGAAAATAAACTTTTATTTTCTCCAAAATTTCCATCAGATTTTGAAAATGGGGAAGTTGATTTTTGTCTTGGAAACAATTCCTGTAAAATTTCTTGGAAAAAGAAGAATGTTTTAGAGTCTTCTAAGGATTATGAAACTTTAAAAGTAGCTTTTTATGACTTTGCCTTTGAATTAAAAAATGAACAAAATATCTCTCTTGAAATCGAGGGAATTTTTGAAAGTGATAAGATTCAATGTGAAGTTGAAAGAAGAGAATTCAAGCTATCAAAAACTTGCAATCTTCAACTTGGAATTTTATTTGATTGTGAAGATTTTAATTTTATTTCAGAAATATGCTATACAAACAAAACAAAACCTTTATCAATCAAAAAGAAGGATTATCTAATAAAGAAAATTCTTTCAAAATCAGATAAAGGCTTTTATACTCCGGTAAGATAAAGTTCTCCAAATATTGTAGAACCCAAATAAAAAAAAACGCTGAAACCAACAAAGGTATCAGCGTTTTTTTGTTCAAAACAAGGTCTTATACAACGTCAACAAAGGTTCGTTCGTTTCTGTTAAATAACACTAGTCCGAAAAAGAAGAAAACTGCTGTCATTCCAAGGCTTAGAAAAATCATTGGAGTTGGAACAGAACCTGCCCCGTAGAACCAAATTCTAAATAGTTCAACTGGAGCACTCATTGGGTTGATATAAAATACCCAAGCAAGATTTGCAGGAGCTTCTGAAAGTGGATAAACAATTGGAGTAGCGTACATTGCAAGAGATAACCCGAAACTCAAAAGCTGGTTTAAATCTCTATATTTTGTTGTAAGAGCTGAAATTACCATTCCGATTCCACAGCCGAGCAATCCAATCCAAATTATCAAAAGTGGAAATGCCAAAATCCACCATGAAGGATTAACATTAGCCCCAACAATCAAATAATAAATATAAAAAACCAACAAACAAGCAAACTGTATTCCAAGTTTTATTATGTGTCCTACCGTTGTGGAAATTGGAACTGTTAGACGAGGAAAGTATATTTTTCCAAACAAACCTGAATTTGATGTAAAAACACTAGAAGCACTATTTAGTGTGCCTGTAAAATATGTCCAAAGCATTGTTCCTGCAAAATAGAATAACAAATATGGAACGCCATCTGTACCAATTTCTGCAAGATTTCCAAAAATAAATGTATACATTACTGTTGAAACCAATGGTTGTACAATGTACCAAAGAGGCCCCAAAATTGTCTGTTTATAAGCAGTTGTAAAATCTCTTTTGATAAACAAAAGAACTAAATCTCGATATCTAATTAGTTCTCGAATCTTTAAATCTAATAATTTTGATTTAGGCTGTAACACTAAATCCCATTTTTCATTATCTTGTGATTTTATGCTGGTATTTTCTTTTGCCAAAATAAAACTCCTATTTATTGCTCTCATCTTTTTCTAGTATATGAACTGCGTCTTTTACCAAAGGACTACAATTTTTTTTCATAACTAGAAGTTTATTATTTTTCATAACAACAACTAAATCTTTCACACCACATAGTGCTACAGGAATATCTGAATATACAAAACAGTTTTCTGAATCAACAGTTGCAACTTTTCCTTGATTTTCTGTAAATAATTTTTCAAAACTATCCCAAGAACCTATATCTTCCCAGCTAAAAGTAGCCTTTACGGTACAAGCTTCTTTTGTTTTTTCCGCTAGGGCTTTGTCAATGGAAATTCTTGGAGCTTTTTGGTACATTTCATCCAATCCAGCCCAGTTTTCCAAGATTTTAATATTATCATTATTTGAAAATACAAAATCCTTTTCGGTTGCTAATTTGGAAAATGCAAAATATGCGTCTGGCTCACATTTTTTTAATTCGGATAGATAAACATCAGCTTTAAATCCAAACATTCCACTGTTCCAAGTGTAGTTTCCAGATGCTAAATATTGTTTTGCTGTTTCTAAATCAGGTTTTTCTTTGAATTCTTCGATTTTTTTTATGCTCTCAATCTTTTCCAATCCTTCAACATAGGTTGATGTTTTTATATATCCGTATCCAGTTGAAGGTTCTGTTGGAATAATAGAATAACATACTATTTTGTCTTTACAGGCTGCTTTATAAGCTAATTCTGTGTCTGATACAAAAAAATCCATTGGACCGATAACGTGATCACTTGTCATTACTAAAAGTGAATGATTTACGTTTGAATCTAAATGATTTAATAAGTGACAACTGATTGTTACAGGAGCAGCTGTATGAATAGGGCATGGTTCTGGAATCACGATTATGCGATTTTTAATGTTTTCTGGAACCATACTTCCCATTTGTTCTAAAAGTGATTTTGTTTGTTCAACAACTGTATTTACAATTTCTTTTCTAGTTACAATTAAAATATGTCCGGTAATATTTAAACTAATTGCTCTTAAAATTGATGACTGTAAAAAAGAAACTCCACCTTCGAGAGACATAAATTGTTTAGGAAAATCTGAACTAGAAGCAGGCCAAAGTCGCTCTCCAAAACCACCTGCTAAAATTACAACGTCTGTAAACATATTATTGTTGATTATAATATAAACCTCTATTTATTTCAACATCAACGCTAATCTTCTCTAATCTTCATACAAATCGTGAAGTTTTCTGTAAACCTTGTTAAACAAAGCTTTTTCTTCTTCAGAAAAAATATCTTTGCTTTCGTCGCTTAAAACTTCAAGGCTTGATAAACTTTCGTTTAAGGCTGTTGCAAATCCTCTAGAAACCTTTAGCCAATAAGTTCCGTTGCCGTCTGTGAATAGGCAAATAAATCCCAATTCTTTGCTTTTTTGCTTTGCAACAGTTATGCGTAAAATCCAATTTAAGGCTTCTACCAATTTGTCTTTATCCTCTGGAAAATGCACATTTAGTTTTCTGTTCCATTGATTTTCAGCCAAAACCTTAAAATCAAGTTGATTTACAAGTTTTATTGTGGTTTCAAGTTTTTCTCCAGCTAAAACTTCGTATGAGCCAATTAGCACTTTTGATTTTAAGCCTTCAATCTGTTTTAATTTGCCTTCATTGGTGTTTTCAGCAAGGGCTGTCATCAGTTTATCGTATGGCAATATTGCGTGTTTTTTACCCTTTATCTTTCTTAGGATAAAGTCTTGATATCCAATTGTTATGATATTTTCTTGGTTTTTCTTTATATCTTCTTTTATTACAAAGAAATCTTTTTTACTGCGAGTAAGAGAAAGTTTTTTCTCGATTTCTTGTTTTAACCGTAAAAATGTCTGCTTACTCAAAGGGGAAACCGACATGGCAAACATTCTAGAGGTGCGAACAATTTCTCCAGCCACAATAAACTGTGGGTTCATTCTAAACATATTTGACCCTGGATGAATTGATATGTGGTCAGCGGTTAGGCTAGTGTAGCTATCTTTTTTTTCTTGCATACAAACAAATTGTATCATTCCACTGGCAACACAACTTAGATAATCTTCTGTTTTTCCGCTGCTCAAAATTGGGAATCCCATTTTTACAACAATTTCTTCTAGCTGGGTCTTAATATTTACGATTTCAGCCATAACTCGCTCATCTAAATAATTTTTTTCTGCGAATTTAGCTGTGTTTTCACAATGTTCAAATTGATGATAAAGGTTTACGTAAGAAACAAAATCTCCATAATCACTTCGGAATTTGTGGTGAGCTTGTCGAGCATCTGTTTCTTCTCCCGGTGGCAAAATAAAAGGCGAGTGTACGCTTAAAAAAGCTGCCGCAATTAACACTTGCTCCATAACTTCTGGATATTTCACAATGGATTCCACAATCATACGGCTAACTCGTGGCAATAGTGGAAATCTTACCATCAATTCACCAATTTTTGACAAACTGTTATCTGGATTTAGTGCGTCTAGCAAATTTAGGGTTTCTATTGCTCCGTGAATTCCTTCTTTTCCCGGTGGAGAGATAAAATCAAACTTGTAAAAATCATAGATTCCAAGTTCTGCCATTCGTAAAACAACTTCTGACAAATCTGTTCTGTAGATTTCTTCTAAAGTGTAAAGAGGGCGACTTTCAAACTCTTTTCGTGGATAAAGTCTGTAGCAAAGCCCTGGCTGTGTTCGCCCCGCACGACCTTTTCTCTGGTTACAACTTGCTTTGCTTACAGCCACTTCATTCAAACTAGATGTAAAAGTTCGTGGGCTATATGAATTGATTTTTGCAAGGCCTGAATCAATTACTGTGGTAATTCCAGGAATTGTAACAGAAGTTTCTGCAATATTTGTAGAAAGTATAACTTTTTTTCTACCAAAAGGAGCTGAATCAAATACTTTTTCCTGTTCTTCTTTTGCAAGACGACCATAAAGTGGCACAATGTGGATTTTCCGAGAAAAACTTGCGTGATACAAACGCTTCATACAGTTTTTTATAGTTTTTTCTCCAGGCAAAAAGCACAAAATATCCCCAGAATGACGTTGAGATAAAACTCGGTCTATAGTGCTTTCTATCTTGTCTAACAAGGCTTCTTCTGCGGCCACCGAGGCTGTGCTTCCGCAAATTGCTGGTGGGTCGTAAAGTAAGGTTACAGGATAGGTGATTGTATCAATTGTAACGATAGGGCAACCATCAAAATACATAGAAAAGGCTTCTGCATTCATGGTGGCAGAGCTAATTATCACTTTAAAATCTGGACGTTCGGCTAAAATCCGTTTTAGCAAACCAAGTACAAAGTCAATGTTTAGGCTGCGTTCGTGGGCTTCGTCTACCATAATCACAGAATATTTACTCATCCACGGATCAAGTTTCATTTCTTGAAGAAGGATTCCATCTGTCATAATTTTGATTTTTGTGGTGGAATCGGTTTTATCTTCAAATCGCATTTTGTAGCCCACAAGACCTGGATAACTTGTTCCAAGTTGTTTTGAAATAAACTCACTTACAGAAAGGGCTGCAATGCGGCGTGGTTGAGTTACTGCAATAACTCCAGTGTTTGAATATCCTGCTTCGTGTAAAATCACTGGGATTTGGGTTGTTTTTCCAGAGCCTGTTGGACTTTGCACTACAATAACTTGATTGTCAGCCAATGTGTCTAAAATCCGTTGTTTTTGCTCATAAACAGGCATTTTTTTATAGTTCATTTTCTATTCCCTTAATTTGCTTCATTAATTCAAGGCGTTTTGTATAATATGTTCTATCTTTTTCAGATTGTCGATTTATAAAACCTTCAGTAAGTTTTTTGATTACATAATCACCATTTGATTCAACGTGGGTTGTTATAATAGTTGGATTGTAAAAGTCCATGTAAACCCCGTTTTTATCGTTTACAAGGGAAATTTCCATAAGGATGCTATCCCCAGTATATTCGTATTTTCCTTCAGGATTTTCATAATCAGGCCAACCTCTCTGACCTGAAATTGTGTTCCCTGTGGAATACATTATCATTTTTCGCACCTTTCCGCTATCATCTTTGAAAACTTCCCATTCTTGGGTAACGTGAGGGTGGTTTCCCCAAACAATGTCTACTCCAGCATCTAAAACTTGGCGAAAAAACGCTTTTCTTTCATCTGATACAGTGCGTACGTATTCTGGCTCTGCTGTGTGAACTGCAACTAAAAACAAATCACAAGGATTTTCAGCCCTTAATTCAGATAAAAAACTCAAGTAGGCTTTTCGTTGCTTAGTAGTAGGTGGAACGTAATCTATCAATTCCATATCGTGATAAGCATTTATACATTCTGTAATTCCACAAAAAAGAATTTTCCATCCCTTTATTTCTATCAATTCGTAACTAAATTTAACATTTTTGTTTTCTCGAATTCCACTAAAATACACTTTATATTCAAGATTATTTCTTAATGTGTCAAAATTTTTATACGTTTCTGTAATTCCATGACCATTTTGATCATTAGTATGATTATTTGCCAATGAAAAAACTTCAAATCCAGCATCTACCGCAGCTTGTAAATACGGTGGTTGAACATTAAAAGTAGGATAGGTTTCGTACGGAATTGTTCCATCAACTGGTGTTTCTAGATTACAAAAAGTTAAATCGTCATTTTGAGTAATATTAAGAATGTCTGTATAAATTTTGTTATAGTCTTTCATTCTATAATTTACATTATGAGCCATAATATCACCTGCTATAGTGATATCAAGATAATTTGCCTTTTCATTTTCTTTTGAATAAATTGCTATTGTGGATAAAAACGAAAATATTACCACTAAAACGAACTTTGTAAACCTCATGTAAATTATTATAGCATTGACATTAGCAAATTTTCAATGGTAAAATATTGGAACACAAAAGAATGAAAAAACATAAGGAGTGATAACTCACATGTCAAAGACAAAGTATGTCTATTTCTTCGGCAAAGGAAAAGCTGAAGGCGACGCTTCAATGCGTAATCAACTTGGTGGCAAGGGAGCAAACCTTGCAGAAATGACAAACCTAGGACTTCCTGTTCCTCAAGGTTTTACTGTTACAACAGAAGCTTGTACACAATATTACAATGATGGCAGATCAATCAATGATGAGATTCAAGCTCAAATCAATGAAGCTATTGTTAAATTAGAAGATTACACTGGAAAAAAATTCGGTGATTTAGAAAATCCACTTTTAGTTTCTGTTCGCTCAGGAGCTAGAGCTTCTATGCCAGGTATGATGGATACAATCCTAAACCTTGGATTAAACGAAGAAGTAGTGGAAGTTGTTGCTAAAAAAACTGGCAACGAAAGATGGGCTCGTGACTGCTACAGAAGATTTATTCAAATGTATTCTGACGTAGTTATGGAAGTAGGTAAAAAATACTTTGAAGAGCTAATCGACCAAATGAAAGAAAAAAGAGGCGTTACTCAAGATATTGAACTAACAGCTGCTGACTTAAAAGAATTAGCAAATCAATTCAAAGCTGAATACAAATCAAAAATCGGTGCAGACTTCCCAGATGACCCAAAAGAACAACTTATGGGCGCTGTAAAAGCTGTTTTCCGTTCTTGGGATAACCCTCGTGCAAATATTTACCGTCGTGACAACGATATTCCATATTCTTGGGGAACTGCTGTAAACGTTCAAGAAATGGCTTTCGGTAACTGGTCAGACGAATCTGGTACTGGTGTTGCATTTACTCGTGACCCAGCAACTGGTGAAAAGAAACTTATGGGTGAGTTCCTAATCAATGCACAAGGTGAAGATGTTGTTGCTGGTGTTAGAACTCCACAACCTATTTCAGAACTAGAAAAGGTTATGCCAGAAGTTTACAATCAATTTACAGAAGTTTGTAAAATCCTTGAAAATCACTATCGCGATATGCAGGATATGGAATTCACTATTCAAGATAGAAAACTTTATATGCTACAAACTCGTAATGGTAAAAGAACAGCTCAAGCTGCTCTAAAAATTGCTTGTGATTTAGTTGATGAAGGAATGCGTACAGAAGAAGAAGCTGTTGCAATGATTGATCCTCGCAACTTAGACACATTGCTACACCCACAATTTGATACAAAAGCCCTAAAAGCTGCTACTCCAATGGGTAAAGGTCTTGGAGCAAGTCCTGGAGCTGCCTGTGGTAAAGTAGTTTTCACAGCTGAAGATGCAGTTAAATGGGCAGAAAAGGGTGAAAAAGTTGTTCTAGTTCGTCTAGAAACTTCTCCAGAAGATATTACAGGTATGAAAGCTGCACAAGGTATTCTAACTGTACGTGGTGGTATGACATCTCACGCTGCTGTAGTTGCTCGTGGAATGGGTACTTGCTGTGTTTCTGGTTGTGGCGACATCAAAATGGACGAAGAAAACAAGAAATTTGAACTTGCTGGAAAAACTTTCACAGAAGGTTCAGAAATCTCTATTGATGGAACAACTGGTAACATTTATGAGGGCTTAATTCCAACTGTAGAAGCTACAATCGCCGGAGAATTCGGAAAAATTATGGCTTGGGCAGATAAGTTTAGAAAACTACAAGTTCGCACAAACGCTGATACTCCAGCTGATGCTAGAAAAGCTCGTGAACTTGGAGCAGAAGGTATTGGTCTATGTCGCACAGAACATATGTTCTTTGAAGAAGACAGAATCGCTGCATTCCGCGAAATGATTTGTTCAGACACAGTTGAAGAAAGAGAAGCTGCTCTAGATAAGATTCTTCCATACCAACAAGGTGATTTTGAAGCTTTATACGAAGCTCTTGAAGGTCATCCTGTAACAATCCGTTTCTTGGATCCACCTCTACACGAATTTGTTCCAACAGAAGAAGCTGATATTGAAAAATTAGCTAAAGCTCAAGGTAAATCTGTAGAAGATATTAAAAATATTATTACATCACTTCACGAATTTAACCCAATGATGGGGCACCGTGGATGTCGTCTTGCAGTTACATATCCTGAAATTGCAAAAATGCAAACAAAGGCTGTTATTCGTGCTGCAATCAACGTAAAGAAAAACCACAAAGATTGGAATATCGTTCCAGAAATCATGATTCCATTAGTTGGTGAAGTAAAAGAATTAAAATATGTAAAAGATGTTGTAGTTGCAACAGCAGATGCTGAAATTAAGGCAGCTGGGGTAGACCTAAAATACGAAGTAGGTACAATGATTGAAATCCCACGTGCTTGTTTAACAGCTGATGAAATCGCAAAAGAAGCTGAATTCTTCTGTTTTGGTACAAATGATTTAACACAGATGACATACGGTTTCTCTCGTGATGACGCTGGTAAATTCTTAGATGCTTACTACGATGCAAAAATCTTTGAAAACGATCCATTTGCAAAACTTGACCAAACAGGTGTTGGCCGTCTAATGGATATGGCAATTAAACTAGGAAAAGAAACACGCCCAGACCTACACATTGGTATCTGTGGTGAACATGGTGGAGATCCTTCTTCTGTAGAATTCTGTCACAAACTAGGATTAACATACGTTTCATGTTCTCCTTTCCGTGTGCCAATCGCAAGATTAGCCGCTGCACAAGCTGCAATCGCAGAAAAAAAATAAGTTATCAGTCTTAAATTGAGTTTAAGAATATAGACAAAAGGAAAGCGCTTCAGGTTGAACTTTCAGCTTGAGGCGTTTTTTTTCAATCTTTATCAAGTTTTGTTTAAATATATGTTACTTTATGATATAATGTTTAAGCAGATTCATCTTTTGGAGTTAATAAATGACTACTGAACAAGAAAATAATAATGAACCTAAGGAAAAGCCAGTTTCTGATTTTTTAGATAATAATCATCATTTTTGGATTCCTTCATATCAAAGAGGATACAGATGGGATTCAAAACAAGTAGAAGATTTACTTGAAGATCTTTATCAATTTGCAAATGATGAAAATCCTGAAAATAAAAAATATTTTCTTCAGCCAATTGTTGTAAAAAAGAATGATGATGGCTGGGAAGTTCTCGATGGTCAACAACGTCTTACAACAATGCTTTTGATATTGAAAGAATTTATTAATGGTGGATATATGGTGAATGCAGAAGCTTCCTTATTTAGCTCCTTATTGTATACAATTAAATATCGAAGTAGACCTGAATTAAACTTTGATGCTCCAAATCCCACCGATAATATTGACAGTTATTATTTGGCAAATGCAAAACAAACAATTGAAGATTGGATGAAAAATAAGCAAAAAGAAAAGAAATTTAATAAAATTGCTAAAATCAAAGATTGTCTTTTTGCAGAAGAAAACGAGAAAAAAGCCTATTTTATTTGGTATCAAGTACCAGAAACTAGTGATGATGAAAGTAGTATAAAGGTTTTTAACCGTTTAAATAAGGGAAAAATCCCTTTAACTAGTTCTGAACTTATAAAAGCCTTATTTATAATGTACTGCAATCATAACAAAGAAAATAAAACCGAAATTGATGTAATACAACAAGAAGAACAATTTATTATGGAATGGGCTGAAATGGATCGTAAATTTCAAGATGATAAATTTTGGAACTTTCTTAGTAATGAGGAAAAACAAACTCGTCTTGATCTTTTATTCGATTTTGTAACTGAAAAGAAACCCGAAGCTGATTCTGATTATTCATACCGAA
Source organism: Spirochaetaceae bacterium (assembly GCA_017416145.1). Lineage (GTDB taxonomy): Bacteria > Spirochaetota > Spirochaetia > Treponematales > Treponemataceae > Treponema_I. The sequence continues at coordinate 4,903 of JAFQDD010000031.1, read as the reverse complement.
TGTTCCAAAATCTTTTTGATTATAGTTTAAATCCTAATAGTACAGAATTAGAAGGTATTTGGAAAAACAAAGATAACAAAAATATTACTTCTATGGAAAAAGCTTGGGAAAAGGTAAAAGCAACTTTCAATAAACTTTTATCTTGGTATGAAAGCAATATTTATTTTCATTATGTTGGATTTCTTGTTGCTCAAAATGAACGACTTCTTGACATTCACATTTATATCGAGCAAGAGAAAGAACAAGAGAAAACTAACAAGGAATGGACCGAGGAAGATACAAAACGAATTTTACATAAACTGATAAGAGAAAAACTTCCAAACAATGGCAAAAAAATTGATATTGATGAACTTGAGTATAAAGATGCTTTGACAAAGAAATTATTACTTTTATTCAATATTGAAACTTGTATAAAAACTGAAAATCAACGATTTGATTTTGAAAAATTTAAAAATGAAAGTTGGGATGTTGAACATATTGATTCTAGAAATGATTCTTCTCTTCAACAATTTGATGAACGCATAACTTGGATGAAGAATATTGAAAAATGTTTGGAAATTGAGATTAAAGCAAATAATACTAGGAAAGATGAATCACTAAAAGAAGAATGTTCAAACTTAATAAAAGAATTTGAGGAAAATCAGAGTGTAGTGAAAGATAAATACTCTGACTTTTACAAAAAGGTAAATAAACACTTTTCTTCTGATAACAATAAAGATGTAAATAAAGATAGTATAAATAATCTTACTTTACTTAACAGCTCCACAAATAGAGAATATAAAGATGCTCCTTTTATGTTTAAACGCCAAACAATTATTGAAAAAGACAAAGAGGGAAAATGTTTTCTTCCAATTTGCACAAGAAATTGTTTCTTAAAATATTATACAGATTCAGAAAATGATATTTCTCAATTAGACGCTATGAGATGGAATAAAACAGATAAAGATAATTATTTAGCTGCATTGCATAAAGTTTTAGATCCAATTATTACAACAGAAGATAAAGGAATTGCAAAATGAAAAATTATACTTTTTGGGACATAATAAATGACAATAATATTCGAATACCTAAAATACAGAGAGATTATGCTCAAGGTCGAAAATCCCCAAAGGTAAATGAAATCCGAAAGAATTTTGTTCATTCTCTAATAAAAACTGTAAAAGGGGAATACGAAAGCTTAGAATTGGATTTTGTTTATGGAAGTAAAAGAAACAATTCTTTTGAACCTTTAGATGGTCAACAAAGATTAACAACTTTATTTTTATTGCATTGGATTTTAGGTGAAAATCTAAAAGATGATAAGTCAAATTCAAAATTCACTTATGAAACAAGAACTACATCAAAAGATTTTTGTAGTGAACTAGTAAAGCACACACCTGATAAATATATAAAAAAAGCCATAAAAGATCAGGACGCCATTGAAAAGGATGATGACATCAAGGATAGAGAAAAAAAAGAAAAAATCAAAAATGTATTCTCAAAAGTTATAACTGGTCATGATTGGTTTCAGTGGCTATGGAAATTTGATTCTTCAATACAATCAATGCTTGTAATGCTTGATTCCTTATATCAAGAATTAAATTTTTATCCAAATAATATCGATAGTACCACCCTTGAGGTTTATAGAAAAAATTTACGTAATATCACCTTTAATTTTTTAAATTTAAATGATTTTAATATGTCAGATGAATTATTTGTAAAAATGAACGACAGAGGAAAACAACTATCTGACTTTGATATTTTAAAATCCTCTCTTGAAGAAGAAATTCAAATTCAGAAAAAAAAGAAAATTTTGTCCGAGAAAACAGAAGAAAATTGGCGAAGTCTTATGGATGGAAAATGGATAGATTTCTTTTGGCAAAAGTATGCTTCCCCAGTGTTAAACAAAAAAGTAATATCAAATGAAGAAAATGATGAAAAATTTAAAAAAGAAAAACTTGAAGCAGTAGAAAAGGCAGAAAACCAGTTTAAGAAATTATTATTACGCCTAGTTGCATTACAAATACTTCAAAAAGCACCAGTGGATTTGGCAGATTGTTCAGAAAAAGATCTATCTCTAATCAAGGATTGTTATGACAATTTTGATGAACCTAAAGATGAACATAAACTAGATAATATCTTAAACTCTTATAATGACTATTGGTTGAGAACAGATTCAGATAAAAATTATCGTATTGATTTTGAAGAAATAATTAAAACCATTAACAATTTTATTTACGAAGAAAAAGAAGAAAACGATAACAAAACGATAATCAGAGATTTAATCTCGCTAATCGAAGTAAAAGATGCTCTGGATAAAGATGATTCATATCTGGATTTATTTTTAAATGAAAAAGTTCCTAAAGATTTAATAGCTATATTTTATTGTTTTGTTAAATATATAAATAATATTCCTTTAATTTCTGACTTTAAGAATACAGCTTCTGAACAAGATATGCGTAATCTTTGTGATTGGATTCGTATAATGAGAAATATCATTAAAAATGACAATAACACCAATCAAATTGATAAAATACAAAAATTAATTGATGTAATAAAGGGTATTGATTCAATTTTTGATGATTTAAATGATTTCTTTACAAAAAATCAAAACAGTGCTTTTGTTATAAACTTCTTTGCTCAATTAACCAAAATGTATGGAGGATTGGATAATAGTTCGCTAAAAGAAGAAATTAACAAGGCAAAGTTAATTACTGGTAAAAATGGAGAAGAATGGGCTAGTGCAATTAAAAAAGCCGAAAACAATTATTATCTTTGGGGACAAATTAGATGTATTTTAAGTTGGAGTAAATACAATAACGAATACGATTTGGAAAAATTCAAATCTTATGAGTGTAAATTAACAGAACTTTTTGATTTCGTAAAAAGTAATAACGGAAATGCCAACTTATTTTATGCTGCAATAATTTCAGTAAGTGATTATTGGAAGAAAAACAATAGAATGTACATATTTAATAATAATCGTGATTATAGTATTAAGCGTTATCTAAGGGACGAAGAAGCAGGAAAAGAAAATGGATATTATGGTAACGCAATAAAAGAATTGGTAGATAAATGGTTAGCCTCTGAGAATAACAATAAAACAGTAGAAGACTATTTTAAATACATTATTCAAGTTAAATTAAAAACCGAAACTAGTTGGAAAAAATTTATTCTATTAGATCCTTCTATTCTAGATGATTCATCTTGGAAAACAATTTTTATCAAAGAACATAATCACGTTTTCCTCGGAAAAAACAAGACAAAAGACAGCCATTGCTTTGATCCGTGCCTATTATTTTTACGTAAAAAACTAGAAAAAAAAGGTGTAGAACCAATTTTTAATGATTCTTTAGGTGAACCTCCTAATTATCTTGAATTTTCTAGCGAAAACAAAACATATAGTGTCAAATGGGATTCTAACTCAGGACGTTATGAAGTTAATGGAGATATTTCTAAATTTTTAAACAGTTAATCATATCTTCTTCGGTTAATCCAGTTCTAAGTTAATAGATTTTTGAGGTTCTTCGTTCGCCTTTTATCAAATAAATCAATTTTAAGATTGTAAAACAGAAAACGCTTCAAGTTGAACTTTCAGCTTGAGGCGTTTTTTTTTGCACTTTATCAAATTTTGTTTAAATATATGTTACTTTGTGATATAATGTTTCTAAATTGATACATCAATTATTCCAAAAAAAGTAGGTACAAAATGAAAAAAGTATTTATTGTGATTTGTTTGTTTTTATCATTAAGTTTATATGCTGAAAGTGAGCATAAACTTTATAATGTTCCAAAAGATTTTATGGGAACATATATTCCAGTTCAATTAGAACTTTTAGTAAAAGAATATATGTCTTATGAAAAGGCATTAAATATAATTGCAAACTCTCATTATGATATTTTACAATTGCGAGAGGATATTTGTTATTCACAAGTACGATTTTCAGATGGCTATGCAGTCAAAAGAAAAGATTTTGAAACTTGGGCCTTTGTTGAAAAAGCAGGGGAAAAATACATTCTAGACGAAAATGGAGCATCATACAGAAAAATTACTTCTGACTATGATTCTGAAGGGTATGAAGTTTATGCTGAAACTATTTTAAAAATTATTTTTTCTGATGTTCTAGAAAATAATAATATCTCAATAAATGGTTCCAATGTAAAGATTTACGACGAAACATATAAATTCAATCTGTGGCCAAGTTATGTTGATGATTTTGGTGCAATTTGTTTATCTGGATGTATATTAAAAATTGAAGGTATTTCTGCAAATATTTATGCAACCGAGCCTATTGGAATATGGGAAAGTAAATGCACAGATAAAATAATACAAACAATCCCTTTATTTTATTGGAATTATGATAATTTTGAGTCCTCAATTTATAAATGTAAAGATAATAATGAGTCTTTAAGACTTTTACGAAATTTAATTTATGCAAAACATGGATACAGTTTTAAGTCTGAAGATTTACAAAAAGTATTTTCTGACTTTAGTTGGTACAAAATTGATTCACAGTTTTCAGAAGATAAATTAAGTAACTTAGAAAAATCATGGGTAAGAGATATTCAAAGATACGAAACTCAAAATTAAATAAAAAGCTAGAAACTTTTTAGAGGTTAATATGTTAAAAAAATCAAAATTTTTGTTTCTATAGTTTTCTAGGATTTCAGCCAAATAGGGTGTAAAAAGTTAAATTACAGATATGTTTCGTAATTTTTGTATTCATTTTTTTGCTATCTATAATACGTATTCTGTCTACCAAAATATTAAATTAAACCACCTGTAAGCGTCAAATTTTAGCCACCTACGTGTCATTTTTCCAAGTTCCTTCTTCGTGAAATTCTGTTATTTTAATGTTCCATGGAAGCAATTTTTCAAAATCTTTTTCTGTTTGACAATAAGGAGCCTGATCAAAAATACATC
>JAFQDD010000024.1 GCA_017416145.1 Spirochaetaceae bacterium | reverse complement strand
TAAACGGAAAATTATTTGTCCTAATCGAGCATCAATCTACAATCAATTTTAACATGCCCTTGCGACTTTTAAGCTATGATTCAAGATTGTACGAAGCCTACGTCCCAACTCCTAAGCGATATTACAAAAACCCAGTGCAAATCCCAACTCCAGAATTTTATGTTATTTACAATGGAACAGAAAACTTTCCAGCTGTTTCTATAATGCGACTTTCTGATTCTTTTATTCACAAAAAAGAAGAAAAAACTCTTGAAATAATCGTCAAAGTATTTAATATTATAAAGTATAAAGAGATTTCTGGATTCTTAGATTGTAAACCTATTCGAGAATACAATCGATTTGTAGAAATTATGAGGGCACATTACGACCCAAAAAATCCGGAAACTTTTACACCGGCAATACAGATAGCAATCAAGGAAAACGTAATGCCAAACTACCTAAATCGAAAAACTACGGAGGTGTCAAACATGTTATGGGGTGAATACAATTACGACGAAGATATAGCCGCACAACGCCAAGAAGCCTTCGATGAGGGGATTCAACAGAAAGCTATTGAAACAGCAAAAAATATGTTTTCTAACAATATTTCATTAAACATAATTGCAGAATGCACAGGACTTTCTACAGAAACTATTGAGCAGTTAGCAAAAGAAATAGAAGATTCTAAAATCTATATAAAGTAATCCCAAACAATGGAAAACTGAAAAAACAGCTAGAGCAAAATTTCCTAATTTTTCTTCGCCAACTCAGAAGCCTATATCATAAATAGCATATTCAACTTTTCCCCATTTTATGATATACTTTTTCTTGAGGAAAAAATTGATAGAGCAAAAAGAAACTGTTTTTACCGTTACAGAATTAACCAACAGAATAAAAAATCTCTTAGAATCTGAGTTTGCAGAGTTTCCTTTTACTTTAGAAGGAGAAATCTCAAATTATCGTCCATCAAGTAGCGGTCATATTTATTTCACTCTAAAAGACGATAAGGCTGCTATAAAAGCCTGTCTATTTCGTGGAAATGCTCTAAAACTTGCCTTCACACCAAAAGACGGAATGATGGTTCGGGTAAAAGGCTCAATTTCTGTTTATCCACCACAGGGTAGTTATCAAATTATCGTTTCTAGAATGGAACAAGCTGGGGTTGGAGATATTCTTCAAATGCTCGAAGAGCGAAAACGTCGTCTTGCCATGGAAGGACTTTTTGGTGAAGAAAGCAAAGTAAATCTACCATTTTTTCCAACAACTATTGGCGTGGTTACAAGCCCAACTGGGGCTGCACTGCAAGATATTTTAAATATCACAAAACGAAGAAATCCTTTGGTAAATGTTTTAGTTTTGCCTTGTAGTGTTCAAGGTACAGAAGCAGCTTCACAAATTGCAGCACAAATCCGCTACGCAAACGCTCACCAACTTTGTGATGTTTTAATCGTTGGCCGCGGTGGTGGCTCTTTGGAAGATTTACTTCCATTTTCAGAAGAAATCGTTGTTCGAGCTGTGGCAGAATCTGCAATTCCTACAGTTTCTGCAGTTGGTCACGAAATTGACTGGGCCATCAGCGATTTTGCCGCGGATAGAAGAGCCCCAACACCATCAGCCGCAGCCGAATTGTGTACGCCCCTACTTTCAGACATTACAAACTACATTCAGCAGATTAAAAATCAACTTAGCCAAACCATAGAAAGTAAAATATCAAATTGTAAATTATTGATAAAAAGTTTCACTCCAGAATCTTTGGAAATGAGTTTTAGAACCATTGAGCAGCCTTATTTGCTCAGATTTGATGATGTAAAAGAACAGCTTTTGGAAAATATTTATGATAAAATGGAGAATGTAAAAAAACGAATAGAAAATGCAAAAATCATTTTAGAAGCGAGTAACCCAAAATTGATTTTAGCCCGTGGATACGCTATGGTTCGGGATAAAGAAACTGGAAAAATTATCACAAAGGCTTCCAGCGTAAAGCCTAGTCAAATATTAGAGATTGTACCGGAAAGTGGCACAATCAATGTAACTGTTAATTCTACAACAAATTAGCATCCATTTTATAGAGACATTTATTGGAGGAAAATAATGAAAAACTTTGAAGACAAATTAAATAGACTTGAAGAAATTGCAGATGCAATCAAAAAAACAGACGTTTCTCTAGAAGAAGCTGTAAATTATTTTGAAGAAGGAATTACCCTTGCTCGAAAAATGGAAAAAGAACTTGAAAAAATCGAAAGTAAGGTACAAATCCTAATGAATAATCCAGTTCCTCCCGTTCTAGAAAATAAACCTGAAATTGGCTTATTTGACGACTTAAACTAATTTTTAGGATTTTCTACTCATTATGGATTCAAATATTACTGAAAAAAATAATATATCAATTAAAAACACAATATCCCGTGCAGGTTCTAAAAATCCTGTTAGACTTTTGCCAACAGAGGTTGCAAGAAAAATTGCAGCTGGTGAAGTTATAGACCGCCCAGCTTCAATTCTTCGAGAGTTGCTAGACAACGCTGTAGACTCTGGAGCTGATTTTGTAACTGTAGACATTACAGGGGGCGGAATTGATTCTATCCGCGTAAAAGATAACGGAACTGGCATGACAAAGGAAGATTTACATTCCTGTGCAAAACCTCATTCCACTAGTAAAATCACTTCAGAAGATGATTTACAAAAACTTTCGACTTTAGGCTTTCGTGGGGAAGCTTTAGCTTCTATTGCAGCGGTTTCTAGACTTGAAATCACTTCCCTACGAAAAGGAGAAAAAATCGCCTACAAAATGACAGCACCTCTTGCAGGAAACGGTGAAAATCAAGTGGAAGTTGCAACCCTTTCAGATGGAACTGTGGTTTCTTCCAAAAATCTTTTTGAAAATATTCCAGCTCGGCGGCTTTTTTTAAAGCGACCTGCCACAGAAACAACCTTGTGTAAGCAAACTTTTATCGAAAAAGCAATGCCTTTTCCAGAAGTGGGCTTTAAGTTTATTATCGATGGCAAAGAAAAGTTTAACCTAGTAAAAAATCAAAGCCTAAAAGACCGTTTTGCAGAATGTCTTGAACTTAGTGCTTATTCAAAACTTTTCCAAGAAGTAAGTTTTTACGACAAAGAAAAAGCCTTGTGGAAAGGAACTTTGGTTTTAGGTGATATTAGCCAGTCTCGCACTGACAAAAAGCATATTTATATTTTTGTAAATGGTCGCCGAGTTACAGAGTTTTCCCTTGTACAAGCTATTGAATACGGTGCAACAGGATTTTTTCCAAACGGAACCCATCCAATTGCGGCACTTTTCTTAGATGTAGATTCTTCCCAAGTGGATTTTAATATTCACCCAGCAAAAAAAGAAGTTAAATTTCTTGATATTGGGCCAATTCATCACGCAGTTTCTGTTTCTGTTAGAAATTTTTACGCAAAAACTAGCATTAAGCCAAGCTCAGATTTTTCCCTTCCAGAAACCGCAATTTCACACTCTAGCGGATTTTCATCAAAATCATCAACTAAATTTTCTACAGGATTTTCCAGCAGTTACAAATACAATAAGCCTTCTTCCAGCGAATCTAACTCAACTTTTGGATATTCTAGCAATTTTGGAAGCGGCTCAAAATCAAACTATGAAATGCCAAAATCCACAGGCGAACTTTTTCCAAAAGAAAACACTCCAAAATATGCAGGAAACTTTCATAGTGTAATAGAAAATGTGGTTTCATCAATTCCAGAAAACTCACAGAATAACATTTCACAATTGGCAGAAGCTGCAATTTCAGAAAAGGTGGAAAATCAAGTTGATTTTAAATATTTTGGTCAATTATTTAATGTTTTTTTTCTTGTAGAAAAAGGGGAATCTTTGTTTTTAGTTGATCAACACGCAGGACATGAGAGACTTCGCTATGAAGCACTAATGAAAAACGCCAACAAAAAGCAAAATCTTCTTATTCCATATCGAATTAAAACAGATTCAAAAGAAGAAGATGAATATTTTGAAAAATTGCTAATAGATTTAAAAGATGCAGGATTTGAAGCGGAAAAAAGAGATGATAATACTTGGGAAATTCAAAGCGTACCAATTACTTGGCAGGGAACAGAAGCAGAACTAAAAGAGTTGTTGCTTGAAAAGCGAGTTTCTCCAGCTGAAATAATGCATAATATTTATGCTACAGCCGCTTGCCGTTCTGCCATAAAAGAAGGCAATGTTATAGATTCAGAAACAGCAATCTCTTTAATAAAAGATATTTTTTCTTTAGAAGAACCTCATTGCCCTCACGGTCGTCCACTTTGGATAGAATTAAGCAAAGAAAAATTATACGAACTTATAAAACGAACATAATTCATTTTTTTCGAGCAACTGACTCTTAATCTGTGGGCTTAAAATTCTTAAAATAATTTGTTTTCCACAAAAAAATCAGGATTTATAGCTTCTCCTAAAAATCGCACTTCCCAGTGTAAATGAGGTCCAGTAGCAAGTCCAGTTGCCCCGGAGAAGCCGATTTGTTCTCCAGCTTTTACAAGCATTCCCTCTTCTATCAATGTGGAATCTAAGTGATAATACAAACTGTACAAGCCTGGTAAATGCTCAATCACAATTGACCAACCTGTAGAAACTCTATCTTCAACGAGGACAACTTTTCCATCCCCACAGGCATAGACAGGAGTTCCAGTTGGCACTCCAAAATCAATTCCATAGTGTAAAGACGTTGAAGAAGCTCCTGTATCGTATTGATAAGTTCTTCTATCCCCAAAGAAAGCAGTTCTTCTTGTGGATTCCACAGGATAAACAAAATTTGATGTGTAATAAATTGCGTTTTTATTTACTGAATACAAAATGTCGTTTAAGCGGTCAATTTGAGCAGCTCGTTTTGGGCTATTATCGGTTTTAATAGCTGTATTTGTTGCATTTAGATACAGAACTTCTTCTACAAACTCTTTTGGTTCAGCCACAACTGGTAAAGAAAACTTCATCTCACGTCCATTTGCTTCTTTGTAGTGAACTTCTAGAGCAAATTCACCTGGTTCTAGATATGTGGATAATGGAATTGCGGCAAACATCACAGGAGGATTTTGGCGAACTGTGTATAATTCTTGTTTTCCGTAACTTTTCCCAGAAGAAAGTCGAATCAACTCAGCGGTGGCATATTCTGGAACTTTGTAATCGTAGTTCTCAGCAACAAAGCTCATATTGATATAAACGATGTCTCCTGGATTTACAGTTTCTGAATAATTTACAGAAAAAGAGTACTCACTTCCATTGTATGCAGCTTCTCGTGCAGTACAAGAAATCAAAGCTAAAACAGCAAAAGAGAAAACCACACACAATATTTTTTTCATAAAATCCTCCGAGCAAAACAGCTTTTCCATAAGAAAGTTTGCCTCGCAAACTTTCAGACAAGATTTTTTATTAACAGAAAAAAAATCTTGTCTAATTACCATTATAAAATAGGAAATCCATTTTTTGTAGTCTTTTTTTATGGATATTTAGTCTTTCTAGAAAATTGCTGTAATCAGTGTTTCCTTCGCAATTCCACAATTTTTCTGCAATAGCACATAACCGTGGAAAAATCATATATTCTGCCAACTTAGAAGAATAAATACATTCTGTCCAAAGATTTCCTTGTCCACCTAAAACATTTGCTTTGTTTTCAGCAGTCATTTCTTTTGTAGTTGGTTCAAATTCAAAAGATTTTTCTAGGGTTGTAACCCCAATCATACCAGGTTCTAAAGGCGTGTTTTTGTGCTTATAATCAAGATAGCAACCAGCAGTTTGCGGAGACATAATTGCTTTATGACCAAGTTTTGCAGCAGTTTCTCCACCTGAAAGACCACGCCAAGACTGTACAATCAAAGACTTTGGAAGCCCTAGTTTTTCTGTTCCTTCTAAAACTTCGTCCCAACCGATTGGAATCTTTCCTCTTTCTTCAAGCATTTTCGCAAATCTTACAGTTAGGTAGCTTTGAAGTTCCCCAGTTGTTTCAAGCCCTAAATCCTTTTTACGTTGCTGACACTTTGGACAGTTTTCCCATCTTGTTCTAGGACACTCATCCCCACCAATATGAACATAAGGTCCTGGGAAAAGTCTACAAACAGTGTCAAAAACTTTTTCGTACAATGGGAAAATATCATCATTTCCGCTACAAAGCACATCATCAAAAATACCAAAACGGCTTTCTACATTGTATGGGCCACCAGTACAACCTAAATTTGGATATGCAGCTAAAACACTTGATGAGTGACCTGGAGTTTCAATTTCTGGAACAACTGTAATATGTAATTCTGAAGCTTTTTTTACAACAGCTTTTATTTCATCCTCTGAGTAAAATCCACCAACTTTTTCTTCCCAAGTATAGCGACAATCGTTTCGCCAAGCTCCAACTTCTGTTAAAAGCGGATATTCTTTTACAGGAATTCTCCAGCCTTGGTCGTCTGTTAGGTGCCAGTGAAAACGATTAATTTTGTGAAGTGCAATTGCGTCTAGAATTTTGAAAATAAACTCTACTGGATAAAAGTTTCTACAACAATCTAGCATAAAACCACGCCATTCAAACTCTGGTTTATCATCAATTTTCAAACAAGGAATTTTATCCTCAAATATCATAGAAAGTTGTTTTACTGTCATTTCGCCATAAAACAAACCAGCTTCGTCCTTGGCAGTAATTTCTATTGATGAAGGAGTAATTTCTAATGTATAAGCTTCTTTTTCCATTGGAGAAAGTTCTTTATCACTTGATTTTAGAGTTTTTTTCACATCAGAAAGATTTCCTGTAAAAAAACCTTCAGTTAAATCAAGTTTCTGAGGAGAAGGAATTAGCCCTAAATCATTTTTAGTGATTTTTAAGTTTTGCAAGTTTTCCATGTTTAATCCTTATATTTTATTTTTGTAGATTTATCTTTGCAATAAAACTAGATAAAGGTGATATTTGGATTTCTTTTCCTTCAATCACTTCAAATTCTGCAAAATGTTCAGAACTTGCAATATCTTTGTTTACAAATATTTCTAATTTTCCAGATTTTTTCATCATCAATGGATAAGAATATTCTGAAGCATTGAAACACAAATACCATAAATTGCCTTCATTTTCGATTGTATAACAAAGCACAAATGGATTATTTGTTTCAATAAAATTTGTAGATTTTTCCACTTCCTTTTGAGAGCCAAGAGTAAAAGCTTTAAACCTTTTCCGTAAAGCTATTAATCCCTTTGTGTACTCTAAAAGTGGTCTGTAAGAAAGTTCTATTTCATTTGTGGCAAACCAGTGAATTTGGTTTACGTTATCGCTAGAATCATAACTATTTTTTACAAATTGATTTATAATTTCTCCATCATTTGAAAAAGCCCCAGCAAAAGCCGGTTTTGTCCTACCAAATTCCTGACCAGCGTGTAAAAAAACAATTCCCTGGCTTGATAAAAGCATAGCATTTCCAACTTTTAGCAAATCCAAAGCTTTTTTTCTATCTTCTGGTTTTGATTCATCAATATTTCCATTTACCACAATAGAATCGTGGAGAGTCAAACCATCATGACAATCAAAATACAAAACGCTATCTAAAGGAGAATCAGCTTCATAATTGATTTGTGGCCGACCTGTTAAATTATAAAACAAATGCTTTAAGTTTACTTGTCGTCCAGTTAAAAATCCTTGACCTCTTTCATTCATTCCACCAGCTTTTACCAAATCTCTTGCTTCGTCATTAAAAACTGCAATATCATCTGTTTTAGTCATATAATTTTGGTCAAGTCCACAAGTTCCTTCTTCCCCTGTGTACATTTTCCAGCCTTCCCCAATAAACAAAATATTGCTTTTTAACTTTTTACAAGTTTTGTAAGCTGTTAGCATAGTTTTTGAATCAATTAAGCCCATTAAATCAAAACGGAAACCATCCACATCATAATTTTTTACCCAATATGCACAAGAATCAATTATCATTTTGCTTGTCATAAAATTTTCGGTTTTTAGGTCGTTTCCGCAACCAGAACCGTTTTTGTAACTTCCGTCGGGATTTTTTCTAAAATAATAATCTGGCTCAATATCATCTAGAAAATCAGTTTTTGCCATGTGATTATAAACCACATCTAAAATCACGTTTAATCCAATAATATGAGCGGCTTTTATTAAAGTACGAAGTTCTCTAATTCTTTCATAAGGATTTTCACTTTGCTTTGAATACCAGCCTTCTGGTGTAAAATAATTGTGTGGATCGTAGCCCCAATTGTAATTGTTGTTGTGAACTGTACCAGAATCTTCAAAATCCTTTTTTGTTTCATCATTATTATAAAAATTTTGAACTGGCATAAGTTGAATGTGAGTTACGCCTAAATCTTTTATGTATTTTAATTTGTTGATAAAATCTAAGTAAGTTCCACCGCCATTTTTTGTGATAGTGGCATCTCTAACAGATATTTCATAAATTACAGTTTTTGATTTATCTTTTTCTTGTGGAGAAACCTTTTCTACCGAAGATGCTAAACTTATTTTGTAGGGTTTTGCAAGGGATAAATCCACCAAAGCGGCTCGTCCAGAAGTTCCGTCATTACAATAAGCCGCCATTGATTTTGCATAAGGATCTAAACAGTTTTTTACGCCTTTACTAGATTCAATTTTGTATTCGTAAAAAATCTCTTTTTCAAAAGGCAAAACAATAGACCAAACCCCAGTTTTTCCATCTAAAGTAAGAGCGTGTTCTTGATAAATTGATTTTGTGTATCCATCTTTGAAAAATTGCAAATTTACAGATTTTGCACTGGGAGCCCAAATTGCAAAAGTCACTTTTTTTGTAAGTGAATTTATGCTTGTTCCAAGTTTATAAGAAAGTTGTGGTATTGGTAACTTATTCATAAAAAAAATTCCTAAAATTAAATTAGTATAGTTTCTTTAATTATAAGTTCATTTATTTCCTTTTGCAATTGAAAATAAATATTCCCAATCAAAACGAGTCCGAGAATCAATTTCTGTAATATCAGGAACTGTAAAAAGTTTTTGCAACATCATAGAAGCAGCACCCAAAGCGACTTCATAATTATCTTCCACAGCAAATTCAAACAAACATTTTGACTTTTCCAATACAGCAAAAAACTGAGGCACTTCTTTTTTCAAAAAACTTTGGATTTCTTTTTGACGTTTTGTTGGTTCCCCGTGAATAAAAACACAATCTGGAGCCAAAAGAGAAATAGTTGGAGTCAAAGTTTCAAACAATTCTTTTATCCATTGGAAATAAGCGTTTTCATCCGTTAAAATCTTTTTCCGTTCTTCTATGGACATTCCAGTTTGCCCAGATTTTCCAGGTCTCCAAGAATTTGAAATAAATTCCCCAGAACCGAACTGTCGCCCATATCGAACTTTATTATCAAAAGTCAAAGCAACCCCGACCCCAATTCCGTTAGCATGTTCTTCTGCCATCACAACAAGAAAATCTCGCAAATCTGTTTTTCTTTTTCGAGCTAATTGAAGCCAAGCAAGACAATTTGCATCATTTTCCACCAAAAATGGCACATTTAGATTTTTTTCACAAAATTCAAAAAAAGAAAAATCATTCAAATAAAATGGATCAGAGTTGATAATTTTACATTTTTCAGAATCAATTACTCCAGGCAAACCTACACATACTGCCAAAAGTGGAATATTTAGTTTTTCAATCTCTGTCACAAAATCATCTATAATGTTTTTTATACAAATTTCCAAACTATCAATCTGAACATCTTGAGATTTTTTTAACAAAACCTCTCCATGCAAATTAATAAAAACCGCTTTATAATTTCCAGGTTGAATCTCAATTCCTAATATTCCACCAAATTTTTCATTAAGAGATAGATATATTGGTTTTCTACCACCTTGTGGCTGAGAAGTACCTTCTTCAGTTTCAAAAACCAACCCCACATCAATTAGTGAGTTGATAATATTCGATACCGTAGAACGATATAAATCTAATTGCCGAGCAATTTCTACCCTACTTACCGAGTTACATCTCCAAAGGATTTCCAAAGTACGTGAAATATTTGAATTTTTCTGAAAATTATTATTATTTATGTTCATTATAGGTTAGTATACTGAAAAAACAAAATGGGTGCAAGTTTTTTATTTTAATGATATAATAATTCTATGAAAAGATTTGTTTTATCCGTTTTAGTAGAAAACCATGCTGGAGTTTTAAGCCGAGTTTCAGGTTTATTCAGCCGTCGAGGTTACAATATTGACAGTTTGACTGTAGGCGTCACCTCTCATCCAGGTCAATCACGTATGACAATCGTTGTACAAGGTGATGATCATACTTTAGACCAAATTGAAAAGCAACTTTTCAAACTGGAAGAAGTAATAACGATTGAACATTGTGATCCAAGCGAAACAGTTCTAAGAGAAACAGCCTTGATAAAAGTTTCCGCTCCTCCAGAAGCAAGAGTTGGAATAATTGAAACTGCCAATATTTTCCGAGCCCACGTAGTTGATGTTGGAATAGAAACCCTTGTGATAGAAGCCACCGGAAGCCAAGACAAAATCGCTAGTTTAATAAGACTTCTAGAACCTTTTGGTATCAAAGAGTTGGTACGAACCGGACTTACTGCTATGGATAGAGGCAGCAAACTTCTTGGTGGAGATTTATAATTTTTAGATTTTGATATTTTTCTATTATTCAACATAATTTATGATTCATGGCTAATAGGAAAATATCTCTCAAAAAAAATGATTTAAAGCAAAAAAAAACCTGAAAGACTAATCTTTCAGGTTTGCCGCGGGACAGAATCGAACTGTCGACATACGGATTTTCAGTCCGGTGCTCTACCGACTGAGCTACCGCGGCGATTCATCATCGCTTGATGTAATAGAATATACATTTTATTCTTTTTTTTGTCAACAGCATTTTCTAAAAAATTTTGATTTTTTTTATTTTTTTTAAAATTTTAGTGACAAAAAAGATTTACAATTGTTTGCACTTCCGCCACTGAAGAATCTAATTTTTCCGCAATCAAGTAAACATCAATTCCTTGATTAAACATTTCCACAACCTTATCTTTTAGAGAAAGTTCTTTCTGTGACTTTTGCTCATAATCATCTGATGCAAACAAAGAAATTCCACCATCACTTTTTTCTCTTTTATTCACTCTATAAGCATTTTCCACATAAGAATTCATTGAGGCATTATCCCTCTTTACAGATGTTTTAATTTCATCAATTTGATTTAGAGTTTGAATCTGTTTTTCTCTTTTTTGAAGTTCTTTTTCAGCCAAAATGATACGTTTGTCAGCTAAATCTATAACTTCTCGCAAAGTCCGAATCCTGTTTTCCACCATAGATAAATCTCTATCGGTGACTTTGTCGATTTCAATCAAAATCTTATCAACTTCTTGCTTAATATTTCCAAGACTAACACGCTGCACAGTTTCTATCATATTTTTCAAGATTTTTTTCCGAAAAATAAAAATCAAAATCCAAAAAAGAATGTTTAAAGATGTTATTACAATATTAAAAGTAGTCATATGCACCTCGAAATAATGTTTTATCCAATCACATCAATATGCTGTCCTAGATTTGGGTCTTGAAACACTACTTTTTGCGTTTTTTCTTCAGTTTCTGTTTTTTCTAAATCTTCAGATTCTTTTGCTTTATTTTGTTGATTTGTATTTTGCTGCTGATGCTGTCTGTCTTTGACTTTTTGAGTATCTTCTTCCTCTGTCATGGAGGCTGAAGAAATCTTCTTTTTTTCTTCTAATTGCTGCTTTGACTTTTCCACATCCTGCAAAGCATTTTGAACCTGAAGAATCTGAGCCTGGCTTCCTTGAGTTTTTCCGATTTTATCTAACTGAGAATATAAAGTTTGTAAATCAAGAGGCGCTATACCCATCTGGTGCTCGCTTTGCGTCTTCTGGTGAAAGAGGCTCATATTTATTGTGTCTTACGAAAATATTTTCTAACACAAATGTCACTGCTTTTTCATCCGAGCGAATTTCTTCTTTTACATCACGAATGAAAAGTTTTACACCTGCATATATAGTATTTGCAACAGAGATTTTACCAATTACTTTAAGTTCTCTCAAGTGAGATTGAATTTGCTGGATTTCTTCTGTCATTTGTTCTGACTCAATAGAAATCTCATCATGATGTTTTTTTAGTTTTATCAGATTCTCTTCTTTATCACCAGGTAAAGTTTTTCGAACCTTTTTCATATTTTCAAGAGTTGAAATATCCAAATCAAGATTATCCAATTCTCTTACTATTGAAGCTTGTTTATCTTGCAATTCTAGCAAACGTTTTTTTGCACGTGGATCATAACCTACTTCTAGAATGGTTTCACTACCACCACCACTACTACCAATTACTTTTGCATGGATTTCTTCTGTAGCAAATAAGTGACCACCAATTATTTTTGCATTTTTTCCAACAAGCAAAATCTTTTTATTACTTGTAATATCAGAATTCATAATTGCATCTTGAACAACTACATATTCTTCAACTTCAACTTTTGTGTTTTGAATAAATTTAGCCCATAAGGATTTTCCTGCTTTGATAAATCCCTCGTCACGCCCCATAATACCTTGATTTACAACAATATTTCCATCTGCTTCAAGAACACAGCGTCCAACAGCTCCACCAATTTCAATATTTCCAGAGGCCTTGATACTAAATCCATCTTCAACGTTTCTTTTTACTCGAACAGTTCCAAGGAATGTAATATTTCCAGTTTTAATTGAAACTTCATCAACTTCGAGGACTGGCTCAACGTGAATTTTATCGTTAATAAGCATAACCTGCCCATTTGTTGATGCTAGAATTGTTCGACCATCTGAATCCACGTGAACATTTTTACCCAATGGAAGCGGAATATCTTTTCCATTTTTTGCATCCAATAATCGCCCAAAAATGGTTTTACCGTTTTTTCCACGTTCTGGAAGCATTTTTTGAGCCAAAGGTTGACCTTCAACTACGTTTTGGATTTGATTTCTTTCTTTGTAGTTTACCTGACCTGCTTCATTTTCTACGATTTTGAGTTTAGTTTTGTCTGTTTCAAATTGATAAGCAATATAGGCATCACGTCCATTTATTGGTTGAATAGCTTCTGCCACAGTATATGGAATACCGTAAACAGGCATATCAACAAATTCTTCTATCTTTTCATCAGAAATTCCAGCTACGACACCATAGGATTCAAGCATACGCTTAATTTTATCCCCAGAAATATCTGCACCACCAATTGCAGGAGAAGTAGCTGTAATACAAGCTTTCATCTCATCAGAAGCTATATCCACGGTAAAAATAGCATCGGCAGCCTTATTATGTTGATATTGTCCAACTGGTTCATAAACTCCACCAGTTCCATTTATCACATATTTCTTAATTGCAGCCTCATCAAGAGAAAGAGTTCCACTATTTTTAACCTTTTGCATAACTTCTTTTAATGCAACTGGTTTTCCTTCTCCAAGAGGTAAAACAACTTTTAGATTTATTTGATCATCAAAATAGTGAACGTAGAATAATCCATCCCTATCAATATTAACTTCTTCAACAGCGAATTCATCATCAGCAAAAATATCTTCTTCTGTGGATTGTTTAGCTTTTTGAATCTGACTTGAATTGACATTTGCTCTAATTGTCCAAGGTTTTTTCATCATCCCCATAAAACCATTAGAACCAGCTTCTACAACTTCATATTCAAGTACAGCAACTCTACAATCTAATTGAACAGCGGCATCGGCTAGAGCTTCATCTAAAGTATCTGCATGAACTTCAACAAAATGCAAGTCTTTATCAATTTCTAGTTTCTTTTCTAAATCGCTTCTGATTTGCTCTAGTGTAACCATACTACCTCTTACATAATTCCTTTGCGGATATTTGTAAGTTTTGCTCGTAGTCTATGATTTGCCTTTCCGTGTAATTGAGAAATACGAGATTCACTTACTTCTAATACTTTTCCAATTTCTTTAAAAGTTAAGTCTTCGTGATAATACAATACTAAAACCATTTTTTCTTTTTCTGGTAATTCATTTATTGCTTCGATAATTACTCTACGGATTTCTTCACGTTCCACAATAACATCAGGATTTAATGAAGATGGAGACTCAATACTATCCCCAATAGAAACTCTATCAGAATCATCTCCAGAATACCAAACATCATTTAGAGAAAGAACACTTGTTCCAGAAACCTTTAATACAGATTGTTGGAATTCTGAAACAGAAACTCCCATTTCCTCTGCAATTTCCTCATCAGAAGCAGAACGACCAAGTCTTGCTTCAACTTTTACGATTGCATCCTCTATTTCTTTTGATTTTTGACGTACAGAACGTGGTACCCAGTCTAATTGTCTTAATTCATCAAAAATTGCACCACGAATACGAGTTACAGCATAAGTTTTAAACTTTACATTTTTTGATGGATCAAATTTCTCGATTGCATCAAGCAAACCAAATTGACCATAACCAACTAAGTCATCAAATTCTACAGAACCAGGCAAACCAACAGATACTTTCCCAGCAACATATTTTACCAAAGGCATATACTGTCTAATAAAAGCATCTCTAATTTGAGAGGAACGAGTTTTTCTGTATTCTATCCAAAGTTCATCTTCTGATTTTTGTTCAAAAAGCGAAGTAGCCATTTTTATCCTTCACGTCTAAGTAGTGTTTTTATTGCTTCTGCCATCAAATTAGTATCCGCACCAACAACAGCATCTGGAACTAATTCCACTGAAGAAGACTCCCCTCTAGCAAAAGCACTATCTTCTATTACTTCTGATTCCTGAGGACGTGCATCAGGAACAATGCTTCCAAATTCGGGTAAACTATCCAAAGAATCGCTTAAAGATTCTCCAGAATCAGTATTTGAGGATTTGTATTTTTCTTTGGCAAGAGAAGTTGGAATAAATTCTTGTGATTCACTTTTTGAATTGCTAGTATCCAAATTAGAACTGTCTACAGATGCAGGTTTTACAGGTTCTACAAAAGAAGTCTCTGCACTTTTTTCTGTATGAGTTTCAGTTGGAATAACATCATTTTTGGTAGTATTTTCAACCCGAGTACTTACTCCGGAATCAAACTTTCTAATCTCTTCAGGCTGAGTTTCACCATATTTTCTAGAAACATAAAAATCAGGCGCATTGTCAGAATCAGGTAAAACATCTTCATCAATTCTAATATCTACCAAGCCACCTGTTGTTGGTGTTGAATTATCTAAATTAGACAAATCACTAGTAGAATCTGATAAAAATCTTTTAAAGAGAAAAGAAGCTAAAGCCAATATACCACCACATAGCAAAGAACTGATGATAGCTCTAAGCATAATGACACCAAATTGGATTCCACCCACTATCCCAAAAAAAATTGATATTATTAACCCGAATATTGCACCATATATTGTTAATTTCAGGTTAAACATAAAATCCCCCTATAAATAGATTACGTCAAAAATTGCATTAGGTCAAGTAATTTTATGTTTAACTTTGGTGTTTAGGTTTTTAGATTATCTCTTTTTCATTATTTTTTGGATAAAACCGGAAAAGCCACCTGTTGGTTTTATAGTTGTTTTGTCAATGCGACTAACAATGTGTTTTATACAACCTGCAGCCTTTGAGTTTGGCTGAGAAATGATAAAAGGTTTTTGACGCAAAACAGAAGAAAAAACTGTGGAATCATCATAGATAAACCCTAAATATTCTACTGGAGTATTTAAAAATTGAGCTACAACTTTGATGATTTTTTCGGCAATACGTTTACCTTCATCAGCAGACTGAACCTTATTTACAATCAGCTTCATTGTAATCTGTGAATTAATCAAATCCGTAGCAATAATCTTTATCAACCCGTAAGCATCTGTAATTGCAGTTGGCTCTGGAGTTGTAACAACATAAGCTTCATCAGCTGCTTCAACAAATTTTAATACGTTATCAGAAACACCAGCTCCTGTATCAATAATGATAATATCAGCACTGGAAAGAGTTGTAAATTCTTCCGCAAAAGAATTACGTTCGTCATCAGTCAAATTTGCAATTCTTGAAAATCCGTTAGCCCCAGCAATAAATTGAATACCAACTTCTGTATTTTGGATAATGTCTGTCATTTTCTTGCGTTTTGTGATAACGTCTAACAAGTTTGATTTTGGGGTGATTCCCAAAAGTACGTTGACGTTGGCCATTCCAAGGTCCCCGTCAATCAAAATTACTCTTTTTCCAGTTTGAGCAAAAGCAATGGCTAGATTTACAGAAATATTAGTTTTTCCAACACCGCCTTTTCCACTGGTAACAGCAATAACTCTAGTTTTGTGGTCTGATGCTTTTCCACCGTTTGATTTTTGCATCATTGCTCGTAATTCAGCTGCTTGATCTTCCATTTATTTCTCCCATTATTGCTGTTAGTTTGAAAATTTTTCTTCAATATGATTTCTATCAATTTTAAATCCGTTTAGCATCATCAACAATTTAACTACTGAAGCAACTTCAATATCATTAGGAACTGATTGACCTGTTGTCAAATAAGCTATGGACTTGTTTTTTTCGTCGAGAACACTAATTAAGTTTCCAATACAACCTGTTTCATCAAGTTTGGTAACAATTACTGAATTATATGCAAATACTTCAAATTGCTGCAAAATATCACGCATATCACTTAGTTTTGTCATAGCCGTCAAAGTAAGATAAACTTCTGGAATAACGCCTTTTGTTTCCAATCTTCGACGTAAAATTCCAATTTTTTCATAATCTTTTTGACCACAACCTAATGTGTCTACTATTATTACATCGGTATCTGTACCGTAAGAGTTTATTTTTTTAACAAAATCTCCGTCTTTATCTATCGTTGCAATCGGAATAGATAACAAAGAAGCATAGGTTTCAATTTGATTTTTTGCCCCTATTCTGTAGTTATCGGCATTAAACAAGCAAACTCTTAATGGATGTTCTGAAGCATTTGGATTGTATTGTGCTGCAATTTTTGCAACAGTTGTAGTCTTTCCAACTCCAGTAGGTCCAACTAAAATAATAATTTGAGGTCGACTTCGTAATGTAATATCGGCAATTTTTATAGATTCTCCAATCCAATCTACAACTTTCATTTCAACTTGTGAAAAATCTTCTAAATCATCAATTGTAAATTCTTTTTTTAGTCTATCAATGATTTTTCGAGTATAAGCTGGAGAAAACTCATTGTCCTCTAAAAGTTTTCTAACTTTGATAACTGACTCGTGTTCATCCTCCGGAGAATAGTTTTGCATTGTTGAAACATCTTCTCGCAAAGCCTTAATTTCTTTTAGAACTTCTGTAATTTGTGGATTTGGAAGTTTATTTTCACTAAGAATTTTTTCCTTTTCTCTTTGAAAATCCGTCGAAGTTGTAGAATTTGTTCCCATTTGATTTATGGATTGTTGTCCACTTCCAGGATAAGGTACACCTTGTAACGAAAAATTGTGATATTTTGAATATGTGTTTTCAGGAAGTACAATATATGCAACTTCGAGAGCATCTTTTTTGAACAAACCTAAAAATCCCTTCGTTTTTACAAAGCGTTTTTGTAAAATACGATAATTCTTTCCACACAATGTTTGAATTTTTTCCTGACAAAGATCGTAAGTTTCTGCTACCACATAATGAATTTCTTGTTTTATATCAGTTGCCAACTTTGATTTCTCCTATCATTTCAACTTTTATATCTGTAGCAATTTCTGGAATTGATAATACTACTATTTGAGGTAACTCTCTTTCAGAACTTGATTTAATTAGTGCTCGAGCCTCTTGTGGACACAAAATCACAGGCATAAAACCTCGCTCTCCAGCTAAATTTACAGCCCCAGACAAGGCTTGTATCCAAGCTCTCTGAAGATTTACATCAAGAGCCGCAATAGGTCCGTTTACTGTTTTTACACCACTTTCTACAATCGTGGAAATAAACTGTGGGTCTACAGTAAAAACATGTAGAGTACTTCGTTCATCTGCATATTGCAAACAAATCTGCCTTCCCAAAGCTTGTCGTACTTTTTCAACCAAATCATATGTATCTTTTGTAACTCCACCAAAGTCGGAAATAGTTTCCAAAATAACAACAAGATTTCTGATTGATACTTGTTCTTTCAACAAACCTTGTAAAACTTTTTGTATCTGCCCCATTGTGAAGATTTTTGTAACTTCTTCCACAACAGCTGGATATTTTTCTTGTAGAGCATCAAGCATAGCTTTAACTTCCTGACGTCCAAGAATATCTGCTGCATATTTTTTAATCAATTCAGTTAAGTGAGTTGCAATAATTGTTGGTGGATCAATCACAGAATATCCAGAACGTTCAGCTTCTTCCCGTTTATCTTCTGTTACCCAAATTGCAGGAAGATTGAAGGCAGGTTCAACAGTTGCTTCCCCAGCAATTTTATTGATAACGCCACCTGTATCCATACACATATAGCAACCCATACGAATTTTACTTCGTCCGATTTCCACACCTTTGATTTTGAAACTGTATTCGCTTGGTTCCAACCTTGTATTATCAATAATTCTAATTGGAGGCACCACCAAGCCCAAATCCAAAGCCGATTCCCGCCGCATTCTAGTGATTCGCTCTAGAAGCTCAGCGCCCTTTTCTTTATCAACTAACTGAAGTAGTCCCAATCCTAATTCCAAAGACAAGTCATCTAGTGGAGCAATCGGACTTCTATCAACTTCACGTGATGGAGCATTTGCAGCAGCTTTTCTTTGATTTTCCGCAGCTTCTTTTGCTGAAACCTTTGTTTTTTCAGTTTTGCGAAGTCTTATTCCCAAGTAAATCAAAGCAAGTCCCATAGGAACAAGTACATACCAAGGGAAACCTGGTAAAAATCCCAATATTCCCATCAGTGCACCACCTACAATGTAAATGTAGGAAGACTTTGTAAATTCTTTTTTTACATTTTCACCAATTGTTGTATTTCCATCAGAAGCGGCTCTAGCAACAATCAAGCCAGTTGCAAAAGAAACTAGCAAAGACGGTAATTGAGAAAGCAAACCATCACCAATAGTCAAGGAAGCATAAATCCCAATAGAAGTCGAAAAATCTTCGCCACGCAAAACCATACCAAATATTAACCCTACAACAAGGTTGATAACTGTAATCAAAATACCAAGCTTTACGTTTCCAGAAACAAATTTACTAGCACCATCCATACTTGCATAGAAATTTGACTCAGTTTGGAGTTCAAGTTTTTTTTGACGAGCTTCTTCTTCTGTTAAAGCTCCTTGATTGTATTCAGATTCAATGGCAGCTTGTTTCATTGGCATAGCATCCAAAGTAAAACGAGCAGCAACTTCTGCAATACGAGTAGCACCTTTAGTAATAACCATAGCTTGTACAGCGATGATGATAATAAAGATAACAAAACCAACTAAAGTACCTTCTGTTCCACCGCTACCAACAACGAAACTAGCAAAAGCTCGAACCATTTTTCCATCGAAATTAACTCCCTTTGTTAATATTAAACGGGTTGAGGAAACATTTAGACCAAGTCCAAAAACGGTAATAATCAACAAAATAGTTGGAAAAGAGGAAAAATCAATAGCTCGAGGAGTATAAATTACAAGCAAAAGAATAAGGAGAGAACCTAATAAATTACAAGCCATCAAAAAATCGAGCAATACCGTTGGAAGTGGAATAATAATCATCAAGATTACCACGACCGCAGCAATAGCCAAAATTGAATCGGACAAATTCTTAGTATTTATTTTTAATGGCATTAAGGACCCCCACCCTTTAATTCACATTATTAGTAGAAATATTATATATTATTTTAAGATAAATGCAAACTGTTTTATTTTCTACAGAAAAATCTTTTTGATTTTTTTAAGTTTTTAGACTTTCTTTTTCATATTGTAAATTTCAGCAAGAATAATTGATAACGCTGTCCAGTATTTTTGAGGAATCACTTCTCCAATTTCAACTGTATCATATAAATCACGGGCCAATGGACGATTTTCTCTAATTGGAACATCATTTTCCTTGGCAATTTCTTTAATTCTAAGAGCAATGCTATCAACACCTTTTGCCACAACCATTGGAGCTTGAGCCACATCCCTGTCATATTGCAAAGCAATAGCATAGTGTGTCGGGTTTGTAATAACAACATCAGCTTTTGAAACATTTGCCACAAGATTTCGGTTCATCATTTCGTGCATATATTGTTTTAAGCGCCCCTTTGTATATGGATCTCCTTCCAATTCTTTGTATTCTTCTTTTACTTCTTGTTTTGTCATCTTCATTGATTCCATAAATTGGTGACGTTGAACAAGATAATCAGGAATAGAAATCGCCAAAAAAACACAAGCGGAAATAATAAGCAGTTTTCCAGTAAGTTTTGCAATAAAAACAATTCCCATCCACAAATTAGTTTCCAAAAGTGTCAATAATTGATTTATATTATTTTTTATCAATGAAAAAGCAACTACAAAAATAATCACAACTTTAACAATTGATTTAATTACGTTAAAACAACCTTCAAAAGAAAACAAAGTTCTCTTAAAATATTCCCCAAATTTTGGAATCAGTTTGTTAAATTTTGGACTAATTGCCTTTGGAGTAAACATAAATCCCCGAGTTTGGATAATATTTCCACAAATCGCAGCCAAAATCGATACTCCGAAAATCGGTAACAATATTTTTCCAAAATAATAATAAAATGTAATATAAACCGCAGGTTCCGTAATTTCCATGGAGCAAGAACGGGAAATATAAAACTGGATAATTTCTACACAATTTTTAAAAATCCAAGGTGCTAAAATCAAAATACAAGCAACTGGTAGCAACAAAACCAAGGCACCACCAATTTCCTGACTTTTGGGAACTCGACCTTCTTCTTTTGCCTTTCTTAATTTGTGTTCAGAAGGTTTTTCTGTACGGCCTTCATCTTCAGCCGAAGCAAAATATTGGATATCAATTTTTTTGTAAAAAAAATCCTGATTTTCCTGGGACTTAAATGAAAACTCTGAGTGAACTTTCTTTTGATTTTGAGATAATTCTTCTATTTTTTGTTGTAAAAGACTTTCAAAACTTTGTTCCACAAGAAAATCCTATATTCCGCCAGAAATTTGTGCAAACAATAATTCTAACTCTGCAAAACCAGAATTCATAAATCTCACAAAATAATTTACCAGCTTTGGCATAAGCAATGTTAGCAAAAAGAATGATACAATAATTGTAATAGGCAAACCTTCTGATAAAAGGTTCATCTGCGGGGCAGCCTTTGAAAGAAGTCCCATTGTTACGTTTATCAAAAACAGCGTTCCCATCATTGGGAGAGCAATCATCAAAGCTGCATAAAACAAATCTGACAAACTACTTAACACAAAGGTCATAAAATTATCTTTATATAAAACAAGGGAATAAGCATTTAACGCTTCAAAACTTCTGAAAATTCCCCCTAAAAACAAGGTTTTAAATCCATCAATTTGAAGAAAACACAACATTGCACATAAATTAAAAAATTGACCCATAAGAGGATTTTCAACTTGAGCCAAAGCATCATAGGCTTCCGCAGCAGAAAATCCCATTTGCAAGGAAAAAAATTGTCCTGCAGAACTAAAAGCGGCAAAAATTGCACTGATGAAAAAACCTGTAATCACACCTATCATTGCTTCTGCTAAAAGCAAAAAAAGGTATTCTAAACTATATGGAGCAAAATCATAGGGAATATCATAAACAGTAGGAAAAACGATAAATGAAACACAACCAGCTAAAGCAATTTTCGCAACTCTAGAAACAGCAGAGGAAGATAAAAGAGGAGTTGTAGAAATCAAAGCAAAACATCTTACCGCCACAAGTAGAAAGTAAGGTGCATTAGTTACAATTTCATTTAACATGAACAAACCCTATTATCTTGCCATATCTGGAATCATCTCAAAAAGACTTACTGTATAAGAACGTAATGAAGCAAACATCCAACTTCCAAGCAAAACCAATGCAATCAAAATCACCAATAATTTTGGAACGAAGGTTAAAGTTTGTTCTTGGATACTTGTTACAGCTTGGATGATTGCAACAATTAAACCAACAACCAAAGCAGAAATCAAAATAGGGCTAGAAAGTTTTAATACGAGAAAAACTCCGTCTCGAATCAATGCAGTTACAGTTCCTAAACTCATAAAACCTCCAAAATCATTTTCTCACATTTTTTAATTTAAATATTTATAATATTGAATTGAAAAGTTGCTGGGTTAATAATCCCCAACCATCAATTAGCACAAACAAAATCAACTTAAATGGCATAGAAATTTGAACTGGAGGCAACATAATCATACCCATTGACATCAAAATACTTGCCACAACCATATCAATTACGATAAATGGCAAATACAGCAATATTCCGATTTTAAACGCCACCGTCAATTCGTGCAAAATATATGCTGGAATCAGCACATAAGTTGGTACATCAGCCAAAGTATTTGGTCGCTCTAAGCCCCCTACAGACATAAACATTTCGATATATCCAGTATCATCTGCCATTTGACTATACATAAACAAACGAATTGGACTCATAGCTTCTTCATAAGCCTGTTCCAAACCAATTTCTCCATCTGCCAATGGTTTAAAAGCATTGTTGTAAATATTTGAAAAAGTTGGCCACATGATAAAAATTGTCATAAAAAAAGCGATTCCGTTTAAAACCGCAGTTGGAGGAACTTGCTGCAAAGAAAGAGCCCGTTTTATAAAATCTAAAACGATAGAAAATCGTAAAAAACAAGTTACCAAAATCAAAATACTTGGTGCCAAACTAATAATTGTTAGCAACAATAATAATTGGATTGAAAAGGCAACTTCTTGATTAGTTTCTGGTTCACGAATAGACAAATCTATCAAAGGAATATCAATTCCAGTAACTTCACCAGTCATTGTAGTGCGTCCAGAAGTACTTCCTGCTGGAAAAGTTGAAGATTGAGCTGGTAAAATTGCTGATAGGCTTAACATTATCAACAGAATCGATAAATAAAAATATTTTGATTTTTTGATTGATTTTTGTTTTTTAATTTTCATTTATCTAGCTCCGAATCAGAAAATCGTTCTCGACGTTGTTTTAAATAATTTTCTGTATTTGAGGTAGATTTTGAAAACATTGAAAGAACTGTAGAAAAATCTTTTGGCTTTTCAGAAATTGATTCCTCAGCATTTAAATTCATAGCATCAATTAGTTCTTTATCTTCAACTTCTGCAATCAAATTGATATTAGAATCTGTAACTCCAATAATATACGCCTTATCCTTTAGAGAAACGACTTTCACACTTTTTCCAGGACTTAAAGTCAAGTTAGCAACTTCTCTAAGGTACAAATCATCTTTTACTTTTGGAGCAGAAGTTTTTCGCAAAAGCCAAACAAAACCATAAATCAAGCCTATTATGGCGATTAAAACCAAAATCATTCTCAAAAACAAGCCAAAAGTGCTAGGATTTTCAGATTCATTTTCGATATTTTGCTGAGTATTGGAATTTAAAACAATAGAAGATTCATCTACTACAGCATTTGTAGATGAATCTATTTCTTGAGAAAAAGCACAAAAACATAGAAGAATTAGTGCGAAAAATGCAATAATTTTTTTTGAGTAATTCGTAAAAAGCCCCCACCCAAAGTTTTTACTAATGTAAATCTGCTACGCGCTCCATTGGAGAAAGAATTTCTGTTACACGAACACCGAAGTTTTCATCAATAACAACAACTTCTCCCTTTGCAATAGCTTTATGATTTACAAGAATATCTACAGGTTCACCAGCCAATTTATCAAGCTCGATAATTGTACCTTCACCCATTCCAAGAATTTCTTTAATAAGTTTTTTGGTTCGGCCAAGTTCTACGGTCATTTCCATCTTAACGTCCATAATTAGACCGATATTACCTTGTTCCATACCAGTTAAGCCGTGTTGTAAATTAGGAAACTGTAAGGCTTGAACGTTTGGAGTAACCATTGCCATATTTTGATTGCTCATATTTGGCATATTATTCATTCCCATAACTGGCATTTGTGCCATAGGATTCATATTTGGCATACCCATATTAGGCATTCCCATATTTGGCATAGTCATTGTTTGCATTGGGTTCATTTGAGCAGCTCCCATATTAGGCATTCCACCACCCATTGACATATCCATACCCATATTTGGCATTCCCATGCCACCACCAAGACCTGCCAAATCAGCAGCAGACAAAGCACCGTTTGATGCAGAACTTTGAGAACCACCACCTAGTGATGTAGCAATACCATCAGCAACTTCTTGTGCAAAAGCTTCCCAAATTGTAAAAGAACTTCCATCAACAGTAACAGGATATGATACAAAAGCAAATTTCCCTTGAGGGAAACGTACCATTGCCTTTGGAGCATGATTTGCATCAGCAGGATTTGAAGCAAGACCTGGTAATTTTCCACCTTGTGAAAGTTGAGTAATTTCTGTTCCAGTATGAGAAGATACAACTTCCGAAATCACAGAAAGAGCCATATCATCAAGTTCTGGATTTGGTTCGTTATTTACAAGACCAGTAATTTTTTGAGTAAAATCTGGAGATAAAATATAAATATGTTCACCAACCAAAGCTGTATTAAAATCAGATACAATCGAAAC
Source organism: Spirochaetaceae bacterium (assembly GCA_017416145.1). Classification (GTDB taxonomy): domain Bacteria; phylum Spirochaetota; class Spirochaetia; order Treponematales; family Treponemataceae; genus Treponema_I. The sequence goes on along the minus strand of JAFQDD010000024.1, from coordinate 57,375 downwards.
AACCATTTCTGGTACTTTTTTCAATGCACCATCTCTATCAACAACTTCTACAACAGGTTTTCCAACCTCAAAAGTTGCCCCAGTCATTGTTCCAAGATTGTTTTTTAAACTATCTGACAAATCTCCTACAAACTTTTCGATTGTAGCGGTATCTATATTTACAGAGTCGTTACTAGAGGAACTGGAGGAACTAAAACCTCCCATATCAACACCAGCTAACAAAGCATCAATTTCATCTTGAGAAATAGCACCATCACTCATAGGATTCATCTCCTTCTACTGATAATTCTTCAAACTCTTCTGTTTCACCCTCTTGAACTATCTTATCGATAATTTGAACTGCCATACGTTTGCCAATGACACCAGGTTGACAAAGGAATTTCTTTTTATTTCCTACACTAAGGGTTAGAGGATCACCTACCCTTACATTAGATAATCGGACAATATCTCCTGCTCTTAAAGCTAAAACATCACGAACAGGCAAATCTATTGTACCAATTTCAGCAACAACATCCATATCTACTGTAGAAAGTTTTTCTTTCAAAACATTTAAATATTGAGTTGTTGAACTTCTTCGTACTGATGAAAACCAGAACTGAGAAGACAATTTTGAAATAATTGGTTCAATAGTGATATAAGGAATACAAAAGTTCATCATTCCTTCTTCTTCACCAACTTTTGTTTCAAGTGTAACCAAAACAACCATTTCAGAAGGAGGAACAATTTGTGCAAACTGAGGATTAGTTTCTATTTGACCAAGGCGTGGACGCAAATCAATTACCTGAGTCCAAGATTCCCTCATATTTGCCAAAATACGAACGATAATTCCTTCCATTACAGACTGCTCAATATCAGTTAAATCCCGTTGAACTTTTGTAGCTTGTCCAAGTCCACCAAACAAACGATCAATCATAGAAAAGGTAATTGCTGGGTCAATCTCAAGAATAGCATTTCCCTTTAGAGGATCCATATTGATTACAGCCAAAGTTGTTGGCGAAGGAATAGAACGGATAAATTCCTCGTAGGTCAACTGATCTACTGAAGCAACGTGTACTTGAACCATACAGCGCAACTGAGCTGAAAGGCTTGTAGTAGTAAGACGAGAAAAAGTTTCGTGCATAATTTGGACTGTACGAATTTGTTCTTTTGAGAATTTATCAGGACGTTTAAAGTCATAAATCTTTATTTTGCGAGTATCATTAACTGGTTTGAAATCTACATTTTCAGATTCACCGGAACTAATGGCCATCAAAAGCTGGTCAATTTCGTCCTGAGATAAAACCTCGTTCATCTTTTTCCCTTATTTATAAAGTATAATAGTATTTTTGTATTTATACAATTTACTATTTCAATTTTCTTATTCTATAACTGAATGGCTCTGGAAAATAACGCTACGAATCTTGGAATTTACCAAAATATCATCGTTGATTCCGTTGCGAATCTCAATTTTCATTTTATCTTCATCAACAATTCTAAGTTCATTTTTGGATTTTGATGAAAAATATCGACGTAAAAATTCTTTTATTTCGATTTGTCTCTTTGTGATTTCAGAAGAAGCTAGTTTATCATCTTCTTTGTATCCCAAAGCAATATCCATAATAACATTAGCTGGAGGAGAATCGTTTGTCTGTGTTTGGATTTGACCTAAAGATGTATACCAAGCGAGTTCTTCTCTTTTTGTTGTATATTCTGAAGATACAGGAATTACAGCAGAAGCCCCACTTCCGTTTTTATTCATAATGTTCATTGTTATAACAACAACGGTTACAATCAATATAATTGCCCCAACAATGATTGCAATCCACTTTAATAAAGTTGGAAGTAAAGCACCCATACCGCCTTTTTTTTGCGGAGCACTAGATACACCTACATCATCATTGTCATCTAAGCCTAAATCATCATCAGTTGCCATATTGGACCACCTTTTTTTAAACTGATGCGGATTTTAAAATTCCACCCGCATATATCATAGCATTAAAAATGACCTTCGTCTAGAATAATTATGTCTACACGTCGGTTATATGCTCTACCTTCTTCTGTTTCGTTGGAGAATTTTGGCTGAGTATCTGCGTAACCTGCAATTACAAAGCGACTTTCATCACAACCATAGTCAGCTAGATAGTGCAAAACGTTAGCTGCCCGAGCTGCGGACAACTCCCAATTAGAAGCGTACATATCAGAACTAAATGGACTAGAATCTGTATGACCTTCTATACGATATTTTCGGATATTTCCGTCTGGGTCTTTATAGAGTTCGTCAGAAGATAAAAATTGAGATAATCGCATTAGTACATCTCGAGTTTCTTCTATATTTAACTCAGCAGAACCATATTTAAAAAATGCATCACTTGCTAAAGTAATTACTATACCCCGTTCATCACTGGATATTGTAATTTTGTTTGTTTTGATATCTGGTGCAAAAAGAGAAACTGCTCTTTTCTCAGATAACCCAAGACTTTTACCTTTTTCAAGTGATGGTAAACTATTTATAGTGTTTCCTAAATCAGCAAGTCTTCCAGATGACAAAGATTGTCCACCAGAAGATGGATCTCCTGAAATAGAAGCGGTTAATGCTGCCATTTGAACTGCATCTATTTCTGTAGGATTATAAAGCATAACAAAGAAACAAAGCATTAGCGTAATCATATCACCATAGGTATTCATCCAAGCGGTTGATGGGCCTTCTGGTTCTTTTTTTTCTTTTTTTGCCATAAATTAGTCCTTAAGAACGTCTGCTTCGATTGCTTTTCTCGTTTTTGGATCAAGATAAGTCAACAACTTCATTGCAAGAATACGAGGGTTATCTCCGGCTTGAATCGATAAAACACCTTCGATAATCATTTCTTTTACTTGGGCTTCTCTTGAATTGTGATCAATAAGCTTATTTGCAATAGGACCTAAAATCCAGTTTGCCATCAAAGATCCATAAAGGGTTGTAACAAGAGCAACCGCCATATTTGGTCCCAAAGAAGATTTATCTTCCAAGTTGTTCAACATACCAATAAGTCCCAAAACGGTACCAATCATACCGAAACCAGGAGCATATCCAGCCCAGTTATTTATCATTCCAATCCAATACATATGGCGACCTTCGATTTGAGAAAGTTCACTTTCCATAATTGAACGAATAACATTTCCGTCAGTACCGTCAACAACAAGACGAAGACCGTTTTTCATAAAAGCATCGTCTAAATCTTCCAATCCTTCTTCCAATGCCAAAATACCTTCACGACGAGCTTTTTCAGATAGAGCAACCATATTCTGAACGATAGTTTTTTCTCCAAAATCAGGGATTTTAAAAGCACGTCCCATAACAGCAAAAAGTCCTAAACATTTATTTATTGGAGCACAAATAAAAAGTGCCATCCAAGATCCACCAATTGTCATAAAGATAGAAGGTGGGTCAATGACGCCTCCAATTGTACCGCCAGATGTTAAAATTGACATTACGATACAGGCAGCACCACCAATAAGACCAATTATAGTAGCTAAATCCATAGGAAAAAGTCCTCCAGGTTAAAATTCTTGATTTGCAATTTTACGTCTATAAGCTATGATTTTTTCGATTACTTCATCTGGTTTTTCTTTAATCACCAAAGTTTTTCCAGAGAGCATAACAAGGGTTACATCAGGATTTTGTTCAATAGTTTCAATCTGATGTGGATTTACCCAATATTTTACACCATTTAGACGAGTTACTTCTATCATATCACAAATATCGGAAAAAATTTAGATGTAGTTTAAAAGTTTATTGTTTTATTCTCGTTTTTTTCATACAATGATACTATGAATTTAGAGGAATTACGAAAAGAATTAAATCCAGAACAATTTAGAGCTGTTTCTACAACTGACGGAGCTTTGCTGATTATAGCAGGAGCAGGTTCTGGGAAAACCCGAGTTATCACATTTAGAATTGCTCATATGCTAGATTGTGGAATTCCTCAAAGTGCTATCTTAGCTTTGACATTTACAAATAAAGCTGCCCGAGAAATGGAAGATCGTGTAAAAGATTTAACTGGCAAAAAACTGCAAAATCTTACAGTTTCCACTTTTCACGCTTTTGGAGTGCGAATTTTACGCCAGGATATAGAAAAACTTGGCTGGAGAAGTAATTTTAGCATTTACGACGATACAGACAGAAATCAACTAATAAAAGAATCTGGTCGGGAACTTGGATTTTCAGCGGATAATCTTGACGTTTACAAAATCGGAAATCTTTTTTCAAATATAAAAATTGGTAGATGGACTTGGGAAACTGCAAACGACCAATATCGACCTTTGTATGAAAAATATCAAGAAGGTTTAAAACTTTACAACGCTGTGGATTTTGATGATTTAATTGGTTTACCAATTCGGCTTTTTAAAGAACATCCTGAAGTTTTGGCAAAATATCGAGAACGCTACAAATATATAATGGTAGACGAATTTCAAGATACAAGTTTACAACAATACGAGTTTATGCACTTGTTGGCAGATAAAAACGTGGCTGTGGTTGGAGATGATGATCAATCAATTTACAGTTGGCGTGGAGCAAATTATGAAAATATCGTAATGTTTGAAAAGGATTTTCCAGATGTTCAAGAAATCCGTTTGGAGCAAAATTATCGATCAACTGAAACAATTTTGGCGGCAGCAAATGGTGTAATTTCTCACAATACAAATAGAAAAGACAAATCTCTTTGGTCTGGAAACGGTTCTGGTCGTCCAATTGAAATTTATATGCCAGAAAACGAAGCAGAAGAAGCAGACTTCATAGCAGAGTCCATTCAGGGCATTTGTATGGAAGAAAAGCGAAGTTATGATGATTTTGGGGTCTTAATCCGTGCAAATACCTTATCCCGTGCCATTGAAGAAGCTTTTTTAGAGGCAAATATCCCCTACACCATGAGTGGCGGAACCAGTTTTTTTCAGCGTAAAGAAATTAAAGACGTTATCAGTTATCTTCGAGTTTGTGCAAATCACGATGATGATATAAATCTTTTGCGAATTATCAACACGCCTCGCCGTGGAATTGGCCGCACTACAATAGAACATTTAAACACAATCGCTATGGAAAAAAATTGTTCTTTGTGGACAGCCATTGAAAAAGTACTAAAATATTATAAAGGAAATGTTTCAAAAGAAGGATTTGATTTTGAATCTCCAGAAAACTTAGAAGGTGATTCTGTATCAAATACTTTTGAAAATGCTTTTCAAGATGATGATGAACTTGATTGGTTTGGAAACGAAGCTTCCACAGTAGAAATTTGTGCTAAAAAAATTGGACAAAAAACCCTTTCTGATTTGGATGATTTTCGAGAGTTGATTGTAACTCAGCGACAAAGTTTGTTGTCTGGTGGAAAGGGGCTTTCTAAAAAAGTTCGTCAAATGGTGGAGGATATAAACTATTTTGAGTTTTTAATTACAGAAAACCCAAAAAGCGACAAAGCAGCTCGGTTTAAGCATATGAACATAGAAAGTTTGATTTCCAATATGGAAATGTGGGAAAACAATCCAGACAACTTTGATACAGGATTATACGCTTATTTAAACAGAATTACATTATTATCCCGAGATGATATGGAAGATGATGGATTAAAAGGCAAAGTTAATCTAATGACAATTCACGCATCAAAGGGCTTGGAATTTCCTGTGGTGTTTATTTGCGGATGTGAAGATGGAATAATTCCCCACGCAAGAAGTTTGGAAGATTCTGATGGTGGCGTAGAAGAAGAACGACGACTTTTTTACGTTGCAATCACACGGGCAAGAGATAAATTATTTTTATCATGCTGTCAGCACCGCCGAAAAATGCAACAAACTGTAGAATGTACACCTTCTCCTTTTTTGGACGAGATTCCTACAAATTTGGTAAAATACCACGAACCTAGAGGAGAAGTTACAGATGATGTTGCTTTCAACATCCTCGAAAATATGAAAAAGAAATTTGCGATTCCAGAGAATGAGGGATAAAAACCCTTTTTTTCGATAAAAAGGTTTTTCACCCCTCAAACCCTTGATACAAAAATTACTTCCTGTAATTTTTGTATCATCGAGAATTTTCTTTGAAAATTCTCGACTATGCAACAATCGGGCATCCATGCCCGACCTTGTATAAACATTGCCGCCCTCTGGACTCTGGGCATATGCGAGATAGTTTTCTTTTACATAGAATAAATTGCTTGCGTGATTGGGGTTAATTTCAGGAATGACTCTAACGAGCATTCCGTGTGCAACTTGTGGAATAATTGTTATTGAAAAAAAATGCAATAGCGTTCATTCTGTTATTGAACTTCTAGCATATACACAATGGAGTTTTACAAAAAAATATTATGAATAGAAACTTTTTTTGTCCTGTAATAATTCTTTCCTCAAGGCAATTTGGCGAAGATAATCGAATTTTCACGGTTTTATCCCAAGAATACGGTGTTTTTGATGCTGTGCTTTACGGTGGCAGAAAGAGTAAACTTCGTTCAGTGTGTTCTCCGTATCACTATGGAACAATGTGGTTTTATCGGGATGAAAAGCGAAAATCCACAAAAATCACAGATTTTGATGTAACTGAATATCATCTTTCGATACGGGAAAGTTTATACAAAACTTATGCCGCAGCCCTTTGCAGTGAACTTGTTATCAAAACAAAGGAAGGTCATCATCAAGAAGAATTGGAAACTTTGTGGATTTTAATAAAGGGATTTTTAGATGGATTGTGTCTTGCCTCTGAAGATGAATGTAAAATTGGCTTAGTTCGTTTTTTGTGGCGATTTTTGGTATTTTTAGGATACGCACCTGACCCACATTTTTGCAGTATTTGTGGCAGGGAAACAAAAACTATGGTATCATATTCTAGTTATGCTAGTGGATTTGTTTGTGGAAATTGCAGACACGAAGATTGTTTTGCTTTTACAGATGAAGCAATCGGATATTTGCAACTTTTATCCACAGAAAGTCCTGCTGTGGTGAGAAAGGCAATTATTCACGAAAATTCTTTGCAAAACCTAAAGGAATTTTTGCTTATGGAATTGCAAAAAAATATTGGAATCAAATTTCAGACTTTAGAAGCTGGAATATCAATTTTGTAGGTTACTACAAAAAAATGGGGGAAATTATGAGAGCTGTTGATATTATTATGAAAAAACGAGGTTCAATTCTTAATCCAAAGGGAAGCGAACTTTCAAAAGAAGAACTTGATTTTTTAATTAATGGCTACGTAAAGGGCGATATTCCAGATTATCAGATTTCTAGCTGGTTAATGGCAGTTTATTTTAATGGAATGACTTTTGCAGAAACAGGGCTTTTAACAGAAATTATGCTCCATTCAGGAGATGTTATAGATTTGTCTGGTTTAACTGGGCCTTTTGTGGACAAACACTCTACCGGCGGCGTTGGAGATAAGATTTCTCTTCCCCTTGCTCCAATGGTGGCAGCTTGTGGCGTAAAAGTTCCTATGATGAGTGGTCGAGCTCTTGGTCATACTGGGGGAACTTTAGACAAACTTGATTCTATAACTGGTTACAAAAGTCAGATTTCTCCAGAGGAGTTTAAAACCTACTTACAAAAAACTGGCTTTGCAATGACTGGCCAAACTAAGCAAATTGTTCCAGCTGATAGACTTTTATATGCTTTAAGAGATGTTACTGGAACTGTGGAATCTATTCCATTGATTACAGCAAGTATTCTTTCAAAAAAGGTGGCAGAAGGTTCTGAAGCCCTAGTTTTTGACGTAAAATATGGTTCTGGAGCTTTTATGAAAACAAAAGAAGCCGCCACAGAACTTGCAACATCCCTTGTAAAAACAGCTCAGGCTATGGGAAAAAAGGCTTCAGCTTTAATCACAAATATGAACACACCACTTGGTTACAAAACAGGAAACTTTTTGGAAATAGAAGAAACTGTAGAATGTCTTCAAGGGAAAGGTCCAGCTGATGTTATGGAACTAACTTATGCTTTAGGAGTTGAAATGCTAATTCTTGGTGGCATAACAGATTCAAAAGAAAAAGCCCTTGAACTTTGCAAAGAAGCTATTTCTTCTGGAAAAGCATTAGAGCTATTTTTAGAAAACGTAGCTTTGCAAGGGGGCAATCCAGATAAATTGATGGAAGAAGTTGGAAAACGACGTTCTTCCCACAAAAGAGAAATCTTTGCTTCAGAAGATGGATATTTGAAAATAGACGCCTTCAAAGCAGGTTTAGCTGGAGTTACTTTGGGAGTGGGAAGAAATCGCACAGAAGATGCAGTTTGCCCTGACGCTGGATTTATTCTCCACAAAAAAGAAGGAGAGCTTATTAAAAAAGGAGAGCTTTTAATGGAAGTTTATGGCAAAAATGAAGAATGTTTTACCTCTGCCCTTCCAGCCTTGGAAAAAGCTTTCTCTTACGAAAAAAACTCAATATCAAAAGATGAATTAATTTTTAAACAAATTTCATAAAATTCCCTTAATTTATTCAAATTTTTTCATCTTTTAGCATAATATTTATATAAGGATTTTTGGTTCAAAAACTTAGAACCGAAAAAAAGGAACAACATAGAAATGGCAACTTGGAATAAAAAAAATATAGCAAAAGAACTTGTAATGTCTTTGCACACAAAATATGGAACAGACTTACTCACATCCTCGATTTTGGCAAGACGAGATATTGTCACAGGGAGTGAAGTTCAATATTTTTTGGAACAAGATAAAAGATTTTTGCATTGTCCATTTTTATTCGATACAATGGAAGACGCTTGTGACAGAATCTTGGATGCAAAAGAAGAAGGCGAAAAAGTCCTAATTTTTGGCGACCGAGATGTGGACGGAATCACAAGTACAACACTTTTATATCAATATTTAAAATCCATTGGAATTGATGTTCAGTATAAGATTCCAAGCGGAGACGATGATTTTGGACTTTCTATAGACGCAATTGACAATTTTGCTGCAAATTACGGTACTCTAATCATCACTGTTGATAATGGGATTTGTTGCAAAAAAGAAGTTGATCACGCAGCGGATTTGGGAATTGATGTAATTGTTGTAGATCACCACGAGCCAAACGACGAAAATTATCCAGAATTGGCAATCGTAATTGATCCAAAAGTTGAAGATTGCGGTTATCCATTTCCTCATATTTCTGGTTGTGCTGTAGTTTATAAACTAATTACAGCTTTGCGTTTCGCCCTTAATCCTTTATATAAACAAGAAATATGTCTACTAAATGTTCATCCGATAAATGACGCTTATGTTATTGAATGTTTAAAAATCGAAAATATGATTATCAAAGACAAACTTTCAGAAACCTTCGTTCCCGGAGTTATGCCTTTACACCAAACAAAACTAGTTGACTTTTTGAAGGGACAGCAAATCTTTGTATGGGATGAAAATCTACAAAAAAAGATGCTTGTAAAGATTTTTGGACAAAATGTTGAAATCAATATGCTAGATGTTCGACCAGAAATTGCTACAATTATTCCATCTGTGGCTGAATTAAGTTTGTTACGATTAAAATCCTTTTCAAAAATCGCAAAATATCAAGAATCACCATCTTCTGAAATCGAGGCCTTTTACAATATTTTCATAACTTTTATACAAATGAAAATTAGCGAAAACAAAAATCCAAAAATCGAAGAAGAGGAATTACAACTAGTAGCCCTTGCCGCCCTTGCAGACATTATGCCACTTCAAAACGAAAACCGCATTTTAGTTCGCCAAGGAATTGCTTCTATGAACAAAGGAAGATATCGTCCTGGACTTTACGAGTTAATCCAAAAGCAAAATATGCTAGGCAAAAAAATTAGCTCCACAGATTTATCTTGGAATATTGTGCCTCTATTAAACGCAACTGGTCGTCTTGGGGAACCAGAAACAGCCTTGCAACTTTTGTTGGAAGAAAATCCTCAAACCAGAGAAAAAATCGCAGATAGAATTTTGGCATTAAATATTGAACGGAAAAAGTTGGGAACTGAGGCACAAATTGTTGCAGATTCCCAAGTACGAGAAAACTTACCACGATTTTCAAATAAAATTGCTTATGTAAAAAGTGAAAAAATCAATCGTGGCGTTACTGGAATTGTAGCTGGAAAACTTTCTTCTATGCTAAAACTTCCATCAATCGTAATTGGTCAAATTGACGGGGATTTATTCCGAGCTTCATTACGATCAATTTCTGGTGTTGATTTACAAAATATATTGGATTACTGCAACAGTAAAATCCAAGGTGGTTTGTTTGAAAAATACGGCGGACACTCCGAAGCAGCTGGATTTAGCATAAAAAAAGAGAATCTTCCGATTTTAGAAAAAGCTTTAGAAGAATATGCAAGTTATTTAGAAATTCCCGAAAATACAAAAACTGAGATTTCTATTGATGCTGAACTTCCCTTTGAATATATGTCTCCAGAATTACTAAATCTTGTGGATAGTTTTGAACCTTTTGGACAAGGCAATCCAAACTTAAAATTTCTTGTAAAAAATGCAAAAATCATTTCTGCGGATGTTATGGGAAAAACAGAAGTTCAGCATTTGCGACTAACAATTGATTGTGGAAAATACAAGTGGCCAAGCATTTATTGGAAAGCTGCAGAAAGATTAAACAGAGATTTTTCAGTTGGGGACAAAGTTAATATCGTTTTTGAAGCAACAAGAAATCTTTACAACGGAAATGAAACTCCACAAATGAACATTGTGGAAATGGAAAAAGTTTAAAACATTAAAAAAGCGTAAATGACATTAGCTGAAGCTAAAACATTTACGCTTTTTTTTGTGCCTTTTATTCTTTTTCAGCGAAAATCGAAGTGTATTTATCGATTATTTCGGCATAACCAATATCAGCTTCCTCTGGAGTTGGAAGCCAACTGTATTTTGGCTTTAATTCTCTACAAACTATTGCACCTTGGCTTTGCTTTTCACTTTCTGGAATACTATCACAAACAGTTTTCACATCATTGTAAAATTCCAAACCGTCAACAGTTACATCGCTTTGAGTTGTTTCTATAGAAGAAACTAGCCATCTATCCTTTTTGAAAACCATTCCCAAAACATCACTTTCTTTGAACCCATAAACATTTGTTTCTGGTTCATTATACATAATGTAATAATCCACCCGATATCGTCGTTCCGTTTCACCAGCTTCTAACAAAGTGATTTTCACATCAGTTACCCCAAAGAAATAACTTGACACTGGATTTCGTAGATTTACCCATTGAGCCAAAGTATAAGTTGCTTTTTCGCTCTCATAAGTTTCCCGAACACGACCAGTCACATACATATTTGTGATGAAGTTTTCGTAGTCTTTCCCAATAGATTTTTTCTCAAGAGTTGCACCGTAAATGTCAATATCCAAGTGATTGAAACCAGAATACATCATTTCTATGGCTTCTTCTGGAGTTAACCCCAAAGTACTTGGAGCATCTTTTTTGTCGATTATTGTGGAAACCAAAATAAAAAGACAAGCAGCTAAAACGCCCCCAGCAACTTTGAACTTGAAACTGTTTTTCCTGAAAAATCTTGTTGTATCAATTTTCTTTTTTAATTTTTGATAATCAGAATTTTCTTCAAATTTTAATATTTCAACAGAAAACCCAGAGGGTATAGTTGATAAAGGAATTGATTTTAATTTTGCATATTTATTTCGCTTGTTTTTTTTCAAAGCTTCTGGAGAAATCACTCGCAAATTATTTGTAATTACAGAAAATAAATGCTTTGTATCAATTTCCTTGCCAGTTACATCTTTTAGTGCAACCAAATTTTCCAAAGGTACAAAATTAAAATCAAGATAATCCAAAATTCTTTCGGAGGAATCTAAATTGTCAAAAGGATTACAGTCCGATAAAAGTCTGTATCCGTATACCGAAAGAGTAAAACGCCAAGAGTCAATATCTGACAAAGAAGGTTTTTTGAAAATCCCTGCAAATCTTGAATATTCTGTGTCATTTCGAGAATAGAGAGATTTTTCAAAAATTGTAAAAGGCAAAAGCAAAATCTGATTTTCATTTTCACCTTCACCAATTATGGTTCCCAGTGGGCCATTATTTGGAAGAAAAACCTCCTTTTGCTTTGCTTGTTCTACGGCAAGGGCAAGTAAATTTACGCCTTGAATTGCTTTTTCTTTATCAGTGGAAAATAACTCATACAAAGGACGACCAGAAAAACCACTTCCCTTTACAAAGACTGATTCAGTTTTTCTCCCCTTTGCAATTTTTAGATAATTTCCAGAAAAAGCATAATTTTCAAAATCAAATGTTCCATCATCTTTTAATTTTACGATAATTCCATTTTCATTGATATTTTGAAAAACTTTTCCGTGAGTCGCTTCCCTTTCTGATAATCCTGTATCAATTTCAAGAGAATCTTTACCTATAAATAATAACCCGTTGCCGTATTCTATCATTTAGCGATTTCCTTCTGCAGAATATAGATAGTCAAAGTAGTCCATATCTGTTGTAAATGTTGCATCAAATTTTGAGAAAGTTTGCTTGTATGACTCTAAACTCTTCCAGAATGAATAAAATTCTTTGTCAACGTCATAAGCTTCTGCGTAAATTGCAGCAGCTTCTGCATCTGCTTGACCTTTGATTTCTTCTGCTTTTCTGTAAGCTTCTGATTCAATTGTAAGTTTGTCTTTTTCAAGTTTACCAAGCCATTCAGCTTTATCACCCTCACCTTTTGAGCGATAAGCTTCCGCAACTTGATTACGTTCTTTTATCATTCTGTTGTAAACGCTTTCTGTCATTTCATCAGAATATTTAATTTGACGAGGCAAAATATCAATCAAATCAATTCCGTATTCGTCAGTCATTTTTCGTGCTTCTTCTAGCATTTCAAAACTTAATTGGCGACGCCCCTTTGTTACAATTTCTGAAGTAGTTCTTGCATTGATTAAAGACTCAATTTGATTTTCAGAATCACTTAAAGAAACATCTGTGATGATATTTTCATTGATAAGATTTGAAGAACGAACAACTTCACTTAAACGGTTTTGAGCAACAATTGTTCTTGTGGCAGAGTCAACAATATCAGCTAGACGATTATAAGCATTGTCCAAAGTTTTTAGAGATTGATAAAATTTTTCAGGATCTGAAATTCTCCAACGACTTGTGGCATCTAGAATAATAAATTGATTTTCCTTTGTTGGAATACGATATGCTTCCCCATCAAGAGACAATATTCTTTTTGGATATAAAGTTACTTGATCAACAAAAGGCATTTTGAAATAAAGTCCAGCGTCAGTATGAGAATCAACGATTTTTCCAAAACGAGTTACAACAGCTTGAGAACCTTCATCAATAATGTAAAAAGGTCCCATCATCAAAAACAAAACTAACAATGCAACAATAACAGTTAAACCAATTAACAACTTTTTCATTATTGTTTACCTCCATTTGACAAATCTTTAATTGGTAAAACATTTTCTAGATTTTTATCAATTAAAGTAGAACCTGTAGAAGTTGCAAAGATTTCTTCGATTGTTTCCAAATACAAACGCTGTTTGGTGATAGCAGGATTTTTCTTGTATTCTTCGTAAACTGACATAAATCTTGCCACATCACCCTTTGCTTTGTTTACACGTTCGATAGCATAACCTTCTGCAACTTGAATTTGTTGTTCAGCCAAACCTTGTACCAAAGGGATTTCCTTGTTATAAGCTTCTTTTCCTTCGTTGATAAAGCGTTCCATATCTTGACTAGCTTTGTTTACATCTTCAAAAGCAGCTTGAACGCCTTCTGGTGGAACAATATTTTGTAGTTTCACACTGATTACGTTGATACCAAGCCCAAGACTGTTAAAGTTTTCGTTCATAAGATTTTGAGCTTGAATTTCAATATTTGTACGCTCTGTACTCATTACATCAAGAATTGCACGGTCTCCAACAAGAGTATTTACAACAGATTGAGAAATATCTCTAATTGTTTGAGTTCTATCTTGTACATTAAAAAGCCAAGCAGCAGAATCCACAATTCTATATTGAATAATCCATTCCACGTCTACAATGTTTAAATCCCCTGTCAACATTGTAGATTCTTTTGTAATTCCGTTTTGATATTGACTTACAGTTCCAGATTGTAAAGTCTTAAATCCAAATTGCTCTGTTTGAACAACTTTTACTGGAACATTGTAATTTTTATCGATTCCAAAAGGAAGCTTAAATTGCAAACCAGAATCCAAAGTTTTATAATACTTTCCAAATCTTGTGATTACAGCCTGTTCAGTTTCATCAACCACAAAAAAACTTGTGCCAATAAAAACCACAAAAGCTATAGCAATTAAAATGAGAATAATTGTAAAGGGAGTAATACCTTTCATAGGTTTCTTACCTTGTCTTACTCCATTTTCAGGTGTATCCATGAACTCCTCCATTTCTGTGCATAATATACCAATTTAAACATATAAATATTTTCTCAAAAAGACAAGAGAAATAGAGTTTTTTTGAAATTTAATTTCTATTTCCAACAAATCGTGTTATAATTGTTTTATGAAAGGAAAAGTAAAAAACCCTATTGAACAAGAAATTTTGGAAAGAGCAAAACGACGACGAAAAATCGGAATTTTAACAAAATTAATTATAATTTTAGCTTTGGTAATAATTTTAAGTTTTATGCTTTTTTCAGGTTACATTTATCTACGTGAAAAAATCTCAGAATCCAGATTCCAAGCAAAATCTGCTATGGTTTCCAGAGAGCTTGTGCAATGTGCCGAACTTGCCACGGTAAAAATGAATTATAGTGATATTGTGACCATCAAAAAAAATGCTTTTTTGGGAATGAGCAAGAGTTATAGCATCATTCGCTTTCGTGGCGTGGCTCGAGCTGGAATCGAAGACATTTCCCAAATCAAAACAAAAATTTCACCAGATTTAAACACTATATCCATCGAAATGCCAACTTGTTCTCTGCTTTCCAATGATATTAGCGGTTTTGATTTATTTGATGAATCAAAAAACATCTTCGTTTCTATTGATACCCAAGAAGTTCTTGCAGAAATAGAAAGAGCAAGGGACGAAACTGGACTCACCCTCATAAACGAAGGAATCATAAAAGAGGCAAACAATCACGCAAAATCATTGCTAACCCAAGTTTTCACAGCTATGGGATTTAAGTTTGTTGATATCAAGATTTACGACCCAAAAGATAGCACTTTAGAAATGCTAGGCCAAAGCAACTAAATATTATCAAATATTAGTCTAAAAATATTAGTCTAAAAAAGGTTCAGTTACTTTTCCGTTGTGAAGTTCTTTTGGATAAACCACAAAACCTAGTTTTTTCTCAAGTTTTGAGTAAAGTCGCATTTCGTGAGCATCTCCAATGACGATATTTATTCCAGTTTTTCCTGCTCGTGCAGTACGTCCTGCTCGGTGAATAAAAAAATCATCATTGGTGCTTACATCCATTTGGATAATATGCGTAACATCTGCAAAATCAAGTCCTCGAGAAGCCAAATCGCTAGTTATCAAAATATTGTTTTTGCCAGAGCGGAATCGGTCTATAGCTTGTTTTCGTTCTACTTTGTCAGTTTTTGCGTGAAGAGCAGCACATTCAATCTTTGCAAATTGAAGTTTACTAGCAATATTTTCCACTTGATCAGCTCTTGAAGTGAAAATCAATGCCTTTGTTGGTTTTTCAGCCGCAAGAAGTTTTCGCAAAAACTCGATTTTTTTTCGTTGTTCCACAAAAAATGCCCAGTGAGTGATTTTTCGCTTCAAAACATCTTCCATTGGTAAAACAATTGTTTCGATTTTGTTGTTAGTTCCCTCAGATTCAGCTTCGGATTTACGATTTTCCAAAGCATCTTCCAAAATTTTAACAATATTTGACTTTGTAGTGGCTGAACAAGCTACAAGTTGAGCATTTTTTGGCATAGAAGCTACCAAATCCGTTGTTTCATCACGAAGTTCTGGAGAAAGCAATCTATCAACTTCATCTAAAACTATGGCTTTAGCTTTTTCAACTTTTAATTTTTTTAAATTTATCAATTCTAATAGACGAGCTGGACCTCCAATTACCACAAGAGGTTTTTCTTTTAACAATTCAACTTGTCTTTTAATAGGAGCTCCACCAATTAACAAAGCAACTTTTATATCACAAATTGCTTGTACTTCTGCTTTAATTTGTGAAGCTAATTCGTGGGTTGGTGCTGAAATAACAACTTGAACCTTGTTTTCAGATGGAGAAATATTTTCTAGCAAAGGAATTAAATATGCAAAAGTTTTTCCAGTTCCGGTTTCTGATTGAAAAAGAATATTTTTATTAAGTTTAATTTCTGGAATAACTTGTTTTTGAACTGGAGTTGGTTCTGTGATTCCCCTTTTTTCAAGATTTTCTAAAATTGTTTGATTGGATGTAAGTTGTTTCATATTAAAAAAAAGTATAGCATAATAAAAAATAATATGCTAGAATTAACATCTATGAAAGTTGGAATTGACGTATTTTGTAGTGACCATGGCCGCTCTGGAATAGGTTCCTATATACACTCATTTGTAAAGAATCTTTACTTACTAAAAGAAAATCCAAAATATTCTGATATAGATTTTGAATTATTTGGGTCAGAATTAGACAGATTTACATTTGATTCAGAGAAATTACGGGTTGAATATAAAGGCATAAATATTTCTGATACGGTTTCTTCAGAAAGAGCTTGGCATATTTTTAAGTTAAAAAAATTCGCAAAAAAAAATAAATACGATTATTTGCTTTTCCCAGCTGGTTCAAGAATGTTGCCATTATCGTTTTCCACAAAAGGAATCGCTGTTGTAAATGATGTAGTTTCGGTTCTTCTAAAAGAAAAAAAAGATTTTCTTGAACGATTTTTGCTTCTTCGAGGCTTGAAGAAAGCAACAAAAATCATTGCTGCAAGTCAGTACATTAGAAAAGATTTAATTAAACTAAAAATCAATCCAAGTAAAATTCACGTAGTTTACAACGGAATTGACCATAATCATTTTTATCATCACTCAGAACTAGACACAGAAAGTGATACAGTTTTGATAAAACCTTTCGCAATTAAAAAACCATATATTATTTATGCAACTCGAATATCAAAACCAGAAAAAATGCACATTGAATTGATAAATGCTTTTACTAAATTCAAGGAAAAAACTGGTCTTCCACATCGTTTGGTTTTGGCAGGAGATGGGGAATATACAACAGATTTGCAAAAAGTAATTGCAAAAAATCCTTATGCTTCGGATATATTTTTAACTGGATATTTTCCTCACGAACATTTGCCAGAACTCTACTCTTGTGCTGATGCTTGTATTTTTCCTTCAGTTGTAGAAGGAGTTGGGCTTCCTATTATCGAAGCTATGGCAACTGGGATTCCTGTCGCTTGTGCAAAAGCTGGAGCATTACAAGAATTTGCAAAAGATGGAGCTTTGTTTTTCAATCCAAATAATATCGAAGAATTTTCAGAAGCAATCGAAAGAATCCTTACTGACGAAAAACTGCGAGAATCTCTTGTGGAATTTGGATACAATTGGACGAAGCATTTTTCTTGGGAAAAAACACTTCAAAAAACCGCAGATTTGTTAAAAAATTAGTTAATTATTTGCTTTTTTCTCCAGTAAGACCTGGCACACCAAAACGACTTAATGGTAAAAATCTCAAAACTGGATTACCTAAGATTCTTTCTCTGGAAACGTACTGAGGTTCTACAGAAGAGTAATAGTATAGAGATGTAGAATCAGCTTCTGTAATTGGAATCAGTTTTTCGCTATAAGAATGTCGCATATCAAGAGAATTGAAACGATTGTCGCCCATCATAAAATAGCTGTGTTCTGGTATAAACTGTGGATTTCCATTTGCGTCATTGGCTGGGAAAATTGGCATATTTCTAGAATTGTTTAGCACAGAATACATATAAAGTTTGTTTCCCATATCCAATGCAGCTTGTCTAACAGAGTCGCTTCTTCGCTGATTGGAAGTAGCACCTTCTAGATTTAATTCTGCATTTCGTAAAATCAATTTACCAAGTTCCAATTTTGCCATAACATCAAGTTTGAACATAGCTTGGTCATAAAGATTATCATTTGGAGTAGCAGAAATCCACGATGTCAAAAAGTTTGTAAACCACTCTGCTCCACCAGTAACAGAAAGCAATTTCAAAGTAATTGACATATCATTACTGAAAAGATTGTACATAGTTAATTCTTCATTGGAAAACAATCTTGGAACATCTACATTTACTGACAATTTTCCATTGAAGTTTTGGCGATTTCTAATTTGAGTAAAATTGAAAGCAATTTTTCTACATTCTGCGGCAACTTGAGCCAAATCAAGATTATTTCTCAAATCTTCAACTTCTAACATAGTTTTGTATTGTTCTTCAGTAAGTGGAATATCAATAATATCCTTTTTTGTAGAATCTGGAATACCTGCAACATTCCACTCAGCCCACAAAGAGTCTTCTTTTACTGGAGTAAATGTTGGAGACTCTTGAGTACGACTGTACAAGATTCCGTCTTGCATCATCAGTTGTTCACCTGGTAAACCTGTAATGCGTTTCACCAAAGGATCAGCTTTTAATTGACCGTTTTCATCAACATTTAGATTTACAGTTGTGAAAGTTAGCATATAAACCAACTGGGAAACAAAGTTTTTTACCTCAGATTTTCTAGAATTATCATAATGAGGATTTCTAAAAACTACGATATCTCCCCGTTTGTAATTTTTCAAAGTTGGAAGTCCCACGTCTGACAAAGGAAATTTCGGGCCAGAAGCAGTTTTGAAAACTACAACTCTATCTTTTACCAAAAATTCTGGAACCATTGATTCAGATGGAATTTCATACAATTGAAATACAAAAATGTTTATCAAAACTACTGTAAAAGCCGCTTGAACAAAAGCATCAACCCAATCAAGGATTTCAAAAAGAACCTTTTTTCCGCCAGTGTATTTTACTTTTTGATATTGGGATTGCAAGTCAGCAAAAACTGGATTGTTTTTGAAAAGACGTTTTTCAGATAAAAAATGAAGTGCGACAATCGAAAAAACTAAAACGAAAATCCACAAAATCACTGTAACAATATCATACCAATAAGCAGTTCCTTCATTTCCGGCACGGCGAAAAACAAAGGCACAAAGCATAACAAATGGCACATATTGGTACAATTTTTTTATTACACCAATATAGTGAAGATTTTTGTCAAAATATATCTTTTTTACAAAAACAAAAGTCATTATCAACGTAAAAATAATTGATAATGGAAATGCCACTAAACTAATATCTTTTTCAAAACTTAATTGAAAAAATGAAAACAAAATTGAAAATATTATTGTTAATACGTTAAAAATTAGAAATTTCTTTGACATAATTTTAATTATAGCAAATTTTGCACAAATAGACTATAATAATATTTGATAATACGAAAAACTTTTTATTTTTCATTTTAGGAGTTAGTGATGTTAGTAAATAAAGAAGAAGCTCTTGCTCGATTGGATAATGATGCAGAATTATACAAAGATTTGATTACTATGTTTTTTGAAGATCCACAATTTTTGCCAGAAGATTTAGAAAATCTAATTGCTGAACAAAAATACGAAGAAGGTGGTAAACTTTCTCACCTTCTAAAAGGCGTTAGTGGAACTTTAGGAGCTGAAGATTTATTTGATGCAAGTAAAAACCTTGAAGACATTTTAAAAGGCAAAAAAGAAGGTAATATAGAAGAAAGCAAAACACTTCTTTTAGATTTATTTGAAAAAACTTCTGTAGCACTAAAAGAAGTGTTAGCAACTTTATAATTTTCAAAAAATCTCTAAATATTAACAAAAAAAATCCCAAGGAGAAAAAATCCCCTTGGGAAAATTACTTTTTAAATTGTTTTAGATTTTCCGTTTTCTGTATTGCTGTTTTGTTTTTCTTGGTTAAAATCCCTTTTATCAAAGTTTTTTTGGTTTCTGTTTTGATTATTATCCTTGAAATTCATTCTGTCATTCATATTTCTACCGCCACCAAATCCACCAGGACCACCAAAACCTCTACCATTTCCAATAGTTGTTACATTATCTTCGATTGTAAAAGTTTCTTCTGATGTGCCATCTGTTACAGTGTAAGTTTCGCCTTTCACAAGTTGTTCAGAGGAAAAAACAACGCTTTGTCCATTTCCAGCTGGTTTATATGATAAAATCTTTTTCCCATCAGAATCTTTCACAGTAATTGTTTTGTCTTTTGTGAAATTTCCGTACCAAACAACAACATTTGCTTTGCTTGAAGCATTTGGACTTGTAAGATTTGCACCACCTATTCCAAAAATTGTTCCGCCGTTTACAACAAATGGATACATATCGCTATCAAAAGCTGTTTCAGCTCCAGAGCCGCCAGTTGCATAAACTATTCCACCGTTAATTGTCAAAGTTCCGTTTGAATCAATAGCATCATTTTCAGTTGATACAATATCAATTTCTCCACCGTTGATTGTGATTGAAATTGCTGCGTTGATTGCATCATCTGGAGTTCTAAGAGTGATTTTTCCACCGTTAATTGTTAAATCAGACTTTGATTCCAAACCTTCTGGACTACAACTAACTTCAGTTCCATCTTCCAAAGTTTTTTCATAAGGAGTGGCAGTTGTGGTAACTTTGATTGTACCGCCGTTAATTGTTAAGTATGGATTTGGATCATCAGATGTATCTTCTGTTTCTGCATCTTCTTCAGTTTCAAAAGAAGCTGTAATTCCCTTACCAACAGTTGTAATATCAATATTTCCGCCGTTAATTACGATAAAACCTTCTCCAGCATATTTTGAACTTTCTTCACCATCAACTTTGATTCCCTTACTTTCTTCATCAATTACATTTCCAGTACCACGAATAGTAAGATTTCCATCATTCATAATAAATCCGTTGATAGAACGAACTGCATCTCGAGCTGTGATATTTACGTTTACATTTCCATCATTAATTTTAATGTAATCATCAGAATAAATTCCGTGTTTATATCCAGCATTTACAGTAATTGTACCAGATTTTTCATCCATTGAATCGAAAACCAATGCTGCTTTTGCATACAAAGCACCTTTTTTTGTATTTTCATTTCTTTCTACGCTATCTGTTAAAACATTTTTGCTATTTTTTGTTGGATTTACAAAAGTTTTTTTCTTTGTTAGCAAATTGATAGCTGGACCATCTGTTGCTGTAATTTCAACTCCATCCAAAGTTAAAGCAAGAATATCCTCAGAAGATTCTACTGTAAAAGTGCCTGACATTTTTCCAGAAAGTTTAATATTTAGAGGTTCTTCCAAAGTTGATGATAATTTATATCCAGAATCATTTAGTTGAATATCAACATTGTTTTCGTTGGCATTTCCAAAATATTTAATATTTCCCTTTGATAGATTGATTTCTACAGTTGAAGCGAAATTGATATTTTCGATTTTGTCATCTTCATTTGTTAAAATATTTCTGGATGATTGATTATTTTTTGCTGTATTTTCTGGAGGATTTCCGCCCATCATTCCGCCCATTTGCCCCATTTTTGTTGGGTCAAAATCTTCAGGAAAGCCTTCTGGTGGAGTTGGTGGATTTTCACCAAATTGACTTGGGTCAAAACCTTCTGGTGGAGCTGGTGGCATTTCTCCATCTGAAAATCCAAAATCTGGAATTGGTCGTTCTTCTGACCAATCTGGTAAAGTTTCAGGAGTTTGTCCTGCATCTTTTGACCCCTTGGCAAATCCTAAAAATGCCACAGAAATCATTAACAAAAAAATTGTTAAATTTCTAAAAAGTTTTGTTTTCATTGTTTTATCCTTAAAATAAAGTGAGTATTAATTTTGAACGAACAAGTTTTTCTCAACCTGTATCATATCAATAATATAATAATAATTTGGCAATCTTAAAACTTTCTTAAAAGATTTAAAATTCTAAAAAAATATTTATTTTTTGATATAAAATGTGAAATTATAGACAAAAGATGTGCATAGTGTCATAATTGTAAATATATTCTATATATTAGAAAATATTAGAAAAAAAAATCGTAGAGGTGCTTTATGAAAAAGTTAAATAAGTTTTTATGCCTTTTATTATCCCTTTGTTTTATCGCTTCATTTTTAGGCTGTGGTGAAAAATCAAAAAACGCTACAGAAGAACCAGTTATTCTCGAAGAAAAAGCCCAAGTTTCTGAAGTTGTTGAAGAAATCCAAGAAAAAGAGATTTCACCAGAAGCATATTTGGAAAAAGCAATCGCTATAGAAGACTTTTTTAATTTGGATTACACGCCATATTTACCAGAGGCAAATTTTGCTTCTGAAAACGTAACTAGCTTTACATCAAGCATAAAAGACACTTCCAGTTCTGTTACCACAACTGCCACAAATACAGAATCTGTGATTCCAGGTCTTAGAAAAACTGGCGAATATCTTACAAAATATAACACAGCAAAACCAATTTCTACAGATTCAGTTTACGAAAATCAAACTCAAACTGGATATCAAAATAATTCATCATTAGAAAATATCTCACCAAGTGATTCAGCACCTTTAACCGTTGTAACTTGGGGACCTCAGGGAGAACTTCCTGCTGCTGTTAGAAATCCAGAATTTTACGTAATGTTTTCAGAGCCAATTGTTCCCCTCGCCGCTCTTGGAAAACCACAAACATCTTCTGATATTATAGAAATTACTCCACATTTAGATGGAACTTACCGTTGGAATGGAACAAGTTTATACACATTTATTCCCTCCGAAGCTGTAAACCCACAAACAGTTTATACTGTAAAGGTTTTAGATTCTGTAAAATCTGTTGAGGGAAAAGCTATTTCTGGACAAAAAGAGTTTTCTACAACTGCAAGTCCCCTAAAAATCAAAAATACATATATTGGCTTTAACTACAGTAGAAAAAATAATTTGTATTTTTCAAGTTCAGAAGTGCCACCAATGGCTGCAACTGAACTTCGGGTTCAATTTAATTACATTGTAAATGCCAATGAAATTGCTGCAAAATCTGTAATAACTGTTGGGGGCAAAAATGCAACCTTTACAGTTGTGCAAGAAAAGGCTGATACTGTAACATATCACATAAATCAAATTATTCCGCCAGAAACTCGGGTTTCATTAACCGTAGACGGAACTGCAAAAACCAGTTATTCCACTGTTTCAGCATTTAAATATCGATATGAATCTGTTTCTGCAAGTCACGGAAAATATTCAAATCCTGTAAAATTGTATTTTAATCACCCTTTAGATTCTGTTACAATTTTAGAAAATGTTTCTACAAGTTTGGATTACCAATTAACTCGAGAAAATATTGAAATCAACAATTCAACTTTAACAATTTACGGTTTGCCTGTAACTTTTAAATCAACTTACACAATTTATTTAAGCAAAAATCTAAAAGACATTTACGGAAGAAACCTTGGAAAAGATATTTCAGTTGATATTACAGTTCCAAATGCAGAAGCCACAGTAAACTTTCTAGAAAGTGGCATGAACATTCTAGAAGCAAAATATCCTCATAGACTTGCCTTTGTTTATCAAAATATTGTAAACGGTATTTACACCGTTGAAAAAACACTAAATCCGCTAGATTCTTGGACAAGTTTTGAGAACTTTGAAAACCAAGATAATCTACAAAACTTAGCAACCGAGCCAGAAAATGTGCGAATCTATCAAGCCATTGATTTTGATGACTATCTTTCAAACGGAAAAGGAATGGTGCGATTTAAGGCACAAGTTACTGTTCCTCGCTCTGTAACATCTGACAGAACTTATACTCGGGAAAACGAAACCACAGTTCAAGTAACAGATTTAGGTGTTACAGTTAGATACGCTGTAAATAAAACCCTTGCCCTTGTTACAAGACTTTCTGACGGAAGCCCAGTGCCAAATGCAAAAGTTTATTTATACAACGGATATGATGGAACAACTTCTATAGAAGATGTAATGACTGGCGGTCAATATTTTGCAGAAGGCACTACAAATAACGAAGGTCTTGCAATCATAGAATATGAGCCAACAAAAGCAGCCCAATGGTTTGCCCAAAGATATTTTAAAGAAGCGATTTTAGTTGCCACAGAAGATGATTGCGTAACATTTTATCCAACTTCTCATTACACAAACCGTAACGGCGTAGGAAATAGATACCCAGAATATGCCCTAGACGAAAAAGAAATGGTTTTTATGTTCACAGATAGAGGACTATACAAACCAGGAGAAACTATTACATTCCGTGGCATAGACAGAACAAAACAACTTGGAACCTTTACTCCATACACAGGAAATGCCACCATCACCATAAAAGATAATTCTTGGCGATACGCTACAGTTTACACCACCATAGAAACTACCACATCCCAATCTGGGGGATTTTATGGAAGTTTTACTCTTCCAGAGGATATTGAACCTGGAACTTACCTAATCGAATACAAAAGAGCAGGTTCAAACTCTACCCACAGAGAATATTTTACTGTAGCCTACTTTGAGCGATTAAAATTCCAAACATCAGTAGAAATGCCACAAACCCAAATTATTGCAGGAAATCCGATTTCTGCAAACTTAAAAGCTTCTTATCTTGCAGGAGGGGTTTTGTCTTCTGCTAATTACGAAGCCTCTTGGCACAAAGAAAGCTGGTACTTTTCTACTAATGATTTAGCCTTCAAAGGATACAAGTTTGGTCCAGTAAACTCTTACGATAGTAGAAGTTACATTAATGAAGAAAGTGGAACATTAAATGCAGAAGGTTTTGCTCGACTCTCTTGCGAAACAACGGACAACAGCATAAAAGGTGTTCCATACCGATACAGAGTTTCTGCCAACGTAACAGATGCTTCAAATCAAATGATAAGCACTTCTGGAGCAGTAGTTGTTCACCCAGCTTCATTTTACTTGGGACTTTCAAAAGCTGTGGGAGCAGGATTTGCAAAAAAAGATGTTCAGCTTGATTTTAACTACAAACTTGCTCTAACCGACGGAACAGAAGCAAAAAATCTTTCTTCGATTGCAGGAAAAGATAAAAAACTAAATATCACACTGGAAAAAGAAGAATGGAACTATGTTCAACAACAGGGAATTAACGGAAATGTTTATACTCGCTACGAAAAAGAAAAAGTTGAAGAATATTCAGCCACTGTTCCACTAAATCTATCTGGAAAAGTTTCTATCACACCAAAAGGTGTTGGATATTACACTCTTAGACTTTCAACCACAGATTCAGAAGGCCGTGACGTTATTACAGAATTTTACTTTTTCTCAACAGGTTCCACAAAATCATACGTAATGGGCTCTTCTTCCACAGATATAAAACTTACTCCAGATCAAAATCAATATAATCCTGGAGATACAGCTACCTTATTGCTAGAAAGCCCACTTCCAAAGGGAAATTATCTAATTACCGTGGAAAGAGAAGGCATTTTCACAGAAGAATTACGCTATATCGACTCTAACGTAACAACAATTGATATTCCAATTGCAAGAAATTATCTTCCAGTTTGCTACGTTTCTGTTTCTTCATATTCAGTTCGCACAGAAGAACCAAGCCACGAATTTGGAGAAACCGACCTAGACAAACCAAAGGGATATTATGGCGTTACAGCTCTACACGTTAATCCAATGGTAAAAGCCTTCTCCATTGATATTGAATCAGAAAAACTTGCTTACAAACCTGGGGAAGAAGCCACAATCAAAGTACGTGCCACAAAGGGCGGCCAACCTCTTGCAAATGCAGAAATCACTTTGATGGCAGTTGACCGAGGAGTTTTGGACTTAATCGACTATCACGTTCCAAATCCTATAGACTTTTTCTATGATGAATACAATTTCCAACTTCACGTAAGAGGTGGAGACAGCCGTGCTTATTTGATGGATCCTGTTACCTACGAGATTAAAAATCTTGCGGGAGGAGACGCTTCTTCTGATGAAGGAGATAAGCTAAACGAACGAAAGGATTTTAACCCAACTGCCCTCTTTGTGCCAGAATTGATAACAGACGAAGAAGGATATGCAACCGTTACATTCAAAGTACCAGACACACTTACAACATATAGAGTTACAGCCTTTGGTGTAAACGGAGAACTTTTAGCCCTTTCAGAAGACGAATTTGCTGTAAACAACCCAATAAACGTACAACAAGTTTTACCTCGTCGCCTTCGCATAAGAGATACTTCTGAACTTGGGGTAATTTTAACAAACCTAGACTCAATTCCACACGAAGTAAACGTTGCCCTTTCTATGATTAGCCCAACAGAAATTGCAGCAGAAAATGGGGTTACAAAACTTCCAGGAAAAGCCCAAGTAGACGGAGCCACCGAGCACACAGTAACAGTGCTACCTGGCAAAACAATTTCTGTTTACTTTGACGTTACCGCAGAAAAAGCTGGAGTTGTAAACGCAGAATTTCTTGTAAAATCTGATATTTTGAATGAAAAACTTATTTGCCCACTAACAATTGAAAAGCCATATCTTTTTGAAACTGTTACAACCACAGGAACAGTAAACAAAGATGAAATGTCAGAAACAGAATACGTAATTATACCAAGTTTTGCAGAAGATGGCCTTGGCTCAATTTCTGTAACATTAGACGCCACACGCCTTGGACCACTTGGTTCTGCTGTAAATTATCTTTTCTCTTATCCTTATGGCTGTATTGAGCAACGAGCAAGTAAACTTTTACCACTTGTAACTTTTGAAGAATACATTGATGTTTTCAATATGGATTTAAGTGAAAAAATCACAGATATTAAATCTCTTGTAAAATCATATTTCTCAGAAATCAAAAATTATCAATTACCAAGTGGGGGATATGGATATTGGTCAACATCACAAAAATCAAATATTTACGCTTCTTCACGGGTTGCCCATGTTTATGCCGTTGCACGAGAAAGAGGATATGCTGCAAGTGATTTACCAATTAATATTGAAGAACTTACAATTTACTTGAAAAATCTAGTAAACTCAAAAGACAAGTACGGATATAAGTATTCAAATTATCAAAGAGCTTACACAAATTACGTTTTGGCTCTAAATAATCCAGCAAATGTTTCTATTTCTAGCTTAAAATCCCTTATGTCAGAATCTGAGGATTTTGCAGTTTATGGATATATTGGACTAACAGCTCTAGAAATTGCAAAAGTGAATCCAGAAGCAAAAGACATTGTAAACCAAGTAAAAACCTACTTGCTACAATTTATGAGGCCAGAAACTCGGGGAGTTGATATTACAAACCCACTAAATTCAAGTAGATATTACACTTTCTACAATGAAAAAACAGAGTTCTACGCCCTTGCAACCAGCTTCTTTGTACAACTAAATCCAGAAGACGAAATGGTTACAAAATTGATTTATAGCTTGTTAAAAACTCAACAAAATGGATATTGGACAAACACAGTAACCACAGGAAACGTAATTTCAGCTTTCTATCAAGTTATAAAATCAAGTGATTTAGACAACTTGTATCTTTCAGCCACAGCTTCACTTGCAGCCACAAACTTAACCCACGGCACTTTTGAAGGCCCAGCTGCAAAACCAGTGAAAGAAACCATTAATTTTAGTG
This sequence comes from Spirochaetaceae bacterium, assembly GCA_017416145.1. GTDB lineage: Bacteria > Spirochaetota > Spirochaetia > Treponematales > Treponemataceae > Treponema_I. Next base: position 29,955 of record JAFQDD010000024.1, on the reverse strand, counting down.
AAGCAAAACTTTCAGGCATAAAAGCTGGAGAACTACTTCCATTAACTTTTGCAAAAAATGGAAACGGAGCTTTGTATTACACTGCAAGTCTAAGTTATGCCCTTCCAGAAGAACTACAAATTCCAAGAGAAGAAGGGATTTCTGTAACTTACAGATTGTTCGATGACAAAACTGGAGAAGAAATCTTCTATGAATCAAGCGATTCTACACTTATGGAACTTGAAAGTGGCAAAGTTTACAGAATGGAGATAAAAGTTTCTTCAACTCACAACAGAGATTACGTTGCATTACGAGCCCCAATTCCATCTGGAGCAGAAATCTTAGACGCAACCTTTGTTACAAGCCCAGAAAATACAAACAACGCCAGTGACAGAGCATATTTCTCAGATGATTATGATGAATACTACGGTGGAATGTACAGCTACTATCACATTATGGATAACCAAACAATCCTAGACAACGAGATTCAATTTTTCTGGGATTATTTTGGACTTGGCTCCACAACTGCAACCTTTAAGTTTAGAGCCACAAGACGAGGAGTTTTCCCAACTCCACCAGTAAGTGTAGAATGTATGTACGAACCAGAAGTTTTCGGACGCACCAGTGGTACACTTTACACAATTAAATAAAAAACAAAAAATACTGGGAATCATTTTGGTTTCCAGTATTTTACTGATTTTAATCCCAATTCTCCTCTTACGATTTTTGCCCTATCCAGAACTAGATGTTTTTTTGAAAGAAAGACAATACAGCACACGGATATTTGATTGCAACCACAATTTAATCCAGATTCTTCCTTTAGAAAATGGCCTAAGAAGAGAATACACACCCCTTGAAGATATTCCAGAAGAAATAATAAAAGCTTTTATACAAGCAGAAGATCAGCATTTCTATAGCCATTTCGGTATAGACGTTGGTTCAGTTTTACGGGCGTCATTCCAAAATATTTCAAGCAAAACCACAATCAGCGGTGCTTCCACTATTACTATGCAACTTGCAAGAATCATTAGCCCATCCCCTAGTCGAAATATTTTGGCAAAAGGCAAAGAAGCCCTAAACGCTCTCCGCTTAGAACTCCGCCTTTCCAAATCCCAGATTTTAGAGCTGTATTTAAACAACTTGCCTTTTGGCTTCAACACCGAAGGCGTTTCCACTGCCGCCCGAAGCTTCTACGGAAAAGACCTAAAATCCCTTACCCAAGAAGAAATCTACACTCTAGCCGTAATTCCCCGTCGGCCACAAAGCTATAATCCACTTACAAATCCAGAAAACTGTGCAGAAAGAGCCAGTCAGATTTTTAACATTCCAAAAGAAACACTGGTTAAAACCACAAAAAATGCAAAAACCTACGAATATCCATTTTTAATGCCCCACTACATTCAATTTTTAATTGATAATGAAGAAAAAAATCAAATTGGCATTTATCAAAAAGAAGATATAATTTTGTCAGCCTCTTTGGAATTACAATTTTTAGCAGAAGAACTACTTTCAAAAGAACTAGAAAAATATCGTGATAATCGTATTTCAAACGGAGCAATTTTAGTAACAGACACCCAAACAGGGCAAATTTTAGCTTGGGTTGGAAGTGGGGATTTTTCAAACGAAAGTACAAAAGGCCAAATCGACGGTGTACTTGCAGAAAATCAACCTGGTTCCAGTATGAAACCATTTTTATACGCTTTGGCATTGGAAAAAGGTTATACACCATCTACAATTTTACCAGATATTCCTTTGGATTTTGGATTTTCAGAGCTTTATATCCCACAAAACTTTAACAATCGCTTTAACGGGCCAATTCGCTTTCGGATTGCTTTGGCTTCTAGCTTAAATGTACCTGCTGTATATTTGCTAAATCAGCTTGGCATGGAAACTTATCTTGAAAAATTAAGAGAATTGCACTTTGAAAGTTTAGAAAACCAAACTCCAGGCCTTGGACTTGCCCTTGGAAATGCCGAAGTTAGCCTTTTTGAGCTTGTAAATGCCTTTAGCACTTTTCCCAAAAATGGCTACTATGTCCCAAACAACTTTTTACAATATATTGATATTGAAACTGATGTAAAATTAAAAGCCACACAAGTTTTCTCATATGATACAAGTGCCCTTATTTGTGATATTTTATCCGACGAAAACTCCCGTGCTTTGGGTTTTGGATATTCAGAAGTTTTTAAACCTGGCTTTGATGCGATTTTCAAAACAGGAACAGCAAACCAATATCAAAATATTACAGCCCTTGGAGCCACACCACTTTACACCGTGGGGGTTTGGATGGGAAACTTTGACGGAGAAACAGTCCTTGGAAAAACAGGAAGTTCTATTCCAGCTGCCATTTGTAAAGAAATTTTAATGTATTTACAAGGTACAGAAAACGTGCAATTTGCACCGCCAAATCAATGGGAAAAAGTTGAAATCTGTAGTTTGTCTGGAAAACTTCCCACAAAATATTGTAGACAAAGGATTTTTGAATATAGCCCAATATCAACTGGCACAGAAAAAGAATATTGTACTTGGCACACAGAAAATGGTCTTGTGTACCCAGAACTTTATAGAAATTGGCTTGGGTTAAAAAACAGAAACGGAGAAGTTTTCCAAAATGGGGAAAATCTAACAATCCTCACCCCAAGAAACGAGAGCGTATTTTTCTTTGACCCACGAGCCCTCACCAAACAAAAAATCAAAGTAGAAGCCATTGGTGGCAACTCAGAAACAATTTTCGCCCTTTTATTCAACAACGATACACAACAATTCGCGGATATACAAAAAATTACCTATCCATTCGATTTTTACATTCCATTAAATCGAGGAGATTTTACACTATATCTTCTAACCGATTCACAAAAAATGGAAGCCGCCTTAAACAACAGCCTCCAGATTGAGCAACTTTTAGCAGATGATGAAAAGATTTGTTTTCAAGTGAAGTAGGATTTAGAAAATACAAGGGTTTAAAAACTACTTGTAGTGAAAATATCAAAACTATTAGTAGAAAAATCAAGAACATATCCATTTCTAATAAATAACCTTAAAAAATATGAAATCTCTGTTTTAGAAATCATTTCTTACTCATCCTCCCAGTTTTTCACACAAAAGCAACATCTGTTCTAGTATTTCTACAATCTTTTTTTGTTCGGCAAGTGGTGGAAGGGGAAATGGATGAATAACAAGCTTTTCTCTTGAAATATTAGGTTGGGCTCCACCTTCTGCTTTTTCTGTAAGAGCCTTTTTTTGAGACATTAAATAATAAAACAAATATTTATTAGATATAGGCTCGTGCGTGATACAAGCACAACAGGCTTGATTTGTTGTTGCTTCAATATTCAAGATTCCAAGTTTCCCAATTGTTGCCCCATACATTGCAATTAATACAGAGCCAACAGGATTTAATCTTATAGAACATGATTCGAGAGCTATTTCTGAGATACATTCTGGAATGACATCTACAAAGTCATCGGTTAAATCACCAGTTTTTAACCAAGGAATATTTCCATTATAAAATTTTGGATTTGAACGAGATGGAGTTGAACCAGCTTTCCAGTCACCCACATCCCCTAATCTACACCAACACCAACTATCAGGCACTTCAAACGGAATCTCTTCTTCATCTATCTCACTTGCCACAATGAGAGTAGGCTTTTTTGCTTTTGGGTTTTTCTTCTTTGCTTCTTCCCATTCGGCTAGAAGTTTTGTGTTGCGTTCTTCTATAATTCTGTCTAAAAGCTGTTTCCCTGTTTCTTCTATTGTGGCAGTTTTTCGCCAATCCTCTGTAAGTTTTCCTTGTATTGCTTCTTGCAAAATGGCTTTTTTTACTTTATCAGGAAGAGCGTTTTTTAATTCTTCTTTTTGGAGAACTACATTTTCATAAGCATCAACCAATGGCAGCACTTCTTCAAGTTTTGCAACGATGGCATTTTGTACTGCAAGTGGTGGGAGGGGAAAAAGAAATTGTTTTATTGATTCCAACCCTACGTTTGGTTGTGTTGTTTTATTTATATATTTTTCTATTTCATCTTTTATATGTTTTGATTGTAATGCATAAAAAATAAAAATTTCTGACACAAAAGTTCGCATTGAACTTATGGTACAACATGAATAAGAAACTAAAAAATTAAAATCTACATTTACTAAACGTACAGTACCAATTGTTCCATAACGTGGAAAAATAATATCCCCTCTTTTCGGTTTCATCTTTTTTGATAAATCATTAAAATCTTCTTGAGATATTTTTTTTGCATTTATAAAATCTATGTCTGTTTCTGTAAAATCTCTTGGAGAAATATATGGGATTCCATCTACCACTTCTTTTGGCATTTTATGATCTATATCTCCAATCTTGTAACAAATCTCCCCCAATCTACACCAACACCAGTTTTCTGGAATCTCAAACGGGATCTCATCTTCTGCTATTTCACTTGCCACAATTTGAGTAGGCTTTTTAGCCTTTGGATTTTCTTTGAGTTTTTCTTCCCATTCGGCAAGAAGTTTTTTATTGCGTTCTTCTATAATTCTGTCTAAAAGTTGTTTACCAGTTTCAGTTTCCCTTTCTACATCACTAACCAACTGACCAGTGATAGATGCTTGGAGAATGGATTTTCTTAAACTTGTGTCTTTTTTTATCTTTCCCAATTGAGGTTAATCCTTTTTTATTTTGTAATATCTGCCTTTATTCTCGCCGAATCCTGCAATAAGACCGTCAGATTCAAGTTTGGTAAAAATCTTACGAACACCAGCAGATGAAAGGCCTGTAATTTCTCTTGCTTTCTGATTATCGATAGAATCATTTTGCTTAAGGTAATCAATAATTATATCGCTATTTTTTCGTTTTATTGCTACTTTATCGCTACTTTTTTCTGGATTTATCGCTACTTGTTCGGTAGAACGGATATGGCAATAGCGATTTTTCAGTTCATTATGTTCGCCCATCAAAAGATTTCGGAAAAACTTTTCCAAAAACTCATGATTTTCGTGAATGCCTTTTTGCAGGTTGTTGTAATTTGCACGAACCAAGGCGTTTCTAAAATACCATGAATTTTCCGCAAAAATGTCGTTATTTACATAAAATCCAAGAGAACGAAGATATTTGATTGTAAAAACCGCCGTTGTTCTTGTGTTTCCTTCTCCAAACGCATGAATCTGCCAGAGACGAGAAACAAAGAATGTAATGTGCCTTACAATTTCTTCAATGCTCAAGTTCTTATAATTAAAGTTTCTTTCCTGTTCAAAGTCGTAATCCAATGCCATCTTCAATTCAAAAGCAGCTCCGTACATAACTGTATCGCCATCCAACACCCATTCGCGCTTTGAAATATCATAATCACGAAGCTTTCCTGCAAATTTAAATATTCCTTCAAAAAGACGACCGTGAATTGCAATCAAATGCGAAGGAGAAAAATTAAAGGAATTTTCGCTTAAGATTTGGGCAATTCTTGATGCGACCTTATCGGCTTCTTCTGTTCGCTCTTGTGAATCATCAATCCGTTCAATTTTGGATTCATAATAAGTATCAATAAGGGATTTTGCTTCATCAAAAGTTATTTCCCCCTCAATATTGCGTTTTGCAGTTTCAAAAAGATATTTTGAGGGAGTAAGACCATCGACCTGCTGCAAACCAATAGCCGTTGACCATGCATAAGTTTTATCTTTTTTTGCAGGTTCCGTATTGCGAATATATTCTTCAAAATCTATTTCAAAAGGATTTTTTTCTGCCATTGCTGACTTCTCCTACAATTCAATTCCAAGAATTTCAGTAATTTTTGCTAGTGTTGAATTGATTTTTTCTTCTGCAGCTTCACTATGCTTTTTATAATTTATGATTGTATCTTTTATACTTAAAATTTCTTCTTCCTCTTTTGGATATTTACAAAGGTCAAGGTTATAGCCACTTGCAGCGATTTCTGATTTTTTGAAGCATCTGGATTTTTCGTTTCCTTCTTCGGCAATTTCACTTCGATTATTCCACCAGTGTTTTACAACTTCCATGTGTTCATCTGTAATTGGCTTTGTTTTTGAAAAATGCTTTAAATCTTCAGGCATATCCATTCGATAAACCCAAAGTTCTTCTGTTGGCTTTTTGTTATCAAAGAAAAGAATATTTGTTGTAATACTTGTATATGGAGCAAAAACACTAGATGGTAAGCGAATAATTGTATGAAGATTCATTTGTTCTATAAGAACTTTTTTTACTTCAACACTGGCGTTGTCGTTTCCAAAAAGAAATCCATCTGGAATTATTACACCTGCACGACCGTTTTGTTTTAAGCGTTTTGTAATATATGCAATAAATAAAACTGCTGTTTCACTTGTCTTAAACTGAGCAGGAAAGTTTGTAAGTTCCGCAGCTGTTGTTACTCCACCATAAGGTGGATTCATTGCAATAACATCAACTTTTTCTGCTTCGTCAAAATCGTTTATGGGTTTGCAAAAAGCACTTCCATATTCAATTTGTGGTGTATCAATTCCGTGTACCAAAAGGTTTGTATTACACAAAAGATAAGGGAATGGTTTATATTCAAATCCAAATATGGAATTATTAATTTTCTTTACATCTTCATTTGAAACATTTTTTTGTTCATGAAAAAAATCTATTGCAGCTGTTAGAAAGCCTCCTGTTCCACAAGCAAAATCTCCAAAAGTTTCTCCAACTCTTGGATTCAACATTTCCACTATAAATTTTGTTACTGCACGTGGTGTATAAAACTCACCAGCACTTCCTGCACCTTGCAAAAGTTTTAGCATTTCCTCATAAATTTGACCAAAGAGATTTCGCTGCTTTGCATCGTGATAATTTAGTTCATTTACAACATCTACAAGTTCACGAAGATTTGTTCCGTCTTTCATGTATTGATTCAAATCTGTAAAAACTTTTCGAATAATTCGTTGACGAGGTTCAAGTCCTTCTACATTTACTTTTTTGCAGTATTTAAAAAGTTCATCCACAAGAATTAATAATTCATCTCCGGTAAGAGTTTTTCCGTTCTCATCTGGTAAAGCCCAATTATGCCATTTATATTTTTCTTCTGCAAAAACTGAATTAAATTCACGTCCATCGTTATCAGCTTCGTCTTCCCATTCTTCTTCCAAGGCATCATAAATACGAAGAAATACAAGTGATATAAGTTCTTCCAATCTTTGAACATCACTTGAAATGCCCTGATCTTTTCTCATTATATTGCGTGCTGTTTTCCATGAAAATGACATATTTTATCCTTTTACTTCTTAAATTATTTGCTTATGCTGCGTAGAGAATTTTTTCTATATCACGTATTACTTTTTTGAACTGGTCTTTTCCACCAAAAAGACTCTTAATAAATATTGGAGTTCCTAAATCTTGAAGTTCGTGGGCTTTAAGTGCTTCATTTTCTTCAAAAGCAAGAATCCCTTGGTCTGCATAGGTTTGCATTAGAACTTCAAGAACTCGTTTTGCATCCCCTTGGAATTTTTCCAAGAAGTTCTTTTCTTTGATTCGTTTTGCTCTTTCTGTTCTGTAAAGCATTGGTTCATTAAAAGCAACATTTACAATGATATCAAAAATATCTCTACTTTGGAATTTTTCTGGATAATGATTACAAAGTTCATCTATTTTGATTCCAACTTTTTCCATTTGATCTACAATAATCTGCTTTCTTTCGACTTTATTCCATTGTGCAAGGAAATCATCAAGGCTTGAATATAGGGTACTAAGTTTTTCTTTTGAAAATTCTATGTATGAAACAGTCATTGGTTTTCCATGTTCATCAAGAACCATCTTAGTTTCATTATCTATATAAATTTCGTGACCATCTCCTGTAATGATTGGCTTTGGTTCTGATTTTGGCGACTTCTTTCTTTTTGGTTTATTTTTATTGCCTGGTCCTTCTGGAGGAAGTGGATCACCGTCAAAAGCTGGGTCAAAGAATAATTCACTTACATTTCTAAAATCTAAAATATCAAAGTAATATTTCTTTTCTTCTACAATTCTTGTTCCCCGACCAATAATCTGTTTAAATTCTGTCATACTTGAAACATTACGATATAGAACAATTAAACCTACAGCTTTTGTGTCTACACCTGTAGAAAGAAGTTGGCTTGTTGTAACAATAGTCGGAGTAGATACATTTTTAGAAATAAAATCGCTAATATGTTTTTTACCTTCGGTATCATTAGATGTAATACGCATAATATATTTATTTTGATTTTCAGCTTGTCGACTTTCGTTAAAATGGATAAGGGCTGAACGCATTTGTGCTGCATCAATTTCTTCATCACAGAATACGATAGTTTTTGTCATAGGACCAATTTTCTCAAGAAATTTTGTAATTCGCTCTGCAGCAACCATATAATGTTTTTTTATTCCAAGCTTTAATGCAAGGTCTTTTTTTTCTATAGTTTGACCAACTTCCAGTTTTCCCCCAGATTGTGAAGAATCTTCCTCATTAATATCCATTCCACCATCAACATTGATGTGAACTTTTGTTACTCGATAGGGAGCCAAAAATCCATCTTCGATACCTTGTTTGAGAGAATATGTATAAAGTGGTTCCCCAAAATAACTGATATTTGAATTGTCACTATCTGCATCATCTTTTGGAGTTGCTGTCATACCAATTTGAACCGCTCCACTAAAATAATCGAGGATTTTTCGCCATTCTGAATTTTTCTTTGCAGAACCTCGATGACATTCATCAATCATAATTACATCAAAATAGTTTGGATAAAATTGTTCATAAGGTTGTGGAGCACCAGGAGTAAGATTATATTCAACTAACTGCTGATAAAGACTCATAAAGATTTCATAACTTGTACTTGCAGTTCGATTTTCAATTTTTATCATTTTGTTGCCGAAAGGTTTAAAATCTTGATCCATTGTTTGATCAATTAAAACATTTCTATCTGCAAGGTAAAGAACACGCATATTATTGCCAACTGCACTTTGCATAAGACGATGCAAAATCTGAAAAGCTGTATAAGTTTTTCCAGTTCCTGTAGCCATAACAAACATCATTCGTTTTACACCACGAGCATAAGCTTCAACAACTTTATCAATAACTGCACGTTGATAATAACGTGGTTCTTTACCGTTTACATCGTGATAATAATCTTTGCTAATAATTTCAATCTGTTCTGGAGTATATTTTTTCAATTGAACAAATTTTTGCCAAAGTTCTTGTTGAGTTGGAAAATGATCCATAGAAAATTCCTCTTCATGACCATTTAATAAACTTGTAAAAACAAAAGATTTTCCATTACTTGAAGCTGCAAAAGGAGCGTTCAAAAGATTGCAATAATTTATGGCTTGTTGGATACCAGTCCCTTCGAACTTTTTTGCACGTTTTGCTTCTAATACACAAAGAGGCTGGTTATTTGGAGCAAACAAAAGATAATCAGCAAACAAGGGTTGTTCGCGAAAAGATTCTCCATCATCATCAATTTGAACACGACCATCTGTTATTTTATATTCATAACGCATATTAAGCTTAAGTTTCCAACCTTTAGACTTAAGTGCATCTGTAATAATTTCTCGAGTTTCTGTTTCGTTAAAGCTATTATCTAATGAGTCGTCCATAAATTACACTACCCTAAATTAACTAATTTCGTATACAATTTTGCAAAAAACTATAAGAACATTATACCATATTTACAAGAATTTTACTAATTACAAAAAAAGTTTTTCTCGAACTTGAGAAGTGAAAATTGCAAAATGTCGCAAGTCTTTATTATTGAGTTTTTTACCACTATGAAATGAAAAAAGTTGTAATTTTGGTTCAAACCTTAACATATTTTAATCTCAGCTTGAAAATACTTTAAGTTAAGTATTAAAACATTTTGCGCTAAGGCTTAAAACATTTTGTGCTAAGCCTTAAAACATTTTGCGCTAAGCCTTAAAACATTTTGAGTTAAAGCTTAAAACATTTTGAGTTAAAGCTTAAAACATTATTCCTATAGTACTATGATTTTAAAATACAATAAGTCCAATAAAAAAATATAAATAAACAAGTGTTATTTCAAAATAATATCTTTTAGATAAAAAAATAGAGACCGTTTTGGGTAACGGCCTCTATTTAGAAAGTTTACTAGATTTCGATACAAAAATCGATTTTCAAGTAAGATGATTTTAATTTTATGCCAATTCCAAATAAATCTGGTCTGCAATACCAAAGTTTCCATTTTTGGTCATAGAAACTGCAAGTTCGTCGTAAAGCATATCTTCATACATTTTTTGTGCATAGGATTTTTCTCCGTTTAGACCCGTGCCAGAAAGTGTGCTTTTCATTGAATTAAGCATAATTTTTACAAAATATGATTCAAGTTCCAAAGATTTTTCGTATAATTTGCTTGTTCTGTCGATGGTTTTGTTGTTGTATGCAACGCCTACAGAGTTTGCAGCAGCTCCAGTTGGCAAAGAGTTTTTATCGGCTTCAGATGTGTATGTTCCAGCAAATCCAGATGTGTAGTCTCCGTTTAATCGACCATCATCTATTACGTTGCTAGAAGAAAGGGTTTCCCCGTTTTGTTTCGCTTTCATAGATTCCACCAAAGCTGCAAATGAATTTTCCTCAGATTGCATTGTGGCAGATTGTACAGCAGTTTGTCCCACTACAGAACTACTATAAACATTTCCAATACCAGTAATTGAATTTAATGACATTTATTTTCCCCCAAAATATCAAAATAACATTCATCACTTTCATTATCGGAAAATTGATATTTGGATTTTAGTAAAAAAAACGCAACCTACCAAAAAGTAAGTTGCGCTTTCTCTAAAAGATTTTACAATCTTTTAAAAATTATTTTGCATAAGTTGCAATGAATACACCGGCTGCAATAGCTGTACCAATAACACCAGAAACGTTTGGTCCCATTGCGTGCATCAATAGGAAGTTACCTGGATCGTATTCAAGACCAACTTTGTTTGAAACACGTGCTGCCATTGGAACTGCAGAAACACCTGCTGAACCAATAAGTGGGTTGATTTTTTTCTTTAAGAAAAGGTTCATCAATTTTGCCATCAATAGACCACCACAAGTTGCAACACAGAATGCCAATAGACCAAGAAGAATAATACCTATTGAGTTTCCGTTGATAATCTTTTCTGGTGTCATTTGTGAACCAACACCTAGTGAAAGAAGAATAGAAACGATATTTAGAAGTTCGTTTTCCATTGTCTTTGCAATACGGTCAACAGCACCACATTGTTTACAGAAGTTACCAAATGCAAGCATACCAATTAGAGGAGCAGCAGATGGAAGAAGAAGCATTGTTAAAATCAATAGAACGATTGGGAACAATACTTTTTCTGCTTTTGAAACAGGACGAAGTTGTTCCATTTTGATTTTACGTTCTTTTTCTGTTGTTAGTAATTTCATTAGAGGTGGTTGAATCATTGGAACCAAAGCCATATATGAATATGCAGCAACTGCAATAACAGCCATCATTTCTGGAGCAAGTTTTCCAGATACGTAAATTGATGTAGGACCGTCAGCACCACCGATAATTGCAATAGCACTAGCTTGTAGCATGTTATAGTCGATTCCAGGAATCAAGTTCATTAAAGCAACACCGAATAGTGTGAAGAATACACCAAGCTGAGCTGCACCACCAAGTAAAGCCATTTTTGGGTTTGCAATTAGTGGACCAAAGTCTGTCATTGCACCAATACCCATAAAGATAAGCATTGGGAAGAACTCGTTACCAACACCAGCATCGTAGATGATACGTAGCATACCAGTTCCTTCTGCAAACATATTTGCACCAGGAATGTTTACTAATACTGTACCGAATCCGATTGGAATAAGTAGTAATGGTTCAAATCCACGACCAGCTCCCATGTAGATGATTAAGAAACCAATTGCCATCATCAAAAGTTTTTGCCAACCTGGAGCTACAATTCCTGCAAAAGGATCTTCAGATGCTACGTGTTCACCAGCAGGAATTTCACCATTAATTAACTGATTAATACCTGTATTTTTCCAGATATTTTTTAAGAAAGCACCAACAGAAATTTCAGGAACATTTTCTGACCCCTTAATAACAGCAGTACTCATTGTTCTAAAAGATGCAACTTCATCATTTGAATTAGCTGCAAAAATTGTAGAAGCAAAAGAAAAAACTACAGCAACAGCCATAATAATGCACATTGCACTAATAATTTCTTTGTTCTTTTTATTTCTTGTTTGACCTAACATTCTAGTTCCTCAAAATTATTTGATTTCTGCAAGTGGTTGACCAGCTTGGATTGCAGCACCAGCTGAAACTAAGTAGTGAACTGTTCCGTTTGCTGTAGCTTTAACTTCAAGTTCCATTTTCATTGATTCAATCATAACGATTGTATCACCAGCTTTTACAGCAGCACCTTCTGCCATACAGTTCTTTAGAAGTGTACCAGCAACAGGAGCGTTTACAGCTGCACCACCAGTTGAAACTGGAGCAGCTGCTGCTGGAGCTGAAGTAGCTGGAGCTACAGGAGCAGCAACAGCACCACCACCGATTGTTGCAATTACTTGACCTGCTTGGATTTGAGCACCTTGAGTTACAGCGTAGTCGATTTTTCCATCAGCTGTTGCTTTTACTTCAAGTTCCATTTTCATTGATTCAACCATAATTACAGTATCACCTGCTTTTACGTTTGAACCAGCTGGAGCAACAAGTTTTAAGATTGTACCAGCAACAGGAGCTTTAATATCTGCACCGCCAGTTGAAACTGGAGCTATAGGAGCTGCAGCACTTGGAGCACCGAATGCAATGTCGTAAGCTGTACCGTTTACGTTTACATTCATTTTATCACCAGATGGAGAAGTTGTTACGTTGTAAGCTTGACCGTTTACAGTAACTGTGTAAGAACCACCGTTTGCGTTTCCTGTTGATTTTGGAACAGCAAATGAATCTGAAGAGATAGGTCCTTTTTCTCTTTCTGCAAAGAATTTTGGAGCTACTTTTGGGAACATTGCGTATGTCAATGTATCTTCATCGCTTCCGTTTCCGCCGTTTTCTTTAGCTTCTTTAACCATTTTGTCCCATTCGTTTTCGATTAGGTCAGCTGGACGACATGTAACAGGTTCTGTCATGTTGTTTTGTTTTAGAGCTTCTTTTAGAAGGTCAGCGTTTACAGGAGCTGGAGTTTTTCCATATTTTCCTACAACAAGGTCACGAGTTTCTTGTGTAAGTTTTGCATAACGACCAAATAGTACGTTAAATACAGCTTGTGTACCAACGATTTGTGAAGTTGGTGTAACAAGTGGAATATAACCACAATCAGCTTGTACAACTTGAATTTCTTTAAGAACGTCATCAATTTTGTCTGATGCACCTTGTTCTTTAAGTTGGTTTTCAAGATTTGAAAGCATTCCACCAGGAACTTGAGAAGCTAGAATACGAGTATCTGCTCCCAAGAATGAGCTTTCGAATTTTGCATATTTTTTGCGAACATCACGGAAATATGCTGCAATTTCTAGAAGTGTATTTAGGTCAAGACCTGTGTCCATCTCTGTACCTTTGAACATTTCTACGATTGTTTCAGTTGGTGAGTGAGATGTACCCATAGCCATTGAAGAAATTGCTGTATCAAGGATATCAGCACCAGCTTCAGCTGCTTTTGCTAGAGTTGCTACAGAAAGACCTGTTGTAGCGTGAGAGTGGATTTCTACAGGTAAATCTACAGCCTTTTTGATAGCTTTTACTAAATCGTAAGCTTCATAAGGTTTTAGAAGACCTGACATATCTTTAATACAGATAGAATCTGCACCGAAATCTGCATAAGATTTTGCTAAATCAGCATAAACTTCTTTTGTGTGATAAGGAGTTGTAGCATAAGAAATAGCCATTTGAACGTGTTTACCAGTTTTTTTAGCAGCTTCTGTTGCACGTTGTAGGTTACGAGGATCATTACAAGCGTCGAAAATGCGGAAAACACCGATACCGTTTTCAGCAGCTTTTTCAACGAATTTATCAACTACGTCATCAGCATAGTGGCGATAACCTAGAAGGTTTTGACCACGTAGAAGCATCATGATTGGTGTGTTAGGAAGAGCAGCGTGTAGTTTGCGTAGTCTTTCCCATGGATCTTCATTTAAGAAACGAATACATGAGTCAAATGTAGCTCCACCCCAGCCTTCTAGAGCCCAGTAGCCAATTTTATCAAGTTTGTCACAGATAGGAAGCATATCAGCAGTTGTCATGCGAGTTGCATGTAGAGACTGATGTGCATCACGTAGAACAAGGTCAGAAATCTTTACTTTGTTTGCCATAATTATTCTCCAAAAATTTATTGTTTGTCATGCACAGCAGCAGCAATAGCAGCCACAACAGCATTATCTTGAGCATTAGCAACAGGTGCTGTAGCTCCCTTTGGTGCGTCTTCTTTATCAAGTTTAAGAGCTTTAATCAATTTACTAGAAAGATTCATAAAGCAAATCATAATGATAAGGAAGGTAAATACAACACCCATTCCAAGCAAAGTTAAAAGTAAACTTTGCTGAAGCATAGTTGTAATTGTCATATAATCCTCCACAGAACTAAATTAAAAATGATATTTTAAAATAGTCCTAACATTTACGTACTCACTTTAATTATATAAAATTTTCACTGCTTATTCAAGGCAAACTAATATATAATCTTCTTATAAATAAGTGATTTATACAATTTCTAACCAAAAACTAAAAAAAAAGACTGCCGCATAAATATCAACAAATGATATAAACTTTGGCAGTCTATTTCAGATAAAAAAATCAGTTTTAGGCTGGTAATCCTACTGTTTTAATTTTTGGAGTTTCGTTATTTTCTACGTTTTCCTTAGTTACGGTAATTTCTTTTTCACCTTCGATTGATGGAGCTTCATACATTGCATCCATCAAAAGATTTTCAACGATAGAACGAAGACCACGAGCTCCAGTTTTTTGCTTAATTGCCATATCAGCAATAGCACCAATAGCATCATCTTCAAATTCAAGTTTACAATTATCAATAGCAAAAGATGCTTTAAATTGCTTTGTAATAGAATTTTTTGGTTCTGTCAAAATACGACTTAAATCATCACGAGTTAGTTCGTTTAATGCTACAGAAATTGGCAAACGACCAATTAATTCTGGAATCAAACCAAATTTAACCAAATCATCTGGAATAACTTGATTTAGCAAAGCAGCCTTATCTTTGTCAGTCATATTCCCAACATTGGAACCAAAACCAACTGTAGATTCGTGCACACGAGCTTCTACAATTTTTTCAAGACCAACAAAAGCTCCACCACAAATAAACAAAATGTTTGTTGTATCAATTGGAATAGTTTCTTGGTTTGGATGCTTTCTTCCGCCCATTGGAGGCACATTTGAAACTGTACCTTCAATAATTTTCAATAAAGCCTGTTGTACACCTTCTCCAGAAACATCTCTTGTGATAGAAGTATTTTCTGATTTACGAGCGATTTTATCAATTTCATCAATAAAAATAATTCCCCGTTCAGCAGCTTCAACATCGCCGTTGGCAGCATTTATCAATTTTAGAAGAACATTTTCAACATCATCACCTACATAACCTGCTTCTGTCAATGTTGTAGCATCTGCAATAGCAAATGGGACGTTAAGTTTTTTTGCAAGAGTTTTTGCAAGTAAAGTTTTTCCAGAACCAGTTGGCCCTATCAACAAAATATTAGATTTTTCAATTTGAACATCTTCATATTTTGCTAAAGTAGAAAGCCGTTTGTAGTGATTATAAACAGAAACTGCTAGAACTTTTTTTGCTTCGTCTTGACCAATTACGTAAGAATCTAAAAATTCTTTAAATTGTTTTGGACTTGGAAGTTCTGTTGACTCACCAATACTAGTCTTTTTTCGTTGTTGAAAAATATTATGGCAAATATCAACACATTTATCACAAATCAGCAAGTCATCATTTGCACTCACTAAATGATTAAAGTCTGTGTAAGGACGTAAACAAAATGTACAAAACGCAACTGGTTTTTCTCTTTTTTTCGCCATAGTTGCTCCCTATTATTTATTTCAATTATGTATTTTTTCTTTTTGGCATTACAGCATCTACAATACCATATTTTAATGCGTCTTCAGCAGACATAAAATAATCTCTTTCCATATCTTTTGCCACTTCTTCGATTGGTTTATCTGTATGGAAAGCAAAATATTCTAGTAACATTTTTTTCAAGCGGATTATTTCTTTTGTCTGAATAGAAATATCTGTAGCTTGTCCTTGAGTTCCACCCCAAGGTTGATGAATCATAACACGAGAAGAAGGCAAAGCATAGCGTTTTCCCTTTGTTCCTCCAGCAAGTAAAACAGCCCCCATACTTGCAGCTTGTCCCATACAAATAGTTTGAATATCACATTTTACGTATTGCATTGTATCATAAATTGCAAGACCTGCAGTTACAGAACCACCTGGACTATTTATGTAAATACTAATATCTTTATCTGGATTTTGGGACTCTAAAAACAAAATCTGAGCAACAGCAATATCTGCAGAAACATCATTGATTTCACCATCAATAAAAATAACTCTATCTTTCAAAAGTCTCGTAAAAATATCATAAGTTCTTTCGCCATTACCAGTTTGTTCTAAAACATAAGGAACATAATTACCCATTTTCAATGCCTCTTTCCTATTTAATATTGTGATTATAAATATAGTAAAAAATCAAAACACCGCCTAGTTATTAAGCGGTGTTTTTTGTGAAAAAATTGTAATTTTTACGATTTTATATTAGTTTGCAGGTTTAAATAGGTCTGCAAAAGTTTTTTTATCACCTTTTGATACTTTTACTTGGTCAAAAAGCATTGTGTATAATTTTTGTTCTTTTGCTTCATCTTCAAGATATTCTTTTGAGCGTGGATCTTCGTAGTGTTTTTTAACTTCTTCTACTGAAACTCCAGCACCAGCTGCAATTTTTTCATATTCAGCTTCAATTTCTTCTGCTGTAACTGAAATATCCTTTTCTTTTAGAAGACTTTCAACAATAATGCGGCTCTTTAGCATTTTTTCAGCATCGCCTGTCCATTGTGTTAGCATATCTTCTTTCTTTTGGCCAGCTGATGTTAGCATTTTTTCTAGTTGTTCTGTAGTTGTTTGGAATTGTTGAGCCATCATTCTAAAGCGAGAATCTAATTCTGCTTTTACCATAGAAGCTGGTAGTTCAACAGGATTTTTTTCTACTAGTTGTTCTAAAAGAGAGTTTGATTTAATTTCTTTTAGTTTGTTTTCTAGAGCTGTTTCTAGATTTTTCTTGATGTCATTTTTCATGTCTTCAAGATTGTTGTATTTGTCGCTAACGTCTTGAGCTAGTTCATCATCTAGTTCTGGAACATTTCGAACTTTTACAGCTGTAACAGTTACGCGAACTTTTTTATTTTCGCCGTCAACTTCTTTTGTAAGGTCTTTTGTTTCACCTCTTTTCATACCAATGATTTCATTGTCGAATTTGTAAATATTTTGTTCTGTTCCAACTGTGAAAACAAAATCTTGGCGTTGTGAACCAGCAATTTCTGCATCTTTGTCGTCTAGTTCGCAGTAATTTACTGTAACGATATCGTCTTTTGCAACAGCTTCGTCATCTTTTTTGTCTAGAACCATTGCATTTCTTTGGCGAATTGCTTCTAGTTCTTCTTTTAAATCATCATCTGTGATTTTTACTTCTGGAACTTTGATTTCAATTCCGTCGAAGTTTTTAACTTCTACTTGTGGGAAAACATCATATTTAACAGCGAAAGTTAAATCTTTTGTTGTATCTAAAAGTGGAATGTCATCAATAGTTGGTTGTGAATATGGTAATGGACGATCATCTGATTTATTTTTGTCCATTTCTTCAAAAATATCTCCAAGAGCTTTTTCTACAATTTCAGAAACTGCATCATTTTTTAGAGCGTCACCGTATTTTCTTTCTAGAACTGATACAGGAACTTTTCCTTTGCGGAAACCTGGAATCTGAATGTTTTTTGCATATTTTGCAACTACTTCATTATAACTTGCAGCAACATCTGCTTTTCCAATAGTAACTGTTAGTTTTACACTAGAGTTTTCAAGTTTTTCAATTTTCTTTGTTACTTTCACAACCTTTCCTTTGGCCTTTTTAGGCAATTTGATTTGAGTAAAAAAAAAGCGATTCAGTAAAACCGAATCGCTTTCGATTGAGCGGGAAACGGGAGTCGGACCCGCGACATCCACCTTGGCAAGGTGGCGCTCTACCACTGAGCTATTCCCGCAAGTTTTGATACGAACTAAGATTCGTAACACTAACTTGTTTTAAGTTATGCGAGAGAAGGGACTTGAACCCTTACGCCGAGGGCACTAGATCCTAAGTCTAGCGTGTCTGCCAATTTCACCACTCTCGCGTTGATGTTTGAACTATACTAAATATCAAAAAAAGTGTCAATTACTTTTGAAAACTTTTTTTAAGTTTTTTTAGCAGTTCGTTTTGTTTAAGCTTGTTTAACCAAAACCCAAACTACTGAGCCATGAAGGGTTCGAACCTTCGACCCACAGATTAAGAGTCTGTTGCTCTACCAGCTGAGCTAATGGCCCGGTTATAAAACAAGTCAGTTGCGTCTGACACGATTCGAACGTGCGACCTGCGGATTCGAAGTCCGACGCTCTATCCAGCTGAGCTACAAACGCACGTAACACCAAACAAAGTTTGATGTATGGGTGCCTGATGGGGTTCGAACCCACGACAACCAGATCCACAATCTGGCGCTCTACCACTGAACTACAGGCACCGTGTTTATAACGTGTTAGAGAATATCACTAAACCGTAAAGTATGTCAAGGGTATTTCCTAATAAAAATAAAAAAAGTGTTTTACAACATCTTTTTCCAACGAAAAAAAATTATTCTGTAAAACAAAAAAAGTCCAAAATCACAAAATCATATTTAACTTCGTAATTTTGGACTTTGATTATTGTTTTCTTGATATTATTTTTATGTAAAAAACATCAAGAAATTATTGTAATTTTGCAGCGATTCTATCGATAAAATCCCAAGAGTTTAAGATTTCTTTTGGAGCTGGTTCTGCAAGAGCTTTTAAATCTCCTGTCATAACGCCCTCTTCGATTAGGTCCAAGGTTGCTTTTTCTAGTTTACGAGCAAAATCTCCAAGTTCTGGAGTATCGTCTAATTCTGCACGTTTTGCTAGAGCACCTGTCCAAGCAAAAATCAAAGCGATTGGGTTTGTAGAAGTTTTTTCACCTTCCAAATAGCGATAATAGTGTCTTTGAACTGTACCGTGAGCTGCTTCGTATTCAAATTTTCCGTCAGGGCTAACCAAAACGCTAGTCATCATGGAAAGGCTACCATTTGCAGAAGCAACCATATCACTCATAACATCACCGTCGTAGTTTTTACAAGCCCAAAGAATGCCACCAGAGCTTTTCATTACACGAGCAACAGCGTCATCAATTAGTGTGTAAAAATATGTAAGTCCTGCTTTTTCAAAATCAGCTTTAAATTCAGAATCGAAAACATTTTGGAAGATTTCTTTGAAGCGGCCGTCGTAAGTTTTTGAAATTGTGTCTTTTGTGGCAAACCAAACATCAACTTTTTCGTCTAATGCGTAGCGGAAACAACAACGAGCAAAACTTGTAATAGAAGAATCAAGATTGTGAATTCCTTGCAAGATTCCAGGACCTTTCATTTCCATAATTGTTTTGCGAGTTTCATTTCCATTGGCATCTGTAAAAACAAGTTCAGCTTTTCCAGGACCGTCAACATACATTTCACAGTTTTTGTAAACATCACCGTAAGCGTGGCGTCCCATAATAAAAGGCTTAGTCCAAGATTTTACAGCAGGTTTTACATTTTTAACGATAATTGGCTTTCTAAAAACTGTTCCGTCTAGCTCTGCACGAATAATTCCGTTTGGACTAGGTGTAAGTTGTTTTAGGTTATATTCTTTCATACGAGCCGCGTTAGAAGTGATTGTGGCACATTTTACACCAACACCAAGTCTTTTAATTGCGGCAGCTGACTCATAAGTAATTGCGTCATTTGAGTCGTCTCTTGATTTTAAGCCTAAATCATAATATTCAGTTTTCAAATCCACAAAAGGAGTTAAAAGTTTTTCTTTAATCACGCCCCATAAAACACGGGTCATTTCATCGCCATCGAGCTCTGCAATAGCATTTTTCATTTGAATTTTAGACATAAAATTCTCCAATAATTTTCTAATTTGATGTTTAACAATAACATATTTTTTGTATAAAACTCAAGGGGAGGAAACGTAAGGGAAGAATTTTGGAACTGCTTTTTTTATGTAGTATAAGTATTTTTTTCAAATGATTATTGATTCGGGGATTTGCTCAAACCTAACGGGTTTCGCTATCTGTTAATTTTAGGAATCTTTTATCATCCACATTTTCTAGTACTTTCATTTGTTGGATTGCGATTTTATTCAATTTTTCCAAGCGTTCTAATTGTGCAAGACCTTCGTTAATAAAAACAGCGTTCAAGTTTTCCATATTGCTAAGGCAAATCAACTGATTTATTGATGCATAATCTCTGATATTTCCTTTTAAGTCAGGATTTTCTTCTCGCCATTCTCTAGCAGTTTTTCCAAACATCGCCACGTTTAACATATCTGCTTCATCAGCGTAAACGAATGATTTTTGTGCTGGAGTCAATTCTAGGGGAATTAAGTTTTGTTTAATTGCGTCGGTATGAATACGATAGTTGATTTTTGCAAGTTCCCTTTTTGCTGACCAACCAAGGAGTTTTTGTTCTTCTTCTTTTAAGCGTTGGAATTCTTCAATTAGGTATAGCTTAAAAGGTACACTGATAGCAGAACCGAATTCGAAAGCAATGTCTTTATGTGCGTATGTTCCACCATAACGACCTTTTTTGACAATGATTCCAATTGCATTTGTTTTTTCTATCCATTCACTACAACTTAAAACAAAAGAAGGTAATCCTGCCTGCATTTTAAAGTGGTCAAATTCGACCACTTTAAAATCTGGATTATGAATCATTTCCCAAGTTCCAAGGAATTCTATTGTATAACGATTTCTCAGCCAATTTTTTATAACATCAGCTGCTCTTGATTCATTTTCTTTAGCACCAGCCATATCAGTAAGACTAATATAATCTTGTGCTTCAAAATTAATAACTGTAACTTCTGTATTTTGAACATTAATTTTCGCCATATTAACTTTCTCCTTTTTTTATTACCACGCGGATTTGCTCAAACCTAACGGTTTTCGCTGGATAATTCACAACAGATTTTTGAAACTTTTATGATAGGTTCATGTACATCAAAAAGAGCATAGCAATATCTGCCTTTATTTTTTGTACTTTCATACTTAAAACCATCTAAGTCAATATTACATTCATTTTTTATATATCTTGCACATTGTGCAAGAAAATTTGGAAGAACATATTCTGCTGGATTATATTCTTTTGTATTCAGAGGTTTATTACAATAATGATAAAGTAGTCCACCACTTTCTTCCAAGTCAATAATATTAATTTCTTTTTTCACAACTATTTGAGCAACTTGAAATTTTTCAGCACCAAGTTCTAATTTAGTTGTTTCAGAATCCTCGGAAAGATATAATGTCGGTACTCCATATGGATTAAATCGTCCAATATTTGGAATACCTGTATCTGGTTCTAACATAGATTCATCTGTCGTATAGGTAACATTATTCATTGTTTCTCTTGCTCTATATAGCAAAGTTCCCTTTTTTATAGTAAAACAATGTTCTGTTGCTTTTTCTTTTAAATTATTAAAAATTATTTCACCAATTTCATTTTTGAGTGGTAAAAATGGATACTTCCTTAAATGGTTAATAAAATTTACTATTTGATTTTCTGTTAAAATCGGAAATAATTGCTTAATTGTGACAACATCTTTTATTTCATCACCTTGTATGGTTAATTCTTCTTTTTTGAACGAAACTGCAAATGTATCATCACTTACTTCTAGTTTCCATTCTTCGCTTTCTTGAAATAAAGGATTGTAAACATCTTCAGTATAAAAGTTTGAATCTTGATGTTCATATAAAAAATAAGCAGGTATCTTTTGACGCAGTTGGTTAATACTTTCGAGTACGTTTGTATTTTTTAAAAGTGCATTTAACTCGTGTCTGTATTGAAAGTATGTGGATTCATCCAACCTACAGAGTTCTCGATGTATAGAATCTGCAACTGGTAAAGAAATATTCGTTAATGATTCAATCGTCTTTGTTCCAATAGACTCGAATTGTTTTTGCCACACTTTAAGTATTCCGCTTCTTTCTAAATTTTGAATTTCTTTTATTGCCCATTTTATAGATGGATTATTATTCATTACTTCTATTGATTTCAATGCACCAGATTTTTCTAATTGTTCTTGAACTCTTTGTGCTTCTTTCATAATTTCTTCAAGTTGCTCATTATTCATTATTTCCCCTCCGTCAACTTTTCGTACATTTTAAACAATTCTGCGACGATTTCGCTTTCGGTCATATCTTTTGAAAAACCGTAGGCTTCCATTACTGCACGGTCGTTGGCTTGGTGAGCTTTAACAAGTTCTGAAAACAAAAAGGCGTTTTCTCCATAAAGCTGTGCTAAGGAACAATCAGGATATTTTGCACGTGCGTCAAGTATTGCTTGAGCTGTCTTTTCGATTTTGGCCCTTTGTTCATCTGTTGGATTACACCAAGGGAAGTTGTTGTAAACAATATCTTTTGAGTAACGATATCGAGTTTCTAATCTGCCACATACAACACGCATCCAGGCCATGTGGACAGAAGATGTAAGAATTCCAAAATGGTACAATGTAGCATTAGGAGCAAGTCTTATTGCATTACTGCATAAAATTTCTGGACTCATAAATCCCAATGGAATATATTGCCTTTTTTCAGATGATGTTTCAGGTAAAACGATATAATTATCAATCGGAAAATTTTCAACATGAAAGCGAGTTGGTTTTTCTGCTATTTTTCTAGTTCCTTCACTTTTACTTGCAAGTCTAAGCTCTCTTACAGCTTTTACACGTTTTAGACATTCTGGCATTTTCAGAAGCTCACTTTGGGAACAATCTCCAAGCCAAAGACAATATCTATAGTAACCATTGATGAATTCATCTGCTCCAATCCACTTCTTAAAGTATTTTTCAGACAAAGGTTCTTTTTTAATAAAATCCTTCATTTCATCTTCGGTAAAAAGATAATTTCCTCCGTCAATGGGTTTATTGCCAATTCCAATTTCTGGAACATCGCACAAAGGTTTGGTTCTACTTTCAATAAAAATATCATCTGCATTTACCAAATAGCCATTTATATTTTTTGCAATATCTACTGTCCCGTCTGAATTAAAAATCCTTTTTTCTTTAGAATTGCGTAGCAATTCTGAATCCATGTAACAACTAAAACCAACAATTACACAATGTACATGAGCTTTTTGTATAGACTCACTATCCCATCTAAACGTTCTGTATGCAAAGTCAATTTTTACTCCCATTTCCATTAAAGGCTTCCACATAATTGCAACTTGTTCACCTTGTGTAATAGAGTTTGTAGAAACTAATGCCGTTTTTATATTTGAATTTTTCATCAAGTCGGCAGCTTTTTTATACCAACAAGAAACATAATCAACGTTACCGATATTTTTTATATTACCCCAAACAGAAATTACATCATTTTTTTGGTCACTAGACATCAATCTCGCACCCACAAACGGAGGATTCCCCATGATATAATCATACTGAATCTCGTTTCCGTCTACTTCTGTGGCAAAACCTGCAAAAAGTCCGTCGTTGAGTTGCACGTTTTCATCAATCGGTTTTAAAGTTGCCCAATTCATTCGCAACGCGTTGCCTTCCACAATAAACGCATTTGTTGTCAAAGGCAAAAAGTCCAAATTCATTCCGATAATTTTTTCGGTTTCGGTCATCATTTGACTTTCGGCAATCCACAATGCGGTTTTTGCAACGGTTACGGCAAAGTCATTTATTTCGATTCCGTAGAACTGATTGATTTTTACTTTGATAAATTCGTCAAAGCCTAAAACTTTTTCGCCATTATTTAGCACTGAAATTACTTTATTTTCCAAGCGACGAATGCTCAAATATGTTTCTGTTAAAAAGTTTCCACTTCCACAAGCTGGGTCTAGAAATTTTAACTTCCCAAGTTTTTCTTGAAAAGCGTGAAGTTTATCATTTTTTGTTTTTGCATTGGTTGTTGCACAGATTTTTTCAAATTCGGCTTCTAATTCGTCCATAAAAAGTGGGTCGATTACTTTGTGAATATTTTCAATTGAAGTGTAGTGCATTCCCCCTGTTCTGCGTGTTTCTGGGTTCAATGTTGATTCAAAAACTGCTCCAAAAATTGTTGGGCTAATTTCTCGCCAATCAAACGGAGCACAATCGTTTACTAAAACGTCCACTATTTCTTGGGTAAAATTTGGAATTTCAATGTCTTCTGCGGCAAAAAGTCCACCGTTTACATAAGGAAAAGGTTTTAGACTTGTGTCGTATTTATCTCGATTTTCAAGTTTTGTGTCTAAACCTTTGAAAAGTTTAATAAATGCGTCTCGAAGATTTTGTAAGTTAAATGATTTTATATAATCTTCAAAACTTGTGCGAGTTTCAAAAAGTCCTGCATCTTCTGCATAAAAACAGAAAACTAAGCGAACGCATAAAATATTCAAACTACGCAAACTTTTTTCGTCCGGGTTGATGTATTCTTTTATAAGTGCGTCGTAAAGTTTTCCAACCAAGATTCCTGCTTGTAAAGAGATTTCTTCTTCTCGGCGGATATTTTCATTTTTTGTATCAACCAAAAATTGTAAACGATAATATTCCTTTTCAAGATTTTCCAATTTGATAATTTCTGGTTCTGCGTGAAGATTGTTCATATCATGAACATGGATTTCTTTAAAATTGCTTACAACAATCCACCGTGGTTTTAAATCGTATGAAAGTTCATCTGCATAACGTTTTGCTTGTTGATATGGAGTAAGCATTGCTCCATCTGATTGTTCTTGAGGTTTTGTTAAATCAACTTTTGCACCTTTTTGTTCAATTAAAACTTTTGTGCTTGAAATATATGCATCAATAAAATTTGTGTGTTTGATTTTTACTGTTTTTTCAAATTCGATATATCTAGATGGATTTTCAATTCCTAAAACATTTTGTAAAAGTTCAATCCAATAGCGTTGTGTTTCTTGTTTTTCGTCGCCTTTATCTTGCCAATATTCAAAGAAATCCTTTGCGTGTTGTGTTTGTTCAATCTGTGTCATTCTAGTATTATAGCAAGAAAAATGGGATTTGTTCAGTAAAATTTTTACATAATATATTTTATGGTAAGTATAGATATTCACAAAGTATTCTTAATATAGCAGAGATTGTAAACAATTATATACATTTATTGTATTTTTACTTTACATTATTCATTCGTTTTTTTATAATTGATTTATTGGAAATGCCTAAGTTCAGGCTACGGTTTCGCAGGGGCTCAACCGAGACTCGCTAAAATTGCTGCGTTACTCGCAATTTTCTGGCTTACGCCGTCGCTCCCTACTCCCAACTCAAATCTGGCTTTTGCTGAAATAAAAGACTAGGGAGGCTTGTTATGACTTTGGAATTGGTTATTGCAGTAGTAACTTGTGTTGCTACCATAACTGGTACAGTTATAGCGTTGCTCTCTTACCTAAAAAAAGATAAAGAGTAAAAAATAAAGCCGCCATACAGTCTACCAACTTTTGACGGCTTATAACCAAAAAAAAGTAGAGACGACAAAATGAGCTTGGGCGTTTCCTCTTTTTTAATATAGCACAAGTAATTTTTTACGTCAAATAAATATTGCCATTGCTTCGATACAAGCCTAGCCCGGACATTAGGGGCGATAGTCCACCGCAGCAAGTGACTTTAGGCACTTGCGAGGAGGATGACCGTTAGGGAACCCCGTTTGGCCGGAACAAAGGGTATAAGGTGGCTCCAAAAAAATTCCTCTTCTTAATTCTTCATTCTTAATTCATAATTCTTAATTCATAATTCTTAATTCATAATTACCTTTCCCCTTGTCTAGTTTTTTTAAGATTTGTATACTAGAAATAATGAAAACAATTCCGATTCCAGAGATTTTACAACGAATAAATAAGATTTTTACTCAAAATGGATACGAAGCCTTTCTTGTGGGTGGAGCGGTTCGTGATTTGATTTTAGGCAAAGAGATTTCTGACTACGATATTGCCACAAACGCAAAACCTGAGGACGTTATTCGGATTTTTCACAAGGTTATTCCAACTGGAATTGCCCACGGAACTGTTACAATTTTGTTTATGGGGCAAAGCATAGAAGCCACCACCTATCGTATAGAAAAAGATTACACAGACGGGCGGCATCCGGACAAAGTGGAATACGCTTCAAAAATAGAAGAAGATTTGTCTCGCAGGGATTTTACAATGAATGCTATTGCGGCGTCTTTGGCTGATGGAAGCATTGTTGACCCCTTCGGTGGCCAAATTGATATTCAGCAAAAAACCATTCGCACAGTGGGAAATCCTCTAGAAAGATTTTCAGAAGACGGTCTTCGCCCAGTTCGTGCCCTTCGTTTTGCAGCTCAACTTGGTTTTGAAATTGAACCAGAAACTCTAAAAGCAATTCCAGTTACAAATCACATTACAAAAGGGATTTCCATAGAACGATTTCGAGACGAATTT
Organism: Spirochaetaceae bacterium; assembly: GCA_017416145.1. Classification (GTDB taxonomy): domain Bacteria; phylum Spirochaetota; class Spirochaetia; order Treponematales; family Treponemataceae; genus Treponema_I. Next base: position 3,358 of record JAFQDD010000024.1, on the reverse strand, counting down.
GTGAAAATGCTAAAATCTCCAAAGCCCTCTGTTGCTCTAAATCTTATGGAAAAAACTGGGATTTTGAAAATTTTTCTACCAGAGTTTGCAGGGTGTAGAAATGTTCTTCAAAAGGATATTCGGGGCTTTCACAGTTTTGACGTTCTTGACCATTTGATTTATGCCCTTGATGGAGTTATTCTAGCCTCTAAAAATCAAGCTTCTGTGGAATTACGCCTAGCTTCCCTTTTCCACGACATTGGAAAACCAGCTGCAAAAAGGATTGAAAAACGGCCATATTTCAAAGATGGAAAAGAAACTATGGAAGATTTTAACACTTTCCACGGTCACGAATATCCAAGTGCAAAAATTGCAAAAGATGTTTTAACAAGGCTTCGATTTCCAAATGATACAATAAAATACGTTGTTCACTTAGTTGAAAATCACATGTTTCATTATGAGTCCACTTGGCAAGAAAGTGCCATTCGTAGGTTTATTGCAAAACACAACACACAAATTTTGCCATTTCCAGAGGTTTTGCAAGATTTGTTTTATCTTCGCCAAGCTGACGCTTACGGAAAAGACGAGGATGAAAAGGTTTTTACAGAAGGAAAATGGATAGAAAATCTTTCTGAGTTCAAAAGCCGAATTGATAAAGAGCTTGAAAATCAGGTTGCATTTTCCCTAAAAGATTTAGCGGTTTCTGGAAAAGATTTGATTGAAGCAGGTTTCCCAGCTGGGAAAAAAATGGGAGAAGTTCTAAACGGACTTTTGGAAAAAGTGCTGGAAAACCCAAAGATTAACCAAAAAGAAACCTTACTGGATTTGGCAAAGGAAATGTTTTAAAGGGCTAATTTGTTGAAAAAAAAGAGGATTTAGCCAATCACTAAATCCTCTCTCCATTATCTAAGTTTTTCTATTCCACGCTAGTTAAGGAAACTCTTCCTGCGGCTAAACCATATTTTGAAAACAAAAAGCCTTCTAAAACATTGGCAGCATCTACAAATCCTTGAGCCTTTGTATCTCGCACATATTTTGCAAGTTCTGGAATTGCCTTGTTTACAGTACCTCGCCAAGCAAGAGTTTCAGCAAAATATCCAGGGATTGCAGCAACTGACTGTTGCAACAAGTATGCCATCAACTCGTTTCGCATTAAATATGGATCATTTGGATCGTAGCCTAAACTTGGTTGAGAAGCAAAAAATCCTTGCAAAAATTGTAAACTCTTTGTATCAATAATATCATAAATCACGTCCACAAGATTTCTAAACTCTTCGTCCATAAAATAAATTCCGTGTGCACCTTCGTGAGCAATAAACTGAGAACGCAAATATCGAGGAGATTCCTGAGAAATGGAAATAATTGCACCCTCTCCTTTTTCGTAACCTGTTTCTGTTTTTATAATGATTTTTGCATCTTCAAGCAAAGAGCGTAAATCTTTTTCCATTTGATTTAGTGGGAAATTTTCTTTTTCGGCTAAATCAAAAAAGGCTGCCAAAGTTTCTGAGCGATAATCGTGGGCATTAAACCCGTGCAAATCTTTAATTTCTTCGTCAGCTGCCAAACGTCCACGAAAACCTTCTTTTTCTGTGAAAAAAGCCATACGTTTTAACAAATCATTTTGAACTGCATAATTCAATGTGTCAAAAATAAGGATATTTGGAAATTGCTCCCAAGCATAAACTTCAAAATTTGGATTTCGCCAAGTTTCTGGACTCCAATCAATAATCAAATATGGATCCACCAAAATTGGCTCAAAATCATTTGTTTTTTCTTCAAAATAACACACAAAACTTTCTATCATTTCAGAATTTTCTCGAATAGTGATTTTCCCAAGTTGATTTTGAAAGCGATTTTGATACAAATTTACATCGGCTTGATTTGGGCTTCGTCTAATTGAAAGAACTGTGTCGCCAAAAGAGATTTTCACCTTGTTTTGAAAGCCAAGTTCTCCTAAATCTTCGTTATTATCCCGAAATCCAATTTGATATTTAGCCTCTTCTGAACTAAAAGCCAAAGCCTTTGCCTCTGAAAAATCTATAAAACTTGGGTTTTCAGAAGAAATTGTACCTCCATTTGGCCCAAATCCGTACCAAAAAACTGTATTTTCTTGATTTTCCTCTTTTGATGTTGGATTTTGGTAATTTTTATCAAATCCTAAAGCAGCCTTCGTTCCTGTAGCATTTTCTAGTGTCAAATCCCCTTCTGAATAAACCAAAAAGCCTTTTATGGTATCTTTTATTTCTGGTAAAAAGGCAAAACTGATTTTTGATTGATCACAATCATCAGAAAGTAAAATTGTGCAAGTATTTCGGCTTGGCAAGGAAGAAATTAGTTTTTTTCCTTTAAAATCTGTGTTGTATAAAAAAGCAACTGTAATTTCCGTTGGATTTTTCACCGTCCCAAAAGTTAATTCAAGGGCATTTTGATTTTCTGAAAAAAACTTTTTCCCAAAGGAATAAAACATATAAGAGCCATTTTCTCCAGAAATTTTGTTATTTTTTGCATTTTGATTTAATGGTGATATTTTTGTTGAATTGGAACATGAAACTAAAAAAAGTGATATTAAAATTGTTCCAGCATAAAAAAGTCGTGTAAAAAAATTTTTCTTCATTGTTTAAATATAGCAAAGATTTGATTTTAATGCTATGTTAATTTTGAATTATGCAAGATATTTTAGCCATTATTCCCCACGGAAACATAAAATCAGAACTTGTAAAGTTTTTTTCTCAATATCAAAGGGATTTTTTCCCGATTTTCCCAGTGTGCATTCCCCTGTGTGAGGCAGTCTCTGCTGACCAAGCTGTTTCTAAAATCAAAGCTGATACGCTGTGTGGGGCGGACTTCGCTAAACTGGAGATGTCTGCTGTCCAAGAGGCTTCTGAATTGCAACAGGCTCCGCTGTGTGAGACGAAAAACCCACTGAAAAAACTTTATCCACTAAAAGAACTAAAATCTCAATTTACTTCTACAAAAATTACTTTAGAAAACTTGCAACTAGTTAATATTTGGGACGTAAAAAATGTTGCCGCCCTTTCTGTAAAATCACCAAATTTTCAAGAAATCCCATTTCTCAAAGATAGAAGACTTTTCTGTCCCTTGGGATTTTCAAAAAAAAATACATCATCAAAAATATCCCTTGATTCAAATTACAAAATTGATTTTAAGGTTTTTCAACTTGCTTACATCCGCATAAACGAAAAAAGCTCAAAATCAGCCAATGAGCCAACTTTGAGCTTTTCTTACACAATTTTAGATTCTGTTTGGTGTAAGTAATATTCCCAAGACTTTTGGGGGGGGCAGCTTTGAAAAGCTGTTAAACTTTGTGGAGAGAGAAAACCCATTTTTTTCGATAAAACGGGTTTTCTCTCTCCACACC
>JAFQDD010000023.1 GCA_017416145.1 Spirochaetaceae bacterium | reverse complement strand
TTCACCCCAAACACCTTCGCCTGTTGAAGATTTATCTCCACCATCGATTAGGTTTAGTTTCATTGTAACTTTTGCATCGTTTTTGAAACCTGTCTTTCCAGAATCTAGGTCTACACCCCAAGTTACAGCTGCTTCACCTTTAAATTCTGAAACATTTACATTAGCAACTGGTTCTGCAGCAAACACGCTGAATACCATTGATAATGCCAATAATAATACGAGAGCCTTTTTCATTTTAAAAGAATCCTCCCTTTGTTTTAGAGAGTTATTCTTGGTGTTTATTTTTTGGATTTTTGTAACAGAAATGTAAAAAGAGTGTAAAAATTATGTAAAAATCTAATTGATATTAGAAATTACTTTTCATACTTGCAAAAATTTGAAATCGTTATATACTATTAAATTATGAGTGAAACATTAATTATTACACAAGAAGAAAAAGATTTTTTAGATGCTTCTATTCGTCGTGTGCCAGATTTTCCACGTCCGGGCATTCTTTTTTATGATATTACTAGCATTTTAACAAAGCCAGATGCTTTTAAGTTTTGCATTGATAAAATGGTGGAATATTACAAAGAAACTAAAATTGATGCTGTGGCTGGGGTGGAATCTCGGGGTTTTGTTTTTGCAGCTCCTTTGGCAGAAAAACTTGGAATCCCTCTAATTTTGATTCGTAAAAAGGGAAAACTTCCTGGTAACACTTATGGTTGTAAATATTCTTTGGAATATGGGACTGCTGAAATTGAGGTGCACAAGGCTGATATTAAAGCTGGTTCAAAAATTCTTGTAATTGATGACTTAATTGCAACTGGTGGTACTCTAAAGGCTGCAAGAAATGTGCTTGAGCAAGGTGGAGCAACTGTTTCAGAATTTTTTGGAATTGTTGGGCTACCAGAATTGAATTATAAAGAAGTTTTAGAGCCAACTCCTGTAACAACTTTAATTGATTTTGCTGGAGCTTAATTTTTAGAATTAGGCAAAAAAATAGCTAAAAATCCCAGAGAAATTACTTTCTCTGGGATTTTTTTTGTTTTTAAGGCATTAGCCCCGATTGTAAGGGCTGGGGTTGTAAAACCCCAGAACCGAAGGTTTGGAGCAGGGGTTTCCCTGCGGAACCCTGAAAAGCGGGTTGGGAATCAGCTGCTCCGTAAAAAATTTACTTTATTTAGTTTATTTTTCTAGGATTTTTATGATTTCTCCAACGTACATTGTGTGAATGTCGCCTTTTGGGTAGAAGCGGTTGGTGATTTCTTCTTTTACGGCGGGTTCTAGGTTTTCTAGGGGCATTTCAACTTTGTAAAGTTTTTTGCAAATGATTACGGTTTTTGCTTCTGCAAAATATGGTGTGTTTTCGGCTTTTTCTACTGTTAAGCCACATTTTGCAACTTTGTCTTCTGTGCGGCCAGAAACGGAGCCCATATATCCAAGCATTTCTTTGTTGGCTTCGTGGTCAAAAACGCATAAGGAGTAGGTTTCTCCTGCGTCTACAAACTCTTTTGTGTATCGGCTATCTCGGATGAAGCAATAGGTTACGTTTTTGTTCCAGATTACGCCAACACCGCCCCAACTGGCTGTCATTGCGTTGGTTTTGCCTTCTTTTTCTGCGGTGATTAAAAGCCAGTCCTCTCCAATCATTTTAAATGGATTTTCTAGAAAATCTTTTGGTGAAATTTCTTTCATTTTTTTTCTCCTAATTTTGTATTTAGATTTCTTTTTATGCTTCGTCTAATTTTATTGTGATATTTTGTTGTTTTCTGTTTCGGATGATTGTTAATGTTACGCTATCACCTGGTTTTTTGCTTTCCAAAAGTGAATAATAATCTGCAAGGGATGTTACGCTAACGCCGTCAATGGCTACAATTACATCGCCACCGAGATAGATTGTGGTGGAATTGTATCGGCTTCCGTATTGTACGGCTTCTGTTCCTGCTTTTAAGCCTGTTTGTTTTGCAAAACTGTTGTTTGAAAGTTCAGAAACTAGCAATCCTTGAGAAACTGGAAGATTTGCGTAATTTGATATTGAGTTTGTAAGTTGGACTAAAACTCCGTCGATAGCTCCTCGGCGAACTTTCCCGTACTGAATTAGGTCTGAAACAACTCTTTTTGCTGTGTTTATTGGAACAGCAAAGCCAATTCCTGCGGAACTTCCAGAGGTTGAATAAATCATTGTGTTAATTCCAATCATTCTTCCGGTTGTGTCTAACAATGGACCTCCTGAGTTGCCAGGATTTATGGCGGTATCGGTTTGTATCATATCTCTAATGATTACATTGTTGGAATTTTTTATTGGGCGACCAAGTCCTGAAACTATACCTGTTGTTAGAGTGCGTTCAAAACCAAAGGGATTTCCGATTGCCAAAACTTTTTGACCAACTTTTAGGTTGTCTGATTCACCGAAGGGAATGGTTTTTAGTTCCACATCTTTTGGTGGATCAAATTTGATTACGGCAATGTCAGAAGCTTCATCGATTCCAACAACTGAGCCTTCGTATTGGGTGCCGTCTGAAAGGGAAATGTAGATTTTGTATGCGTCTTCAATAACGTGAACATTTGTAACAACGTAGCCTCTAGAATCAATAATTGAACCAGAACCAGAGCCTCCTTCTTGGGGAACTGGCTCTAAAAACCAGTTTATTCCCATAACGGCGGTGTTAATGTTTACAACGGCTTCGTTATATTTTTCATAAACTGAAATATTTTCTAATTCATCTTGGGTGTAAGTTGGATGATAATTTACAGACCAATTTTGTTGGGTTAAATCTTCCTGAACTGGTGTCTCTGATTGGGAAAGAGTTTCCTCTGGGTTTATTTCTGCCTGTGAAGAATTATGAAAATTGTAAAAAATCAAAAATCCAGAACCAAATAGAATAAAAACAAAAGATGTAATTGCTATAGAAAGAAAAATATGATTTTTAGTATAAAGTTTCATAAATTTAAATATACTAAAAAAATCAAGAAAAGAAAATATTTTTATGTTATAATAATCAGTATGAATAAAAGTAGTCTTGGTAAATATTGTTTTGTATTTTTAATTTTAGTACTGTTTTTTCTATATGGATATAATCTCGTAAATAAAACTCTACTTTCACGAGTGGGTACAGAGGAGAATTATCATCAAACTGAGAAATTAGATTCTTCTGAAAAATCGGGATTGTGGTTTGAATGTGATAAGCCTGAATTTTATTGGGAATCTGGAGATTTTGTTGGGGCTCAATACGATTTGGTTTTGTTTAATCATCTTGATTATGAAATAAATGATTGGGAAATTAGTATAAAAGTTCCAAGGGGGTCTTATCTTGATGCTACTTGGAATGGAGTTTTTCAATTAGTTGATGATAATTTATTTATTTCCTCTGTTAGTTACAATTCTGTCATAAAAAAACAAGCTTATCCAATTGGGTTTATTATGTATATTCCAGCTAAGGATGCGGAAAATGGTTGGAATTTAACAGATATTTCCATTACTTATAAAAAATTCTTGCAAATGCAGGATTTGACTTTTTATTGGGTTTTGCTTGGATTTGGGGTTTTGATTACGATTTTTATTATCATTTATGGGGTTTTGAAAATCAAAGTAAATCAAGCTAGAAAGCAACAAAAAATCTATAGGGACATCATTGAACAGTCTTTGACAACTTTTGCAAACACAATTGACGCAAAGGACAATTACACAGAAGGGCATTCTCGTCGAGTGGCTTTTTATTCTCGGGAATTGGCTCAGAGATTGAATCTAAGTTTTGAAGAGCAAGAACAAATCTATTATATTGCTATGATGCACGATATTGGAAAAATCGGGATTCCAGATAGCATTTTGAAAAAGCCAACAAAGCTTACAGAAGAAGAATGGGAAATTATGAAAAAACATTCGACTTATAGTGGGGATATTTTGAGCGAATTTACGGCGATTCCAGAAATTTCTTCTGCGGTTCGATATCATCACGAATGGTTTGACGGAACTGGATATCCATACAAACTAAAAGGGGAAGAAATTCCAAGAACTGCTAGAATTATTTCTGTGGCGGATTCTTTTGATACAATGAATTCAAAGCGGGTTTATCGTGGACCGTTGCCAAAGGATGAAATTATCAGGCAACTAAGAAATAATGCAGGAATCCAGTTTGATCCAGAGATTGTTCCCCATATGATAAAAATGCTGGAAGATGGAACTGTGGATAGACTAAACGCTTTGCTACGCTAAGGAATGGTGAGATTGTGAAAGAGTATAATATTCTCTTGGTTGAGGAAAAAATACAGGGCAAGATTGAAACTGTTTTAGATTCTTATGATGTGGAAGGAATTGAACTGGAATATTGTTGGGAAGAGCATACTCCAAGACGGCTTTTTTCTGGTGTTTTTCCTTTGGCTGGGAAAGATGGAATTGGGTTTTCATTTTGTGTAGAAGTGCCTCATAACAAGTTAAAAGCAAATAAAACAGAGCATAAAACAAAGGTCTTTTTTGATGATTGCTTGGAAATTTTTTTGCAACCTGAAAATTCTTCCATATACTATGGAATTGAATTAAACGGGAATGGCACATGTTTGGATTATCGAGTTTTTATCCACGAGGATAACAAGACTGATGGAAAAGTTCTATTGCCAAAAGAATTAGAAAAATCTCTTGTCTATGACGGTGGCGAGAAAATATTTGGATATTTGACGGATAAAGTGGCTGGGGAAACTTTGACCTTTGATTATGATTGGAAAGCTCATGGAACTGTAACTTCTGAGGTAAAGGACGAATATTGGATTATGGAAGCATTTATTCCTTGGTCTGATTTTGGATTGGAACAAGCTCCGAAAGAGGGATGTGTTTGGAAAGGCACATTAAACAGAATTGATTCAAGTTTGCCACGAGGGATTAAACAAGGATTTTTGTGTTTGCTAGATGACCCAGATGTGATTTCCTTTCATCAGCCGAAAAAGTTTGCACAGTTTACCTTTGTTAAATAGTGAATCTCCAGCATTTGTTGCGTTATTTAAAATAAGCGTGATAAATGCTGGATTTTTTTTAGTTTTCTTGTACTTGGATTTTTGCTAAATCAATTTCTACAAGTTTTTTGTATTCTGGTGGTAAACTGCCAAATTCGTTGGCTGTGTACAATCCTAGGATTTCTTCTAAAATTGGTTTTGCTTCTTCGTATTTTTTTTCTTTTACTAAAAGATGTGCAAGTTCAAATTTTGCAGCAACGAAACTGTCTGGATTGTCTCCATATCGTTCGATAATTGCTTCGTAATAGGCTGTGGCGGCTTTCATATTGCCATTATCGTAGGATGCTTGGGCTAGTTTTGTAAGTTCTGCTTCAGATAAATCTGCTGGGATTTCTGTTGGGGCAGACTGACAAGCAAAAAATGTTAAAAGTGTAAATAATACTAAAATTGATGTAATAATTGTCTTTTTCATAATTATAAGTTTAACAAGTTTTTTTTTATAAGACAAGGGGATTTTAAAATTCGGAATTCAGAATTCAGAATTCTGATTTTTTTAGGGGGATATGCAAAAAATATGCAGTTTTGTGTGTATATCTTGCATATTTATAAATATTGTGATATTTATATTGTATAATAATTCATTTTTTAGGCGGTAAATATGGAATTTATTGAAGGTGGAGTTACAGCTCCAAAAGGTTTTTATGCAAATGGTGTTCTTTCTGGAATTAAAGCTGGAAGAACAAAAGAAGACACAGCTTTAATTGTTTCAGAGGTGCAATGTAATGCAGCTGGAGTTTTTACTCAAAACAAGGTAAAAGCTGAACCTGTTAAACTTTCTATGTTACGCCTACGCAGAGGAAAAGCCCAAGCTGTTATTGCAAACAGTGGAAATGCCAACGCTTGTACAGGGGATAATGGTGCAAATGTGGCTGTGAGAATGGCTCACGCTGCTGCTGTTGCAGTTAGTAAGCTAGATAAATGGGGCAAAATTGATGAAGATGATGTTTTGGTTTGTTCAACTGGGGTTATCGGTCAGCAGCTTCCTGTGGAAGTGATAGAAAGTCATGCAGACGAACTTGCATCCGGTCTTTCAAAAGAAGGCCACGAAAAAGCCCGTGTTGCAATTATGACCACAGACACAAAATATAAAGAAGTTGCAGTTTCTACAGAAATTGGAGGAAAGACAGTAACAATTGGAACGATGGCAAAAGGTTCTGGAATGATTCACATCAATCTTGGAACAATGCTTGGTTTTATTACAACTGACTGTGCAATTTCTACTGAAATGCTAAAAGAAGCTTTGAAAGAAAGTGCTGAAATTACTTATAACTGTGTTTCTGTGGATGGGGATACAAGTACAAACGATACTTTGCTTTTACTTGCCAACGGAATGGCTGAAAATCCTGAAATCAAAGAAAAAAATGAGGATTACAAGGCTTTTGTAGCGGCATTAAACGCACTAAACACAGAAATGGCTCGTAAAATTGCAGCAGACGGAGAAGGAGCTGAACATTTGCTTGAATGTAGCATAACTGGTGCAAAGGATGATGTTACAGCTCGAAAACTTGCAAAAGCTGTTATTTCTTCAAGTTTGGTAAAGGCTGCTTTTTTTGGCAAAGACGCAAACTGGGGACGCATTTTGTGCGCCCTTGGTTACAGCGGAGAATTTTTCACTCCAGAAAAAACTACTGTTAGCTTTAAGTCTTGTAGTTTAATGGATGATGGAAAAAAATCTGAGAACTTTATTACTGTTTTCAAAAATGGTGTACCACTTGATTTTGACGAAGACAAGGCAAAAATCACTTTGTCTGAAAAAGAGGTAAAAATCCTTGTGGAACTAAAAGACGGAGAAGGTTCTGGAACAGCTTGGGGCTGCGATTTAACTTACGAATATGTAAAAATCAACGGAGATTATAGAACATAAGAAAAATTCTGAATTCAGAATTTACATTAGGGGATATTATGGCGGAAAAGGATTTGGAAAAAGAATTAGATAGTGCAACTTGGTCTGAGGTTTTGGTTCAGGCATTGCCTTACATTAAACAATGGGTTGGTAAAGTTGTTGTTGTAAAATATGGTGGAAATGCCATGTTAAACGAGGATTTAAAAAAAGCTGTAATGGAAGACATTGTGCTTTTGAATACAATCGGGATTCAAGTTGTTTTGGTTCACGGTGGTGGTCCTGAAATCAATCATATGTTGGAACGAGTTGGGAAGGAATCTAAGTTTGTAAATGGTCTTCGCTATACAGATGCTGAAACCATGGAAATAGTGCAAATGGTTCTTACTGGAAAACTTAACAAGGATATTGTTGGGATTTTGCTTCAGCAAGGTGGAAAGGCTGTTGGTTTAAGTGGCGTGGATTCTGGCCTTCTTCGTGCAAAAAAAATTGATAAGGACGGGGCTGATTTAGGCTTTGTTGGGGATGTAACAGAAGTAAATCCTGAAATTGTCCGTTCTTTGCTTGACCAAGGATTTATTCCAGTTATTAGTACTGTGGCTCTTGGGGAACAAGGTGATGATGCCCGATACAACATAAACGCTGACACCGCTGCTGCAAAAATCGCTGTGGCTTTGGGAGCAGAAAAGTTTGTGCAATTAACTAACGTACCAGGTGTTTTGCGAGATGTAAACAATCCTGATAGTTTGATAAAAAGAATTGCACGAGAAGCTATCCCTTCAATGATAGCAACTGGGGTAATTAGCAGAGGCATGATTCCAAAAATCGAATGTTGTTTAACTGCACTAAAAGGAGGCGTACCACGTACCCACATTATTGACGGTCGTGTGCCACATAGTTTATTGATAGAAATGTTTAGTGATCGAGGGATTGGAACAATGCTTTCTTAAGTCTAAGGGGAGGGCTCCCCTTGGAGAACCCCTCTTTTTTTGGGGGTAGGAAAACCAACTACTTTCGAAGCGTAGTTTTTCCTACCCCCAAACCCCCGACCTTTCCTTGCACGACCAAAGGGCTAGCCGCCCTCTGGACTCTGGCAAGAGGGTTTGTTTTGGTTGTTGAGGGGTTTTTCTCTCGTGACTGGGCTAGGTGTTAGGTACGGCTGTTCCAGCGTACCGTGCGTAGCTTACGTGATTGGCTGCACATGAAAAATATACTTGTACAGCGAACCAGACAGGCGGATGTTGCGAAAGCGTGGACTGAAGCTTATCGGACAAGTGTTCTTGCAGAATTCTACCTTCCTTGCTCGCTAAGCCACCTAAGGACATACTGAAGCATCCCACGGGAATGGCTGCGCATGAAAAATATACTTGTGCAGTGAACCAGACAGGCGGATGTTGCGAAAGCGTGGACTGAAGCCTATCGGACAAGTGTTCTTTCAGAATTCTACTGCCCTTGGCCGCTTGGCTTCCAAGGACAAACTGAAGCACCCCACGGAAATGGCTGCGCATGAAAAATATACTTGTACAGCGAACCAGACAGGTGTGGATTGTGTAAGCAAGGACTGAAGGATATCAGTCAAGGTTGCTTTCAGAATTTTGCCCTCCTTGACTGCTAATCCTTCTAAGGACGTGCTGAAACAATCCATACCTGACTACGTATAATGAACATAAAAGGATATTTTATATGGAAAAGAATGTTGTTAATAATTTTGGTAGTTTTGACATTACTTTTGAAAAAGGGCAAGGTTCAACTTTGTCTGATGTGAATGGCAAAAAATATATTGATTTTGTTTCTGGTATCGGGGTTAATTGTCTTGGACACAATCATCCAGAACTTGTGAAAGCTCTTCAAAATCAAGTTGCAAAACAGATTCACATTTCTAACTATTATGTTAGCGATATTGGGCTAAAATACGCTAAAAATCTTTTAGAAACCACTGGTTACGATAAGGTTTACTTTGGAAACAGTGGTGCTGAAGCCAACGAGGCTGCTATCAAATTGGCTCGTAAATATGGATATTTGGTTTCTACTGGAAAAATGGCTTCTACAAATGGAACTTGTGCTGTATCAGATAAAAAACGCAATGTAATTGTTACTTTGGAAAAATCTTTTCACGGAAGAACTATTGCAACTTTGTGTGCCACAGGTCAGGACAAATTTCACCCAGACTGTTTTGCTCCATATCCAGAGGGATTTAGAACAATAAAGGCCAACGACTATGATTGTCTAAAAACTGCCTTTGACGAAACTGTATGTGCTTTTATGCTTGAGTGCGTACAGGGAGAAGGGGGCGTTAATCTTGTGGATGCAGACTGGGCAAAGGCTGCAGCGGAAGCTGCACGGAAAGCAGGTGCTATTGTAATTGCGGACGAGGTTCAAACTGGAATGGCTAGAACGGGAAGTTTGCTTGCAAGTACAGAGCTTGGTTTTGACCCAGAAGTTGTTACTCTTGCAAAGGGAATTGCTGGTGGCGTTCCAATGGGTGCTTGTATTTACAAGGGAATTGCAAAAGATGTTTTTGTGGCAGGAGATCATCAGTCTACTTTTGCTGGAAATCCTTTGGCTGTGGCTGCAGCAGAAACTGTGCTAAATATCATCAAAGAAAAAGAGTTTTTGGAAAATGTTTCAAAAATGGGTGAATACATTAGAAATACTGTAAAATCCTGGAATCTTCCTTGCGTAAAAGAAGTTCGTGGCAAGGGATTGATGATTGGAATTGATATTGAAGAAACTTCCAAATTTGCAACGGCTGGAGAAGTTCAAAAAATGTGTTTGGCCGCTTCAGAAAAGGGAACTGGTTTGTGTATTTCTACAGCTGGTGTAAAAACTCTAAGATTTTTGCCACCTCTTGTAATCACAAAAGAAGAAGTTGATACAGGTCTTGAAATTCTAAAATCAATTTTAAGCTAGTTTTTTGCAATTTTGAAATATATTTGATATAAAAAAGAAAAGCCTAAGTCCGAAAGTTGATATTTATCAGTTTTCAAAGACTTAGGCTTTTTTGTCTATAAACTTTCCAACATAGAAACCATTTCATCTAAGAATGAAAGGTCAATATCTTCGATTTTTCCAGAGTCTGCGGCTGCAGCAAAATCTCTTGATAGTGGGATTTTTGAAACGGTTTTTACGCCGTGTTTTGCAGCGATTTCATCAATGTGGCTTTCTCCGAAAATCTGGATTTTTTTGCCACAATCAGGACATTCTACATAACTCATATTTTCTACTAATCCCAAAACTGGAATATTCATCATACTTGCCATGTTTACAGCTTTTTCGACAATCATTCCAACAAGTTCTTGTGGACTTGCTGCTACGATAATTCCGTCTACAGGAATTGATTGGAAAACTGTTAGAGGTACGTCCCCGGTTCCAGGTGGCATATCAATAAACATATAGTCCACATCGCCCCAGATTACGTCTGTCCAGAATTGCTTAACAGCTCCTGCAATAACAGGTCCACGCCAAACAACTGGGTCTGTATCGTTTTCCAAAAGCAAATTCAAAGACATAATGCCAATATCTTTTTTTGTTTTTACTGGATACAATCCTTCTTCGTTACCCTGAACTCTTTCTGTAACTCCAAAAGCTCTTGGAATAGAAGGCCCTGTAATATCAGCGTCTAAAACAGCGGTTTTGTATCCTTTTTTGTTCATTAAAACTGCCAACATTGATGTTACGAAGGATTTTCCAACGCCACCTTTTCCACTGGCAATAGCGATTACTTTTTTTATGTTGCTTCCCTTGTGTGGTTTTTCTCTTAAATCTTGTGGCTCAGTTCTTTCTGAACAGTTTGAACTACAAGAAGAACAGTTGTGTGAGCATTCTGACATAATTTTCTCCCATATAAAAAGTCAAATCGGAAATTTCAATTTCCGATTTGACTTTTTAACGCTGTTTTGCAACAAAGTGAAAAACAGCAAATGATAAGAAAGTTTGCAACGCAAACTTTACAGATAAACACTTCGACGCTATTTAAGGAGAAGTGTTTATCATGTCTCCCATAAAAAGCTTCAAAATATCGATACTTATATAATAACGATTTTTGTTGATGTGAGCAACGGGCGAAGAAAAATCTTTGTTTTGAAATGAAATTCTGGTTATTAGAGTAAAAACTACAATTTCAAAAAACTAAATAATCAATTTGTGACGAATATGCCATTTTTTTAGAACTTCAAAATCTTCATTTTGCGGACTTGTGTTGTAATTTGTTTTTTCTTGAATAATTTTATTTCCTTGTAATTCAATACAAATTTTATATTCACCTTCTTTTTTTGCGTAAATTATCGTAGAAGATTTTTTCTTAACATTGTCAGAATAACTTGCGACACAATTATGTAGAGTTGCACCAATTTCTTGTAATTGATGATTTGATTTTGGTAATGCGAAAGTATATCCGTCAATTTCGTCCTGAAGATTTTTTTGTTCCTCTGAATATTTAAAATTTATTTTTCTATGTTTTGCCTGATAAGAAATTTTTGCAAGAATATCATGATAGTATTCTGTAAAACCTTCTTTTAAAATTTCTTGTTTGATTTCTGATGGAATTAAATGGAAAAATTGCTTAAACATATCCAGGCCGTCCTCGAAATATAAACCTAAATACCGAGCCTTCCTCAATGTGTTTAATGTGGCAATTTCTCCACGTTTTTTTATACTGTATTTGCAAAAGAAAAAAAGAGATTTTTTAGGACTTCTGTCAAATGAGTCGCACATTTTTTCATTTTCTAGAACTTTGATATAAAGATTTACATCAGAAAATCCTGCTAATTGTAAAATTTTTTGAGTAATAATAACAGAAGGTCGTTCAATAAATTTCTTTCTTAAAATTCTATAATTTCTTATTTTATTTAATTTTAGAAAATTATTAAAAATATTTGAACTGTTTCGATTTACTTTAAGATTGAATTTTAAAGAAGTTAATGCTGAGGACAAAAGTGGCGAATAAAGTTTTTCTTCGTAGGGAAGCATTGTAAAGCTAATCATTTTTTTTACATTGAAATCTTCTAGGGTGGGGTGGATTTGATTTTGGGTAAAATCTTCGATTAGTTTTGCAAATATTTCATAAACTTTTGAAAGAAGTGTTTTTGGAATAATATTCATTTCAAAGTGTTTAAGGTTTGTAATAAAGTGTATGTGTTCTGTGCGATATTTATTGAGGTTTTTGCTTATTTCGTGCCAA
The DNA here is from genome assembly GCA_017416145.1 of Spirochaetaceae bacterium. Lineage (GTDB taxonomy): Bacteria > Spirochaetota > Spirochaetia > Treponematales > Treponemataceae > Treponema_I. The sequence goes on along the minus strand of JAFQDD010000023.1, from coordinate 201,175 downwards.
GTTATGATTTTTTTCTTGTTATTTGTAGTTTCGTATGACACCAAGCCATTTTTTATATCAAAAAACAGAGAATATGTTTCAAAACTTGGGATTTCTGTTAAGTTATCAGAATAAGTTGGTAAATTACTTGATTTTGTTTGTGGGCGAAGAAATTTGTAAAATGATAAAGTTAGGGTAAAATTTATTTCATCAATTATTACTTTGCAAGAAACTAAATCTTTTGAAACACTGTAATTTTCTAAATTGTATTGAAAGCGTAACTTGTCATTGCGATAATCCAAAAAATTTTTCATTTCCATAGGAGATAGTTCTTCAAGAGTTAGCAATTCATTTTTTGTAAATATGGAAGTTTTGAAAGTAGGTATGGCTGGTTTTGTAGGAAATTCTACGTATTCAACAGGAATAGAGTTTTCCCTCATTTGGGGAATTGAGTCAGATTTTTCCCAAATAAATTTTTCCGTATCATAAATATGGTTCTCGGAGAAATATTTGTTTTTAAGGCGAACTGGAATCTTCTTCAAGGGAATTTTACTTTCAAAAAAATCTGAAGAATTAAATTTTCTGTAAAAATAAACAACTTTCATAGGCTTTTACTCCTCAATTATGTTAAAAAAGTTGATTTAAAAGTACGATATCACCAGATTCTTCTAATCTCTTTGCAATATTTACGATTTTATTTTTTGCTTCGATTATATCGCTTCTTTTGACAGGCCCCATATACTCCATATCTTCTCGCAACAAAGTAGCGGCACGTCTACTCATATTTACAGTAATTTTGTCGCAAATTTCATTTGATTCATCTTTTAATGCTTTTGCAAGATCTCCCGTTTCAATTTCTCGAAGAAGTTTTTGTACATCTCGATCTCCAAGTTCTAGTAGAAAATTTAGATTTGAACCGTAAAGTTCAAGATTAAAAGCTAAGAAGGGATTTGTTTTGTGAAGTTTTTGCATTTCTTCTTCGTATAAATCTTTACAAAAGAAAAAATTATTAAAATTTTCCTTAATGTCTAAAATTGTAGTTTCTCCATAAAAATCACCGTTTTTTAGAATGGTTCCGGTTGCACTTAAAACTTCTGGTGAGGAAATGTTTTTTTGTGGATTTTTTGTTAAATATTCAGAAACTTTTTCCCTTAAATTTTCGGGTAGCATTTTTAAAGCATTTTCTTGTCTTTCTTGTGGCAAGTAAATAATCAGATTTCCAAGATTTTCTACAAATCCTCCAGAAATAAAATCTTCTATTAGTGAGAAAGTTTTTTCATTTTTTTCTGCGATAGTTTTTTCTATTGCTTGACGTATTTCATTTTTTTTATTTGAAATGTCATCAATTATTTCTGCTTTTTTTCGTTTCATAATTTCCTCCTAATAAAGACTTTTCGTTCTCTATACCGCAAATCCAATTTTACACATTTTTGAACCGTCTTTTTCTTCTTGCATATCACACAATTCTTGGATAATCATTTCAGATGAGATTTCTTCTTCGTCCATAAATCTGATTTTTCCAGCAAGGCGTCCAAAATCCCCCGGAGTTACAGAATTGTAACTGGTTAAAGATGATAGAGAAAGTTTTTCAATTTCTGCATTTGAAAAGTATGCTGGGAAAAACTTTTGTAAAAGAGTTTTTATGCCTTCTTTTTCCAATGGATTAAATTCCACGGTAATATGGAAACGGCGTAGTGTTGCTTTGTCCATAATGTTTTTTAAGTTTGTGGTACAAATTAAAATTCCTGAAAATTCTTCCATTTGAGTTAAAAACTCATTTACTTGGGTTCGCTCCCAATTTCTAACTGCATTATTTCTGTCTGAGAAAAAGGAATCTGCTTCATCAAATAATAAGATTTGGTCTTTTTCTGCGGCTTCTGCAAAAGCCTCGGCAATATTGCTTTCTGTTCCACCAACATATTTATCAAAAATATCGGAAGCACGTTTTAGTAAAATCTTTTTCCCAAGAATATCTGATAAATATCTTGCAAACTCTGTTTTTCCTGTTCCAGAAACTCCGTAAAATAACATTCTGATGGCGGAATTTTTGCCCATTTGATTGTTTGCGGCAAATCTTTGGGCGTTTTTCACCATTTTGGCAATTTTGTTTGCGTCGATTGAAGTGTTCAAAACTGAGCAATCATAACTTGAATCAACGGAATCTCGCATTTTTGAATTGCCATTTATAAGTAAAGAATTTTCTTTGAGGACAATTTCAACATTTTCTTTGATTTCCTTTTCTGAAATTTTGTTGAAACTAGAAATGGCTTTTACCACATTATCTACAGAAGCACCAGTTATGTTGTATTTTTCAAAACGATTTAGAATATCTTTTTCTATTTCTTCTGAAAGAGATAAAGGTTTTAATTTTGATGTAATGATGTTGTCCAAAATCTTTTTAGGCATGGACTCAAATTTACAAGACATTGTAAAACGCCGTTTAGTGGATTCGTCAAACTGATTTGTGTGATTTACAATCCAAATAACTTGATTTTTAGATTCATCTAGCATTTTGTTTATCACACCTTTTTTCTTGCTTGTAATTGGCCCAAAAAAAGTCATTTCTTTGGTTTTTAGCACAGATTCTGCTTCATCAACGATTAAAATTGTATCTTTTTTTTCTAAGGAAAGCAAGAGATTGAGTTTGCAAGTAGTGTACTTTTCATCATTGATTTCTGATTCATTTTTAAAAAGGATAGTTTTTTTTCCTGTGGCTTTTGCTAAAGCTTTTGCATATTCTGTTTTGCCGCTTCCTGGTTTCCCATAAAGAAGAATAGAAACAGGTTCTTGTTTTTTTAACATTTCACAAAGAATCTTGGTTTTTGATTTGTTTACTGAAAAGGAAGTTAATTTAAATGAATCATTTACATCAATTTCTTTTATTAGGTCAGAAAAATATAGGTTTAAATCTTTGTTTTCAATAACTTGGAAAAAATCATCTGATAAATATCCATCTTCGTCTATAAAACCGAATTTTGTAAGGTTAGAATCATTGCGGAAAATTTTTGAATATTCGTTTGAAGACAAACCAAGAATTTCTATAGTGATATTGTCCAAATCTGAAAAGTAGTTAGTATCATACAAATTAGAAAAATCTGGGAATGTAGCTCTTCTGTAGTTAAATTGAAGGAAGTTTAATTCTTCTTTTGTAAGAAAAATTTCTTTTAGTAAAAAGTCCACATCTTTTAAATCATTGATTTTCTCCATATATATTTCTTTGATTTTTTGAGAAAATATTTTGTCGATAGAATATTTGCTATAAGTCAAAAGTTGAGATTCTTCTGTGAAAAATGTGAGAAAAATAACCTTTCCTAATAAACCTTTTAATCCATCAATTCTATTTTCAGCAAAAAGACATCTATGATAATTTAGTTCAACTTCAGACAAATAAGTGTTGCGTCTATAGATTTCATTATCTATATCGTATCTGGTTTTTGTGTTTTCTAAAGAATCTTGGTCTTCTAAAAAATCTTCTGTTTGGTCTTCTAAAAAGTCAGAAAGAGTTTCTTTTGTTGTTTTTCTAGTTTTTATTACTTTTAAAAACTTTTTTTCTTCTAAATCTTTGATACATAATTCTAATACATTTTCAAATTTCTTCTTTTTTTTGAGTTTTGTTGCGAGATTGTAGATTGCTTCATAGAATTCAATAGTGATATCAGATAGATCATCAACTTTTGATGCTGTATACAAATAATAAGCGTATGAGTATAACTCTTTTGCAGAAAGACTTGCAAAACTCTTTTTAGTTTTTTTTATCCGTCTGAAACTTCTTCTTCTAATCATGTAAAACTCCTATAAAAAGTAAATAAAAAATAGGCTACAAACTTTGTTGCCAGAACAATTCCCGAATTGACTTTTTACTGCTGTTTTTCTAATACACTAGTAATGTAGTTTTTTTTGGGGAAGTTGTTTACAGAAAAAAATGAAATTTTGAGGATTTTTTTTGAAGGTTATAAAAAAGCCCTAGTGAGGAAAATCCTACTAGGGTAAAATATTGAGGTGTTGTGTTTAGTTTTCTAGAAAACTTACAAAGTCTTTCAAAGAAGGAAAAACTTTGTAGCACATTTTTTTGATTTCTTCTGTGGGCTGGATTTTATCTGGCACCATAATTGGCACAAGCCCTGCACCAAAAGAACTTCGGATTCCGTTAAAGCTGTCTTCCACGGCGTAACATTCATCTGGTTCTAGGTTCAAGGATTTTGCAGCCAAGGCAAAGATTTCTGGGTCTGGTTTACTATTTTTTACCATATCACCAGTGGTTAGACTTTCAAAAAAGTGCAAAATCCCCAAGTTTCCAAGCTGTCGTTTTACAGTTTCTCCCCGTGTGGAAGATGCAAGAGCAATTCTATATCCTTTTGATTTTAAGTATTCCAATGTTTCTTTTGCGTAAGGCATTAAATCAATACCTTGGGTGTTTTCAACTTCTGTAAAAAGGTCATGACTACGTTTCATCAAAGCATCCACATCAACGTGATTTCCGTATTTTTCGTGGATAATTCGAGTGGTTTCTATTTTTGTTGTACCAAGACATTGTAAAAATGTTTCGTTGATATTAGAAAGGTTCATTTCTTCTGCTGCGATCGCCCAAGTTTTTTGGCAAATAGTTTCTGTGTCTAGAAGAACGCCGTCCATATCAAAAATAACAGCTTTTATATTTTTCATTTTCCGCCTCTATTTTATGCCCTCAACTGTGTCGCCGACTTTTACGCCCACTTTTTCAAACCAGCCTTGAGGCACTTCCAAAGCATAGCGAACAGAAACTGTGCTAACTACAGAAGCAAGACTAAAAGGTGTCATATCATAAATGTTACGGATTTTTCCTCTAGAATCAATATAAGCAATAGAAAGTGGGTGAGGGGTGTTTTTCATCCAAAAAGAAAGGATTTGATCTCTGTCAAAAACAAAAAGCATTCCAGTTCCTTCTGGGATTTTTTCTCGTTCCATATATCCAAATTGGCGGCTTTCGTCAGTATCAGCGATTTCTGCTTCTACAGTAACAAAACTCCCATCTTGTTTTTGGATGGTAAGTGTTTTTACTTCTAAATTTGAGTTTGGTTTTTCTTTACAGGATACAAATCCTAAAAGTGATACAAAACATAAAATCAATAAAACGATTTTTCTCTGATTTTTTGCAATTTTCATAGACTATCTAAAAATCCTTGTCGTAAATATTCGATTGTAGCTTGTTGAGCTTCGGATTGTTCCAAAAGTTCTTTGCTAATTTTTGCGTCGGTATATTTTAAACATAGTGGCTTTTCCAAAGAAAGTATAACATTTTCATCTTCCCAAGTGGCTTTTTCTGGGTCAAGATATTTTGGGTTTCCGTATTTTTTGCAAAGTGTGCTAAAAATCGAATAATAATCCATAAATTCTTGATTTACGTTTACAGAAATAATGTAAAGAGATTCATCATAAAACTGAAACCAACAATTATCCAAAAATGAACCGCCTTTTGTTTCGATTAAATGGCGATTTTCTCCAGGAAGAAGAGAAACATCTCTATCACCGCGATAACCAAAATCAGAATCTCGAAGAAGAGCGGATTTTACTTCTTCCAATGTCATCCCCAATTTGACAGTTGAATATCCGTTAGGCAAAGGTTGATTTGCTGAATTTTTATCAGCAGTTGAATCTTGAGAAAATCCAAAAATAGAAAACAGCAAAAACAAAGCACAAAAGAGTTTTTTGGGAGAATTTAAAAATCGAAAAACTTTCATATATTAAGTATCGAGAGAATTATCTAGTTTGTTTACGGAAAAGTGCAGCAGAATAAACTAACTCGTAACAATCTTTCACTAAAATCTTGTTTCCTTCAACTTTTACTCTATGATCGTGCATTAGTTGATTTAATGCTACAGGTTGTTCCTCTTGGGAGATTCCACACATATTTGCTAAATCGTACATAGATAAATCCAATGTGTACGGATATCCTTTTGTACAAGGAATCTTGTTTTTTTCCAATTGTAATGCAAGCATATCCAAGAGTTTGTGAAGAGGTTCTTTTAACTGGGTATTTGCCATTTGTCGTGTCATTGCCCAAAGTCTATCAGCCAAAGTTGTGGTAAGACGGGCAATAAGTTGTGGTTGAGTTGAAACCATTTGGTCAAAGTTTTGTCGATTTACAGCCATCAATCGACAGTTTTCGTGGGCTATAGCACTAGCAGAACGAGGTTTGTTTTCCAGCAAAGCCATTTCCCCAAAGAAATCACCTTTTTTCAAAACTGCAAGAATTACCTCTTTCCCATCTACAACCTTTGAAATTTTTACCTGTCCGTCTTGGATAATATACATTTCGTTTCCACTTTGGCACTCGGAAAAAATCATTGTGTCTTTGGGATAATTTCGAATATTTTCTGGTGGTGTTTCAAAATATACTGCATTTGTTCGTGGTTTTAGTGCAATAAATCGCTTTTTCGCATCATTTAAGTGAAAGCCATTTGGACAAGCTTTTAAATACTGATAATATCCGTAGATTGCCAAATTGTATTTTCCAACTTTTTCATAATATGAGGCGATGGAAAAAAGTTCTTCAAAGGATGATACGATGTTGTTTTTTAGGGTGATGAGGGTAAGGGTTTCGTTTAAAATCCGCATTTTATTTGCGAAGGTGCGGATGATTTTCATTGCAACAGATGTGTTGTTTTGGATGAGTTCTGGATATTGGTTACGGCGAACGGAAATAGCTACAACATCTGTTAAAGCCACAGCTGATTCAGTTCGAGAATGTCCTGACATACAAGAAACTACACCAACGAAATCGCCAGGACCTAAGATATTTTGGTCTTGCTTGGAAACCTCTACTTCTCGAAAAGTTCGAACTTTTCCACTTTGAATAATGTAGAAGTTTTCTGTTTCAGCTTTGCCTTCAACAATGATAAATGAGTCTTTTCTAAAGTTTACAAAAGAAAGTTGTAACAAAATCCACCACCCAAGATAAAGTATAAAATTCTACACTTTAGTTGTCAATAAAATATTGTATCACAAAAAATGTTAAGTATCAGTTCTTTTTGTAATATATAACCTGTTTTTTTTGAAAATTATTTCAAAATATTATTGATTTTTTCAGATACTACATTGTTTTCTTCGGCATCTTTTTTTATTGATGCAATAGCAATTTTGATATTTCTAAGTAAATCATCAAGTCCTGTAACTTTTGCTTCCATTTCAGATGCAAAGGTTGAAATATTGTTGATTGCTGTGGTTTGTTGTGTGATTTCTGTTGTAACATTTGCCACAAGTTCTGCATTTAAGTGGGCTTCATCAACAATTGTTTGTAATGATTTCATAACTTCTTGAGTTCCAGTATCCATCTCGGAAATTCCAGCAAGGATTTCTTCGATAGCTTGAATAGTTGTCTTGATTTCGGCAGAACTCTTTTTTGTGTGGTCAGCGAAAGAAGAAACAGAATTTGTAGTGGCGTTTACGATTTCTGTATTTGTTTTTAGGGTTTCAGAAATTAAAGCAGCATTTTTTGTAGTTTCTTCTGATAATTTTCTAATTTCTTGTGCAATAACGCTAAAGCCCTTTCCCAATGTTCCAGCATGAGCAGCTTCGATTGAAGCATTCATTGCCAAAAGTCCTGTTTGACTGGCGATTGAATCAACTGTGTTTACAAAGGCTGCAATTCCGTCTGATGATTGACGTACTTTTTCAACTTGGTCAACAATTTCTCGAATAAGTGCTAATTGTGCATCCAAAGCATTTACGATTTCGTTCATACCTGCTCGACGTTTGTTGGCGATTCCGTTGATATTGCTAATATTTGCAGAAATCTCTGTCATTGCAGCTGATGTTTCTGTGATAGAAGAGTTTTGCTCGTGGACACTTTCTTTCATGCGAGTAGCTTGGAGAGAGATTTGATTACTAGCATTTTTAATAGTTAGAGATTCTGATGTTAGGTTATTTGCTTCTAAAACAAGGAATTTATAAAGTTCTCCAATTTCAGAAACATTAGATTTTGCACTGTCGGCGGATTCTGAAAGTCTTTTTCCAATGCTAAAGCCTTCTTTTGATTCTTCAAAAACTTTTGTAATTGTTTCCAAGGCTTTAATTGCTTCTTCTTCTTTTTTTTCTGCTGTATCAATGATTTTGTTTGAAATTATCATATTGAAAATAATGGCAGTGTTGGAAAGCAAAAGACCAATTGTACAAATAATAATATTGCGAATGGTTCCGCTAAAATCAATTTGGAAAAGTGGCCAAAAGGTGGAAAAACAGGAGGCAATCCAAATTAGCATTGTTCCAATGGAAAATAGGATAAGTTGTCTATTTCTGATAGAAATAAATTGGTTGCAAACAATCATTACAGCGAGGAAACATGCGGTTCTGTATGGCAAAACTGTTGTTTCGTAGTAAGGTGTAAAAAATGTAATCATTATACAGGCAAACAAAAATCCGATAGAAACGGCTTGAACGCCTCTCATTATTTTCCCTTTTCTTATTAGGATAATGGCAAGTCCAAAAATCGAAACTGTAACTAAACTGAAAATTGACAAATAGGGAGCTGAAAATATGTTAGTAATTCCAAATAATATAAACATTAAAGCACATACTAAAGCACCGACAATAATAATTGGTAACTGGGTTTTAACTTTAAGTGATAAAGAATCTAGTACGTCTTTTGGAGGATAAAATATACTCATAAATTTACTTTTCATAGAAACTCCCAAAACTGTTGAAATGTTTAACTAATCTATATATCTTTATTCTATCAAGTTAATTAAAATATCGCAATTAAATATTAAATTATTTATTTTGACATAGAGTTTTTTTATGAAATAATGTATAATTTTTACAGTATTTTACTAAAAATATAAATTTTTTTGTAGGAGAATTTATGAAACCAACACTTGTTGTATTAGCTGCGGGAATGGGAAGCCGCTACGGTGGTGTAAAACAAATTAGTGCAGTAGGTTTACACGATGAATGTTTGCTAGATTATGCAGCTTATGATGCAAAGGCTTCTGGCTTTGGAAAAGTTGTATATATCATTAGAAAAGATATTGAAAAAGATTTTAGAGAAAGACTTTTTGACAGAGTTGCAAAAAACTTTGATGCAGAATATGTTTTCCAATCACCAGATTCTATTTTTACTGCTGACCAACTGGCAAAAATCAACCCAGAACGCAAAAAACCTTGGGGAACAATTCATGCTGTGTTGTGTGCAGAACAAGCAATTAATTCACCTTTTGCTGTTATCAATGCAGATGATTACTATGGTCGTGAAGCTTTTAAAATCATGAACGGACATTTAAGTGGTTTAGACGCAAATTCTACAGAACACGCTATGGTGGGCTACATTTTGGAAAACACAATGAGTAAGGCTGGTTCTGTTTCTCGTGGTGTTTGTGAAGTAAAAGAGGGCTATCTTGAAAGTATGAGAGAAAATACAAAAATCTACTATGAAGGTAGCAAGGTAATTACAGAACTTGATGGAGAAAAGAAAGAACTTTCTGGAAAAGAATGGGTTTCTATGAACTTATTTGGTTTTTCACAAAAGGCTTTTGAAACTTTCCACGCTTACTGGGATGATTTTGTGATAAATAATATTACAAGCGAAAAAGCTGAAGCTTTACTTCCAGCTGCTGCAAGTCAAATTGTTACAAGCGGAAAAGGCAAAATCAAGTTTTATTCAAGCCCAGAAAAATGGTTTGGTATGACATATCCTGAAGACAGAGAAATTGTTAAGCAAGAAATTGCTGCAAAGATTGCTGGTGGTTACTATCCAGAAATCCTTTGGGAAAAACAATAATCTTTTCAAATACTAATATTAAGCAGGTTTTAATGGATTTTTTATGTCTGTTAAAACCTGCTTTTTTTTGTAATGTTAATATTTTGACATAAAAAAAGCTGCCTAAAATTAGACAGCTTTTGATAAAGTTTGTTTTTTGATATTAAACTATTGTAAATAACCTTGTTGCAAAACAAGAACTTTTGTTGGACAACCGGCAACACATTCCCCGCAAGAATTACATTTTGTGTAATCCACTACAGGTATACCATTTTCCAATTTAATAGCTTGTTGTGAACAGTTTCTTTCACATTTTCCACATTTAATACAACCAGCTTTACATTGTTTTAAGATGGCTGCTTTATTTGGATTTCTGTTTGAACAAAGGGCAATAGCACCTTGGCGTTCAAATGGAACTCTTTGGATTAAACCTTGTGGACAAGCTTTTGCACAAGCTCCACATCCAGTACAAATCTCGTAATCAAAAACAGGCAAACCATTTTCGCCGATTTTTAATGCACCAAATGGACATGCTGCAACACAATCTCCAAATCCTTGACAGCCAAAAGCACATTGTTTTACGCCGTTGATGCCAACTGTTTTTGTAGCAGCACAAGTTTTTACACCTGTGTAATTGCCTTTTGGTAATGCACATTCTTTGCTTCCACGACAAGCTGTTAAACAAACATATCTAGCAGCGTCTGCTTCAACTCCAAGAACAGCACCTACATTTTTTGCAACTTCAGCACCTCCTGCAGTACACCCATTTACAGGGGCATTTCCTGCGGCACAAGCGGCTGCAAAACCGTCACAACCTGGATATCCACATCCACCACAGTTTGCACCTGGTAAACAATCTCGGATTTTTGCAACTGTTTCATCTACTGGAACAAAAAACAACTTTTTGAAAAATCCCAATAAAATACCCAAAACAAAGGCAATAACTGCAGAAACTAAAAGTGTTAATAAAATTGTATTCATTTCTTTTCTATATCTCCTTTGTTGCCTTATTTAATCAATCCTGAAAATCCACCAAAAGCTAGAGAGAGCAAACCTGCTGCAACAAATAGAATTGGGGTTCCTTTTACAAAGTCTGGAACTGGTGCAGATTTCATTTTTTTGCGGATTCCACTCATTAAAATCATAGATAGCAAAAATCCTCCAGCAGATCCAAGAGAATATACGATTGATTCTAGGAAATTGTAATTTTTAGAAATCGCATTTAGAGTAACTGCTAAAATTGCACAGTTTGTTGTAATCAAAGCAAGGTAAACACCCATTGAAGAATACAAAGCAGGAGCTGATTTCTTTAGATAAAATTCAACTAATTGAACCAATGAAGCAATAACTAAGATGAAAATTAGTGTTTGTAGAAATTCTAATTCAAGAGGTTTTAGAATGAACATATAAATTGGCCAAGTTACAGCTGTAGCCAAAATCATAACAAAAGAAGTAGCAATCCCCATACCTGTAGCTTTTCCTGTGTCAGATGTCATTCCAATAAAAGGACAAAGAGCCAAAAATTGAATAAGAATTACGTTATCCACTAGCATTGAAGAAAGAAAGATTTTTAAGTATTCGTTCATTTTTTTGCTCCTTTTTTAATAGCTTGTGTTACAGCGATAAACATACCAAATACAAAGAATCCACCTGGTGCTCTTGAGAAGAAAGCCATTGTGTATTGTTCTGGAAGGATTGAGAATCCTAAAATTGTTCCGCTACCTAAAAGTTCTCTTACAATTGAGATTCCGCAAAGAACCCATAGATATCCTAACCCCATACCTAAGGCATCTAACAAGGACTCTCCAACAGTTCTTTTTGAAGCGAAAGATTCAACACGTCCCATAATAATACAGTTTACAACGATAAGTGGAATGAAAACACCCATAGCTTCTGACAAGGCTGGTAAAAAAGCCTGCATCAATAAGTCTACAATAGTTGTAAAAGATGCAATTACGATAATGAAAATTGGAATACGGATTGAATCTGGAATCAATTTTCTAAAAAGACTGATAATGATTTCACTCATTACAAGAACGAAAGTCATAGCACAGCCCATTCCAAAGCCGTTTGCTAAGGAAGTTGTAACAGCTAATGAAGAACACAATCCAATCATAATTACAAGAAGTGGATTTTCTTTGATTAAGCCGTTTGTAAAAATGTTTAAATATTTTTTCATGGTTTTATCCTTATAGTGCGGCTAAATATTCAACACCGATTTTTGCAGCTTCTGAAACGATAGTTGCAACACCATCAGTTGTGATTGTTGCACCACTAATTCCGTCAAAGTCTGTTCCAGGAACAAGTGCTTTTGTTGCACTTAATCCAGCAAATTGTTCATAGAAAGCTGGTTCAGTTGCTTTTTGACCGAAGCCAGGAGTATCTGAAATTGCAAGGAAATTGATACCTGTAATTACTTTGTCAGCATTTATTCCCACAAGAATTGTAGCTTTGTCGTAAGTATTTCCTGTTGCTTGAACTACTACACCGACTTTTGCACCATTTTTGATTGCATAACAAACTTTGTCGATTGTAACGCCGTTTTCTACAGTTGAGGTAAATCCAGCTACTTCTTCAAAAGTATCAGCATCTGCAAAAACTGTTTTCATACCAGCATTTGCTTTTTCTTGTTCTACTTTTGCGATTGTAGGTGCTGTTAGGTTATTTACAAAAGCCAAAGCAACACAAGCAACGGCTGCAAAAATAGCAAGGGTTAAGCCAAGTTTAAGCATTTCTTTCATTTTGTACCTGCCTTTTTTTGTTTACCATAACCATATTTTCTTGGAACAATACGATTTAGGAAAGGAGCTACAGCATTCATTATCAAAATACTGAACATTACACCTTCTGGATATCCACCAAATTGTCTGATTAGGAATGTAATTAATCCACATCCAAAGGCAAAAATGATTCTTCCCCACATTGTAACTGGAGTTGTGGCGTAGTCTGTAATCATAAAAACAGCACCGAAAAGTAAACCACCTGCCATAACTGACATTAGAACATCGCCACCAGCAATTAAAGTTGCAATTACAACTGTAGCAACCATTGTTAGAGGAATTTTCCAATCAATAATTTGTGTTACAGAAAGGAAAATAAATGCAAGTAAAATTAGGATAATTGATGATTCACCGATACAACCAGCTCTGTTTCCTAGGAAAAAATCCAAGTAATTTTGAGTTGTTAATTCAGCTTCGTTAATGCGACTTAAAAGTGTTGATGATGAAACAGCGTCAACCACTGGAGCGGCTGCAACACTTGTTGCTGCACTGGTAGCAGAACTTTGGGCTGAAGCATAACTGATTACAGTTCCGTTTGTTGGATTTAGCCAAGTTGCACCCATTGTTGTTGGAAAACTTACAAACATAAAAGCACGACCTGCCAAAGCTGGGTTAAACACGTTTGCACCAATTCCACCAAAAAATTCTTTTGCAACGATAATTGCAAAAATACCACCTAAAGCAACTTGCCAAAGAGGAACTGATGGAGGACAAACTAAAGCCAATAAAATACCAGTTACAATAGCAGAACAATCTTTTGTACGGATTTTTTGTTTTGTAGCAAGTTGGAACAATGCTTCAGCAGCAACACAACTTATTATAGAAGTTAATATTACTAAAAAAGCACTTAATCCATAAAGGAAAACACCTTTTACACACAATGGAAGCAAGGCAATAATCACCATAAGCATTGTGTTTCCAGTGCCTAATTTTGAAAATGAGTGAGGACTTGATGAAAGATTGATTTCGTTTGTAGAAGCCACTTATTTACCTCCGTTTTTATTTTTAGCCATTTCTGCTCTAACAATATTTTTACCAATTCTAAATCTTTGAGTTAGCTTAATATGAGCAGGGCAAATCCAAGCACAAGAACCACATTCGATACAGTCCATTAGACCATAGAATTTTGCTTCTTCAATATCATTTGCGATTAAAGCTTTGTTCATAAGAACTGGAGATAAAATGCTAGGACAAGCTTTTGTACAGCGACCACAGTTGATACATGGATCTTCTTCAGCGATAGGAGCTTCTTTTTCTGTTAAGAAAAGAATTCCAGATGTGTTTTTTTGAACTGGGAAGTTTGCATTTACCATAGCAAAGCCCATCATTGGACCGCCAGAAATAATTTTTGAAACACCTTCTTTTAGCTGGATAACTTCTGGAATCAAATCTCCAACCAAAGTTCCAACTGGAACAGTTAAATTGCATGGATTTTCACAAGCTAAGCCAGAAGCTGTAAAACTTCTATCGATTAGAGGTTTCCCAAGACGGAAAGCATCTGAAATTGCCACTAAAGTTCCTACGTTATCAATTACACATCCACAATCAGCAGGAAGTTTTCCAGCAGGGATTTCTCTGTTTAGGGCAGCCTTTACAAGAGTTTTTTCTCCACCTTGAGGATATTTTGTTTTACAAACTGTGATGCCGATTTTTTCAGAAAGATTTGCTTTTTCAATAGCATCTTGTAAAACAGGAACAACATCAATTTTGTTATCTTCTATTACAATGATTCCAGCTTTTGCGTTTACAGCGTGAACACAAATTGCAAGACCATCCACAAGTTTTTCTGGCATTTCAAGCATTGTGCGATAGTCTACAGTAAGATAAGGTTCACATTCTGCGGCATTTGCTAAAACACAGTCAATTTCTTTATCTTTTGGAGGACTAAGTTTAACATGGGTTGGGAAAGCAGCTCCACCCATTCCAACGATACCAGCTTCCTTAATTCTTTTAACAACTTCTTCTGGAGAAAGTGAAAAAGGATCTAAAACGCTCATAAATTCTTCTGTATTTTGATTATCACTTTCAATACAAATACAAGGAGCATCAAGATTTCCAGTTACAGTTCTATTTTCGATTTTTTTTACAGTTCCAGAAATAGAAGCATGAACTGGTGCTGACATAAAAGCGTCAGAACAAGCGATAACTTGACCACGCTTTACCACGTCTCCTGCTTTTACAATTGGAGTATTTGGAGCTCCACCTTGTGTTACAGGAATCCAAACTAAATTTGTAGAAGGAAATGCACTACGTAATTCACTATCTTTTGCCAATTCCTTCATTTCTGATGGATGAATTCCACCTTTAAATGTATGGGTCTTCATAATATATATTTTATAAACAGTTTTGTAGATATTCAAGTTTAATTTAAGAACAATAATTGGAAAATAACGAAAAATTGTAACTTTCCAAAAACTAAATTGATATAAATTTGCTTTACAATCGATAAAAAAATGTCAAAGAAGTTGAAATACATTAAAAAACATTTTACAATCATATATATGCTTGAAATTATTTTAAAATAAATAAATTGCTTAGGAATTTTAAAAATTGGAGGAAAAATGAACAAGCGAATATTTGGTATTATTATACTTTTTGTAAGTATTCCTCTTACAATATTTGCATTTAATCCATCAAACGGGGGAGAGGATTTATATCAATTTGCTTCTCCTGAAGTTTTAACAGATGGAGCTTCTGTTGCTG
Source organism: Spirochaetaceae bacterium (assembly GCA_017416145.1). GTDB lineage: Bacteria > Spirochaetota > Spirochaetia > Treponematales > Treponemataceae > Treponema_I. The sequence continues at coordinate 185,983 of JAFQDD010000023.1, read as the reverse complement.
GAGGAGCTTTGCCTTATACAAATGCAGCTCATATTGCAATAAATCCTGCCTTAACTGCAACAGAACAACGAATTGTAGTGGATTTTTCTTTGACTGGTTTAATTGCTAACAAGGGAGAGTCAAAAGTTGGATTTGCAGGACATATGGGTGCAATTATCCCTTCTAAATATGGGGTATTTACTGGTTCTTTGTACTGCATTTCATCTAAAATTGACTATTTTGATTTTGGAACTAATTTTGTAACACGAGCTGGTTTTGCAAAAGATATTTCAGATGAACTTTCTGTGGGAGCTGATTTAGCTCTTGGTTTTGGCTCTGCAATTTCAGCAAATCTTGATTTGGGATTTACTTACGGAATTGGAAAAATCAAATGGTTACCATTTTTGAAAGATATTAGACTTGGAGCTGCAATCACTTCTATCGGATATGGTTACAATCCTGAAACTGATTCTTCATTGTATACTGACAAAAAAACTTCTGCATTCCCAAGTCCGTTTACACCGCATTTTGGAATTGCTGGAACATTGCTTTCTGCTGAAAAGATAAAATTAGGTATGTCTTTGGATATGAGCTTTCCAACTTTCCAAAATCTTGTGATGAATACAGGTGTTCAAGTTGCTTTTATGGATGTTGTACGTCTAAAAATCGGACACGAACTTAATGTAAGAGAAATTGCTGCAAAAACAGCGTCATTAATGCCAAGTGTTTCATTAAGCGTAAAAATTGGCGTAAATACAAAAGATGATTCTTTCTTAGCAAAACAAGGTTGGCAACAAAGCGAAATTGTTCCATCTATGGGATATAGAAATCTTTATAACGGTGTTCACGCAGCTTCAGTTGGAGTTACTGCCCATCTTGGCTTGAAAGATACAAATGCACCAGAAATCAACTTATGGTAAGTGAGGAAAAAGGAAATAATATGAAAAAATCTTTTTTTAGTTTACTATTTTTAACAATTTTTTGTTCCTCAATGATTTTTTCTCAAGAGGCAAAAACATTATTTATTTCTCCAAATAATGATGGTATTCAAGATGAATTGATTATCCCTCTTTCAATTAGTGAAAAACGCTACATAGTTGAGTGGAGTCTTATCATTCTTGATTCTGAGGGAAATGTAGTACGAACAATTGGAAACAAGGAAAAACGTCCAGAAAACATTACTGTAAAAAACTTTTTCCAGAGTTTATTTGCAAAAAAGGAAGGTGTTACAATTCCTGAATCAGTGATGTGGAACGGTATTTTGGATTCTGGTGAAGTTGCATCAGATGGAAAATATTTCTACTATGTAACAGCAACTGATGATAATGGAAATGTGGGAAAAACTCCAGTTTACGAAATTACAGTGGACAATACTGAACCAAGTGTAGAAGTTGTGCCTCCATCAGAAAGTTCAAAGATTTTCGGTGGTGGTGGAAAACCAAATATCACAATTAAACAATCTGGCTCTGTAGAAGATTTGTGGACTGGTACGATTACTGATGTGGCTGGAAATGTGGTTCGTACTTGGACTTGGGAAAATGCAAGTCCAGAAAACCTTGTGTGGGATGGTAAAAACGATTTTGGTGTGGCTGTTCCAGAAGGTGTTTATACATATCGTCTAACATCAACTGACAAGGCTGGAAATATTCTTGAACCAACCGTTGTGTCAAACATTATTTATGATGCAATTCCTCGCTCTGTAAATATGACAATCAAAGATAGTCCTTTTTCTCCAAATGGTGATAATGTAAAAGATACTTTGGCTATTACTCCTGTTATGTCAAACGCTACGGGGCTTATAAGCTGGAAAATCGAAACATTGGATAAGGCTGGAAAAATCTTGAAAGCTTGGAAGGGAACTACAGAACCCCCAACAGTTTTCGATTATGATGGTAAAGATTCCAACGGAATAGTTTTGGCTGATGGTGATTATCAATTAAAATATCAAGCACAGTTTAATAATGGTCAAGAATCTGTTATCACAAGAAACTTTTCTATTGATAAAACAGCTCCTTCTGCTTTTGTAAAAACTGATAACTCAATTTTTTCTCCAGACGGAGATGGTCGTCTTGATACAATCGAGATTTTCCAAGAAACAAGCAAAGAAAAAGCTTGGTTCGCTGAAATCTTAGATGCTACTGGAAAAGTTGTAAAATCCTACGAATACGGTGAAATCCCTCCAGCATCAATTACTTGGGACGGAACAACATCTGAAAATCAAATTAACGATGGATTTTACACATATAAACTTTTTGCAACAGACTTGGCTGGAAATGTTGGACAAGCTATTACAAACACTTTTGAGTTAAATACAGGTACAACTGAAGTTTTGCTTTCTGTTAGTGAAAAAGCATTTTCTCCAAATGCTGATAAAGTAAAAGATTCTATTATTTTTACGCCTCAAATCAAAACTTCCAGTGCCATTGTAGAATATAAACTTGCTGTTCTTGATAAAGACGGAAACACTGTAAAAACCTTTGCAGATAAAAGAGCTCTTCCAAAATCCTTTACTTGGAACGGTACTTCTGACAATGGAACACTTTGTCCAGATGGAAATTATACTGCAAAATTAGATACACTTTCTAAAAACGGAAGTGAATCATCTGTTTCTACTCAAAGTTTTGAGTTGGATACAGTTTATCCAGAAGCAAAAGTTGAAGTACCATATTTAGTATTCTCTCCAAATGCTGATGGAAGAAAAGATGTTATGCCATTAACAATTTCATCAAGTGCTGAAAATTTATGGCAAGGTCAAATCCTAAATCCAGAAGGCTTAGTTGTAAAATCCTACTCTTGGACAGGTGCGGCATCTTCTTTTGATTGGGATGGTTGTGACGAAGCTGGAAACACTGTTGAAAACGGAAAATACTCTTTTGTTATTGCTACAACAGATTCAGCTGGAAATGCTACAAAAGTTGAAATCAAAGATATTTTATTGGATAACACAACTGTAAAAGCTTATTTGACAGCAGAGTACGATTCATTTGCTCCAAATAATGATGGTTTCAGAGATGAACAGATTTTCTCAGTTATGGTTACTCCAACAGAAAATATTTCAGCTTGGAAATTTGATATTAAAGATTTAGATGGAAATATCGTTCGTTCTTGGTCAAATCTAGACTCAAAAGACGTTCCTGCAACAATTAAATGGAATGGAGCTGATGTAAACGGTTTGGTACAAGAAGGATTCTTTACAGGTAATTTATTCGTAGAATATGAAAAGGGTGATGTGACAGCTGTTCAAAGTTCAAGTTTTATTTGCTCTGTTACAGCTCCACAAATTGCTGTGAAAACTGCAACTGGCTCAAATACTGAATATTTTAGCCCTGACAACGATGGTTACGCAGACGACTTGTTCATCATGCTAACTGGAAATGATGTTGTGCCATTCACAAATTGGTCTTTTGAAATTAACGATCCTCAAAATGGAAAGAATTTCTACAAGATTTCTGGAAAAAATACAATTACAGAAAGAATGATTTGGGATGGTCGAAGTAATTCTGGTGAATTGGTGCAATCAGCAACTGATTATCCATATAAATTTACTGTTACAAATGAATTGGGTTTATCATCAACAGTTTCAGGAATTATTCCAGTTGACGTTTTGGTTATTCGTGTTGGGGATAAACTAAAAATCCAAGTTCCATCTATTATTTTCCGAAGTGATGAAGCAGACTTCGTTGGAAAAGACGTTGATCCAAAAAATGGTTTGGACAAGGACAAAATTGACAACAACAATCGTGTTCTAAAACGTATCGCTGAAATCTTAAATAAATTTAAAGATTACAACGTAACAATTGAAGGCCATGCAAATAACGTATCTGGCACGGAAGAAGAAGAAACAATTGATACTGTAATGTACGGAAAAGCTCTTGTTCCACTTTCAGAAGCTCGAGCAAATTACGTAAAAGACGTTCTTGTTGGTTTTGGAGTTGATGTTAGTCGCTTAACAACAGTTGGTGTTGGTGGTCGTCAACCTGTGGCTGCAAGAGATGACAAGGATAACTGGTGGAAAAACCGCCGTGTTGAATTTATCTTAAATAAATAAAATTGATTATGGGCTGTCTATGATTTTTAGGCAGCCTTTTTTTGTCATAGGTTCTAAAAAACTCAATCTTGATGTATTGATATAATTTTAGTATAATTAAAAAACTTTAAGATACATAAAATCCCAGTTTGTTTTTGGGAAATAAGGAAATATTATGAGTGAAAGTGTTTTACTTGGAGATGAAGCTCTTGCTCTAGGAGCTGTTCACGCAGGACTTTCTTGTGGATTTGGATATCCTGGAACTCCATCAACTGAAATCTTAGAATTTCTAATTGATAATTACGAAAAAAACGGTGGACCATTGGCTCAATGGTGTACAAACGAAAAAACAGCTTATGAATCAGCTTTAGGTGCATCTTTCGTTGGAAAACGTGCAATTGTTACAATGAAGCACGTTGGATTAAACGCTTGTGCAGACGCTTTTATGAACTCAAGTTTGCTTGGAATCAATGGTGGGCTTGTAGTTGTTGTAGCTGACGACCCAAGTATGCACTCTAGTCAAGGGGAACAAGATACTCGCTATTATGCAGATTTTGCAATGATTCCTTGTTTTGAACCAACAACTCAACAAGAAGCCTACGAAATGATGTTCGACGCTTTTGAAGTGTCAGAAAAAAATCACGTGCCAGTAATTATGAGAATGGTAACTCGTCTTTCTCATAGCCGTGCAGTTGTTCATCCATATTCAGAAGATAAATTTGTAAAACAAAATGAGCTTTCAAAAGGAAATCGCACAGAATGGATGCTTTTACCAGCTTTAGCTCGTAAAAACTACAATCGTATGCTTGAAAAACAAGCTGATTTTACAACTTGGTCTGAAAACTCAAAGTGGACAACTTTGTCTATTAACGAAAACCGTAAAGATTTGGCTATTGTAACTAGTGGTCTTGGTAAAAATTATCTAAAAGAAAACTTAGCTGAATATAAAGAATTCTGTGGAGATAAAGGTCTTCCATCAATTTTACATATTGGTCATCTTCCACTTCCAAAAAAAGCTCTAAATCAACTTGCAGAAATTGCAGATACAATTCTTGTTATTGAAGAAGGTATGCCATTTGTTGAAAGAAAACTAGCTGGTGTGCTTCCTCAAAAGACAAAGGTTGTGGGAAAATTAACTGGTTTGCTTCCTATCGCCGGTGAGCTAAATCCTGATACAGTTAGAAAAGCTCTTGGACTACCAGAAGTTAAAACCGCTTCTTCTTTAGTTGAATTACCAGAACTCCCAGGACGTCCACCACAGCTTTGTAAAGGTTGTCCTCACTTTGATTCATACACAGCTCTAAACACAGCAGTGGCTTCTCTTACAGAAAAAGCTGGAAAAGACAATGTTGTAGTTTGTTCTGATATTGGCTGTTATTCTCTTGGAGCAGTGGCTCCTTTACAAGCAGTTGAAACAATTGTTTGTATGGGTGCTTCTATTGGTATGGCTCGTGGAGCAGCTCAAGCTGGTGCAAAATACACATTCGGTGTTATTGGAGATTCTACATTCTTGCACTCTGGAATGACAAACCTTGTGGACTGTGTTTCTTCAAAAACTCCTGTTACTGTAATCATCCTTGATAACTCAATTGTTGCAATGACTGGATGTCAAAAAACAATTCTTCCATCAAGTCAGCTAGAACCTCTTGTAAAAGGTCTTGGGGTAGAGCCTGAACATATCAGAGTTTTATCTACAAATCCTTCTGAAAGAGACAATAACGCAAAAATCTTGCTAGAAGAAGCAGAATACCGTGGTGTTTCTGTTGTAATTATGGTTCGTGAATGTTTGGAAGCATTCCGTTTAAGAACAAAAGCAGAAAAAATTGCAAAGGCAAAGGGAAACTAATATGAAATACGATATAATCTTAGCTGGGGTTGGTGGACAAGGTGTTTTATCAATTGCAGCAATTATTGCTTCTAGTGCTATGAAAGACGGGTTGCAAGTGCGTCAATCCGAAGTTCACGGAATGAGCCAACGTGGTGGCGGTGTTCAAGCTCACCTTCGAATAAGTGATACAGAAATTGCTTCTGACTTAATTCCGCAGGGTAAGGCTGATATGATTTTGTCTATGGAACCTGTGGAAAGTTTAAGATATTTAGATTGGCTTTCAACAGAAGGTGTATTAATCACTTCTTCAGAGCCATTTGTAAATATTCCAAACTATCCAGAAGTAGAAACAATTTACAACGCAATAAAAAAACTTCCAAAGGCTCACATTGTTAATTCTAAGGATTTGGCAAAAGAAGCTGGAAATCCAAAAACAGAGAACATGGTTTTAATTGGAACTGCATTAAAATATATGCCAGTAAAAGAAGAAACTGTTTTGAACTCTGTTCGTGAACGTTTCCAGAAAAAAGATCCAGCCCTTGTAGAAGCAAATGCAAAGGCACTTGAATTGGGAGCAAATGTATAATTTTTTTTCAGCTTTGAAAAGCTGGGAAACTAATTAGGGGAGGAAAACCCACTCAGAGTCCGAAGGCCGTTGGCAAATTGCTGCGAGTCTCGCAATTTGTCCTAAAACCCCACCTTTCCTTGGCCACGGCTTAGGGTTTCACCCTAAGAACCCAAATTATTTTGGATTTTTTTTTGTAAATATATAAACTCTTCTTGCTGTTTTCATTGAAGAGTATAACTAAGCGTTTTATTATTTAAGTTTGAGTTACAAACTTTTGTGGAGGATAAATTAGATGGAATTTAATTTTTGGGATAAAGAGATAGAAACTTTACCACGGGAAAAAATTGAGGAGCTTCAGTTAGAGGCTTTGAAAAAGCAAATTGATAACGCTTTTAAAACTGATTTTTACAAAAAAAAGTTGACAGAAGCTGGTATCAATTCTAGTGAAGACATAAAATCATTAAAAGATTTACGAAAAATTCCATTTACCACAAAACATGATTTGCGGGAAGTTTATCCTTATGGATTGTTGGCTGTTCCTCAATCAGAAATTGTTCGTGTCCACGCTTCTAGCGGCACAACTGGTACTCCAACAGTTATTTATCTAACTCAAAAAGATGTTGATATGGCAGCTGATACAATGGCTCGTTGTTTGGCCGCAGCTGGTTGTACCAACGAAGATACTTGCCAAAATATGATGACTTACGGATTGTTCACAGGCGGAATGAGTTTTCACTACGGGGCTGAAAAACTTGGTATGACAGTTGTACCAACTAGTTCTGGAAACACTTTGCGTCAAATCAAATTTATGCACGATTTTGGAACTAGCGTAACCCACGCAACTCCAAGTTATATGCTTCACTTACATCAAGCAATTATGGAAAGTGAATATAAGCGAGAGGATTTTAAGTGGCGAATCGGGATTTCTGGTGCAGAACCATATTCAGAACAACTTAGAAACAAGATGGAAAAAAGTCTTGGTATCGAAGTTTACAACTGCTACGGTATGAGTGAGCTTAACGGGCCTGGAGTTGCTTTTGAATGTCAGCTTAGAAATGGTATGCACGTGTGGGAAGACCGCTACATTATGGAAATTGTTAACCCAGAAACTCTAGAACCTGTAGAAGATGGAGAGACTGGGGAGCTTGTTATGACAATTCTTTGTCGTGATGCTATGCCTCTTCTTCGCTATAGAACTCGAGATTTAACCCACGTTATTACAGAGCCATGTCCATGTGGAAGAACTCACCGTCGTATTGCTCGGTTTACAGGTCGCACAGATGATATGCTTATTATCAATGGTGTAAATGTGTTCCCAAGTCAAATTGAGGAAGTGCTTTTGAAGGCTCCTGGAGTTGGTGCAAATTACTTAATCGTGGTAGACAAAAAAGGTGATATGGACAAACTTACTGTACAAGTAGAAGTTACTCCAGAAGCCTTTGCAGACGATGCTCGTGTTTTGAACAGGCTAAAAGAGCATTTGCAAGAAGAAATGTCTGCTTTGATTACAATTAAGCCAATTGTAGAGTTAAAAGAACCAGGCTCAATTCCACAAGCAGAAACAAAGGCTAAACGTGTAAACGACCTTCGTCCAAAAGATGTTTAATATCAAGAAAAAAACATCAACATAAATTGATAAAAAGCAAATAACACAAAAAAAGCTGTTCTAAAAGTGATTTTTTACCTTGAACAGCTTTTTCTTTTTTTCTGACAAATTATTGGGTAATTCCCAATTTTTTAAGTTGTTCTTCTTCTTCAATAAGGGCAGTGTATTCAGCTTTTCTTTGATTTGTTTTTACAATACAGTTTTTCAAAGAAGTAAGTTCCATCTTTAATCCCTTGATTTTGGAACGATTTTCTACTGCTGGAGCAGATTTAAAATATTCATCCAAGGCAGTTAAAAGTTGCATTAAGTGATTACATTCTGATATTTGTTTTGATAAATATTCCAAAATAGACTTTTCCTCTTGAGATTCAATCTTGATATAACCGGGAGCTTTCTTCACAGCAAAGGAATTATAAGTTCTGCGACGACGATTTAAATCTGTTAGAAAATCTTGATATTTAACATCTTCTTGTTTTCTACTTTGGGTGAGTGGCTCTGTTACAGTAACTGTGTAAACGACAGGTTTTTCAGGGCGATTGAAAGCTTGACGAATCAATGCCAAAAGTTTGTCCATAAATCCATTGTGTTCACTTTGAAGCACTTTATGATTATCTTCAATCTTTTGAGAAATTTGTTCTAGTAAAGGAGCGGCACTTCCTAAAGCTCGAACAGAATCCATTAACATTTCTTTTGTATCAATTTTGATTTTCTTTTCTTCTTTTTTGCTACTGGCAATCTCAAACTTTGAAAGAACAATAGCTCTGAATTTGTCTTTTTCTGGACTATATTCTTCTTTTATTAGTTCATCCACCAACTCTGAATAAAAAGGTTTTTTCCCCATAACTTGTGGAAACATTTTTTTTATTTGCATCATTGCATCGTGAGTTGATTTTTGGGATTTTTCATGAGAATAATTTGGATGCTCGAAAAGTGATTTACGGATTTCAACCTTATAAAGCTCTTTTTGGAAATCTGTTAAATCTTTTAGCAAAGCGTTAATTCTTGAAATAGTTTTAGTTATGTAATTTATTGTTTCATTTAAAACGCTAACGGATAAACTATCAGATCCCATTTTTATTGCTTGAAGAATTTCAGCAAGACCTTTTGTGTTTGGCTTTGCTGAGTTTGGTACAAGAGCATTCCATTGGAAATAGTTGTTAAGTGCAAGAAGTGTTTTTATTCGTTCTACAGAAACAGTGGAAACAGAAAATTTGAAAATATTACAGATAAAATCAAGCATAGATTCAAAATCAGAAAGTCTAGCTCCGATAACCATAGATCGTTCAGAATCCAAGAAGGGTATTTCTTCTGGCACGGCAATATCAGAGATTTTTTTGTCCAATTTGTAAGGATCTGGCTGAATCAAACCTTTTTTTTCTAGGAGATTGATTAAATTGTTTATAACGCCTAAAAGATTTCTGTATTCTTCGAGGATTTTTACCATTTCCTCAGTGTCATACCAATTTTTTTTCGCTTCTGCTAATTCAAAAAGCTTTTTGTTAAAATCTACACTTGTTTCCATAATTATATTATCGTTCAAAAATTAGAATAATTCAATGCAAAATATAAAATCGTGAAATATAAAACAAATATTGTAAAAAAAGTCTAAAAATCTTGTTCAAGGACTTGTAAATAAAGAAAATATAATGTATTCTCATTTTTACGACTTAAGGAAAATATCCTGTAAATTGTCAAAAAAAACACTGCCGTTGACAGCTTGTATTCCCTTTTTTGATAGCAAAATTTAGGTTTTGACTATCGCCGTAATGGAGAACGTAGATGGTTCAGAAAAACGAATCTGAATACACCAATCAGTATTACATTACCAGACAGGAGTTAACAGAATCCAACGCTCGTAGTTATCCTAGAAAGTTCCCATTTGCAATTGCAAAGGCAAAGGGATCTTGGGTTACAGACGTTGAAGGAAACAAGTATCTGGATTTTTTGTGCGGAGCTGGAACTCTTGCACTTGGCCACAATGATTCTGAAATCAATCAGACCATGGTGGATCTTCTAACCGGGGACGCCCCGCTACACACTTTGGACTTAACTACACCAGTTAAAGACAAGTTTGTGCACACATTGCTTTCTTTGTTACCCGGAGAGCTTAAGGACAATGCAAAAGTTCAATTTTGTAGTCCTTCTGGAACAGATGCGGTAGATGCAGCTTTAAAATTATGTAAAACTGCAACTGGAAGAACTTCTGTTATCGCTTTTCAAGGTGGATACCACGGAATGGGCCACGGAGCTTTAGCTTTAACTGGAAATCTTACTGCTAAAAACAAAGTTCACGGATTAATGCCTGATGTGCATTTCTTCCCATATCCATATTCATACCGTTGTCCATTTGGTCTTGGTGGAGAAGCTGGTGTAAAAGCTGCTTGTACATATTTTGAACACGTACTAAAAGACCCAGAATCTGGTATTACAAAACCTGCTGCTGTTATTATTGAGCCAATTCAAGGCGAAGGCGGAGTTATTCCAGCTCCTGTAGAATTCCTACAAACAATTCGCCGTGTTACACAAGAATTAGATATCCCAATGATTGTGGATGAAATTCAATGTGGAATTGGTCGTTCTGGAAAATTCTTTGCATTTGAATATGCTGGTATTGTTCCAGATGTAATCCTTGCTTCTAAGGCAATTGGTGGTTCTCAGCCACTTTCTGTTGTAATTTACAACAAAAAGCTTGATAAGTGGGAACAAGGTGCTCACGCTGGTACATTCCGCGGAAATCAGTTGGCTATGGCTGCTGGAACTGTGGTAATGAACAGAGTATCAAAGCCAGAATTCCTAGAAGAAGTTAGAGAAAAGGGAAAAATCATTGAAGAAAGATTACTTGCTCTAAAAGCAAAAACTAAGATTATTGGTGATGTTAGAGCAAAAGGTCTAATGATTGGAACCGAATTTGTAAATCCTAAAGGTCAACCAGATGGAATTGGTTCTTTACCAACTTCTGGCGAAATTGCTGCAAAAGTTCAAAAAATATGTTTTGAAAACGGATTTGTGGCAGAAAAAGGTGGACGTGGTGGAAGCGTTATGCGTTGTTTGTGTGCTTTAAATATCACAAAAGACGAAATAAATACTGCTATGGATATCTTTGAAAAAGTGGTTTTACAGGTTGCTAAGGAATACGAATAAATCTATAATATATCTATACTAGAAAAACCTGCTGATTAGGAAACTAGTTGGCAGGTTTTTTTTACGTAAACTAGGGAAAATCCCAATATCATTTTTTTATCAATGAATCTATAAAGAAAACTAAAAAACAAGGAAGGTTTATGGAAAGCGTTTTTTTAACTCAAAATCAACAAAACAAAGATGATTATCTAGAAATTATCAATAATGTGGCAAAGGCTATTACAGAAACTTTTGTGGACGGAAAGGCTTATGCAGGTCCAACTCCTCAAGAACTTCAAAAAATTATTGAAGTTGATGAACTTTTGCCAGAACAAGGTCTTGGTTTTGATGAAGTTTTTTCACGCTTAAAGGAAAAAGTTCTTCCATATTTTTTACGCACTCCTTCTCAAAATTATATGGCGCACTTACATGGTCCATCACTTGTTGAAACAATTGCTTCTGAATTGATTATTGCAACTTACAATCAATCTATGGATTCTTGGGATCAATCTCCTGTAGCAACTGAAATTGAAACTGTAGTTGTGAAAAAACTTTGCTCACTTTTTGGCTTAGATAAAGCAGGAAATAATCCAGACGGTGTTTTTACTTCTGGTGGTTCTCAATCAAATGAAACAGCTTTGCTTGTGGCTAGAGACTGGTTTTGTAACACAGTTTTGCATCACGACGTGAAAAAATACGGGTTGCCTGAAAACTTCAAAAAATTCCGCCTTTACACATCTTGTATTTCTCACTTTTCTATGGAAAAATCAGCTCACATGCTTGGTCTTGGCTACGAGTGTGTTGTAAAAGTTCCAGTTGATGACCGAAAAAAGATGGATGCTGTAGCTTTACAAAAATTGATTGAAGATGATATTGCAGCTGGAAATATTCCATTTTGTGTAGTTGGAACAGTTGGAACTACAGATTTTGGAAGTATTGATCCACTTGATAAAATTGCTGAACTTTGTAAAAAGCACAATATGTGGTTCCACGCAGACGCAGCTTACGGAAGTGGAGTTGTAATGTCTACAAAATATAAAGATAGAGTTGCAAATCTTTCTTTGTGTAATTCTATTACTTTGGATTTTCATAAAATGTTTTTAATGCCAATTAGCTGTAGTGCTGTTTTATTGGCAGATGGAAAAAACTTTGAAGCCTTAACAATTCATGCCGATTATCTAAACAGAACTGAGGATGAAGAAGACGGATACACAAACCTTGTAGACAAATCAATTCAAACAACTCGCCGTTTTGATGCTCTAAAAGTTTGGGTTTCTTTCCAAACTCGTGGAGTGGAAGGTTGGTCAAAGTTGATTTCTACAAGTATGGAAAATGCTCAATATCTTTACGAAAAACTTGCAGCCGATTCTGACTTTGACGTGGTTACAAATCCTGAAATCAGTTCTGTGGTATTTAGACTTTCTTCTTCTTTCTGTGGAAATGCAGAGCGAGATGAAGTAAACAAAAAAGTTAGACGAAGCCTAATCCACGACGAAGGTGTTGTTATTGGGCAAACAGTTTCTAACGGCGGTGTTTGCTTAAAGTTCACACTGCTAAATCCGCTCATTACTCATGAAAAACTTGATTCTTTGCTTGTAACAATTAAAAATCTTGGAAACAAAGCAAAATAAACAAATTGATATAAAATCAAATGTGAAATTTTGGTAATTGCTTAGGAGAGAAAGAATGGATATGTCTGTTTGGGATGTGATTGTAGCTGTTCTCAAAAACAAATACGTGATAATTGCTGTGGTTGCGGTTGTGCTGTATTTAAATTTTGTGAATTATATTATCAGTTACAGAAAACGTCCTAAACCTCCAAAGCAAAAAAAAGTTACCCAATCATCTTCAGATCCTAAAAATGAATCTAGCGAAACAGAAGAGGAGGGCTATGAAGATGGAGGAGATGTTGTTGATTGATTTTTCTTTGGATATGACTTTTTAATTTTTGTAGAAATTATTTTTATCAATCCTTTTGAAAGTTTATTTTGATACTGAAGATGCTTGATAATATCATCATATTCGTTTGCTAAAAGTCCGTAGGGTAGAGCGACTTCTTTAGCAGCAAGTTTTTCTGCCAATTCACTTCGTGTATACATATTTTTGTATTTTTTCAAAAAATTGAAAATCTTAATATTTTCATATTCCTCGTGAATAGATATTCCTAGGCAATTATCACAGCCTTTACAAGGAGCTTGTTCTGCACCAAGAGCGTCCAACAAAACTTGTCGGCGGCAAACTTTTGTGGTGGCAAAATCCAGCAATACTCTCTCACGACTTTTTTCTGGAAATTTATTGTATTTTCGGCTATCTTCGGGACTCCAAACCAAAATTGATTTTGCAATAGAACCATCTCTGCCGCCTCTTCCTGCTTCTTGGATAAAACTTTCTGCCGTTTGGGGCGGATCTAGGTGGATTACAGTTTTTATATCTTTTTTATCAACTCCCATACCAAAAGCACAAGTACAGGCCATCATTCCTTTTTTGTGGGGATAAAACCATTTTTCGATAGAGGTTTTTTCTTCTTTTGAAAGACCAGCGTGATAAAAGCTGACAGATTGTTTTTCTTCAGGATGCAAAACCCGTAATTGTTCTTGCAAAAGGTGAGCCATTTGTTCTGCGTTGTTTCTTGAACTACAAAAAATTAGCAAGGGTTTTTCTTCTTTTTCTGCTAATCTTAACACAGCTTTTTCTTTGCAATGAGCATAATGGACATAATAATGGATATTTGGTCTGTCTGCTTCGCTTCGTACAATGTGACCATTCCCCTCAAATAAAACTTGATTTATTCGCTCCAAAACAACTGGACTTGCGGTGGCTGTAAAAGCTGTTACTCGACTAATATTTAGTTCTTTGATGATTGCTCCTAGAGTCAGATAAGCTGGGCGAAAAGTGTCTCCCCATTCAGAAACACAATGGGCTTCGTCTATGGCGATATGGGAAATGTTGCAGCTTTTTAGTTGTTCAATAAGATTTTTTGATTGCAAAACTTCTGGATTTGCAAGAATGACCTTTGCTTTTCCCTCTTTTATAGCTTGAATTTTTTCAGCCCGTTCTTCTGGACTCTGACCGCCACGAAAAGTAACAGCCGACAAATTCCCTTCCTGCATACGACGCTCTTGGTCTTGCATTAAAGCTAAAAGTGGATACAAAATCAGCGTAGCACCTTCAAACACTAGGGCAGGAACCAAAAAACACATAGATTTTCCAGCTCCTGTGGGAAGCAAGACGATTTGTTGGCTATTTTCGTTTTCTGGTTCTAGAATATTTGCGATTACTAATCTTTGCCAGGGATATAAATAGGTGATACCAAAGGCTTTTTGTGCAGTTTCTAAGATAAAGTCATCGTTTTCAAGGGGATTGTCAGTTTTTTCAGCAAAAACAGGAGTGAAGTCTTCTGAGTTTTCTAAGAGAGTATCAGAATCCTGAGGAAAAAAATCCTTTTTCTTTGAAAAAACAGACAATAACTTTTTTATGTAAATCTTCATATAATAAATACTATATAAAGATTTACAAAATTTTGAATTTTTAGCGTAAAATCTAGAAAATATTATAACTACAAGAAAGTTTTAGCTCAAATCCTTGTTGGAAATCATTTTTTTTATGATTATTGTTGAAAACAAAGGTATAAATTCCTTCTGCATTGGCTTTAAGTTTTTCGGAAAACCAATATTCTCCAGAAATTGAAACATCATTTCTATATTGAATAATGCCAGATAAACCTTGAACTTGTGCACGTTCTCGAGCTTCTTCTTCTGTCAAATATCCAAGCTCGTGTAAAACTGTTGGATAATATGCAGGATATTTTTCGGCATTTGGATTGTCCTTTTCAGATTTTAGAGGAAGTTTTTCTTGGATAGTTTTACCGTCAATTTCACCTTTCATGGTAAGTAAATATCCTGCTTTTGCAGACCATTTTTGTGGCTGTGTATACCCAAAACTCAAAGTTAGAGCAAAAGTATCTGGTCCAAAAGGAGAACCAATCCAAGAAACCACAGGATTTGAAGCATTCATTTTGTCAAAACGTAATTTTACCAAAGACCAATCAGGACTTTGTTTTAAATATAAATATGGACAAGTGTAAACAGCTTCGATATTTCCAACGTAAAAGCCTTTTGAGCCACTTGGATGTGAAAAATCAATTCCCCCTTGTAATCCGATTCCGTTTGGCAAAAGTGAGCCATAGGAGCTATTTCTTTCACCAGGGAGCTGCATTTCTGTCATAGCATACAAACAATAAAGACGTAAATTTTTCACAGGATTGTAATCTAATGTAAATCCTAAATATGAAGAATAGTGCCGATTTAGATTGTATTCTTCTTCAGTTTTGTAAATGTCGGCTCCATAGAAAGAGTGGATAATCATTGTTGGGTTAAAATATTTTAACTCGATTGGACCTTCTCGAAGACCACCTTCTGTTATGCTGAATTTTAAATTTGGAAGAATTTTTACATTAAAATTGTGAAGATATAAAAAACTTTTGTGAGTTACTTGGCTAAATATTAAGTTGTATTTAAATTTTGGAGAATACACAGATGCAACAGAATAAGCGTCTGTCTCAAATGTAGAATTGTAAATTATTGAGCCAAGGGTTGTGTTTCCAATAGAAAAACCTTCTTTTCCAATTGTAAAATTGTATCCCCAATCTTCATAGGTTTTTCCAAAACTACCGTAAGCAAATCTTGGAAATTCGTACTCAATATCACCACCACTTAATGGAATATTTGTAAAAGAATCTGTTGATGTAGATGAATAATAATTTTTACCTAAGAAAAAATCCAATTCTAAGCAAACATAATCGGAAACCCCAAATTTGATTGGAGCGGATAAAGGCCAATTCTCGTAATAATATTGAACTGATGATTGGATATCTTTGTTTGTCCTAAAATACACTTCTGGATTAAAATCAATTCCTACAGAAAATCTTGTAGAGGAATCTTTTTCTATTCCTTGAGATTGTAAGTTTTTTTTCCCGATGTAGGAAGTTGTGTACAAATAATCATAAACTTTGTTGTATAAGTCTTTTCCATTTTGAGAAAGTTTTTCGTAATCAAGTTGTTTTAGATAAAACTTAATTTCTCCAACGGAAACAGGCGTTGTATCCCAAAAGAGAACTTCTTTAGATTCAAGAGAGAGAGTTTCTAAATCTTGATAAATCCAAAAATCACTTTTTAGAAGTTGTCCATCATTTACAACTTGTGCATTTAAATTTGTAAACACCAAAATCAAAAGTAAAAACGAAAAAACTTTTTTCATAGACAAACCTTTTTTTTGAAATGAAAAATTATACGTACATTTGCATTAGAGAAACGAATAAATAGATTTTTTTGTATAAATCAACTCCCATATCTTTTATTGGAGTTTCAGCAAATCTATCGATTTCTTTCCAGTTTATGAGCATTTCTGGTCTTTGTTTTTCGTGATCTTCTAACAAAGCTTTTATGGTTTTTCCAACCACAATAAGTTTTTTGGAAGATTCTGCAACCAAGTCCTTTGCATCTGTGTTTACATCATCCAATAAAGACATCATAACTTTTTGGGCTTCGATATCTCTGTCTACTCTGATAATGTAATTTTTGAATTTTGCTCCGTATTCTCCATCTTCGGAAAGTCGGTTATCAAAGGCTGTAATTGTATCAGAAGTTTCTAGTAAAGCGTTGTAGGCATCTGACAAAGGAGAAGCGAGAGCTGTGGTTGTCCATTTTCCGCGAACCAAAACTAAATCGCAAAAATCTCGCAAATCTTTTTTTATGTAATCAATTAAAAATGCTTTTAAGTAGTTTAACGGAGCCGCATATTTGTATCCAGCAAGGCGTTTCTTTGTAAAAGCGATACCGTTATTTTCTGTGTAATGCTTTAGGCGAATAACATTTTCTGAACCAAAAACTTGGACTGCCAACTGAGACTTTTTGCCGTCTTTTTGTTGTTTTTCTAGTTTTTTGATGGTTTTTTCAGCTGTGTCTTTTATTTTTTCGTAGTAAGGCTCTGCGATTCGCTCTAATTTTTGACTTTCTATAACTTTATAATTTGGATCGCTAGAAGAAAGCTGAATCAACATTTCCAAAATGCCACTAACTCGTAAATCTTTGATTCTAGCAAGAATTTTGTTCCAAAGATTTGGTGCCATAGGAGTTACGCCACGATTTTGCTTGAGCATTTCAAAAACGTCGTTCCATAACAAATTATCTAGTGGAATAGCATAAGCAACGGAAACAAATTCTTTCAAATCGTCTGTTAAGTATTCTGCGTTTATATTGTCGAATTTTACACTACCAGAAAATTCTCTTTCTCGAAGTGATGAATCGAATTTTTTTAGCAAAAAGTAATAATCATAACTTACAAAAGCTGCAAAAACAGTTAATCGAGTATAAAGTGTGTCGATTTTTGTAACAACTTCTGGAGTAAAAAAAGCAGTTAAAACTTCAATTTCAGCTTTTGTTCTATCTTTTATTTCCTGAAAAGATTGAGATTTAGCAAATTCTGTGATTTTTTCTTCACTTAAGTTTTCTATGGATTCTCGCTGTTTATCTTCTAAGTAAAAGTTTACAGCCCAATTTTTAAAGATTTCTTTGTTTTGAGTATTTAAAAATAGAATTTGAGCTTGACTTGTAGCTTTGTAAATATCATAAAAATACTTTGCAAAAGGAGCTAAAATCTCTCCAGAAGAAGTTTTGTAAAACTTGTATTTTGATTTTGCTACAGCTTTGCCAATTTGTTTAAGTTGTCTTTTTTTCTCTGCTGCTGGGTCAGAGTTTGCAAAGAAAGACGAAAAAAGTTTTTGAAAGAAATTTTCACCTGCCATAGGTTCTATTATGTGCTAAAAATCAAGGTTTTTCAATAGGATTTCTAGGGATTTCCGTAGGAAATAGAGGTTTATAAAGTAATTATTATTGAAAAAAGATGTCGTAAAATTCGTTTGCATAAAGTTCATAAATCGTATAAAATTAAGAAAAATTGTAATTTTTTACATTAAGAGAGAGTAAATTTTATGTATACGATATGGAACAATGATTAAATCTTCTGTTTTTAAAAATATAATTTCTAATTTATCTGATGCTGTGGTTTTGGTTCGACCAGTTTTTCATAACGATGAAATAAGTGATTTTTCTGTTTTATATTCAAATAATCAATTTGAAAAAATGATAAAATCTCGAAAAAATCAAGATATGAATTTATCCAGTCTTTTTGAAATTTTATCTCCAAATGTAGATTTTGTTAGCGTTGGAAAATCAAGTTATTCATCAAATCAAGAAATTAGTCAGGAATTTTATTCTCCAGAATTGAATATGTGGCTAAAGGTTAATGTTTCAGAAATCGAAGATGATATTTTGATGTTTATTTTTCAAGATGTTTCTCGATTTATGGAAAAAGAAAATCTTTTACGAAATCAGAATCTGCGTATGGCTGCTGTTTCTGATGAATTATTGTTGTCAAAACAAGCTTTGAAAAGCAAACTTGAGAAAATCGAAAGTTTAAACAAAGAACTTGAACATATTGCATATTACGATAAATTAACTGAAATCCCAAATCGTGCAAAAATGATGATGGATTTGGAGCAAATTGTAAAAGATGCTTCTGAAAACAACACAAAAGCCGCCATTATGGTTATTGATGTGGATAATCTAAAAAAAGTAAACGATTCTATGGGGCATACAGCAGGGGATGAGTTGTTGCAAAGAACTGCAAATGTGCTAAAAAATCTTTGTACTAAAGATATTTCTGTGTATCGTTTTGGTGGAGATGAGTTTTTGCTTTCTGTAACAAATGTTTATTCTCGGGATTATATGGGAACTGTGGGAGATACGGTTCTTGAAGAATTGAACAAGGTTAATATTAACATTTCTGCTGGAATCGCTTTGTATCCAAACGACACTACAAAACTTGATGAACTTTTCCAATATGCTGATATGGCGATGTATGAAGTTAAAAAGAGCGGGAAAAATGCTGTTTATTTCTTTGAACAATTGATGCAAGAAAAGTTTGTCGAACGAATTTGCTTAGAAAATAAATTGACAAATGCCATCGATACAAGTTGTTTAGAATTATATTTTCAGCCTCAGGTTGATATTACTACAAAAACTCTTCGTGGTTTTGAAGCTTTGGTTCGTTGGTACGACTCAGAATTAGGCTGGATAAAACCAGATCAGTTTATTCCGATGGCGGAAGAATCAAAGTTGATTATTCCTTTGGGAGATTGGGTTTTGGATCAATCTTGCTATTATCTTGCAAAATGGCAGCGGGAATATAATTTCCAAGGAATTATGTCAATAAATGTGTCTCCCATTCAACTAAAAAATCCTACTTTCTTGTTTGATTTAAATTCTGCAATTCGTCGTCATAATATTGACCCTCGAAAAATTGAAATTGAAATCACTGAGGGAATTTTTATCGATAATATAGAAGATACTGTGGAACTGCTAAGTCGTGTCAAAGAATTGGGAATCGGAATTTCCTTGGACGATTTTGGAACTGGTTATTCATCTTTAAGTTATTTACAAGTTTTGCCTTTGACAACTTTGAAAATTGATAAATCATTCATTGCAAACATATCTTCTGAACAAAGCAAGGAAGCAGACATTACCAATGCGATAGTTTCCCTTGTTACAAAAATGGGCTTGGATACCATTGCAGAAGGTGTTGAAAATCCAGAGCAGCTAAAAGTTTTGGAAGCTATAAATTGTAAAAATATTCAAGGCTTTTTGATGGGAAAACCAATGGGAGCCAATTTGTGCGAAAGAATGTTAGCAGGAGATGAAAGTGCTGTTCTTCGCTCAGAAAATTGTACAGGAAGTTTGTTGTACACAATTTAGTTTTTTATAAATGTATTCATACTTTTTGAATAATGTGCTAATATCATTCTTGGAAAATCTTCCATATTAGAGATTCGAGGTTTTTATGAAGAGAATATTAGCACTTTTTTGTTTTGTTGTTTTATCATTTTCTTTGTTTGCAAATTCTGATAATTTTTCTATTACTACAGATTTTGCTTATTATCCAAAATCAGAGCCAGTTGCAAAAGAAGGTTCAGATGTAAATCGTTTTGCTCCATTATCTGGTGTTTATTCTGGTTTAGAATTTCGTGTTGTGGGAAAATATAATTACATTATTCCAACACCTTTCGGTTCAAATCCTCTCGTAAAAGGAAATAATCTAAATCTCTCTTGTGCTTTTGAGTTAACACCGGTTTCTATTGCTCCTCAATTTTCAGTTTCTTTTACTCCAATTGCTTTTTTAAATTTTTCAGCTAGTGCGAAATTTGCAACTGGTTGGGAATTTATTGGAATAAAGGGAATGGGAGAATATGTTTCCAATCAAGATGGATATAAAAATCTAACTCCATTTCAAAATTATTTTTATGAATATAAATTTTCTAGTTTGTTCCAATTTGATTTAGGAGCTATTGTGCCAGGTGATTGGACTCACGTTGTAACAATGGCAACTTATGATGTGATTTACAAAGGATTAACAGGAATTGATACTAGTAAACCTTGGATTTGGCAGGGAACTGGAGAAGGATTTAACGGTTGGAATTACAATTCTACAGTGGTTTTAGGTTATCAAATGCCTTTAATTTTACAAACTGTAGGACTTCAGTTTGAATTTAGCGGATATTATTCTGATTCAAATATTGATAAGGGTTTTGAAAAATGGAATCCAACTTTTATGAAGATTGCAATCAATCCAATTTGTATTTTAAAGTTTAATGAAAAACACGCTTTAACAATCCAACTTGGTTTTTCAAGTCGACGAGGTTTTTCTTCTGAAAAATCTTCTGATGACAAAACTAATTTTGCTTTAGATTACAATGGAAGAGAGTGGTTTTTTAATAGAATTGCTTTTAGTTACGCTATAAAACTCTAATTTGGAAAAAATATGGAATTGCTCCCAAATCAAGTATCACCGTATTATACGAATCTCTTAAATAAACTGGCTTTTGCGGCTTCTAGTTCCAACGAAAACACAGAGGAACGACAAGAAGCGGCAGAGGCTTTTGTAGCAATAAATCGACAATGTACTCCTTCAAAAGCGGAAGAGCATATCGAAGAAAATGAACTTGCTGACCCATTGGGAGCAAAACTGTATCAAAAAACCGGCAGACTTATTCATCAGTACAAAAATAGATGCTTGTTACTAACAACTTCAAAATGTTTTACATATTGTAGATTTTGTTTTCGACGCTCTTTTGCAGGAAAGGGAACTGGTTTTATCAATTCTACAGAAATGGCAGAAGTTTCTGATTATCTTAGCCAACATCCAGAAATTAAAGAAATCTTGATTTCTGGTGGCGACCCTATGACTGGTTCAGATCAAAAATTAAATGCTTTGTTTTATGCAATACGAAAAGCTAGACCAGGCATTCTCATTCGATTGTGTACTAGAGCTCCAATTTTTGCTCCAGAGCGATTTACACCAGAAACTATTGATTTGCTAAAAAAATATGCCCCTCTTTGGGTGATTCCACACATAAATCATCCTGTAGAAATCTCCAAAAAATGGTCTCCAAAATCATATGAGGTTTTGACCCAACTTATCCAAAATGGGATTCCGATTCAATCTCAAACAGTTTTGCTTCATGGAATCAACGATAATGTAAAAACTCTTACTTCTTTGTTTGAAAATCTTGTTTTTATGGGAATAAAACCTGGGTATTTGTTTCAAACTGATTTGGCGGAAGGAACTTCTCATTTTAGAGTGCCTTTAGAAAAAGGAAAAGAATTATACGCTGAGTTAAAAACTGAGCTTTCTGGGCTTTCTTTGCCAGTTTATGCTGTGGATTTGCCAGGTGGTGGCGGTAAAATCAATATAATGGCTACAAAATTTGAAAAAGATGGTCAAAATTGGAAAACTGTTGACCAAAATGGAAAAGAGTGGTTTTATCCAGTATAAATTATGTCAAAACTGTATACTTTTTTTTGAGAACTGTATAAAAAAATGTACAGAAAAACTGGTTTACTGTCTAAAAAATTATACAAATCAGATTTTTTTATGATTTGTTTTAGAATTTTACACAATTTTTTGATTTTAGGTTGATTTTTTAATTTATTGTATTATAAGCAAGTTTTGTGAATTTTATGTTTTATTTTTGTTAGAATTAAAAGTTGGCATAGTTTTTGCATATCTTTCTATAGAAAAACAAATTGAGGAAAGGTATAAAAAATGGAAACAATGGCTTACAAGGAATATGTTAAACAGATTCTCAAGTATCCACTAATGACTTTTGAACAGGAAATTGAACATTCAAAACTTGTTCAACAAGGTGATAACGAAGCAAAAATGCGTCTTGTTCAATCAAATCTTCGTTTGGTTGTTAGTGTTGCAAAAAAATATAAAAATCCCTACGTTTCAATAATGGACTTAATCCAAGAGGGAAATATTGGTTTGTTGACTGCTGCTACAAAATATCACTATTCATTTAATACACGATTTTCTACATATGCTTATGCTTGGATTGCACAATCAATTACAAGATATGTTCGCAACAAAACAGGTCAAATCATTCTTCCTCACAGAAAAGAAGAAATGCTAAGAAAAATCCACTCTGCAAAGTTGAGTCTTTTCCAAAAACTTGGTCGAGAAGCATCTGATGAAGAAGTGGCAAAAAAATTAAATTTAAGCGTTGAAGAAATTAGAAATGCAAATTTATATTCATATACAATCGTAAGTATCGATTCAGAAGTGGATGATGATGCTAACTTGAATCTAGGGGATTCTATTCCAGATTATTCTTTTTCACCAGAAAATAAACTTATGGATTCTTATGAAAAGGAAAATATTCACCAAATGATAAATAGACTTCCTGAAATGGAACAAAAGGTTCTTCGATATCGATTCAATTTTGATAACGATGAAAAAACCAAAACTCTTCGCCAAGTTGGAGAAGAGCTTGGAGTTTCAGCAGAAACCGTGCGTCAAATGGAGATGAGAGCCGTAAGACACCTTCGTGCAGAAATAAACTCTGCTTGTTAGTTTAATTTCTATACATCAACTTTGGGGTTCTATTTTCATAATACAATCCCCAGTGTTTTTCTACTTCATTTGGATTGTCTGAGCCCTTCCAAGGTTCGTCAAAGGCCTCAAAAACAAATGCAGTGATTTTTTCTTTGTCTGTCCACTCCCAAAGTTGTTGATAGTATTTTTGCTGGTTTTCTTCGTTTACTTCTGGTTTTTGCATCTCTGTGTTTTCAAGACACACTGTTGCCCAGCCAATTTCAGAAAACAAAACTTGCTTAGTTGGATATAGATTTTTTATATCTTCATAATCTTTTTTGTTTGCTTCAAGAGCTTCTGCCAAAGTTAAGCCGTACCACAGTGGGTAAGAATGAATACAAATTACATCCATATAGGCAGCAAGTTTTTCAAGTTTTTTCCATTCTCTTGCACCTTCGTTAAATGTAACGATTTTTCCAGTTTCAGTTTTTAATTTTTTTGCAAATTCAATTAAACGATTTTCAGAAACTGTATTTTCTCCCCAAGTTGGAGTGTTTTCATTTCCTACTGAAACAGCAAAAACTATGTCAGAATAGGTATTTGCAATCCTTATCAAGTTTTCGATGCGTTTATCGTTTTGGACAGCTCTCTGGTGCAATTCCTCATCAGAGAAAACAGTTTTGTTCCAAGCACAATTTGGATTGTTTACTTCGCTTAAAAGTCCTGGACCTAGCATTAGTTTTAATGGAAAGTTGTTTTCTCGAATAACTTGGCAAACCAACTCTGGATAAATAACGGCATCGTACATTCTAATGTAAGAAAATCCGTGTTTTACGATTATTTCTAAATCTTCTTTGATTTGAGATTTAGAAGGATAAATTTGCTTGTTTGGATGTTGATTTTCTCGGTATCCAGAATAGCAAATTGCTCTTGCCCAAGGAATAGGCATTTTTTCTTGTGAAATTGCTGTTGTGTTCATAAAATTTTTATATCACAGAATAAATATAAATAAAAGGCGAAAAATTTTGGTGCAAATATTTCGGTTTTAAAAACTGAATTGGCACAAAATTGGTAAATGGTCAGAATATCCTCGTCCTGTGCGAACAGAGTATTCTTCAGGATATCCCTTGTCGTTTGTAAAATCTTTAATCGTGGAAAATTTCAAGAAATTGATATTTGAGGACAGAAAAAAGTGATCGATTTTGTTCCATTCGCCATTGAAATTATAAGAGCCCTTTTCTGTACTTAATAACCAAGGATTTACAAGTTCTTCATAAACTTGATTTTCACCTTCAAAACTTCGCAACAAAATCTTATCATTTGTACTGTTTTTTTGAAATTCGTTTAAATCTCTGTTAAAATCTCCACAAACTACAATTCTATTGTTTTTAGCCTTTGAAACACAGTTAGCAAGTAAACTTTCCTGTAAATCTCTCCAAATTTCTGTTTCTTTTTCTCCACCAGATTTTGATTTCCAATGACAAACAAACAAAGAAAATTTTTCTTGATTTTTGTCATAGGCTGTAACTTCCAAAATAGGTCTTAGTTCTGGTTGATTTTCATAATATCTAAAATCTATATTATGAAGTTTCAGATTTTCCAAAGGATATTTTGAAATTATTCCACATCCAAAAACGCCACCTTGATTTTTTCCAAAACAAGCATATTTATATTTTCCGCCTTTTATTGATTTGCTATTTAAATTATTAGAAATGTCTTGAAGAATATTTGCATTTTCAAGCTCGGAAAAAGCGTAAATATCAGCATCTTGACTTTCTATAAAATCACATAATCTTGTGATTCTTTCTTCGTATTTTTCTTTTGTCCATTTGCTGGAACTTCCTTTGAACTCAGAATATTCTGTGCCTTCTGTCACTGAATCAAAAAAAGTTTGTAAATTCCAACTAATGATGGAAATGTTAGAATTATTAAAATCTTCGTTTCCATTTAAAATGTTGCAGGAAATTAAGGGTGATAAAAGAAAAATTCCCAAAAGTATGAAAATTGGTTTTAGTTTAATTTTGTCCGTTGACATAATTCCTCCAAAAAAGTTATATACATATATAATTAGAAAAAAAAATCAAAATTTTTAAAAAAAATTGAAGATTTTGGAAAAATTTTGAAAAAAATCAAATCGGAAGTTGAAACTTCCTCATTGACTTTCTTATGGGAGAAAAAAATGAAAAAAAAGTTTTGTTTTGGAAAAAATTTTACAAATTGTTTTGTAATTTTTTGTGTGGCAATTTTGGCTTTGGGATTTTTTTCCTGTGCAACAACAAAGGTGCCAGAAGTTCCTGTTTTGTCAAAATATGATGATATGATGTTTTGGAAAATTGAAGGTGCTGATGCAAATGGGAAATTATCTACAATTTATGTTTTGGGAACAATTCACGTAGGCGATGAAAGACTTTATCCTCTTCCTCAGGAAATTGCACAAGCCTATGGAAAAGCAGACAAAGTTTATGGCGAGATTTCTTCCCAAGGATGGAAAAACCTTGTGACAAAACTTTCTTTTAGAATGCAAGATTCCCAAAAAGAAGCAACTAAAATTGAGGCTGAGCGAGGAATTGCTTGGTATGATACTTTGACAGACGAACAGCAAAAATTTTTGGAAGAAAAACTTGGGAAAAACATAGTTGATTCTCAAAAAATATATATGCCTTGGGTTTTATATTCTGCTGTTTCAAATCTAACTTTGCAGGGAACGGATTTATCATCAAATTATGCTTATGACACTCATTTTATTACAGTTTCTAATAATTACGGAATCGAAATGTTTGGTCTTGATGAGTTGGAAGTACAACTTGATATTATGTCGTATGGTGATATTGATGTTCAAATGGATATGATGACTTCAACTATTGATGAAATGCTAAAAGACGAAAATGCAGCCATCGAAGAAACTAAAAAATTGTATGAAACATATTTATCTGGGGATGAAAATGCTTTGGCTGCCTGTTTGTTTGATGATATGGAGAAAGAAATCGCTGAAGAACCATATATGGTTGAATATTATGATTTGTTATTTACAGAACGAAATACAAATTGGGCGGAAACCTTTGCAGAACTTATAAATGAAGGCGGAACAACCTTTGTTTTTGCAGGTTCTGGACACTTTGTTGGAAATAATTCTGTATTTAGCATTATGAAAGAAAACGGGGATTTGGTTTTTTAAAATTAGATTTTAGATATTGCAAAAAAAAGGACTGTCTTTTGAAAATGTGAAAACACTTCAAGATAGTCCTTTTGTTTTTATTTGGGTTTTACAGTGTTGGAGAGTTTTTAGAAGAACGTCTCTTTATCACCTGTATTAACAAAGTCCTTCGTAAGCTAATCCTTGTCCACCGTCAATTGTAACTGTTAAATCTGTTTCAAGAGATTTCATAGCACCTTTGCAGTTTAGTAGCCATACAAGATTTGGGTTTACCATTGATAGAAGTTCTGCTGGGATTTCGCTATCTTCTTCACTGATTACACCGTCTACAATGCGTAAAATTGGTATAAAATCTTCTGTGATTTTGTTACAAACTAAGATTACACCACCAGCTTTGCTTCCTCGGATATATGAACGGAATTCGTTTGGTTCTGTTATTTTGAATACTCGACCGCTAACTCGTTTGTTTTCTTGGTTTGAAACTCCACCGTTTCCAGCAGCTACAACATTTCCAACAAATAAAACTTTTACAGTATTTACTTTGATGGGGTTGTTAATTGGGATACCAGCTAACATAACGATTCTATCACTTAAGTGAATTACGCCAGAATCTAGTGCTTTTTTGATTGCGTTTTGAACCATCCATTCACTATCGTCAACAACTTCTGATAGCATTGGATAAACGCCCCAGTTTAACATCAATTGACGTTGAACTCGTGGAATTGGAGTTACAGCGATAATTGATTGCTCTGGACGGAATTGGCTTACCATTCTAGCTGTATTTCCTTGTAAAGTAGGAGTAACAATAGCTATAGCTTTTAAATCCTTTGCCATTAGGTAAGCATTTTTTGCAACAATGTGTTCGATTTTCTTTCCACTAGCGATATTTTGATCTAGCTCAAACATACGAGTTGTGTATTCTTCGCTATCTTCAACTGTACGAGCAATAGTTGCCATAGTTTCAACGGCCTCTACAGGATATTTACCGTTAGCAGTTTCTCCAGAAAGCATTGTAGCATCTGTTCCGTCAAAAATAGCGTTGGCAACGTCTGTAAGTTCTGCACGAGTTGGTCGTGGATTTGATATCATACTATCTAGCATTTGTGTAGCTGTGATAACAGGTTTTCCAGCTAAACGGCAGCGACTAATAATGTATTTTTGGGCAAGAGGGATTCTTTCTGTTGGAAGCTGAACACCTAAATCACCACGAGCAACCATAATTCCGTCAGCTTCTGCAATAATTCCGTCGATATTGTTTACGCCTTCTTCGTTTTCGATTTTGGCAATAATCAAAGCATGGCTTCCAAGACTGTTTAAGTAATTTCGGATTTCCACAACTTCTGAAGGAAAACTAACAAAACTTGCTGCAATAAAGTCTACGTTTTGAGAAACACCAAAGGCAATATCAGCTTTGTCTTGGTCAGTCATAATTGGAAGACCAGCGTGTAGTCCTATAATATTTACGTTTTTCTTGCTACCAATGGAGCCAGAATTTTTTGCAGTACAATAAACAGTTTCATTTTCGATAGAATCAACTTCTAATTCGATTAAACCGTCTGCTATCAAGATTTTGATACCTTTTGAAGCTCTGTTTGGTAAATCTTTCCAAGATAAACTTAGATGAGTTGGAGTCGTTTCATTCCCTTGAGTACAAGTCGCTCCGTCTACAGTAATAATAACTTTGTCGCCAACTGAAAATTTAATCAATCCATCATTTTCAACATTTCCAGTTCTAATTTCAGGACCTTTTGTGTCCAAAAGAAGGGCTACAGGAGTTTGTAATTTTTCAGAAACTCGACGCACTCTTTCCATTGCAACTTTGTGAGTTTCGTGAGTTCCGTGGGAAAAATTGAAACGAGCTACATTCATACCTGCTTTTATCAATTTTTCAACGATTTCGTCATTTGCTGTTGTGGGTCCCATAGAACACACAATTTTTGTTTTTCTTAGGTTTTTCATCGCCATAAGATTAACATAAACAAGAGAAATAGTGAAGTAATTTCAGCGACAGGAAATGGTTCAATGTCATAATAGTACAAAATGTAATCAGATTAGAAAAAAAACGTGACAAAAATCTAAATATTTTGATAAAATAAATTTATGATTATTGATTTTCACACACATATTTGGCCAGAAAAAATTGCAGCTAGGGCAGTGGAAAGCCTTGTAAAAGGAAGTGGCGGGATTTATCCTCCAGTTAGTGACGGAACTTTGGCAGGTTTGCTAAATAATATGAACACTTGGAAAATAGATTATTCTGTTTTGCAACCAGTTGTAACAAAGGAAAGTCAGGTTGAATCTACAAATTTGTGGGTGGCAGAAATCCAAAATCAATATAAAAATCAAATTGTAAGTTTCGGTGGCATTTGGCCTCATAGCGAAAATTACAAAGAACAAATTGATTTTGTAGTCAGTCTTGGTTTAAAAGGCATAAAATTTCATCCAGAATACCAGAATTTTGTGATTGACGAAGATAGATTCTTGAAAATTTACGATTATGCTCTTTCAAAAGGGTTAATTTTGATTTTTCACGCTGGATTTGACCCAGCATATCCACCGCCATATAAAACATCTCCAGCACAGTTTGCAAAAATTGCAGATTCTATGCAAGGTGGCGTAATTGTGGCGGCTCATTTAGGTGGCTCACAACAATGGGACTTGGTAGAAAAAGAATTATGCGGAAAAAACATTTATTTAGATACGGCTATGGGCTTTGATTTTTACTCAAGTGAACAATTTTTGCGGATTGTAAAAAATCATGGAGCAGAGAAAGTTCTTTTTGGCACAGATTCACCTTGGAGTAGTGGAAAAACAGAGCTAGAAAAACTTTATGCCCTTGATTTACCAGAAAAAGCTAAAAATCAAATTGCAGGATTAAATGCAAAGAGGATTTTAGGTTTATAGTATTGGAAAAACAAAACTCATTTCAAATTTAAATATTTTAAAATATTATGTTCTTGTTGACAGAAACAAAATAAATATTTCATAATGTAAATATGAGCAAAAAATCCAATCTTGATGACAACTTGTGGCGGATATTAGGCATATTCTTCATTTTTTGCTGGTGTATCAACCTTTTTTATAATCATAAACAAAATACGCTGAATCACGTTTTGATTCCTTCTATCATTTCAACATTTTTGTGCATTTGGGTAATTATTAAGCCTAGAACACTTTGGGTTTTTGGATTGTTGAGCATTTTTTGGGGCGGAATATATGTTTGGTCCACAGGAAATGCGGTGGGAGCTGTTTTGTTTTTTGTTGGAATTGCTATTTTTATAAAGGTTGGGTTTTTCAAAAAATTTTTATGGATTAAGGTTGTTGTGTTTGTGCTGGGATTTGGATATGCTCTTTTTCATGTATATCGGAAAAACTCTCATTTGTTAATTGATTTGATTCTTGATTCTATTTTGGTTGTAATTATTGTGGCAATGATGAGTTTGCTTTATCACGATGATGTTCGACAGTATTATAAAAGCAAAAAAAAGTCTTCTATTGGCTCGTTAAAGGATATTTTTTCTGAGCAAGAGATGAATTATATCAAATTGTTAATTAAAGATTACAAGTATTTTTCTGTGGCTCAAAACTTAAATGTTTCAGAAAGTTCTGTAAAGCGAACTTTTTCCAAAATGTATGGCAAACTTGATGTAAAAGGCAAAATTGAATTTCTTGAAGAAGTAAAAAGTCTTGCAACACCAGAAGAAAAAGAATTTTTAAATCTAGATGATTTTTTTGATAATCCATAAAAAATCTTAGAAATTACAGCTTAGATTTTCCACAATATTCCTCTCATAAAATTCACAAAATATGTAGAATATGTTAAAATCTTATATTATGGAAAAAATAAATTGGGGAATAATTGGGACTGGGAATATTGCACATAGTGTGTTACCAGCTTTGCAAAGTTTGGAAAAAGCAAATATTGTTGCTTGTGCTGCAAGAAAAATAGAAAAAGCTCACGAATTTGCTGCTGAGTTTAAAATACAAAAAGCTTATGGCTCTTATGATGAATTATTAGCGGATACTGATGTTCAAATTGTTTATATTGCCACACCTCATATGAATCACTTTGAACTTTCTAAAAAGGCTTTGGAATGTGGAAAAGCTGTTGTGGTGGAAAAACCTTCTTGTGTAAACAAATATCAGCTTTTGGAATTGATTGGTCTTTCTCGGAAAAAAAAGCTCTTTTTCATGGAAGCAATGTGGACTCGGTTTCAACCAGCTTATAAACGGGTTTTGGAATTGGTTGCTGGTGGAAAAATTGGTACTGTAAAAGGATTTTACGCTGATTTTTGTATTGATGTTCCATACAAACCTGGTTCTAGACTTTATGAAATGTCTTTGGCTGGGGGTGCTTTGCTTGATGTTACAATTTATCCATTGATGTATGCCTTGTCTTTAATCAATTTCGACAAATCTAAGATTTTGGAAGTGAAGTCGCTATGTCGAAAAACTGAAACAGGCGTTGATGCCTCAGATTCCATTTCTATTAGATTTTCAGATTTTAATGCAACTTTAACTGGTAGTATTGATACAGAATGTGGAAACCATTTTAAATCTGCTCGAATTATCGGTGAAAAGGGCGTAATTCACGTGCCTCATTTTTGGTATAGCGAAGAAATAAATATTTTGGATAAATCTGGAGCCATTATAGAAAAAGAAAATTATCCTTTTGATGTAAATGGTTATGAATACGAATTTGTTGAAGCAATGAACTGTTTTGAGGCTGGGGAAATTGAGAGCAAGATTCATCCCCACAAAGATAGTTTGCTTTTGCTTGAAATGATGGACGGAATACGAGGTCAATGGAAATTGGTTTATCCTTTCGAGGCAGGGATAAAAGCTGCTTCTTCAGAAAAGGAAGAAAAATCTGTTCAAGAAGAAACAATTTCAGCAACTGAAAAATCCCCAGTTGTTTCAAGTGATGTGATGGTTGAAAATATCACAATTTACACAGACGGTGCTTGTTCTGAAAATCCAGGTAAGGGTGGCTGGGGTGCTGTTATTCTTGCCAATTCTGAAGAACATAGACTGAGCGGCGGTGAAAAACTAACTACAAACAACCGAATGGAATTGATGGCTGCCATTGAAGCTTTGGAAACTGTGGCTGAAAATCCACTTTGGAAAAATGCTAATATTACTTTGATTTCCGATAGCCAATACGTGAAAAATGGTATTCAATCTTGGATTCACGCTTGGAAGAAAAATGGTTGGAGAACAGCAAACAAAGAACCGGTAAAGAACAAGGATTTGTGGCTTGAATTAGATGAAATTTCCAGTTTGTTAAACATCAGTTGGCAATGGGTAAAAGGTCATGCTGGAAACAAATATAACGAAATTTGTGATAATTTGGCTGTTACAGCTGCAAAAAATGTGTAAATTGGTGGAATTATGCAAATATATTTTTCTGGATTTTTAGTTGGTGGCCTTTTAATTTGTGCTTTGATTGTTTTACTTGCTTTGCGATTCTTGGTACATAAACGAGCAAAAGTAGACTCTATTGTTATGGCGGCTCCCTTTGCTCTAGTTTTTGCAATTTTTTATTTGTTTGCTTATGGAGCAAATCTTTTTTCTTTGTGCATTTTTGTGCTAGTTTTGGTTGTGTTCTTTACCAACTATCGAGCTTTACAAAGATTTGCAGAAGGTTTATACGTTGATTATTATCACGCTTATTTTAGTGTGGCTTCTTTTGTGGAAGCTTTGGTCACAGTGGCCATGGCGGTTTTCTTGATAATTTATGCACCAGTTTCGGACACTCCAACCAAGGGATATACTATCGAAAAAACACAATTAACAGGTTCTGCTACTCAAGGCTTATCAGAAAAATCTCAGTTTTTCGATTCCATTGACGGGGCTTTGTACGAATATATTGGGGATTCTGGAATTGACGCAGAAAAGCCAATTTTGCTTTATGTTTCAGATTTGTTTTGTTACAGCAAAGATTTTTCCCCGGTGTTAGCTGGATATGCTCGAGAAGGATATCAGGTTTTTGCAGCGGATTTGTTTTTAGATGATGTGGAGTATAATTCTAAGTTTTTAGATAACAAGTTAATTCGACCCTTTGCTCTTAGGATGCAAAAAGTTTACAATAATTCAAAATTTGAAAAAAATCTTGATGTTTACATCCAAAAAAAAGAACGGGAAATCAAAAGCGTAAAGGATTTCCTTGAAAAAAAATATCCTAACAAAGAGATTTTGTTTTTGGGGGATACCTATACTTCTCAAGCGGTAAAAAACTTATTTTTTAAGGAAAATATTATAAAATATGATTGGGGTGGTTGTGGTTTATTATCTCAAACATTACCATTAGAATACAAAGTTTTGCTATCCAAAGATAAAAAAAATTAGTAAATTTGTTACGAAAGTAAATTTTACATATAGGAGGGCCGTATGAGTTATACAAATGAACTTTCAGAATTAAACAAACAAAATCAAGAATTAAAATCAGAATTGTATGATATTGAAGTTCTTATAGGACACAAAATTATCAAAGATTCAAATACAACTATTGAACCAGAGTTAAAATCAGAATATTTTTCGATTCAAAGTGATTTAGAAGCAAAAAACAAAGATTTAGAAATTTCAAAGGAATTGGAAAAATCAATTGATGATGCTGAAGATGAAATTGCAACTGAGAAAAAATCCATAGCTGAAGCCGAAAAAAAACTTGATTCTATGCTTCTTGATTTGGGAATCACCTTGTATGGAAATTATACTTCAGATTTAACATCAACTTTTGGTATTCATTATGCAGAAATCAATCAAGAAATTAAAAATATTGAAGATATTAACATTCAAAAAGAAATTTTGAAGCAAGAAATGGAAAAACAAGGGTTTTTCTCAAAATTGATGACTCAAACAAAGGTTGCTGGACTAAATATGTCTTTGTCTTCTCATACAAAGAAAAAAGAAGAAGCCCTTAAAAAGGGTGCAAAAGTTTGTTTGGAAAATGGTGTAATTACTCCAGAAACTGGCGGAGAAAGTTACATAGAGTGTGCAAATATCAAAACTGCTATTGAAACTTCAACAAAGCGAATAAGTCTTTTGTCTGATGAAATAGCAAAATCAAAAGAAAAGCTTAATTCTATGGAAAAGGAGAATAAGCTAAAGCAACAAATCGAAGAACTTTCTGGAAAATTAAATAGTGTTGCAAATCAACTTGGTCACGTTTTTGACAAACAATATGTGACAAGAGATGCAGAAGTTTTGGTGGAATTTCCTAAAGGATTTGAAGAAGAGTTAAACAAGGTTTTAGATTTGAAAAAACAGTTAAAGATTGTTAATAGAAAATGCGAAATTGTGCAACTTTCTGGACAAATCGAAGCTGCTGAAAAAAATGTAGAAACCATAAATGAAGAAATAAGCGAAAATAAGGCAAAAATTGCAGAACTTTCTGAGCGAAACGAAAATCTTTCTAAGCGACTTGCTGAAGCTGAGGATGCAAAAAAGACTTTGGTTGAGAAGCGAACAGTTTTGGAAGAAGAAGCAAAGGCTGAAACAGATTCTTCAAAGGCTTAATATTCTACGAAATCGACAAATTGCTATAAAATAAGAAATCCCGAGTACTTGTGCTTGGGATTTTTTTCTTTGTTGACCTCTCTTTTTTTCATTCTTATATTTTAGGTGAAGCCTAATTTGTGAAAAGGAGAGATTAGCAAAATGAGGCATATTAAAAAAAGTTATTTAATAATAATATTGATTTTATTTATTATTTCTTGTCCAAATCACAGTGTTTTTCAAGGATTGGATAAACCAAATACTGAAAAAATTACAACTTTTACAGGGACAAAACTGCTTTCCGAATTGGAAAAAAATGTCGA
Source organism: Spirochaetaceae bacterium (assembly GCA_017416145.1). Lineage (GTDB taxonomy): Bacteria > Spirochaetota > Spirochaetia > Treponematales > Treponemataceae > Treponema_I. The sequence continues at coordinate 151,953 of JAFQDD010000023.1, read as the reverse complement.
TTCTCAAATGTTTTACAAGTTGCTTACTGATTCGGAGCGAGAGCAAATCCTTTCAAATCTTGATGATATTATTTCTTCTAGCAAAAATCCTGACACTATAACAAAAGCTGCATCTTTTGCGGTGGATATTTTAATTAACACTGATTCTTTGGTTTACGCTGTGATTTATGACCTTGTAGACCCAATTATTTTTGCAATAACTGGAAAAGATATTACAGCAAGTTCTATTTTTGCCACTTGTACAGAACCCATCCAAAAAGCTGTGAGCCTTCCCTTGCAAGAAGGTTTACAAGTTATTTCAGAATGTTTTTACAATTTATTTCGGATAACGGCTTATTATGACGTGGCAGCTATTTCTGCAACTTACGGAAGTTATTCTGGTGGAGATTTGCAAAAATACCTAGTTTCCGGTTTAGTTAGCTCTGTAATTTCTGGCACACAAGATGCTATGAATGTTTCATCAGATGATATTAAAAATATTTCAGAAGATGTTTCTGAAGTTTTTGTAAATGCTGAAAAACAAGATGTGTCAAATATTCTTTCATATTTGTTTACAGAAATTCCAAAAAAACTTGGGGAAACTGGACTTAATATAGCTCTTGCCTATAAAAATCAACTTTTGGAAAAGGCAAACATTCTTGAAAAAATAGCTGGAAATGCTGGATATCTAAATCTTGCAAAGGCAGCTATAAAAGTTTTGGAGGCTTGGGCAAAATGAAAAATGTGTTTTTAGGTAGGATTTTTGGAAATCAAAAAAGGCCAATAAAAAAGCAAATTTTCTTTTTTTGTGTAATAGCTGGATTTTTCCAAAGTGTTTATGGTGAAAATTTCGATTCTAGCATTTATGAACGGGAAAATGATGCGATTTACAATACTATCCGAGTTTCTGGTATGGGTGGTACTGGCACAGTTTTCCCTGGTAATTTTGAGAGTTTGCTGTTTAATCCGGCGGGATTGTCTAGAAAAATCCAAAATCACAAAGAATCTATTTTTATAGGATTTTCTGGGGATTCCTATTTTCGACCAGAATATATTGTTCCAATTTTAACTGGGATTACAAAATCAGAAAATCCTGTTGGTACAATTTTGATAAATGCAAAAGAATTGATTACATCAAGTGGAGTTGGGGCGGCACTTGGTTTTGGATTTGGGTTTACACCACAAAAGATAAATTTGGGAGTTGGAATTCACGGCGGACTATCTGTATTTCTAACCGGGAAACCCTTTCCCTTGGGTACAGAAGGATATATTAAAATGTCTGTAAATTTTCCACTGGCTTATGGCTGGAAGGTTTTTAGCACCGAGAAAAATCGTTTGGATTTGGGAGTAAACTTTCATCCAGAAATCGCTGTGATAAAAGGCTTAAACGGAAGTGATGTGGATGCCCTTACTGGAGGTTCTATCAGTATTGGAAAATTGGTTTCAGATGCAGTAGACAATCCTTATTATAGTTTGCCTATTGATTGTGGAGTAATTTATTCGATTTTGGGGAAACCCTATTCTGGGGCAGAAATCAGAATAGGATTTAGTGCAAAAAATTTATTTGGAAACTATTTTGGACCTGGGGATAAACTTGTTCCATTAGAAAAACAGATTGTTCTAAATTTGGGAACAGGTTTTTATCTTCCCTTTGAGATTTTTACAGTGAAATCTTCTTGTATCTTGTCGGCTGAATTGTACGACATAAACCAAATATTTACAGGATATAGTGATTTTTGGAAAAGTTTACGACTTGGAGCTGAGTTAAATGTTGGTAATGTGTTTTGTATTCGGGGTGGTTTAACAAGTGGTTATCCATCAATTGGAGCTGAAGTTCGTATTTTAGGTTTTGGCGTGGGATTTAGTTGGGAAACTGTCGAAAAAGGATTGTATATTGGGGATAATCCTTTGTCAATATTGAGATTAGCAATCCAAATTTACTAATGGAATAATAAAAAAAATAAAAAATCCTAAAAAAAAATTTTAAAAAGTACTTTTCACAGAAAAATAAAAAATGGTAAAATCATTTATACTTAGAAAAAGAGGTTTTGAGTTAATGGATTTACCTAGTAAAAGACCAGATGATATGGCTAGAATTACAACCATAGAATTGGCAAACAAATTTATTGATGAACAAGTTGCTTTAGTTCGGGAACAAGTTAAAGACAAAAAAGTTTTACTTGCTCTTTCTGGCGGTGTAGACAGTTCTGTTGTAGCTGCTTTGTTGATTAAGGCTATCGGCAAGCAATTGGTTTGTGTTCACGTTAATCACGGGCTTATGAGAAAAGGCGAAAGTGAACAAGTTATAGAAGTTTTTGGAAAACAACTTGATGCAAACCTTATCTACATTGATGCCTCCGACCGTTTCTTAGATTTGCTAAAAGATGTGGCTGAACCAGAGAAAAAACGTAAAATCATTGGTGGCGAATTTATTAAGGTTTTTGATGAAGAAGCTCGTAAACTAGAAGGTATTTCTTTCCTAGCTCAAGGAACTATTTATCCAGATATTATTGAAAGTGACGGTGTAAAGGCTCACCACAATGTTGGTGGTCTTCCAGAAGATATGCAGTTTGAACTTGTAGAACCAGTTCGTCTACTTTTCAAAGACGAAGTTCGGGTTGTTGGTGAAGCTTTAGGATTACCACACGGAATGGTTTATAGACAACCTTTCCCAGGCCCAGGGCTTGGTGTTCGCTGTCTTGGTGCAATCACTAGAGACAGACTAAACGCTTTACGTGAAGCAGACGCTATTCTTCGTGAAGAGTTTGACAAAGCTGGTCTTGCTGGAAAAGTTTGGCAGTATTTTATTTCTGTGCCAGATTTCAAAAGCGTTGGTGTTCGTGATGGCAAAAGATACGAAGGTTGGCCTGCAATCATGAGAGCTGTAAACACAACTGATGCAATGACAGCTACAATCGAAGAAATCCCATATCACATTTTGCACAAAATTACTGCAAGAATTACAACTGAAGTTGAAGGAATTAACCGTGTTGTATACGATTTAACTCCAAAACCAGTTGGAACAATCGAGTGGGAATAGGATCGAATTCAGAATTCGGAATTAAGAATTAAGAATTGTTGTAATTGATGGAAGGTGCTTTGGAATATTTATTCTGAGGCGCTTTTTTTGTTTTGAGGAAGGAAAAACTACGCATCGAAAAAGTTTGGTTTTCCTTCCTCCAAGATGGATTTACAGCTTTTCAATGCTGACTCTTCCTAAAGTCTTCGGAAAATATATTATTTTCATTTCCTAATTAGTTTTTAACATTTTCTAAAATGTTTGACAAAATGTAGTAAAGTTGTTGTATCTTATGTTATAATAAAAGTGTTCTATAAAATGAAATCAGAGAATAATATAAGGAATAATTATGAAAAATTGGCTTTTTGGTATCTTAGTTGTAATTTTAATATTTGGACTTGTTTTTTTTGGATGTAAATCAAAAAATACATTGGAAGAATCTTATGAAAAAACTTCAGAATCAGTTGTTGTGATTCCTGCTTTTGTAAATAATCAAGAAATTACTCTTCCTGTAACCGTTTCAAATCATTCTTTTTTGACAGAAGAAAATGTTGGGGAAGCTTTTTCTATTGTTGGTGAGTTGCAACAAGTTGAAAATAAGTGGTTGTTAATCGAAAATCCTAAATCAAAAAGCAAGGTAACCTTTGTTTTGGAAGGCTTTTCCTCAATGGAAAACCTCCTTGCAGAAAACCTTGAAAAGTCTGTAAAAATCACAGGAGTTCTTACAGCAGTAGACGGTGCTTGGTCAAAAACCCTTTCTGTTTCCGCAATAGAAGTTTTAAATCAATAAGAATTTAAATCAAGTGTTCAGCTAATTTTTCAAGATTTTCTCTAGCTTCTTTGTTTAATGCAGTTTTTATTGTAACACTTGGCTCAACTAAGTTAATATTTTTGCTTTTTTCAAACATTGTTGCCATAACTTTTGTTGCCACAGGATTCCAAGAACCGTTTCCAATCAAGCCAATTGTTCTGTTTTGGTAATTTCTATCAACTAAGTGATGTATAAACTCTTTCATTACTGGGAAAATGTCGTTGGTATAAGTGGTGGTAGCAAGAACTAGTTTATCATACCTAAAAGCATCTTCCACACATTCAGCCATATCTTCTCTTGCCAAATCGGCGATTTTTACTTTTGTACAACCTTTTGCTTTTAGGATTTCGGCGAACTCTTCAACAGCTTTTTTTGTGTTGCCATAAACAGAAGAGTAAGCAATAAAAATCCCTTGGGATTCTGGTTTGTAGGATGACCAAATATCATATAAATTGATGTAATAAGAAAGATTTTCTGTTAAAATAGGTCCGTGTAAAGGACATATTTTTTCTATTTGGATATTAGGAAGTTTTTTCAGAACTGCTTGTACAGGCTCTCCAAATTTTCCAACAATCCCAAAATAATAGCGACGAGCTTCACAAGTCCATTCTTCAGGACTGGTTCCGCTTTCTTTGTCTAAAGCCCCAAATTTTCCAAAACCATCAGCTGAGAATAGTATTTTTTCTGTAGATTCATAAGACATAACAACTTCTGGCCAGTGAACATTTGGTGCTGCGATAAAATTTAAACAATGTTTCCCCAAGGAAAGTGTAGAACCTTCTGTTACGACAATTTGTTTATCAGAAAAATCTGCGTCAAAAAGATTGTTCATAATTACAAAAGCAAGTTTTGAAGCAACGATTTTTGCCTCAGGGAAGACTTCTGTAAACAGTTTAATATTAGCAGAGTGATCCATTTCCATATGATGGACCACTAAATAATCTGGATTTTTTCCATTTAACTGGGATTTTATGTTAGAAATCCATTCTGACCCAAAATTTTTATCCACAGAGTCAAGAACAGCGATTTTTTCATCCAAAATAATATAGGAATTGTAACTCATTCCATTTGGAACGATAAATTGACCTTCAAACAAGTCAATATTATGATCGTTTACACCAACAAACTTTATATTATTAGAAATATCAGTTTTCATATTATTCTCCAAAAATCAATTCTAACAATAATTTATATATTTTTTTAACTTTTGACCAGTTATTATTTCAAATAATCCAAAATTGGTTCTAAGTATTTTTTGTCTGAAATATCATAGTTTCCAGAAATCATTTTTATCATAGCTTCGTCAGCAGGGGTTTTGTTTTTGTTTGACTTTAGCATTGAAAGAAACATCTTCATCATTAATTTTGAGCCGAAGTTCATTTTATCGTAATTAAAGCCTCCTGGACAATAAACCAACTTATATGCTTTTTCAAAATCTGTATTTGCTGGTAATTTTTCTTGGATTTTTGTTGACATATTATTTAGGGCAGTTGGTAATTCTGGATTTTCCATAGGACTTCCACCCACTGCAAAAATCACTAGTTTTTTGTTTGCTTGATGCAAAGTTGGAATCTTTTCTAAAATCCAGTTTAAATTGTTGATGCTTCCAGCACAGCACCAGCCGCCATAAATCACTGCATCATATTCTTGAAAATCCAGTTTTTTTGCTTGTTTTAGGGGAAGAATATCACATTCTAGGGCTTCAGAAAGCCATTTTGCATATTTTTCAGTAAAGCCAGTCTGGGAACTGTAAATAATAATTGATTTCATCAATTTACCTCTTTTGGGAAAAATCTTTTAATATTATACACGTGAAATCAATTATTTTGTTACTTTTTTGCAAAAAATCAAGCCCTAGAATAATATTATATTAAATATTCAGCGATTGCTTCGTAAGCTGGAATTGAAATTGGATCAATGTATTTGTTAGAAGATAGTGGATGTGAAGCAAATCGTGCAATAACCATTTTTGCTTTTGGATCAATGTAGATTGCTTGACCGTGAACTCCTCGAGCCATATATGCTTCGTGAGAATTGTTTGTAATCCACCAAAAATTGTGGTAACTCCAACCTTTTAATTTTGGATATTCTTCTGATTTTGCAAAAACTTTTGGATCACCACCACGAGAAACTAGTTCCACTGCTTCTTCTGGAATAATTTGTTTGTTTCCCATCTTGCCCTTGTTTCTAAGCATTTCCCCAAAAATAGCCATATCTCGTAGGTTTAAGCTAAAACCTCCACCAGCTTGGGCTTTTCCTGCTGAGTCTAGTAAAAATAATCCGTCTGTGGAAGCTCCCATTGGAATCCAGATTTTTTTTGATATTAATTCTGTAACACACATATTAGTAACACGAGAAATAATCCAACCCATAACTTCTGTGTTTATGGTTTTGTAGCCGAAAAGTTCGCCGTGTTCTTGTTTTGGGATTTTTTTCACAGTTTCCAAAAATTTATAAATATTTTTTGGACCTGTGTATTTTTCTGATTTGAAAGGATTTCCTGCTTGGGAATATTGCCAAACTTCTGCATTGGGATTGTTGTAATCTTCGCTGTATTGGATTGCAGTTGTCATATTTAAAACTTGTTGAACTGTGGCTCCTGCAAATCCTGATTTTGAAAGTTCTGGAAGATAGTCTGTAACAAGTTTTTCTGGTTTTATAGTTTTTTCTGCAATCAAAATGGAGGCCAAAAAACCGATAAAGGATTTTGTTACGGACATAGCTGCGTGGATTCCGTTAGGTTTTAGACCAGCTGGATAGCGTTCATAAATGATTTTTCCGTCGTGAAGGATAATTATTCCATCAACGTAGTTTAAATCCAAGAATGTTTTGATAGTAACTGGAGCCATAGTTGTTTCTATGAAAAATTGATTTTCAGATTTCCATTCCCCATTTGAAAGTGAACTTGAAATTGGGCTCCAAGGAATAAAAGTTAAAGAATCAATATTTGGATCAAGTTTTTCTTTGAACTTGTATGTTTTTTCTCTTGAAGCTTCTACAATTCGATTTGGAAAAAATTCTCGCATATGATTTACGCTATAACGAATTGCAGGGAAATTAAAAAATGAACCGTCGGCAGCCGAGATGATTTTGTCGTCGTTTGGTGGAAATCCAGTCATCCATTTTAGTCGAATTGGATTTGATTCAGCAGCTGTAAGTTGCTGTTGATTTGTTGTGTCCTGTAAAGTACTCATAATATTCTCTCCTTGGGAAAACTCAGTGTTCAAAAGTGTTCCCAAAAAGAAAAATACTTATAGAGTTTTACTAGGTCAAGGAAAAAGTTTTAAAAACGTGTACCAGTATATCACGAAAAAAGTAAAATTTAAAAATTATCTTAAAACAATGTTTACAGGTAGTCGGTGAATAAATTCTTTTGGTGGATTTCCAGCAAGTTGATCAAATAAAATCTTTGTAGCTAAAGTTCCCATTTGTTTAATTGGTTGTTCTGCTGTAATAATTGGAAAGTCTAAAAAATCAAAGATTTTGTTATCGTCAAAAATTCCAAAGCCAATATCTTTTAAAGAGATTCCACCAAAACGAAGGGCATCGAAAATAGCTAGGGCGAAAGTTCCTCCAGCTGTAATGTAAATTGCATCTGTGTCTGGGAAAGTTTCTATCAATGTGGTGGCAGTTTTCATAGCATCTTCTTCGTGATACGAAGTGTGAAAAACTCTACCAGCTTCTAACCCAGCATTCATCATAATATTTCTAAAACCGTCAAGGCGTTCTCTGGTGTACTGATATTCTTGTGGGCCGGAAATACAAGCTATTTTTTTATATCCGTGGTCGATTAGTTGAGAAATTATTTTTTCTGAACCTTCTTGATTATCAACATCAACACAAAAATGTTGTAAAGTTTGATTCTGTCCAATAAACACAAAAGGAATATTTTCGCTCATAATAAGATACATATTTTTTGTATCAATTTGTTCTGCGCCGATTATCAAACCGTCAATAACGTGGCTACGGATAGCGGCTTCTAAATTGTGAAAAGGTTCTCCTTCTTCTGCTGGGGTAATAATCATTAGGTTGTTACCATGACGGGCAACTTCAGAAGCAACGGCTGTTACTATTTCTGTCCAATAAAGCCCAGAAAGAGAATAGCCTGCTTCGTGGGGGAGAATAAAACCAATTGTTCCGTTTTGTTTTTTTGAAAGAGCACGTGCTGCAGAATTTGGTTGATAGTTTACTTCTTGTATAATTTTAAGAATTCTATTGCGTTTTTCTTCGCTAATTCCTTTTTGTCCGTTTAGAACTTTTGAAACTGTACTTTTTGCAACTTGTGCCATTTCCGCAATTTCTTTTATGGTTAATCCCATGGCAACTTCCTATTTTTTTATGAATAAATAACCTTTATTAAATTATATGAAATCTTTTTTTACTGCAAGGGGTAGGATGTTAAGTCTGGTAGTTCATCCAAAGTAATTATATTTTCATGACTATAAACAGCTGTCTTGATTGAATCTTCATTGTAATAAGAACCTTCCCAAAAATTGCTTTCGTTTGTGCCACTTTGATTGCCATCATTCCAAGTCATAAACCAAAGCCAGTTAGCCTTATCTTTTTGCATATTTTCTGGAAGAGGAATTCTACCATTTTCTGAAAGTGCAATCATTTTTTCGTCAGATGTGTAATTTTTTGCATTGTTAAATTTTGATATTTGACTTTCGTGATTTTCAGCATAAATATCTTCACTGATAATATCCACATATTCATCTCCAGGATAATATTCTTTTACTTGTCCATTCCAAACCCAAATCAAATTATCCAATTTTTTTGTGTATGTAAAATATTCGTACATATAAATGTACAATGCTTTGTAGGAAGTGGCTTTTTCTGTTTTTGAATTTCCACTTGCTCCCCACCAAAACCATGGATTGTTATATTGAGGATCTCCTCCAGCTTCGTGAAGAGGTCTCCAAAGCACTGGAACTCCGGCATTTTTTAGTTTAGTAAGTTCTGTGGCAACTTTGTCTAAATCAGTTTTGATTTTGGAAAAATTGCTGTGGCTTGTGTCTAAGGCACCATTTTTCATTGGGATTGTAAAACTTGTTTTTTCTGAATAAAAGTCTCCGCCAGATTTTCCAGGTTCTCTCCAGTGCCAACAAAATGTTACAATTCCGTGTTTCCCTGTGTTTTTTGCATTATTCCACCACGAAATTGCTTCTTCTGTTTGATTTTCTCCAGGCCAGCCAGAAAGTCCAATGTTCATAAAATCATAACCACTAATTGCAGGATATTTTCCTGTGGAGGAATAAACCTTTTTTAGCATATCAATGCTGTCATCCCAAGTTAAATCCATTTGGCCAGAAAGAGTTTTCTTTTCCCAAACTTCTGATTTTAGATAGTTTAACAACCTAACTTTGTTTTTCCCTGCCATTGAAAGTTCACCTGATTGTTGATTATTTATGTTATTGTTGTTTTCATTCATAGTATTTTGCGAAGTTATGTAACAAGATGTAAAAAGTAAACTAAATATTAATATTCCTAGTACAATTTTTTTCATAAAATCCCCTATAAAAAATCAATTTGAAAAAAAAAGGCTGCCTCAGGAGGAATTGAGACAGCCAAAAATCATTAAAAGAAAATTACAATTTTATTGCAAACTTAGCTGTAAAAGTTCCCTTATCTAGTTCTTGTTTTTCTCCGATTTTATCATTCCGTTCGTAACATAAATCAATGGAAAAACGAGGTGCAGGATTAAACAAAACTCCCAGTCTTGTGGTTAAATCATCAGTTTTTGTAATTTTTCCAGCTGAATATCCTTGAACGTATTTTCCAAAAATGTACGGATTTATTTTCTTTGTGATTTTGTAATCAATTTGTGAAGCAACGCCAATTCTTGCATCTTTGTTGTTTGCGGCAGTTAGATTTCTCATTTCAAACTGGATAAAACCTCCAAGATTTGGAATAAGACCATCTGCTGTAGAATCTTCTAAAACAGAAAGCATAAGGTTTATTTGACCGTCGTTGTCTATATTGGCTGCCAAAGAAGCTCCAACTGGCATTTTTAGATTCCAAATATTTAGTGTGTCGTGAGTTATTTTGTAATCAGCCCCACGCCAATGGAATGTAATACCACCGCCAATTTCGTAGGTGAATAGATTGTTTTTTGTCATTCCATCAAAACCGATATATGGTTTTAGCACATATTTATCTGAAAAATTGATTTGATAATCTGTTGAAATACCAAATTGTGTAAAATCTACAAAGTTTGTTACTTTGTCGTAATTAATTGTGGAAAGTAGGTTTCCATGGATTTCTAGATTTTCAATAGGTTTTACTTTTGCTGAAGTTCCCAATACCCAGGCGTTTTCTGGGTTATTTTCCCAAGTGCCTTTTGAAGCTGCTTGAACAGAAATATCTAGCAAATCGTTTCTGTAGCCAATTCCCATTGACCCTGAAATATCTAAGTTTGCCTTAGTTGATTTTAATAAGTCTTCGGTTAAACCTGTAAATGGAATTCCAAGTTTGTTTTCATCTCCAGTTTTTTGAGCTAATTCGCTGAATATTCCTTTTAATGAAGCACTTGAAAACCAAATTGGATTTCCTGTGTTTACTAAAGTAAGGTAATAGTTTTTCCAAGAAACTTCTGCAACAACTTTTTCGCAGGCAAAGTTGTTCATAGTTGCTTCTGAATATCTGCCAGTGTCTGAAACAGCTTCTCCAAGGTCATCTGTAGGTTGTCTGTACATATCAAACCATTTAAAAGCGTATTTTAGACCTTCGGCTCGTAAACTAACATTAAGACCTTTGCTACTTTGGGGAGTTACTCCGTAAGTGTTGTAAGGAAAAATTTCAAACCAAATTTGCATTTGATCAATTTGAGTTTCTATACCACTTTGATTTGTTGCAAAATCGTAGCCCAAAGTAGAGTGGGCTCTCATTTCAAAGTTGGCAGTGGTTTTTGCCTCCGCAGTCTGTTGTGCAAAGGCAAAAACAGAACTCAACATAAGACAAATGGCTAGAAATGTTTTAACCAAGTTCTTTTTCATGTTGATTTTATGCTCCTGTGTTGGTGTGGGTTATCTAAGAGTTGCTGTTAGAGATGAATCTCCGCCCCAGCTATCAGCCACAGACACATTTTCTTTTGTAATTTCAAAAGTTGTGTCATCACTATATGTAATTACAAAGTCTTTTACTTCGATTGATAGTTCATCAATGGCAGCACCTGCGTCTTTGTATAGTTCAAATCCAACTTGTACAAGGGATTTTGTAGAGTCAAAGCCGTCGTCATTGTATAATACTTTGTATTCTGTGTTATCTGCTGTATTTGCAACTGCTGCTGCAATATCAACTGTTACAGTTTGCCAAGTTGTTGCTGTGTTTTTGTCTGCTCGGCTATAATTTCCGAATTTAGCGTATTTTGCTGTTCCCCAATCAACAGAGCCTTCTGTAATATCACCTGTTTTGATATATGGGTAAATATCAATATTTTCTTGATTTGCTTTGAAAGTATAAGTTAATGTTTTTGCAACTTTATTATCTGAAGGATATGAAGCCACAGCTGTTTTAAATGCAACTTCAGAATTTGATTGACTTGCATCAAGTACAATAACATCTGTATCTTCTGTAACTTCTGTTTTTGGTGGATTATTATCTCCAGCTGGATTTTGACATCCTGTAAAAATAACTAACATGAGGAATAAGGCTAATAATAATTGTCCGATTTTTTTCATTTTTTTGTATCTCCATAAAATTAAGTTTTATTGTGCAGTTTCTACTGTAAACGGATGTTGTCTACGTAAACAAATCCTTCTGTGTTGCCAGGGAGTTGGAATTTAATTGCAAGACGGCGAACGTCGTCGCTGTCTCCTAGGTTTGAAGTAAATTGCCAACCAGAAAGAGCTGATTTTAATGTTCCTGCGTAGAAATCAACACATAAGTTTTTAGTTTCACCTGGTAAAATGTCAAAAACATTGCTTTCGTACCATTCCCAAGCACCGCCAGTTGTAATAGCAAAAGAAACTTGTAGTGGAACTTCTAAAGGATTGCAAACGTCAAAATAAAGGCTTTCGTAAGGACTTACATCTGGCACATTGATAGCTTCTGTGTAAAATGTTGCAGCTCCACCAGCTTCTCCTGTTTTTCCAAAATAACCTTTTAGAGAGTTTGATCCTTCGCTAGTCCATTCTGTAGAAAGTTCTACTTTTGTGGAGCAATCTCCGTCACCCCAACTGTTTGCAACAGCTTTCCATGAATTTACTTCATTAAAGCCTTCGATTAATTCTTGGGCTGAACTTGATGCAGCTGTATTTGCAACAGCTGTATCTGTTGTTTTGCAAGAGAAAAGTAGCATGATTGTTGCTACAAAACTAAAGCAAATAATTAAACTTTTGTTTTTCATTTATGCCTCCTTTTTTTTGAAAAACTTTTTCTCTTTGATTTTTAGTAAAAAAACAAAGATGGAAACCGATTTTTTAGTTATGGAAATCGGTTTCTAAATTTATGAAAACATAGGATTTTCTATTTGTCAAGAAAAAGTTTTGTTTTTTGGAAAGAGATTTTTTCAATCAATTTATAGAATAAAAAAAATGAAAAAGCGATAGATTTACAAAAATTTGTTGTTGTAAATATCTATAAAATAATGAGTTATGATTTTATTTGTATCTAAAATGATTTTGGTTGCAAAATTTTTATAAATTAAATTAAAAAAAATATTTTCAAAAAAAACTTGACAGATTAAAAGTTATGGACAATAATCAAATTATGTTATGGAAATCGGTTTCCAAATAAACAGAAACCATTTTCCATGTATCTATAAAACTTTAAGGAGGATAACATGAAAAAGTTATTGGCACTTGTTTCAACATTGTTAATTTGTTTTACATTGTTTGCAGGTGGAACAAAAGAAGAGGTTAGCACAGAAATTCCAGCTAACCCAGCAGATCTAAAAGGTGATATTATTGTTCTTCATCACCGAACAGATTTTGAGGATAAGTTTGAAGAATACAAAGCTGAATTTAACAAAATTTATCCTAATGTAAATGTAGAGTTTGAAGCTATTACAGATTATGCAGGAACAGTTCGTACTCGTATGTCTACAAAGTCTTACGGAGATTGTTTAATGGTTGTAACAGCTCCTCCAACTCCAGAAGATTTAAGCCGTTTTTATGAACCACTTGGAACAACAGAAGAATTGTTTGGTGTTTATGATTTCTTAGAGTCTGCACAACAATTTTATTATGATGGACAAGTTTACGCATTGCCTATCAACGCAAACACAGGTGGACTTTTATACAACAAAAAAGTTTTTGAAGAAGCTGGAATTACAAAGATGCCAACATCATCAGAAGAATTTTATGCTTGTCTTGAACAAATCAAAGCAAAAACAAACGCAACTCCAATTTTTATCAACTATCCATCAAAATGGACTTTAACTCAATGGGAAGGTGGACGTTTTGCTTATAGTGGAGATCCAGATTGGGGAAATAAAATGATTCACATGGATAATCCATTCTCACCAGGAATGCCACACTATGAACTTTATAAAGTTATGTACGAAGTTGTAAAACGTGGTTTATGTGAAAAAGACCTTCTTACATCAGACTGGGAAAAATCAAAACAAGATTTTGTTGATGGAAAAATTGGTGTTATGAACTTAGGTTCCTGGGCTATTTCTCAATTTAGAGATGTTGCTACAGCTTCAGGTTACAATCCAGACGAAATTGTAGGATACATGCCATATCCTGTAAGTCATGACGGAAAAGTATACGCTGAACCAGCACTTGATTATGCAATTGGTGTAAACAAATATAGCGAAAACAAAGCTGCTGCTATTGCTTGGGCAACTTGGTTTGCAAATCAATCATCTTATGCTGTAGATAACGTAGCAATTCCTGCTGCAAAAGGTTCTGCTTTCCCAGCTGTACTAGACAGTTTTTCTGAACTAGGAGTTGTGTATGATACACAAAATCCAGCACAACCTGGCGAAGAAGGCTTGTTTGACAAAATCGACAGTGAATCAGAAGTTGGATTGTGGCAAGACCCACAAAAAGTTCGCATTATTGATGCTGCAATGGGAACAACAAAAGAAACTTTTGATGACATTATGGAAGACTGGAATAAGCGTTGGGCAAAAGCTCGCAAAGATTTAGGTGTAACTCCATAAGTTAGTAATGGAAATGAACAACATAGTTTTTAAACTATGTTGTTCATACGCTAGTTTGATGAAAATAGTGGAGCAGTATTGTGAAAAGATTTGCAGACTTAACATATAAAAAACAGCAAAAAGTAGTTGCGTTTTTGTTTTTGTTAGTTCCTGTAGCATTGACTATTGTTTTTGGTTATTTGCCATTTGTTAGTATGGTTGAATATAGTTTTATGCGTTGGGACGGAATGGGCGAGAAGGAATTTATTGGATTCAAGAATTATGTTGATGCATTAACTCGTCCAGAAAATTATCGTGTTTTTAAAGTTGCGTTATATTATTTGGTTGCTTCTGTTGTGCAGATTGCCCTTGCCTTATTTTTTGCAACAATTTTATCTTTCAACTTAAAAGGAAAATCCTTTTTTAAGGGAGTTTTGTTCTTTCCGTATCTTATAAACGGGGTTGCTATTGGACTTATTTTCTTGTATTTCTTCCGAGATACAGGAACTCTAAATACATTTTTAAAATTCCTTGGATTCAAGGGTGATACTTTATGGCTTACTGACCCAAAAATTGTAAACTGGTCAATTGCTTTTACATCAGTTTGGCGTTACATGGGATACAACATGATTATGTTCCTTGGAGCTATTCAATCAATTCCTTCAGAAATTTATGAAGCTGCTGAATTAGATGGAGCAAACTATTGGGATGTTTTCTGGCATATTATCCTAAAAACAATTATGCCAATTGTAAAACTTATGGTAATTCTTTCTATTACAGGTTCTTTGAGTGCTTTTGAAACTCCATACATTATGACAGGTGGTGGAAACGGAAGTGAAACCTTTGTAATTCGCACAGTTGATACTGCCTTTAAGTACAACAAAATAGGTCTTGCATCTGCTATGGCCATTATTTTAACGATTATTGTTTTGATTGTTACAGCAATTCAAGAAAAATATTTTAAGGTGGAGGATTAAAATGAGTTTGTCTTTAGCAAAATCTAGAGGCGTAAAAAAAGCTTCAATATCAAACTTTGTATCAACTCACGGAGTGGGATATTTAATTTCTAACACTGTAAAATATACTTTATTGATTATAATGTCTTTAATCATTATTTTGCCAATTTTGGTTATCTTTTTTGGAGCATTTAAAACAGGAACAGAGTTTAACTCCACAGGTGCTTTTGATTTACCAAAGGTTTGGCAATTTAAGAACTTTCTAACAGTTTGGCAAAAAGGTGATATGGGAAAAGCTTTTTTTAATACTGTAATAATGATTGCTTTAACTTGCGCTGGTTCTATTATGACTGGAACAATGGCTTCTTATGTTTTGCATCGTTTTGATTTTAAGGGAAAGAAACTTATAAAAAATCTATTTTTATGGATTGTTTTAATTCCAGGAACAACAGCTCAAGTAGCAAGATTCCAAATTGTAAATGCCCTTGGTTTGTATAACACTATGGCTTGTCCAATAATTTTGGCTTTAGGTACAGACATTATGGCAATTTATATCTATCTACAATTTTTAGATAGTATTCCAGTTTCTTTAGATGAATCTGCAATTATGGACGGGGCTGGATATTTTAGAGTTTATTTCCAAATTGTAATGCCCTTGTTAAAACCAGCAACAATTACAGTACTTATTATAAAAGCAATTGGAATGTACAACGACTTTTATACACCATTTTTGTATATGCCAAAAAAAGCTTTGGTTGTAGTTTCTACCGTTTTGTACAAGTTTAAAGGCCCTTATGGAAGTCAGTGGGAATTAATTTGTGCTGGAATTGTAATTGCAATTATTCCAACACTTATAATCTTCTTGCTTTTACAAAAACAAATTTATAACGGCATGGTAAACGGAGCTGTAAAACAATAGTTATGAAAAACTGGTACGGATTTAATATGTTGTGGATGTATACCACAGAAGGAAGAAAAGATTTTTCCCAAAAAGATATTCAAATTGAAGAAAAAGAACTTGATTTTATATGTGATATGGGCTGCAACTTTATCCGTTTGCCTATTGATTATCGTTTTTTTGTTCAGGATTTTAACTACGGAAATTCTAATGAAAAAATGCTAGAAGTTTTAGATTTTTGTATTGAATCAATTATTTCTAGAGGATTGCACTGTTCCTTAAATGTTCACAGAGCTCCCGGTTATTGCATAAATGGAGCAGAAACAGAAAGGCATAATCTTTGGAAAGACAAAGAAGCCCAAGATGAGTTTGTGAGACTTTGGAAAGATTTTGCAATTCGATATTCAAATTACAATGAAAATCAACTTAGTTTTGATTTATTAAATGAACCACCAAATATCAACCAGTATGGAATGACAAGAGAAACTCATAAATCAATTATGGAAAGGGTAATTTCAGCTATAAAATCTGTGGATTCAAAACGAGCCATAATAATTGACGGGCTTGGTGGCGGAAATCTTGCTATGCCAGAAATGGCAAAATCTGGAGTAATTCACAGTACTCGTGGATATCAACCAATGGCTTTAACTCATTATGAAGCCTCTTGGTGTGAAGATACAAAGGGTTTGGAAGCTCCAATTTATCCTGGTACAAACTGGGATAAAAAAACTTGGACAAGGGAAACACTTGTTGAACACTACAAACCTTGGAAAGATGTTGAAAAACAAGGTGTAAAAGTTCATGTTGGGGAATGTGGTTGTTACAACAAAGTGGACAATACTCTTGCTCTAAATTGGTTTAAAGATCTTTTTTCTGTTTATTCAGAATTAGATTGGGGTTTTGCCTTGTGGAATTTCAAAGGCGATTTTGGAATCGTTAGTCATAATCGCAAAAACACAAGGTGGGAATCTATAAAAGGTTTTTCTGTGGATAGAGATTTATATGAATTAATGAAAGCTACTATTAAGTAATTTTATAAAAATCTATTTACAAAGGTGTTTTTTAACAAGCACAAGTTTAACAT
Organism: Spirochaetaceae bacterium; assembly: GCA_017416145.1. Lineage (GTDB taxonomy): Bacteria > Spirochaetota > Spirochaetia > Treponematales > Treponemataceae > Treponema_I. The sequence continues at coordinate 135,116 of JAFQDD010000023.1, read as the reverse complement.
TTTTTTTGTGGTCATAATTTGTTCACAAATTGCTTTGTATTTTGTTAGCCGAGAAAAAACAAAGCAAAGGGGTTGTCTAGAAATCAGTTGATTTTTAGACAGTCCTTCCTCCTATTTTTTAGGAATCTAAAAATAGTTTTTTATTGCGAAAGCAATTTTTATAAAAAGGAGATATAGACAAACACTTCTCCTAAAATGGCGTCGAAGTGTTTGTCTGTAAAGTTTGCGTTGCAAACTTTCTTATATAATGCTGTTTCTCACTTTGTTGCGAAACAGCGTAAAAAATCAAATCGGAAATTGATATTTCCTCGTTGATTTTTTATAGGAGATTTTAAATGAAAAGAAAAGTAAAACTTTCTATGTTTTTTACAGTTTGTCTTACATTAGTTTTAGCATTGTTTGTGGGCTGTGCTTCTTCTAAGGATTTTTCTGCAGAAGCCGCTGCAAAGGGATTTGTTACTGTAGAAAACGGACAATTTATGTTAAACGGAGAACCATTCCGTTTTGTTGGAACAAACAATTATTACATGCACTATAGCACAGATATGATGCAAACAGATGTAATAGAAGATGCTGCTGAAATGGGATTTGATGTTTTACGTATCTGGGGATTTCAAATTGGCCCAAATCGTGATCACAATTCTTATGGACTAAATGAACCTGCAAAAAATGGAAAACCGGGTTCTTATGGGGTTCCAGAAAAATATCAAACAACTTCAAAAAATCCAAACGAATTTGGATATCCACGGGACATTTTTGAAAGACTAGATTATACAATTGCAGAAGCTGGAAAACACGGAATTAAACTTGTTATTGCTCTAAATAACTATTGGTCAGATTTTGGTGGTTTGCAACAAGCTTCTACATGGCAAAGATGGTTTAATCTAGAAAAACCAACTGATTTCTACACAGATAAAGGATGTAAAGAAGCTTACAAAGAATATGTAAAAACTCTTTTAACACGGGTAAATACATATACAGGTATTCCATACAACGAAGATCCAACAATTATGACTTGGGAATTGATGAATGAGCCAAGAAATCCAGATGATAAAACTGGAAAAGTTGTTACCGCATGGGCAAAAGAAATGAGTGCTTATGTAAAATCTTTAGCTCCATATCAACTTTGTGCTGTTGGAGATGAAGGCGGTTTTATTCGGGATGATTTAGAAGGTTTTGGAGAAGAAGGAAACCACATGTACAATGGAACAGAAGGTACAGATTTTGACGCTCTTCTTTCTCTAAAAAACATAGATTACGGAACTTTCCACATGTACCCAGAAGCTTGGGGAATTTTACCTGAATACGTAGAAAACTGGGGTGCACAATACATTATAGATCACATTGATTCTGGAAAAGCTATTGGAAAACCAGTTGTACTAGAAGAATACGGAGTTGGAAGTACAGGTGGACAAAATCGTCTTGCAATTTATGACAAATGGAATCGTACAGTTTACGAAAACGGTGGTGCTGGTAGCATGGTGTGGATTTTAACTAGCTCCAACGAATATGAACTTTCAGAAGGTGGCGACGGCTTATATGACGACTATGACGGCTTCCGTATTATGAACGACGGTTCTCCAGTTTCAAAAATGCTTTCTGCTTGGGCTGCCCGTTTTGCTGGTACAGAAACCCCAGAAGATACATTACTTCTAGACAAACCAAAAGCTTATTTGCTTAATCCTGGAAAAGCTCAAGAAGCAAAAGGAGAATTTCAAGTTAGAGCAGAATTAAGCGGAAACTACGGAAAAGTAAAGTCTGCAAAACTATATATCAATGGAGAACTTGCACCTGTTCCAAACACAATGCAATATAACAAAGCAAATGATTTATATCGTATAAAAATTAACACAACAACTTATGAAGACGGAACAGTATTAAATATCAGTGCAGTATTTACTTTAGAAGATGGAACGGTTCTAAAAACTAATGAAATACCAATTACAATTTCTAATAATGTAACATACAGTTTGTTAAAAACTTATGATTTTGCAGATTCTACAGCAGAGGCAACTTCTTTAGGGGCTTATCAAGCTGAGTTAAAAAAGATTTCACATTCTACATTGAATGGTGGAATGTTACGAGTTGACGCAGTTTTTCCTGGAGAAAATGAATGGGAAGAATTAAAAGTAAAATTCCCTTCAATGACAGAAGTTTCAGAAGCCGCTCAACTTGAATTCACAGTTTATTTTGAAAAAGACCTTGCTTCAACTCCTTCTGGAAAATCAAAACCAGAAGACAAACTTCCTGGTGTTCAAAACTATATAGCTTTTGATCCAGGTTGGATTAAAACAGGACAAGGAACACAAAATTGTGAACTAGAAAATCTAGAAGTTGTAACATTAGACGATGGAAAAGAATATTACAAGCAAACTTGTTTGTTTGAGTTTTTTACGAACTCGGATTATACTTTAGTTACAATTTGCCCAACAATGGGATACGTAGCTTATACAGGACCAATTTATATTGATACTGTAAATATTTATAAAAAAGACTAAAAACACAGCCAGTTTTTCTGGCTGAAAAGCTTTACACAAGAAAAGGAAAAAAAATGATTAAAGTAAAAGGTGTGGCAATTCCAAATATGCCATGGGAAGACAAACCTGCAAACTATGATACGCCAATGTGGAGATATTCAAAAAATCCAGTAATTGGTAGAAATCCAGTGGAGAATGTTGCACGAATTTTTAACAGTGCTGTTGTTCCATACAAAAACGGAGAATTTGCTGGTGTTTTTAGAGCTGAAACAAAAAACGGTGTGCCATATTTGTACACAGGTTTTAGTAAAGACGGCTTAAACTGGAATTTCTCAAAAGAAGCCATCAAAATCTACGATTCAAAAGGAAAGGATGTTAGCCCAAATTACGCCTATGATCCTCGTGTTGTTCCAATTGATGGCGTTTACTATGTAATTTGGTGTACAGATTTTTGTGGAGCATCTTTGGGAATTGCAAAAACCACAGATTTTGAGCATTTTGAATCCTTTGATAATCCATTTTTACCATTTAATAGAAACGGTGTACTTTTCCCACGAAAGGTAAACGGAAAATATTTGATGTTAAGCCGCCCAAGTGATAGTGGACATACTCCATTTGGAGACGTTTTCTTAAGCGAAAGTCCAGATATGTATTACTGGGGAAGACACAAGCACGTTTTTGGAACTACAAAGGATTGGTGGCAATCTGTAAAAACTGGTGCTGGTTGTGCTCCAATTGAAACAGATGAAGGTTGGCTATTGTTTTATCATGCAGTAACAGGAACTTGTTCTGGATTTATTTATTCAATCGGAGCTGCCTTACTTGATTTAGAAGATCCTTCAAAAGTTTTGCATCGTTGTAAAAACTTTATTCTTACTCCAGAAATGGAATATGAAGAAAGAGGTTTTGTTGCAAATGTTGTTTTCCCAGTTGCAGCTTTAACAGATGCTCCTACTGGAAGAATTGCCTTATACTACGGGGCAGCCGACACTTACACAGCTCTTGCTTTTACAACTGTTGAAGAAACAATCAACTATATAAAAAAATACGATTGCGAAAATAAATAGAAGAAAAACTTTTCCTAAACACCTTTCTTAGACTATACTAGGGAAGGTGTTTTTTTTATAAATCAAATTGATAAGGGGATATTTATGAAACTTTTTGATTGTCAAATAGAAAAATTAAAAGATTATCGTGGAATAGGAGAAGCTCCAAAGGATTATGATGAATATTGGAATAAAGCTAAAGCCGAAATGGAAAAAATGCCAATTGATTTTCGTCTTGTTCCAGCATCTTTTTTTTGTAATTCAGCAGAAACTTTCGATTTATATTTTACAGGAACTGGTGGTGCAGAAATTCACTGCCAGTTTTTAAAACCAAAAAACAAAGCAAAGGAAAAACTTCCTGCCATAGTACAGTTTCATGGATATTGGACAAATAGTGGAGATTGGTCTGGTAAACTAGGCTACATAGCAGAAGGTTACGCTGTTCTTGCAATGGATGTTCGAGGTCAGGGCGGCACAAGTATAGACAATGGAAGCTATAAGGGGAATACACAAAGTGGACACATTATCCGCGGTTTAGAAGATGATTCTCCAGATAAAATGTTTTATCGCAATGTTTTCCTAGATGCCGCCCAGGCTGTTAAAGTTCTTGCCGCCATGGAAGATATTGATGAAAATAATATATTTGCAACAGGTGCCTCCCAAGGCGGCGCCTTAACTGTAGCTTGTGCAGCACTTTCTCCAATTTTAAAAGCAGCAGCTCCTGTTTATCCTTATTTGTGTGATTTTCAAGGGGTTTATCAAAATAGTTTTTCTGGTACAACTTACGAAGAAATGACCTGGTTTTTCCGCCAAAGAGATCCAAATCATCTAAGAGAAAATTTTTTCTTTTCACGATTAGGTTATATTGATTTAAAAAATATTACAAAGTACATAAAATGCCCTGTAATGTGGACTTGTGCTTTGTCTGATAATATTTGTCCACCATTTGCACAAATGGCTGCTTATAACGGAATCACTTCAAAAAAAGAAGTTGTATGGTTTCCAGAGTATGGACACGAATATTTACCATTTTCAGGAGATATGATTCTAAACTTCTTTGCCGAAAATCAAAAATAATAAATATTATCACCTTGTTAAAAAAATGAACTAATATTAAATTAGAGTTATACAAAAAAAGGAATTGAAATGGGAATCGCTTATCATAAAGAATCAAAAACTTTCAAATTAGACTCAAAATCAATTAGTTATGTAATTTCTGTTGTAGATGAAGAAGGATTTTTGGGACATTGTTATTTTGGAAAGAAAATTCCAGATTCAGATTGCAATTATTTGCTAAAAATCAATGAACCCCCATTTATTCCAAGCAAAAATAATCGAGATAGAGTGAATTTTATGGATTCTTTTCCCTTTGAATATCCAGGCCATGGAGTAGGGGATTTTAGAGAAAGTGCCATAGAAATTGAAAGCAAAAAAGGCAATTTTACAGTTTCTCCAGTTTACAAATCCCATACAATCCAAAAAGGAAAGCCTAAATTACAAGGTTTACCAAGTTTTTTTGGAAAAGAAAATGAATGTGAAACTCTTTCACTTATTTTGGAAGATGCTGTTATTGGGCTTGAAATCCAACTAAATTACACAATTTTTGAAGAATTATCTGTAATTGTAAAAAGTACAAAAATCACAAACAAAAGCGAAAATCCTATAAAACTAAAAAAAGCCTTGTCATCTTCTATTTCACTGGATAACGAAGTTCCTTTTGATGTAATAACGCTCCACGGTTCTTGGGCAAGAGAAAGAGAAATTGTTAGACGAAAATCCACCTTAGGCACATTTTCTGTAGGCTCAACTCGGGGCGAAACAAGCCACCAAGAGCATTGTTTTATGGCCCTAGCTGCTCCAAATGCAACTCAAAATCAAGGGGAAGTTTACGGAATGACTTTGGTTTATTCTGGAAACTTTATAATCGAAGAAAGTGTTAATCAATTTGATACAATGCGAGTTCAATTAGGAATCAATCCAAAGGATTTTTGTTGGAATCTTGAATCAGGAGAAAGTTTTCAAACGCCAGAAGCAATTTTAGCCTATTCCTCAGAAGGAATTGGTGGCATGAGCCGCAGTTTCCACGACGCGTTCCGAAATCACTTGATACGAAGTAAGTTCAAAAATCACGATAGACCAGTTTTGCTAAACAGCTGGGAAGCAATGTATTTTGATTTTGATACAGAAAAAGTTTTGAAACTAGCAAAGGAAGCAGCAAATCTTGGAATTGAGCTTTTTGTTTTGGATGATGGCTGGTTTGGCTCTCGAAATGACGACAATTCTTCTCTTGGAGATTGGTTTGTCAACGAGGAGAAATTGCCAGGTGGTTTAGTGAAAATTTCTAATGAAGTTCACAAACTTGGTATGAAATTTGGACTTTGGTTTGAGCCAGAAATGATTTCTCCAGTTTCTGAACTTTACAAAAAGCACCCTGATTGGGCAATTTCTACAAAAACTAGAACTGGAGCTTTGGCTAGAAATCAATATGTTTTAGATTTAACTAGAAAAGAAATAAGAGATTATATTTATAGTTTAATTTCAAATATTATAAAAGATTGCAAAATTGATTATGTGAAATGGGATATGAATCGGCCTCTAAGTGATATTGGAAGTTTCGATTTACCAGAGGAAAAGCAGGGAGAACTTTTGCACCGTTATATGCTTGGAGTTTATGAGCTACAAGAAAGATTAGTTACAGATTTTCCAGATTTATTGCTTGAAAACTGTTCTAGCGGTGGAGCTCGTTTTGACGCTGGAATGCTTTATTATAGCCCACAAATCTGGACCTCTGACAACACAGACGCAATTTCTCGTCTAGCTATTCAAGAAGGAACTACCATGGTTTTCCCACTTTCTTGTGTTGGAGCCCACGTTTCTGTTTGTCCAAATCATCTTGTGGGAAGAAATACGCCATTAGAAACTCGGGGAGCAGTGGCTTTGGCTGGAACTTTTGGCTATGAACTAGATTTATTTAAACTTACTCCAGAAGAAAGAAAGGCTGTGGCTGAGCAGATAAAAACTTACCATCAGTTTGGAGCTTTGATTAGAAGTGGCGATTATTACAGACTAAAATCTTACACTGAAAATAAAGATTGGGATTCTTGGGAAATTGTTTCAAAAGACAAAAAAGAAGCTTTGGTTACTGTGGTTCAAGTTTTGGGAAAGCCAAATGCTAGAAGCCGAAAACTTGTGCTAGAAGGCTTAAATCCAAAGGCAAATTACAAAATTACTTCTTTAATAGAAACAAAATCTTCAGAAATTAACGAATTTGAAAACCGTGTTTTTTCTGGAACCTTGCTAATGTCAGCTGGAATTTTGATTCCTCGCCTTTGGGGTGATTTTACTTCTTCTATGTATTATTTAGAAGAAGTGTAATTTGAGTTACAATATTTTGATAAAACAGCCTAAAATCAACTTTAAAACCAAATTGATATTAAACTGCTATTTTATTATAGGCTGTTTCCCTCTTTAAAAGCTTTTCCAACGATTTCACCTAAAATCACATAATCGTGATTCATTCCGTCGTAGGTGAGGGGCTTGAATTTTGATAAATCGATTTTTCCCTCGGTTAAAATGCTTTCATCTGCCAAAGTGTTTACAACTTCTCCAATGGCCCGTTCTGTAGTTTCGTCGTAGCTAAGAAGGTGGCATTCTAAAGTTAGCGGAAAATCCTCTAAAATCGGAGCCTCTACGTTTTGACTTTTAGAAACAGCCAAACCTGCTTTTGAAACTTTATCAGCAACTTGATTTCCAGAAACAATTCCAAGGTAGTCGGCTTCCTTTAAATGTGGAAAATCTGCAATGCTTAGGGTAAAGGCTTTTTTTGCAAGAAGATTTTTAGCAGTTTTGTGGCCCTTGTCTATAATCATAGAAACTTTTGAATAATCACAAACTCCGCCCCAAGCTGCTGTCATAGCGTTGGCAGTTCCGTCTTCGTTGTATGTTGCAATCACCAAAACTGGTTGTGGGTAAATTAGTGGTTTATTTCCCAAACTCTTTTTCATATTTCCTTCCTAAAATTGATATTAAATTGATATTAAATTGATATTAAATTGATATTAAATTGATATTAAATTGATATTAAGTTGATATTGGATTGCTACAAAAATTATTTATCGTCGTAGTGATTTTTACACTGATAAATTTTTATACATCCATCTTCATATTGTTCCCATGCTAATTCGAAAAATACAATTTTGCTCATTTTTCCATCGCCCTCAATTCATCCATAGTTTTTACTACAAAATGCAATTTCCCTTCATCATCAAGGCGTTTTAGTTCTTCTAGGTGACGGATATTTGCCTCGTTGTAAAAATCGTCATTGTCTTTTGCAGATAGCTCAAAAGGGATTTTTTCTTCACGGATTACGCTTTTTACAAAAACATTAAAAGCAGTGGAAACACTTAGCCCAATTTTTTCACAAATTCTAGCGAATTCTTGTTTGTCGTTGTTTTCTAATCTAATTGTAATGTTTGCCATAGTAGTACCTCATAAAAATAAAAAATGTTCCTATAACAAAAATAACACTAGATATATGAAAAATCAAGTGCAAAACACGTGCAAATGTAGTGCAAAACAAGTAAAATGTACAAAAAAAAAGAGGTGAGAAGACCAAGCTTCTTACCTCTTTGTATTATTTAGTTTTTACAATTACTGTTCAATTACAAAGGTTCTTCCGTTGCAGATAAAAACATTGTGGTTAAAGTATTTTTTTAATCCTTCTACTAAAACTCGGCGTTCTACGTCTTTTCCAATTTCAACGAATTCATGGATTGAGTTTGTGTCTTTTACTCGAACAACATCTTGGAAAATGATTGGACCTTGGTCTAAGTCTTCGTTTGCAAAGTGGGCTGTGGCTCCAATCATTTTTACGCCCTTTCTCCAAGCTTGGTCGTAAGGTTTTGCACCTTTGAAAGCTGGTAAAAATCCGTGGTGAATGTTAATAACCTTGTTTTCCCAGCGGCGAGTAAACTCTGGAGTAAGAATTTGCATGTATCGAGCCATACACACAACATCAATTTTGTATTCTTCTAAAAGAGCTTGAATGTCTTTTTCACAGGCTTCTTTACCCTTTAGAGTGTCGATTTGATAAAATGGAATGTGGAATTCTGTAGCGATTGAGCATAAATCTGGGTGATTTGAGATGATAACAGGAATTTCACAATCAAGTTGCCCATCTCCGTGTTTTAAAAGCACTTCGTATAAACAGTGGGATGTTTTGCTGACTAAAACTGCCATACGCTGTTTTACAGATTTGTCGTAGATTTTCCAGTCAATGTTGTACTTTCCTGCGATTTCGGCAAAATCTGCTGTGAAAGAAGCTGGAGAAAACATTTGTTTGCCATCTTCTTGGGTGGAAAATGTTGAAAATTGGATACGACAAAAGAAAGTGTCAATATCAACAGCGGTGTGTTGAGCTAGATTTATAATGTTGCCACCGTTTGCGGCAATACAGTTTGTAATTGATGAAATTAGTCCACTTTGGTCTGGACAAGTTGCGGTTAATGTATAAATTTTTTCTGACATAGGGATATATTAGTGAAAATAAAGAAAATATGCTAGAGGAGTGAATATTTAGGACAAAAAAAACGCTCCCAAAATCGGGAGCTTATACCGGCTAAGAGACTTGAACTCTTACACCCTCACGAGCAGCAGATTTTGAGTCTGCCGTGTCTACCATTCCACCAAGCCGGCTTAAAAGTGTTAGTCTATTCTATGGTTTTATGGAAAAATTGTCAACTCATTTTGGGGAAATCAGTCAAACATTTTTGAAAATGTGAAGAAAGATTTTTTTTATCTAGTCAAATTATGAAATAGAAAAGATGACAATTTTAGAAATACTATTCCAATTCTAATGTAAAAAATGTTATATTTTTCAAAAGGAATTTTATCAATGAACAAAAAAGTTAATAAAATAATCAAACAAAAATTAAATTATAAAAAGGAACTACAAAACCGTCTGCCAGAAGAAACTTGCAACAAAATCTGGAAAAATATTCATCAACGACTTACTTCATTTTATGAGGAATATAATGATTTACCCAAAGGAGTTGCTTCTCATACAGATGCTTTTATTTTTCCTGCAGCAGCAATTTATCTTTCTATAAAGGAATACGCTCCTGACCAAGCTTTTGATGTAATGGAAAAAATGATGAAAGAAAGAGCTATAAAAGCTGGAGAGTCTTTTGCAAAAATGTCTAAAATTCCAGGATTTAAAACACTTTTCTTAAAAATTTGGGATTCAATGAGTATTAATGGGTTTGGAGAAAAATCTGGTTTTAAAAATAAAATTTACCCAGTTCAAAATGGGGAACATAAAATGGATATCACACACTGTCCTTATCATCATTATTTAACAAAATTAGGATGTCCTGAACTTACGATTCTTTTTTGCAAAAACGATGAATATTCTTACGGCAATATTCCAGGAATTAAATTTACTAGAACAAAAACTATTGGTGGCGGTGCAGAATTTTGTGATTTTAAAATATCAAAAAATTAATTTTAAGATATCAGTGACTACATATCACAAGTAAAAAGTACATAAAGAACTTCGAGTTTATAAGCATACAGAATTTTGAAAAGTGAGTTGTATCAAATTGCTTAAAAAAATTGTTTTTTCTATTGCCGAAGTTGTAAAATATTAGTAAATTCAAAATAGTAAATTTGGAAGTTCTCTCTTAATTTTTTGAACTTCTTTTATATAATAGGAGAAATCTAGAAAAATGGCTAAACAATTAGTTTTTAATGAAGACGCTCGTAAAAAAATGCTTTCTGGCGTTGAGCAAATTTCTAAGGCTGTAAAAGTAACTTTAGGACCAAAAGGTCGTCTTGTAATGTTAGACAAGAAATTTGGTGCTCCAACTATCACAAAAGATGGTGTTTCTGTTGCAAAAGAAGTAGAACTAGAAGATCCATTTGAAAATATGGGTGCTCAACTTTTAAAAGAAGTTGCTGCAAAAACAAATGATGTTGCAGGTGACGGTACAACAACTGCTACTGTTTTGGCTTATTCTATGGTTAGAGAAGGGCTAAAAGCTGTTGCTGCTGGTATGACTCCAATCGAACTAAAACGTGGTATGGATAAGGCTGTAGCTTTAGCTGTGGAAGAAATCAAAAAGAACTCAAAAGCTGTAAAAGGCGGAGACGATGTTAAACACGTTGCAACTGTTTCTGCAAACAACGATTCTGAACTTGGCGGAATCTTAGCTGGTGCTTTTGAAAAAGTTGGAAAAGACGGTGTTATCACTGTTGAAGAATCAAAAACTATGGAAACAACTACAGACTTTGTAGAAGGTATGCAATTTGACCGTGGTTACATTTCTTCATACTTTGTAACAGACCGTGACAGAATGGAAACAGTTTACAACGATCCATTTATCCTTATCCATGACAAAAAAATCTCTAACATGAAGGATTTGCTTCCTTTACTAGAAAAAGTTGCACAAACTGGCAAAGCTCTTGTTATTATCTGTGAAGATATGGACGGTGAAGCTCTTGCAACTTTGATTGTAAACTCTCTTCGCGGAACTCTAAAAACTGTGGCTGTAAAAGCTCCTGGTTTTGGTGACAGAAGAAAGGCAATGCTAGAAGATATTGCAATTCTAACTGGCGGAACTGTAATCACAGAAGATTTAGGATTTAAACTAGAAACAGCAGAACTAGAACACCTTGGAACAGCAAAATCTGTAAAAATCGACAAAGACAACACAACTATTGTTGACGGTGCTGGAAATCCAAAAGCTATTAAAGATAGAGTTGCAGAAATCAAAACACAAATTGATGGTGCAACTTCTGAATATGACAAAGAAAAACTAAAAGAACGTCTTGCAAAACTTTCTGGTGGAGTGGCTGTTATTAACATTGGTGCTGCTACAGAAGTTGAAATGAAAGAAAAGAAACATCGTGTAGAAGATACTTTGGCTGCAACTCGTGCTGCTCTTGAAGAAGGTATTGTTTCTGGAGGTGGTCTTGCTCTTATCGAAGCTTCTTTGGCTCTAGAAAAGGCTGATATTGACCTAACTGACGACGAAAAAGTTGGTTTCAAAATTGTAAAACGTGCTCTAGAAGAACCAATTCGCCAAATTGCTGAAAACGCTGGTGTTGACGGTGCTGTTGTTGCTGACAAAGCAAAAACAAGCAAAAAAGGCACTGGATTTGACGCTTACGCAATGGAATGGAAAGACATGATGGAAGCTGGTATTATTGACCCAGCAAAGGTAACTCGCACAGCTTTACAAAACGCTGCTTCAATTGCAAGTCTACTTTTAACAACAGAATGTGCAATCACAGATATTCCAGAAAAAAATCCTGTTCCTGCAATGCCAGCTGGTGATATGGGCGGCATGGGCGGAATGTATTAAGAGTTTACACTGCGGAAAACTATTAGCAAAAACGAGTCAAGGCTTTAAGACGACCAAAGGGAACGAGCCTTGTCCGTTTGTACAAATATTCCCTTTAAGTTTGCAAATTATTGTAAAACTTAAAATTAACAAGCCAGATTTCTTTGATAAGAGACCCGCTCCGTCAAAGAAGTTTGGCTTTTTTATTTAGTTTAGGTTTTCTTGCAAAATTTGTTTTATATCTTGAATAATTTTATCTTCTAATGATTTTCGTATATGAATTTGAGTTTGAGATGTATTTCGTAAAAACAAATCAGCTGGATGAACATTTAATGCTTCTGAAAGTGAAATTATCATATCAAAGGATGGTTTGGCTTTTCCGGCTTCTATGAGACCAATCATACCGTTTGAACAGGATGTTGCTTCTGCTAATTGTGCCTGTGAAAGTCCATTTTTTGTTCGATAATATTTTATATTCATTCTAAAATCATCAAATCTATTATCCATAATCCTAATTATAATTAAGTAATTTGTAAGTAAAATATAATGACATTTAGTTTTTGTTATGTTATACTTAGTACAATTTAGTACAGACTAAATATACTAAATTATATTAAGTAAGTAGATTGGATATTCTTACTGATTTGTTATTCGAGGAGAATTTATGAAAACACAAAAACTACGCATTATGATTATTGGACTATTATGTTTATCAATCATTTTTTCATGTAATTTCAAACTTAATGAGTCTGAAAAGACTGAAAATCTAGAGAAAGAACCAACAACAAGTGAAAAAGTTGTCACAACTCAACCTGTAGTCACAACTGGAAAAATGGAAGCTCCTGTTGTAGATGGCTCTGGAAATGTTACATTGACTGTGACTGATTCTGACGGTGGAGAATATGTTTTTACACAACCAAATAGTCAAAGAAAATCAGTTGTTGCGTCTGGAAATTGGCAATATAGCAAAAGTGGGATAGTACAATTCTCTGGTTCTTTTTCTGGTAATATTTCTAATGATATGTCATCTTTGGATTTAAAGGTTGAAAATGCAGTTGATTCATCAGGAAAATTACATCCTGCAAAAAATCCAGTTCCTTTTAAATTTATTGTATCAGATACATCTTTTGAAGCAACCATCCCTTCTGTAGACATTGTAGTTTCTGTAAGTGATGCTGAGGAGGAAAATCCAGAGCCTGTTGTTGTATTGATAAAGTCTGCGATTTTGAGTGATGGAATTGATGAACAAGTTGTGATGGATTTTTATTCTGATAATACTGTAAAAGCAATATATAAATATTTTGGTGAAATAGAGAATTTTTCTTGGAATGTTCTTTTTGATGGTGGAATTGGTGTGTATTATGGAAATCCATTAGAAGAAGAGGAAATAGAAATACGATTTGACTATTTTACAAATGGCTCAGGGTGGTTTTCTGAAATTGATAAAGTTTTATATGAATCTTATTTAAATGGGGATAAATCAAAGGAAATAAATTTAGGGAATGAGTTTCTATTAAAATATGGTATGTCAGGTTCGATATGGGGAAAAATAGTAGGAGATGAGTTTATTTTTTTACGGAATAGAGACTGTATATTTGAAGAAAATGAAGATAGTTCCACTTCTTTTGAAATTAGAATAATAGGAGATTATGCGGAGCAATTTGTTGGAAAATATGGATTAACAAACTCTTATGATTGTGGTGGTAACCATATTGATTTCGCATTTGATTCAGAAATTCCTCTAGATACAACGGAAGATTGTCGTATTTGTTATCATTTATATTTAAAATCAGATGAAAATATACAGTTAGGAAGTTCTTTTGATATAAAAGTTGGGTATAAATCTATTTATGAAGTAGAATTAGAAAAAGCACAGTTTAATGTTTCTTTAGATGGTGATTCTTCATTGATTACAAATCCACTAATAATCGTAAACAAAAATGGATCTTGGATAGGAACCTCAGATAAATTAACCTCTACTTCTGGCACATTAGAAGCATTCTATGATAAAAAAAATGTAAATATGCTCCCTGTTCAAGTTTTTGAAGATGTAAATAATGACGGGGAGTACACACGTCGAGTTGATTATCCGATGTCTGATGAAGTATATGTTTTAGTGAATGAAAAAAACATTGTGATTCCAATTTTTGAGAAAAAACCAACTTTTTTAGAAGAAAAAATAAATTTTATTTGTGGTAGGAATTCTGGTGACTTAACAGATGAACAACTTTCACATTATGGATTTTATCGTACTGGCAATGAAATCTATTTCTATATTCCTGCAGGAGAAGGAACGGATGGAGATTTTATAACTTGTTTTCAATGTGAAAAGGAAAATCCAGAATGGCATTCAGGAGACCATTTTTGGACACTTGCGAAAATGGTATTTCCGTTTTCAGATGTGGTTAATGACTGTTGGGAATATCAGTATTCTGAGTTTTTGGATATTATGAAAAAAATTGTAGAATATCTAGAAGATAAAAAAGGTCTTGAAGTCTTTGGTAAAGAATTAATAGGCTTGGAATAATTTTATCTAAAAAAACAAAATCCACACAAAAAAAGCTACCAAAGTTTTTCACTTGGTAGCTTTTCTTTTTTGAAAATAAGTTTTTATTCTGCAATAGCTGCTTCTAGGGCAATTTCCATCATCTGGGTGAAGGTTTTTTGTCTTTCTTCTGCGGTGGTGGCTTCACCATTTGCAATGTGGTCTGAAACGGTTAGTATTGCAAGAGCTTGGCGGTTAAACTTTTTAGCAAGTGTGTAAAGTTCGGCAGCTTCCATTTCAACGCCAAGAACACCGTATTTTGCCCAAAGTTTCCAGTTTTCGTTTTCGTCATAGAATAGGTCGCTGGAAACACAGGTGCCAACAAGAGGTTTTACACCGATTTTTTCAGCGGCTTTTACAGCATTTTGTAAAAGATTCCAGTCGGCTGTTGGGGCGAAGTGAAGATTACCAAATCGTTGGTTTAGTAGGCAAGAATCAGAACAAGCTCCCATGGCAAAAATAACGTCCCGAACCTTTGTGGATTCATGGATTGCTCCACAAGTTCCAATACGAATGGCTTTTTTTACACCATAAAATTGAAAAAGTTCGTTTACGTAAATTGAAAGAGAAGGTTGACCCATTCCAGTGCCTTGCACAGAAACTTTTTTCCCTTTGTAAGTTCCTGTGTATCCAAACATATTTCTAACTTCGTTGTAGCAAACAGGATTTTCTAAAAAAGTTTCTGCAATAAATTTTGCTCGTAAAGGGTCACCTGGAAGAAGTACGGCTTCTGCGATTGCTCCATCTGGTGCGTTTATGTGTGTACTCATAGTATCTCCTAAAAAAGTTTTTTGCGACAGGGATTGTAAGGGCGGCGAAGCCGTCGACCGCAGCAAGTTTCTTGCGAGGACGATGACCGTTAGGGAACCCTGAAAAGCCCGGTAAAACTATCTGCAAGATAGTTTTAGTCGCCCAATAAAATAATTATATCACAAAATAATATTTAGCGAACTTTAAATAATAAACCAACTATAGCAACTGTAATTAAAATCTGTAAAATCATAAATTTTACTAAAACTTGGGTTGCGGACCAGTTTCTTTTTTGTCTCATGTGGTCGTGAAGTGGAAAACGAATGTTTTGGAAAATGTGTATTTTGAAAAATCTTAGCAAAGCGACTTTTAACAATCCCATTCCGCCATTTATAAAAATGATAGATGATGTGGCGAATATTAAAAATGGATTTCCAGAGAGCATTACGCAAACGCCGATAAAAAATCCTAAAGCTCGGCTTCCTGCATCTCCCATGAGAACTTTGCTTGGATAAGCATTGTGCCATAAATATCCCATTAAAACACCGCTAAGGGTGAATATTATTACTGCCCAAGAAGCTCCGTCTTTTAAGTGTGGAACAAGCAAATATTCTGCAATGTCTGTGTGACCAAGAATAAAGTAGAAAATTGAACCAAGGGTGATTAAGCCAACTAAAACTAAAGTACTGGAAAGTCCATCAACTCCGTCTGTACAGTTTGTTGTGTTGATAGAAGCCCAAATCATTATTGTTGATATGGTGATAAATAACCAGGGTGCAACTTCTATTGTTTTTGAGGTAAATGGTAGCCAAAATTCAACTCGTCCAACTTGGTTTTGGGTGCCGTAAAAAAGAGCTACAGAGGCTGCAATGGAAAGTATTAAATCTAGGATTGCTTTTCGGTATTCGCCCCAACTGTTTACGCTGTTGTCGTCTAAAAAGCCTGTAAGCATTGTAAGCCAAGTTAATATTAGGATTACGACTTGCAACCAATTTAGTGGGATAAAAATAAATGTTACCAATACAAAAATTGTAATAAAAACGATTCCGCTTCCCGTTGGTTTACCTTTTGCTGCTTCTGCATGGGCTGTAAACTCTCTTCCTCTGTCGTGAGGAAGTTTGTCATAGAATTTTGGTAGTAAGAGATTTGTGATGATAAAACCTGTAAACAATGCAAGTCCGATTAACACTGTATAAGATTGTAAAAGTCTTGCCGGACCAAAAAAATCTAGTAAAGAAGCTAATTGATATATCATTTTTTATTTATCCTTGTTTATGAATTTGAAAATTGTTATTTCTTGCAAAAAAGGGACTGCCTGTTTTTGACAATCCCTTTTTTATCGGTAGAATTCTTTTACGATATTAGGAAATTAGTGCTTAAAGTGGCGTGTTCCTGTGAAAATCATTGCGATGCCGTATTTGTTACAAGCTTCGATGGATTCTTGGTCACGGATTGAGCCACCTGGTTGTACGATTGCTTTGATTCCGTATTCGTGTGCTTTTTCTACGCAGTCTGCAAATGGGAAGAAAGCGTCTGAAATAAGAACTTCTGCGTTTCCAATTCCAAGAGCATCTGTTTTTTCTTTTGCACGGCTTAGAGCTTGGTCAGCAGCCCAAATTCTATTTGTTTGACCGCAACCAATTCCGTATGCTGTTTTGTTTTTGATAACTAGGATTGCGTTTGATTTTGCAAACATTGCAACAGTCATACCAAAAGCCATTTCATCAATTTGTTCTTGAGTTGGTTTTGCTTTTGTTACGATATCCCATTTTTCGAAAAGTTGGTTATCTTTGTTTTGAACAAGAAGTCCACCTGCAACGCTCATTACTTCGTAATCGTCATTTGCATCGATTTCTGCTTTAACGATACGTAGGTTTTTCTTTGTTTCAAAAACTTTTAGTGCGTCTTCTGTAAAATCTGGTGCAACAATAACTTCTAGGAAGCATTTTACCATTTCTTCAGCAGCTTCTTTGTCAACTGTGGCTGAACATCCTACGATTCCACCAAAGATTGAAACTGGGTCACAATCGTAGGTTTGTTTGTAGCTTTCTAAAACTGTTTTTCCAAGGGAAGCTCCACATGGTGTGTTGTGTTTTAATGCAACTGTGAAAACGCTAGAAGCAGCACCGCCAAAAGAAGCTGTAATTGGGCTACCTTGTGGAGCGGCTTTTTCGCCGTTTGCATCTTTTCCGCAAATAATGCCTTCGTAAGCTGAATAATCTGTGCCGTTTACTGGACTTGCATTTTTAACAAATTGATTAAAAGCACAAACTGCTTTCCATGCTACGTCTAAGTCTCGGATATTGTTGTAAGAAAGCTCTTTTCCTTGAAGTTGTGTCATACCAGCGAAGGCACCTTTTTTGTCTGCTGTAACGTATAAAGCAGCTTTTTGGTGGCCGTTTTCGCCGTAGCGTAGGCTTTGGCTTTTTACAAGTGGCATATCGTAGTATGTTGGTAATTCTTCTTCTAGCATAAAGCGGCTAACGGCAGCGTCATAAGCTGATGTTAGGTTAAAAACTTTACCAGCTAGTTTTCTGCGGAATTCAAAAGGAACGTTTCCAGCTTTTAGACCAGAAATTGTTTCTGCGTAGTCTGCTGGATCTGTTAGAACGATAACGTCTTGGAAATTTTTTGCAGCGGCACGAATCATTGTTGGGCCACCAATATCAATAAATTCTACAGTTTCTTCGAATTTTAGACCAGCTTGTACTTTTTCAAAAAATGGATAAAGGTTTACACAAACTAAGTCGATTGGAGCAACTCCTAATTCAGCGATTTTTGCCATGTGTTCTTTGTTATCACGAATTGCAAGAACTCCTGCGTGAATTGCTGGGTGTAATGTTTTTACACGACCGTCTAAACATTCTGGAAAACCTGTAACGCTACTAACATCTGTTACTGGAATACCGTTTTCTGTAAGATATTTAGCTGTTCCACCTGTAGAAAGAATTTCCCAATCAGAATCATTTAGATATTGGGCTAATTCTAAAATCCCGTCTTTAACAAAAACACTTAAAAGCGCTCTTTTCTTCATAAATGCAGACTCCTTAAATTTTGCATATATATGGTAAAGTTTTCTAAACTATATCATAAAATGCAAAAGGTGTTAATATCCCATTTTATGTAAAAACGAATATAAAGTTGCTGTAGAAACTTTTAGCTTTTTTGCAATTTTGGTTTTAGGAATTTTTTGTTTTAAAAGTTCTTGGATTTGACTTTCTCGTCCTGTAAGCTTTACCCGTTTTGCCTTTCCTGCTGGTCGACCTAAAATCACTCCTTCTGCCTTTTTTCTAGCAAGAGCTTCTTTTGTCCGTTGGGATATTAGGTTTCTTTCGATTTCCGCAGAAAGTCCAAAGGCAAAGGCTAACACTTTTGATTGAATGTCGTCTCCCAATTTGTAATTGTCTTTGATAGTCCAAATGCGAACTTCTTTTTCCATAAGATAATTTAAAACGGACATAATCATAAAAAGACTTCTTCCAAGCCGAGAAAGTTCTGAGCAGATTATTAAATCATCTTTCTTTACCGTTTTTAGAAGTTTTCCTAAACGTCGCTTTTGTGGATCCATAGTTCCTGTGATAGTTTCTTCAATCCAAGAATCAATATGGATTTTGTTGTTTTTGCAGTATTGAAGAATCTCAAACCGCTGATTTTCTACTGTTTGTTTATCTGTGCTAACTCTGATATAACCGTATGTCATAAAAAAATGCACCTCCTAATTGAAGTGCATTTTTGTTTATTTCGGTTCTACAATATTTGGAGAACCGAAACAAAGGTGAGTCAAGGGTTTAAGTGAAACGTCCCTTGACCACCTGTATTTTTTAGATTTTGAGGAGAATGAAAACAAAGTCCGCAAAAAACAGAAAATGGTTTTGAAATCTAGATTTCTTCAATGTTTTTTAGAAAATCATCATCTAAAAGATTTTCTGTAGGTTGTGTTTCTTCTACAACTTGTGAAATTGTTTCTTCTATAGGATAGTCAAGATTTTCTACTTCTGGAGTAATATCTTGAGTTTCAGCGGAATCTAAGGAAGTTTCATCAATTTGATTAATTGTATCAGAATTACTTGATGTAATAAATTCTTCCATTGTGGAAGCAAGAGTTTGCATTTTTTCACAAGTGATATTTGAGAATTCTGTTACTTCTAGAGTTCTATTTACAATGTCTGTTGAACCTGCTGCAATTTCTTCAACACCTGTTTTTGCTTCTGAGAAAATATTGTGCATTTGAGCCATAGCTTCAGAAACGGCGTTTTGTTCTTGTGTAAAGGTATCGCAGTATTCGCTGATTTTTTTTGCAGAGTCAGAAATATCAGCAGTACGTTTGTCGATAACGGAGATTTTCTTTTCAACTTGTTGAATATCATTTGTAATTGCATTTAATGAAGCGATAATGCTGTGAGTTTGTTGTCCAACTTGTGTAAAAGATTCTGCGGCTAGGGCACTAGCTTTATCTGCGGAATTAACTTTTTCCACGATACCAGAAACTGAAGCAGCAATTCGTTTTGCGTTTTCGCTGGTGGATTCTGCAAGACCACGGATTTCTTCTGCAACAACCGCAAAGCCCCGTCCTGCATCTCCTGCGTGAGCACTTTCTATTGCCGCATTCATTGAAAGAATATTTGTTTGCTCAGCGATTGCATTGATTATGCTTACGATTTCACCGATTTCATCTAGTTTTGCTGTAACTTCGCCTAAAACTTCAGCTGTGGCATTGATTTTTTCGTCACCGTCAGAAACAAATTTTTGAATATCTTTTGCGTTTTCAGCTCTTTTTGAAGATGTTACAGAAATTTGTTGAATTGTTGAGGTAATATCACGAATGTCCTTTGTGTTATCCTCGATAGAAGAACTTTGAGCGTTGTTATCCACAACAAGAGTAACAGCCACGTCAGACATTTTCATAAGTTTTTTGATAGAATCTTCTACAGATTCATCCAAGTTTGAGAATTGTCTACGCAAAGATTCAATGTTAGTTTTGATTTGGTGAGTAGCTGCAGCAGTTTGGGTTGCAGAATTTCTAATTGTATCTCCAGATTCAGATGCTTCTTTTGCAGCATCTTTTGCATGTTCGATTACGGCTTCCAATTCTTGAATTGTAATGTTTAAATCCTTTGCCAAATCTTCAACTTCATCTTTACCCTTGATTTTTGCTTGAACAGTTAAGTCTTTTTGCAAAAGAGACTTTGACACTTTTTGCAAAGCTTTTATTCGGCGGGTAATAGCTCGAGTAATTACCATTGCTGCTAGAAAAATGAAAATACAGGAAAGAATAACTGTGATATAGAAAGTTACAATCAAACTATCATAATGTTTTTGTGTATATTCAGAAATATTTTTTGAAAATCCATCCAAAAAGCTAGAGTACTCTTGGATAACAGTAATAATATTTCCTTGACTATTTGAAATATTAGTTTTTATTGCTTCTAAGTTTGCTGTATCAAGGTCAGCTTCTTTTGCTTTGTAGATTCCTTCTTCGAGTCCATTGGTTTCTATGTAAAGTTTTAGGTTGAAATTAAGTTGCTGAGCAGCTAATCGTTCGTATTGTTGTGTTAGATTGCCAAAAACATAATAGTTGTTTACCCACAATTCATTTCCAAAAGTTAATCCCCTTGTGATGTCTGAAGGTATAGATTTTAGAATTGGAGCAGTTTGCAAAAAATTGATTATTTCATCAGCACTTGCAAGTGTGGTTTTCCATTCATCAGCTACAGTAGAAATTGTAAATTTTCGAGAATAAATTGCGTCGTTGTATGAGCCAAGTTTGTTTACTAAGGTAATGGCTTCTTTTGTGGAAAGTTCATAATTTTTAACTTCCAAAAATTGATTAAATTGTTTGATAAGAGTTACGTTTACGAATACAACTACTGCAATCAAGCCCAAAATTAAAAAAGAAAATTTCGCATTTAATTTCATAAAAGCACCTCGTATAGTATAATTTCATATTTTTAAGCAATTATAGAAATCTTTCAAGATAGTATCTTGCGAGTTTAAGTATACCATACAAATTACATATCTGTAAAAGGTTTTTATTTCAAAAAAAATATGATATAATAAAAATATGGGTGGAAATGATAATAAATTAGAGAAAACAAAAAAATCTGTTGAAAAAGCAACTAAAAAAACTGAAGCAAAAACAGAAACTAAAACTACAAAAAAATCAACAAGTGAAAAAACTGTTGCAAAATCCTCTGAAACAACAAAAACTGCTGGAAAACCTACTGTAGCCGCTTTAAAATCAGCTACAAAAAAGTCAGCGGTTTACGATGAGTCTAAAATCAAAACCTTGAGTCCTCTTGAGCATATTCGTCTACGAACTGGTATGTACATTGGTCGACTTGGAGATGGTACAAATCAAAATGACGGTATTTATATCCTTTTAAAAGAAGTTATAGACAACTCTATTGACGAGTTTATTATGGGAAATGGTCGCCGAATTGACGTGGAGGTTAAGGAAAATCACGTAAAAGTTCGGGATTATGGACGTGGGATTCCTCTTGGAAAGGTTGTGGACTGTG
This sequence comes from Spirochaetaceae bacterium, assembly GCA_017416145.1. GTDB lineage: Bacteria > Spirochaetota > Spirochaetia > Treponematales > Treponemataceae > Treponema_I. The sequence continues at coordinate 113,438 of JAFQDD010000023.1, read as the reverse complement.
TTTCTATGATTAACACAGGTGCAAAATATGACGACGAAGTTTTCCAGTTTTCTGTTGGGCTAAACGGTGTTGGTACAAAGGCTGTAAACGCACTAAGTTCTTATTTTCGAGTTGTTTCTTGCAGAGATGGAAAGTGTACCGAGGCAATTTTTGAGCGAGGAAAGTTAAAATCTGAAAAAACTGCAAAATCAAAGGAAGGCACAAAAAACGGAACCTTTGTGGAGTTTATTCCAGATGAAGAAGTTTTTGGTCCATACAATTTTAATCAAGAATTTATTGAAAAACGTATTTGGAATTACGCTTACTTAAATACAGGCTTAACCTTAGTTTACAACGGACAAAAATATGTTTCTGAAAAAGGTTTGCTAGACTTGCTTTCTCGTGAAATCGAAGGAGAATCTATATATCCTCTTGGATATTACAAGGGAAAACAACTAGAATTTTCTTTTACCCACTCAAATGCTTATGGCGAAAACTATTTTTCTTTTGTAAACGGCCAATACACTAGCGACGGTGGAACTCACCTTGCAGCTTTTAAAGAGGGATTTTTAAAAGGTGTGCAGGATTTTTACCGAAAACCCTACAAAAGCGAAGATGTTCGTGAAGGAATGACAGCTGCAATCGCTTGTAAAGTTCAATCTCCGATTTTTGAAAGCCAGACGAAAAACAAGCTTGGAAATACAGAGGTTCGTAGCTGGATTGTAGCGGAAACAAAATCTGCAATAGACGACTTTTTGCACAAAAATCCAGAAGTGGCAAATCTTTTACAGCAAAAAATCGAAGCTAACGAAAAACTTAGAACAGAGCTAAACACTGTAAAAAAAGAAGCAAAAGAAGCGGCTAAAAAAATTAGTTTACGTATTCCAAAGTTAAAAGATTGCAAATATCACATTGAAGACGGGGAAAGGGGTGCAAACTCTATGATTTTTATCACTGAGGGAGATTCTGCAACAGGTTCAATGGTTGGAAGCCGAGACGCTATGACTCAAGCTCTTTTTAGTTTGCGGGGAAAGCCAGAAAATATGTATGGAAAAAAACGGGCTGAAATCTACAAAAACGCCGAGCTTTACAATTTGATGATGGCCCTTGGAATTGAGCAAGATATTTCTGAGCTTCGCTATAGCAAGATTGTAATTGCCACCGATGCTGATAATGACGGATTTCACATTAGAAACCTAATGCTCACTTTTTTCTTAGGATATTTTGAAGAACTTATAACCAGCGGAAAAGTGTTTATTTTAGAAACTCCGCTTTTTAGGGTGCGTAACAAAAAGGAAACTCGGTATTGCTATAGCGAACAAGAACGAGACAAGGCTATTGCAGAAATTGGGGCAAGTGCGGAGGTTACTCGCTTTAAAGGGCTTGGTGAAATTAGCTCTAACGAAATGGGACGTTTTATTGGGGAGGATATAAAACTTGTTCCAGTGGAAGTTTCTCAGCTAAAGGCAGTTCCAAAACTTTTGGAATTTTACATGGGAAAAAACACTCCACAACGTCGAGAATTTATTGTAAACAATTTGCTTGAAGAGGTAGATGCATAAATGGCTTATGTAAAAAATCTTTTTGATAAAAACTTTATTGAATACGCAAGTTACGTTATTAGAGACAGAGCGATTCCAGACTTAGAAGACGGATTAAAGCCTGTTCAACGCCGAGTTTTGCATACTCTTTTAGGAATTGATGATGGGCGCTTTAACAAGGTTGCAAACGTTGTTGGTCAAGTAATGAAATATCACCCCCACGGAGATGCTTCAATTTATGGGGCTTTGGTAAATCTTGCTAATAAAGAGATTTTCATAGAAAAGCAAGGTAACTTCGGAAATATGTACACAGGAGACGGAGCTTCTGCCCCACGTTATATTGAGTGTCGCCTCCGACCATTAACCAAGGATATTTTGTACAATCCAGATATTACCCGCTATGTGCCAAGCTACGACGGACGGGGCAAAGAACCTGTTGTTTTTAGAGCAAAACTTCCTCTTGCTTTGGTGATGGGAGCTGAGGGAATTGCAGTTGGTATGTCTACAAAAATTCTTCCCCACAACATAAAAGAAGTGATAGAAGCAGAAAAAGCCTATCTTTCTGGCAAGGATTTTACGCTTTATCCTGATTTTCCAACTGGGGGCATAATTGACGTTTCTAACTACAATGACGGAAACGGAAAAATCATTGGTCGAGCAAAACTAGACACTTCTGATCCAAAGCGGATTGTTATTACAGAACTTCCACCAGGCACAAACACAGAAAGTCTAACCCAGTCCATTGAACAGGCTACAAAAAGTGGAAAACTAAAAATATCTTCTATAAACGATTACACCACAAACAAGGTGGAAATCGAGATAAAACTTCAGCGGGGAGTTTACGCAGAAGATGTAATAGACGCCCTTTATGCTTACACAGACTGTGAAATGGCAATTTCTTGTAATCTTCTTGTTATTAAGGATAATATGCCAGTGGTTATGACTGCCACAGAGGTAATCAAACATAGTGCAAATCAGCTAAAAAATATTTTAAAAGATGAGCTAGAATTTGAAAGACAAAAACTAAAGGAAAAACTTCATCTTAGAACTTTGGAAAGAATCTTCATTGAAGAGAGAATCTATAAATCAATAGAAGAAATGAAAACCGCCGAAGCTGTGAACAAGGCTGTTATCAAAGGATTTGAGCCATTTAAAGCAGAACTTTTGCGGGAAATTACAGATGAAGATGTGGAACATTTGCTAAAAATCCCAATTAGACGAATTTCTTTGTATGATATCAACAAAAATCGCCAAGAAGTAAAAGAAATTAACGACCGATTAAAAGAAATTGGAAAACTTCTAAAAGATTTAGTTGGTTACGCAATTTCTTGGCTGGATGGAATTTCTGGAAAAATTGCTGATGTTTTGGGAGAAGACTACCTAAAACGAAAAACTAGCATAAAATCCTTTGAAACAGTTGATGTAAAGGAAGTTGTAAAACGAGATATTTCTCTACGTTACGACAGCAAAACTGGTTATCTTGGAACAAACGTAAGCACAGGAACAGAAGTTTGCAAAGTTACTCCATTTGACCGCATTTTAATTATGAGAAAAAGCGGAATCTACAATGTTTGCGATGTGCCAGAAAAACTTTTCGTAGATAAAAAAATGTGGTACTGCGGACTTTCAGACAAGGAAGAGCTTTCAAAGGTTTTGTTTACAGTAATTTTTAGAGATAACAAAACCCACTACATGTACATAAAACGCTGTAGAATCACCCAGTTTATTTTGAACAGGGATTATTCGATTATTCCAGAAAACTGTGAAGTTTGCCACATTGATACTAGAAACGCTTTTAAGTTCTATGTAAAATATACCCCAAAACCTCGGCAAAAGCAAAAATCCCAAGAATTTCACGCTGGGGACTACGAAGAAAAGGGCGTAAAAACTCTTGGAGTGCGTCTTGCTTCAAAAGAGGCTGATAAAGTGGTTTTGGAAATGAAAACAGACCCAGAACTTTTATAACTATACTAAAACACTAAAACTTCAGAAAGGACAAAAAATTGAGAGCAGATAATCTGATAATTGAGAAAATTAACCAAACATTTTACAAAAACCTTACAAAGATGGCTGTATCTTTGATTTTTATGCTTATTATCAATTCTTTAATTGGTGGAATTGTAATGGGAACCACAATGATTTTGATGCAGCCTTCCACAGCATTGTTGCTTTTATGGTTAGTGGTTTTAGTTTCTTTGTTTTTGTATTACGGGTTTTCAGTGATTCTAGGAAATTTTTATCAAGAAAAACCAACAATTATTGGTGATTTGTTTATCGGAAAAAAAGATAACCGTAGATTGATTTTTATTACCCTAATTATTATGGGAATATTTGTGGCTGTAATTTTTATCTTTTTATTCTTTTTGTTATTTTATGGTTTAAAAAAATACGACTTAAACACAGAATCAGGTTTAAAATCTTTGCAAGAATTGGGATTTAACAGTATGTTGTTTGCTGTTGGCGGTGTGTTTTTGTTTATGTTTATTTTGGCTTTGCCTCACGCTTTGCTTTTTCCAACTATGGCAAACAATCCAAAGTTAAAGCTAAAAGAAGTTTTACGAGAAAGCCGCCAACTTCTAAAAGGTAGATTTTTCAAATTTATTTGGTTTTGTATTAAAGCTGGAAAATATCCATTGATAACAGCAATTCTTTCTTTGGGGTTGAGTTTTGCAATTCCAAATGAATTTGTGGTTTCAATTTTGGATTTCGTTTTTACAATCAGTTTTTACTATCTTGTGATTTATGTAATTCTTTCAATAAATGCTTATTATTATGAGCTTACTGCAAAAGATGATGAATTTCTTGGAATAGAAGACGGTTCTGGCACTCTAGAAAATCAAGAAATCCTAGAAAGTCAAGAAAATCTTGAAAAAACAGAAAATTCCTCTGAGGAAGAAGAATGCTTATCCTTACCAGAAGTGTAGAAGCTGAATTGATGGTAAAAGGCTCTCGGTTTTTGGCAGAAATAACTCCGGTGGAAAGCCAAGCCGAAGCCCGAGAAACTTTAAAAGCTTTTAAACAAAAATACGCTGATGCAACCCACGTTTGCCACGCTTTTATTGCAGGCTTAGGAAGAGAAGTTATGGGAATGTCTGATGACGGAGAGCCTTCTGGAACTGCGGGGCGACCAATGCTTGACGTGGTAAAAGGCCGAAATGTTACAAATCTTTTGCTAACTGTAACTCGCTGGTTTGGCGGAACTCTACTTGGAACTGGCGGTCTTGTAAAAGCCTACGGAGATTCTGCAAAACTTGTGCTAGACAAAGCCTTTGAAGAAAATGCCTTTGAAGAATATATTGAAAAAAAAGAGTTTTTGTTTGAAATCCCTTATGACATTTTTGACAAAGTAAAACATTCTATAAAAGACTTACACATTCAAGATTTAAAAGAGGATTTCACTTCTTCCATTGTAGTTAGTGGAAAAATCTACGCTTCTGAAGCAGAAGTCTTAACATCAATTTTAACCAATTTAACCAACGGAAAAACTTTAGTTACTCTTTTCTAGATTTGGCAATAATTCTTCAAAATAAAATTTGTCATCAATTTTTCTGTTACCAGTAGTATGACCTAGTTTTCTATCAGCTCGAACATTTGGACCGTGAAAATCGCTTCCCGCCGTAACAAAAAATCCAAGTTTTTTTGCCAACTCTTCTAATCGCATAGCTTCCCCAACTTTTGTTCCGGGATGCCAAGCTTCTAATCCTTCGATACCAGCTTCTTTTAGTTCAGAAAGAGTTTCTTCCATTTTGCCCCAAGAAACATACAAAGAAAGTGGGTGAGCTAAAACTGGAACTGCACCAGAATCCTTTATGGCATAAATTGCATCGTATAAATTTGCTGAGGAGCGATCTACGTAGTAGGGGCGTCCTTTCCCCAAATATTTGTCAAAGGCGAGTTGGCGTTTTTTTACGATTTTCTTTTCAACTAAATAGGCAGCGATATGGGGACGACCTAAAGTTGGGATAGGAAATTTTTCTATCAATTCATCGTAAGAAACTGGAAAACCATCTTGTTGCATTTTTTCGATTATTTGCTGATTTCGAGAAAGTCTACCAGCCTGAAGATTTTTGCAGATTTTTATTAAACTTGTAGAGGGTTCTTTTATTCCCAAGCCTAATAAATGAAATTCCCCTCTAGTTCTTTCAATATTTAATTCAATTCCAGGGATAAAAATTAAATCTGAGTTTGTGGCGGCATTTTTTCCCTCATCAATTCCATCAAATGTATCGTGATCTGTTAATGCAAGAACAGAAATATTTTTTTCAATAGCCAAAGCAACCAATTCTTTTGGGGAATATTCGCCGTCGGAAGCAGTGGAATGGCAATGTAAATCAATCATAAAAAAATAATAGCATATTTTAAACTTTTGTGTTATCATATTAAGAGAAAAATTGTGTATTTATCTACAGAGGTAAAAAATGCCAAAAGCAATGCAATATTCAAAAGGTTCTGTAATTTATTTCTCAGGTGATAAGGATGATAGAATTTTCATTCTTCAAAAAGGAATGATAATTTTAACTAGCACAGATGTGGAAACCAATGCACCAGTTACAGAATATATAAAAGAAGGTGAATTTTTTGGTGTAAAATCAGCTCTTGGTCATTTTCCAAGAGAAGAGAACGCTACTGTTGTTGTTGATTCCGTTTGTATTGCTATGAGCGTTCAAGAATTTGAAAATCTTTTTAGTAGTAATAAACAAATTATTATGAAAATGTTGAAGGTTTTTTCAAATCAATTGCGAAAGGTTCACAAAAAAATCGAATCAATTTTACATGATGATGAAGCTGAAGATCAGTTTACAGGAATGGAAGCTGTAGCAAAGAGTTTTTATGCTACAGAAGAATACAAAACTTGTGCAGATGTTTGTTTAAGATTTTTACAAAGATTTCCTGATGCCCCAAACAAAAATAATATTGCAAAATTGTATGTTGATTCCAAAAAACGTGCTGATATGCAAGTAGCTCGAGGAATAAAACCAAAAGAAGCTTCAAAGGTTATTGCTACAAATCCAGCTGCCTCAGCTTTGAAACAGTTTAGCCTTCCAGCATTTTCTCGATTTGCAAAACAATTTGAACCAGGCTCTGTCATTATTTCAGAATATGAACCTGGAGATTGTTTTTACTTGATTCAATCAGGTCAAGTTCAGTTGGTAAAATGTGTAAATGGTGCAAAGAAAAATCTTGATATTTTGATGCCATCAGAATTTTTTGGGGAAATGGCGATTTTGGAAAATTCTCCACGTTCTGCTACCTGTGTCGCTATCGATAATGTTGAAGTTTTGGAGTTTAATAAAGAAAACTTTGAAGTATTGATAACAGGTAATCCTCAAATTGCTTTGATTTTGCTAAAATTATTTTGTAAGCGGATTTATGACCAAAAACGCCGTCTAAAGATTCTTGTTTTGCAGGATAAACAAGCAAGAATTGCAGATGTTTTCTTGATGTTTGATGAGATTAGTCCAATATCAAATCCAAATGAACGCTCTAGACAGTTTAATCTAACTATGCAAGATTTGGCTCACTGGGCTGGTTTGTCTTTGGATGAAGTTCGTGATGAAATGAACAAATTTATCGAAAAACGCAAAATCGATGTTTATGATGGATATATGGTTGTAAACAATATTATGGATCTAAAACGCTTCGTTGACCAAAAATCAGTTCAACGCCAAGGTTAATCCATAATTTAATATTTTGCCAACTTAGCTCACCAGGTAGAGCAGCACCCTCGTAACGTGCAGGTAGTCGGTTCAAGTCCGACAGTTGGCTAACAGTTGCAAACAGGGATGTTTGCGAAAAGCAAAAAGATTTTTGAAAAAAATCTTTGAGAAAAGGAAAATACAGGACGTATTTTTCTTTTCCGCGGTTCAAGTCTGTCAGTTGGCTAACAGTTGCAAACAGGATGTTTGCGAAAAGCAAAAAGATTTTTGAAAAAAATCTTTGAGAAAAGGAAAATACAGGACGTATTTTTCTTTTCCGCGGTTCAAGTCCGACAGTTGGCTAACAGTTGCAAACAGGGATGTTTGCGAAAAGTTATGAGCAGGTACTTTTGTATCTGCTTTTTTTATTTCTCTTTTTAGGAATTTATTGATATTTTAGTTGTTAGAACAGAAAAATTTTCTAAAACGATTTAGTAAACTGGTTTAATGTTACACGAATGTAAAAATTTGTTAAACGGTTTACAAAATTTTAACTTTGTATCTTTAACTATTATAACAAAATATTGTTAAAGTGTAAAAAAAGTGCAAAAAAAAGAATTTTTTTTGTTGACAACTAAACTAAAGCGGTTTAGTATAAAATCATAACGAGTTGCAGTTACTCAAAAGAAAGGTAACGCAAAAGGAGAAGACATTTTATGAAAAAAGCACTAAGCGTGGTTTTAGTTCTCTTAATGGTAATGGGAACTGTATTTGCTGCTGGGTCAAAAGACAAAGCAACAGAAATCTATTTCTTAAACTTCAAACCAGAAGTTGCAGAAATCTATGAAAACGAAGTTATTCCAGCATTCGAAGCTGAAAATCCTGGTTACAAACTAAAAGTTGTAACAGCTGCTTCTGGAACTTACGAACAAACATTTAACAGTGAAGTTGCAAAATCAAACCCACCTGTTATTTTCCAAGTAAACGGTCCAGTTGGATTAAACAACCAAAAAGCAGTGGCTGCTGATTTATCATCAACAAACTTCTACAAAATCCTTGCTGACAAATCAATGGCTCTAAAACTAGATGGAAAAGTTTCAGCTATTCCTTATGCAGTAGAAGGTTATGGTATTATCTACAATGCTTCTATTATGGCAAAATATTTTGCATTACCTAACAAAAACACAAAAGTTAATTCAATGGACGAAATCAACAACTTCGCTACATTGAAAGCAGTTGTTGAAGATATGCAAGCTAATAAAGATGCTCTAGGAATCAAAGGTGTATTTGCTTCTACATCAATGGCAGCAGGTAACCAATGGAGATGGCAAACACACACAGTAAACGTGCCTCTATACAAAGAATTCTTAGATGATGCACCTAATGCTAACCCTCTAGCAACAGGTCTTGCACAAGATACAATCACTTTCAAATACAGTGATAACTACAAAAACATCATGGATCTATACACAAACAACTCTTTGACAGCTAAAACACTTTTAGGTGCAAAAACAGTTGACGAATCAATGGCAGAATTCGCTCTTGGTCAATGTGCAATGGTTCAAAACGGTAACTGGGCAGCAGGACAAATCCTTGGTGTAGCTGGAAACAAAGTTGCAGCAGACGATATTAAATTCCTACCTATCTACACAGGTATCGCTGGTGAAGAAAACTTCGGTCTATGTATCGGAACTGAAAACTATCTATGTATCAACAAAAATGCTTCACCTGAAGCACAAAAAGGTGCAGATGTATTCCTATCATGGTTGTTCTCTTCTGCAACAGGTAAAAACTTAGTTTCAACAAAACTAAACTTTATCACACCATTTAACACATTCAGTGATAACGATCTTCCATCAGATCCACTTTCAAAAGAAGTATCAAAATGGATGAACAAACCTGGTGTAACATCAGTTATGTGGGTATTCAATGCTATCCCATCTGAAGTTTGGAAAGATAACCTAGGTGACGCTTTACTACAATACTTCGAAGGAAAACTAGACTGGGCTACAGTAAAAGCTACAGCAGTTGACGGATGGAAAGTAGAAAGAAGTCTTGCAAAATAAGTGAGAATATTGTCTAAAAATTAGGCGATATTTTGAGATAGCCCGTCTTTGAAAAATAGGACGGGTTTTTTTTAGAAGAGTTGATAAAACGGTTTAGTAATTTTTGACGGAAAACCATAATAAAAATATGGTCGAATTTAAAAATGATGATAATATTATAAACATAAGAAAATCGATTTGAGGAATAAATTGGTTTCTTGAAAGAGCAAAATTGCTCAATATTATGTAGCGAGGAGATTATGGAAAAGACACTAAAAAAATATTTTGCCTTATTCGCATTGCCTGGTGTTGTTTGCTTTTTACTAGCATTTCTTATTCCTATGTTTATGGGTATCTATCTTTCATTTTGTGAATTTAGGAATCTAGCAGACGTAGAGTGGGTTGGTATCAAAAATTATATTGATGCATTTACAATCGATAATAATTATTCATCTGCTCTTTGGTTTACTGTTCGTTTTACAGTTGTAACAGTAATTTCAATCAATATATTGTCTTTTACTTTGGCTCTTTTGCTTACAAAGGGAATCAAGGGAACAAATATTTTTAGAACAATTTTCTTTATGCCAAACTTAATTGGTGGAATTGTTCTAGGTTGGATTTGGCAAGTTATCATCAACGGTGTTTTGTTAAATTATGGACAAACCATTGTATCAGATCCAAAATACGGATTCTGGGGATTGGTTATTCTAATGAATTGGCAAAATGTTGGTTATATGATGGTTATTTATATTGCAGCAATTCAAAATATTCCAACAGATATGCTGGAAGCTGCAAGTATTGATGGTGCTGGATATTGGAGAACTTTGTTCAAAATCATTATTCCTTCAGTAATGCCATCAATCACAATTTGTTTGTTTATGACTCTAACAAACGGATTCAAACTTTTTGACCAGAACTTAGCTTTAACTGCTGGTGCTCCTGAAAAACAAACTGAAATGCTTGCACTTAATATTTACAACACATTCTATGGACGTGTTGGATATGAAGGTGTTGGTCAAGCAAAGGCTGTAATGTTTACAATTATGGTTGCAGCAATTGCACTAGTTCAGCTTAGACTTACAAGAAGCAAGGAGATTGAAAACTAATGAAAACAGGTACAACTTCAAAAGCATTTATTACTTTCTTTCTAGTTCTTGCATCTTTGTTTGTTCTATTTCCAATTGTTGTAGTTTTTATGAACTCTTTCAAAGGAAGTTTGTTCATTTCAACTGGTGCTTTCAAATTTCCAGTATTTGAAGGAGAAGAAGCGTCTTTTGTAGGATTAAAAAACTACGTATCAGGTATTAAAAAGATTGATTTCTTTAGTGCTTTCGGTTATTCACTTTGGATTACAATTGGTTCTGTTGCAGGAATCTTGCTCGTATCAAGTATGCTTGCTTGGTACATTACCCGTGTAAAAAACAAGCTAAACAGCATTATTTACTATTGTCTTGTTTTTTCAATGATTGTTCCTTTCCAAATGGTAATGTTTACAATGAGTAAAATGGCAAATATTCTACATTTGGACAATCCTATTGGTATTATCATTGTTTACATTGGTTTTGGTTGTGGTATGTCGACTTTTATGTTTGCAGGTTTTATCAAATCAATTCCTTTGGCAATGGAAGAGGCTGCTATGATTGACGGTGCAACTCCACCACAAATCTTTGGACACGTTATTCTTCCAATGTTAAAAAGCCAGGCAATTACAATTGGTATTCTAGAAATTATGTGGGTTTGGAATGACTATTTGCTTCCATATCTTACAATCGGAACAGAATACAAAACAATTCCAATTGCTATTCAATATCTTCGTGGTGGATACGGAGCTGTTGACTGGGGTGCAATGATGGCTATGCTTGTTTTGGCAATGCTTCCAGTTATTGTATTCTATCTAGCTTGTCAAAAACACATTATCAAGGGTGTTTTAGCTGGAGCTGTTAAGGGATAATTTTCCTTCATTGACATATATATTTTCCTAGATTTTAGGCTGCTTTTCAGTTTGGAAGGCAGCTTTTTTTTCGGGAATCCACAACAAAAAATCCACAACAAAAAAATCACTTTATAAAATCAAAAAATTTTGGTAAAATAATATTATGAGTAATTATGAAATGAATAAATTGGAAGTTGGTCAAGAAATTGAAACAACAGTTGTGGCTATTTCAGGAGACAGCGTTTTTCTTGATTTAAATAGCAAATCAGAAGGTGTTTTAGACACAGCAGAGCTTTTAGACAAAGACGGAAAAATCACAATATCAGAAAATGATAAAATTAAGGTTTTCTTTTTGGGCTATATAAATGGGGAAATGCGATTCACAACAAAAATCGCTGGAGATAAAGCTGATAAATCTATGCTTGAAAATGCCTATCAAAACGGAATTCCTGTGGAAGGCAAAGTTGAAAAAGAAATCAAAGGTGGATTTGAAGTAAAAATCGGTGAAGTTCGTGGATTTTGTCCATATTCACAAATGGGATATAAACAAAAAGAAGAGCCAAGTTTTTATGTTGGCAAAGTTCTTTCTTTCAAAATTGCAGAATTCAAAGAAAACGGAAGAAATGTGCTTGTTTCTAACCGAGCAATTTTAGAAGCTGAAAATCAAGCAAAAATGGATGAGCTAAAACAGTCTCTAAAAGTTGGTATGAAAGTGAAGGGAACTGTAATTTCTTTGCAAAAATACGGAGCTTTCGTGGATGTTAAGGGATTTCAAGCTCTTTTGCCAATTTCAGAAGTTTCTAGAGCCAGAATCGATGATTTATCAACAGTGCTTCACGAGGGACAAGAAATCGAAGCTGAAATCATTAAAATTGATTGGAATACAGAACGAGTTTCACTAAGCACAAAAACCTTGGAAAAAGATCCTTGGGATGAAATTGCAACAAAATATTCAGCTGGAGACAAACTAGACGCCCCAATTTCTCGAATTGCAGATTTTGGCTTGTTTATAGAAATCGAACCTGGTATCGACGGACTTTTGCATATTTCAGAAATCGAAGACATTCAAGCAAACACAAACCTTAGAAAAGCCTTCAAAGTTGGAGATAAACTTTCTGTTATCATCAAACAAATTGATGCAGAAGCTCATCGCCTAAGTTTAATGCAAGCCTCTTCCAAAGAAGAAGATACAAGTGCAGAAGAATATTTGAATTCCCAAGATGATTCAGACACATACAACCCTTTTGCAGCCTTGCTAAAGAAAAAATAAGATAAAACTTTAGTAAGAAAAAAAATCAAAAATATAAGTAAGGGGTTTCCAAAGGGGAATCCCCTTTGGTCGTTGCCAGGAAAGGTTGGGGGTTCTAGGGACAAATTGCGAGACTCGCAGCAATTTGCTACGCATCGAAAAAGTTCGGTTTTCCTTCCCCCTAAGGGGAACTACGGGCTTCCAATCGGAGCTAAAGCCTAGTATCCATTCTTAGAATTATTACATTCCTTCTTCCTAATTCCAAACTAGATATACACATCATTTTGTTTTTATGCTACAATTTAACTATGGCTACAACATTTGACGATAAAAAAATTATTTATACTATGGATCGGGTGTCACGAAGTTATGGCACAAAAACAGTTCTTAAAGATATTAGCATTTCTTATTATTATGGTGCAAAAATCGGTGTAATTGGTGAAAATGGTTCTGGTAAATCATCTTTGATGAAAATTTTTGCAGGACTAGACACAGATTTTACAGGAGAAACTACAATATCACCTGGATACACAATTGGTTATCTTGAACAGGAGCCTGAACTTGAAAAAGGCAAAACTGTTATGGAAATTGTAAAAGAAGGAGCTGCGGAAACAGTGGCACTTCTTGAGGAATTTGACCAAGTAAACGAAACTTTTGGAGACCCTGATGCAGATTTTGATAAACTTTGCACTCGTCAGGCTGAAATCCAAGAAAAACTTGATGCCCTAGACGCATGGAACTTAGACAGTCAGCTAGAACTTGCTATGGATGCCTTGCGTTGTCCTCCATCTGACCAATTGGTGGATGTGCTTTCTGGAGGGGAACGTCGCCGTGTTGCACTTTGTCGCTTACTTTTGCAAAAACCTGATATCCTACTTTTAGACGAACCAACAAACCACTTGGACGCAGAAAGTGTTGCTTGGCTTGAACGTCACTTGCAACAATATCCAGGCACTATTATTGCAGTAACCCACGATCGCTATTTCTTGGATAATGTGGCTGGTTGGATTTTGGAACTTGACCGTGGAGAAGGAATCCCATTTAAGGGAAATTATTCTAGTTGGCTAGACCAAAAGCAAAAACGTCTTGCTCTTGAAGAAAAACACGAAAGTGAACGCCAAAAAGCTCTAAAGAAAGAGCTTGAGTGGATTCACATGGGTGTAAAAGGTCGCCAAGCAAAACATAAAGAACACATTACAAAATATGAACAACTTTTATCTCAATCAGGTAAAGGTCAAATAAAAGATACAAAAATCACAATTCCTGCAGGACCTCGCCTTGGAAATCTCGTAATTGAAGCTGAAAATCTTACAAAGGGATACGGAGATCGTTTACTTTTTGATAATCTTAGCTTTAAGATTCCAGCTGGAGCAGTTGTGGGAATTGTTGGACCAAACGGTGCTGGTAAAACCACACTTTTCCGCTTAATTGCAGATGCCGCAGGACAAACTGTGGATCGTCTTGATGGCCGTGATGGTGGTGAAAAACCTGATTCTGGTGCAATTCGTGTTGGAGAAACTGTAAAACTTGTTTACGTTGACCAAATGCGTGGACTTTTGGACGACAACAAAACAGTTTGGGAACAACTTTCAGACGGATTAGACATTATAAAACTTGGTGCAGTTGACGAAAAAGGTCGTGCATTGAATGGTCAGGTGCGAGAAGTAAATTCTAGAGCTTACTGTTCTTGGTTTAACTTTTCTGGACCAGACCAAAGTAAAAAAGTTGGCGTACTTTCTGGAGGAGAGCGAAACCGCTTGAATCTTGGAATGATGCTAAAACAAGCTGGAAACGTGTTGCTTCTTGACGAACCAACCAACGACTTAGATGTAACCACAATTCGAGCTCTTGAAGACGCTATTGAAGATTTTGCAGGTTGTGTACTTTGCGTTAGCCACGACCGCTGGTTCTTAGACAGAATCTGTACCCACATTTTAGCCTTTGAAAATAACTCAGACGTAATCTGGTTTGAAGGTAACTGGTCAGACTATGCAGAATGGCGAAGAAAACAACTAGGTGCCGACGCCGACCGCCCACACAAAACCATGTACCGCAAAATGACACGCTAGGTTTTTCATGGAGGAGAGAGAACCTTTTTTTCGATAAAAAGGTTCTCTCTCCTCCATACCACCTCTCTTTCCAAAATAACGACCAAAGGGCTAACCGCCCTCTGGACTCTGGGTAAAGAGAACTTATTTTTGGTTTAATATTTTTAGCTCACGGGCTAGATGATATCAGACACGGCTTTTCAAGCGTGTCGTGTAATTTACAATAGTTTTGGGAGTTTTTTCTTAAAACTTATTAAATATCAACTTTCCCAAAAAACAGGGTTTCCAAAGGGGTGTAACTCCCTTTGGTCGTTCTTTTGGGAAAGAGGGGATTATGAGGGGAGAAACAAAAAGTTTGATAATAAACCGGGTTCTTAGGGTGGAACCCTAAGCCGTGGCCAAGGAAAGGTGGGGTTTTAGGGGAGGAAAACCAACGGCCTTCGGACTCTGAGTGGGTTTTCCTCCCCTAATATGTTTATCAGCTTTTCAAAGCTGTCTCCTCCCAAAGACTTGGGAAAATATCCTAAGGTCAAGGATTACCTTGTTTTGTTTCAAAAGGAAAAAAATGAATCTTTTATCAGTTAAAAATCTTACAAAAATCGGAAGAGAAGCTCCTCTATTTACAGATGTTACTTTTGGGCTAAATCTCGGTGAAAAAGCAGCTCTTATTGGGCGAAATGGAAGTGGAAAATCTACATTATTAAATTGTATTGCAGGAGTTCTTGCTCCAGATAATGGAACTGCTATTTTTAACAAAGAATCTGGAGTTTCCTTTTTGCCACAGAATCCGATTTTTAATCCAGATGCCACAATTAGTCAACACATTTTTAAAGACTCTATTTTTGAAGGAAAAATCTCTAGTACAAGTCCAAAATTAGCTATTATCAAATATTATGAAAATTTGTGCGAAAAGATGGCTGAAAATCAATCATCAAATCAAAGTGATTCTCTTCAAAAAGAATACGAATTTGCAACAAATTTAATGACAGAAAAAAATCTTTGGAATTACGAAGCTGAAGTTAAATCAATTTTGGGGATTTTAGGAATATACAACGGGAAAGATTCAAAAAGTTTAGAACGAAAAATGAGTTCTCTTTCTGGGGGTATGATAAAAAAAGTTGCCTTGGCTCAAGTTTTGGTGGAAGATTCTAAACTTTTGCTTTTGGACGAGCCTACAAACCACTTAGATATTGAAACAATTACCTGGCTTCAAGAGTATCTTGCAAATACAGAGAAAGCTGTTTTGATGGTAACTCACGACAGATATTTTCTTGATATGGTGTGTACAGACATATACGAGCTAGAACACGGAAAATTTAACCACTACAAAGGAAACTTTTCTACATATTTAGAGAAAAAGCAAACTGAGCTTGAAATTGCACAAAACACAGAACGCCGTATAGAATCAGTTTTGCGGACAGAACGAGATTGGTTAATGCGAGGACCTTGTGCAAGAGGCACAAAGGCAAGAGCTCGTGTGGACAATATTCACAGGCTTATAAATCGGGAAAAATTAAAAGAGGACAAGGCTTTTGCCTTTGAAGTTGCAGGAAGGCGGCTTGGTGGGAAGATTCTTGAAATCAATGGAATATCAAAGGATTATCAGAAATCAAACACAAAGGAAAAAGTTTCTGTAATAAAGGATTTTTCTTATACCTTCAAAAAAGGGGAGCGAATCGGGGTTTTTGGGAACAATGGCTCTGGTAAGTCTACTTTTTTGAATATTATTACAGGAAATTTGGAACCTGATTCTGGTTTTGTGGAAAAGGGCTTAAACACAGTTTTTGCTTATTATCAACAAAATCCAGAGTTTAAAAATGTAAATCTTACAGTTTTGGAATACATAAAAGAGGCTGCAGAATATGTTACCACAAACGCTGGAAAAACTTTAAGTGCTTCTCAAATGCTAGAACAGTTTGGCTTTGAAGGAAAAATCCAATATTCTCCTGTTTCAAGTCTTTCTGGTGGAGAGCGAAAACGCTTATTTTTGGTGCGTCTTTTAATATCAAATCCAAATTTTTTGGTTTTAGACGAACCTACCAACGATTTTGACATCTTTACAATGTCGATTTTGGAAAGCTTTTTGCAAGATTTCGCTGGTTGTATTTTGATTGTTTCCCACGACAGATATTTTATGGATAAAATTGCAGACACTCTTTTTATTTTGGAAGATGATGGCTCAATTTCTGGATATGTGGGAAAATGCTCTGAATATCTTGATTTTAAGCGTGAAGAAGAAAAACTAAAGAAACAAGAAGAAAAAGCCACAAAAGCTGAAGAAAAAGAAAAGCAAAAAGCCATTGATGCAAAGCAAGTTTCTGGAGCAGGGGAAAATCAACCTCAGAGAAGAAGAACTTTCAAAGAGCAAAAAGAGTTTGAAGAAATCGAAAACAAGATTTTTGAAGCCGAAGAGCGAAAAGAAGAATTAGAGGCTTTGCTTTCTGGAGGCGAAACCAATCATGAAAAACTAGCAGAATACGGAAGAGAATACGCAACTTTAGAAGAAAATCTTGAAAAAATGTATGTTCGTTGGGAAGAACTGGGGGTTCTAAAGCCGATGTAAGTGGAAAAAATCATTAGAGTTTTTCACAGATTTCCAGATTATCCTCGATTGAAACAATTTCGCAAAAACCTTCATCCCGTTTTTGTTTTGCCACCTTATTATCAATTTGGAAAATCCGTTTTATGCTTGGATTTTGGCTTAAGATTTCAAAGTTTTCTTTTGTTTGCGCTGGGATTTTGAAAGTGCGTAAGTTTTCCAAAGTTGGTTTTGGTTTTTCTGCTTTTGGCAAAACAGCTTTTAGCAAAAGTTCTTGGGGACTACAGTTTTCTAAAGCGGCATAGGTAAAAGTCATTCCGCTAAGTCGAGGATTTATTTCGATAATGTACCATTTCCCTTCAGAAAAAACTAAATCCACTTGAATTGAACCAGAAAAGCCAAAGGTTTTCCAAAGTCGCTTCATATCATTTTTTAGGGTGGATAATTTGAATTTTTCTTGATATTCTGGCTCTTCCCAGTTGAAAGGACCGATTTTTACGCTTTGTTTTGGGCTTGTAATTCCGTATTTGTTTAGGCTGAATTTAAAAGGTGGCTTAATTTCAAAACAATCTTTTGTGCCATAGATTTCAAGTCCAAAATGTAGACCATCTTTGTATTCTTGGATAATTTTGTCTTCGTTGCCAGATTTTTGGGTTAAAAAATGCAAAGCTTCTGAAAAAGTTTTTGCCACGTCCATGCCGTAAGAGCTAAAACCTGTAAGACTTTTTATTACAACAGGAAAAGTCATTTTTTTGAGTTTGGAAAAAATCAATTCTTTGTAAGGGTTATGGATAATTGATTTGTTGCTTCGTTCTGCCCAAAATAAGTTGTGGCTTAGATAAATTGATTTTGGAACTGTAAATCCTTTTGCTTCTAAAGCCAGTTGTGTTCCCCATTTATTAAAACACATTTCTTGATTTTCTAAAGAATTACACAAAATATTTACATTGTTTTCGGAAAGATATTCTGCAATTAAACTATCTTGCAAGGAAAGCCAGTCAAAGGGGGAAAGCCAGTAACTTGTAGAAATTGCTAAATCTGGTTTTAGTTTTTGGATAAAATTTGCAAAATCCTTTGGGGAAGTTTCCTTTTTCAAAAGGTGATATTGGACTTTTTCTGCTTTGGAAACTAACTCTCCATTTTCTAAGTCCAACAAAAAAACTCCTGGCTTTTGGGCAACCACAAAAAACTCATGTTCAGGATATTTTTCTGCAAGATTTTCAAAATCGGTTTTTGCACTGGGGAAAAAAGAATAGCAAAAGTTTGCAACATCTGTGTTATTTGTGTTTGAATTGTAAAAAAGGATTTTCATTTGGTATTAGATTTTTTATCCTTGTTTTTAGTTATTATTTTTACCACAAGATAAAAAACAAAACTGCCAAATAAAGCTCCAAGAGTGTCTGCAATCCAGTCGGAAATTGTAGAACTTCTTCCTGGGGTAAAACTTTGGTGAATTTCATCGATTATCCCATAAATTGAAACGATGATTGTTGGAAGAAGGATTTTTATCTTTTGATTTTCAAAAAGATTACAGCCAAAAGCTACCCAAAAAGCCAATCCGCCGAAGCAAACAAAGTGTACAAGTTTGTCGGCATAAGGGAAAACTGGGATTTTTTGAATAGTGGACTGACTTGATAAATAAAAACTAATTGCAAATATGATAAAAGCTGGAATCCATTTTAGTATAGTAATAAGTGATTTTTTCATAATAAAGTACAATATAAATAATTTACATATCTTTGAAAAGTGATATAGGAAAAATATGTGGATTTTCAAAGAAAGCCCCCGAAGCAGCTTCAGAGACCTTTGTAAATCTAATAGTGAATCATTAAATCAACTTATCCAAAACATCAACGATTTCTTGGTCATACCATTCTGGATGCTTTCTAAGTTCTTCCAAGGCTGTTTCTTTATCAAAAATGCCACGGTAATTTCGTTTAGAAATTTGGGCAATAAAAGACTCTACTAAGCGAATCATTCTTGCAATTGGTGGAATTTGTTGACCAACTAATCCGTCTGGATAACCAGAACCATCTAAGTTTTCGTGATGCATTAAAGTGGCTTCCAAAAAAACTGGGCGGAACTTTTCTGGTACAAAGTCTAACATAGCAGACCCTGCTCGAACGTGGGAACGAATCTGATATTTTTGTTCTTCGGTGAGAGATTCGGCTTCCATAAGATTTGGGTCAATTCTCAAAAATCCAATGTCATAAACCATAGATGCACAGAAATATAACATTGATTTGTATTCACCAAGCCCCATGTGTTGTGCGATTTTGAAGACCATTTCTGCAACATTTTTGGAATTGTTTTTTCGTTTTGTGGCTTTGTCGATTTTTAAGCCCTCTTTTTCACAGGCTGTAGCAAGTTCTCTAAGTTCAGCTCGTAATTTATCATCAACTTCTTTTTCTTCAAAATCAGTATTCACTTTTTGGCGAGGACGACCTGCGTCTTCAATGGCTCTCATTCCACTGTAAACATCTGCAAGGCGGAGACTGTCGGCGGCTTCAAGAGGAATACGTTGCATTTCGCTAACAACTCGCAAAGTTTCTGTGAAAAGTTCTTGTTGTCGTTTTCCCATTTTGATGGTAACTACCACAACTACAGAAACAATAAGTACAAGAAATCCAGCGATACATAACAAAATCACGATTAAACTTGTAGTTTTTTTGCTAGATTCTTGGTTGCTGTCCTGAATTTCAGAGAGCATATTTCCAAGCATTTCTCTTTGGCTGGTTTGTAACTCTTGATTTTGTTTAAGTTGTTCTTGGGAAATATTTTCAAAACGCTTAATGATTTCTTCATTGGCAGCTGAAATAGCTTCTGTTGTAGCCTTTGCAGTGGCTTCAGCAGCGGCACTAGCTGTTACTTCAGCAGAAGCTTTTGCAGCAGCAACCGCAGCCTTTTCTGCATTTTTTTGAGCAAGGGCGGCTTCTTCGGCTTTAGATTTTTCCAAGAAGAAATTTGTAACAGAATTTAACTGTTTGTTTAGTCTATCACTAGCCAAATATTCGTAATTTATAAGATTGCGTTGAATATCTTGGAAAGCTTCAACATTTTCAGTTTTTTTAACATCAGAAAGATAATCAAAATAAATTGCTTCTGCTAATAAAAGTGCATTGTCTGGAACAGTATCTTCTTCGTATTGATCCAAAACAATATTGATATAAGTGTAAGCTTTTTCATTATTGCGAACAGAATATTCTGTATTTGCAGCCGTCAAGTATTTATTAACTAATGTGCTTTGTCCAAAAATCAAGGAACTAAGACAAAATAATATACAGGCTGTGATGAAAAACTTTTTATTCATTGTTTTCTACTCCAAATCCAATAGTTATGCGTGATCGACTGTCAATGCCGTCGTTAAGTACAAAAAGTGATTCTCTAAAATTGATAAATAGTGCAAGGGTTACATTTCCAGGTTTTCCTAACAAAAATGCACTTTGTAGTCCTGCTCCAAATCCTGTTTTCATATCTTCTTGGAAAAGATGTCCAAGATAATAATCAGCATAGAAGCCAAGTCTAACATTGTTGGAAGCAATGTTTTTTAAACTAACTCCAATAGTTGGGGTAATAAAAGACTTTTCGTTTGTGGTTTTCATTTGTGAAAAACCTAATCTAAAGAAAAAATCTTCATTAAGGCTGGTAAAGGCTATTCCTGGGGTAAGGGAAACTTCTGACATAGAAATATCGGCTTGAGTAAAGTTCAACACACTTGTATCGATAAAAAAGTCAGTTCCCAAGGAAAAGTCTTCTGAACGATAGTAAAAATCCCCAGAAACTCCAACTCCGTAATTTATAGAAGATTTTTTTGCTAAACGGTAACCAATTTCAGCAATATTTAGAGCGACTGACCAAGTAAAATCTGAATAATATTTACTTGTGACTGGGGCTACGAAAACTGTTTGTCCAGAAGTTGTATTTTCTACAGTGTTGTAATCTTTGCGAATAGACTCTTTTTCTCGCTGTGTAGCTTGAGCAACGTATTCAGCTTCAGCTTTTCGTTGTTCTTCAAGAGCTTTTTGTCGAGCATTTCTTTTGGCAACGGACTTTTCTACTGTTGTGTAAAGATTTACAGCGTCCTGATTGTCCAAGTTGTTGTCGATGATTGCCAAACACATTGACTGAATCAAGTCTAATTGATTGGATAATAACAAAGCTCTTGTTTTTTGTAGAACATATTCTTCGTATTCGTAATAGGATTTATCTAAACGGCAAGATGCCAAAAGATTTGACACGGCTTCAGGATTTTTTTCACGAAAAGCTGAATCGATTTGCTCGAAAATGGAGGATTCTTTTTGTGAAATACTTGCATTTTGAGCAAAAGTAAAAGAAAAACACAGAGAAAAGACAATTATAAATGCTGTTCTAAAAAAAAGTTTTGTTGTTTTTTTCATAAGGCACTAATTTTTATCGCTTTATGTATCGGTTGTTTATTGTTAGTTTTGTACTGTCGTGATAAAATTATAATATGAAATTCAAAAAAAAGCACTTATTTATTTTACTATTTTGCATAATTTTACTATTTTTACTGATTTTTTCTGTTGTTTTTGCAGTTTCTAAAAACACTTCCCCAATAATTGCATTTTATGACTTAGAAACAAACATTATTGAAGCTATAAAAACTTCTTTTGATGAAAAGTCTGTGTTGTTTTCTGAGGAAAAGCAAAAATACAAATATTTAATTTTGGATTCAGAACTTCCTCTAAAATCACAACTTGATGATAATAAGCATATTGCAGTGGTTTTTTCCTACAATGGTGCAAGTCAAGATTCTATAAGCAAGGCTGCTTCCAAGTTTGATTCAAAGATTTTTGGTATTATGCCAAGCTCTATGAGAAATGTTAGCAACAATTCTCTTCCGATTTTACTAAATCATTTGGAAATGGATGTTTATAACAAGGTTTTTGTAAAATTTGAAAAAAATGAAATTGCTTCTTTGTCAAAGGTTTTTGATGCTGGAAATAGGGAAGCTGCTTCTGGCAATTTTAATTCAATTATGACTTTAAATGGTCAAAATGATAAAATTCTTTCTTATTTTTTGAGTGGATATATTGAATCTCGCTATGGAATCGAAGAATTAAACAAGATAACTGATTTTTTGTCTGAAAACCAAAGAATATATGAAAAGCAAGATTTTTTAGAAATTCCAGAATTGGAAAAATTAAAAGTTGTTTGTGATGAAATGTTGGCTCTAAAAAAAGCTGGACTTTTTCACTCTGCTTGGGATGAAATGTCTTTTGATGATATTAAAAACTTTATGGAATCAAAAAAGGCTGCCTTTGTTTTTATGGATTTGTACTCTCATCGGCAAATAAGTTATGGAATAATCAAACATTATTCTGAGACTTTTTTTCCAAGTGGTCGTCTTGCTAATTTTGGCACTGGCAGGTCTTTGATTGTTCCAACTGTTATGGCAACTTGTTTTGAAACTCCAAATAAGGTTGCCAGTGCAGACTGTAAAAAGATTGTGGAAACTTTTGTTTCTCTTGAGGAGCAAAGAATCTTGGCTAGAAACTCAGGTCTTGCTCCTGTTGCTTCTTCTGCTGACACTCAGGATAAACAAGCTTATAATGTAAGACTTTGGGGTGCATCTTCTGACTATTTGGGATTGGATTTCGGCTCTGGATTTACTGATCCTGTTGCAAAAAAAGAGTTTTTCGCTGCTTTGCGTTCTTATTTGTAGGATGTGGGGCGTTGCGGGGCGATGTTTGGAAAGTGGTTGCCCCGCAGGGTGGGTAGTGGAAAAGCTCGGAGCTAGTTTGAAAAACTGGCTTCGGGCTTTGGAGCGAGGGAGGGGCTCCTCCCCCTTTTAAAAAAGTTTTTCTCCTAATAATCGGGCTAGAAGTTTTACGGCCATTGTGGCGGTTTGATTTCGTAAATCTAATACTGGGTTTACTTCTACGATGTCGCAGGATTTTACCATATTTGTTTCTGACATTTCTTCCATGAGAAGAAGGGCTTCTCGGTAATTTAGACCGCCTGGTATTTGGATACCAACTCCTGGAGCAAATTGTGGGTCGATACAGTCCATATCAAAGCTTATGTGTATGTAATCAACTTTGTTTTTGAAAAAATCTTTTACTTGTTCCATAATGTGATGAAAGCCTGTGCGGTCAATGTGGCTCATGGTGTAGGCTGTAACCCCGGCTTCTTTCATAAGGAGCTTTTCTTTTGGGTCTATGTCCCGAAGTCCAACGTAACATACGTTTTTTGGGTCGACTTTTGCTCCTTGGAAATATAGATTTGTTAGCTCTGGGATGCCGTAACCGCAAGAGCCTGATAAGCACATACCGTGAATATTTCCTGATAGGGTAGTTTCGCAGGTGTTAAAATCTCCGTGGGCATCTACGTACAAAACTCCTAGGGTTTTTCCAAGTTTTTTACAGGCGGCTGACATTCCTGCAAGGGAACCTAGAACTATGGAATGGTCGCCTCCTAGAATTATTGGAAAGTTTTGGTTTAATGCGGATTCTTCTACTTTTTCTGCTAATTGTTCACAGGCTTTTGTAATAATTGGAAGATATTTTGCTTTTGGATTGCCTGGGTCTTCGTATTCTTGGGGATGTTGTTCCATTGGACATTGGGATTTTGTGATGGTGTGTCCTAGTTCTGCAAGTTTTTCTTTGAGTCCAGCTAGGCGTATTGCGGATGGTCCCATATCAGAACCGTGACGACTGGCTCCCAAATCTAGTGGCATTTCAAATACGTTAATGTTCATAGGTTTTAGTATACTATGTTTTGTATTTTGTATCAAAGGAAAAACACAAAGGAGACAAAGGAAAAAAACACAAAGGAAAAAATCGTTGACAGAAGCAGTATATAATGTTAAATTATATTTAAATGAATTTAGTAATACTTCACTTACATCACCATCATTCTCATTATTGCAAATAAGCAGAAGGTGTTGTGAAAATTTATAGTTGAGTATTCAACAAGAGGCCGCCTTCTAGTTTGGAAGTGTGGCTTTTTTTTTAAGACTATTATAAAAATCAAAGGAGATAAAGATTTTTATGGAAAAATTAAAAATTTTGTTAGCAAAAGGAAGAATCTACGAATCTGTATATGAACTTTTGAAAGATGTGGGAATTTCTATCAATCTTCCAGATAGAACATATTTTCCTACAACTAACCAAAAAGATTTGGCTTTTCAAGTTGTAAAACCACAAATTGTAAGTAATCTTTTGGCAAACGACAAAGCTGATGTAGGCTTTGCTGGAAAAGACTGGGTTTACGAAAACGGCGTAGAAGACAAAGTTGAAGAAATTATGGATTTGGGCTTTGACGGTGTAAAAATCGTGGCTGCAATTCCAGATTCTGTTGATTATGAAAAATTGCTAAAAGGCCCTGTAACTATTGCAACTGAATATCAAGTTTTAAGCCAAAAATGGGTTGATGATAAAAAAATCAATGGAACAATTTTTAGAACTTGGGGAACAAGCGAAGGTTTCGTACAAGATAACGAGGATTCTATCGCACAGATTTTGATTGATAACACATCAACTGGTTCTTCATTGAAAGCAAATCGTCTAAAAATTGTGGACACTTTGATGGAATCTTCTACTAGAATGTACGCTTCTAAAAAAGCTATGGCAGATCCAGAAAAGAAAAAGAAGATTTTAGAGCTAAAAATGCTTTTTGAAGCTGTTTTAGACGCAAGAGATAGAGTAATGCTTGAAATGAACGTAACTCGGGGACGTTTTGAAACTCTTGTTACAGGTCTTCCTTCAATGAAAAGCCCAACAATTTCTCCGCTTTACGGAGACGACGGTTATGCAATTAAAATTGCTGTTAAAAAAAGCGAAGTGCCAACACTTTTACCAAAACTAAAAGAACTTGGTGCTACAGATATTCTTGAATACGATTTAAGAAAGGTTTTACCATAAATGGAACGAATTGCAACTATTGAAAGAAAAACCGCAGAAACAGAGATTTCTCTAACTATCAATTTAGATGGAACTGGAAAGTGTGATATGGAAAATCCAATTGGATTTTTTAATCATATGCTAAATTCCTTTTGCAAACACGGTCTTTTTGATATTTCAGGCTCTCTAAAAGGTGATTTAGACGTTGACCAACACCACTTGATAGAAGATACTGGAATTGCTTTGGGCATGGCTTTTGCAAAGGCTCTTGGAAACTGTGCAGGTATTTTTCGCTCTGGTTCTTGCCTTTACCCAATGGATGAATGTTTGTGCCAAGCCGCTGTGGATTTTGGCGGTCGTCCTTATCTTGTTTGCAATGCAGAGCTTTCTGGTATCCCTCTTGTGAGCATAAATCAGCAAGGCAAGGAAGCTAGTTTTCAAACTGATTGTTTTGAAGACTTTTGGCAAGGTTTTGTAAGCACAGCTCGATGTAATTTGCACCTAGATACAATTCGAGGTAGAAGCGACCACCACAAAATGGAAGGGCTTTTCAAAGCCGCAGCTAGAGCAATTCGCCAAGCTTGTGAAATCGATTCCCGTCGTGGAGGAGCCATTCCAAGCACAAAAGGGGTGATTGTTTAAAATTAAGAATTAAGAATTTGGGATTTAGGATTTCCAAAGATAATAAAAAAAAAGCGATAAAGTTTGAACCAAGGTGGTTTTGCTTTATCGCTTTTTTTTAAGTTTTTAGCTTAACAAAATTATTTTTTGAAGTGGCTGTCGAAATCTTTGTCTTCTTCGCTGCTTGTAAAACTTGAAGATTTTTTTTCATCGTCAATATTTGCTGAGCGTAGATTTTCATCATCTAAACGACGTTCTGGCATAATCACAGCCCCAACAATGTAAATAATGATGCCTGTTCCAAATCCAGCAATTACAAGTACAACTAAAAGTAGACGTACGATTGTTGGATCAATTCCAAAATACTCTGCAATCCCAGCACAAACACCACATACAATTCTGTTATTAGATTTAAACAATTTCTTTTTCATAATATACTCCCAAAAAAAGTCAATGAGGAAATATCAATTTCCGATTTGACATTTTAACGCTGTTTTGCAACGCAGTGAAAAACAGCAGATAATAAGTAAGTTTGCAACGCAAACTTAACAGAAAACCACTTCGACGCCATTTCAGGAGAAGTGTTTTTCTATACTCCCAAAAAAAGTCAATGAGGAAATATCAATTTCCGATTTGACTTTTTAACGCTGTTTTGCAACACAGTGAAAAACAGCAGATAATAAGTAAGTTTGCAACGCAAACTTAACAGAAAAACACTTCGACGCTATTTTAGGAGAAGTGTTTTTCTATACTCCCAAAAAAAGTCAATGAGGAAATATCAATTTCCGATTTGACATTTTAACGCTGTTTTGCAACGCAGTGAAAAACAGCAGATAATAAGTAAGTTTGCAACGCAAACTTAACAGAAAAACACTTCGACGCCATTTTAGGAGAAGTGTTTTTCTATACTCCCAAAATTAATTATTGTACGGAAACCTTTACGCTTCCAAAACCACAATTTACAGAAAAGTGATTTAGCTTTCTTTCTGTACAAGATAAATCGCCAATTCCGCCTTTCTTTTGGTTGTTAAACTTAAACTCTCCTAGTCCAACCTTTGCATCAGCTGAATATTCTTCTGGATTTCCGCTGATGTTTAATTCTATATTACCAAGACCGCAATCAATATTGCAAGTATTTTCTGTTTTGCCAGAGAAAACAAGATTTCCCATACCGCAGCGGAAATCGATTTTCCCGCCTGTGATATTTCCGATAACCAAGTTTCCAGCACTAACTTCGATTTTTCCAGATTTACAAGAAAAACAAGAATCCTTTGAAGTTAGAGAACCTGCTCCCACAGAAATCCGAATAATCTCCAAGTTTGCATTTTTTGGGATTGTAATCAAAATCCGAGGATGTTTATGACTTGGATTTTCGTGTCCCAAAAACTTAAAAGAAGGGAACTTATGAGTATTTTGAACAATTAAAGTTCCACGTTCAGAAAGCTCACATCTAAAAATGTTTGGATCAATGCTTCGAGTTTCGATTTTGTAAGAATCTCCCGCAATCATCACAATCTCAGCGATTCCCAAAGCGAAATCAAGATTTTTAACTTTTTCAGTTTCAAAAGTAAATTTCAAAGCAGTTGGATCGCCCTTAATTCTGTTTTCTTTGTATTTATCATCATTTTCTGATTGGGTTTTAGTTTCTTTTGTTGCTGGAACACAAGAAAACTTTTCTTTGATTTCTTCTGCCAATTTTGCAGGAGAACCTAGTTCTGCAATTACTTTTTCATCATCATTTGCATCTTCAAAGTAATTGTAGTAATAATCCAAAGCTTCATTTTGTTCTTCCACAGGCAAAGCTAAAATGCAGCTTTTTAATTCGTTTAGATATTCCTCTCTTGTCATTTAGTCCTCGTTTTGGCTTTTTGTGCCTAGTAAAATTTCATCGATTGTATGCTTGTAATCAATCCAGGATTTTCGATATTCATCCAGCTTTATCATTCCGTTGGAAGTTAGCTTGTAATATCGTCTGTTTCTACCAGCATATTCCATATCGTAAGTTTCCAAAAAAGCATCTTTTTGAAGTCTGCGCAAAACTGGATAAAGAGTACTTTCAGAAACTTCCATAATTTTTCGAACATCTTGCGTGATTTTGTAGCCGTAAGTTCCTTCTGTTTCCTGTGCCACAACAGAAAGTACAACAGCATCTAAAAGAGCAGTGCCCGTATTAAAAACCATATATCCTCCATTTTGATGGAAAGTTTTAATAAACTTTTGGTTACAAAATATATAACACCTTATAAATAAAATAGTGTTACCAAAAACGTAATATTATTTTTATATTTATAATATACGCAAAATAGTATTATAAAGTCAATAGATAATTTAAATAAATTTAAAATATTTTTTTATGATATAATTAAGTTATGAAATTAAGCAAAATTCAGGAAAAACTAAAATTGGTTTCTCATCAAGAAATTGTGGAAGCAAATATAGAAGATTTTTACACATCAGATTTACTAAGTGATATTTTGGCAAATGCACCAGAAAAATCTTTGATTATTACCATTCAAGCCCACAAAAACACATTGGCAATAGCAACATTAAAAAAAAGCCCAGCAATTATTATTTGCAATAATCGAGAAATTGCAGAGGATTTTCTTTCTATAGCAAAAGAAAATAATATTCAGATTTTTTCCACACGCAAAAACCAATTTGAAATTTCTGGGGAGATTTACGCATTAAAAAACGAGATATAATAAAATCCTTGCAAAAATCATAATATGCGTGTATATTTTTCATTATGGCTGATAAAGATTTTTCAGTTCTTGCATTGCTTGACTTGGACTTAAAAGGACACAATTCTCTTAATCTTCGATGTTTACACGGTCGTAGAGGTCTTGTTCGGGAAATCACAATTCCTGATATAAATCGTCCTGGACTTGCTTTATCAGGTTTTTTTGAAAGTTTTGCTTTTAAACGAGTTCAAGTTTTTGGTCGTGGAGAAGTTGCTTATTTAAATAAGCTAATTCACAGCGGAAACACAGACTCTATCAGACAACTTTTTAGTTATCCGATTCCTTGTTGTATTTTTACACATAGTTTAGAAGTCCCTGAAGAATTTTGCAAAATTGCTGAAGAATCCGGTTGTCCAATCTTATCTACAGATTTAGAATCAACAGAATTTTCTAGTCGTTTATTGCGCTTGTTTTCAAATATTTTTGCACCAAAGCAAACTATGCACGGAGTTTTGGTAGAAGTTTTTGGTGTTGGGATTTTGCTTACTGGGGATTCTGGGGTTGGAAAAAGCGAAACCGCCCTTGAATTAATCGAACGTGGACATCGCTTGGTGGCAGATGATATTGTTGAACTTCGCTGTGTAAACGGAAATACCCTTTTAGGGCAAGGTGCAAATAAGATTATTAGCCACCATATGGAAATTAGAGGTCTTGGTATTATCAATATTGAGCAACTTTACGGAGTTGGGGCAATTTTGGAACAAAAGGAAGTTCAACTTGTTGTAAAACTAGAAGAATGGGATACAAACAAGGTTTACGACCGACTAGGAACAAATCAAACGACTATAGAACTTCTTGGGGTAAATATTCCAATATTGGAAATTCCTGTAAAACCAGGTCGAAATATTCCAATTATTGTGGAAACTGCTTCAATGAATGAAAGATTAAAATCAATGGGATACAATTCTGCAAGAGATTTTAATCAAAATGTGCTAAAATGGATAGAAGACGGTGCTGCTAAAGACGCATATTATAGTGGCGACGATTCTTACTAATTGATATATTTATAATGGGAGAAAAAAGGGATATGGCATCAGCTCATAAAATGGTAACTGTAAAAAACAGAGCGGGGATTCACGCTCGTCCAGCTGCTTTAATCGCACAAACTGCAAATAAATTTGCATCAGAAGTTTTAATCGAAAAAAATGATTCAACTGTAATTAACGCAAAATCAATTATGGGTGTAATTACAATGGCAGCAGGTTACAACACTGTTCTTACTGTAAAAGCAGAAGGTAGCGATGCAGAAGATGCTGTGAATGCAATCTACAACCTTTTTGAAAATAAATTCGAAGAAGAATAATTTACAAATATTAAATTAAAATCTCAAAAAATTTGCTTTTATCACTTGTATTTATGTATAGTATACTGTACTATGTATAGTATCTATGAAAGAATTAACAGCAAGACAACAACAAGTATTACATTTTATTCAAGATTTCACAGAGGAAAACGTATGTCCTCCTTCTGTTAGGGAAATTGCGGAGCATTTTTCTATTTCTATTAAGGCAATTCAAGATCATATTGCCGCTTTACGAAAAAAAGGATATTTATCTCAATCTGAAAAACGCTCTCGTTCCTTGCGAGTTTTAAAAGAAACACGCCCAGAAGTTCGCAAAATTGCAACTGTGGAAATTCCTCTGCTGGGAACTATTGCAGCTGGAAAACCTTTGTTTTGTGACGAAAATTACGAAAATACAATCGTTTTGCCACAGGATTTTGTAAAAGATGGACAAAAGCATTTTGCTCTTCACGTTCGCGGAACAAGTATGAGGGATGCTGGGATTTTGGACGGTGATATTGCTATTATCCGACAATGTAATTCTGCCCAAGACGGAGATATAGTTGTTGCCCTTATTGAAGATTCAGTTACATTAAAGCGATTTTTCAAAGAATCAACTAGAATCCGTTTGCAACCAGAAAATCCTGAGTTTAAGCCAATATATAGCCAAGAAGTTCAAATTCTTGGAATCTTATCAAATATTCTTAGAAATTATTAAAATCTTAGAGAAAGAGAATGATTCCAGTATATTTGTATGTTGGTCCAGAATTTGGTCTTAGAAATGAGGCTATCGAAAAACACAAAATTGCAGCCGAAAAGAAATTTGGTACATTAGATTATCATCTCTTATATGCTCATGAAGTTTCTCTTGGAGAAGTTCTTTCCATTTTGCAAGGTGGCAATCTCTTTGCAGATGCTCGTTTTGTAGTGTTAAGAAATGCAGAACTTATCAAAAACAAGGATGATATTGAGCTTTTGCGAAATTGGATAGCTGGAATAAAATCTCAAAATTATGATGATGTTTTTTTATTTTTGGTAAGCGATGAAACCTCTGTTGATAAAAAACTGGAAAACCTTATACCAAAAGAAAATAAGCAAGTTTTTTGGGAAATGTTTGAAAATAAAAAAGAAGAATGGCTAAGAAATTTTTTCAAACAAAATGGTTTTAAAATCCAAGAAGATGCTATTACTGTGATTTTGGAAATGGTTGAAAACAATACAGAAGCTTTGAAAAATGAATGTTCACGGTTTTTTGTTTGTTTTGACCAAAATCATACAATTACAGAAGAAGATGTGGAGCAGATTTTAGCCCACAATCGAGAAGAATCTCCATTTACTTTGTTTAATTCGGTTTGTGATTACACAAAACCATCTTCAGTGCGATTGGATAATGCTCTTTCTATTTTACAAAAAATTAGAAATTCCAAAGAATCTAACGGCATTCAGTTCATTGCTGGTTTGACTTGGTGTTTTAGAAAGTTAAAATTGTGGCATGAGCTTAATTCAAAAGGAATGTTAGGAGATTTAGACTTAAAGAAAAATGGTTTTGCTGCAAATAAAGTACAAAATCAGTACAAAAATGCAGCGAGAATCTGGAATTATCGAGAAACTAACAAAGTTATAAGTATTCTTGCTGATACTGATATTCAACTAAGACAACTTGGAAGCAACTGTGAGGACAATCTTTTAGAACTGATGATTTATTCGATTATCATCAAAAAGGGAGAAAAAATCGAAAATTATTCTATGGAAGCCTTGTAAAATCAGTTTTCTGGGATTTCAATAGAAGCAAGAAGGTTTTTTAGTGCGATTAATTCTTCTGTTGAAAGAGTGATACCTTTTCCCATTTTCTTTGCATCTGGAGACCAACTTCTGATGTCGTATTTTGGTGGACGACCGCCCCAAGAAACAAGTTTTAAATCTGTAGTCCATCCTGCTTTGCTAGTTGAGAGCGTTCCAAGTGTTCCCATAATTTCAAAAGAAAATTCTGAATCGTTAAATGCCATAATGCAACATCTCCTTGAAATCAAGTTTTGTTTTCTGTTTAAATTATACATTCAGTTTGAAAAAAAAGCAAAAATCTTTGCTATAATGATAATTAAAAGTTGAAAGTTGCATAAAATTCGTGTAAAGTATATTTAGGAAAATAATTTTTGACTGTATAAAAATTGTATTTTGGAGGAAATATGAAAAAAAGATATTTCTGGCTTTCAATCTTGTGTATCCTTTGTATGCTTTTTGCATCTTGTGGTTCTACACCAGAAGAAACCCCAGAGGAACCAGAAGTTGTTGCTCCAGTTGAACCAACTCCAGAACCGGAACCAATTCCTGAGCCAACACCGGAACCAGAGCCAGTTCCAGAACCAGAACCTGCTCCTGATTTTACAGAAGAAAACACAGCTTTGAGAGATGCTGTTTATAAAGCTCGAGAAGCAGCTGTTGATGCTGGTGCTTTGATGCTTTTCCCAGAAGAGTTTTTAGCAATGGATGCTTTCGCTGCTTCTATTGATGCAACTTTTGAACAAGAAAAATCATCTGCTGATTTTACAGCGAAAGCTCAAAATCTTTTAGATATGTATAAGTGTTTTGAAAATCTTTCTATAGCTACAAAAGCACAAGAGAGAATTGAAAAACTTGGACTTGCAAAATATGATGCAGAAGATTACGAAAAAGCAAATACAATAGCAAGAGAATTTGGAACTATTGAATCATTTGATAATATTGAGGGTGCTTATTTCTTGGGAAAATCTGAGGAAATGGTTGTGCTTTACAATACTGTTATCGAAAAAGCATTTAAGACACTATCAAATGAAGCAAGAGAATCTTATATGGTAACAAAAAAAGCTGCTGACGGAATAAAATCTTCTGTAGCTGCAAAAGAAGAATATAAGGCTGCAAACGATATAATGCTTAACGCTGACGCATCAGCTTCTCGTATGGAATGGGAAAATGCTTATAATGGTTACCAAAAAGCAGATGCTGCAATGCAACTAGTTTATGAAGCAGTTGCAGAAAAAAGAGCTGCTGCAGAAAAAGCTATAGCTGAAGCAAAGGCAAGGGCAGAAGCTGCTGCTGCTTATGCTTTGGAGGCTGATGAAATCGCACCAATTACAGAAGAAGGAGAGGCTGAATAATGAAAAAATCAATTTTATCTGTGTTTATTTTATTGAGTCTTGTCGCTTCTGCTTTTTCTGCTAGTTACACAAACAATCCTTATCAAAAGTTAGCAGATGATTACAACAAAAAAGCTGAAGTTGCTTTTGATAATGGTGAATACGATTTAGCTGTGGAATATTCTTTACTTGCTGAAGAAAATTCAAAACTTTCTGAACAATACGTAAATACAATGCTTGCAAAGGCTGAGGCAACTAAGCAAATTAAATACGCTCAAAATCAACTTGCTTGGTCTGAAAAAGTTCACGGAGATATTTATTATCCAATGACTTATACAGCTGGAAAGGCTGCTTTAGATGCCGCTGTTGCTGCTTTTGACAAAGAAGATTATGCTAGTGCAACTGTTTTTGCAAAAGAATCACTAAAATATCTTGCTGGAATCAAAGAAGTAACACCACTTCCACAATATTACGTTGTAAAACCTTGGGCTGAATCAAAAGATTGTTACTGGAATATTTCTGGTCGTCCTTATGTATACAACAATCCAACTCTTTGGGAAAACTTGTACCAAGCAAACAAAAATCAAATGAAAGATCCTTCAAATCCTGATTTGATTTATCCTGGTATGAAAATGGAAATCCCAAGTATCACAGGTGAATATCGTGAAGGTACTTACGATAGCAAAAAATCCTACGATGCTTACAATCCAAATAAATAAGGTTTGATAAACTAAAAACAATGAGCTACTTTTAGATGATTTCTAGAAGTGGCTCTTTTTTTATCCATTGTAAAAGACGATAAAATTTTGTATATTATTTATGGATAAAATGGGTTAGGGATTGGAGCACCTTTAGTCCACCGCAGGCGGCACTCGTGACGCCGAGGAGGATGAGCGTTAGCGAAGTGCGCAAAGCCCGACCGACGAGCAAACGGAGTTTGTGAGGCGGGAACCTCCAAAAAATCCTAAAAATTTGTAATTTTTTTAATGAGGTAAATATATGGCAGAAGTTAAAGCTTTGGAAAAAAATCCTAATTGGAAGGGACGCCGCGGACCTGTTGTTTTGGTTATTATGGACGGTGTTGGTTATGGAAAATACGAAGAAGGCGATGCTGTTCGTGCTTCTAAAATGAAATATTTGGACTGGTTTACAGCAAATTGTCCTAATACAAAATTAAAAGCTCACGGAACTGCTGTTGGGCTTCCAAGTGATGACGACATGGGTAACTCTGAAGTAGGTCACAACGCTATTGGTTGTGGTCGCGTTTTTGCTCAGGGGGCTAAACTTGTTGGTGAATCTATTTCTAGCGGAAAAATGTTCACAGACGCTACTTGGCAAAAATTGAGCAAAAATGTAATGGATAAAAATTCTTGCTTACATTTTATCGGGCTTGTTTCTGACGGAAATGTTCACTCTCACATTGATCACTTAAAAGCTATGATTGCTCAGGCTAACAAAGACGGAATTAAAAAGCTCCGTGTTCATGCTTTGCTTGACGGTCGTGATGTTGACCCAACTTCTGCTTTGAATTACATTAGCCCACTTGAAGAATATTTGGCAGGTTTTGACAGTTGTGATTATCGTATCGCTTCTGGTGGTGGTCGTATGTATATGACAATGGACCGCTACAATGCTGATTGGTCAATGGTTGACCGCGGTTGGAAAGCTCATGTTTTGGGTGAAGGTCGTCAATTTGCAAGTGCTACAGAAGCTATTGAAGTTTATCGTGCTGAAAATGCTGGGCTTTTGGATCAAGATATGCACGAATTTGTTATTGCAGAAAACGGAAAGGCTGTTGGTACAATTGAAGACGGAGACAGCGTAATTTACTTTAACTTCCGTGGAGACCGTGCTTTGGAAATGACAGCTGCATTTGAAACTCCAGCTAGTGCAGATTTCCCATATTTTGATAGAAAACGAGTTCCATCTGTTGAATACGCTGGAATGATGGAATATGACGGGGATGCTCACGTACCTGCTCAATATCTTGTAAATCCACCAAGCATTGACAGAACAATGGGTGAATATTTGACAAAATCTGGCGTACGCATTTTGGCAATTTCTGAAACTCAAAAATACGGACACGTAACATACTTCTTCAACGGAAACAAACAAGGTAAATTCGACGAAAAATTGGAAGATTACGTTGAAGTTCCATCTGATGTAGTTCCATTTGAACAGCGCCCATGGATGAAGTGTGCTGAAATTACAGACAAAGTTATTGAAGCAATTAAGTCTGGAAAATATGACCACATCCGTTTGAACTATCCAAATGGGGACATGGTTGGACACACAGGTGTTTTCAACGCTGTAGTTTGTTCTATGGAAGGAATGGACTTGCAACTTGGTCGATTAAAGGCAGCAGTTGAAGAAGCTGGCGGAATCCTTTGTTTAACAGCAGACCACGGAAACTCTGACGACATGTACGAACACGGTAAGGACGGCAGCGTTAAAAAAGGTGGCGACGGCGAACCAAAAGCAAAAACATCCCACAGCTTAAACCCAGTTCCAGGAATTATCTACGACCCAGAATACAAAGGGGAATATGATACAAACAAGTTGAACGAAGGGCTTGGAATTAGTAGCTGGCCATCAACATTGATGAACTTGATGGGATTTGTGCCACCAAGTGATTATGATGCTTCTATTATTAATATGAAATAGGCTTAGAAAAGATAGTCACACGGATTCGGAATTGCTACGCAATTCCCTGATGTGAATGAACGCCTTCTCCAAAAATGGGGAGGGCGTTTTTTTTGTGAAAATGGATTTGTTTATCTATAAAAAGAAGATGTATTGTGATAGAATATTTTCTATGTTAAACAAAGACGAAAATTGGAAAACTACCGATATAAATCCTGATAGTCTCTGGATAATTGATAAACGAGATAGTTCTGGAAAACACGAAAATAATTATCATGGAAACTTTATTCCTCAAATCCCTAATCAGTTGATTAGAAGATATACAAATAAAAATGATACAGTTCTTGAACTTTTTACAGGTAGTGGAACAACATTATTTGAATGTGAGAAATTGGAAAGACATTATATTGGATTTGATATTAATGATGAAATGATTCAATATATTAATGAAAAGATGGCAGATACACAAAATATTCATTTCAGAATTAATAATTGTGATGTTTGTGATTCTGAAAAAATGAAGTTATCTACAGAGCAAAGTCTAAAATATATTAATGTTGAAAATGTTGACTTTATGATAGCTCATCCTCCATATATGGATATTGTAAAATTTACCAACAAAAAAGAAGATTTATCTCATATTGAAAATTTAGATATTTTCCTTGATAAAATGCATTCGGCGTTAGATAATGGTTTGAAATATCTTAAAAAAAATGGGTACTTTGCTATTGTAATTGGTGATGTATATAAAAAAAGTGAAGTAATTCCTCTTGGATTTTATTTAATGAACTTGATAAAACAGAATTTCAAAGTAAAAATGAAGGGAATTATTGTAAAAAATATTGAAGGGAATAGAGGAAAACTTGGTTCCCAAGGAATTTGGAAATATAGAGCATTAAATAGTGATTATTTTTTATTTAAGCATGAATACATTTTTGTTTTTAAAAAGGAATTTTGAGAATGACAAAAACTGAATTATTTTTAGAACTTGCAAAACCTGACAATGCTGGTAAATCTCGATGGGTAAAAACAACAGAATTTGTTGGAAAATATAAAGATCTACAGCTTGGCAATGGTGGTAGTTGGTGTCGTGCAAGTTCAACATTGGCTAAAAAATATGTTGTAGAATTTGATAAATCATTAACTTCAGGAAATTCTATTGATGCAGTTCGATTAAATGGTTTTAATACAAAAAAAACTTTTAGTCAAAATATTCGCACAGACATTAAAGAATTTTATAAAAATCAGAATTGTGTAATGCTGGGTATTCATGGAAATTCTGAAAATACAAAAATCGAAATTGATCATAAAGATGGGCGTAAAGATGATTGGCGTGTTTCAGATGTACGAACTCAAAATGTGGACGATTTTCAACCTTTATGTAAAGCAGCAAATGATGCAAAACGTCAAATTTGTAAAAAATGCAAAGAAACTGACAAAAGATGGAATGCGAAGAACTTAAAAGGTAATCCGTACTCATTTTATGAAGGTGATGAAAATTACACAGAGGAATTAGGTTGTGTCGGTTGTTATCAATATGATCCTGTTGAATATAGAAAACAATCTGTGAAAAGAATTTCAAAAGAGGCATCTGAGAATACTACTGATTTTATAATGAAAAAATTGTATGGAGATGATGAAGATAATTATGGAAGATAAGAAAGGAAAAGCATTTGAAATAATTGCAAATCCAGATAAAAAAGGATTTTCTCAAACTATAGATATAGAATCTCTTCCTGACACTTTGAAAGTAACTAATGGTAGTAGTTATTCTCGTGAAGGGTCATATTTAGATAAAAAATATTATTTGATTAAGAATTACGAAAAAGGTTTCATAAATACCAAAAATGAAAGTCAAAAGAATGGAATTGGAAAAGGGAAACTCCAATCTATACAATTAGCTGGATTAAAAAATAAAGGTGAAAAAAAGTGACAACACATGTTTTTATTGTAGATGAAAATACATTCAAATATCATCTTGAATATCTATTTGCTGGGACTGGTTCAAAAGAGAATAAAATTGATTTTAATAATTCGCAAACATCATCATTGCATCATTCTACAGAATCAAGTTTAATTGGATTAATGGCAGATGGCTGTCGTGTTAGAAAAGATGATTTAATAATTTTTTATCTACAAGCTAGTTGGCAACATGAAGGTACTTTTTTTGGAACATTTCAGGCTGTAGCTGATGGTATTTTTCTAGATAATTATAGTCCACGACAATTTTTATTAAAAAAATTATGTAAATCCTTAACATTTAGACTTTTAATAAAACCTTATGAAGTTTATCGTGAAGGAGTAACAGAATGGGAAGCTTTAGATGAAATAAAAGGTCTTACCTCTCCAAATCAAATGTTATGGAGTTTAATCT
Source organism: Spirochaetaceae bacterium (assembly GCA_017416145.1). Lineage (GTDB taxonomy): Bacteria > Spirochaetota > Spirochaetia > Treponematales > Treponemataceae > Treponema_I. The sequence goes on along the minus strand of JAFQDD010000023.1, from coordinate 75,829 downwards.
ATAGGAAACTTAAAGGTAATCGTGGCAATACAATGATTACAATTTATGAATCTGAGAGATTAATTGATTTATTAAGAAAGAAAAATAAATTTAAATATTTCGCGAAAAACATAAAAGATTTTAGTTATGATTGTGATACTAATTCAATTATTTCTATAAATAATCATTTCCAATATACTGGACTGCAGACACCAATTAATATTATTCCTAGATTGATTAATAAATATAATTCAGGGAAAGCTTTTGAAGCGCATTTACAAATGTATATTACACAAAATCTTGGTTTGGGAACAAATCTAACTCTTGAAAGGGCTCTTGGAATTACCAATAAAGAAGTTGAATGGTTAGGAAATGAAGTTTCTTGTGGTGTTGGTATGCAACGTATTGATGTTATGTTCTCAATAGAAGAATCAAAAAGCAAAAGAATGTTATATCCAATTGAACTTAAAGCTGTGGGTGCTTATGAAGATAATACCCGTCAGCTTAATAGATATATAGATTGGCTAGAACAATATTATATTCCTAATAGAATAAGTATTATTCAGCCAGTATTAATATGTAAAAAAGACTACCCATTAAGTGATGAATTAAAATCAAATTTCCATAATTTTAATAAAAGGAATGGAATTTTACCTTTAATATATATCGAATTTGAAATTACAAATAACAATATTATTTTCAATACTGTGAGATATTAGAAATGAATTACATTGGATCAAAATTTAAACTTTGTCAGAATTTTCTCCCAACTACAATTAAATCAGTATGTGGTGGAAATTTAACTCAAAAAATATTTTGTGATATTTTTGCAGGAACTGGAATTGTTGGAAGAACTTTCAAAACTTCCGTTAAGAAAGTAATTTCAAATGATATTGAATATTATAGTTATGTTTTAAACAAAAACTATATTGAAAACCATCGTGAGATAAAAAATAAAAATGAAATGCTTGAAGAACTAAATTTATTACCTCTTATCAATGATGGTTTTATTTATAAAAATTATTGTTTGGGCGGAAATGGCGACCGTCAATACTTTTCGGATGATAATGGAAAAAAAATTGATACAATTCGAACGGCAATAGAAAATTGGAAAGATGAAGGTCGTATTTCAGATAATCAGTATTATTTTCTTCTTTGCAGCCTTCTAGAATGTGCAGATAAAGTTGCAAATACAGCTTCTGTTTACGGAGCTTATCTTAAAAATCTCAAAAAATCTGCACAAAAAGAATTAATTTTAGAACCTGCCAATTTTGAAATAAATGAAAACGAACACCAAGTTTATAACATGGATGCAAATGAGCTAATAAAAGAAATAGAAGGTGATATTTTATACTTGGATCCTCCATATAACGCAAGGCAATATGGTGCAAATTATCATCTTTTAAATACTATTGCTGAGTATAAATCATTTGAACCAAAAGGAAAAACTGGACTAAGAAATTATTCACGTTCAAAATATTGTTCAGCAAATACTGTAAAAGAAGAATTTGAAAGTCTTATACAAAATGCAAATTTTAAATATATTTTTCTTTCGTATAATAATGAAGGTTTAATGTCTGTAGAAGATGTAAGAAATATTATGACAAAGTATGGTCATTATGAATTAGCACAGACAGATTATCAAAGATTTAAAGCTGATTCCAATCGACTAAATAAAGCTGATTCAACGATAGAATATTTGCATATTTTGGAGAAATAATTAATTTGCGTTAAGGATTGTAGGGGCGCCGAAGGCGTACTTTGCGTAGCAAAGTATGGAGCGCTTTGGCGCGGAACCCCGAAAAGCCTGACCTGCCTTTAGGCAGGGAACGCCCAAAAGAAAAATTGGAAGATTATGTTGAAGTTCCATCTGATGTAGTTCCTTTTGAACAACGCCCTTGGACTCGCCCGACGCGAGAGCGGCGAGTTAAATAATTTCCTATCAGAGCAGGGAGCAAAGCGACCTATGAAATGTGCTGAAATTACAGACAAAGTTATTGAAGCAATTAAATCTGGAAAATATGACCACATCCGTTTGAACTATCCAAATGGTGATATGGTTGGGCACACAGGTGTTTTCAATGCTGTAGTTTGTTCTATGGAAGGAATGGACTTGCAACTTGGTCGCTTAAAGGCAGCAGTTGAAGAAGCTGGTGGTATCCTTTGTTTAACAGCTGACCACGGAAACTCTGACGATATGTACGAACATGCAAAAGACGGCAGCGTTAAAAAAGGTGGCGACGGCGAACCAAAAGCAAAAACATCCCACAGCTTAAACCCAGTTCCAGGAATCATCTACGACCCAGAATACAAAGGGGAATATGATGTTGATAAGTTGAATGAAGGGCTTGGAATTAGTAGCTGGCCATCAACATTGATGAACTTGATGGGGTTTGTGCCACCAAGCGATTATGATAAGAGTATTATTAATTTGAAGTAGCTTCGACTACGCTCAGCTACCGATGACGACTTACGACTACGCTCAGCTACAGAGATTGATGCGGTTGGTGAGCGTAGTCGAATCAAGCACCTTCTCCATACGGGGAGGGCGTTTTTTTTGTGTTATAAGTTTTTTTTTACTCTAAATTGGGATTTTATGCTATAATCAGATAACAAAAATTAAGGATAAAATATGGCTGTTAAAAAATCACAACTTTACAGTTCTCTTTGGGCAAGTTGCGACAAACTTCGTGGTGGCATGGATGCTTCTCAATATAAAGATTATATTCTAACACTTTTATTTGTAAAGTATGTTTCTGACAAATATAAAGATGATCCCTATGGAGCAATTGCAATTCCAGAGGGAGCAAGTTTTGAAGATTTAGTTAATTTAAAAGGCGACAAAAATATTGGTGAAAAAATTGATATTCTTATTGCAAAACTCGCAGAGGCAAACAATCTTACAGGCATAATAAATAATGCACATTTTAACGATGAGGCAAAAATTGGAAAAGGCGAAGAAATGATAGATAAGCTAACAGGGCTTATTTCTATTTTTCAGCGCCCAGAACTTGATTTTAAAAACAATAAAGCAGAAGATGACGATCTTATTGGCGATGCTTACGAATACCTTATGCGAAATTTTGCAACTGCCAGTGGAAAAAGTAAAGGTCAATTTTATACCCCAGCAGAAGTGAGTCGTATTCTTGCAAAAGTAATTGATATTTCAAAGTGTAAGGATAAAAATGCTACGATTTATGATCCCGCTTGTGGTTCAGGTTCTCTTTTAGTTCGAGCCGCAAATGAAGCTCCATTTTCTCTTGCAATTTATGGACAAGAAAAAGATATTTCTACAGCTGGTCTTGCAAAAATGAATCTTGTGCTTCATAACAAAGCCTCAGGAGAAATTCATTCAGATAATACTTTTTCAGATCCATGGTACAAAGATGATAACGATGAAACAAAACTAAGAAAATTTGATTATATTGTAGCAAATCCTCCATTTAGTATGAAAAACTGGATGGACGGATTAAAACCTTATGGTCGTTTTGATGATTTTGACGAAATGCCACCAGAAAAAAATGGTGATTATGCATGGTTATTGCATATTATAAAATCTATGAAAAATCAAACAGGAAAAGCGGCTGTTATTCTACCTCATGGAGTTTTGTTTAGGGGCAATGCAGAAGAAACTATCAGAAAAAATATTATTAATCGTCATTTAATAAAAGGAATAATTGGTCTCCCTGCAAACCTTTTTTATGGAACAGGGATTCCTGCCTGTATCATAGTTCTTGATAAAGAAAATACAGAAAATCGTACAGGTATTTTTATGATAGATGCAAGTCATGGTTTTATAAAAGATGGTGATAAAAACAGACTTCGGGAGCAAGATATTTACAAAATTGTAACGACTTTTAATTCTATGACAGAGGTGTCAGGATTTAGTCGTTTTGTTCCTTTTGATGAAATTATTAACAAGAATTCATATAATTTGAACATTCCTCGTTATATTGATTCTACAGAAAAAGAAGATTTGCAAAGTATTGAAGCTCATCTTTATGGGGGAATTCCTCAAGATGATATTGATAATATTCCTAATTTTTGGAATGTGTTTCCAAATCTCAAAAATCAAATATTTGGTGAATATGAAGGACGTAATGGTTTTTACAAACTTCTTATCAATAAAGATGATGTTCACAAAACAATCTGTGAAAATGCAGAATTTCTTGAATATAATAAAAAAGTCAATAATACTTATAACGAATGGAAAAAAATTGCAAATCCTGTCCTTACAAATTTAAATTCTACGGATTCAAACAAGGAAATTATTTTAAATCTTTCGGAAGAAATCCTTGAAAAATTTTCAAAACTTGAACTTTTAGATAAATATGATGTTTATCAGGTTCTTCTTGCTTATTGGAATGAAACAATGAATGATGATGTGCTTCTTATTATTCAAGATGAACTTGGTTACAATCTTGCAAAAATTACAGATGATATAAAAGAAGAACCAAAGGAAAGTAAAAAGGCAAAAAAAGATTCTGCAAAAGAAAAAAAGCCTAAAGAACCAAAAATAATTGGTTGGGAAGGTCGTTTAATTCCAAAGCAAATTGTACTTGATGCATTTTTTGCGTTGGAACAAAAAGAAATTGAAAAAGCAGAAGAAAAGTTGAGCCAAACTGAAAGTGAGTTTGAAGAATTTATTGAAAACAATTCTGATGAAAACGGATATTTTACAGACTATATGGGCGATGATGAAAAAATCGATACAAAGAAAATCACGTCCCGTGTAAAACTTTTGACTAAAGAAAAGAAAACTCAAAATGAAGAGTATAAAATCTTAATTAATTATGTTGATTATGAATCTTCTATAAAATCTCAAAAGAAACATATTACAGAATTAAAGAAAGTTTTAGATGATAATTGTCGCAATCGATATGAAACATTTACAGATGAAGAAATAAAAGATTTACTTGTAAATCGCAAATGGTACAAAGCTATTGATGATGGAATCCAAAATCTTTATATCACAGTTGCAAATCATCTTACAAAACGAATTGTGGAACTTTATGAACGCTACGAAAATACATTATCGGAATTAAACACGAAACTTGCAGAAGAAGAAAAAGTTGTATTTGGTCATCTTACACAAATGGGATTTAAGTTGTAGGAGCAGAAGATGAAACAGACAGAAATTGGCTTGATTCCTGATGATTGGGAAGGGAAAAATTAGGAGAAATTATGAACAAAGAAATACAAAATTTGACAGAAAATGAGTACGAAGAAATATTAAATACAGCCATAACTCAAATTCAAGCATCGCGTAACGCTATTGCTGTCCAAATTAATACCGCAGCCAATTCAACTTACTGGAATCTTGGAAAACTTTTACATGATAAAAAAATTGAAGGTGGATATGGAAGCAATATTATAAATCGTCTTTCAATTGACTTAAAATCCAGTTTTCCTGATATGGGATTATCTCCTCGCAATTTATGGAACATGAAGTTGTTTTATGAAAGATATAAAAATTCAGATAAGAAACTGCTACAAGCTGTAGCACTTTTGCAGTGGGGACACAATCTCCTTATAATAAATAAAAAACTTACAGATGAAGAAACCTATTATTATGCAAGGGAGTCCGTGTCACAGAATTGGAACAGAGACTTGCTTTTGAATGCAATTAAAATGGATTCATTTTCTTTGAATAAAGATAAGTTCAGAGATAATAACTTTTCAAAAACTCTTCCTGCTGTACAGGCTTCTCAGGCAAATGAAATCTTAAAGGATAGTTATAATCTTGGTTTTTTGGGACTTACAGAACCTGTAGCAGAATTAGAACTTGAAAAACGACTTATAGAAAAGATTAAGATTTTTATGCTTGAGTTAGGCAAGGGGTTTGCTTATATTGGAAATCAATTTCGTATTGAATATAACGGAAAAGAATATTTTGTAGATTTGCTTTTTTCCAATAGAAAACTGAATTGTCTTGTTGCAATTGATTTAAAAATCGGTGAATTTAAAAGTGAATATGTAGGAAAGATGAATATGTATCTTTCCTTGCTTGATAAACTTGAAAAAGAAGAAACTGAAAATCAGTCCATTGGAATAATTTTATGTGCCGAAAAAGACCATCTTGATGTTGAACTTGCCCTGCAAGATATAAACAAACCAATTGCTGTTTCTGATTATGAGTTGTTAGTCCCTAAAAATGAATTACAGACGCTTATACTTAACGAAATGAAACAGGTTCAGATTATAGATAATGATGAGGCTGAAAAATGAAACAGACAGAAATTGGCTTGATTCCTGATGATTGGGAAGTGAAAAGGTTGGGGGAACTGTGTTCCTTCCATAATGGTGTTGCTCATGAAGATTATGTTGACGATAATGGTGAGTTTATACTGGTAAATTCTAAATTTATATCTTCTGATACAAAAAGTAAAAAATACTCTAAAAAACAACTTTTAAAGGTTGAAGAAAATACAATTTTAATGGTTATGAGTGATGTTCCTAACGGAAAAGCAATTGCAAAATGTTTTTTAGTTCCTTCCAAATTTCAGGGAACTTTAAATCAGCGAATCTGTATGTTTTCTGAATTCAAAATGAATAGAGAGTTTGCATACAGAATTATAAATAGAAATCCGTACTATTTATCTTTTGATGATGGAATCAAACAAACTAATTTAAGAAAGATAGATGTATTAAATTGTCCTATACCACTTCCCCCTCTCCCAGAACAACAACGAATCGCAAAAGCCATTTCTGATGTAGATGCTCTTATTTTCACAACAGAAAAACTGCTCCAAAAGAAAAGAAATATCAAACAAGGTACAATGCAGGAACTTCTGACCGGCAAAAAACGACTCCCGGGCTTTGCAAAATCCAACAACACAAAAATGACCGAACTGGGAGAAATCCCTGAAGATTGGGAAGTGAAGTCTGTAAGTTCGTTATTAAAAATCGGACATGGAAAAGATTATAAAAACTTAAAAGAAGGTGCTGTTCCTGTTTTTGGAACAGGTGGATATATGACATCTGTAAATGATTATCTTTACGATGGTGATACTGTTTGTATTGGAAGAAAAGGAACTATAGATAAACCGTTTTTCCATACTGGAAAGATCTGGACGGTAGATACTCTTTTCTATACTTATGATTTTGTAAATTGTATTCCAAAATTTATCTATTATGCTTTTTGTTTAGTAGATTGGCTATCAATGAATGAAGCAAGTGGAGTACCTAGCCTAACTTCAAAAAATATCGAAGATGTTTTCTTGTGCATTCCATCAAATATCTCTGAACAAACAGCAATTGTAAATGTTCTCAGTGATATGGATGCAGAAATTGAAAAACTTTCTGCAAAATTGCAAAAATACCACCAGCTAAAAACTGCCATGATGCAGCAACTTTTGACTGGGAAGATTAGGTTGGTAAATTAGTAAGGGAGGGGGGTATGTCATTAAGGTCTGTATTAGATTGTATAAAAGAAGAAATAAAAAAAACTGCTAAAGATAGTTATAAACGAAGACATGTTGTTGATTTTCTAGGACGAATTCAGTTTAAAGATATTTCTGCGTTACTTCCCAAAGAATATTTTATGTTACACTTTGAGCCTTTATATGCCTTTATGAAGATTATAGAGAAAAATAATTTTATTTATATGAAAAATAATGGTTATGAGAAACTTTATCACTTATTGAATCGTCTTTTTGAAGAACATGAAGCTGGAAAACAACGGTTATACTTTTCTGATTTTGTTGGTGTTATGACTTCTAATTCGACTGAATTAATCTCTTTTTCTGAATTTAAGGAAAAACAATTTGAAAGGAACGTGAATCAGCTTGATTTTGGATATAAAGATTATTCTTCCCTTAAATATGATGTTTTCAATCCGGAAATACCTGGCAGTAGTACTTATTTAAAGGATGCGGTGAAACTGAATTGGAGAGATTCAATTTATGCAAGTAATTATGATAGGAGCCATCGTTTTGCACTTCTTTGTAAATGGAATGAGCTAGAAAATCGGCAGGATTCTGAGTGGTTTAATGTCAAAGAATTTCCGATTAATGATGAAATAAAAAAACAATTTTTGGAAAACTATGTCGGTTTTCTGGTTCATTCAAAGACTTTACTTGATATTTTGATAGAGTTTGGTAATATTTTAAAATTTTGTCATTCATTTAATAGTTCTGATGGTAAAGATGAAATAGTCTATTTAATATTTAGAAAAGATGAGATAAATAGCATAAATCTGAATATGTTTTTAAAAAAAGAAAATTGCATTTGTATTAATTCTTTGATGGAAAAATGTGAAAAATAACCCAGAAATATTAGGAAAAATGTGATTTTTAATTCAAAAAACACTGGAAAAATGTGATGTGTAGTTCTATAATAATAATATGCTTAAGCGCAAAGTTGATGATTATTTGATTCAGTGGAAAAACAATCCGGATAGACTTCCTCTTGTAATAAAAGGAGCTAGACAAATTGGAAAAACTTTTTCTGTAAGGAATTTCGCAAAAAATTACAAGAATTATATCGAAATTAATTTTATTACAGATCCGCAGTTTAAAACAATTTTTAAAAATGGGTATTCACCGGAATCTATAATAAAGGAAATCACTCTTTTAAGGCCCGACTGGGAATTTATTCCAAATGAAACTTTGATTCTTTTTGATGAGATTCAAGTTTTTCCTGACTGTACTACGTGCCTTAAGTTTTTTAAGCTTGACGGAAAATATGATGTAATCTGTTCTGGTTCACTTTTGGGCATCAATTACAATCAAATTACTTCTGTTAGTGTAGGTTATAAAACTGATTATGAAATGTATTCCCTTGATTTTGAAGAATTTCTGTGGGCAAAAGGTTATAAGCAGGAGCAGATAGACGGTATTTTGGAACACATGATAAATCAAACTCCGTTTAGCGAACTAGAATATAAAGTTTGGATGGATAATTTTATGGAATATGTAACTCTTGGTGGAATGCCACGGGTTGTCGATATGTTCATTACCAATAAAAATTATTCAGGTACATTGCAAGAGCAGCGACAAATTTTGAAATCTTATGAAGATGATATTACAAAATACGCTTTTGGACTTGATAAGGCAAAACTCAAGAATGTTTATAATCATATTTCGGTTTTTCTTGCAAAAGAAAACAAGCGATACCAAATTACAAAAGTAGCTCCAGGTGCAAGAAATCGAGAATATGTTCGAACAATAGATTGGCTTAATGATGCAGGTATAATAAATATCTGTTATTGTCTTGAAAATGATGAGCTTCCTTTGAAAGGAAACTATAAACCTAATGATTATAAGATTTACTGGCGTGATACAGGTCTTTTAATTGCTTCTCTCGATGAAGAGGCACAGATTGATTTTAGGCAGAATAAAAACTTTAATACCTATAAAGGTGCGATTTATGAAAATATAATTGCCGATGCTTTTGTAAAACAGGGATATGATCTTTATTATTACAAGAATGAAAAATCAACTTTGGAAATGGATTTTTTTGTAAGAGATATGAGGAGTTTGATTCCTGTTGAAGTTAAGGCAAGTGACAATGCCACAAAATCACTTTGCAATCTGATTGAAAAAGATAAATATGGTGATATTCATTATGGAATAAAACTTTGCAAAAAAAACATAGGATTTAATGGAAAGTTTTACACATTCCCATATTTTTGTTGTTTTACGCTAAAAAAATATCTTCAAAATTTTAATCAAATTCATTATTACAATCAGGAGGAATCCAATGGCTAAATCTTTGCATCCTGAACGTGAAACTCAAAATCGCATTGTAAAATTCTTTGAAAAAGAACTAGGATATAAATATCTTGGTAATCTTGAAGATGAAGAAAATTTCAATATTCGCTGGGGTGACTGGAAAAAGTTTCTTTCGGATTCAGGGTATAGTGCCCCATTTGTTGAATCTCTTCAAAATGAATTCTTTAAAACTCTTAATGATTTTTCAAAATCGCCTTATCATACGAACAAAGAAGTTTACCGCATTTTAAAATACGGATTAAAACTTGCAGAGTTTCCTGGTGAAGCTCCTAAAACTGTATATTTTATTAACTGGGAAGAACCTGAAAAAAATAACTTTTATATTGCCGAAGAAGTAACTGTAAATGGAAATGTAGAAAAACGTCCTGATATTGTTCTTTACATAAACGGAATTGCAATAGCTGTAATGGAATTAAAGAAAAGTACTGTAAGTGTTGCAGATGGAATTCGACAAAATGTTACAAATCAGCGAGAACAGTTTATTCAACGATTTTTTTCTACAATTCAAATTTGTGTCGTAGCTAATGATAGTGAAGGACTTAGATATGGAACTAGTGGCACAACAGAAAAGTATTATCTTGAATGGAAAGAAGACAATTTTACCGATCAGCTTCAAGATAAAGATGATTTAGACAAAATTCTTGAAGGAAAATGCTCAAAACAGTTAAATCTTTTAGAACAACAATGCTATAGAATTTTTCAAAAAGAACGACTTTTAGATATTATCCATAATTTTATTATTTTTGATTCTGGAATTAAGAAAATCTGTCGCTATAATCAATTTTATGCAATTAAGCGTTGTGAAAAACGACTTTCTCGCAATCAAGGTGGAATTGTTTGGCATACTCAAGGTTCTGGAAAATCTCTTACAATGGTCTGGCTTGCTAAATGGATTTTGGAAAATATTAAGGATTCAAGAGTTCTTATCATTACAGATAGAGAAGAATTGGATGATCAAATAGAAAAGATTTTTACAGGAGTTGATTTAAATATTAAGCGTTCAAGGTCTTCGGATAATCTTTTAAAATTATTAGACGGATATGATCGTTTAATGTGTTCTTTAATCCATAAATTTGGACGCAGAACTGGTGATGTTAGTGACCTTGATTATGAAAAATATGTTGAAGAATTAAAAAAGACAATTCCTGCGGATTTTACCGTAAAAGATAAAGTTTTTGTTTTTGTTGATGAATGTCATCGTACAAATTCAGGAAAACTTCATCTTGCAATGAAATCTATAATGCCAGATTCTGTTTTTGTAGGTTTTACGGGAACACCACTTTTAAAAGTTGATAAGGAACATAAAACAACAGCAACTTTGTTTGGTGGATTTATTCATACATACAAATTTGACCAAGCTGTAAATGATGGAGTTGTTCTTGATTTGCGTTATGAAGCTAGGAATATTCCTCAAGATGTAAGTAACAAAGAAAAAATTGATGCTTGGTTTGAATCAAAAACTAAAGGTCTTATGCCAAAAGCTGTGGCTGCATTAAAACAAAAATGGGCTACAATGCAACAGCTTTACAGTTCAAAAGACAGATTAGAAAAAATTGCATTAGATATTATTTTTGATTTTGAAACAAAACAACGGCTTTGTGATGGTCGTGGAAATGCTCTTTTGGTTGCAGGAAGTATTGCTGAAGCTTGTAGATATTATGAAATTTTTCAAGATAAAAACTTTAAAAATTGTGCAATCGTTTCTTCCTATAAACCGAATCGTAGTGAATTAAGGACTGACTTTTCCAGTACAACTGAAGATTCTGAAAATTGGAAAAAGCAAAAAGCATATTTAAAAATGCTTGGTTATAATCCAGATGTTTCTGTGGAAGATAATGATTTTTACAAGAAAATTGAAGCATTTGAAAAACGTATAAAAGATATGTTTGTTGAAGAACCTGCAAATATGCAATTACTTATTGTTGTAGATAAATTACTTACAGGTTTTGACGCTCCTCCTTGTACTTATCTTTATATTGATAAATCTATGCATGATCATGGTCTTTTTCAAGCAATTTGTCGTGTAAATAGACTAGATGGAGAAGACAAAGAATTTGGATATATTGTTGATTATAAAGAATTGTTTGGTGATTTAAAAGATGCTGTAAAATCTTACACTGGTGGAGCTTTAAGTGGTTATTCAGAAGAAGATATTTCGGGACTTTTAAAGAATAAACTTGAAGAAGGAAAAAAACGTTTTGAATTTTTATTGCAAGAACTTGATACATTAACAGATGATGTTGAATATCCTCGAGATCAATTAGCTTTTAAACACTTTTTCTGTGGTGAAAGTGGAAATGTAGATCCAGAAAATGATGAAGAATATGCAAAACTTAGAAGTAAAATGTATAAAATAGTTTCAAGTCTTGCTCGTGCCTATGCAGATTTAAAACCTGCTTTTGATGATGTTGGTTATACAAAAGAACAACAAGAAACGTATAATCGTCTTGTAAAAGATTATTTGGATTTAAAAGATGAGATTGGTCTTTCAAGTGGAGATTTTATTGATCTTAAGCAGTACGATAGTTCAATGCGTCACTTAATTGATAATTATATTAGAGCCGAAGATTCAGAGAAAATAGGTGATATGGAAAATTTCACTTTACTTGCTTATATCAAAAAGAAACAAGCTGAAGATTTAAAAAATGATTTTGATTCTAATAAAAAACAAAATAAAGCACAACAAAACGTGGCGGAGACTATTGAAAATAATATTAGACGAAAGATAATTGAAAAAACTCCCGTAAATCCAAAATATTATCAAAAGATGTCAGAACTTTTTCAAATTCTAATAAATGAGAGAAAAGAAGAAGTGGCTTCTTATAAAGAAATGTTAGAAAAATATGCAAATCTAGTTTCAGATATTGAAGAACCTCTAAAATCAAATTTTTACCCAGAATCAATTCGCTCTAGTTTTGCCTTGTGTGCTTTGTATGATAATTTTACACAAAATGAAGAATATGCTTTAGCTTTGCATGAATCTATTTTAACTACAAAACAAGACCATTTTAGAGGTGATTTAATAAAAGAACGCCAAATAAAAGGTGGTATTTATCAAGTTATTCGTAAATTTGAATTAAATTTATCCAGAGAAGAGCAAATGAAAAAAGTAGAAGCAATATATGAAGTTGTAAAAGAACAGGATGAATATTAATGCAAATTACAGTAAGTGGAATTGATGTTCAAGTGAACAAAAAGAACATAAAAAATATGCATTTGTCTGTAAAACCTCCTCTTGGGAAAGTTGTTGTATCAGCCCCTTTGTTATTATCAACAAAATCAATAGAAAATTTTGTTCGATTAAATCTTGGTTGGATAAAAAAACAGCAAGAAAAATTTATTAATCAACCTCGAATGAGTGCAAGGCAATATGTGAGCGGGGAAACATACTATATTTTTGGAAAACAATTTTTTTTAGAGTTTATTCCTTCAAAAAAAAGAACTTTCAAAATTGATGGAACAAAAATTCTTTTGTATATGCCAGAAAACTCTTCTGTAGAAAACCGGCAAAAATTTATTCGAGAAAAGTTTAGAAAAATCCTAATTGAACAATTAGAACGATTAATTCCTAAGTGGGAAGAAACAACAAATCTTCATTGTGAAAGTTTTAAGACAAAATATATGACTACCCGTTGGGGAACTTGCAATTCAAAGGCAAAGCGAATTTGGATAAATCTGCAAATGGTTGAAAAACCTCTAGAGTGTTTAGAATACATAATTCTACACGAATTGATTCATTTAAAAATTTCTAACCATGGTAACGATTTTATAGAAATGATGAATCAATTTATGCCAGATTGGAAAGATAGAAAAAATCTATTAAATACTCAAATTCTAGCTTGTTATGAATGATTTAATATGGGGAAATATGAAAACAAAAGAAGTAATCATTGTACAACAAAAAGATTTTATTCAAAATCTTAAAAATATAACTTACGACTTTATAAATCGAATTGATAAATCAGAAATTGAAACTATTCTTCTTTCGGGAAGTGTTTCTCGTGCAGATTTTTTCCCTCAGAAAAAAGAGAGCGGTGAATATAATGGAATGGTGGATTTAATTGTTATGCGCAAGGAAGGAAGCAGCATTACAGCAGAAGAAATTTTGGGGCCAGATCAAGATCCTCCAATTCCATATCATTGTGTAAAATGTGATAATGTGTGGTTTGCCATTTTATTCACAGATTTTATAGATACAAATAAGTTTTTACAATTTGAAGAACCAAGAAAATTTTCTGTGCTTGAATCACAGATTTTATACGACCCAAATAATTCTTATAAAAATGAGCTTGAAAAAATAAATCAATTTACAAAATATGATTTGCAAAAAAATCTGAATAATTCACTTGGCTATATTCACTATCTAATTTCTGATTATAAAAAGGATCGCTGGTATCGTCGGGAAGCATTTATTCAATTACATGAAAATCTGAACACGGCAATACGAGCAGGGCTTAGAGCTTTGTTTTACCTAAATGGATTTTATTCTCCTGCAGAAGACAGAGCTTTGTATTATTCTTTTAGTTTGCAAAACCTTCCTTATAATTATGAAGAGTTGATTTTACAAATTTATAATCAAAAATCAGATTCAGAAGAAGATTATTTTAGACGAGAAAAACTCTTTATGGAAGGAATTGTGGATTTTATTGAAAATACCGCAAATAAGAATGAATGATAAATGTTCTTTTCTATGCTGTGCATAATGTTTTGATGTAACAACCACGCCTTCTCCAAAACGGGGAGGGCGTTTTTTTTGTATTATACGGTTTTTTTACTCCAAAAATTTGATTTTTTTGTTATAATTTGAATACTCTTTTTTAAGGAACTTTATCATGGCAAAAACTAAAACATCAAAATCAACAAATGCAACATTGGGGTTTGAACAGCAAATCTGGGAAGCAGCCTGTGAACTTTGGGGGCACATTCCTGCCGCAGAATACAGAAAAATTTTTACAGGATTAATCTTCTTAAAATATATTTCAACAGCTTTTGAAAAAAAATACACAGAACTTGTAGAAGAAGGGGAAGGTTTTGAAGACGAACCAGACGCATATCTTGCAGAAAACATTTTCTTTGTTCCTGAAGAAGCCCGTTGGTCACAAATTGCAAAATCAGCCCACACACCAGAAATTGGAACAATTTTAGACAAAGCCATGATTGCAATAGAATCAGATAACAAAAACTTAAAAGGCGTTCTTCCCAAAAATTACGCAAGTCCAGAATTAGACAAACGAGTTTTAGGAAACGTAGTTGATGTTTTTACAAATATGGACATGAGCGACACAGAAGCCAGTAAAGACTTGCTGGGCCGAACTTACGAATACTGTATAGCACAATTTGCCTCTTACGAAGGCGTAAAAGGTGGAGAATTCTATACACCAGCCAGCGTAGTAAAAACAATAGTTAGCATCTTAAAGCCATCAGAAGGAAAACGAGTTTACGACCCATGTTGTGGTTCTGGCGGAATGTTTGTTCAATCCGTAAAATTCATTCAAGAACACGCAGGAAACAGAAGCAACATTAGCGTTTACGGACAAGAAGCCAACGCCGACACTTGGAAAATGGCAAAAATGAACATGGCAATTCGGGGAATAGACGCAAACTTTGGCGAACACCACGAAGACACATTTTTCCACGATTTACATTCACGCGAAAAATTCGACTTTATAATGGCAAACCCACCATTCAACCTAAGCAATTGGGGACAAGATAAATTACAAAACGACCCACGCTGGCAATACGGACTCCCTCCCGCAGGAAACGCAAACTACGCTTGGATTCAACACATGATTTATCACCTTGCACCAAACGGAAAAATCGGATTAGTTTTAGCAAACGGAGCACTTTCCACACAAACAGGCGGAGAAGGGGAAATCCGCCGCAAAATAATCGAAGCCGACTTAATAGAAGGAATTGTTGCAATGCCAACTCAACTTTTTTACAGCGTTACAATTCCAGTAACCCTTTGGTTCATTAGCCGAAACAAAAAACAAAGCGGAAAAACTCTATTCATCGACGCCAGAAACATGGGCCACATGGTAGACCGCAAACACAGAGATTTTTCAGAAGAAGATATCAATCGACTTTCACAAACATTTACAGACTTCCAAAACGGAACATTAGAAAATCAAAAAGGCTTTTGTGCCGTCGTTTCCACAGAAGAAATTGCAAAACAAGACTACATCCTCACCCCTGGCCGCTACGTTGGCATAGAAGAAAAAGCCAATGACGACGAACCTTTCGACCAAAAAATGACTCGCCTTACCACAGAACTTGGCGGAATGTTTGCAAAGAGCCACGAGCTCGAAGAAGAGATAAAGAAAAATCTTGCAGGGATTGGGTTTAAGATTTAAATAATTTGGGCGTGACCCTCGCCTTGCTCGGGTCGGGCTTTGCGCACTTCCGCTTTCGCTTCATTCCCCGCAAGCGGGGAACACCTTCGGTGGTGCTCCAATCCCTCACGCTTAAAAACTCTTGACTTTCGGCTATTTCGGAGTTATACTCCAAATTGGTCGGATTGCACAAAAGGGGGCTTTATGTATATAAACCGTCACATTCTGCCATATTTGCACAGAATGAAAAAACAGTTCAGAGTTCTCTTAATTACCGGTTCCCGTCAAGTTGGAAAATCCACTTTGTTAAAAGAAAAGCTTCTCCCAGATTATGAATATGTCACCCTGGACGATTTTACAGAACTTGGATTAGCGCAAAAAGATCCCGCCCTGTTTTTCAAAAATCATCCGCTTCCTGTTATTGTTGACGAAGTACAGCGGGCTCCAGACCTGTTTTTGCAAATAAAGCTTCTTGCAGACGGTACAAACAATAAAGGACAAATAATTCTTACAGGTTCACAAAGCTACAGGCTCTTGAGTAAAGCGGCAGATTCTTTGGCAGGACGTGTCTGCATCATCAACATGACATCTCTTTCACTTAGAGAAAAATACAAAATTGATTTTAACACAGAATTCTTACCGACATCTGAATACATCGAATCTCGAAAACAAAAAATAAAGCCATATAAAAACTTATGGAATCATATATGGCGTGGAAGTATGCCGGAGCTGGCAGATGAGTCAATCGAATGGGAACCATTTTACCGTTCGTACATAAGGACATATCTTGACCGCGATGTAGCAGATATAATAAGCCAGAAGAATCTTGTAAAGTTTCACAATTTTATGCAGTGCCTTGCGGCTAGGGTTGGAGAACTGTTCAACGCAGATTCCATCGCCCGTGATGTTGGCGTTACAAGCAAAACAATTTCCGAATGGACAAGCATCCTTGAATCTTCCGGTGTAATCCGTCTTTTGCAGCCTTATGAAAAAAATGTATCCAACAGAGCCGTAAAAACTCCAAAAGTCTTCTTTATGGATACAGGCTTGGTCTGCTTTTTAGTAGGCTGGTCTTCTGCAAGTGTAGCAATGAACGGCGCAATGTCGGGCAGTCTTTTTGAAAACTTTGTTGTAAGCGAAGTAATCAAATCATATTACAACGCCGGCCACGAAACCGAAAAAATCTATTTTTACCGCGACAAAGACAAAAAAGAAATAGATTTGATAATCGAAAAAGACAATATCCTCTACCCAATCGAAATCAAAAAATCTGCCCGCCCAACAATAGACATGGCAAAGCATTTCTCTGTCCTGTCTAAAATCGCCGGAGTTTCTGTTGGTCAGGGCTGCATTATTTGCCAGTGCGATAATCCTCTGTATTTGAGCAATGAAGTTATTTCGCTGCCGGTTGAGTATGTGTGAGGAGGGATGGAATGGAAGAGTGGAAAGAATGTAAATTAGGAGAAATCGCTACCATTACAAAACTAGCTGGATTTGAATTTACAAAATATATTAAATACAATGAAACAGGTGAAATTATAGCTTTACGTGCTCTAAATCTTAGAAATGGAAGATTAGATTTAACTGAAGTAAAACATATAGATAAATCTGTTTCAGATGCTCTTCCTAGAAGTAAATTATATAAAGGCGAAATTCTGTTTACTTATACAGGAAATGGCTATGGCGATTGTGCTTTAGTAGATGAAGATGATAAATATCATCTAGCCCCTAATATTTGCAAGATATCTCCTAACAAAAAGATTGCAGATTCTAATTTCCTATTTCAAACAATACGCAGTAATGCTTTTTATAAACAAGTTTCCAATTATATTGGTGGAAGTAGTCAACCAACAATTCCAATGGAAACAATACGTCAACTAAAAGTAAAACTTCCCCCTCTCTCCACCCAGCAAAAAATCGCCGCCATTCTCTCATCCCTCGACGACAAAATCGAACTGAACAACAAAATAAACACCAACCTCGAACAACAAGCTCAAGCCCTCTTCAAAAACTGGTTTGTAGACTTCGAACCATTCGGCGGCAAAATGCCAGAAGGGTGGAAAGTTGGAAAATTGTCGGAGATTGCTGATTATTTAAATGGACTAGCAATGCAAAAATTCCGCCCACTCGAAGATGAAGAAGGTTTACCAGTTTTGAAAATCAAAGAACTCCGTCAAGGTTGTTGTGATGAAAGCTCTGAATTATGTTCACCATCAAAAGTAAAAGCAGAATACATCATACATGATGGAGATGTTATCTTTTCGTGGTCAGGAAGCCTTTTAGTTGACATTTGGTGCGGAGGAACTTGCGGGCTAAATCAGCACCTTTTCAAAGTTACATCACAAACATATGAAAAATGGTTTTATTACTTATGGACAAAACACCACCTGGACAGATTTATTTTCCTAGCAGCCGACAAAGCAACAACAATGGGACATATCAAACGCGAAGAATTAGACAAAGCAGAAGTTTTTATTCCGGATGATAAAACTTATTCAAAGTTGACGATGACATTATCACCGATTATTGATACAATAATAAACAATCGAGTAGAAAACAGAAGATTGTCAGAAATAAGAGATAATCTGTTACCAGAATTAATGTCTGGCAACATAAATGTTGAAGATATTACAATATGAATAAAGAACTGTTAATACCATTTGATGCACCTCTAAACAAAAAAGACACCGAAGCCCAAACCTACGGATGTCGCCAGAACAATCCAAATATCTGCGGTAATAATTCATTACCAGGAGTTTGCGCATTCGTCTGTGATGATTGTATATGTAAGAAGCCTTCCAGAGCTTGGAAGAAACAATATGAGAAGTTGAAAGGATAATAAGTAGAAAGAAAGTAACACTTTTTACCGATAATTGTTTATATTATATAATATGGAGATTCTTTATGGAAAAGATTTTAAACTATCAAGCAAGTTTTTTTGGTGATTTTTCAGGATTAAAAGTAACCGAAGAAAATGTATCTTCTTTTCTCTCACAGTTAAAAGGTTTTATGTTTATGCCTTTGCCTATGACTAGTATTGATATTCGAACTAATAAGCTAATGGTAGACAATAGAATGCAGTTTATTTCTGCTGACAGAAATTATTATATAACAGTATTGCCAGAAAGAGTTGATTTTACATACAATTACAATCCGCAAACAACCTCACTAACGGATTTTAAGGAGATCCAAAAGAATATATTAACTTTTATTGAGTTATTAGAATCGAATTTGTCAGGTACTAAGGGAAATCGAATTGCAAATAGTACGGTTTTTGTTTTAAATACTTTTCAAGATAGAACAACATTAAACGAATTCATCAAGAAATTTTCAAACAAATCAATCTTTTATCAAGATGAAAATGATATTATCGAATGGCAATTAAGATATAATTCACGAAGAAATATTGTAGCAAATGATAAAGCAGAAAATAGTAATGCTATTATTAATTTGAACATACCAAATAATCCTGAGTTGAATAATTCAGTTCTTATGTCTGTTGATATTAATACAGATCCTAGAAATAATTCTCCAAGATTTGTTATTAATGATTTAGATGACTATGTAAAGAATGCAACTCCTGTTTTTATCGAATTAGAAAATAAAGCAAAAAATGACTAAAGACTATTTTTCGTTTATAGACAATCACGTTACTCAATCTACTGAAAGCTATTTTGATTTATTCAGATTAGAACAAGATAATAATCCTTTTATTTTGAATAATTCTTATAACACTATTGATTCTTTTTTTACTATTGATAAAAAACTAGATTCAAAACCTTTTGTAATAGATCAATTATCTCCATTATTTTCAATTGTTAATAATGATTTACTTAACCAAAATAATCAATATTCGATAAATGAAAAGAAATTCCCTTTTACAAATTTTTCAGATAATGAGTTATCATATAAAACTAATATTGACGATTCTTTCGAAACTTCAAAAAATGGTAATCAAGAATTAGTTAGACAAGTTAAAGAACAAAATGAAAAATTTGAGAAAAGAATTCTTGATTTAATAAAGTCAGAAATTTATGAAAGTGGAAAAGTCTCAAAAATCGAAAAATATATTACTGAAGAATGTTCGGAAAATGATTTGCTTTTTATTAAACAGGTTTCTTTAAAAATATTACATGATAATTTGGATAATCCTCATGTAATTGAAGGTATTTTACGCCTCTTTTCAACAAAATCATATGACGAAATGTCTCCAGAAGCACCGATGTGTTGTTTATCGTTATTATCGAATAAAAGTCTTTTAGTTCGTAATAAAGCCATTGAAATCTTCGAAAAATGGAACTCAAAAAAATGTTTAAAACAGTTAGAGGCACAAAAATGTTCTCCTGCATGGGTTCAGAAACACCTTTTAAATGTTATTGACTACCTGAAAAAATATGGGAACTAAAAATGGCCTTGTTTATACGAAAAATAAGAAGTGATAGTAATATTGAACTCTTTTTGGAAGCCCAAAACTTTGATTCTGTAAAAGCAGATGTTGTTACAGAATTAAATATATCTGATAAAGGAGATTTATCTGTTTGGAAAGTGGATAATCCACAGGACAAAGACGAGTTGAATAAAGTTTTTATTTCTATTGCAGCAAGTTTACCTAAATGTGAGGATATACAATTTCTTCTAATATGTGATAATGAAATAACATCGCATAATTTAAATACACCTATACAAGCCCCTGTAGAAATAGGTTTATGCAAAAACTTACAAGATAAACATCATAATATTAAAGAAATTGAAATTCGAAATATAAAGGACTGCCTTCAACTATATTATGATATTCTAAAAAATGATGATTTGGATAATCCAGAACATCTTGTTTATATAGAAGGCTCAAATATGGCTAAAATGCTTCTTGAGGGGAAAAAAAATCTTTAATAAATGAAGATTGTAATAAATCCTTATTTGGATATATAAAAAGCCATTATAGAGCAATTTATGATGAAGTAATGTCACCTGCATCATAATTAAACAGATTTATCATCAAGCCAGATTAATAAACTCATATTAATAAGGAATATATTTAAAGCAAGAATAGAAGAACAAGCATTTGTTACGCACCCACCTGCAATCTACCGGGTTTTAGGGGCTGTGCTCCTAGGAGAAGGGGTAGCGGACAAGCCAACAAAGCGGAGAGAATCGACACTGCTTGCAGGGGTGATTCGTGGAGCGACTTGGCTTGGGAGCGAGGGGAAGCCTTTCCCCTCATTTCCTCCAAAAGTAAAATAACAATCCTCCTTATTTTACTTTCCGGCTTAAAAGTAAAATAAGAACTAGCCTTATTTTACTTTCAGCGGTATAATGGAGCTGTCTGGAGGAAAAATGAAGATAGAAGACTTTAATTCTGGTACTTGGGAACAGGGGTATAAGTATAAGTACTTTGTTCCGGCTTTTATAAATCATACGTTTTCTTGGGAAGATGATGCCATAAGCACTTTATTGGAAAAAGCTTCCTTAAAACTTGGTGAATTAAACTCTTTTTCCAGATTTGTTCCTGATATTGATATTTTTATTAGTATGCACGTTCTTAAAGAGGCTGTTGTTTCGAGCCGCATTGAAGGTACAAGAACAAATATCGAAGAAGCACTTGAAGAAGAACAGCCTTCTGAACCAGAAAAGAGAGATGACTGGTTAGAAGTAAACAATTATGTAAAAGCTATAAACTCTGCTATAGAGGAATTAAAAACTTTGCCTCTTTCATGCCGTTTGATTAGGGATACTCATAGGATTTTACTTTCAAGTGGTCGAGGAGAAAGAAAAACGCCTGGAGAATTTAGAATCTCTCAAAACTGGATTGGTGGTGCGTCAATTGTGGATGCTGTTTTTGTTCCTCCTGCTGCAGATATTCTTTCTGATTTATTATCAGATTTTGAAAAGTTTTTGAATAATGAAGAAATAAATGTTCCTAATCTGATTAAAATTGCGATTGCTCATTATCAATTTGAAACCATTCACCCTTTTTTGGATGGCAATGGACGAATGGGGCGTTTGCTGATTACATTGTTTCTTGTTTCCAAAGGAATTTTGGATAAACCTTTGTTGTATTTGTCTGCATTCTTTGAAAAGAACAGATCTCTTTATTATGACAAATTAACTATTACTCGCGAAAAAAATGATTTGAATCGATGGATAAAATTCTTTCTGGTGGGAATTATTGAAACTGCAGAAGAAGGAACAAAGACTCTTGAGAAAATTATGCAGATTAAAGCAAAGGCCAAAAACAAAATTCTTTCATTTGGTCGTAGAGCGGAATCTGCTCATAAATTATTAGAAGCATTATTCTCTAAACCAATGGTATCAATAAAAGGAGTTCAGACAATCACTAATTTGTCTCCAAAGGCTGCAGGTGAGCTTGTTAATCTTTTTGTTGATAACGGACTTTTACAGGAAGTTTCAAATCAGCAAAGAAACCGAGCTTTTGCTTTTACAGAGTATTTGAATTTGTTTATAAAATAGTGTAATAAAGCAGGCGTTGTAATCGAGTTTGCTACGCAAACATCGCGGGGCGGCACTTGAGCCCACAGAAGGGGTAAAGGAAAAGATTGCATGAACAATTATTTTATGAGTAAATATGGTGCCATAAGAGATATTGATTTATCTGATATCTTCAAGAAGTTTGTGGAGAATGGAGATGTGCCGATTACAAAATAATAAGTACTTCTTCTCCGTAGAAGGAGAAACAGAAGAATTATATTTTAAGCATCTCAAAAAACTGATTCTTGCAGAAGAAGGTAGAATTGCAAATCCTGTTTTGTCGATGCATTGTGTAATCAAAAAGATTTTGAGTGAGTGTGGAGTTTGAGAAAGTAATAATTCAAACTGAAAGCATTTTAATGTTTTATTAGTTTTCGATATATCGAAAAAACTCATTAAATTTCACAGATCTTTTCGATGTATCGAAAAAAATCTAAAATATCATAAATCTTTACGGTTGTATCGAACCAAATCATTAAAAATGTATTTTAGTTCGTTTCAACCGTACAAGTCATCTTTTTGAAACGAGTTTTACTATTAATAAATGCAAATTCCCATAAATCGTGATAAAATAATATAACTATTTGCGAGGAGTCGTTTATGTCCGATTACAACGAAGAAGCCTATGAAAATGCTCTGATTGAACTGTTCCAGAATATGGGATGGGAACATGTATATGGGCCTGATGTTGAACGCGACTGCCATTCTCCGCTTTATGATTCTGTTCTTGAAGATTCTATCAGGCGTCTTAATCCAAAGGCTGCTCCTGCTGCAATTGATGAAGCTCTCCTTAAACTCCGACACTTTGAAAATGCTGAACTTAAAAAGAAAAATGCCCTTTTTATGGACTCTTCAGAATGGTATTGAAGTAACTTATCATCAAAATGGCGAAACTAAATCTGACATCATCTACATTGCAGACTATGAAAATACCGGAAAACCTGGCGATAAAAACTCTTACATAGTTGCAAATCAGTGGACTTTTATTGAAAATTCTAATAAACGCCCTGATATTTTAATCTTTTTAAATGGAATTCCTATTTGCCTTTTTGAATTAAAATCTCCAAGCCGTGAACAAACTGATGCTAGCGAAGCCTACACTCAAATCAGAAATTACATGCAAGAAATTCCTTCCATGTTTATTTACAACTGTATCTGTGTTATGTCTGATCAACTTACAAGCAAAGCGGGAACTATCACTTCTTGCGAAGATCGTTTTATGGAATGGAAGACAAAAGACGGAAATATTGAATCAAAATCTTTTGCAGATTTTACAACATTCTTTGAAGGGATTTTTCAAAAAGAGCGACTTTTAGATATCATAAAAAACTTTATTTGTTTTAATAACGAAGGAATCAATTCTTTTAAAATTTTAGCCGGATATCATCAATATTTTGCAGTTAGAAAGGCTGTGGAACGAACAAAACAAGCGGTTTTGGGTGATGGAAAAATCGGTGTTTTTTGGCATACCCAAGGTTCTGGAAAATCACTTTCTATGGTTTTTTATGCTCATCTTTTGCAACAAACAATAGAATCTCCCACAATTGTTGTTATTACCGACCGTAATGATTTAGACAGTCAACTTTTTACTCAATTCAATAATTGCAAAGATTTTTTGCGGCAAGAACCAATTCAAGCCGAAAGTCGCGAACATCTTAAAAAATTACTTGATGGTCGCAAGGCAAACGGAATTATTTTTACAACAATGCAAAAGTTTGAAGAATCAAACGAACCTCTTTCTGAACGCAAAAATATTATTGTAATGGCAGACGAAGCTCATCGTGGACAATATGGATTAACAGAAAAAATCAAAACTTTTAAAGACGAAAATGATAATCTAATTGCCCACCGAACAATTGGAACTGCAAGAATTATTCGTGATTCTTTGCCAAAGGCAAGTTACATCGGTTTTACAGGAACTCCAATTTCTCGCCAAGACAAAAGTACAATCGAAGTTTTTGGTGATTATATCGACATTTATGATATGACACAGGCAGTTTTAGATGGAGCAACTCGTCCTGTTTATTACGAAAGCCGTGTTATCAAATTAAAACTTGATGATAAAGTTCTTTCTCAAATTGACGCAGAATATGATTACCTTGCTCAAAACGCAGATGAAGAAGTAAGAGAAAAAAGCAAACATGAACTTGGAAAAATGGAAGAAATTCTGGGGCATGAAAAAACTATTAATTCACTTGTGGATGATATTTTGGAACATTACGAAAATGAACGCCAGTATTTGTACACAGGAAAAGCAATGATAGTTGCTTACAATCGTTCAATTGCAATGAAGATTTTTAAAAGAATTTTGGAATTGCGTCCTTCTTGGGCAGGAACAACATCGCAAGTTACAATCGGTTCTAATCAAATTACAGTTCCCGGTGATGATGCAAAAATTGCTCTAGTAATGACAGAAAGTAACAAAGATCCAGAAGAATGGCGTGCTTTTATTGGTAACAAAAAATATAAACAAGAACTTGCAATTCGGTTTAAAGATAATTCAAGTCCATTAAAAATTGCCATTGTTGTTGATATGTGGCTTACAGGCTTTGATGTTCCGTCACTTGCAACAATGTATGTTTACAAACCAATGGAAAGTTACAATCTTATGCAAGCAATTGCCAGAGTAAATCGTGTTTTTAAAGATAAAGAAGGTGGGCTTGTAGTAGATTATGTTGGAATTGCAAATGCATTAAAACAAGCCATGAACGATTATACAGTTCGTGACAAAAATAATTATGGAAATGGATATTGGCTTTATATTTTCAAAACTGAATTTGGTGACTTATTAAAAATTGGAAAAGAGTCTTAATTTCCCTTGGAGTATTTATGGAAAATATAGTTTTAGATATGTGGATAGATGTTAGAAATGGTCTTAAAGTTAGACTTTCATCTAAAAAGCTAAACAATTCAGATGAAAAATATATTTTAATTATGGAAATAAACGAAAATGGAAACTCTAGAAATATCAATTTAATTGTAAAAGGTCGGAAAGTTTTTGATGCTTCTGGAAAATGCTTAGATTTTGGAGATGCTTATCCCTTAACAACAGCCCACGGAAAAATGATGATAACAAAGCAATTTATAAACGCTTGGATTTAAAAAAGTCCTCACTCAACTATCCAATCCCTTGCCCCCGTCCTAAATCCTTCGTTATATTATCCTTATGAACAAACTAAAATCACTTTTTCTAATCACCTTAATTTTTGGAGCAGTTTTTATGTCTTCTTGCACAAGTCAAAAATCTTTTAAATCAGATTCTGTAACAATCGAGCTAAAGGGGAATTCTTCTACGGGGTACACTTGGGAAGCTGTTTTGGCTTCTGAAAATATTGTGGAAATCTCAAAGGATGTAAAATATCTTGGCGATGAAGGAATGGTTGGTGCTCCTTCTATGTTTTATTTTACGGTGAGGTCTCTTTCTTCTGGAAGCACGATTTTGACTTTGGAATACAAACGTCCTTGGGAAGAAAAGGAGCCTCTTGAAAAGAAAATTTACAATATTAATGTGGATGAAAGGGGAAAAATCACAATGGAAGAAAATCAAAATATCAAATTGACTTATAAATCTGTTTCTATGGATGAAGGCCTAAAAATGATGGCAGAATCTAGTGATTACATTTTGCTTGATGTTCGCCGTCCTGATGAATTTGCATCTGGCCATATTCCTGGGGCTGTTTTGTTCACCAATGAACTTATGACAAAGGAAGATGCTGAAAAACTTTTGCCAAATAAAAATCAGCGGATTTTCGTGTACTGTAGAAGTGGCCGCCGTAGCAAGGAAGCAAGTCAAAAACTTGTGGATTATGGCTATTCTAACGTGATTGAAATCGGCGGGATTTTGGATTACAAGGGTGATATTGAGCGGTAGCAGCTTTTGCGTTAGGGATTGTAGGGGCGGCGAAGCCGTCGACCGCAGGAGATAACTTGTTAGCTCCGAGGACGATGGAGCGCTTTGACGCGGAACCCCGCAAAGCCCGACCAGATTAATAGCTGAGCCTAGTCGAAGCTAGCAATCTGGAAACGCCCAAATAAACCAACCTACACTCTACGAAAAGTAGGTACACATTTTTTCTTGTCTAAAGTATCCTTCGGTTATAGTTTTTATGAATTGGAGGATTTTATGAATCAATATGTTACGGGAAGTACTATAAAATGTCTTCGGGAAAAGGCGAAACTTACCCAATGTGAGTTGGCTTCTTTGCTAAATGTTAGTGATAAAACTGTTTCTAAATGGGAAACTGGACGGGGCTTTCCAGATATTGTGTTTTTGGAGCCTTTGGCACAGGTTTTGAAGGTGAGTATTATTGAGCTTTTGTCTGGAAAAGAGGTTGTGAATCAAAACAAAAATGCAAAAATCCAACGGTCTAAGTTTTATGTTTGTCCAATTTGTGGAAATGTGGTTTTTTCTGTGGGAGAGGCTTTAATCAGTTGTTGTGGCATTCAGCTTCCGGCTTTGGAATGTGAAAATCTTGGTGAAAATCCAGAGGATGGGGAACTTGCAAAAAGTCATGAAATAAAAGTTGAAAATTCGGATGGAGAATTGTTTGTTTCTCTAAATCACCCTATGGAAAAAAGTCATTACATTTCTTGGATTGCTTGTGTTGGATTTAACTTTGTAAATATCGTAAAGCTTTATCCGGAGCAAAATCCTGAAGCTCGGTTTCCGTTTAAGAAAGATTGCAGTTTTTTTGCTTATTGCAATCACCACGGGCTTTTTCAGGTGAAAGTTTAATGTGAGGTTTGTGTTGTTTTTTTAGGTGAAATCTTTGTAGGAAAACCTAAAACAATGCTAATTTACATAAAGTTTTGCAAGAAATTAAACATCGTTGATATATAATATAATTCGGAGAAATTGATGTCTATCAACGATGAAGCTTTTTTTAATGAAAATATTGTAAATGTCAACAAAAAGGTTTGTACAATTTTATTTTGTACGATTCCTGTGCCAGTGGTTTTTGCTGCTTTAAGTGTTGTTGATATTTGGATTGTTCCTCATGTTTATTCTCTAGGTGTTTTTTTATATTCAACTATTTTATCATTTTTGTATCGTTATTTAATTAAGAAAAATGTTAATCAAGTTTTTCTTATGTATATGGGCATTATGGCCACTTCTGGCTTTGTGTTTTTGCTAGGAATTGAAGGAATTATTACTATTACGATTTCTTTTGCCTTCCCGCCTTTTATTACTTGTCTGTATTACAATCGAAAGGTTACAAAATGGACTACTTTTGTGTGCTTCCTTCTTTCTTGTATTTGTTATTGGCCACGGTCTTTCAGAGTTCCTTTGGTTTTGGCTGGAGCAGAAACTCCTTTTTATTGGTTTGTGAAAAACATAATCGGGCTTGTAATCGAATACATTTTCCTTTTTATTTTGACGGATTATATGTCAAATAGAACTCACAATACTTTGCAAAGTCTTGTAAAATCTATGGAAACTACAGAAAAGGCTTACGGTGAATTAAAAGAGAGCAACAAAAAGGTAAAGTTAATCAACGGACAACTTCAGCAAAAAAATACGCAACTGGCTGAAACTCAGTTTAAAATTATTCAATTCGTGGCAGAATGTTTAGGTTCTCATGATTTATTTACTGGTCGACACGTTATGCATACTCAAAAATACGTGGAAGTGATTTGCAATGAAATGGTAAAATTGGGGATTTACACAAAAGAATTGACTGGGGAAAATATTAAATTGTTTACCAACGCGGCATTTCTTCACGATATTGGAAAAATTCACGTTCCAGAGGGAATCTTAAACAAGATTGGAAAGTTTACTGATGAAGAATTTGAGTTGATGAAGTGCCATCCAAGTGAGGGAAAGAATTTGCTTGAATTTTTACCTATGGTAAATGATGGTCGTTTTAATGAAATTGCAAAGCAAATGGCTTTTTATCACCACGAAAAATGGGATGGAACTGGTTATCCAAACAAAATCGCTGGACTTGAGATTCCCCTTTGTGCGAGAATTATGGCAGCGGCTGATGTTATGGATGCTTTGTTAAGTCAGCGACTTTATAAAGACCCAAAAACTATAGAAGAAGCTGTGGAAATTTTTGAAAAATCACGAGATTCTCACTTTGAATCCTGCATTGTGGATGCGGTAATTAGTTGTAGTGACAAAATTGCAGCCATTGACAAAGAGTTTAAAAAGCAAGAAGCTTCTACAAATGCTGAAGAACAAGAGTGGTGGCAGCGTTATCACGATAGCAAAATCCAAAATATTTGAGATTTTAATATTAGCTTAAAATCATAAAACCAATCACGTGTTTCCAGTTAAACTTCTGATATTTTGCCAATTCCAAAATCAAGGTTTTACAGTTTTCAAATGCCTCTTCTGAAAGCTCTGAGTAAATAAACTTTCCGTAAGAGGTTTCTTTGTTAAACCAGCGGTTTATCTCTTCTTCTGTTAAAACTCTTTCTTCTGTGAAAACTTCTTCCTTGTATGAAACTTGAAACCCTTTTTCAAAAAAAGCCTTAGAAAAACTTTCTCCATTCCAATCGAAAAGTTTTTTTATTGCTGGATTTTCGTTACTTTCAGAGTAAAACACTTCTTCGGCTTTTTTTAGCTTTTCCAGAAGTTCCCTTTCTCTGCTTTGTGAAGCAAGATCAAAATGTGGTAGCAAAAGTTCGCTTAGTTTTTGGCTTTTTACTGGAATTTTTTGGCTCAGGATGATTTTTCCCTCTTTTCCAAGAAAACCTTTTTCTTTGATTTTAGCGACTTTTTTAGTAAAATTTTCTATATCATCAGATTTTGTGATTACATCTCGGAAAAACACAAAATCAAACTGAAATTCTTTGTAGTTGTTTTCCCAAGTGTTTTCCATAGCCAAAAATGGTTTTTCAATTTCTTCTAGGGTACTGGCGTATTGGCGAAGGATTTTTTCTCCTTCTGATGATAAGCAAACTCCGCAAGTTAAGCCTTCTGGGGTTTTTCGCCAAACATCCCAAAGCAAAAGTCCGTCATCAGCTCTCATAACCAAGCATCTGTGGTGGCGTTTTAAGTTTGCTAAATTGCAAGTTGTGTTTTTAATATCCTGCAAGATTTTTGTGCGGTTGCTTTCTGTGCGTTTTTGCCAAGCGGCTTGTTTTTCGGTTCTAGTTTTTCCGTTTGGAGAGAATGTTAAGTTTTCTCCAGTTTTTATTTCACCGTGTTTTAAATGCTCTGCTTCCCACCAGTCACCCATTGGGAAAAGCTGTGTATCTTCGATTAAACCTGCAATTTGCAATTCACGCCGATTTAGCACATCCTCTTTGATGGATTTTTCGTAGCCCTGATCTGTTGGATTGTAAAACACTCGTCCGTCTAATCCATCTGGCAAATATTGTTGAGCAACCCAGTGGTCTCTGTAAGCGTGGGGATACATATATCCTGCTCCGTGGGCAAAACCTTCTGCATCTCGACTAGCATCTCTAAGATGATTTGGAACTTCTGCGTCTTCCTGTTGAACAGCTTTTAGGGCGTCAAAGTAAGCCATAGAACTATTTGATTTTGGGGCAGTTGCAAGATACAAAGCGGCTTGGGTTAACATATATTGCCCCTCTGGAAGCCCGATTCTGTCAAAGGCGGCGGCACAACTTTGCACAACGGTTAGAGCATTTGGATCTGCAAGACCAGTATCTTCACAGGCGGATATTAACATGCGTCTAAAAATAAAATGTGGATCTTCTCCGGCACTCATCATACGAGCCATCCAGTAAAGGGCGGCATCTGGGTCTCTACCTCGTAGACTTTTTATAAAAGCACTTATAATATCGTAGTGATAATCTCCGTCTCGGTCGTAAAGTACAACTTTTTTTTGAATGCTTTCTTCACAAGTTTCTTTATCAATGTAGATTTCAGAATTTTCTGGTGGCACACAAGGATTTGCATCTGGTGCCCATTTTTCAGGTGTGGTTTCTACAGCCAATTCCAAAGCGTTTAACAAACTTCTTGCATCTCCGTTGGCAGTTTCTATCAAATGTTCTAGGGCACCTTCTTCAAAAGTTACTTTCCAGCGACCGTATCCTCTTTCTTTATCCTGCAAAGCCATTGTGGCAGCTTTTGTTAAATCTTCTTTTGTTAGCGGTTTTAGCTGGAAAACCCGACTTCGGCTTACCAATGCCTTGTTCACTTCAAAAAATGGATTTTCTGTTGTGGCCCCCACCAAAATGATTGTGCCATTTTCCACCCAAGGAAGTAGGGCGTCCTGTTGACTTTTGTTCCATCTGTGAACTTCGTCTACAAAGAGGATTGTTTTTTTTCCATAAAGTTTGTGTTGTTCATCTGCACATTTTATAGAATCTCGAATGCTCTGCACTCCAGACAAAACAGCATTTAGAGTGATAAAATTACTTTTTGTATGATTTGCAATAACTCGAGCCAAAGTAGTTTTTCCAGTTCCCGGAGGCCCGTAAAAAATTACAGAAGTAAGCTGGTCTGCTGCAATAGCCCTTCGCAAAAGCCGACCTTTCCCAACAATGTGATCTTGACCAATATATTCATCAAGATTTCTAGGTCGCATTCTAGCTGCAAGAGGTCCTTCGTTTTTTCTGTGCTGAATATCAAACAAATCCATAAATCAAAGTATACAATAAATTAAGTGATATTAAAAGATAGGATGATATTTGAGAATATTAGAACTTTTGAGGAAAACATAAAAATTATCACAGAATATATTATCTTATCTTGCAAGATTTTACTGAAATTTTACATTTCTTTGAAAAATGGAGAAAATGGAGATATACTACACATATAAGAAAAGGGGAGTGCATACCCCAAATTTGAGGAGATTTTTATGAAGAAATTTTTAGCAATTTTGTTTGTTTTGGCTGTTTGTGTAACAGGTGTTTTCGCTGCTGACACAGAATTCCCTACAGGAACTTGGATTGACGAAAACTGGGATGCAAAATGGGTTTTTGCAAAAGACAAAGTAGAATTGTTTGATGGAAAAGGTGATTTAGTTTACACTTTCACAAAAGATAATACTGTAGATTTTAAACTTACTCCTTCAAAAGAAGGTTTAATTCTTTCATTTTCTTGTGCAGAAACAGAACGTGCATATAAATTTATTAAACCAATTACTCTAAGCACAGACTTGGAAATGGAAATTGATCCAGAATGGACAGACAAAGATTACAAAGTAACAATTAAATTTAGTAAACTTAATTTCTAGTAAATTATTAGTTTATATTAAGCCTTTTCTGAAAAGAAAGGGCTTTTTTTTGTTTCTTTATCCATACTTAGAAAAATAGAAATTTTAGTTAAAAAGAATAAGATTCCTATTGACAAAAATGTTAGATTATTATAACTTTTATTTATAAGTTAGTTGAGTCTAACTTATTAACCTCAACTTTTATACTACTCTTAAATTAAATTATTTCAATGTAGGGACTTCTTGCCAGAAAGGTGTAATAGCTTTTCTGGCTTTTTTTATGCTCGTTTATAATTTATAAATCCCATAATGTGGGAAACATTACCTGTAGAATCAGTTATTGGAACAATTTTTTGCTCGTATTCTTTGAAAATGCCACTTTTTGACATCATTCTAAAGTTTGCGTTAACTTCTTGAGCTGAATGAACGGCTTTTGTCGTTTTTTCCAAAAGTCCTTCAAAGTCATCTTCGTGGATTTTTATGCAATTATTGTTGACAAAATCGTTTATATTATCTGGAACACTTATAGCAAAATCATCTTCATCAACGTAATTAAAAATTGCTTTTCCATTATCAATATTTAAAATGTACAAAATATCACATGTGGTACGGAAAATCTCATAAATCATATCAGGAGTAAGTCCAACGTCCAATATTTTATCAGAGTTAAGTTGTTCCTCGTTTTTATCAATTGTGTTTAATTGTTCTAAATCCAAAATCGAACTAACTTCAAAGTTTGTAAAATCTTGATTTATGTAATCTTCTATGTTTCTAAAAATTACAATAGTTTTGCAATTTGTATTATCTGGAGTTTTTAGTTTAATTTGTTTAATTTCGTGCCATTGGTATGTGCCATTTTCACCAGTTTGTAAGCGTACAAAAATCCTATCATCAATGAAATTTTTCATTTCAATTTGAGCTTTTGCTTGAAAGGCTTTGTTTAATATTCTGTCACAATCTTCTGGATGCACAAACTTATCAATAAAAGTTGGAATATCTGTCATAATATTGCCAAAAAGAGGAACAGAAGAAAAATCCACAAAATTTTGATGTAAAAATGTGTATTCTTTTGTGTTGTAGTCAATTTCTAGAATTACAGTTCCAGTTTCTTTTTTGATGGCTTTGTATCGATAGGAATCTAAATATTCTGTTATTTCTTGGGTTTCGATTTCGTTTGATAAATCAAAGCCAAATTCGTCAAGGTTGATTTCTCCATCCCGATATTGTCGAGCTTTTTCTTCAAATTGTGGAGCAACTAGTCTAAAACAGTGTTTGATTTTTTCTGAAAATGCTCCACATTCCCCACTAATAATCATACGAACGGTTTTTTCGTGGGAAAAAGCTGGTTTGTATACTCGAGGGGTTGTTAAAGCGTCATATACATCTGCAATGGCTGCTACCTGAGCACAAAGCGGAATGTCTTCGCCTTTTAATCCTGTAGGGTAGCCTTTTCCGTCATAGCGTTCGTGGTGATACATAGCAATCTGGAAAGCATATTCTAGATAATCTTTTTTATCCACAAAGTGAAGTTTTTTTATTATTCCACCACCTTGGGTTGTGTGAGATTTCATTATTTCAAATTCTTCTTGGGTAAGGCGACCTGGTTTGTTTAAGATGGAATCTGGTATTACGATTTTTCCAATGTCGTGAAGGGTTGAAGCGGACGCAATACATTGAATAATTTTGTTATCCAAATTGTATTCTGGATAATTGTCTTTTACTGCATTTAGTAGGATTTCTGTAAATCGTCTAATTCTCTTGATGTGCTGCCCAGATTCCAGACTTCTATGCTCAATAATGGAACTGAGAGTATCTATCATCACTTCATTAGATTTTTTTAGGCGGGATGTTAAATCTTTTGCGGTTGCTTCAAGATTTTGTCGGTAATAATTTGCGGAGATTACGTTTTGGACTCGACAATAAACAGTTTTTGGAACAATTGGTGAATTTACGATATCGGAAACCCCCATTTCCAAAACTTTTGTTTCAACTTGTTCTGATGTTTCTGCGGTTACAATGATGACTGGGATTTTTCCCATAAGATTTAGTTCTTTCATCTTTTCAATGAAATCGTAGCCATTCATAATTGGCATATTTAAATCTAACAAAATTGCAGCAATTTTTGATGGGTTTTCTAGAAGAATAGCAAGTCCTTTTTCACCATTTTCGGCTTCTAAAACTTCATATTCTTTTTTGAAAAGTCCGGAGAGAATAGTTCTAGATATTAAGTTGTCATCAATAATAAGTATGCTCTTGTCGAAAACCATCTATTGTAAGTTTAAGACAAGAGCCTTTAAAATCAAGTAAAATTTTCTAAAAACAAAGATTATGTTTAGATATCAAAAAAAATTATAGAAAAATTAATCCCAAGATTCCAACAGGAATTAGATAAAATGCAAAATATTCTAGTTTGCCCTTGTTGATTAACTTCATCAAAAATTTTAGAGAGATAAGTCCAACTACAAAGGCTACTAGACAACCAAGAATCAATGGTAAAATCCCAACTGTATCTGTTACGCTTCCCAAATCTTTTGCTTCTAGGATAAATGCTCCAACAATTGCTGGAATTGATAAAATAAATGAGAATTCGCCAGAGGTTTTTCTATCAACTCCTGCCATTAAAGAAGCAGAAATTGTGATTCCTGAGCGAGAAATGCCAGGAAGTGTACCGATTCCTTGTGCAATACCAATTAAAAATCCTTTTAACGGGGAAACTGTGGTGGAAACCCCTTCATTTTCGATTTGACGTTTGCTTAAAATTGATGAGAGAATAAGTAATCCTGCTGTGATGATAAAACCACCACAAACAAATTTTACAGACATTTCTGGCAAAAACTTTTGGGTGATTATTGCAATCACGCCTGTGGCAAGAGTTCCGAAAATTACAGCTAAAATCATTTTTTGTTTTACAAAATCGTCTTCTTTTGATTTTTTTGTAATCCAACGAAAAAATACAGCCAACAATTCTCCGATTTCTTTTCTAAAGAAAATGATAACAGCAGCCAAGGTTGCCAAGTGTAGCATAATGTCAAATAAGAGAGGCACTTCTTCTAAACCAAAAAGGCTTTTACACAAAGCTAAGTGTCCAGAACTTGAAATTGGTAAAAACTCTGCAACTCCTTGCAAAGCTCCTAAAAATATAGCTTGTAATATTGTCATAAAAGGATACTAGTACAAATCAAATCCTTTGTAAAGCAAGTGTTTTAGTAAAATTACAATAATTTTTTTCGGTTTTTCCGTTTATTGTTTGTTTTTTCTCTTGCGATATCCTGAAATCAAGGTTAAAATAAAGAGTTATATTTTCACTAGGAGGAAAACGTGAAGAAAATTTTAACATTCAGCTTGGTTCTTTTACTAGCATTAACAATGTTTGTTTCTTGTGGGAAAAAAGAATCACTAAACGAATTTATCATCAATAATGGTACAGAGCCACAATCTCTAGACCCTTCAAAAATCGAAGGTGTTCCAGAACATCGTATTTATATGGCTCTATTTGAAGGACTTGTTTCTTATGATCCAAAAACATCTGAAGCAGTTCCTGGTGTTGCAGAAAGTTGGTCACGCAGCAATAACGACACAGTTATTACATTCAAGTTACGTGATGCTTACTGGTCTGATGGTGAAAAAATCACAGCACAAACTTTTGTTGATTCATGGTTGTATTACTTAGCTCCAGAAACAGCAGCAGTTTACGCATATATGCCAGCTATGATTATCAAAGGTGCAGCAGAATACAACGCAGGTACAGGTTCAGCAGACGATGTTGGAATCCGTGCAGTTGATGAAAAAACTTTTGAAGTAACATTGGTTGGACCTCTTGCTTATGCAGTTGATATGATGGGACACTATTCATTTGCTCCACTTCCACTACACGCTATGAAAAAATATGGTGAAGATTGGATTAAACCAGGTAACCTTGTTGGAAATGGTCCTTTTGTGCTAGAAAGCTGGACTCCACAACAATCTGTTACAGTTACTCCAAACAAAAAATATTGGAACAAAGAAAATGTATTCTTGGATCGTATCACTTTCTTAACAATCGAAAATGAAACAACAGCATACCAAAAATACAAAGCTGGAGAAATGGACTGGGATACATCAGTTCCTCTAGAAATGTTAGATGAAATCAAATTACGTGACGATTTCCAATCAGCACCACAACTTTCATCTTACTACTATTACTTAAACATTGAAGATCCAATTTTAAGTGATGTTCGTGTTCGTAAAGCTTTAACAATGGCTATTGACCGCCAAGAACTTGTAGACAAAGTTACAAAAGGTGGACAAATCCCATCTGGTGGATACGTTCCTTCAATGACAGGATATCCTGGAATCAAAGGAAATGAATTTGACCTAGAAAAAGCAAAAGCACTTCTTGCTGAAGCTGGTTATCCAAACGGTGAAGGTTTCCCAACAATGACTGTAATTTACAATACAAATGAAGGTCACAAAAAAATTGCTGAATACGTACAACAAGCATGGAAGAAAAATCTTGGAATCAATGTTGAACTTGCAAATCTTGAATGGGCAACATTCCTTGATGAACGCCAAAGTGGAAACTTCCAAATCGGTCGTGCAGGTTGGGTAGGTGACTATCAAGATCCATCAAACTTCCTAGAATTATTCTTGACAGATGGTGGAAACAACGACGGTAACTATTCTAACCCAGAATTTGACGCATTGATGGCAAAAGCTGCTTCAATGCCAGCTGGTGCAGAAAGATTTGAAGTTCTAAGACAAGCTGAAGAAATCTTGATTACTCAAGATCAAGCTGTAATTCCTTTCTACATCTATGTTACACAAAATATGATTGACCTAGAAAAATGGGACGGATGGTATACAAATACTCTTGATATCCACCCATATGTTGGAATTAAGAGAAAATAATTGATTTATCAATAAAGCAAAGCAGTCTTAGCTTTTTAGTTAAGGCTGTTTTGTTAAAATTTATAAAAGTTAATAATTGATTTTATGTATAAATCAAAAAATAATAAAATTGCTAAGTGTTTTTAGCTCCAAAACTTGTCGGTTGTTTCAGCTTGTTTTGGATAAGGATTGTATATGGGACGATTTGTGTTTCGTCGGTTTTTAAGTTTAATTCCGACGATGTTTTTAATTATTACTTTTAGTTTTTTTCTTATCCGCCTAGCTCCAGGTGGACCTTTTTCAAGTGAAAAAAAAGTTACCGAAGAGGTAATGCAAAATCTTCTAAAGAAATATCATATGGATGAACCTCTTTACAAGCAATATTTCCGTTATCTTGGAGATATTTGTCGTGGAGATTTAGGTCCTTCTTTTAAAAATAAAGATTTTACTGTAAATGAATTGATTTTCCAAAGTTTACCAAATTCAATAACTCTTGGTGTAATCTCTCTATTGTCTGCGTTAATTTTGGGGGTTCTGGTTGGCACGGTTTCCGCCTTAAAACAAAACACTTGGATAGATTACGCTAGTATGTCGGTGGCAACGGTGGGTATATCAGTACCAACCTTTGTTGTCGGTCCTGTAATTATGTTGGTTTTTGCTATGAAACTAGGATGGCTTCCAACTTCTGGCTGGATTACAGGTCGAAATGCTGATATACGTACTTTGATTATGCCAGCTATTACACTTTCTTTGCCATATTTTGCTTATATTGCTCGTTTGTCTAGAGCTTCAATTTTGGAAGTTTTACGTTCTGATTATA
The DNA here is from genome assembly GCA_017416145.1 of Spirochaetaceae bacterium. Classification (GTDB taxonomy): domain Bacteria; phylum Spirochaetota; class Spirochaetia; order Treponematales; family Treponemataceae; genus Treponema_I. The sequence goes on along the minus strand of JAFQDD010000023.1, from coordinate 38,478 downwards.
TTAGAACAGCAAAGGCAAAAGGACTTAAGCAAAGTCAAATTATGTATAAACACGTACTAAAAGGTGCTATGCTTCCTGTTGTTAGTTATTTAGGACCTGCATTTGCGGGAATTATAACAGGTTCTGTTGTTGTAGAACAAATCTTCCTTGTTCCTGGACTTGGAAAATTTTTCGTACAATCATCTTTGAATCGTGACTATACATTGATTATGGGTACTGTTATTGTTTACTCATTTATTCTAATCGTAATGAACTTTGTGGTTGATATTGTCTACGGACTACTCGACCCAAGAATTTCATATAAATAGGAGGCCTTTCAAAAATGTTTAAGTTTAATAAAAAGGCCGATGAAGCTGTCAATGAGTTTAACCAAGCAATGAAACCTGTTTCTTTGTGGGATGATGCTTGGAAACGGTTAAAAAAGAACAAAATGGCAATTATTAGTTTGTGGATTGTTCTTGCTTATTGTTTGATATCTTTGTTTGCTCCAATTTTACCAATTTATCCTTATGAAGAACAGGTTTTGGATCACACAAACTTACCACCATCTTTTAAACCAGCTGGTGAAGTGATGATTCAGCAAAGAGAAAAATACTTTGCACGAGTTATGGCAAAGGAAAAGCGAACTGAATACACAGAAAAAGAGGCCGCTGAATTGGCAGAAATGCGAGAGGCTGTAAACTCTGATCCAGTTCATCAACGTCGCTATATTTTGGGAACTGATGCTTTGGGTCGTGATATGCTTTCTCGTACAATTTACGGTGGACGGATTTCTATTGCTATTGGTATCTTAGGAACTGTTACAGCTTTGCTTTTGGGCGTTGTAATGGGTGCCATTGCTGGTTATGCTGGAGGTTGGGTTGATAATATCATAATGCGTTTTGTTGATATTATGTACGGTCTTCCATATATGCTTATGGTTATCATTATGATGGCAATTTTAGGACGAAATATCTTTATTTTGTTTATTGCTATTGCTTTGGTTTCTTGGTTAAGCATTGCTCGTGTTGTGCGGGGACAAGTTATTAGTTTGAAAAACTCTGAATTTGTTGAAGCCGCAAAAACAATGGGTGCAAGTCCAGCTCGTATTATTGCAAAACATCTCTTACCAAATACAATTGGTATTATCATCGTTTATTCTTCACTTTCTCTACCATCATTTATTATGAATGAAAGTTTCTTGTCTTTCCTAGGTCTTGGGGTTTCAGCACCTCTTGCGTCTTGGGGTTCTTTAGTTTCTGATGGTGTAAAAGGTATGGAACTTTATAGTTGGCAGTTAATTGTTCCAGCTATAGTTATGACAATTTTCTTGTTTGCTATGAACTTCTTAGGTGACGGTTTACGTGATGCCTTTGATCCTCAAAGCAAAAACAAAACTTAATGTGTGGAGGAAAAAAATGAGTGATAATAATACAATGACAGACGAAGTAATCCTCCAAGTTAAGGGATTAAAAACATATTTCCATACAGACGAAGGAATTGTAAAGGCTGTAGACGGAATCACTTTTGATTTGCATAAAGGTGAAACTGTTGGTATTGTTGGGGAATCTGGTTCTGGAAAAAGTGTAACCAATCTTTCTATTATGAATTTGGTTCAAACTCCTCCTGGAAAAATTGAGGGTGGGGAAGTGCTTTTCCACGGCGAAGATTTGCTAAAAATGGATGACAAAACTATTCGTGATATTCGTGGAAACAAAATTTCTATGATTTTCCAAGATCCAATGTCAAGTTTGAATCCATTTTTGAAAATCTCTACTCAAATGATAGAAACAATTCAGCTTCACCAAGGTTTGGACAAAAAAGCAGCTAGAGAAAAAGCTATTGAAATGCTTACTCTTGCAGGTATTCCAGCGGCTGCAGAACGTATTGACTGTTATCCACATCAGTTTTCTGGTGGAATGCGTCAGCGGGTTATGATTGCTATGGGGCTTTCTTGCAATCCTGAAATCCTTATTGCAGATGAACCAACTTCTGCTCTTGATGTTACAATTTCTGCACAAATCCTTGAATTGATGCAAGATTTGACAAAGCGTCTTGGAACCGCAGTTATTATGATTACACACTCCTTGGGCGTTGTAGCTGGAATGTGTGATACAATTATGGTTATGTATGCTGGACGTGTTGTTGAAAGCGGAAAAACAGTTGATATTTTCAAAGAACCAAAGCATCCATATACCCAAGGTTTGATAAAATCTGTTCCTCGTCTTGATAAAAAGAATGAAGAAAGATTGTTTAGTATTCAAGGGCAACCACCAAACGTAATTGATTTACCACCTTGTTGTCCATTTTACCCACGATGTGAAAAGGCAATGGATATCTGTAAAAAGAAATATCCTTCTGTGGCAAAATTTGAAAATGGACATAGTGCTTCTTGTTGGCTTTATGCTGATGAAGCCGTTATTTCAAAGGGAGAGGAAGAGTAATGGAAGAAACTAAAAACCTCCTTGAGGTAAACGACTTAAAAATGCACTTTGTAACAGGAAGTAAAGGTTTGTTTTCTAAGGAAAAAAACTACGTTTACGCTGTTGATGGAGTAAATTTTACAATTAAGCCTGGGGAAACTCTTGGGCTTGTAGGTGAATCTGGTTGTGGAAAATCTACAGTTGCTCGTGCAGTTGCTCAAATCTATAAACCAACAAGTGGCGAAGTTTTGCTTGATGGAAAAGATTTAACAAAAATGAGCAAAAAAGAACTTCTACTAGCTCGAAAAGATATGCAAATGGTTTTCCAAGATCCTTATGGTTCTTTAAGTCCTCGTATGACAACTGCAAATATTATTGCAGAACCTATGCACATCTTTAGAAATCGTGGCATTCTTCATATGACCGATGCTGAAATTGATAAACGAGTAGAAGAACTTATGGAAATGGTTGGGCTTTCAAAGTTTTTCAAAAACCGATATCCTCACGAGTTTTCTGGCGGACAAAGACAACGAATTGGAATTGCTAGAGCTTTGGCTTTGCGTCCAAAATTGATTTTAGCAGACGAGCCAGTTTCTGCACTAGACGTTTCTATTCAAGCTCAGATTTTGAATCTATTTAAAGATGTTCAAAAAGAACTTGGATTAACATATCTTTTTATTGCACACGATTTGGCTGTAATTCAGTACATTTCTGATAGAATTGCAGTTATGTATCTTGGAAAAATTGTTGAAATTAGTGATTACAAAGATTTGTACGCAAATCCATTGCATCCTTATACAAAAGCATTGCTTTCTGCAGCTCCAATTCCAGATCCAGAAATCGAAGCAAAACGTCAGCGAATTATTCTAAAGGGCGACGTACCTTCTCCAACAGTTCAGCGACCGGGCTGTTATTTCTACGACAGATGTCCAAACAGAATGGAATGTTGTAAAAATAGTCAACCAAAGCTAACTCAAATTGGCGAAGGTGGCACAGACCATCAAGTTGCTTGTTTTCTATATCAAAAATAGGCTATAAAACAGTGAAAGTCCTGAACAAAGTAAGTTCAGGACTTTTTTTTTGAAAAAAATACAAAAAATACTCAAATTTATTCAAAATTTTGAATCTTTTGTGCTTATAAGTTTATGTAAAGATTTTTTATTGATAAACATTTTTCCAAAGTGTTTATTTTCAAAGTTTAGGTTACAAACTTTGATATTACAGGAGCGTATATGTACAAAAAAAATTTTGTATTGTTTTGTTTGGTTTTGTGTAATTGTTTACTTTTTTCAGCCGGTTATGAATTTGTAAATCAAGAGATTTCAGAAATCTTGTATTCGGTTTCTTTGGTAGAAAATCAATCGATTGCGGTGGACGATACAGTTTCCGGAATTGGAACTTTTAGATTTTATGGTGAAAATTTTGAAGAAGCTTTTGATTCTTTTTTGATGGCAAATCGACTTTATGTGGATAAATCAAAGGATACTTGGGTTGTTTCAAAAATTCGATTTTCTACTTTTGAAGAAAAAAATGAAGAAAAAACTTTTTCACTTGATTGTTATGATTTATTTCTTGAACGAATTTTTGAATATATTTCTGAAAAAACAAATTATGCAATTATTTATTCTTCATTGCCAAATGTAAAGCAAAGTTTTCACTTAAAAGCCAATTCACTAGAAAAATTGATTGAATTGATATTAAAAAACTTTGATGGATATGAAATTAGCTCTGAAGAAAACACAATATTTATTGGGAAAAAACTTAATAAAGAAGTTGTTGTAGCGGAAAAAACTGATAAATCACAGATAGAAATCCAATTTTTTGATAATAAGTTTAATATCAACTTGAAAAACGCCAATTTTGAAAAATTTTTAGATGAGATGAAAAAGAAAATGGATTTCCAGTTTTTGTCTCTTGTGAAAGAAAATCCTGTTATTTCTTGGGCGGAATTTGAAAATCAAGATTTTAACTTTGTTTTGGATTCAGTTTGTGCCTTGTGTAATGTGGCTTTTACGCAAAAAGATGATTTGTTTATTTTTTATACAAATTACGAGAAATCAAAAGAACTTGTTAATGAAAACCAATGGACCTCCTATTTGTTGGAAAATATTTCTGCTGAAAATTTTGTTTCAATGTTTTCAAATCGATTTAAAAATCTTGATATTATGATTTTGTCTGATTCTTCAGTGATGATAAGCCATAGCGAAAAAGAAAGAGATTTAATAACTGATTTTATTCATAAAACTGATGTTAAGATGGAAAAACATTTACTAACATTTGATTACATTTCTGCAAGTAAGTTTTTGAAAGATTTACCAAGGGATTTTTCTGAACAGGATTTTTATTCCACAGGAACTGAGTCTTCTTTGTTTTTTTACGGAACATTGGCTCAGTTTGAAAATTTGAAAAAATATGTTTCTGAAATGGATAAGGCTCAAAAAAGAATTTCTTATGATCTGTTGATTGTGCAAACTCAAAAAAGTCGTGTTGATAATTGGAATTCGAGTTTGAAGGTTTCAAGATTAAATCCGGGAAATGCAAATACAGTAAATTTGTCTGTAGCTCCTAATTTTTCATTTAATTCAAATTTTGTATCGGCTTTTGGCTTGATGTTTTCGGCTGAATTACAGGCTTCGATTCAAGAAAATGAAACTGAAATTTTTGCTGATACGACATTGTATGGTGTTTCAGAAGTGCCAATTGAGTTTAAAAATACAAATACTTTTCGATATCGTGATCCATATATAAATCTTGAAAATGGTAGTCAAATTCAATCTGGCGTTACAAAGGAAATTGTATCTGGCTTGGTTTTGGACATTGTTGGCTCTGTTTCAGGAAATGGAACAATCACTACTTCTGTAACGGCTTCTGTTTCAAGGCGTGGAGCTGATGTAAGTTCAAATTCTGGGAATCCCCCGCCAACCTCAGAAAAACTTGTTACAACTCAAGTAATTGGAAAATCTGGGGAAGTAATAGTTTTAAGTGGTTTAGTGCAAAATGATTCAACCTTTGTAGAAGAGAGACTACCTTTCATAAGTAAGATTCCATTATTGGGAAAACTTTTTTCTGGGAAAACAAAAAACAACGAAAAAACTGAGATGATTATTTATTTGGTTCCTCATTTGGATGAAAATCCGCAAGATGTAGTAGAAGAAAAAATTCAGAAAAAACTTAACATCACAGAAAAAATAAAAGAGCTTCAAAATAAGATGGCAAAAAATGTTTCACAAATTGTAAAAAAAACAGTGAGAAAGGTTGGAAGATAATGAAAAAATTTGAATTATCCCCTTTGTTTTGTTTAACCAATAATGTTGTGATTTTAGAAGACACTGAAGATTTTTTAATAATTGGAATTTCAGAAATAGATAATGAAGAATTGAAATCGAAAATTACCAAAAGTTTTGTCTTGTTTGAAGGGAATTGTCCTCGGGAGTTAATTTATAAAGAAATTTCTAAAGAACAATGTAAAAAGATGATTTCAGAAATACTGGCAGAATCAAAAACCGAAAAAATACAATTACAAAACGTGGAAATTGAAAATATTTCTGAGTCTCCAGCTGTAAATTTTTTGGAAGCATTATTTATCGAATGTTTGGAAGATTTCACTATTAGTGATATTCACTTTGAGCCCTATGATGATAAATATCGAATTAGGTTACGAAAAAATGGAGATTTAATTTTTCACAAAACTTTAGAAAGAAATCTGTTTTCTGCAATAAGTCGACGCATTAAGGTTTTGTGCAATTTAAATGGTGGAGATACACGACAAATTCAAGAAGGTAGTTTTTCTTACAAAAATTTGAGTTTGGAAGCTGACATACGTGCTTCGTTTATTCCCTTGTTTTTAGGAGAATCCTTGGTCTTAAGATTACTTCGAGGGAATTGTATTCCACCAAAGATTGAAGATTTAGGATTTTCTAGGGAACAAGTTGATATTTTGAAAAATAATCTTCAAAAAAAAAGCAGTTTGATTTTGATTTGTGGAGCAACTGGAGCTGGGAAAACAACAACATTGGCAGCCTTGCTGAATTTGATAAAGGACAGCAATCAAAAAATCATCTCAATTGAAGATCCAGTGGAATATTCTTTGCTGGGGGTTAGTCAAATCCAAATTTCAAAAGAATTGGAGCTTGATTATCACAAAGTGTTAAAAAGCACATTTCGTCACGACCCAGATGTGATAATGATTGGAGAAATTCGTGATGAAGAAACGGCTAAGATTGCAGTTCGAGGTGCTTTAACTGGTCATTTAGTTTTGGGAACTTTGCATACAAAGGATTGTGGAAGCGTAATTCCTCGTTTGTTGGATTTAGGCGTAAAACCATTTTTACTTGCTTCGGTTTTTGGATTAGCTTTGGCTCAAAAACTTATAAAACAGGATTGTGGTGGGAGAAAGGCTGTGGGCGAAATTCTTGAAACTTCAATGCAGGTCAAAAAAATGATTGCAAAAGAATCTTCAAGTTTAGATTTTGACAATTATTTGAGAGAAAACAAAATACAAAGAATTTGGAAGCAGGAAAATGAGTAGGAAAAAGGAACTATATAAGTTTTTCTCAGAAATACAAAATCTGATGAAGTGGAAATATTCATTACAAAAATCAATTTCTCTTTTGGAAAATTCTGGTTTGAAAAATAGCAAAAAAACTCTTTTAGCTAAAAAAATCAAAAGAAAATTAGAAGAAGGTTATGATTTTTATAATGCTCTATGTTCTTGTGGTTTTGAAAAAGAAATAGAAAATTATAAAACATTGATTTCATCGGAGGAAAAGGATTTTCAACTTCAAAAAAATCTAGAATATATTGTAGAAACTGAAAAACAAAATCAAAATTTCCAAAGAAATTTGTTATCAGTTTTTGTGTATCCAGCATTTATCGTATTTTGTTCTTGTTTGCTAACTTTTTATCTTATAACAAATAAAGAAAAGTTTTTTGCATTTACTCTGTTAAAACATGAAAACTATGAAAATATTACAAGAGGAGTTTTTATGGCTTTTGGATTTTTGATGAGTTATTGCATTACCTTTTTCTTGTTTGTTTACAATTTTCTAAAAACAACTTTTCCAAAGAAGCTTTTGTTTTCCTTGTATTTTTTACTTCAACAAAATTACACACTAAAAGATGCACTACAAATTTTGATTATTTCAGAACGCAAATCGAAAAATTTGTTTTTTTTGGGAAAAATGCAAAATCTTTTAGAAGAGGGAAGTGATTTTTTCAATTGTTTAAAACAACTAAAAATTTTCTCGAAAAAGCAACTTAATTTTATGGAAAAAACTCAATGGATAAAGGATTTTCGTGAAGTATTTGAGGAATATTTTTTCATTGAAAAAAATGTGGAAAAACAAAGATTAGAAACCGTCCAAAAATATTCGGAAGGCATATTGATTTTGGGAATAGGAATCTATCTTTTGATTTTGATAAAAAATACTTTTTTGGTATTTTTAACATTTTAACATAATTTTTTGGAGGATTAAATGAAAAAAAAGAAAAAATGGCGGAAATGGAAAAAACTGTTTTTTTGGGATGATGGTTTTACCTTTGTGGAAACAATTGCAGTTTTGGCAATTATGCTGATTTTGACAGCTACTGTTGGAATATCTGCGTTTAAATATGTAGATAAAGCGAAAATTCTTAGTGCGAAAAATCAGATTTTAAGTTATCGAATGGCTCTTAATGCTTTTTATCTTGATTGTGGCGTGTATCCATCAACGGAGCAAGGTCTTGAAGCACTTTGGGAAAAACCAGTTTTGCATCCGATTCCGAAAAACTGGAAAGGTCCCTACATCGAAAGTGAAGTAAAAGTTGATCCTTGGGGAAACGATTTTGTGTACAAAAATCAAGCTTCAGAAAAAGATGTTGTTCCTTATGAAATAATCAGTTATGGAGCAGACGGACAAGAAGGAGGAACTGGAAATGAAGAAGATTTGGTTTCTTGGAAAATGTAAGGATGAGGGTGGAGTTTTTCTTGTTGCTATAATTTTTTTGTTTGGGATTTTTGGAATATTGGCACATATTTTGAATCAATGCTTTTTGGAATATGCCTATTTAGAAAAGTTATACGAAAATATGAAAATTATGTTTTTGTAATTTTTAAAAGATTTGGAGGATAATGTGAAATTAACTGAGTTAATATTTTTTTTCACAATTTTGGTACTAATAATGCCAAAACTTTTTTCGATTCTTGAATTTATTTATGAATATAAAAACAAAATACTAGAAATTCGAGAAAAGGTAATTGTTTTACAGGAATCAGAAATCGAAAAGCGAAAATCAAAACTGTAAAATTTGGGGAATTGGCTTATCAATGAATATAAGTTTTTTTAGTATAAAAATTAAAAGGAGCAAAATGAATCGCATATTTTTTTCAAAGAAAATTATTTTAGATGAATCTCAGTTTTCATTATACAAACTTGAAATAAATCTAAAAAAATTGTGGATAGAAAGAATGAAGATAAAAAACTTCATCTCCTCGGAAATGGAAAAAAATCATCCAAGATTTTCTGTTCAATGCGAATGGGAATATTTTTTCACGATAAAAGAAAAAAAATTGTTTGCAAATGTAATTGTTGTAGACAAACTGCTTTTAGCAAAATATATGAAATCAAAAAGGCCAAGATTTTATATTTCTAGCCCAAAGCGACAGATTTTTACTCCAAAGTCCCATATGATAATGGGAGTTTTGTTGACTTCTTTAATATTGATAATTGGATGTACTTTTGGTGTAAAACAGGATTTTGAAAACAAGCAAAAAGAGTTAATTGAGCCAAATGTGGAAAAAAAATTGGAGTACGATAATCAAACAACTTTAGTAGCGGAAGAAAGAATTGATGTTGATTTTTGTGCTTTTTTTTCTGAGTTTTTTGAAAAACTTTATGAGGAAAACACAGAGTTGTTTTTAGATAGTTTTTCTTTTGAAGTAAATCAATCTGATGAAAAAATCAATTTTGCAGTTTTGGGAGTTTATCCTGAGAAAATTAAAAATAATTTTGAAAAATTTAAAGTTGAAAAAAATATTTCTCAGGATGAAATACTTTTAAAAATTGATTCTGTAAGCTATGAAAACGAGAAAGTGAAAACAAAAGTTTGTTTTCTAAAGAAAAAAACTAGTGAAGATTTTTCGGATTTTCAAAATCAAGACTATGAGGAATTTTTGATTTCTTTTCGGAACAATTTGATTTTAACGGGGATTTTTCCATCAGATGAAAATCTTGAAAATCATAGTTTAAGTTTTTTTGTGAAAAAGGAAAATTTTGAAAATCTAATATCAAATTATGCGTTCAAGAGTGAGAAAGTGATAAAAAATATTTCTACAAGTTCTACTTTTGAAGAAGAAAAGATTTTTTGTGAAATTGTTTTTTTATCTTTGGAAGAAAAGTTTCATGGTTTTTCCTTTGAAGAAGTTTTTTCAGAAAATTTGACAAAATCTCTGTGTAAACAGGAAAAAACAAAATTTCAACCAGTAAAAATTGAAAAAAAAGTGCCTGTGAATGATTCTCTAGAAATAATTGGAAAAATTACTCTGTCATCTGGTGAAAAAGTTGTTCTTGTAAAAGATAAAAACGGAAAAATTATACAAAAACCAGATGAATAAAAATCTTGGGAACCATCTTAGCGAATAATTTTATGGTACATGGAGGAAAAATGTTAAATTGTAAGAATATCATGTTATTAACTTTTTGTATTTTGTTTACTTTGATTTTTAGTTCTTGTGATCATCTTAATCAAGCGATTCCTTTTGTGATTAAAAATATTGAAGCAACTTTAGAATCTGACCAAAATGAATTTTCTTATTCTGGGGTAAAATTTACATTTTGTAACACAAGTAAAAAGGATATTTCCAAAATTACAGTTTGTTTTACAGTTTATGAAAATGAAAAAGGAGGAAATCCTTTTCTTACAAGCAATTATATTGAAGCAACTTTTGAAGGGATGATAAATTCAGGAGATGAAAAAAACTTTGAAGTATCTTTGGATGAAAAAATTATTTCACCACCGAAAGCTCCCTATTATGTTGATTATTTTTTCGTGAAATCTGTGCATTTTACAGATAATTCATATTGGGCGGATTATCTTGGCTTGATTTCATTTTAGAAAGATTTGGTAACTTTCTGTAGATTTTGAAAAGCATAATTTTTATATTGTGGAGGAAAAGTTGAAAATTACTGGAAAAAACATTTTGTGGGTTTTGTTAGTTTGGGGATTTTGTTTTTTTGGTTGCGAATATTTGCCAGAAATAGAAAAAAATGAAATAAAGGAAGTTGAAAAATCTAAGCCTTTGTGGACATTTATCATTTATATGGCTGGTGATAATGAATTGTCAGCTTCTGCATTGGAAGATTTGAATGAATTGGAAGAAGCAAAGGCTGTTTCAGATAAAATACAGATTTTCGCTCTTGTAGATTTTGCTGGGGACGGGAATTTAAGTTCAAATTCTGGAACTTTTTTGTTTAAAATTAAGAATGATTTTGAGGATTCAGAAGATATCGTGTCAGAAAGAATTGCTTGTCCTCCATTGGGACTAAAAACTGATGAAGAAATTGAAATAAATCTAGCTGATAGTTCTGTATTGGAAAAAACTATCGATTTTATAAAAGGTGAATATCCTAGCCAAGAATACGGTTTGATTATGTGGGGACATGGAACTGGTTACAAAAGTACAAATATTCCTGAAAAAACTAGAGGTGTTGCGGTGGATGATACTTCTGGCGATTATATGTCTACAATTGATTTTGCAAAGGCTATAAATAAGAAAAATCTTTCTGTTATAGGATTTGATACTTGTTTCGGAATGCTGCTGGAAAATATTTACGAGATAAAGGATTGTGGTAAATATTTTATTGGTTCTAGTGGTTTGGTACCTGCAAATGGTTGGAATTATAAGACTGTATTTTCAGAATTTGCAAAAAATCTAGAAAAATCTCAAGAATCTGGAGAAGATTTTTGCAAAATTGCAGTAAATCATTTTGAAAATTTGTATTCTTCAAATGAAAAGTTAAAGATTTCTTATCTAGAATTGGAACAAGTAAGGAAAATTAGTGAAAAATTTGATAAATTGGCAAAAAAAATTGGAGAAAATATAATAGATAAAAGTTCTCAGGAAAAATTTTTTAATATTTTATTTAATGATGTAAAATCCTATTACAATAATTATGGAGCAACAGATTTGTATTTGGATTTGTATTCTTTGGCTGATAAAATGCTTCAAGAGGGCATTGAAGAAGCTACTGAATTAAAAGATATGTTGTTGCAAAACGGAAAAATCTTAAATATTGGAATACATTTTGCAGCTTTGACTTCAGAGGGAATAATCAAAGAAAGACACAGCAATAGTTACATTAAAAACGACAAAATCATAAATGAGCAACTAAGGTTTGTGGCGGAAAATCAGTATTGGGTTCCAAATTATGAGCCAAAGGATACTGTGCTGGATAAATTATTTTACACTAATTTTTAAGTGTCTAAAAAACTTGGTTTTGAGGTTTTCCTGCTAAAAAGGCTTTTAGATTGTTAACTGCGATATTCATAAGCCGCTGTCTAGTTTCGAAACCAGCCCAAGCTACGTGAGGCGTAATAATTGTGTTTTCGCAACCCAAAAAAGGACAATCTTTTGTCATAGGCTCTGTGGATAAAACATCTGCTGCAAAAGCGGATAAGATTCCAGATTTAAGAGCTTTTGCAACTGCAACTTCATCAACTAAAGGACCTCGAGCTGTATTTATTAGCATAGAGCCTTTTTTTACAAGTTTAAGTGTGTCTTCATTGATTAAGTGAGTTGTTTCTGGAGTAAGAGGTGCGTGTAAACTGATAAAATCTGAGTTTTGTAGCAAAAACTCTAGGGATACGTTTTTTGCAGGAGCTGTAATTTTTGAAGGAGTTCTAGAATATGCTAGAACTTCCATACCAAAGGCAACTGCTATTTTTGCAACTTGTTGACCTATGCTTCCGTAACCAATTATCCCAATGGTTTTGTTTGCTAGTTCGATTAAGGGATGTGTCCAGTAGCAAAAATCCTTTGAAGCGCACCAATCTCCTTTTTGTACAGAAGTATTGTGGCTATGAACACCGTTTGTATACTCTAAAATGTAGGCAAAAACTGCTTGGGCTACAGCACTTGTGCTATAGGAAGGAATATTAGTAACAACGATGGATTTTTCAGTACAAGCTTTTGTATCAATTATATTGTATCCTGTAGCTAAAACTCCAATATATTTTAAGTTTGGGCATTGATTGAGGATTTCTCTAGTGATAGTTACTTTGTTTGTGATTAAGATTTCTGCATCTCCGATTCTTTGAACAACCAAATCTTTTGGGGTTCTATCAAACAAGGTTACATCACCTAATTGTTTAAATCCATCCCAAGATAAATCTCCGGGATTTAATGCGTTTCCGTCTAAAATAACAATTTTCATAATTATTGATTTGCCAAAACAATTGAGTTAATTTCTGCTGCCATTTCTGATAAAGGCACTTGTTTTTGTACACCTCCAAGTTCGTGGGCAACTTTTGGCATACCGTATACAATTGAAGATTCTTTGTCTTGACCTAATGTTCTGGCCCCTTGTTTTCGCATTTCAGCAAGTTCTTCTGCACCATCTCTTCCCATACCAGTCATAATGATACCAAGGGCGTGATTTTGATAAGTTTTTGCAACGGATTCAAACAAAACATCAACGGATGGTCTATGCCCGTTTCGAGGTTCTGTATCAATCACTCTTACGATACTTGCAAGGGAACGTTTTTCAACAATAATATGATGATTTCCTGGAGCAATTAAGACTCGACCTGGTTTTAAAATATCACCGTCTTGGGCTTCTTTCACCTCTAGTGGACAAATTGAGTCCAAACTCATAGCAAATTCGTTGGTAAATCCTGCTGGCATATGTTGTACAACAAGCATTGGAACTTTGATATCTGGAGATAAATCAGCAAATACCTCTCGTAGTGCGTTTGGTCCACCAGTTGAAATTCCTAATGCGATAATTTCTATGCGACCAGGCTCTCGAATTGGAGTTACTGTTTCCATTTTTTTTGGAGGAGCAACCCAACCTGGAGTTAGGAAACTGTTTGGAATAAGACTTTCTGCTTCCTCTCTAGAGGTTTCTTTTGCAGGTTCTTCTTCTGGAGTTTTTTTGATTTCTATTTTGTTTGTTTGCTCATCTAGTGTGAGATATGTGTGTAATGCTGACCCAGAAAGTCCTCGTTTTTTACTAGCATAATTTCCACCGTAACTAGTTACTAATTCTGTGAGACGAACTGCAACTTTGTTAATATCAAGAGAAATAGAACCTGATGGTTTTTGGATAAAGTCACAGGCACCCATTTCAAGACATTGCATTGTAACAACTGCACCTTCTGAAGTAACGCTAGAGAGCATAATTACTGGAATATCAATTTTGCGATTTTTCCGTTCTTGCAAAAACTGTAATCCGTTCATAACTGGCATTTCTACATCAAGAATGATGATATCAGGATTGCTTTGTGGGATTTTTTCTAGTGCAAACTTTCCGTTCATTGCTGTGGCAACTACGTTTAAATTTGGACTTGAATTAATAATTTTTGAAACAAGATTTCGCATTAAAGCTGAGTCGTCTACAACTAGTACGTTTATTTTATTTTCCATAATGATAATTCCAATTTGTGGTAGTGAGAATAGTTGGGTTATTTATCAGTTTTTTGATATAAACAAGCCCAATCAGTTTTTAGGAACTCGAATTTTGTATCCATTCCGAAAAGTGATTCTGAGTGACCAATAAATAAGTAAGATTGTCTTGCCATAGAATCCCAGAAACGATTTACCGCAACTGTTTGTGCTGCATCATCAAAGTAAATAAGAACATTTCGGCAGAATACGATATCTAAGTTTCTTAAACCTGAATCATTTTTCAAGTTGTGGTAGTCGAAACGAACCTTGTTTTTGAGTTCGTCTTTTACTTGATAACCATTGGCTGTTTTTGTGAAAAATCTATCAAGATATTTTTGTGGAATGCCACCGATTCTAGATTCTTCGTAAAATCCTTGTTTTCCAACCATAAGGGACTTTAGGGAAATATCTGATGCGATAATTTCGTAAGTGTATGGTGCTGGTAAAATATCCTGTAAAATCATAGCAATTGTGTATGGTTCTTCCCCAGTGGAACATCCAGCTGACCAAACTTTTAGGCAAGTTTCACCTTTTTGCTTTTTTAGTTCCAAAACTTTTGGAACAACGTAATTTACAAATGCATCAAAGTGAGGTTGGTTTCTGAAAAATCGAGTTAAGTTTGTTGTAACAGAGTCAAGAAGAAGTTTCATTTCTTCCTTGTCCGATAAAATCAAATTATAATAAACTCTTACGTCTGTAAGTTGTTTCTCTCGGAGTCTCTCTTTTAATCTACTGTCCAAAATTGAACGGTTTGTAGCAGAAAATGTGATGCCACTTTCGTCGTAGATTACTTTTCTAAATAATTCAAAGTCGGTATCTGTAAGTAAATCAGCCATAATTATCTCGAATAATTTTTACGATATATTGATTAAAATTGAACAACGTCAATGAATTTATTATAACCCAATATTTTGTATCTCGCAAGAAAATAGATTTTTTATAGGGAATTTTTCGTAAAACATTGCTAAAATCACGAAAATCTTTATATCACGGAAATGTAAAATATTTGTAAAAATTGGTTTTAGTTTTTTTGTTGAGAAGAATTGACTCCAAGACCGAATAAAGCAAAATCCCCTTTTACTGGATCCTCTGGAAAAATTGATGTTAAAACTTCTGTGATTAGTAATGCGGTTTTTCGAGTGGCGTTGGCTTTTTCTGGAATTATGCCAAGTTTTTTGCTTTGTTGTAAAACGTGGGTATCTAGGGGGATAATTAACTTTTCTTTTGGGTACCAAGTCCAAAAGCCTTTATCTACGGGAGAGTTTTCCCTTACCATCCAGCGTAAAAACATTTGGATTCTTTTATTTGGTGAGTTTTTTCCTTTTGGAACGATTTTTGATTTTGGGAAAGATTCTGAAATAAGTTGATCAAGGTAGGCTTTTGGATTTTCTTGATATTTTGCTTTTATAAAATCCCCAAAAGTTTGGTAATTTTCGAGAATTTCTGAAAGTTCTTGGAAAAATGTTAGCATATCTTGGTTTGTGTAAAATCTGTAAAAAGTTGAGGAAGTTGTTTTGTCTGATTCAATGAAGTTTTTTAGGTAATGTTTGTTTTTTATCCATTGATGTGGGGATGATTCGCTCTTTTCTACAATATAGTTGATTTTTTTGATGAATTGGTCCCGTTTTCCAAAGGAAAGCATAGCT
The DNA here is from genome assembly GCA_017416145.1 of Spirochaetaceae bacterium. GTDB lineage: Bacteria > Spirochaetota > Spirochaetia > Treponematales > Treponemataceae > Treponema_I. The sequence continues at coordinate 22,789 of JAFQDD010000023.1, read as the reverse complement.
GCTATGAAGGAAAGAATTTCTGTATCAGCTTGATTTTGGAATTTGTATAAAAATTGGGAAGGATCTTCGTTTATGAAAGAGTGTGTTTCGTATTTTTCTGCAAGTGCGTTTAGTTGGGTAATGGTTGTTTTGTTTAAATTTTGCATAATTGTGTTTTTTGTGAACTAGCTTGGGCCTGGATTGTAGGGGCGGCAGCTTTAGCTGCCGTTGCGTTAGCAAGGGAGGCGCGGTAGACGCCGTACCCCCGAAAAGCCAGTTGGGGAAAAGCTGCCCTCCTATTATTAAAGTTGTGATGCTACATCTAGGGCTACGGTGAACATATTTTCTAGAAGTGGAATGCGGTTTTCGTAGGGTAGATGTTTGTGTTCGTGAACGCAGGAATCTGTGTGGGTTAGGATGGAAAGGGCGTTTTTTGAGAGCCAGGCTGCGTTTGAGTAAAGGGCGTAGGTTTCCATATCTTGAACGAGGCAACCCATTTTTGCCCAAGGTTTCCATGCACTTTCTTGGGTGATTTGGTTTAGGGCGTTGTAGTCTGAAAAATAGTCTGATGAAAAAACGGTGCCAACGTGATGGGAAATGTTGTGATTTTTGGCGGAGGCAACGGCTTTTTCTAAGAGGTGGTAGGAGACGGCTGGGGAAAAGGTGCCTTTGAGGGCATATTGGTTTCCGTAGGCGGAATCTGTGGAGGCGGTTAGGGCGAAAACTAGGTCCCCAGGCTCGAGATTTGGTTGTAGGCCTCCTGCGGTGCCAATGCGGATTATGTTTTCCACGTTGTAAAAATGGTAAAGTTCGTAGGAGTATAGTCCTGCAGAGGCAGCTCCCATGCCAGAACCCATTATTGTGATTGGTTTTCCTTTGTAGGTGCCGGTGTAGGCGAGTACGTTTCTAACATCGCTAACGAGTTCTGGGTTTTCGAAGTATTTTTCTGCAATGTATTTTGCTCGTTGGCTGTCTCCTGGGAGAAGCACTGTTTTTGCGATTTGGTTTATGTCTGCTGCGTTGTGTGGTGTTGCCATGGTTTTAGTATAAGGGGGAATTGGGGGGAAGGGCAAGAGGGTGATTTTGATACAAAAGATTTTTCATGTTAAACTGCTATATCTGTATCTTAATTATTTTATAATCTTTTGAGATTGGTTAAAATGTAATAAGATTAGATTTCAGTGTAATTGTAAGTTTTGTTTGTGTATTATTTTCTGAAATCTATCTTAATTTGCATTTAAAATACACTATACAATATGAATAAAATCTTCTGGATGTTCTAAATAGTGTTGAGGAGTATGACCTTCTTCATCTTTTACACATAAGTGTTCATATTCCTCTACATATTCATAATAAATAGTTTTGTCTTTATTTACTGCCGCATAGTGCAAAAAATTTCTTTTATAAAGGTCAACTGCGTTTGTGCTACAGTTGGATTCATGAATTAACAAAGAAATAATGTCAGGATTTGTATTATTTTTTGCTGTTAACATTAAGCTTGTTATTCCATTATAGTCATACCAGTTTGGATTTATTCCTGAAATACATAATGCTTTAAAAGCAGCTGGATTTGGATTTTGTGCTGCCTGTTTGATTAAATATATTTTTAAATCTTGCAAAGTCATTTTAATTAATTCTTCATCATCTGAATGTGATAAAGCAAGGTCTAAACAAGTTTCATCATTGTTATTTGGAGCAAAAAGTTTATCTTTTCTTCCTGTTAAATGGCAGGCTGTAATAATGCCAGATTTTCTTTTCATTGCTAGATGTAAATCTGTATTACCTTCATTATCTCTTGCATGAACATTTGCACCAGCTTCTTTTAATAGTTCAAGAATTTCAGAAGCTGTTTCTATATCTTCTTGATATGAAATTGCTTTAAGATATGGGGTGAAACCATCATTATTACGAGCTTCAATATCTAGTCCTAAGGAAAGTAGATAATTTAAGTTTTCTACGTTAGAACTTCTTGCAGCATTATGCAGAGCACCTTCGTCATCATAATTTTTTACAAAAATATCAATTCCTTTTTCAACAAAAAATCTTAAAACAGTTGTAGAAGAATCACTACAGGCTAGTAAGAATGGGGTATCTCCAAAAGAATTAGTTTGATTTATATCAAATCCATTTTCAACAAGAGAATTTATCATTTTTAAACTTTTTCCAAAACAAGCATAATGAAGAAGATTTCCATATTCATCGGAAAATTCCATAGGAAAATATTCAAAAATTGTTTTAGAAATAAATTCATAATTTGTATCGGTTAGATAATTTGATAATACATGTAAAACCAAACCTTTTTGTTCGTTTGTAAAATTGTTAAAATCTTTTAATAGTTCTTTTATAATTTCAACATTTTCTTTTTCAATTGCATAAACTAAAACATCAAGCATTTCTCTAAAATCAGATTTGTTCATATTTCATATCCTTCTAGGAGGGGCAAACTAGTTGCCCCTTTTTTGTTAGTTATTTTCTACTCCAATTGCCAAAGTGAAATTAAAGAATTGATAAGACATGTGATATCTTTTGTCTGACCACATACAATTATCTTCTATAATTACAATATCATCATTATTTTCCTGTGCAACTTTGATAACATATTCCATATCTGAAAGAAATGGAGGAGTGAGTTGTTTTTCGAGCATTTTATCATGTTCTTTTCTTATTTTTGTATTTTTTTGAATAAGTTTTAATACTTCTTCAATAGGCAAACCCTTTGGAATTGAAGCATAATCATCTGGAAATTTTAGCGTAAATTGATTTTCTTGAAATTCTTTTAATTTTTTATTGTAAGTAGAGATGAATTTTTTTAATGTACAACATTTACAACATTTTTTTTCTGGAATTTCAAAAGTGTTTTTACGCAATTTACAAAATTCTTTTGTAGTGTCAAGATTATAAGAAATAGGTTTTTCATAATCATAACCAGGGAAATTTGTGTAAGTCCAATGTGTATTGTAAAATTCTCTTAAATCAATAGGATTTGACATAGTCATACCTGGAATCCAGTTAGATTCGCCATCTTTTTTTAAGAAAAGACGAACTTCTTTGTTATTATTTTTTGCAAAAATTTTAGCTTCTTCAAAAGAACCAAATTGTTTAATATCCATGTTTTCCTCCGAATTATTTGTTTGTTAAAATTAAGATGTGACGATAATAAAACTTAAATTTCAACACCAATTACATACAATGGGTAATTACGGAAAGTAATACTCATAGAATAACGATTTACAGATTTTGCAAAGCCTTCGTCTGGAATAATTACAACATCATGATTCAATTTTTCTGCTGCATTGATGATGTATTCCAATTGTTTTTTCTTGAACCAATACTGTCGTGAATTAATTACGCATGATGTATAGGAATATTCAAGAGCATTTTTTTGCTTTTTGTAATCCTCTATCGAAAAAGCCACCCCAAATGGATAATCTTTTAGGTAATCAAAAGGTTCAGTTGCTTCTTCTTGTCTTTCCCATTCATCTTTTTCCGAAAGGATTTTTTTGAAGACATACACTTTTTTGTTATTTTCTTTTGCATAAGCTTGAGCTTCTTCAAAAGAACCAAATTGTTTAATTTCCATAAAAACCTCCGTAAATTTTTTGAGAAATTAATATATTACACTGACTGTGCTGCTTAATGACATAAAAACGATTTTTAAATTTTTAGTAAAACTTTAAAGAATTAATTAATTCATTAATTCTATAGTCTAGAGAACCTGAAATGTTTTCTTTTTGTTTGAAATTCCTAAATCCTTCTGATAATATCTGGTTTATTTCTTTCATATCTATTTTATTTTGTGTGGAATGAATTGTTTTTTGATTGTTTATGGAAATAATTGTTTTTCTCATAGTTTCAAATGTTAAATTAAAAATATCAATGTTGTCATTGTTTTTATCCATGTTAGAGAGAAACTGTTTTACATATTTTTTTAAATTATTTATATTTTCTTCTAAATCAATATGGAGTTTTTTTTGGTTTTCAGTTTTTTGTTTTTTTTCTATTTCTCTATTTAATTGTTCTGCTTTTCTTTTTTTTTCACCCTCTCTTCTACGTATAGCGAGTCTTTCTTCTCTTTCGTCTTTTTTTATTTTTTCTGTTATTTCTTTATTTTGTTTTTCTTTCCAAATAAATTTATAAATCGAATATATAATACCTCCGATTACAATAGTCTTAATCATTGTTTCCTCCTATTCTATTAATACATAATTATCATGTGGGATTTCAATTTTTGCTCGACCAATAGCTATGGTTAATTGTGAATGAATGTTCTGAAACATTTCATTAATTCGGTCAATTTGGTTTTGTATGTTTTTTATTTGATTATCAATAATGAAGAATCTCCTTGTATCAAAGAAAGCTTCTTCTTGTTTATTTTTATATTCTAGAAGTAAGTTTTGAAAGAAGATTATTTGTTGATTATAAAATTCTTCACAACTTTGAAGTTGAGATTGATAAAAATCAATTTTTTTATTGTATGCTTTATATGCTACATTAATGATATTTTGCATTGTTTCAATTTGCTTTTCTTTTAATTCAATTTTTTTCATTTCAATTTTTGTTTTTTCTTTGATTTCTTTTTTTTGGAGTTTATATTTTTTCTTTTCTGTATAGTAATCAAGATTATATTGATTTGATAATTCTACTTCCTTTACCTGTGAATTACTAACTTCCTTAAAAAAATTAAGCATTGTTACTGTAAAGTCTACGGCAGCAGACAAATTTTCATTAGTTGGTTGTATTTTTTTGTTCATATATTTTTCCTCCATATTAAATTGTCTAATTATCATCAAATATTAGATTTATTTTACAATTTGAGCATTTTAAATCTTTCCATTTTATTTGGGATTCACAATTTGGGCAAAAAAGTTTTGATGGAATATAGTATTTAGGGTTATTTACTTTTTCGTAATGTCTCTCCTTTAATTCTTTTATTTTTTCTTCATATTTACGCATTATTTCTTCTCTTTCATTTTTTTCATTTTTTTCGGGCATGAGTTGATCAATTTTTGAATAGATTTGTGTTAACAAGACATCTATATCACTTGGTATAAATTTAAAATTTCTTATTTTAAAATCACCTATAGAATAGATAATATTTTTTGATTGAAATAAGAGTTCTTCCTTTTGTTCTTGTGAAAATCTATTTTTTTGACTAATCAATCTAGATAATTTTTCTTTCACTGAACCAAAGGATACATGATACATTCTTATCTCCTCTATATTACATTGTATTTGAGTTATTTCTTTTGCTAAGTCTTCTAAAGTAGAGTCAATACCCTTTTTTATTAATAGTTTTTCTCTTTCTTTTTCACTTTCGTATCTTTTTATTAACTCTACTATTTCTGATTTTGTTTTATTTGAATAATTGCGAATACCATTTTCACGGCAAATATCAACTAATTCATCTTTTGTAGTTTTTTTATAACCTTGCATTTTCTTATCCTAATATTTCAAGAGTTTTTTTAAAAACGGAATAATTGCATTTACCGTTTTGTCTAAGATTTTTAGAAAATTGAAATTTTACTTCTGTATCTGTTTTTAAAAAACAAGTAATATTTGAAAAATTTGTTTTATGAAAATAGATACTTCCATTATTTTTTGATTCAATAAATCCGAATCCTTTATTTTCATCATAAAAAGATATTTTTCCTATATCAATTTTTATTTGTATAGAAGATTTGATTTTTTTATTGTTGTTTGTGCTGTTGAGTCGAAAATTGTTTTGTCTCCAATTTTTGTTTTCCATTTATTTCTCCATAAAGTTTTTTATTTCCTTTCTGGTGTGCCACACTATACCAAACCCCCAAGTTTTTACTCCACAAAGCCAATGTGGTGGTTTCCTTGTTTGTTGAGTTTCTCGGTTTTGCATAGGGCGTCAATTTCTTCGTCTTTGTTTTTGTGACCTGAAAGGATTTCGTTTAAAGTGATTTTTTTAACGATATTTTGTATTTGACCACCAGAAAAATCGTATTTTTTTGCGATTTTTTCGGCAGATTCGTCTGAAATTCCAAATATTTTAGATTTCCACATAAGTTTTCGCATTTCTTCATTTGGTTTTTCAAATTTAATTTTGTACAAAAATCTTCGTTCAAATGCTTGGTCAAAGTTTTCTGCAATATTTGTTGTAATAATCATTATTCCATTAAAACTGTCCATAAGATCTAGCAACAAACTTTGGATTCTGTTGTTTACACTTAGCCAATTTGAATCTGCAGCCGAAGAACTTCTTTTTCCAAAAAAGGTGTCGGCTTCGTTAATTAATAGTATTGGTATGTTTTTTCCTTCTTTAGAAAAGGCTGTACAGATTGTTTGATATTCTTTAAAAAGTTTTGAAATATTTTGTTCTGTTTCTCCAATATATTTGCTTATAATAGATCCAAAATCGGCATATAAAATTGGTCTGTTTGTTTTTCTTGCCATTTGATAAACGGTTTCTGTTTTTCCAGTTCCCGAATATCCATGAAGCATAATGGTAATTCCTTTTGACATTCCTTTTTCTTCAAGCCGATTTTGAATTTCCATAAATTTTTTATCAGACAAAGATTCTTCCAGTAGATTTATATCATTTTCTATTTCTGATGAATAAATGAGCTTGGTTTCTTTTATTTTGTTAGGTTCGATTAGATTCATTGTATATATTTCTTTTTTTGCTTCTCCTTTTAATATTGAAGAATCATTTTTATTGATTGCTTGTAAAACATTTTCGTTTATTACATATACTTTAATATTTGAAGGTTCTGTTTGATGGAATTTGATTAAGTTTTTATTTATTAAAGATTCAATTTCTTCAGAGAATTCTAATATTCTAAAAGGAGTTGTATTAAAATTTTTTGCAATACCAGAAATTGTTACAAAATCATAGTCGGAATTATATTTTGTTGATAATAATCCTGTAAGAATTACAGTTTCTTCTGTTGTTGTTCCAAAAAATCTTTTTAAGTAATTAAGTGCAAACATAACATTTTTACTATTTGAAATGGTAAAATGATTGCTTTCTAAATTATCAGAAATCATTCTTAAATAATTTAATGTACCACCACTAGTAGAATAAATATTTGCCATAAATTTCTCCTATGTCTTTGTTTTCTTTTTGCCAATAAAAGAACTAAGTAATGTAATGCCTAATAACTTTAAGATAAAATATTAGGTTTTGTTTAGATTTAACGTTGCACATGAGTTTTAAACAGAAAACAGAGATTGTTTTTTAGAACAATCTCTGTTTTCTGTTATAACAAAGTTTTATAAATACTAGATTACTTTTTTAGTTAATCGAAACCGACTCTTTTTAAGAAAAGTCTAAAGTCAAGCTCTTTTTTCGATTTCATAATGTGTTTTTATAATGTGAATAATTCCATTGAAAATTGTTCCAATGCCCTTTAAAGTTTCCTCATACTAGGTTATCAGTTTCTATATCTTTATATTCATCATAATGATATATTCTTGATTTTTATGTGTTGTTTTTATTCATAAAAATATTCCCTTATATATTTAAGTAGTATTGCTTTCTTATGTAGGAAGACCTTCTATCTTGCTACAGGATAATTACGATTCACGGTAACTATCCAGGCATCTGTAATAAAGTCTTTAGAAAGGATAAATCTTTTATGATTTCTTATAAAATCCTTTAAGCCCACATCGAACTCAATTCCACGATTTTTAAGTTCAGCTCCAAGTTTAGAAACAAGAACCCAATTTTTTTGTAAACAAGATTGCAAGTTTTTAATTTCTCTTGCAACAATATCTTCTAAAGAAATTTTAGATTTTTGTTTCTTTGAAGGAGTTTCTCTATTTGTTTTTTTTGTCTGAACATTGAAGGTTGAAATATTATTTTTATTTGGTTGCTTAGAAGAAAACTCATCTAAAAACCAGAATTCATTGTAAGCATTTTGAAAAGCGCGAGGTGTTTTTCGTTCACCAACACCAATTGTATATATTCCAGCTTCTCGCAGTTCTCTTACAGTTGATGTAAAATCTGAATCTGAAGATATAAGAACCATAAGATCACAACCTCCTTTGCACATACTTCTAATACAATCTTTTACAAGTTCAAGATCGCTTGTGTTTTTACCGCTAACAATAGTATTTGCTTGGCGAGGAGTAATTGAGTATTCATTACAAGTAGAAACCCAAGAGTTAACAGAAGGTTTTGAAAAATCTGCATAACAATGTTTTACCCTAATATCTCCATATTTAGATATACGACTAAATACAGCACCCATTTTTTTTGAGGATACATTTTCTGCATCAATGTGAACTTCGATTGAATTAAATTGTCTCATAGTCTTACTCCTATGTTTTTTGTTTTCTTTTTATTACTAAAAAGAATCTTATAAAATGATGATATCTAATAACTTTAAGATAAATTATTAGAAGCCAATAAATATTTATGAGGCCTATTGTCTTTGTTGAAACTGTATTGTTTCAACTCTCTATAATAATAATTACTGAAATTACTTTGGAAAATGAGAGAGTTTATTATTTTTTTGCAAAAATTTTGATTTGCAAAAAAAATATTTACATTTTGCAGTAATACTTTGTTAAGTCATATATAGCCTCCTGAAACCTTTGTTTCCATACACTATATTAGTTACTGAAAATGCTTAATGAAATGAGAGAGAATTTTAATAAATTGATAAAAAAAATGATTTTTTTTTAATATTTAGTTATATCTAGTTATATTTTTGATATATTCTTCAAATTCTGATTTTTTATTATCGGGAACGTAGTTTATTGGAGGATTTCCATCAAAATCTTCTTCATTTGGATTTAAACCTATTTCTATTAGATATTTAAAATTTTCAAAAAATCCTTTTTCTGCTGCATAATGGAGTGCATTTTTTCCATATACATCTAAGATAAATATGTCTTCATAAAAGTATTTTTCAATTATGCATTTTAATATTTGTATTTCCTCGTTACTTGCGGCACAATGAATTATACCTTTTTTATCTTTATTTCTGTATTTTATATCGGAACCAGCTTCTATAAGAAGTTGTATAACTAATGGATTGTTAGTATTTTGAGTAGCTATTAATAATGGTGTGTCTCCAATATTATTTTTAGTAGAAATATCATATATATTTTTGTCCAATACATATTTAAGAATTTCTTCATTCGGATTATAGCTAGCCAAATGTAAAATATTTTCGCCTTCTTTATTAATTATTGAAGGGTCTATTTGCTCAATATCAAATAATGATTTTATGATTTCCAATGAAGTGCAAAATTCTAAGGCAATTAATAAAGGTGAAGAATCTATTATGCTTAGGTGATTAATATCTTTGTAAAGATGATTCTCTAATAAATATTGTATTATTTCTTGGTTATTTCTAAATAGCGCCCAATCAAGTATTGTCATTTTATTGCTGTCTTCAATATTGTAGTCTGCATTAAAATTAAGCAATATTTTTAGACAGTTAATGTCGCCGGTTGTATTTTCGGGTTTTGCTCCTACTGCATAAAATAAAGGTGAAAAAGAATCAATGTCTTTTTTATTAATATCTATTAATTTATTTTCTAAAATATGTTCTAATACATCATATTTAGAATATAAAGTTGCAATATGTAAAATATTTTGTTTTTTATTATTTTCTACCAAATTACATTTTTTTTCTTCAAGGTATTTTACAAATTCAAGAGCATTATCATTATAACTTATTGTATAATGAAAGGCATTGTTTCCTTCACTGTCTAGATCGTTTAAATCAACATATTTTTTTCTGATTAAGAATTTTAGCACATTTAAATCAGGATTTTCACAGGCAAGATGTAAGAGACTGAGTTCCTCTTCATAAGTTTTTTCGCTAACTGAAGCGCCTTTATCAATTAAAAACTCAATTATTTCAAGATCTGAACTTTCGAAAACAGCCCGTAATAACGGAGTAAACCCAAATTTGTCTTTTTCGTTTATATCTGTGTACCAACCTTTTCTTATAATTTCTTTAAGCATTTTGCAATTATTCGAAGCAGCTGCACAGTGTAATATTGACTTACCATCTTTTGTTTTATGGTCATAATCAATATTATAGTCCATTAAAAAATTGATAATATCAAAGTCTTTATTATATAGAATAGCTAATAGTAATGGCGTAAAACCATCTACATCTTCTTCATTTATATCTGTATATAATGAATTTAAAATAAGAAATTGTGTTAATTCTAAATTTTCATTTTCTGTTGCAAAATGTAATAGCGATTTTCCATTTGTATTCTTTTTTTTATAATTTGCGCCGGCATTTAATAGAGCTTTTACAGCATTATAATTATTATTTTTAGCAGCTAATAAAATAGGGGTATTATATTCGTCATCAAGTTCATTTATATTGTTATAAAGATGATGTCTTAGAAGAAATTTAATCATATTACTATTTGGATTCATAGCGGCCAAATGAAGTAATGTAAGGTTGTCAGAAGTTTTTTCTTCAAAACTTATAGAATGCTTTTGAAATATGTGCAAAATGTTTTCATTAGGATTGTCTTTTATTGCATAATGAATAGGACTTCCCCACTCATTAATATTGTCTTTGAATATTAGTTTTTCATGTTCAAGAAAATAATCTAAAATAGAAATTTCAGAATTTCTAGCAGCCAAGTTAAGAATATTATCGTTTCCAATTGTGTATTCGGAATCTGCACCTTTTTCTAATAATAGTTTTACAACTTCAAGATTTTTGTTTAGTAAAACGGCGTAAAATAGAGGAGGATAGCCATATTTATCTATTTTATTAATATCGTAATAATTAAAATTGTCTAACAGATAAGAAATTATTTCTAAAGATTCATTCTGTGCTCCATAATGTAAATAGCAACAATCCTCGTTATCCAAAGATGTGATATCTATTTTTTCTTTTAGTAATAATTTTATTTTTTCAACATTATCTGTATGAGAAATTACTTTTAATAATGCATTACGACCTTCATTATCAACTTTATATTTGTCTATATCTAATTTTAAAATATACTCCAATATTTCTATTTTTTCATTTCTAATAGCATAATGCAGAATTGAATTACCTTCTTTATCAACGGCATTTATATTTGCTTTGTTTTTTATTAATAGTTCTATAATTTCTGTGGTTTTAGAAAATTCTGCTGCAATTAAAAGTGGTGTAGCATTATTTTCATCAACTTCATTAATATCATTGTAGAGTTTATGTTCTAGTATGTATTTTGCTACTTCCTCATTTTCATTTAACATAGATAAATGAAGAATAGAAAGATTATGATTAGTTTTTAATTGATAGTTGGCATGGTTATTTATCAAAAATTTAAATATATCTAAATTAGTATTATATCTACAAGCAAAATGAATAGGAGACCAACCTTTTTCGTCTGTTTGATTTATATCAATGTTATATTTCATCACAGAATCAAACAATCTAGAAGATTTTGCATTTGAAGCAAGTTGGAATAGAGCTCCTTCTATTAATTGTATGTTTTCTTCAATAATTTTTTCAAATTCCTGAAACCAATCATATTGTATTGAAATAGATAATGATTGTTCTTTTTGAACAAATTTGTTTAATAAAATTCGATTGTCTGCTTCAAATAAAAAATGCCTTAAGGTATCGTTTTTTATATAGAAATCTCCAGAATCATTTTCGTTGATAATGTGATTAAAACTTAGTTGTTGCAATGCCTTTTTTATAGAATCTTCTGTAATTAATTCTTTCTTAATTAAATTGCAATTAGAAGTTTTTTGTCTAAAATTCTCAATTTCAGATTTCTTTAGAGTTTTATTATTACACCCATAATTTCCTAAAAAGGCATACAGTATGATTTGAGAAAATAAACCAACTCGGTCAAAACTTAAGTTATAAAAAAATGATTCTTTTTTAATAGGGTTTATATTGTTGTCTTTTAATTTTATAATTAATTCTGAAAATTCAATGTCTTTTAAAGACGAAAGAACAATAGGGATATTTCCTGGTTTATCTTTAAAAGATTCATATAGGTATTTAAGTAATTCTTCTTTATTTTCTTCTGTAAATTTTTCAAAAGGCGAAATATATTCTGAGTTTACAATATTTTCATATATTCCAGTAAATTCTTCAAAATCATTTCTGCCTATAGGGATTTTTTTTATTGATAATTTTTGCAAGAGCTGATCATTTTTTACTGAAAGCCAAGCTGTAAAAAAAGTAAATCTAATATTTTTATATTTATTTAACAATAAATAAGCAGCTTGAGTTATTTCATCTACAAAATCTAATTCAATATTATCTATAACTAAAGCAAATTGTTCGTCTTTAATGTTATATTCATTAAAAGATTTTTCAAGATAATTGGCGAGTTTTTTTAATAGAGTAGGTTTTGCAGAATTTCTTTTTTGTGTGTTTCCTCTTTCTTCTTCCTTGTTTTCTAAATTTTTATTTAAATCCGACTTTATTAGATTACTTATTTCTTGATTATCAATAGAAATCCATATAGTATCTTTTACTAAATCCATTGAAATTAAATAATTTACCAATGAATGAACAAAGATTGTTTTTCCTGAATTGGATTGCCCAGTAAAAAGATAACAATGATTAGCATCTGAATTAAGTAGTTGTTTTCTTACTTCAATAAATTGTTTTGTAATAAAAAATGGAGTATTAGCTTTTAAACGAGCACTATTATTGCTACTAAAATTATCTTTAAAAATGTCATAGAAAAACGTTTTTAAAGGTTCTGTATCATCATACTTGAAAAATCTTATTTTTGAAGTGTTATTCAATTTAACTTCTTCATCACTTACGTAGAAGAACATAGTAGAAGAATCAACATTTATAGCAGCTTTCTTTTCCATATCAGTAATATTTTTTAATAATATACTGTTGTCAACTTTTATATCTCCAGAAATAATATATAAATCATAATTGTCTTTGAAGATTCTTTTATTTATAAATTGTTCTAAAACACAGATTATTCCTAAAGTAATAGATTGTGTTGATGCATCAAATTGTATTGAGATATCAGGATTTTTTAGATTAATTAGATTTATTTGAGCATGAATATCTTGTGTAGATTTATTGAATACTTTTTCAATTTTTTCTACCAAAGAACTAATATTTTTACTATCAGGATCGTTATCTTCATTGTGTGGAGAAATCCCATTTATCATTAATTCTCCATCATTATCAGTACATTTAACTTCAAATAGGTGAGTTTCATTATTGATTATAACAGGGACACAGATTTTACTCATATTTCTACCTTTAATCTAATACAACAACTTTGTTTACTTTTATCCCCTTTGAAATATCAGCTTTTATTGTTTTAGATTGTATTATTTCTTTTATTTTTTCTTCGTTCTTAGAAACAGAAACTTTGTATTCTTTATTGTCAGCTAAAGTTTCAAATGTAATTTCAAAAGAAACTTTCTTAGTTTGATATTCGCAAGACAATGATATAAAAAATATTACTCCCTGCATACCAACATCATTACAAGTTTTTTTCCAAATTTTTCCATATTTCCCTAGAGAATGTTCTGTTCCAGACTGCCTAAATCCTGATTCTGATGCAGCAAAGGCATATTCAATATATGGTTCACAAAGAGATTCAAAATTCGGACGGAATAAGGGGCGGGAAGAATTTATAATAGAATCTTCCCGATCTTCCTTTGAATTAATTTTTTTTATTGAAATTCGACTTTCAATAAAAGAGGTCCAATTCCAAGCCAATGCAAAATAAACTGGATAATAAACAAAAGCTGTTAGTATATATAAATAATCCTCATTTACTGGGGGATAAATGTTAGTAGAAATATTTTTTTCTTTTAATTCTTGTTTGAAATAACTCATAACTTCTTCTGAATTATCACTAAGTAGATTTGCTATTGCGTAAAATTTAGGATAGTCATTTATATCATTTTGGCTAAAAAATAATTCTGGAGATTTAAAATTTTCTTTATTAGTTGAATAATATTCTGCTACGGTTTCTAATGATATTTTTCTTTTTTTTAGAAGATTATTAATATAGCGGATAATTTCTCTATCTGTCATAATTTTAGTCTCCTACAGATTCTCTGCATTTTTTAGAAATGTCCAATAAATTTTGGTTGAAATTATCTTTGTAGAAAGCTTCTAATGAATTATCAAATTCTCCCAAATTAATATTTAATGAATAAAAATAAGTTTCATAACCGCATTCAGCAAAATTTTCAATAAATTCTAGAAAGACGTTATAATCAATATGTTTTTGTAGATTATGAAAACGTACTACTTCAAGAAGAAAATCTAATACATTAGATATATTATTTACAAAATTTGTCTCTTTTTCTTTATGAAAATATTCTTGCAGGTAGTTATTAATTTGATTTTTATATTTTCTTGCTTCCATAAACCTTTTGAAAGATTGTTCGGGAGGGGATTTTTTTTCATCCATTAATTTGGAGTAAACATAATCTAATATGGCATTAAAATGTGTCTTTGAATATAATATCACGTTGAAATTTAATTCTTTATATTGATTAAATAATTTGTCCCAACTATGTTTTGCATTCCAATACTCTTTATGTAGATTATTTGCAAATTCTTTACAAAGATTAAAGGGTTCTCCGTTACTACTTTTTCTTTCCTCAAACAAATGCTTTGACACATTACGTAAGTTATTCCAAAATTCGGAAAAAGTTCCTCTTGGCTCTATAAAATCTATATATTTTTCAACAATCTCTTTTTGTTTATAAATTTCAGGATTATGGATTTCACCAAAATCATTATAATTTTGATTTAAGCTATCAAGGGGTTTTTCTATTTTTTCCCGTATGTAGTTCCATTCTTCGGTGGAATATAGGTCTTTATAAAAATGGTCTTTTTTAGAATCTCTTTTATAGGAAGAAATAGCATCGAACTTATCTTTTATACTGAACCTAGTTATTGAATGTCCAGTTTCTTTTTCAAGTACTTCTCTTTCCTCTAAAGAAAATAATTCAATAAACTTGGCAAAGGCTTTTTTAATAATTTCGCATTCTTCTATAGTTAATGGTAATTTTTGATTTTCATATTTTATTTCTTCTATTATTCTTTTTTTTGCCTTTTGTATTCCTATAGTTATTTTTTCGATTTTTTTATCATCAAGAGAATATGGCTCTGGTTCTTCTGGACAGGTTTTTAAAACTTTGTCAATTTCATTTATGATGTCAGGTTCTTTTTTAAAATCTTTTTCGTTTACAGTAGAAATTGCTTTTATTAATTCATTTTTATTTTGTATGTTTCTTATTATATCAACATTAGTTGTGCTAGAATATTTTATTTCTTGAGTAATGTTTAATGATTTCAAAAAATCATCAAAATCATCTACTAAATAATTTGTTCCACATTGTTTGTTTACTTTTTTTAGAACATTTTCTAATTGGTAACGATGTTCTTCTTCTGAAATTTTATATATGATATCATTTAATCCCATTGTCAAAATAAATGCGGGATTTATACATAGTTTTTTTTCATTTTTCAATTTGTCTTTAATAGAACTAACTTTTTCTGAATTAATTATGATTTCTTTTTTCAGTTTTGATATTTTGATAATTGTGTTTTCGGTGGCATTTTGTAATAATTCATATCCAATTAAAAATTTTGAATATTCTTTTTTTGCATAAACTTTGTATGCTTTATACGGAGTATCAATTACTATGCGATTATTATCTTTTGTATGGAGTCTTTTAGTTTCACCAATCTGTTTGGAAAAGTCCCAATCAATTTTATTTTCATAATTATATTCACCTTCAAGAGATTTGCAAAATTTACCCGGTAAACTAAATCTATTTTGTTCTTCTTCATTATCGATGAATAAATTTTTCTCATTATACGGATAGTTGTTGTAGAAAAATGAACTATTTTTACCAATTTTATTTAGGAAAGCTTTACAGTAAGGTTTATCTGTAAATTTTTCTAAAAAAACTTGTATATAACCACCTTTCAAAAAATCTTCATTATCTTTAAAATATTCTATGAGATTATTTATTTCTTTGTCAGAAAGGTTTTTTACTTCTTCTGGAAAAAATGCAAAAAAATTACCAATATTGCGATTTTCTTTCAACATAAGTTTTATGTTAACAGTTTTTGATTCAGAATCTATATAATTTGCTAATTTATTCCAAGACTCTGCTCCTATCAAATATTTAACATGGAAAGATTTTTTTAAGATAGTTGGTATGTCACTTGAATATATTGGAATATTTTTTTGGTACATACCTTACTTATAACAAAAGATTTTTACTTCATCAAGAGTAAGAATTTATGTGTTTTATTCTAAGTTTCTTCCACTTAATTTGTTTTCTGTATTGTATTTTTCATCATTGTTTAAAAAATCCTTTGACTTAAATCTATACTTTCATTATCTTTAAACCTATGAACTCTCTTAAAAAATTATTAGTTGGGCTTGAAAAACGATTTAAGGTTTCTGCCCTTGTAGCGCCGCTTCTTATCATGGGAGAAGTGTTGTTAGAAGTGCTTATTCCTTTGATTATGGCTCGTATTATTGATGTTGGAATATCAAATCATGATGTCGGATATGTTGTAAAATACGGTTTAATAATGATTTTGGCGGCTCTTGCTTCTTTGGGCTTTGGAGTTTTTGCTGGAAAATATGCAGCGGTGGCATCGGTTGGTTTTGCTCGAAATATTCGCCGCCGACTTTTTAACAAGATTCAAGATTTTTCCTTTGGAAACGTAGACAAGTTTAGCACATCTTCTTTGATTACTCGCCTTACAACAGACGTTACAAACACTCAAAACACTTTCCAAATGATTATTCGTATGTGCATTCGATCTCCATTTATGTTTGTATCTGCAATCATAATGAGTTTTTATATCAATTCTAAGATGGCACTGATTTTCCTTGCAGCAATTCCTCTTATTGCAATTCCAGCAGCTATCATTATGAAAAAGGCTTTTCCTCGCTTCCAAGAAATGATGAAAAACTACGATTTACTAAACGGAACTGTGCAAGAAAACTTAATTGGTATTAGGGCAGTGAAAGCCTTTGTGCGGGAAAAAGACGAAATTGAACGGTTCAAAATTGCTGCAAACGCTGTTCGCACAACTCAAGTGAAAGCAGAAAAACTTGTAATTTTGAATATGCCAATTATGCAACTTGTAATGTATCTTTCCATAATCGCCATTTTGTGGTTTGGTGGAAATTTTATTATTGCAGGTTCTATGCAAGTTGGAGAACTAATCAGTTTTATTACATATTTAACTCAGATTTTAATGTCTCTAATGATGATTTCTATGATTTTTGTAATGCTTGTTATTTCTAAAGCTTCTATGAATCGTATTGTGGAAGTATTAGACGAAGAAGTTGATATTAAGTCTGCTGAAAAATCAAAAGCTGTTAGCTCTGTAAAAGACGGTTCAATTAAATTTGAAAATGTTTCTTTTAGTTATGATAAGCAAGAAAGTACAGCGGTTTTGCGAAATATCAATGTGGATATTAAGTCTGGTATGACTGTAGGAATTGTTGGTGGAATAGGTTCTTCTAAAACAACATTTGTGCAACTTATTCCGCGGCTTTATGATGTGCTTTCTGGAAAAGTGGAAGTTGGTGGCGTAAATGTAAAGGATTATGAGCTTGAAACATTGCGTAACTCCGTTGCTATGGTTTTGCAAAAGAATGTTTTATTTTCTGGCACAATTAAGGAAAATCTAAAGTGGGGAAATGAGAATGCCACAGATGAAGAAATAATTGCGGCTTGTAAGGCAGCTTCTGCTCACGATTTTGTTTCTTCTTTCCCAAATGGATATGAAACTGAACTTGGGCAAGGTGGGGTAAATCTTTCTGGTGGCCAAAAACAGCGACTTTGTATTGCGAGAGCTTTGCTAAAACAGCCAAAAATCCTAATTTTAGACGATAGTACAAGTGCTGTAGACACCGCAACTGATGCAGCTATTCGTAAAAATCTTGCTTCAACTTTGAATAACACAACTAAAATTATTATTGCTCAGCGAATATCTTCTATTCAAGATGCAGATGTGATTTATGTTTTGGACGAAGGTGAAATCGTGGATTTTGGAAATCACGAAAAACTTTTGGAAACTTGCGAGATTTACAAAGAAGTTTACGAATCTCAGCTTAAGGGCAACGATTTTGACGAAGCAGAATAAAAGGGAGGATTTCTAAAAATGCCGGGACCTAGAGGTGGCAAGGGCGGAATGGGTCGCCCAATGCAAAAGCCACAAAATGTTGGAAAAACTATAAAACGAATAATAAATTATTTAACCGAGTATAAAGGATTATTAGTTGCAGTTGTTTTTTGTATTTTATTTTCATCTGCAGCAATGATTGTAGGAACAGGACTTTTGCGACCAATTTTAAATGATTATATTGTGCCATTTATTGGTCAAGAAAACCCAAATCTTACAAAGTTCATTACTCTTTTGTGCGTGATGATTGTGGTTTACGTTGTTGGAGCCGTGGCTTCTTATGCAAACAGTAGAATTATGCTTCATATTTCTACAAAAACTCTTTTTAAAATCCGCACAGAGCTTTTTTCTCACCTAGAAAAATTGCCTCTAAAATATTTTGATACTCACACCCACGGTGAACTAATGAGCCGTTTCACCAACGACACAGACACTTTGCGGGATATGCTTAGCCAAGCTGTTCCACAACTTTTGTCTTCTGCTCTAACTGTAACATCTTCTTTTGTGATGATGCTTTATCTTAGCCCAGTTTTAACCTTGGTGGTAATTTTGTGTATCATCTTGCTGGTGGTAATTTCTGGATTCATAGCGAAACATTCTGCCAATGCTTTTAGAAGGCAACAAGCAGCAATTGGAAAGGTAAACGGTTACATTGAAGAAATGATTGAAGGCCAAAAAGTGGTGAAGGTTTTCTGTCGGGAAGAAAATTCAAAAGCTGAGTTTGCTGTTTTGAATGACGAGTTATGCAATGCCGCCACAAAAGCAAACACATTGGCAAATATTTTAGGACCAATTTCCAACAATATGGGGCACATAAACTATGCTCTTACCGCAATTACTGGTGTTCTTTTGATAATTGCCGGAAAAATGGATATTGGCTCTATTGCAAGTTTTTTACAATATTCCAAAAACTTTAGCCAACCTGTTACCCAAATTGCACAGCTTTTCAACGGAATATTAAACGCTTTGGCTGGTGCGGAGCGGATTTTTGCTGTAATTGATGAAAATCCAGAAGAAGATGAGGGCTATGTTACTTTGGTAAACGCCAATATTCTTCCAGACGGCACAATTACAGAAAGCTTTTTGCAAACTGGAACCTGGGCTTGGAAACATCCCCACAAGGATGGCACTTTAACTTACAAAAAACTTGAAGGCGAAGTTGAGTTTGAAAACGTAACCTTTGGATATGTTCCAGAAAAGACAGTTTTGCATAATATCAACTTGGTGGCAAAACCTGGACAAAAAGTTGCTTTGGTTGGGTCTACAGGTTCTGGAAAAACTACAATCACCAATTTGATAAACAGATTTTATGAATTAGAAGATTGTAAAATTCGCTTTGACGGCATAAATATCAAAAAAATCAAAAAAGATGATTTGCGCCGTTCTTTGGGAATTGTTTTACAGGATACTCACTTGTTTACAGGGACTGTGGCTCACAATATTCGTTTTGGAAAACCAGAGGCTTCTATGCAAGAAGTTGAACAAGCTGCAAAACTTGCCAACGCAGATTATTTTATTCGCCACTTGCACAAAGGTTACGAAACAGAAATCACTGGGGACGGGGCAAACTTAAGCCAAGGTCAACGTCAGCTTTTGGCTATTGCTCGGGCAGCCATTGCAAATCCACCAGTTTTGATTTTAGACGAAGCCACCAGTTCAATTGATACAAGAACAGAAGCTCTTATTGAAAAAGGTATGGATTCTCTAATGGAAGGAAGAACTGTTTTTGTTATCGCTCATAGACTTTCTACTGTTAGAAATGCAGATATGATTTTGGTTTTAGAACAAGGTCATATCATCGAAAGTGGAAATCATGATGAATTGATGGCTCAAGAAGGTAAATATTACCAACTTTACAGCCAACTAAAAAAAGCAGATTA
The DNA here is from genome assembly GCA_017416145.1 of Spirochaetaceae bacterium. Taxonomy (GTDB): domain Bacteria; phylum Spirochaetota; class Spirochaetia; order Treponematales; family Treponemataceae; genus Treponema_I. The sequence continues at coordinate 2,811 of JAFQDD010000023.1, read as the reverse complement.
AAAAAAATTCATCACTAAATAATACAAATTGATGAAATTCAAAGAAACCACAAGTAATTTAATCAAGGGGATTCCAAAGGGGCATCCCCTTTGGTCGTTCTTTTGGAAGGAGTGGGAGTATGAGACAAATTGCGAGACTCGCAGCAATTTGCGTTTTATCGAAAAAAATGGTTTCCTTTCTCTCATATAGTTTAACAGCTTTTCAAAGCTGACTCCTCCCAAAGTATTGGGAACGATTTTTTTTCAACATTTTTGAAAATGTTTTGTTAAAAGGCGAAACGGAATTGCAAAGCGAAAATCGAGTTTTGTAAGGTTTCGCCTTTTAAAACTGAACCAAGAGGCAAATAATATTTTAAGCCAAATCCTGCCATTAATTTTTCCTTTATTAAAAAATCAAAATCAATCTCTGCCATAGGATAAAGCCAAGCTAAATCTTTATAAAATCCTTTGTTTATAAAATCTACTAAATCACTTTCGGCTTTGGAAACACCATTTGCTAAAAATCCGTAGCGAAGAAAGGTTCCAAGCCCGATTTTTGGGGTAAGCGAAAAGTTTTTTATAGGAATTTTGTATCCAAATGGAATATCAAGCATAAAACTGGGAGCTAAAGCAGTTCTGTTTTCAATTTCGGCAGGTAAAACTTTGTTATTTGCCACAAGATAATAATTTGTAGAAAAAGTCAGATGTGGAGCAAAAATCATATTTTTGAAAAGAGGAAGTTCAAAACCAATTCCAACTCCAAATTTTACAGGAGAAGGGGCTCCAGCTTTGTCTGTGTTTATTGTGATTTGTGGAGATAATGAAAAAACAGTTTTAAAATCTGCTGAAAAAAGAGAAAATGCAAAAAAACAAAATGCGACGAAAATCAAAGCCTTTTTTTTCATAAAATCCCCTTTATACTCAATTTGATTTATTTGTGCCAGTTGTGCTATTTGTCTATTTGTAGAGAGTTTCTTCTAGATTAACTTCTAAAAATCCACTTATGCCAGTTTTGTAAAAATTGTATTCTTCAAAACCGCAGTAAAGTTTTGTGCCAGAAATCCCAAAGGAAGTGTATTTGTAGCCCTTTGGAAGTTTTGGAAGCCGCATAGAAATTGGCTCACCATTTTTTAGAATGTGTTTTTTTTCTAAAGCCCCAGCGAAATAAAATGTTCCGTCTGGGAAAAGGGCGGCAGTGTATGTGTCTCCAAGGTAAGCGTATGCTTCTTGAGGATCTATGTTTGTGGATTTTTGCTGTAAATATTCGGTTACAGAACCACCTTCTGTTTGGAGATGAAGCATAAAAGCAAAATTTTCTGGAATAACTTTTAGTAACTTTGTTATGCGATTTGGTGCTTTAGAAAAAATTTTTGGCTCAAGAGTTTGTCTAAAATCCGAAGCAGAAAATTCCAATGCAGGGAAATCTGTGGCAGAAAGATTTAAATATCCTTCTTCTTCCAAAGGTAAACTGTAATACTTAAACTCTGAAGAATTGAAACTGGAGTTTTTTGTGGAAAATACGAAGGAATTGTCTATAAAACTTGCAGAAACCACTTCTTCTGTGTTTTCCAGTGATAAATCCTTTTTTTGGAGCAAAGGATAAAATAAATCAGTTTCTGGATTGTATTGAATTAGAACAGAATTATTTTGGGTTTTTGTATTGTTAAACAAACTGTTTTTGTAAACGTGTAAAATCGGTAACTCATTGTATACTAAAAAAGTACCCATTGTGTTATCTGAAAATAAGTTTTCATCTTGATTAAAAATAATTTCATCATTTTGGCAGATTAGAAGCCCTTTTCTGTTTACCGCAAAATAAGCTGTATCATTAAAAGTTAAAGCTTTTGAGATGCGTACACTTTCTGTCCAAGGTTTTTCTAAAACTCTGGGAATTGATTTTATATTATCAACCTGTGAAAATCCACTTTGAGAAAAATAGTACCATTTATGAGTCTTTATAATTTCGGGAGATTTAATATCAGTAATTTCAATTATTTCATTTTGTTTTTTACATCCAAAAAAAGATAGAATCAAAAAAAACAAAAACGCAGCGTACAAATATTTAGTTTTCATTAGTACAATTTTACAGCGTGATTATTCTTATTTCAAGAGTTGAAATGATTTTGCGGAAAAGGTTTTTTCAGCTAAATTTTTTAGTATTAATTCTTGATTTAATTCCCAAGGATTTTCGTAAGTTGCAACTTTTTCAGAAAATTTTTCCCAATTAAAATGGGCGATGTAGTCTTTTAGAAGATTTTTATTGGAAGATTGGGTTTCATTTAAAAATCGAAAAAGAATCTTTGCTGAAAATCCATCTGTTTTAGTGATTTTTGGGGAATAAGGATAAATTGTACCTTGTGGATAAATTTCTCCTTCTAGATAAACCAAAATCGGGGTAATTTGATTTTGACACAGTTCTAAATTAAAAGAATGATTTGTAATATCAATTTCAGAAAATTGATTTTTGTGAAACTCTACAACATTAAGTTTCTCATCAATGAAAAGTATTTTTTCGATTTTCAAATTTTCATCAAATTCAAAAATTGACTTCTCTGTAAAAGTGTAATTTCCCAATTCACAACCAAAAATCAGCACCAAAATCAAAGTGATAAACAAAAAACGAAATCCGTAAAAATAGCAAAAATATTTTTTCTTCATATAAAATTATATGCAAAAAAAATCAAAAATTTTCGGAATTATCCCCTTACACACTCAAAAAAAATAAAAAAAAATTAATATTTTGATTATTTACCATTGACAAAAAATCAAGAATAATATATTATAATAATCAAGGAGGTTAAGTTATGGGAAATAAACCAAACATGACAGAAT
>JAFQDD010000030.1 GCA_017416145.1 Spirochaetaceae bacterium | reverse complement strand
CCGAAATGGCATATTTTCATTTATCGTGGATTGATGCTCGATTAGAACAACGATTTTGTTATCGATAAGCATTGCGATGTCGTTGTAATATTTCATATACAAAACTTGCTCAATCATAACAGGTTTTACTTCTGTGATTTTGTAATCAAGGTTCGTTTCGTGCAATGCGTTGTAAAGCGAAACAAAGTTTTCCTTCGCTGTAATGTCCTTTGCAAACAAATCCACAAAAACAGAGTCTTTGTAATTACGATTTTTCATATTCTTTTCTCCAAAAGTTCTTTTTGTAGAGAAATTTCGTAAAATGCAGAATCTAAGTTCATCCTAAAAGCCAAAAATCCTTGAAAAAAAATCTCCAGTATTTAAACCGTTCTGAATTCTGAATTCCGAATTTCCCTACATATACTTATACGCTTTGAAATTCAAAAATTTTGAATAAATTTAGAGAAAATTTGAAAAAAAAGTAAAAAAAATTGAAGAAAATGTCACGCGGAAAAATCGCTAACGCTGTTCGGACTAACGTCCTCTTTTTTGTTTGAACTTATGATGTTTATCATACTTTTGTTGTTAAGCAAAAGGCGTTAGCAATTAACCTGTGTGACGCAATTTTTTTTGCCAAGGAGATTTGTGGTTTGCTAACGCACCACACTACTTTACGTGAAGGACGTTAGTCCTGAACAAATCCACCTGGCGATTTTTCCTGTTAAAAGACATTAGCAAGAAATCCGTGTGATGTTGTTTTTTATCGTTTGTAGTAATTGATTAAACAACCGTCTAGAATAATTTGGCGTTCGTCGTCGGTCATATCCCCAGTGCTTAGTTCAAAGCTGGTGATTTTTCCAGTTGCCGGATTACAAGCATAAGCTTTTACACTAGCTTCTTTGTTTTTGATTGAATCTAGTGCGTTTGGAATAAAGATGTAATCCCCTTTTGCAAAAGGCAATTCTTCGTGATTACCTTTGTACAAATATGGAATCATTCCCCAGTTAATAAGATTTGAACGATAGCGTTTTGTTGCATATTCAATAGCAATATTAGCAGCGCCACCCAAAACACGTTGACAACTTGCAGCCTGTTCACGAGCAGAACCGTCTCCTGGTTTTACTGCAAAAATTGTGCTTCCAACTTGAGCTCTAGTTGCTCTTCCCTTGTATTCAGCCAATTCTGGACAAGAATTAAAAGCATTTGCTGCATCTACAAACTCTGCTTTCACTGTGTCTGTAAAATCACGAACAGCTTTTGCACTTGGAACGTAATCTGGATCTTTTCTAGAAAGTGTAAATTCTGCAAGTCCTAGTGGATTTGAGCGGAATGAAGAAGTTTCTCCAGATGGAATAAGTTCGTCAGTTGTTGTAACTGGGTCATGGATTTCAGAAACAACTTTTAGCATAATATCTTGTTGCAATGCTGGAATTTGTGGCCAGTCTTTGATATTTGGACCAAACTGAATTTCAACTTCTGGATGAGCTACACCCTTGCTGTCGTAAACACGGTTTTGGTAAATTGTTTTATCAAATGAATATTTGTGTTTGATATTTGCCTCTGCCATATCTTCAGCAGATGTTAAGAATCCCTTGTTTTTTGCAGTTGCAGCAATTGAACGAGCGTCCATAAGAGCAACAGAGGAAATCTGACCGTTTTGGATTTTACTTCCTTCACGGTTAGGGAAGTTTCTTGTGGAGTGACGAATACTTAGTGCGTTGTTGCTTGGAGTGTCCCCAGCTCCGAAACATGGACCACAGAAAGCTGTTTTCATAATTGCACCAGTTTCCATCAATGTGGCAACTGCACCATTTCTTACAAGTTCCATATAAACTGGCATACTTGCAGGATATACGCTTAGTGTGAATTTATCGTTACCGATGCTTGAACCTTTTAGAATATCTGCTGCTGCACAAATGTTTTCAAATCCACCACCAGCACAACCTGCGATAATTCCTTGTTCTACATAAAGTTTTCCATCACGTAGTTTGTCTGTTAGAGAATAGTTTACCTTGTCTCCAAAAGAAATTTTTGCTCTTTTTTCTGTTTCAGCAAGATAATCCCCAGGATTTTTAATAACTTCTTCGATTGTGTAAACATTACTTGGGTGGAAAGGAAGAGCAATCATTGGTTTAATTGCAGATAAATCAACTTCGATAACACCTTCGTAGTAAGCACCTTCTTTTGGAGAAAGTTTTTTGTAATCTTGTGGACGGAAGTGAGTTGCGTAAAATTCTTCGATTTCAGAATCTGTTTCCCAAATTGAAGAAAGACAAGTTGTTTCAGTTGTCATAACATCAATTCCAATACGGAAATCTGCTGACAAGTTTTTAATGCCAGGTCCAACAAATTCCATAACCTTGTTTTTTACATAACCTTTTTCAAAAACAGCTCCAATAATTGCTAGAGCCACGTCTTGAGGACCAACACCTGGTCGTGGTGTTCCTGTTAGGTAAACTGCTACAACTTCTGGAAGATTTACATCGTAGGTTTTGCCAAGAAGTTGTTTTGCAAGTTCTCCACCGCCTTCACCAATTGCCATTGTTCCCAAAGCCCCGTAGCGAGTGTGGCTGTCTGAGCCTAAAATCATACCGCCACCTGTGGCAAGCATTTCACGAGCATATTGGTGAATAACAGCTTGATGAGGTGGAACGTAAACACCACCGTATTTTTGTGCACAAGTTAAACCAAACATGTGGTCATCTTCGTTGATTGTTCCACCAACAGCACACAAAGAGTTGTGACAGTTTGTTAAAACGTATGGAAGTGGAAATTTTTCCAAACCAGAAGCACGAGCAGTTTGAATAATTCCAACAAAAGTAATATCGTGGGAAGTAATTTTATCAAATTTGATTTTTAGTTTTTCTGTATCACCAGAAGTATTGTGGCTTTGTAAAATATCGTAAGCCATTGTGTTTTTTTTGCCATCTTCTTTAGAAAGACCACATTCATTTTCTGGAATTAGTTTTCCATTCTGTAAAAAAGCACCAGTTTCAAAAAGTTTAATCATCAATTTTTCCTTTCGTTAGCTAAGCATAGCCACAATAAAATATAAGAAAAATATAACAAAAAAAACAGATAATTTAAAGGGCTTTTACAAAATGATATTTTCAATATTAGAAATGAATTATTGTATTTTAAACTGTAAAATTTTGTTTATTATCATACTATTATATGGGTTTGTACTATGAAACAACTTGCCAAAATCTTACTTTCATTGTTATATTCAAATTGTAAGTCAAAAAAAGCTACTTTTCCAAAAAGGCAGTTCTACATCGAAGTTTTATCAAAAAGGATAAGTTGCAATCTTTTTACGACACAGGAGATTTTTATGAAGAAAATTATTTTTGGTTTACTTGTAGCAATGGTTCTTTTTGCAAGTTGTGGCAACGGAAAATTAAAAGCTGGGGTTTACGAAGCAAGTGAAAAATTGCCAGATTCAACAGTAACAGCAAAAGTTACTATTGATAATGAAGGTAAAATCACAGATGTTTATTTTGATGAAACTTACAAAGAATCAACAAAAAAGACATTAGGAGACGCTTACGGAATGTTCTCTGATTGGGGTTCAAAAGTTGGGGAATGGTATCAACAAGCAGCAGCTTTAGAAAATGCAATTATTGCAAACCAGGGAACAGATTTTATAAAAACCAATAGCGAAGGAAAAACTGATGCTATAAGTGGTTGTACAATCAAAGTTGATCACATGGTAAAAGTTTTTAATGAAGCACTAAAAAAAGCAAAATAAATTAAGCTACAAAAAAACCGAGGTTCACAGGAGCCTCGGTTTTTTGTTTTAAACTGATAAATATTTAAATATCAATTTATAAATTAAAAATTATTTTTCAAAAGCTGTTTCTTCTTTTGAACCTTTTGATTCTGGAATAATTAGGTTTAGTAAAATACCAACCAAAGTTGCAAGAGCTACACCGCCAAGAGAGAAAGTAAAGTTCTGTCCAATAGCAAATTGTAACATTCCACCACCAATTCCAATTACCATAATTACAGAAGAAATTGTAAGATTTCTTTTGTCTTGATAATCAACGCCACTTTCTACGATTGTGCGTAATCCACTAGAAGCAATTAGCCCGTAAAGAAGCATAGAAATTCCGCCCATAACTGGTCCTGGAATTGTTTGAATAATTGCACCAAACTTTTGAACAAAAGACAATAAAACAGCAAAAACAGCAGCTCCGCCAATTACCCAAACAGAATAAACTTTTGTAATTGCCATAACACCAACATTTTCACCATAAGTTGTGTTTGGTGGTCCACCCCAAACTGCAGCCCAAGCAGTTGCAAGTCCGTCTCCAAGCAAAGTTCTGTGAAGTCCTGGGTCTTTGTAAAAATCTCTACCTACAACCCGAGAAGTTACCATTGTATCACCAAGGTGTTCACAAATTGTTGCAAGAGAAACAATAATAAATGTAACGATTGCCACAAGATTGAATTTTGGAGCTAACCAAAAATATGAGCCGTCCTCTGCTTGTTGCAAAAATGGAAGCCCAAACCACTTTGCTTCTGAAACTGCTGTAAAATCAATTAATTTGTATGCAGGGAAAAAGCAACCCATTATCAAAGTGAACAAATATCCACCAACAAGACCGATTAGAATTGATATTGTGTTGAAAAATCCCTTTAAGAAAATACTTGCAATAATTGCGATTGCCAAAGTTACAATAGCGATTGAAAAGTAAACTAGAGAATATTGACCGTTTCCATCATACATTGCTGATTGCATAGCAGTTGGAGCAAGATTCAAACCAATTACAATAATTACAGAACCAATAACAACTGGTGGTAAAGCTTTATCAAGCCATTTTGTTCCTGCAAACTTAACAATCAATGCAACAATAGCATAAAAAATACCAGCACAAATTGCACCACCTAAAGCGTACTCAATGCCGTATTGTTGTCCGATTCCAGTTAAGGCTGGAATAAAGGCAAAAGAAGAACCCAAGAAAGCTGGAACTTTTGCACCAGTACACAAAATGTAAATCAATGTACCAGTTCCTGCTGTAAACAATGCTGTTGAAGGACTTAAGCCAGTTAGCAAAGGAACAAGGATAGTTGCCCCAAACATGGCAAACACGTGTTGGAAACTCAAAGGAATCCATCGAGCTAATGGTGGACGATCATTTGGTCCAAAATACTGTGAACTCATTTTTTAGTTTTTCTCCTATAAGAATACTTTTTCGAGCAAATTTTGCTCAAATTGATTTATTATATCACGAGATATTTTATTTTCGCAAGAAAATTGTTTTTCGGAAGTCAACACTTTTTAATAATAATAGAAGTTCCTTTGTAAGGATTGACAAAAAACAAACATAAAATCAAACTTTTGGAATAAATTGAGTTTCTTCTTTTTCTCCTTTATGAATTATTATTTTAATGCAAGTTCTGCATTGTTATAGTTAAATAGCACTTCACACATAAAAAAAGAGACTGAATTTAATCAGTCTCCATTCTGTTGCTATATTAGGGCTTCGTTTTATTAGTTACGTCTTTGTACCATTTCTGTACCATTTTTTTATAGAATATGAGTTACTATATAGGATTATATGTGACTTAAAAATCCTCAGAACCCTTTATTTATCTACATTTATGGACTTTTATAGTATTATATCAACTTATATAAAATCTGCTAATTTAAAATTCAAAGTTGCTCTATCAATGCTTTTTTAGTTTCCGTCATATCTCGTTCAATCAGCGGACGCATACTGTCCTTATACTTTGATAAATCGGCTTCTTGAAAACATGATAATATTCTCGGAATATATTGTGGCTTTGCCACTCCCACCTGTG
>JAFQDD010000025.1 GCA_017416145.1 Spirochaetaceae bacterium | reverse complement strand
TATGCTTTGAATTTCAAAAATTTTGAATAAATTTAGAGAAAAACTGAAAAAAAATAAAAAAATTGAAGAAAATGTCACGCGGAAAAATCGCTGACGCTATTCGGACTAACGTCCTCTTTTTGTTTGAACTTATGATGTTTATCATACTTTTGCTGTTAAGCAAAAGGCGTTAGCAATTAACCTGTGTGACGCAATTTTTTTTGCCACACGGATTTGTGGTTTGCTAACGCACCCCACTACTTTACGTGAAGGACGTTAGTCCTGAACAAATCCGCGTAGCATTTTTTGCTGTTAAGCAAAAGGCGTTAGCAAGTAATCTGTGTGACTCTTTTTTTTGCCACGCAGAAGTTACACTGAATCTGTTCGAGCATACAGAAAACTTTTAATATTAACCAATTTATAATTTTATCCTACCTCTTTATTTTTTTTCAAAATTTGTGTAAAATAGTAAGTTAGGAATATTCTAATAAAATCAATAAGGATAGGGCAGAATGAGTTCAAAAATCATTTTAAAAGCAGAAGATTTAGACGGATATTTAACTGAGCAAGACAATTTATACTTGCAAGAAATGGATAATCTATACGCAAAAGCTATGGATTCTTTCAAAATTATTTCATCTGGTGGTTTTTCTTCAACTCTTGCAAACGAAGAAAAAAAAGTAATCGAAGTTTTTAATGAAATGGGGCATTTAATGCAAAAAATTTGCAATGAAGTTCCAGGATTACATGTTTTTTCTTTTGACACAGAAGAGGAAAGTCATGCAGAAGCTAGTCGTGTAATTGCAAAACTCCGAAACACAAAAACAGATCACGATGAATTCGTTTACTATACTCAAAGAGCTTATGAAATGCTTTTCCGCCTTGCATACACAGGCAGTCATTCTGATAACAAGAACTATCTTGTGGTAAAAACACCTGTAACAGTTCCTGTGCAAAACTATTCTGTTCACAAAATTCCAGATATTGACCACAAAATCAACAATACCGTTATGTGCGTTATGCTTCGTGGTGCATTACTTCCTTCAATGATTATGTCAAAAGAAATCGAAGAATATTCATCTAATGGATACGTAACTCCATTTGCACTTTTCAAAATCAAACGTGATGATTCTAAAAAAGAAAACAATATGGAATACATCCTTGACTTAGACAATTCATTTTTCAATCTAGAGGAATTAAACGGAAAAGACTTGATTTTTGCAGATCCAATGAATGCAACTGGCGGTTCTCTTGTTACAGTTGTGAAATATTTGCTAGACCAAGGGGTAAAACCAAAATCAATTAAGTTTTTTAATGTAATTTCAGCTCTAAAAGGCTCATTAAGAGTTGTTCGAGCTTTGGAAAACTGTTCTTGCTATACATTGTGGATGGATCCAGTTCTAAATGCATCAGCTTACATTATGCCAGGTCTTGGAGATGCTGGAGACCGATTAAATGGTTGCGATTCACACGAAACACCAAGAAATATTATTCAATTGATAGCAGATTACGGTTCAAATATTACAAGTTTGTACCGTTCTCAATTACGCAAAATTGAACATACTGTTTTGGGACACTAAACCAAGGAAAAATCCTTGAAAAACTCTAGATTAGTTTTGCTTACAATCATAAGTCTTTTTCTCATCTCTTGTGTTTCAACAATTCCTGGGGAAAAGGCTGTGATTTTGCAAAATCTTTCTACAGAATATTTTAATATTGCTGAGAATTACCTTGCACAAAAGAATTATTCAAAAGCGATAGAAAATTATAAATTGAGTTTGCGTTCTGCCAAGAATGAAAACCTAAATCAGACTAAATATCAACTAGCACGAGCTTATGCTTTAAACAAAAATTTTGGAGAAGCCGAAGATATTTTTTATGATTTATACCAACAAGAAAAAACAAACACGATTCTTGCAGAAAGTTTAGCCTATTGTTATGGAAAAAATGGAAAATTACAAGATTCCATAAATATTTACAAGGAACTTTATACAAAAACTCCATACCAAGAGGAAATTGCGAAAAATTATTATCTTTTGTTATTAGAAACAAAGGAATATGATGAGGCGAAAATAGTTTTGGAAAAGTTCAAAATTGATTTTCCTGAATCGAAAAATATATCTGTTTTAGAGGAAAACTTCAAAAAAGCAACTGAAGTTCCAAAGGAAACTGAAACGGAAAATAAATCTGACATAAAAGAATAAACTGAAAATTTGGGGATAAAAATGCAATTAAACAAAATGCGAAATATCGGAATTATGGCTCACATCGACGCTGGAAAAACCACCACAACAGAGCGTATTCTTTATTATACAGGAAAAATTCACCGTATTGGTGAAATTGATGACGGTGCTGCAACAATGGACTGGATGACTCAAGAACAAGAACGAGGAATCACAATTCAAAGTGCTGCAACCACAACTTATTGGAAAGATTACCAAATTAACATAATTGACACTCCAGGCCACGTGGATTTTACAGCAGAAGTTGAGCGCTCTTTGCGTGTTCTAGACGGTGCTGTGGCTGTTTTGTGTGCAGTAGGTGGCGTTCAACCACAAACAGAAACAGTTTGGAAACAAGCTGATGAATATCACGTTCCACGTATTTGTTTTGTAAACAAAATGGATAGAGCTGGAGCTGATTATTTTGCTGCAATGCAAGATGTTAAAGTTAAATTTGGTGCAAATCCAGTTCCTCTACAAATCCCAATCGGCTCAGAAAGTGCTTTTGAAGGTGTAATTGACCTTGTAAAAATGAAAGAATATCGCTTCGATCCAAAGGATGATGGAGAAACTATTATCGAATCAGAGATTTCTTACAATCGCCAAGCTCTTGCTCAAGAATGGCAAGAAAAACTAATCGACGAAATTGCAACAGGCAACGATGAAATCGCAGATCTTTTCTTAAATGGGGAAGATATTCCAGAAGAAATGCTAAAAGCAGAAATTCGTCGCCAAACAATTGCACAAGAAATCATTCCATTTTTCTGTGGTTCAGCTAGAAAAAACACAGCTATTCAACCACTAATCGATGCAATTATTGATTATCTTCCAGCTCCAAACGAAGTTCCAGCTGCTATAGGCTTTCACACAAAAAAAGAAGAAAAAGTTGAAGTGCCATGCGATTCAAACGGTCCACTAAGTGGCTTAGTTTTCAAAATCCAATATGATAGAGAAGCTGGTTCTCTTTGCTACGTTCGCTTGTACTCTGGAAAACTAAAACCAGGGGAACAAATCTACAATGTTGGCAAAAAGAAAAGAGAGCGTGTAAATCGTGTTTTGCGTATGCATGCCAATAAAACTGAACCAATGGATTGTCTAGAAGCTGGTGATATTGCAGTTATCATTGGGCTTAAACTTGCTCAAACAGGAGATACACTTGGCTCAGAAGGAATGCCAATCTTGCTAGAAGACTTGAACTTCCCAGAACCAGTTATTTCTGTTGCCATTGAACCAGACACAATTTCAGATAGAGATAAACTAAAAGAAACTCTAGAAATTCTTTCAAAAGAAGATCCAACTTTCACAAGCCGAGATGATGCAGAAACTGGACAGTTAATTATCTCTGGAATGGGAGAACTTCACCTTGATGTTTTGGTTACTCGCATGAAAGATGATTTTAAAGTGGCTGCCCGAGTTGGTGCTCCACAAGTTACATACAGAGAATCTGTTACAGCAGAATGTGAGCATACAGAAGTTTACGATAAAGTTATTGGTGGAAAGCAAGTTACAGCAGGTCTTACACTTCATATTGCTCCAAACACAGGTGCTGGTAACACATACACTTGCAATGTTAAGAAAAACAACATTCCAGGTGAAATTTTTGATGCAATCCAAAGTGGAATCACAAATTCTTTCGGTTCTGGAATCCAATACGGTTATTTGTGTACAGATATTGCAGTAACAGTTACAGATATCCAATATGACGAGCTTACATCAACTCCATTTGCATTTGAAGCTTGTAGTGTTCAAGCCTTTGATGCAGCTTGTAACAAAGCAGATCCAAAACTTCTTGAACCTGTTATGAATGTTACAATTCTTTCTCCAAAAGAATTTGTTGGAGATGCTATGAGTCAAATTACACAACGTGGAGGTCTAATTCAAAGTCTTGATTCAAAACCTTCTACAGAAGTTGTTCACGCACAAGCTCCAATGGCAAAGATGTTCGGATTTTCCACAAGTTTACGTTCAGTAACACAGGGTAGAGCATCTTTTAGTATGGAATTTAGCCACTTCCAAGTAAAAGAAGGCGGATTAGGTAATTACTAATGTTTTTAAAAAGCTTAGATATTTTTGGATTTAAATCCTTCGTAGATAGAACTCACATTGAATTTTCAGACGGAATCACAGCTTTGCTAGGCCCAAATGGATGTGGAAAAAGTAACGTAGTTGATGCTGTAAAATGGGTTTTAGGTGAACAAAGCGCAAAAAATATGCGTGCTGAATCCATGGAAGACGTTATTTTTAACGGAACTCAATCAAGAAAAGCCCTAAACGTAGCAGAAGTTACTCTTACAATTTCCAACGAACAAGGACTTCTTCCTCTCGATATTAGCGAAATCACCATAAAAAGACGCTTGTATCGTTCTGGAGAAAGCGAATATTGGATTAACGGCACTCAAGCCAAATTAAAAAATGTTCGAGAACTTTTCTGGGATACAGGTGTTGGTAAAGCCGCCTATTCTGTAATGGAACAGGGGAAAATCGACCAAATCCTTTCTAGCCGACCAGAAGATAGACGCTACATTTTTGAAGAAGCTGCTGGTATCACCCGATTTAAAGCAAAAAGAGCAGAAGCAGAACGCACTCTTGCAAAAACCGAAGAAAATATGAAACAAGTTGACGGTATTTTGGGAGAAGTCCGCCGCTCTTACGATAGTTTAAAAATCCAAGCTGATAAAACAACTAAATATCGCCAATTAAAAGATGATGTTTTCAATCTAGAACTTGATATTCAACTTTTACGACTAAAAGGGTTTTTACAAGACCAAAATAACCGAAAAAGTGACTTAGAAAAGGCCACAGAAAATAAAAAGTCTGTTCAAGAAGAACTAAATGCTCTAAATTCTCAACTTGAAGAACACATGGATGAAGTAACATCTATGAATAATCAACTTGTGGATTTGCAAAAAAAATTAGTTGCTTTAGGCGTAGAAGAAAACGCAAAAAAAGAACAAATAAAAATGCTTAACGAACGGAAAAACGAAGTTAAGCAAAAACTAAATCAACTAGAGGGAAGAAAAGCCGGTATCGAAGAAAGAGTTGAAACACTCCGAGAAGATACAGATAATCAAGAATCTACAGTTCATACACTTTCAAAACGCCTTGAAGAAGTTGAAAAAAGCATTATATCCTTTCAAGAAAATATACAAATCGCCAGTAATCGTATTACAGAAAATGATAAACAAAGTGCTTTGTGCAGCGAACAAATTGCCTTACTTGATAAAAAACGAGGTGATTTACAAATTGAACTTCAAGCTATTACAGACGATATTGTAACAGAACTTGATTCTAAGCTTAAAGAAGCAGGTTATTCATCCTCTAGCTATGAAAAATCTTTGGAAAAAGTAAACCATTGTGTTTCAAGTCTAAAGGTTTTGGCTTCTGGACGTAAAAAACTTTTTGCAGATTTTGACAAAGTTTCTGTTCACACAGAAGCTGATGTTAAGCGATTTTCAGAAAGTGCTGTAAATTCCTTCACCGAAATCGAAAATCTTACCCTAGAACTTGAAGATGCTGTTACAGAATACACACAAAAAAATCCACAGTTTATTAACGAATTCCTTGCTCCAGAAGGAATTATCACAAAAAAACGTGAACTAGACAGTAAGATTCAAGACAATTACGCACAAATCGAAAATCTAAAAGAAACAATAGCTTCTCTAAAAAGTGAAAACTCAGACCTCGTGGTTAAAATCAACGAATATAGAGAAACTCTTGAGCAAATGCGTATCAACAAAGCTCAAATGGAAACACAAGTTAAGGGAGCAGAAGACCAACTTCGTATTTTGCGTCGGGAACTTGCAAGTCAAGAAGCAGAACTTGTGGAACTAGAAAACGAGCTTTTTAACGAATCAAAACGGTTAGACGATGCCACAGAACAATTAGAAGAATCAGAAAGCGAATTAGCAGAGATTCAATACAAAGGTCGAAAAGTAGTTGACGACTTAAACGAACTAGAAAATACAATTAAAAACAAAAACTCTGACGTTTCTAGCAAACAAAATGCCTTAGAACAAAAAACAAAAGAACTTTCTAAACATCAAAGTTTGATAGAAAAACTAAATCTAGAAATCGTTACCACAGAAACAGAAATTCGAAACCTAAAAGAAAACTTCAAAGAATCCCATTCAAGAGACTTGATGGAATTTGAAGAACATATGTATACAATTACAGAACTTCCTGTACAACTACGAGAAAAACTTGCCACCGCAAAAAATGCTCTTAGAAATATTGGAAGCGTAAACCTAATGGCAATCGAAGAATTTGCAGAAACAAAAGAACGCTTTGATTTTCTTTCAAGCCAGTTAGCTGATTTACAAAAAGCAAAAGACGACCTAACTCGCATTACAGAAGAAATTCGAGCAGAAAGTACAGAACAATTTTTGGCAACTTACAACAAAATCAAAAAGAATTTCCACAATATGTTCCGCCGATTATTTGGAGGTGGTCGTGCAGAGCTTCATCTAGTTGATCCACAAAACGTTCTAGAATCTGGTATTGATATTCTAGCTCAGCCACCTGGAAAAAAACTCGAGAGCATTGCATTGCTTTCTGGTGGTGAAAAAACTATGACAGCTGTTGCACTTTTATTTGCTACTTATATGGTTCGTCCAAGTCCATTCTGTTTGCTAGACGAGATTGACGCTGCTCTAGACGAACAAAACGTACTTCGATTTGTTCAAACCTTGCGAGAATTTGGAAATATTAGCCAATATATCGTTATTACCCACAACAAAAAAACTGTAGCTGGAGCAAGTACATTGCTAGGTGTTACAATGGAAGAGCAGGGTGTAAGTAAAGTTATTACAATTAAACTTGAAGAAAACGGTAGAATCGTGCTTCCAGATCCAGAGCCATTTGAAGAAGAAGAAGTTGAACCAGAAACAAACGTTTTTATTCCGCCACATCCACCAAAACGGACTGGCAAAAATTACGCTTCTGGCTTGATTGTAGAAAAAGCTGTTTCTGTAAAACCAGAAGAAACACAAGTTGAAACGGTAGAAGAAAAAGCAGTTTCAACTGAAACAGAAATTGATAACGAAATAAATAATCAATCAGAGGAAACTTTACAGGATGAAAATACTGGAAACTCTTCAGGAGAAAATTGAGCATTTACAAATTTCTCTATCTGATGATGAAAACAGAAAAAAAGTACTCATTATAGCATTTGGAATTTTGCTTTTTTTGGTGGTTATTCTTATATTGATATTGTGCTTATCTCCAAAAAAAGAAGAAGCACAACTACCCGAAAATGAGTACGAAATCACAGAGTATTTTTATTCGCCAAGCAGTCCAGAAATAACTGATGATTATATGTATTCACGAGTTCCACAGCAAAAATGGAGCGAAGAAGAAGCAAATGAACATATCACTTTGCCAACAGAAAAAATGTTAGATGAACTAAAAACCGCAAATGATAAGTTAATTAAGGATATATTGGAGGCTTCACCATGAAAAAATTAATATTAATTTTAATATCAACCTTTATGTTTTTCGGTTGTGCAAGTACAGATTCTGAAACCTCCTCTGAAATTCCAGAGATTGTTCCTGTGGAAAGTGAAGTTAAGCCAGAAAATCAAGATTTAACAGATAATTTAGAAGAAAATTTAGAAACTCCAGAAAATATAGAAAATCAACTTAATATTTCAAATCCTCCAGAAGATAATCTAATTTTAGATGAAAATCAAAGTATGATAATCGAAAATACTGAGGGAAAAATAGATGAATCTTCAAATGAGTCTCTTGAATCACTAGAAATTGATGAAAATCAAGACTCTGAAGAACATCTTGCCTTGATGATAAATCCAGAAAATTACGAAAGTCCTGATTATGTTGAGTTTTTGCCTTTGATAAAGGAAACCGAAACTGAAATAGATTTAGACTCTATTGAAGAAGATCTAAAAGAAGATACAAACGAAGAGCCAAAAGAAGAATTTAATGAGATAATTTTAGAAGAAATCCCAGAAGAAAATAGTTTTCAAATTGATGAAAGTTCTGTTTCTGAAGAAAATGAAAATATTTTAGAAAATTTACAGGAAGAAACACAATCTGAAGAAATTACTGAAAAACAAGCTATTGATGAATCAGAGTTAATTGCTGATAATATAGTTGATTATGAGTTTGTAAATCAAGAAACTGAAGATTCTAAAATTGAAAATACACAAAATTATGAAAATGTAGAGCAAGAACCTTTACAAGAACCCCTAATAGAAGATTTTTTACCAGAAACAGAGGACATTCCTCTAGAAGAAATCTTTAGTCCAGATGAAAACTTTGTGCCACTTGAACCTGAGGAAACTGTTGAGATAAAAGAAAATCGTTCTATGGTGATGAATAATAATCAAAAGTTGTTGGTGTCTTTCCCTGGAACAGGTTGGATTTATCTAGGAGATGAGTATAATTCTGATATTTTCATCTTTGATAAACGGGATATTTATGAAGATTCTACGGATTTTACTTTGAAATCAAATAATTCTGGAACAGCCTTGTTGCACTTTTTTAAGCAGGATTTATTAACAAATGAACCAATTAACGATTATTTATTGGTAACTGTGAATTCTAAAAAAGGAAAACTTGAAACTATAGAGGCACCAGAGTTTACATATTCAGATTTTGAAGAAGAAATCCAAGAAGAATATTACGAAGAAGAATATTTTGATTATGGAATAATCGAAGATGAACCTGAAGTAATGTTTTTCACAGATGATTCTTTTATTTTTATGGATGAAAATATTGATACAAAAGAAGTTTTAGACTTAGGTCAAGCATTCTTGGATGATGAAATGTACATAGAAGCCTTGGATCAAATAGATTATTATTTTGCGGTTTTGGGTGAAGATACAGACGAATATACTGACTATGCATTATTTATGAAAGGTCAGTTATTGGAAAAAAATACTCCAATTAGAAATATCAAAGAAAGTTTGTCTGCCTACAAAACATTGGTAGAAAACTTTCCTGATAGCAAATACTGGAATCAAGCAAAAGAAAGAGCAATTTACCTTGAACGGTTTTATTTTAGTGTAAGATAGCGATTGCGAATTTTGGGAGATGAAAACATAGCGAGAAATTGATTAGGCCCTTCGTCTTCATAGCTTAATCGTATTCTGTCATTAGCATATTTTCCACCTCGGTTACAAATCCTTTTCAAGTTGTTGAATCGTTTCTACAGGAAGATTAGTATATTTTGCTACAAATTGAATATTTAGATTATCTGCTAACATTGATTTTGCCGTTTCAACAGCTTTTTCATACGCACCCTTGCTTAAGCCATCTTCGTATGCTTCTTCGCGTTGTACTGCTATGTCTGTGTCGTAATCGTATTCTGTCATTAGCATATTTTCTACCTCAGTTGATTTTCTTGCTAAATAGTCGGACAAAAATCCTTCTTTTATCGCTTTCGATATCGCTGTTGTAAATGGGTCATCTGTGCCAGAGTCGATAGAC
>JAFQDD010000022.1 GCA_017416145.1 Spirochaetaceae bacterium | reverse complement strand
GACTCTGGAACAGATGACCCATTTACAACAGCGATATCGAAAGCGATAAAAGAAGGGTTTTTGTCCGACTACTTAGCAAGAAAATCAACTGAGGTAGAAAATATGCTAATGACAGAATACGATTACGACACAGATATAGCAGTACAACGCGAAGAAGCTTACGAAGATGGCTTAAGCAAGGGCCTTCAACAGGGCATATCTCAGGGAATTAGTCAAGGCATAAGTCAAGGCATAAAGCAAGGTATAAGTCAGGGCATAAAACAGGGTATGTATCAAGAAAAATTGGAAACGGCTAAAAATCTTTTTCACCTAGGACTTTCTATTGAACAAATCTCAACTGCTACTGGTTTATCAGGAGAAACACTCCAACAACTTGAAAAGGATTTGCAACCGAGGTAGAAAATATGCTAATGACAGAATAGGATTACACAGGTAGTTCTAGGCGATTTTTTTTGCTACTTTAAGTTAACCCGTTTCCTTTACCCACAAAACAGTTGGACAAGGGAAGGTTCTCTGCCCCCCTGTTTCTCCGTTGCAAAATCACTCTAGCGACCTCCAAAATCCTACTCCCCTGCACTTTGCAAACCGCCCCGCACTTCCTCATTTTCACAAGTTTCTCTCCAAAGCATAAAAAAACGCCCGAAAACCATTTCTGATTTCCGAGCGTATTGTGTTCTAGTTATGGACTAGATTATTTTGTCATTCCTTCTGGAACATCTGATACTGTGTAATATTCAACTGTTCCTATAGCGGATTTAGCTGTGAATGACATATCTTCTTTTAAGAATTTTTTGTCGTTAAAACTAGAGGAGTTAGCCACAGTTAGTTTTCTATTTTCTGGAATAGAAGCATAACTAATTTGTTTTCCAAAATATGTATTTAAATTTTCTGTTTGTTCCTCTTTTGTAGAACCTTGCATAGGAGTACCAGTTCCTCTATTAGGTTGATACATTGCAACTAGTATGTCCTTTCCTTCTTCACAAGGGAATAACCAACCAGCTGTATTTCCATTTGTTAATGCCAAACCAGTATATTTCAAGGATTGCTCAACTTTCCATATTGATCCAGTGCCACTATCACCTGCGGTATTATTTGATTCAAGAACTAAAGGCCATAGTTCTGTAACTGTATAATCTCCGTTTTGCCAGAAAGATCCAGAAGTTGGCTCATTATTTTTAATATAAACTTCAACATTTTTTCCTGTGATATCTTTGTATCCACTGTCTTTTAGGTGAACTGTATTATTTTCTTCAACTTTAACCTTTCCACGGAAATCTTTTGTTCCACCGACACTTTTTTCTGCTGTTGGTTGATTGATATACAAATCATAGTTTCCTTTAACACCAAATTTAAATATATATGTATTCCCATTTTCTAATGTTGTAATATCATTTACTTTATCACCAAAATGGTCACCATCAGAAACGTATTTATAGATGTCGTAATCTGTTCCTGCAGTTTGGATATATCCACCATCTGCTTGGTGAACTGTCCAACAGAACCATGAGATATCCCCTTTTTCAACTTTCAAAGTAACAACTTGACCACCACATGCACCATCTTGTGAACTAATATTCCATGCTCTTACATCTGCACCAGCTTCAACTTCCTTTTTACATCCAAAAGTAAACAAAGTTAAAACAACTAATGTTAGTAAAACTATGATGTTTAATTTCTTTTTCATTTCTTTCTCCTAAATTTTTTCTCTCCGAATTTTATTCTAGCACGATAAAAAATATTTTCTAGAAAAATTATACAAAAATTAACAATAAATTCCGTGTGATTGTTTTATTGATTTTTTCTAAGGATTTACGGGTAATTTTTGCAATTATATTGAAATATTCTATTATTAAAATTAAAGAGGTTTATTATTCTCAATAACACGGATAATATCACAAGTTTTTCACCCGATTGTATCATATTTATTCCAAAGTTGTTTTGTTTTAATCTAGATTTATGACACAGGAGCAACTTCGTAGTATTCTTTCAGAAAATATCAAAAATCGCAGAAAACAGCTTAATATTTCCCAAAGTAAACTTGCTGAAATGATAAATATGTCATCAAATTATGTTACCGACATAGAAACTCAACGAACTTGGGTTAGCGACTCCACATTGGTAAAAATTGCTTCTGCTCTTGGTGTTGAAGTTTACGAGCTCCTAAAACCTCACTCAAACAACGAAATTGTCAGCGACTCGGCGGTAAAAGAAAATGCTGGAAATATTCTTCGAGAAAAACGTGACGAACTTAAAAAACTTTTGGATTATACAATAGAAGATGCCATTATCCAGATTTTGGAAGCAGAGCCCGAATACGTTAGTTCAAAAAGTTAATATTTATATTATCTAATTTTCATCCGATAATGAAATATGAGTTTTTTGCCTTTGGTGTTTGCAGGATTTTTAGAACCAAACTGCAATCGTTTTGAATATTTAAAATCTTGGATTACAAAATTAGAAATTCCATTTACAGTTTTACCAATCGAATCTAAAAATCACATTTTTATAAATTTCCCAAAAACTTGTTATTCTCCACTTTTCAAAACAAAAACTCTCCTTGTTCACTACGACAGAGTGCAAAACACACCAGGTGCAAACGACAACAGTGCCGCAGTTTGTGAGGTTTTGCTTTGGGCAAAAAAAATCTACAATCAACCAAAAATTCACAATTTGCGAATTATTTTCACTGACGGCGAAGAGCTTGGTTTTACAAAAGAGCAAGGTGCTTACGGAATTGCAACCCTTTACAAAAAACTTGGCATTACCCAAGATGAAGTTTTTGTTTTAGACGGTTGTGGTCGTGGGGATGTTTTGGTTGTTTCCACTGCTGGAAAAAGCATAAAAACAAAGGGCAATTTTCACGCAACTTTTGAAGCCCTTTACAACAAGGCCATTTCTCTTGCTGCAAAAACTTCCCCAAACAAGTGGATTACCATTCCTGTTCCCTACGGAGACAACGCAGGATTTATAGCCTGTGGTATTCCAGCAGTGGCCATTACAGTTTTGCCATCAGATGAAGCCACCACTTATATGCGATATCTTCAAAAAGAAAAAACTTTTTCTCGCACAGTTTTAGACAGAAAAGTTGGCACAAAATCCCAAGACAAAGCCCTAAATCTTATGGAAAAAGAAAAGCTCCCTTGGACTTGGAGATGTATGCACACACAATACGACAATATCTCCATTTTAACCCAGGAAGCTTTTATCCTTATGGATAGATTTTTAGATAATCTCGCCGACTCAAAAACCATGCGATGATTTTTTTTGCAGCATTGCTCTTAATTCTTAATTCTTAATTCTTAATTATCTTTCCCTTCTTTTCCGCTAAAAAATGCTAGAGCAAAACCGGCGGCGGCACAAACTAGAGAAATCACAAAGGCTAAAATCTTTCCATCAGCAAAAAATGAAACAGTTTCTTTCAAAGGCAAAACTGCAAAAACAGAGCCGATTACAAGACCAAAAATTGCCCCGTAGGTTTGATTTGGAACTTTGTTTAACAAAACTTGCACACCCTTTGCCCCAGCAAAAATCCCGATTATCACTCCAACAGCCACAACGCAAATAATAGGAAGATTAAAATCAGAAACAGAAGCAATTACAGTAGAGTAAATCCCCAAAATCACCATTAAAAATGACCCAGAAATCCCTGGAATAATCATAGCAAAAGCCGCCAAAGCACCGCCTAAAAGCAATCTCACGGTAAGTCCAAAAGTAAGCTCAGTCTGTATAGTAGAAATCATATTATCTGTGTTAATAAACACCATCAAAAGCATAATCACCAAGCACACAAGAGCCGAAATCCAGTTTCCAAGATTTTCTCTTTTCAAAGTCAAACTAGTTCGCTTCAAAATCAGCGGAATACTACCAAGCACAATTCCAGCAAAAAAATACTGAGTTTGTACCGGAAAATTCTCAAACAAAAATGTTACAATCTTACTAAAAGCGATAATACCGATTCCCATTCCCACAGCAAGAGGAACCCAAAATCGCCACTTTGAAAAAATCTGCTTAATATTGAAAGAAATCACTCCAATCAACTCATCATAAATGCCAAAAACAACGGCCATAGTTCCACCAGAAACCCCAGGAATCACATTTGCAACCCCAATCACAATGCCGGCCAAAATCAATTTCAAAATTTTCATATTAAAACTATATAAAACATCAAAATTGTTTTCAAGTAAGCTCTCGTCAAAGTTCCATTTTCTAATAAATTTCTAACTTTTGGGCGTTCTGACAACAAGTTGCCTTCAAAAAATTAGTTATTGAGCGTAGCCGAAATAAACCACATAAAAATACATAAACTTGACTTCCAAAGGGATTTTAGAGTATGTTTATACAATAAGAATGAATAAACATACATTTTTTGGAGAAACCTAGATGAAAGAGCGTCTTTCCCGACTGAAGATAATCCGCAAATTGATTAAAACCTACCGAATTGAAAGCCAAGAAGCTCTTTTAGGATACCTTAACAAAGAAGGCTACGAAGTTACCCAAGCAACTCTTTCTCGAGATTTAAAGCTTCTAAAAGTTGGAAAAATCTCAGACGGACATAACGGTTACGTTTATACACTTCCAGGCGAAGAAGATCGTCAAGAATCAGATTTATCCCTTGCTCAAGATTTTATGCGAGGATACATTTCCATAGAATGTTCTGGCAATATAGCAGTTATCAAAACCTATTCAGGCTACGCTGATGTTGTAGCCCAAAGTTTAGATACTTTGGGAATGGACGAAATTCTTGGAACAATCGCTGGAGGCGATAACTGTGTTTTTGCCTGTCTCAGAGAAGGTATTTCTGGTGATCAATTTTTAGATGCACTAAAACTAAAAATCCCAGAATTAGACGAATAAATCACGTAAATTAATCCAATTTGGATTTATATATTTTTCA
The DNA here is from genome assembly GCA_017416145.1 of Spirochaetaceae bacterium. GTDB lineage: Bacteria > Spirochaetota > Spirochaetia > Treponematales > Treponemataceae > Treponema_I. The sequence goes on along the minus strand of JAFQDD010000022.1, from coordinate 78,159 downwards.
TAGCTTACTTAAAATTATAGGAGAACACTTATGGAATGGAACAATGCTGATTCTTACGAATCTTGGAAAAAACTTATGTCTCTAAAGGGACAAGTTTCTCTAAAAAAAGAATTAAATGCAGATCGCGTAAAAAATTACTCTGCAAAAATGGCAGCAGGTCTTACATATAACTATGCCGCAAAACAAGTAAACGACCAAATTCTTGGAGTAATGCAAAACCTTGCTGATGAAATGGCCCTTACTGAAAAATTTGCAGAACTTTTCAACGGTGCAACTATCAACACAGGAGAAAATCGCAAAGTTCTTCATCACCTACTACGTGGTCAACTTGGCAACGACATTGAATACGATGGCAAAAACGCTCGTTCATTCTACGTGGAACAACAAGAAAAAATTGCAGCTTTCGCAAAAAATGTTCACGAAGGAAAAGTTGCCAACGCAAAAGGCGAAAAATTTACAACAGTTGTTCAAATTGGTATTGGTGGTTCAGACTTAGGTCCACGTGCTATGTATCTTGCTCTAGAAGAATGGGCAAAAAAGAATAACAGCCTAAAATTGAATGCAAAATTCATTTCAAACGTAGACCCAGACGACGGTGCAGCTGTTATCTCAACTGTAGATTTAGCTCACACACTTTTTGTGCTTGTTTCAAAATCAGGAACAACACAAGAAACTCTAGCTAACGAACTTTTCGTAAAAGATTTTATCAAAAAAGCTGGACTAAATCCTGCAAACCACATGATTGCAGTTACTTCAGAAACAAGTCCACTTGCAAATAACCCAGAATATCTTGCTTCTTTCTACATTGACGATTACATTGGTGGTCGCTTTTCATCAACTTCTGCTGTAGGTGGAGCAGTTCTTTCTTTAGCTTTTGGCGGAGAAGTTTTTGCAGCATTCCTAAAAGGAGCAAACGAAGCTGATATTACAGCAAAAAATGCAAATATCAAAGAAAATCCAGCTTTGTTAGACGCATTAATCGGTGTTTACGAAAGAAACGCACAAGGTTATCCTTCTACAGCAATTCTTCCATATAGCCAAGCTCTAAGCCGTTTCCCAGCTCACCTTCAACAAGCTGATATGGAAAGTAATGGTAAATCTGTAAACCGTTTCGGAAACCCAGTAAACTACGTAACAGGTCCAGTTATTTTTGGTGAACCAGGAACAAACGGTCAACACTCTTTCTATCAATTATTGCACCAAGGAACAGACATTATTCCTCTACAATTTATTGGATTCAATGAAAATCAAAACGGAAATGATGTTGTAGTTGACGGTTCAACAAGCCAGAAAAAACTTTGTGCAAACCTTTCAGCACAAATCGTAGCTTTTGCTTGTGGAAAAGACAACGAAAATCCTAACAAATACTTTGCTGGTGAACGTCCTTCAAGTTTGATTTACGGAAACCAACTAACTCCAGAAAGTCTTGGAGCTCTTCTATCACACTTTGAAAACAAAATTATGTTCCAAGGTTTCATCTGGAATCTAAACAGTTTTGACCAAGAAGGTGTACAACTTGGAAAAATCCTAACAAAACAAGTTCTAGCTGGAGATATGACAGGCGCTCTTAAAGAATACGCTTCTATCTTTGGTCTATAATTAGATTAATATAAAGATTTTTCTCTAAAAAGCATTCCATTGGTGTTACAACTTTTGGAATGCTTTTTTTTATTTATATAAACCATATATAAACATTGACTTTACAAGTATCTGGTGATAAAATCTTTAAGTTAATTATTGGTTTAAAACCTAAAAAGAAGGATGAAATAATGAAAGAAAATAAATCAAAAAAAGGTTTAGCTTCAAAAATTGGTGCAATTATCATTTTAGTGATTGCCGCTTTTGCATTTATCTATGTTCCAGGTATGACACAATCTGCTGCAAACTCTGGAATTGAAGTTTATGGTTCTTACGACGGTGAAGAAATCACAAACGAAAATGGTTCTTACTTTATGGCTGCTTTACAACAGGCTTACGCAAACGCTGAAGCTAATGGACAAGAAATTAAAAACGATAATTTCCATAAACTTTTGTCTTCAGCATTTAATCAAACAGTTTTAAATATGGCTTTCACATCAGAAGTTGAAAAAACAAAATACGTTCCAACCGATAAAGAAATCACAGAAAGAATGGTTCAATACATTTCAAGCCAAACTGATGATCCAGCTACTTTTGTAGCAAGTATGTCAAACAACGACAAAAACAATCTTTACGATGCAGCAAAAACAGAACTAATTTATAATCGCTATGTAGAAGACTATTTTGGAAATCAAGCTGGTCTTTACGGTGTAAAATCTTCTTCTGCAGAAGCTGATTTCGTAAAAAATATGAATGTTTACCAACGTTCATTTGATATGGTTTCCTTCGCAAAAGATAGCTACCCAGAATCAGAATTACTTGCTTTTGCAAATAAAAATCCAGATTTATTCGTAAAACACGATTTGTCTGCTATCACAGCTGATGATGAAGCTTCTTTGAAATCAATTTTGGATCAAATCAACAAAAATGAAATCACTTTTGAAGATGCTGTTTCAAATCTTTCAACAAAACGCACAACAGAAGACAATGGTAAATTCAAAAACAACTTCAAATATCAATTAAAAGTAATTTTAACTTCAGAAGATGATTTAAACACTGTAACAAACCTAAAAGCTGGAGAACTTTCTGGCGTTGTAAAAACAGCAAGTGGTTATGCAATTTTCCGTGGTGATGGTGCAAATGTTCCTGCTGATTTTGCAGACGAAACAATGCTTGATACTGTAAACACATATATGATTACTTACGAAGCAGGTCTTATCGAAGACTATTTCATCAACCTAGCACAAGATTTTGCAACAGACGCTGTAGCACTTGGTTTTGACGCAGCAGCAGAAAAATACGCTGTAACTCCTGTAAAAGTTGGTCCATTCCCAATTAACTACGGAAACAGTGCTATGTTCTCATATTTGCCAACAGAAGCTGCATTAAGTTCTGCAACATCTAGCGACGAATTCTTTAACACAGCTTTCGGATTAGGCGAAAACGAAATCTCAAGCCCAATGGTTTTTGGAGATTACATTGTTGTTCTAAAATTATTAGCTGAAGAACAAGGTGAACCTGTTGATGATTTCACATATATGTACTACACAGCTATGATTGACCAATACGAAATCCGAAACTCAGTTTTAAACAGTGATAAAGTTGAAAACAAAGTATTAGACGTATATTTCAAACAATTATTCGCTAATATGCCAACAAATGAATAATCCAAGCACTACAAAACCCTGTCTGGTTGAAACCCAGCAGGGTTTTTCTGTCTTTTACCAAAACAAACCTCTCTATTCCAAATATGCCCCTAAAGATTCTATATTAAAAGTAATTGATAATCTTCAAATACTTCCAAACACTTTGATTCTTTGTTTTTCTCCAGTATTAGGCTACGGTCTTCAAGAATTGCTAAACAAAGCTCCAGAAGACTCTTTTATCCTAGCACTAGAAAAAGACAAAAATCTCTATGATTTTTCTCTAAATTGCACTGAATCTTTACTTCCGCCTATTTTAGAAAACTCTCACAAAGTTTTTTATGCAAATCCTGAAACATCCCTTCAAATTGCAAAATTAGTAAACAACATAAAAGAAAATCCACCTTTTTCCCATATCTCATTCCCCAAAATTGGAAATTTCAAGCGTGTTCTTCCCCTTGATTTTAGCGGTGGGGCAAAAATTCATACAGACTTTTATCAAGAAGTAACATCCTTACTTGATGAGAGCATCTCCCAGTTTTGGAAAAATCGAACAACTTTAATAAAGTTGGGACGGCTTTACGCAGGAAATTTTTTCAAAAATTTACAGGATATTCGAAAAACACAGTTTCAAAATCTTTTTTCACTTACCGAAGTAAAAAAACTTGTCGCCAATAAACAAATTTTGGTTTTGGCTACAGGTTTGTCTTTGGATGATTTTTTGCCTGTTTTAAAGTCTAAACTACTAAATACAAATCTTCGAGAGCATCTTTTCATAATTGCAGTAGATGCGACTTTGCCAGTTATTACAAAGTATGATATTAAGCCAGATTTGGTTGTAGGCGTTGAAGGACAATTCGCAATAGAAAAAGCCTATATCGGTTTTAAGGATTCAAAACTCTCCTTCGCATCCGATTTGCTTTCCAGACCTTCAATAAAGAGAATTTTGAAAGGAAAAACCTCTTTTTTCCTTTCAAAATATACTTCAGAAGCTTTTTTTGAAGCTTTTTCCCAACTGGCTCAACAATTAGACATCCCAAGAATTGAGCCACTTGGTTCTGTTGGACTAGTTGCAGTTGAATTAGCTATACAAGTTAGAAATTCACAGCAAAAAATCTTTTGTTGTGGAACAGATTTTTCCTTTTTCCCAGGAAAAACCCACTCAAAGGGAGCTCCAGTTCATTCTGCAATTCTTGCTAACAATTTCAAACTTTCTTCAACAGAACAATTTGGTTCCAGCTTTAATAGTGGAAATTTTTACATCACAGGAAAAAGCTCTTATCAAAATCCAGAAAATCAAGAACTTACGTCAAAAGCATTATACAATTACGCTTTACATTTTACGAATCGATATTCCAAAATTCAAAATATTTTTGACTTAGGAAAATTTGGTATTGAAACCAATCTTCCAAAATGTGATTATGCAGACTTTTTCAATCTGTTAAACAAAACTCCATATCAAATTTTTTCCACCACTTCTTCCATCAACTCTCAACAAGAACAGGTTATTCTTGAAAAGATTATTTCTGATTTTTTATCATCCCAACACAACAATCTTTTAGAAATAAAAGACATTCTCACTGGAAAAAAAGATGCCACAAATTTAGAACAGCTTCTCCAAAAATGTGGCTATCTTTATTTACATTTTCCAGACGGTCACACAGGACCAAAACTTTCCTCTGATTTCTTAAAAAGAATCCGAGCTGAAGTAGAGTTTTTCCTAAAAATCACCAAGCTCTAATCTTTGGAAAACAAATCTGTATTTTCGTAAAAACTAAAATATCCATCTTTGGAAATAATTAAATGATCTAACAAAGGGATACCTAGAATTTTAGAAGAGTCTAAGATTCGTTTAGTACACTCAAAATCAGCAGTTGAAGGTTCTAAATTTCCAGATGGATGATTATGAGCCACGATTATTGCTGCAGCCCTCTCAGCTATTGCCACAGTAAACACTTCCCGAGGATGAATAACCGTTTTATTCAGAGAACCTATGGAAATCACATATATATTCATTACCTCATACGCTCCATTTAATGTTACACAAACGAAATGTTCCTGCTTTCTGAAAGTATATATCTGCAAAATCGGAACCACATCTGTTACAGACCTAATTTTTGCTTTTGGTTTACTAGAAAATCTTTTCCCAAACTCCAAAGCCGACAAAATCAAAGCAGTTTTACTAGGCCCCATACCATCAATTTTTAGCAACGCTTCTTTTAATTCCTTCCGATCTCTAGAATTCAGTACTTCTAATACTTTCTCTGACAACTTCGCCACAGGCATATCTTTTTTCCCATTTCCCAACAAAGCCATTAACAATTCAATATCTGTTACCTCATCAATTCCGTAACTTAAGACCTTTTCTCGAACTTCTGGTTTCTGACTTTTTTGATAATATTCAATCGAATATAGTTTTTTATTAAATTCAGACATCCGCAATCCGATACTTTAAACATGAATAAAAAATTCTACGTATTTTTCTCTTGTCTATTGGTCTTTCTTGCATTTTCATGTACTACATTTCCCAAACATTCAAACAAACCCGCTCCCCAGCAACCATCAATTTATATCGATGCAAGTGGAACAAAGTCTGCTCAACAGCTTTTTGCTTTTTTTATTTCAAAAAACCCCGATGCGAAATACGAAAAAGTTATGCGTCTTGCAGAATATTACATTGCAGAATGTAATATCGAAGGCATAAACTCTGACGTAGCCTTCATCCAAATGTGCTTAGAAACAGGTTTTTTACGTTTCGGAGGTCTGGTTACCGAAGAAATGAATAATTTCTGTGGATTAGGCTCCATAGACAAAAACAACCCAGGAAACACATTTGAAACCGAATTACTTGGCGTAAGAGCTCACATCCAGCATCTACACGCATACGGCACCACAAGAGAACTAAAGCAACCCTTAATTGATACCAGATACAAATATGTAAATCCAAGAGGAAAAGCTCCCACAATCCAAGAACTTGCAGGGACTTGGGCCGCAGACAAAGCCTACGGCACAAAACTTGAATCCCTACTCAATCAACTATCTGTTTTTTAAGCGTTTTTCGTACTCTTTAAAAAACAGCCAACTCCGCTTCCACGTCCTCTTTTGAAGAGGGCTTGGGAGCACTTACAGACTCTTTAACATCTTTGCTTGATTTTTCGTTTTTAAACACAGGTCTAAACTCCACATGCTCTGCCACAATGCCAATTTTCGACATCTTATTTCCAGCATCATCAGTCCAGCGTCCCTGCTTCAAACGTCCAACAACTCTAACACCACGTCCCTTTTTGCAATTTTCATCACACAACTCCGCCATACGACCCCAAGTTTCCACATCAAAAAAAGACACTTCTGTTTCAAAAGTCCCAGTTTCTGATTTGTAGCATCTGTTTGCAGCAATAGAAAATTTACAAAATTTTGTACCCTTAGCCGTTTCGTCTAAAACAGCATCTCGAACAACATTCCCTTCGATAAGGATTGAATTCAATGGATTCATAAAAACTCCTAAAATCAAACTTTCTGTAAAGGCCTTACACTATACTTATATATTCTAAGTTTAAAAATTTTGAATAAATTTACTCATTTTTTGAAAAAAAGTTGAAAAATTTACAAAAAAACCCTGCATAACAACAAAGTTATGCAGGGCAACATAAAGGAGGAGGTAAAAAAATTTATGGTTCTATGAACTTATATCCAATTCCTCGAACAGTTTGAATAACTTGCTGAGCATCACCTACTTCACCAAGTTTTTGTCTTAGTCGAGAAATATGAACATCTAAAGTTCGTGTTGTTTCCTTATTATTTTTTGTCCAAACTTCAGACAGTAACTGTTCACGAGAAACAATCTCATTTGAATGTTTGTAAAAATATTTTAGAATTTTAATCTCTTTTGCTAATAATCTGATTTCCTGTCCACCTTGTTTTATTACTCCAGCTTTCAAATCAATCTCAAGATTTCGTTTGCAATTTTTTGACTCATTTAATAATTTTGTAATTTTTTCAGCCAAATCATCTAAAGAATAATCTTTTGGCAAAATTTCAGATTTATCCAATCCAACAAGACTAAGTTTTACTCCATTCTCCGAAAAATCCACATTTATTGACTTTTGTTCCATTCATTACCTCTATAAAAACTATAAAATATCATCCTTAAATATAACTAAAATTAACCTTAATTGTTACAAAAAAATTTAAAATTATTGAAAAAATTTTCCGTTTTCATTATAGTCAAATTATGAAAAAAAAGTTTAAGATTTTACTCATTATCCTACTTTCTATTGCAATCATTTCACTATCGTTCTTTTTTATGGAGAATTATATCTTTGATCCACACAGAGGCGTAGTAACAAATTTTGAAAATTCCGCACCCTTATCCCAAAATCTCTCAAAAAAAGAAGCTTTAGAAGATTTTGATTATGCTTTCAAAAAATTAAAATATCGCCATCCAATTTGGCTTGAAAAAACAGAAGAAGCCGAATATTTCCGAAATCTTTTAACATCAAAATACCAAGAAAACCGTACATTCCTTGCATCAAAGGAAAATATTTCTGTAACAGAGTTGTTTCAACAATTAGCAGAACTTTATGCTCTACTTCACGACGGACATACTCGAGTTGAATTTTCCTCTGATAGTTTAAAAGAAATTGATGATTATACACCTTTTTTTGCTTATGGAAATCCTGTTGCTGTAAACGGAATTGATACTGAGCAATTATATCAATTATATAAAACTCGATGTTCCTACGAAGTCGACACTTTCATCAAAAATTACTTTTTCAGTAGTTATATTTTTCGAGAAGACATCCTTTCCTTGGTTGGAATCGATGCAACAACATCTCTAGTGTATACTTACAAAACAAAAGACGGATACGAAGATTTTTCCCATAATTTTGTGCCTCACGAAAACGCTTTTTATCCTTCTAAAGATGATATAAAAACTTTTCTCGAAAGCAAAAATTATTCTCAAGAAGAAATACAAGCTAGAACAGATACTTCTATGGGTGATTATTTAACACCAGACAAAGTTGAGTCTGCAAAAGTTGTAGGAAATCCCCAATCTTGGATTTGGTATACCGTCGATCAAAAAAATAATATTGGAATTTTTACTTTCCGCTCCTGTACTTACAACGATGAATACATTGAAACAGTGAAAAATTTCTTTGCTGACGTAAAAAAGGCAAATATCACCAATGTGGCTGTAGATTTACGAGGAAACGGTGGTGGAAGGTCCTATGTGGCAAACGAATTTGTTAAACATTTAGCTGTAAATTCTTACAAAACTTGGGATTATGCTGTTCGGTATGGACCTTATCTACAATATTATGACAACGACTTCATCACAAATGAAAAATACAATACAAATTTTTCTGGCAATATTTACATTCTAACAAATTCAGAATCTTATAGTGCTTCAATGGATTTTGCAATGCTAATTCAAGATAACAACTTGGGAAAAGTTATTGGAGAGCCTTCAAGCAACAAACCAGAATCTTATGGAGACTGCTTGTATTTTCAATTACCAAACTCAAAACTCAAGATTGCAATTTCCTTCAAAAAATGGTACAGAATCGACCAAACAAAAAAAGACTTGCTAATTGAACCAGACATTCCTTGTCCATCACAAGAATCAGTTTCTGTTTTATACGATTTAATATCAAAATATTAAACAAAAAAAGGCTCTAGAAATCAAAACTAGAGCCTTTTCCATAATGTAACTTTGAACTACTTTAACAATTTTGTTAAAATCACGTCTTTTTGTCGCCAATTTTTGTTTACTTTTACTTGCAAATCTAAATCAATTCTGTAATCAAAAATCTGGCGTAAAGTTTTTATAGATTCTATGCGGATTGTTTTAATCATTGAAGCACCTTTTCCAATTACCATGCCCTTTTGACTGTCCCGTTCCACAACCAAAAATGCTCGAACCCAAAGTTCTTTGCCACTTTTTCGCCATTCCATATCTGCAATATCAACATAAATTGCGTGAGGCAACTCTTCATGAAGCCGATTCATAGCTTGTTCTCGAATCACTTCTGCAATTCTAAAATCCACTTCTTGGTCAGTGTAATATTCTTCTGGATATAAATGTTCTTGAATCGGTGCAAATTCGTACAAAGCCTTTAACACATCATTTATGTTAATATCCTTTTCTGCACTAATTTCAAAAATCCGTGAATCTGGAATCTCTGGAAGTTGAGTTTTTACAAAGGCTCGGGTTTTTTCAGGGCGAGATTCCTTCAAATCAGTTTTATTGATGGCAACTACAGTTTTGTTTGCATAAGGTTTTAACAAAGCAGCTGTTTTTTCTTCTTCAGTGCCTGGTTCCCGGGTGGAATCGATAATATAAAGAACCGCTTCTCCATCAATCAGCGTTTCTTCAGCAATAGTACGTAGCTTTAAGTTTAGCTTTTTTTCAGAATCGTGGTAGCCTGGAGTGTCAATAAAAACCAGCTGCCCGTAAGAAGTGTTTACAATTCCCTTAATTGCGTTACGGGTTGTTTGAGGAACTGGAGAAACAATAGAAACTTTCTCACCACTGGCGGTATTCAAAAAAGTTGATTTTCCACTAGATGGACGACCAATAATTGCCACAAGGGCTGTTTTTTCTCCCACAGGAGGTTGCTTTTCATTCATAGTGATATTATAACTTTTGCAGATTTTTCTGTCTATAAATCCCACAGATTTTAATCGGAGTTTTAACATCAAATTGTGTTAAAGAAATAATGTTTTACATTTTTATAGAATATTCTACTTGAAAGAATAATTCACTCAATCTAAAATAATATAAGGCATAAAAAGTTTTCGGAGGAATTATGGCAAAACAATTTTTAACTTTTAGACTAGATAACAATCAATACGCCGTAGAAGTTCACAAAGTTCAAGAAGTATTGGAATATAAACACATAACAAAGATTCCTTGTGCTGCAAACTATGTTGAAGGATTAATCAGTTCGAGAGACAGAGGGATTTCCGTTATAAATTTACGGAAAAAGTTTGGTCTTGAAGAAATAGAACTAAACAAAGAATGTAGAATCATCGTTTTAGAAATTGCTCTAAACGGTTCGATTGACGAAAATCCAGATGATATTCATATTTTTGGAGCAATAGCAGATTCTGTTCAAGAAGTAATCGAAATCGAAGATATTGATATCGAAGCAGCTCCAAAATTTGGAAATAATATTTCCGTAAATTTTATTAGTGGAATTGGAAAAAAAGACGGTGAATTTATCATCATCCTAAATATTGATTCAATTTTCTCTTCAGATGAAATCCTAAATCTAGAGGATTTAGTTCAAAATCCTGTTCTATTGGCACAAATGGAGCAAAACAAGCAAGAATCTGAAACTGCAGAAGCATAGATTTTACGCTCCCACAAAAAAAGACTGTTCAAGGTTTTTCCAAGAACAGTCTTTTTTTTAGCTTAATTACAAAGATATTCGCAATTTGTTTTGCATAAAATCTGTTTTTTTACAAAACACTTTGCAAAAATTGCTTAGTTCGCTCATTTTTAGGATTTCCAAAAATTTCTTCTGGAGTTCCTTCTTCTAGAATAATTCCGTCATACATAAAAATTACTCTATCAGCCACTTCTCGGGCAAAGCCCATTTCGTGAGTTACGCAAACCATAGTCATTCCGTCTTCTGCAAGTTGCTTCATTACATTTAGAACTTCTCCAACCATTTCTGGGTCAAGGGCAGATGTTGGTTCGTCAAAAAGCATAACATCAGGATTCATAGCCAAGGCACGAACAATCGCAATACGTTGTTTTTGTCCACCAGACAAAGTTGAAGGATACACATTTGCTTTATCCACAAGCCCAACTTTGTTCAAAAGTTCAATAGCATTTTTTTCAGCTTCTTCTTTTGTTTGAAGTTTTAAAGTTGTAGGAGCAAGGGTAATATTTTGTAAAACAGTCAAATGTGGAAAAAGATTAAAATGTTGGAAAACCATTCCCATTTTTTGTCTGTGCTTGTCGATATTTGTTTTTTTGTCGGTAATATCAAATCCTTCAAAAATCACTTGACCACCAGTTGGCTCTTCCAAGCGATTTAAACAACGCAAAAAAGTACTTTTCCCAGACCCAGAAGGTCCAATTACAACCACTTTTTCACCTTTTTGAATATTGATTGAAACTCCGTTTAAAACCTTTAGTTGACCAAAACTTTTATGTAAATCTTTAACTTCTATCACTTCGAGCCAACCTTTTTTCTAAAACAGAAAACAATTTTGTTAAACCTAATGTTAAACATAGGTAAATCACCGCACAAGTCAACAATGGTATCCAAGCATTGTATGTTGCGTTACGAATCATATCTCCAGTTTTGGTTAAGTCTGTTACCGCAATAAAACTTGCAACAGAAGTTTCCTTAATCAAAACAATAAATTCACTTGTATAAGTTGGCAAAACCGCCTTCACTGCTTGAGGAAGCACAATTTTATATAATGTTTGCCATTTACTCAAACCAAGAGACCTTCCTGCCTCTGTTTGACCAATATCAATTCCTTGAATTCCAGCTCTGAAAATTTCCGTACAATATGCTCCAGAATTTATACCATAAGCCAAAATGGCTACCAAAAGACGATTTAGTCCAAGAGGAGCAAAAATTACAAAATAAAAAATCATCAACTGAGTGGCAAGAGGAATTCCACGAATAACAGTTGTATAAACATTAGAAATTCCACGTAATAGTTTTGAATTAGAAATTTTCATCAAAGCAAAAATACAACCCAAAACTGTACCAATTAAAATTGCACAAATTGCAATTAAAACAGTAGTTCCTAAACCTTGTAAAACAAGCTGCCATCTATCAGCGGCAATCATTGTATCATAAAATGACTGAAACACTAAATATTCCTTTTTGGGGGAAGGAAAACCGAACTTTTTCGATGCGTAGTTTTTCCTTCCCCCAAACCCCCAACCTTTCCTGGCAACGACCAAAGGGATTGCTCCCTTTGGAAACCCGGGAAGAGAAGCAAAGAAGAAAGAAAAGTCATTTCTTGCGACGAACCCGGGTATCTGTAGTACATTAACTTGAGATTTCATTTAGAAATCGCAAGTTAGTTTTTGCGAAAGCAATTTGGGAGTTGTGTTTTTATAATTTTATTATTTTCTGATGATTACTACTTGTTTTGATTCGTAGTATGGATCAGAAAAATCTACGTTCTTTTTGCGTTCTTCTGTTACAGACATACCAGCTGCGATAAAGTCGATAGCGTCAGAAGCTAAAGCTGGAATTAAACTGTCGAAAGCCATATCAACAACTTCTAGTTTTGCACCATAACCAGCAGCGATTTTTTGTCCCATTGAAATATCAAATCCAACAATATTTTTTCCGTCTACATATTCAAATGGAGGGAAAGCTGCATTTGTTCCAAGTTTTACAATTTTGTCTGTGTTAATTATAACTGTATCTGGAATTGTAATATTTCCATCAACTGGCATAAAAGCGTTTACAAGTGCTTCATAATCACCATTTGCTTTCATATCTGCAATAGTTTTATTGATAGAAGCTAAAAGTTCAGCATTTCCTTTTTTTACAGCAATAGCATAAGCTTCTGTTGCAAGATCTAAATCAACAATCATCAAAGAAGGATTACGAGCAACAATTTCTTTTGCAGGAAGTTCATCCAAAACAATAGCGTCAATAGCACCATTTTTTAGGTCTAAAGCTGCATCCATACCTGTTTTGAAAGAAGCGATTTTTGCATCTTTTACATTTTCTTGAACATAAAGTTCACCAGTTGTTCCAGCTTGAACACCAATTTTTTTACCAACTAAATCATCAGCTGAGTTGATAACGATTTTTTCTTTTGCACCACCAGCAAAAACTGATGCAATCATCATAAGAGTAAAAATAATAGCAATTGATTTTTTCATATTATACCTCGTATTTTTAATCTATCATATTGATATAAATCGGTCAATGAATTTTCACATAATATTACATATTTATTCAAAATTTCTGCATAAATATCAATTTTTATTCATTTTTCTCAGATTTTAATGATTTTTTATGCAATTTCTCCGTAATAAACGAAAACTTTGTTTCGCTGGTTACCACAGCTAAAAACATCAAACAACAACCAATTATTCCCTTAACATCCATAACCTCATGCAAGAAAATCACACCAGAAAGCACACCAAACACAGATTCAAAACTCATAAGCAAAGCAGCCGTTGAAGGACGCAAATATTTTTGACACACATTTTGAAGCAAAAAGCAAATCATAGTGCTAAAAAGTGCCAAAAACAAAATGCCTTTTATCACTTCTGGATTTTTAATTGCTTCTACAGGAAGTTTTCCATCAATAAAAGGAGCCAAAATCCAAGAAAAAACCGCAGTAACTGCAATCTGAATAATCGTAAGCAAAATTGGGTCATCTTCTTGAGACCACCGAGCAATAAACACAATCTGCAAAGCAAAGCCAAGACCGCACACCAAAGTTAGCACATCCCCAATATTCATAGAAAGGTCGCCCCGTAGACTTAGTAAGCCAATTCCCACCACAGACAAAACCGCTGCCACCACCGAAAAAGCATCTGGCCGCTTTTTAGTTAGCCCCCAGTTAATAAAAGGCACCAAAATCACATAAATCGTTGTTAAAAAAGCATTTTTCCCAGCAGTTGTGTACTTACAACCAATTGTCTGAAAAGTATAAGCCAAAAACAAAAACACACCGATTCCAATTCCGTGTAAAAGAGTAGACTTATTCAGATTTTTCAATCGTGGGGCAAAAACCAAACACAAAGCCAAAGTTGCCACCGTAAAACGCAAAGCCACCAAATAAACCGCTGGAATTGCGTCCAAAGTATTTTTTACAACGACAAAGGCAACGCCCCAAATCACAGTAACTAAAATTAGCCCAATACCAGAAAACCAAGCCAAAGTGTTTTTATTCATCATTATCACCTAAATTTGAATATTTACAAGCCAACAAAATAGCTTCTTCCATACTCACAAAACTTGCCTTATTTTGCCAAGCAATATCAAAAGCAGTACCGTGATCAACAGAAGTTCGCAAAATCGGCATACCACAAGTAATAGCGATAGTTCGCTCAAAATCCAAAGTTTTTGTAGCAATATGTCCCTGGTCATGATACAAAGACAAAACGCTATTGTATCGCCCCTGCAAAGCCAAATGAAACACAGAATCCGCACTAACAGGACCTTCCACCAAATATCCCTGCTTTTTTAGCTCAGCCACAGCAGGAACAACCGCATCCATTTCCTCAGTGCCAAAAAGCCCGTGCTCCCCAGAATGGGGATTAAGCCCCGCCACAGCCATAGTGCCCTCTTTTATGCCAAGCTGAGCCAAAGCCTTTGTACAACGCTTCACGTAATCCACAATCCGAGCAGTATTCACCATATCACAAGCCTTCCGCAAAGAAACATGACGAGACAAAAAGAAAACCCGCATATTTCGCACTTCAAACAAAGTAAGAGGGTCTGCAGTGTCTGTTAATTCACCAAAAATCTCAGTATGCCCAATATAAGGCACAAGACCAGCCCGTAAAGATTCCTTATTGATAGGAGGCGTACAAACAGCATCCGCCTTTTTTGCCATAGCAATTTCAATAGCCGCCTTAATATATTCAAAAGCCGCCTTCCCACAAACACCGCTAACGTTCCCAGGCTCAAAACTTTCCACAGGAGCATTATTCAAATCAATAAGATTTACAACATCACAATCAGAATCACAATCAGAAAAATCTGCCTCATCCACAGAAGAAATCACATTAAACTTTGGAGACAATCCACAAATCTTAGCATTAGCCTCTAAAACAGATTTATCCCCAACAACAACACAATTTGCCCGATTTTTAACATTTTCAGAGGTCAAAGCCTTCAAAACAATCTCCGATCCAATTCCCGCCGGATCTCCCATAGGAATAACAATAGTCGCTTTACTCATAAAATCACTATACCAAAAATCAAAAAAGAAAAAAAGTGATAAAAAAAATAAGAATTAAGAATGTAGAATTAAGAGTTTTAAAGGACGAACCTTATTTCCTCACGTGAGTCCAGCTTTCCGTGGCCCGCCAGAGGCTCGGTCCTTCGGACTTTTTGCAACAAGTTGCAAAAACCACTCCAATCTGGCGTAGGCGAGATTTAAATTCAAAATGCAGAATTATGAATTCAGAGTGAAGAAAATTATTAGTGTAAGTAGATTTATTCCTGTAGCGTTAGCAAACCACAAATCTCCCTGGCAAAAAAAATTGCGTCACACAGGTTAATTGCTAACGCCTTTTGCTTAACAGCAAAAGTATGATAAACATCATAAGTTCAAAAAAAAAGAGGACGTTAGTCCGAATAGCGTCAGCGATTTTTCCGCGTGACATTTTCTTCAATTTTTTTTACTTTTTTTCGATATTTTCCCGAATTTATTCAAAATTTTTGAAATTCAAAACATATAAGTATATGTAGGGAAATTCAGAATTCAGAACGGTTTAAATACTGGAGATTTTTTCTCAAGGATTTTTAGCTTTTAGTGAAAAACTTGGGATTCTGCGTTCGGAGAATTCTCTACAAAAAAACTTTTGGAGAAAGAAAATGAAAAATCGTAATTACAAAGACTCTGTTTTTGTGGATTTGTTTGCAAAGGACATTACAGCGAAGGAAAACTTTGTTTCGCTTTACAACGCACTTCACGAAACAAACCTTGATTACAAGACCACAGAAGTAAAACCTGTTATGATTGAACAAGTGCTTTATATGAAATATTACAACGACATCGCAATGCTTATCGATAACAAAATCGTTGTTCTAATCGAGCATCAATCCACCATCAACGAAAATATGCCATTTCGGATTTTGGAATACATCGCTCGAATCTACGAAAAAGTTGTGAAAACAAAGAATAAGTTCGGAAAAAGACTTGTGAAAATCCCCCTTCCAGAATTCTACGTTTTCTACAACGGAAAAGAGGACTTTCCACTAGAAAAAACTTTGAAATTGTCAGACGCTTTTATGCTTCCTGAACAAAAATATTCCGCCGATTTCGCAAATTTTCCACTTGAAATTACAGTAAAAGTTGTTAATATTAATATAGACAAAGGAAATCCTATCTTAAAACGCTGTAAGGTTTTAGACCAATATTCAGAGTTTATAGAGCTAGTTAGAAAGTCCATCGACTCTGGCACAGACGACCCATTTACAACAGCGATTTCACAAGCGATAAAAGAAGGTTTTTTGTCCGACTACTTAGCAAGAAAATCAACTGAGGTAGAAAACATGCTAATGACAGAATACGATTACGACACAGATATAGCAGTACAACGAGAAGAAGCTTACGAAGACGGCTTAAGCAAGGGTCTTCAACAGGGCATATCTCAGGGAATTAGTCAAGGCATAAGTCAGGGCATAAAGCAGGGTATGTATCAAGAAAAATTGGAAACAGCTAAAAATCTTTTTCACCTAGGACTTTCTATTGAACAAATCTCAACTGTTACTGGTTTATCAGGAGAAACAATTCAACAACTTTCAAAGGATTTGTAGCTGAGGTAGAAAACATGCTAATGACAGAATACGATTACGACACAGACATAGCAGTACAACGAGAAGAAGCTTACGAAGACGGCTTAAGCAAGGGGTTGCAGCAAGGTATAAGTCAAGGTGCGTATGAAAAAGCTGTTGAAACAGCTAGGATGCTACTTTCATTCGGGGATTCTATAGAAAAAATCGCTACGATTACTGGTTTATCACTAGAAACAATTCAACAACTTGAAAAGGATTTGCAACCGAGGTAGAAAACATGCTAATGACAGAATACGATTACGACACAGATATAGCCATACAACGCGGTAATCCATCGTTTTGAATCAAGCAGTTATATTATCACTTTAACCCTTGACCCACCTTTATTTCGGTTCTTCAAATATTGTAGAACCTCCCTCCATTTCCGATTTAAATATTATAACTTATTCAACTTTTACCCTGTAAAGAAAGTTATATCCAGACTTTTAAATATTAACCTACCATACGAACTGGAATTGGATTCCTAACTGGAATGTTCTTACAAAGAATTTTCTTTTCTGTAGTAAAAATAAAATCAGTTAAAATCTGTTCCTTTTCATTATAGCTTTCTTTAGCATAATTCACAAAGTTATTCCATACCAAATAGTTATTCAAACACTTGGTAGCTACACCGTGGAAACGGTTTATCCAGTTTTTCAAGCTACTATAATAAGCATTTATGTGCTGAATGTGAAAGTTTCCTACTTTTGACTTGCCAGATTTTAACTGTATTAAGTCTAAGCTATTCTTAGAAGCAAATTTCCTATAAGCGTTTGCACCGTCACAACATAAAATAGAATCTGACGCAATCTGGTTTTTGAATAATTCATTTAATCTTGCCACGTATTATAAGATAGGGCAAAATTTCTGAACGTCAAATAAAATCAACCGTTTTTACGGACATAACCATTTTAAATATGGGCATCAACTTGTCATTCTTTACGTTCTTGAAACATTAAAGTAAAAAAACAATCGCCTACCTTAAATTTTCAAGTCGGCGATTGTTTTTGTGTTTTTCTTGCTAATTTACTAACTACATTTCACCATACATCACATCTGTATTATATAATATGTGATTATTCAGTAATTTTTATATATTATCTACATAGCAAAACAATTTTGAAAAACTAAAACTTCAGCTCCACCTCCTGCCTTTGGTCCTTTATAATTCAAAGGAGAACTGTCTTTACCTTCTCCATCAATGTCAGCATCGCTGAAATCTATTCTATAAACTTCTTGTTCCCAACCACCTTGCGAAGATGTCCAATAAAAGGAACTTCCAATATCAAATCCGGCTACCATTGTTAAGGATTTTTGGATTGTATCCTTGTTTTTATATAAATCACACAATTCTTTCAAAGTAGGTATATACCATCCATTTGCATAGTTTGTTTCACTTAAACCTGCTGTTGCCCCATATTTTTGTGCAAAATCAAAGGCTGGATAATTTGTTTCTGCATCTTGAACACCATCAAAATCCAAACTACAAATATAATCCCAATTATCAAACCCTTCTAAATCATATTTACTCTCAAAAGTTGCAGTAATGGCATCATCCGAAGTGGCCTTGCATCTTATTTTACTGAAGTGCTTCTTGAATCCATTAACTTCACTTGAAGCCCACATCAAAGCTGAAGATTTTTTGATTCCCACAATTTTTCCAGTTCCTCCATTGTATCCAAGTGAAGCAACAACTCCTATAGGTTTATTATTTTCATCAATTGTATAATTGATCAAATCATTTACTGAAACTTTTTCTCCGTTTGTAAGAATTATGTCCCCAATTGCAAAACATTTTTCGGAAGAAACAACTCTGAAAATTCCAGAACTACTAGATGAACCACATGACACTTTAATTACCTTTTCTCCAACTACTCCATCAGAAGAGATTGTTGCTGTAATTCTTGTATCACACACATAATTTACATCTCCAAAAGTTACATCATCACATATGACTTCTTTTCCTTTTAGATTTTCTCCAGTAATTGATACCATAACTTTTCCTATATATCCTTCAGCAACTGACATTATTTCAACATCTTGAATTACAGGATTACTATCAATATCATAAACACTAAAATCTTCAGGATTAACATTTCTAAACGCAATACCAAATGCATTATCACTTAAGGCTTTGTCTTCTCCTTCAACTGTGTCTTTGCTAAAACTAACTCTTAAAATATTAGTAGCATTAAAAGTAGAAGAAGTCCAATACCAATCTTCTCCGAGTACACTTCCCAAAGCATATTCCAAAGCTGTTTCTATTTCTTCTAAATTATTTACTATAGCACATAGCTCTGGTGCGCTTGGTATATACCATCCATCCACAAACTCTGTATCTGATAGATTGTTTTCTACACCATATGTATTTGCAAAATGGAAAACAGGATAATTTGTGGCTGCATCTTGAGTTCCTGTTGGATCAATTTTACAAATATAATCCCAGTTATCACTTCCCTCTAAATCACCCTCAAACATTGCGACACTAGCGACGTTTGAATCTTTTCTACATTTTATTTCTGTAAAGTCTTCAGTATATCCAGTTGTGCCTGTAGAAGCCCAAGCTAATTTCGAATGGGATTTTTGTAAACCAATTGCTTTTCCTATTCCACCATCATATGAAACAGATACGATTACTGCAAATGCTTTACTTAGTTTCTCATCTGGTATTCCATATTGTGCATCTTCCATTTTTATACGCGTACCATCTGTAAACAAGATATCTCCAATATTAAAGATTTTAGAACTATCTACAACTTTCAACACTCCTGTTCCACTTGATGAACCACACGTTAGTGTAATTTGAGTGTCTTCAATAATTCCATCGCAATAAATAGTGGCTGTAACCTTTGAATTACTATATTTTACAGTTTTAAAAGTTTCATCATCACAAGTAATAGGATGTCCTATAAGATTTTTACCAAGAATCGTAACTGGCACTTCACCTGTATATCCCTCTGCTACAGAAGAAATTAAGACGCTTTCAATTTCTGGTACGGTTGAAACCACATATTCAGAAAAATCTTCTGAATTAACTAAATGAAAGGCTAATACATGGTCATTACTACTCTTAGTCATTCCACTTGGTTTCAAATCACTTAATTTTAATCGCCAAGCTTTGTGAGAATCTGAACCAGATTTTACAGAAGAACTCCAATAATAATAATTAAGAGAAGGTCCTCTTACTAAATTTAAAGAGTCTTGTATAAGAGTTTCATTATTTTTTATTTCGTACAATTCTGCCAAACTAGGTACATACCATCCTTCCTCATAATTTGTCCCACAAAGATTTGCTGTTACACCATAATTATTAGCAAAATCAAATGCTGGATAGTTGACTGCAGCATTTTCACTACCTTCTGGATCTATACTACAAATATATTCCCAATTATCACTTCCTTCTAAATCTCCTGTAAATGAAGTAGATTCTTCTGAATTTACTTTAATTTCAATATCAGTAAAATGAGTATTATAACCTATTGTTCCTGTTGGTGCCCAAGATACTTGTGAAGATTTTTTCAATCCCACAGCTTTTCCAGATCCACCACCATAAGGAGCTGAAACAATCACGGCAAAGGCTTTGCTTACCATTTCATTTGGTATTCCAAACTCTACATTTTCAGCTTTCATACGAGTACCATCTGTAAACAAAACATCACCTACAGTAAAACATTTAGATGCTTCAACTACTTCTAGTTCAGCTTCTTTAGATTCTGAATCATAACTTATTTTTATTGTGTTTTTTCCAACTCCAGTTGGGCATTTTACTTCCGCTGTAACTTTTGTATCACTAATTATTTGGAAATTTTCAGCATCTCCTTCAAACTTTGACACATCAACATCTGGAGATTTAAAGTTCTTTCCAATAATACTTATAGGAATATTCTCTCCTTTGAAACTTTCTCCTGCTTTTGGAATAATAATCTCTGTTATTTCTAATGAACCATAAACTAGTAATTCACCTTCTTTTCTTTCTTTTATTCCTTCAAAAAAGATTGCTATTGTATAAGTACCATCTGTAGAAGGAATATCAAAATCTACTTTAAACTCAGTTCCGTCTTCATTATTTGACTCAAGAGGTACATCTATTTCATCAATTACTTCATTTGACGAATTTATCAACTTGATTACTGTTTCTCCTCGCTTGTCAAATTTACTTCCAATAATTGTTGCTGTTATAGAACCTGAAGTTCCAAGTTTTACTTTACTAGAAGAAAGACTAACTTTTGTAACTGTCGCATATTCTGCAATTACAGATGTTTTTACTTCACTACCAATATTTCCTACATCATCTTTAACTTTAACAGAAATATTATACGTTACATCATCATTTACTGGAATATTTGGAATCTCGGTTGATGTACAAGAACCTTCAATCTCAAATGTTTCCGTTTTTTCTCCATTTGTGTCATATGTAACTACTATTTTTTCAATATCTGGATCTTTAGGATTAGACCAAGTCAAAATTATCGAATTTTTTGCTCGTGAGAAAGTAGTATCTAAGTTTTCAATCTGTCCAGGAGCATCTTTATCAATGTTTGAGATTTCAATAAATTCAAGTTCTCGTCGTCCAGCAGTATCTGTTGCAGCAACAGTATATGAGCTGTTTTCAGAAACAATGATTTCCCTTGAATCCGTAATATCTGTGCCTTTTAGAACTTCATCTATATCTGCAACAATGTTTTCCACATATGTAATTTGCAAAATTTCGCTTTCTGTATCTGTTTCAGTTTCTACAGAAATCACAATATCTTGATTTGTTTTTTCTGTTGGACTTTGTGAAAGTAAAATTTTTAAAGCATCCTTTGGTTTTATTTCTGGTTTAATTTTAACAATAACACCACCGCTTTTATTTCCGCTTGTATCAACTGATTTCACAGTAAATGTATACTCTGTTCCATTTGTTAATCCTGAAATTGAAAAACTTTTTGAATCTTTCGGAATAATTATCGAATTAGACAAGGAACTTGTTGCTGGATTCATTGAAAGCTCAACACCACTAAAATCAGAATCGCTTGGATTTGTCCAACTTAAAATTGCTGTTCCGTTACTTGCTACAATCTCCAATTTTCCAATATTTGCAGGAGCTGTTTTATCAATAGATATAGGTTCTGACTCCTGTTTACAACCATAAACTCCAAAAATACTTGCTACAATCAATAATGTGACAATCCATTTTAAATATTTTTTCATACATCCTCCAAAATATATATTCTACTAATAAACTCTTCCAACAAAAAAATTATTCAGCACAATAGTTTAATCTTGCAAAAAAAAGCGTTAAAGAATTTGACTCTCAAGAGTGAATATTCCTTAACGCTTCTAACATGAGAATATATTTGTTTTAAACTAGGCTATGTCCGTAAAAAGTGTTGTTTTTTAGCTGACTTTTAGAAAATTCGCACTACATTATTTAATGTATGACATTAAGCGAACTTTTCCAGACATTAAAGACACTTTCAAAAGCAGACTTGAATTCCGTAAAACAATTCCTTGAATCCCTTGATTTCAATTACAACGGATTCGAGGATTTTCTTTTGTCCAAGAAAGCCGAAAACGGAATTTCTTGTCCACACTGCAGTTCGTTTAACATCAAGAAAAACGGTCATAAAGGCTTAATGCAGCGTTTCATGTGTAAGGACTGCCACAAGACTTTTACTTCCAGAAACAATACTATCACATTTTCTTCTAAAAAGTCATTCGCTACTTGGAAAAAATACATCGACTGTATGATGAACGGCTTCACAGTTCGCAAGTCTGCAGAAATCTGTGGCATCAATAAAGACACTGCTTTTATTTGGCGACATAAAATCTTGGACGCTTTGCAGAACATGGCTTCTGACGTAAAATTGGACGGAATCGTAGAAGCAGACGAAACTTTCTTTGCCATTTCTTTCAAAGGAAATCACAAGAAATCTACAAATTTTGTTATGCCACGCAAAGCACACAAGCGTGGAAAGCAGACACATCTTCGTGGTCTTTCACACGAAAAAGTATGTGTCCCTTGTGCCGTAAATCGCAATGGACTTTCTATCGCTAAAATCACCAATTTAGGAAAAGTCGGAACAAAGGACATCCATCATGCTTTCGACGGTCGTATTTCTGCAAATTCTATTTTATGCACTGACGATACAAGGGCATACAATGACTTTGCAAATACAAACAGCTTGGAACTGATAAAACTAAAGACAGGAAAATCTAAGTTGGGAATCTACCACATCCAGCATATTAACAGTTACCATAGCATCCTTAAAAATTGGATTAGAAGATTTCACGGCGTTTCTACAAAATACTTGAACAACTATTTGATTTGGCATAACTTCGTAAATTACGCTAAGGAAAGCTATGCCGAAAAGACTTCTATTTTTGCCGATTTCTGTTTTACTACAAATAAAAAAAGTCTAAGTAAGGAAATTCCACTTAGACCTTCAATTCCAGTTATTTCGGCTTAACCTTGGTAATTGTAATTGATTACCATGTCGGAAGGACAATAGACATTCCATTCATCACCCTTATCAATTGCGTTCCATTGTTCTTCGGTTCCTTTGTAGTTGATTATTTTAAGATTTCTACAAGCACAGAAAGCTGCCTCACCAATAAATGTTACGCCATTTCCAAGTGTTACACTTGTTAAACTTGTACACTCCCTGAAAGCATCCTTACCAATTGAAGTTACATTATCTGGGATAATAATACTTTTAAGACTTGAACAACCATAGAAAGCATTCTCACTAATAGAAGTTATACTCACATTATTTGGAATAGTAATGCTTTCAAGCTTTGAACAACAATAGAAAACCCAATCACCAATAGAAGTAACGCTATCTGGAATAACAATACTTTTAAGGCTTGTACAACCACAGAAAGCCTGTTGACCAATAGAAGCTACACTATCTGGAATAGTAATGCTTTCAAGCTTTGAATTACCAATGAAAGCATTCTCACCAATAGAAGTTACACCATTTCCAATAGTAAGGCTTGTTAAACTACAACTAGTGAAAGCATTACTACCAATAACACCATTCTGTATACTTAGGTTTTTTAAATTTGGATACTTTTGTAAAAGGCTGTTATCAAATTTACCATTGAAATCTTTAAGAACAATACCAGTAATGTCTTCTGGTAAGAGGTCGCTTTCATAAAGCGTATTTATACTTGATACTACATCAAGGTTTTTAAGGACATTCGCAGAACCTTTAATCTGGATTTTATCAAAAGCCTGCGAACTGTCCAAAGGGATGCCAGATTCTTTTACATCTGCGATTTCGTAATCAGTAAATGTAAACCCACCATCCAAACTGACTTTTATTATACCGTTTTCAATTTTTGAATCTTTGAATACTATCTTCATAATAAACAATTAGCTATCAAAAACTGAAAAGTTGCTGATTTATAGCTAATTGTATGTTAATATTTAAAATTGAAAGAGGTAATAATTATGAATAAGATAGGTGAAGATTATGATTTTCAAGAAATCTATGATAGTTCTGCACATTTGCGTGAAATGTCTCAGCCTTGGAATGTAATAATTTCCCAATTAGACAGTTTACGTTCTGTAAGACACGCACACTTGATAAAGCTTTATTATTACAAAGGTCAGAACCATTACGAAGAAAATTTTGAAGGTTGGGTGGCTTCCGCCAGAAAAGGATTTGATGATGTTCCGAAAGTAAAAGGAACAAATAAATACCCAGAATTTAACAAGCTTTATAATCACGTATGGAAATCAATGGAAGATTCATTCGATGATTTTCATAGACGTACAGTTTCAGATTTGAATAAAGCATACACAGATTTTGTTCCTATCAGTACAATAGACTATAATGGTGTTAGAGATTTTGTTTCAAACTTTAATAGATGGGCTTGTGAATGTATTTCAAGGGAAGGTGGTATTTCTTTTGAAGATACAAAATCAAAGATAAGAGAACTTTTAGGTATTTAAGATTAAAAAGAATAAGGCTTGTCCGTTTTTATGTTTAGCAACACTATTTACGGACATAGCCTTAAACTATTATCGCTTAGTGAGTGTATAATTTAATATTATAGTTGTCAAGTACATAAATGCATTTTATTACTGTCTTTCATCCATTGCAAACAAAAAATATAAAATCTTAATAATTTTCAAAATAATCAAGATTTTTCATAAAATTCTTTGTCCCATAAAAAATATAGAAATATCAGTATTTTTGAAGTATATTTAAACAAAGATTTCATCGGAGGATTTTATGACAGAAATTGAACTAGTTGTCGCAAAAATACGAGAAGAATTTGGAACAAGTGATGCAAAACGAGATGCAGGACTTGCAACTCCAAGTGATATTCAGCGTTTCGACAATATTTGCTACGGAAAAGACCCAGTTTGGCAAAGCTTAGACTTATATCGTCCAAAATCTATGGATGGAAAAAAACTTCCTGTAATTGTAAGCGTACACGGTGGTGCTTGGGTTTATGGCACAAAAGAAATTTATCAGTTTTATTGTATGAGATTGGCACAATTTGGCTTTGCTGTGGTGAACTTTAATTATCGCTTGGCACCAGAACACAAGTTTCCCTCTTCTCTAGAAGATACAAACCTTGTTTTCCAATGGATAGAAGCCAACAAAGAAACTTACCAACTTGATACAGATAATGTTTTTGCTGTTGGAGATTCTGCTGGAGGTCACTTGCTAGGTTTATACGCAGGTTTTGCCACAAATCCAGAATTTGCTAAAAATTTTGCTTTTGAATATCCAAAATCCGTGAAACTTCGAAAAATTGCTCTAAATTGTGGCAAATACATTTTAAACAAAGAAGATTACAATGATCCACAAGCAACGGCTTTGTTGGCAGCTCTTTTGGAAAAAGGTGACACAGAAGAAGAAATCGCCCTAATTGATGTTACCACTAAAGTCACTTCAAATTATCCAGAAACCTTTGTTATGACTTGCCCCGGAGATTTCCTCAAAAACCAAGCTATTTTAATAGTAAAAGCCTTAGAACAAAATGACGTACCATTTGAATATCACTTTTACGGAAACAAAGAAAATCCCCTAGGTCACGTTTTCCACGTAAACCAAAGATTACTCGAGGCAGAAATTTGCAATAAAGATGAAGTTGAGTTTTTCAAAAAAGGGATTGGGGAGTAGCCCATAAAACACTTACAATTCTTTTCCCAATTCTTCCAGCAAGTCTCCACTTTTCTTAAAAGACTGACGGAGCATATCAAGCAATTCTTGTGTAGAATAAGATATTTCTTCTTCTTTTACACAAGGATTTTTTATATCCAAGTTATAACCATTAGCAATAAGTTCATCTATTGAAACTTGCCAAGCCTGTTCATTTTCAGAACGATTATTCCACCAATTTTTTAGAGACTCAAATTCAGCCTTTTGAATTGGCTTAGTTTTGGAATTGGTCAAGATTTTCCCCAAAAATATTACAGATATGGAACTATTAGGGTGATTTGGGTTCCTTCCCCAATTTCAGAACTTAGAGAAACTTTTCCCCCAAGGTTTTCTGCTCGTGTTTGAATATTTTTTAAGCCAAAGTGATTTTTCTTTTTTAGAGATGAGCTTAAATCAAATCCTTTGCCATCATCAGAAACGATGATTTTGAAATTATTTTCATCAAAACTTCTAAGTAAAACGCTTATATTCTCTGCTTCTGCATGTTTTAAAGCATTTGTAATAATTTCTTGAATAATTCTGTAAATATTTAGATTTTTTTCCTTTGAAAAATTTTTAAAAACTGGATTTTGCTTAATATCATCTTGAACACTTAAAATTACATTTATATCTGATTTTTCTTTGCACAAAGAACACAATGAAATAAGAGAATCAAAAATCCCTTCTTTCAAATCTGAAGGTGTAAGTGCATAACATGTGTTTCTAACATCAGTAGTAATTTTTTTACATAAAGTGACAGATTCCTCGTCTTTTAACATAAATTGTAGGACTCTTAAATCCTGGCAAACAGTATCGTGTAAATCGTTTGAGATACGTTCTCGTTCGGCTTCTTGTGTTTGAATCATCTGTCTTGTGAAAGCAGAAGATTCTTTTCGGAGTTTTGAAGAAATCAAATACATCACAAAGAAAACAAAAGCCATTAAAATAGAAATGACAATAACAAAAATTAAAATTTCATAAGAATAATTGACTTGTTCTAGCTTAAATTGGGTAAGATTTTTTTGTAGAATTTCCCAATCTAGAATAGAGTTATTTATCTGATTTCTTAAATTTTCTATGTGAACACTATTTATTGTGTCGGAGGGGGGGGTAACTAATTCTTTAGTATATAAATAAATATCGTTATAAAGTTTTTCTACTTCAGGAAAATAATAAAGAATTGTTTTATCTGGCTTAGAATTTTCTACTTCAATAAGAAATTCTTCTAGATTTTTTTGATATTCTTCTGGGGGAGAATTTTCACATTTTATCCATTTTTCTGTTAGTGGGTCAGGATTTATAGTCATTTTTTGCTTTGTTTGTTCGTGACAAAAAACTTGTGAAATCATAAAAATTATCAAAAAAGAGAAAGAAATTAACTTTTTCATAAATAAATTATATCACATATCAAAAAAAATATGATACTATAAAACTCATGAAAGCGAATTGTAATTCAAGAAAATATTCAGTATTAACACTTCTTGTTTTAAGTTTTCTCTGTGGTTTGTTAGATTATTTTATCTGCGATTTTGTTGCATGGGTAAATAATTTGCCACTTTTTTGCGATACAATTTTTATCATGGCTTTAAGCTTTTTTGCTGGTCCATGGTGGGGCGTTCTTGCAAGTTTCTTTTATCACGTAATAGATTTCGCTTTTAATAGAACTTTTGAGCTAGGACATCTGTTTATCCTATGCCATTTTCTTGCTGCACTTACAGCTGGTTACTTTAAAATTTGGTTTATAAAAAAAGAAGATACAAATATTGCACTGTTTATTAAGCTTATAGTTTTAAGTATTGTAATGTGTCTTGTGATGAGTATTTCAGGTGGAATCATTGGGTATATTCTTGCAAATATCGAAGAATATAATTTTGCAAGTTCTCAAACAGATTTTCTTACATTTTTATGGCAAAATCGATTTGAATCACAACTGTTGCTTTTAATTGCTGTAAGAATTCCTGTAAATATTGCAGATAGATTTATCTGTGTGTTTGCTTCTTGGGGAGTATATCTTTTAGCAAGAAAACTACCTGTTGGTAAAAAGCTATAAAAGTTTTTCTAATTCGTAGCGATTTTTTACATTGAACTTATCAAATATTCTTGAGACATAATTTTCGACAGTTCGTTTTGAAAGATTTAATTTATGTGAAATTTCCTCGTTAGATAGATGTTCAGAAATAAGATTTAGAAGTTCCCTTTCTTTTTTTGTCAAAGTTACTATAATGCTACTTGCATACATCATATTTGATATCAAATCTTTTTGGATATATGTTTCGCCATTGAAAACGGAACGCACACTAGTAATGATTTCTCTTTTATCAGCATTTTTGGAAATAAATCCGTTTATCTTGTGTTCCATTGTTTTTACAATAAAACCAGCATTCGAATAAGAAGAATACATAAGACATTTTACGCCACGGGAAACAAGATAATCAGCACAATCAAAACCGCTTTCATTTTCCAATTTTATATCAACAAGTGCAACAAGATTATTTGCATCATCAACATATTTGGAGTTTATCAGGTTTTCCAGTTCTGACTTGGTTTTGCAATATCCAGAATGGATAATATCCTTAGTTGAAGAAAACAGTTTTTCGAGACCACTACTAATTATTTCATGATCATCAATGCTTATAACTTTTATCATTTCTATATTCTACTTCATAGATTTTCAAAAATAAATAGAGAAAACTCACAATTATTTGCAATATTTTTTTCATTTTTTAATGAGTTTATACTGATTACAACAGAAAAATAGGATTGTATAATTTTTTTATAATTAAATATGTCGACGGACAAAAAACGTGGAGGAAAATTTATGATGTTATTTGCGTTGCTCATAAGACTTGGAATAGGTGTAGGAGGATTTTGTTTTGCACATTTTTATCTTACATGGGGTTTTTGGGGTAGTCTTTTGACGGGGTTATTTCTGATGACTGGACTATCAGCCGTTTTTAACACAAGTAAAAAATGGAATAAAGAAGAAGGTCGCTACGAAGAGGTGCAAGAGTCTTCTCTATTTCCTGTACTCGATTGGATAGGTATTATAGGTATTATAGGCATTATTGTTGCTTTGCTTTTCGATTGGATTTGATGACCTTAATTATAAAATAGAATTATATGATTATGAGGGAAATCCTAATAATTAGTTAAATATGGAGTTAAACATGGGTATGTTAGATAACTTTGTAAAAAATATGAAATCAAAAATAGGCGAAGCTATGGAAAAATTTAGTGAGTCAGTTGAGAACTTCATAATGAATTCAATAACAAAAAGACAAGAAGCTAGAAAAAAAAATAAAGAAAAAGAGGCAGAAAAAAAAGCAAAATCAAAAGAAGCTGATGAAGCAAAATCAAAAGAAGTTGATAAAGCAGAATCAAACAATGAAATTATTGGAAAATCGGACAATATTTTTAATAATCAATTTGTAGCTTCGAGTGTTTCTAGATTTATTAACCGAATTAAAGAGAGAGGTCCAATTGATGATTTGTCACTAGAAGATATAATTATGTATCTTCGTAAAGATACTCCTTTCGAAAGTAGAAGTACTGAAGGTGATTGGAGAAAGGTTGTGAATAATAGCAAGGCTTCAAGTTTAATACCTATGAAGGATAATATTAAGAGATTTACTAAAGCAAATCTTTCAATGGAAGATGTAGTAGCATATATTACAGAAAATTACGATATTGCATTAGAACAATATTATAAAGATTATCCAGATAAAAGACCTCAGTAGTGTCTTATTTTTTTTGTGAAAGGGGCTGTCCCAAAAGAAAGGACAGTCCCTTAATATTTTTAAAGACAAAGAAAGAACTCTGTGGTAAAATTCTAATATGAGCAGAGGCGTAAGCAAAAAAATAACATACAAACCAAAGTCTAGCGTTCTGAAAGTTCTTTTTTTGTAGCCATAAAAACATTATACCATAGATAAAGTTTATTAAACTAGGGTAAAAGCTGTGGAAACCCCCTTCACCTTTACAAACCAACATAAAAGTTATATAATCCTAACATACAAAAGTTAATCAAATCTAACTTTCCATCTGGGGTAATACATGACAATAAGCGACTTAAAAATTGGCGAATCAGGAAAAATCACTACTGTTGGAGGGGAAGGCGCCCTTCGACAACACTTTTTAGACATGGGAATGATTCCCGGCGTAACAGTTACTCTAATGAAATACGCACCCATGGGCGACCCACTGGAACTAAAGATTTTTGACTACGAACTTACTCTACGAAAAGCAGACGCTGCCAAAATTGAAGTTGAATTTATTGAAAAATCAGAACTAGATGAAAATCCTCAAAAAAGCAAACTTCAGGAAAAAACTCGAGAAGAACACCCAGGATTTGGAGAAGAAGGCAAATATCACAAAAAAGAATGTGAAAATCCTTTACCAGAAGGCACAACCCTAACCTATGCCCTAGTTGGCAACCAAAACTGTGGAAAAACCACCCTTTTTAACGCACTAACTGGAAGCAATCAACACGTTGGAAATTTCCCAGGCGTTACCGTAGACAGAAAAGACGGCGTAATAAAAGGCTATCCCCAAACTTTAATTACAGACTTACCGGGGATTTATTCTATGTCTCCTTATACTAGCGAAGAAATTGTTTCTCGAAACTTTGTTTTAGATGAAAAACCAAAGGCCATTATCAACATTTTGGATGCAAACCTAATCGAAAGAAATCTCTATCTTACAATGCAACTTTTAGAACTTGATATTCCAATGGTTGTGGCTCTAAATATGATGGATGAAGTTACAGGCAACGGTGGAAGCATAAATATCAACTTAATGGAAAACCTTTTGGGAGTTCCAGTTGTGCCAATTTCCGCCGCCAAAAATCAAGGTGTTGATGAATTGATAAAACACGCCATTCACATTGCTCACTATCAAGAAAAACCAGTTCCACAAGACTTTTGTGACAAAGACGAAGCAGGTGGTGCAATTCACAGAGCAATTCACGCCGTTATCCACTTGATACAAGACCACGCAGAACGAGCAAAGATTCCAGTGAGGTTTGCTGCAAGTAAAGTCATTGAAGGGGATAAAATCATCCTAAACAAACTGGACTTAGACTACAACGAAATTGAAATGCTAGAACACATTGTTTTGCAAATGGAAAAAGAAAGCGGACTTGACCGAAGTGCTGCCATTGCAAAAATGCGTTTTTCTTTTATAAATCGGGTTTGTAAGCAAACCGTTGTAAAACCAAGAGAAAGCAAAGAACATTCTCGAAGCCAAAAAATTGATAAAATCCTCACTGGAAAATACACAGCAATTCCTGCTTTTATTTTCATAATGGCACTGGTTTTCTTCCTAACTTTTAACGTAATCGGTGCATTTTTCCAAGGATTATTGGAAACCGGCATAGAAAACCTAACTAACATCGTTGCAGCTTGGTTTACAAAACACGGCGTAAATCAAGTTTTGCACGGACTTATTATCGATGGAATATTTGCAGGGGTTGGTGGGGTTTTAAGTTTTCTCCCAATCATCGTAACACTTTTCTTCTTCCTTTCCATGCTAGAAGATTCTGGCTACATTGCCCGTGTTGCCTTTGTTATGGATAAACTTCTTAGAAAACTTGGGCTTTCTGGAAGAAGTATTGTTCCCCTTTTAATTGGCTTTGGTTGTACAGTACCTGCTGTTATGGCGACCAGAACTCTTCCAAGCGAAAGAGACCGAAAAATGACAATTCTTCTTACTCCATTTATGAGTTGTACAGCTAAACTTCCAATCTATGCCTTTTTTGTAAACGCCTTTTTCCCAAAACAAGGGGGACTAATTATGGTGGGACTTTACCTTTTAGGCATAATTTTTGGAATATTAGTAGCTCTCTTGTTTAAGAAAACTCTTTTCAAAGGAGAAGCCGTTCCTTTCGTTATGGAATTGCCAAATTATCGCTTACCAACATTAAAAAACACAAGTCAACTTCTTTGGGAAAAAGCAAAAGACTTCTTGCAAAGAGCTTTTACCATCATTTTTCTTGCTACAATAATTGTTTGGTTTTTGCAAAGTTTTAGCATCAACTTTACCCTTGTGGAAGATTCAAAAGACAGCATCCTTGCATTGATTTCAAGCGTTTTAGTTCCAATTTTCAAACCTATTGGCCTTGGAGACTGGAGAATCTGCACCTCATTGATAACAGGCTTTATCGCAAAAGAAAGCGTTGTTTCTACCATGGAAATCTTGTTTGTAGGCCAAGTTAGTCAGCTTCTTACAAAGGTTGCAGCCGCAAGTTTACTAGTTTTCAGTTTGCTCTACACACCTTGCGTTGCAGCTGTTACTTCTATAAAAAGAGAACTTGGCGGAAAATGGGCAGTAGGTCTTGTCCTCTGGCAATGTGCCATCGCTTGGGTAGCTTCTTTCCTTGTTTACTGGATTGGTGGATTTTTCGGATAAAAAAACTGCTAAAATTTGGACAGCCACTTCTTTTAAATAAATTAACTTTTTTTCAGAATTTTTAGAAGACTATTTTTCTCAATTTCTACTTTTTCATTTTTTCATCAATACATGAAAAAAATTCACTTAAAGACAAATCAAAATACTGCACAATGTTATATACAACATAAATTGAAGGTAATTTTTTCCCATTTTCTATCTCTGAAATATAAACCTGATGAGAATCTATTGCTTCTGCAAGAGTCTCTTGTGAAACATTATTCTTTATGCGCAGTTCTCGTAAAGTTTGTGCAATGGCTACATTAATTTCCATATATTTATAGAATAAAGTTTTTTTTCTTGAAAAGTTATAAACAAAAGTTTATAATATGTTTTTATAAGCGATTGTTTATATTTTTAGGAGGATAATAATGATTAAAAGAAAATCAAATTTTATTTTTACGATCTGCTGCCTTATTGTAATATGTTTTGGTTTCATTTCCTGCGACACTGTATTCGAGTCTACAGATATTAAAGAAGGAGAAAAAAAGAATCCAATACTCTTAACAGAAGATAAATGGACTAATGGAAAAATCTTAGATCCAGCTAGTGGTGGCTCTGACGAACAATGGTTTTATTTTGTTGCAACAGCAGATACACAGTATGTGTACGTGAAATTTAGTACATTAGAAGTTTTGAAAGCATCCATATATGATGAAGATCTTAATATGATAGGAACTAGTGTTCAAATGAAAGGAGATTCTGGAACTGTTGCAGACTTTTCTAGACAATTAACTAAAGACGAATCTTATTATATTAAAATAGAAAAAAATTCGTCTTATGGATATTCTAATACAGGTTCTTATTGGATTGGTTTTACAGATTTCCCTGCACGCCCAGAAAAAACAATTCCAGAATTAAACGTTGATACTTGGAAAAATTCTACTATAGATCCAAATAGTGGTGGTGATAGTTACGATTGGTATACTTTTACAGCAACATCGTCTACACAATATGTGTACGCAAAATTCAGTACATTAGAAGTTTTGAAAGCATCTATATATGATGAAGATCTTAATATGATAGGAACTAGTGTTCAAATGAAAGGAGATTCTGGAACTGTTGCAAACTTCTCTAGACAATTAACTAAAGACGAATCTTATTATATTAAAATAGAAAAAGGTTCGTCTTATGGATATTCTAATACAGGTTCCTATTGGATAACCTTCAATGACTCTGGTTCTGCACCGTACTAGAAAGTACATTTAATTTTGATTACAGTAAAAAAGGAGAATCTTTTCCTAATGTTTCTCCTTTTATTTCTAGGAATATCTTAAACGCATTATCATTAAGATATTTATCAAAAAAAATGTCATATAATTCAAAACCATAATTATTGTAAAATAATCAATGGTATTTTAAATAATGGATAACAATACTATGAACAAAAAGAAATTGATAATCAAAATAGTCGAAGGTATAATTATTATTCTCTTTTTAGGTATTGTTTGTTTTGGATTTGTTATAATCAGCATGTTTGTAATGAAAATATAAGGAACGCACTTTTTATGAATTTGAAAAAATTTATATTCACTTTTATGACTTTAATAGTTTTCTTAGGTCTATCTTTCATAATCATATTTATTATCGTAAATAATGATAGAGAATTTGAATCAAAAGAGATTGATAAAGTCCAAGGAACTTGGGAACTTTATAGTTGTGATAAAAATCCATTAACATGGCCGAAAGAATTACCATATGTCGAAAATCAATATGTTGATTTTCGAGAAGACGTATTTACATATTATGTAAATGGAGAAATAACTTACATGGCAAAAGCTCAACTTGATGCTTTATTTCTACGTTTAACTCCATTTGACAATTATGAAGGAAGCTCTATCTTTCCAGAAAAACTTAGATATCACCATTTTTCTGACAATAATTTCAATCTAATAGATGAATCTAGAGGTATACAATATGACTTCATAAAACATAGTGGAACATATAATGAGCTAACAGAATATAGCAACGAAGACATAAATGGAGAGTGGTACGTAAAACTTCACAGTCATACAGAAGATGGCCGAAAGTTAACCTTTGATACAATAAATAATGTAATTAAAATCTATGACAAAGCTTCTAATCAAGAAATCCAAATTTCCTTTATTTGGGCAGAAGATACAAGAAACAAACTCTCAACCACAACCTTAGGTGATGTGTTTTTATATATGCCAAATAAAACAACATTATTCTTAGTTCAACAAAATAATTCAACAATTTATGAATTAAGTAAACTCTAATGCTAAAATATATTTCATCCAATAAGATATATTTTATTATTATCGCTGTTATCATAATTGTAGAACCTCTTCTAGCCTCCTCTTTAAACTTATATTTTGAGGTAATATTAAATTATGTTAAACCAGGTGCTGATTTTATTTATATCATACGAATGATGTTTATTGCCTTTCTCTTTTGGATTCTGAGAAGAGTTGTAAACTTTATTTTCTCTGTAGTAAATTCGCGGTGTATGAATAATATCAGAAAAGATATAAAAATAGATACTTTTAAAAATCTTTTACAAATGAATATTGCCGAATTAGAAGGAATATCAAATACAGGTGAGTATACCTCTGTTTTTATAAATGATATAAATATTCTCGAACAAAGATTTTTTTCAAATATAGTTTCTTTTGTGGCATCCTTTGTATCAGTTATTATCAATTCAACTGCACTAATTTATATGAACTACAAATTGTCAGTTCCTATTTTAATTTTTTCACTTTTTGTCTCTTGTATTCCTTTTTTATTCGCAAAAAAACTATCAAAATCGCAGTTTGATTTTTCTACTAAAATAGCAACCTTCACTCACTTAATCAAAGAATTTGTCGGAGCGTATCCTACTATTAAAAATTATGAAATTGGTGATCTCATTTATAGCAGATTTAATAATATAAACAATTTAACAGAAGATAGTAAATTTCTTAGCGAATATGACTTTGCTCTTTCTAACAGCATAAGCTCACTGCTATCTTGGTTTACACAAATAATTGCAATTGGTGTAGGCTTCGTTTTGGTTATGAAAAGTGAAATTTTTCTCGGAACAGTTGTTATAGCTCGAACTTTTGCTAATGACATTGCTGAACCCCTTAACAATGCCATAACAAGTTTTAACTCAATTCTTTCGATAAAAAAAATTTTAGAAAAAATACAAATAATGACAAATAAAAATAATAATCCTGAAACATCTAAGATAATTACTAAAAATCCTGATATTGAGTTTTCTAACGTCTCCTTTTATCTTCAAGAAAATCGTATAATAGATAATTTTTCATTTAAATTTAAATACGGAAAAAAATATTTGATTATTGGCAAAAATGGTTCCGGAAAATCATCCTTGTTTCGTTTATTAAAAAAAAGATATTTATCTTATAATGGTGATATCAAGATTGGAAAAAGTGATATAAAAGAGCTATCTACAAAAGAATTATCTAAAGCAATTTCATATCTCAATGAAAAAGTAGATTTGTTTTCAGGAACTATTAGAGATAATATAACTCTTTTTTCTTCACAAAATAGTGATGAAGAAATCAGTAAAGCAATATGTAAAACACAACTAAAAATTGATCAAAACAGACAAGTTAATGATTCTGGCTTTAATATTTCTAGTGGAGAAAAACGCAGAATTGAAATAGCAAGATCTATATTAAAAGGAGCTTCTGTTATTGTATTTGATGAAGTTGTTTCCACTTTAGATGTAATCACTGCATATGAAATAGAAAAAATGATATTAAACTATGAAAAAACTATAATTTTTATATCACATAATTTTTCAGCAAAATTGATTAAAAAATATGATGAAATATTAATAATGGATGACGGGAAACTTATTGATAGTGGATCTTATAGCCAACTTATCAAGAGAAATGAATATTTCAGAAAAATATGTCAAGTAAAATTCCAGATTGACTAAAAAATTTCTAAGCAAAAAAAATATTAGTATTTTTTCTTACCATTGGCGTTAAACAAATTTCCTTTTTTACAAAGCATAAAAAATATTTACAAAAAGACAATTAAACTATTTCTTGCAATTATATAAGCTATAGTTTATAATTCTTACACGAGGGAATAAATTGTTTCACTTAACACAGTGATGCACAAAGTATGGAGGAAATATATATGAAAAAAACTTTATCCGTGTTAGTTACTTTGTTGGCTGTATTTTTAATTTTTGGATGTGCTTCTGCAAAAGATGTTGGAATGAAAACAACTGCAAAAAACACAGAGATTGTAGACTGGGCTAACAGAACATTAGATGGACCTGCAAAACCAGAATGGTTAAAAAAACTAGTTCTTGGTAATTCAGATGTTTTCAAAACAGATTTTGGAATAGATAAATCATATATCATAAAATACAGCGTTGCATCTGGTAAAACAAAAGATTTGGCAAAAGCTGCTTCTCGTGTAAATTACAACGCAATGCGTGCTGAAGAACTTAGAACAAAAGTTGTTTCAGAAGCTGCCGCAACATTGAATGATGAAGGAATGACAGAAGCAACAGCAAACGCTGCAATGGTTGCTAAAGTTGATTTAAGTGGACATGAACTTGTAACACAATTTTGGCAAGAAGTTGAAACCTTTGATTCAGAAACAGATACAAAAAAAACAGAAGTTATTTGTTACTCTGTTTATAAAATCACAAAAGAAAAATGGTTAGAAACACTTAAAAATTACATGAAAGCTGTTCTACCTAGCCTGCCAGATTCTGACGCACAAAAGAAAATGGCTTCTACAATCGCATCTTTGTATGAAGACACTACAACAGAAGTTGAAAAAACTGAATCAGAAACTATTGCAGAAATCAACGCAAAACTTGATGCAATTGAAACTTCTTCCAAAACATCGGCTGCACCAGCTCCAAGCTCAAGTGATATTGAATGGCTAGATGTTTTAGAAACAGCTTGTAATATTATTTTCTAGGTTGTTGGAGGAATAAATGAAAAATAAAAAAAATATTGCATTTTTGCTTGTCATCGCAATGATTACTACAACAGTTTTCGGTTTGCCTTTTAGTTCATCTTTAAAAGGTGAATGGGTTTATATGGAAGATGGACTTGTTATTGAAGCGTTTTCATTCAATAATGGAAAATTTATCCATTCCTCATTTGTTTTGTTCGGATATTTGACTGTAAAAGGAAATTATAAAGAAAAAGATGGAATTGTTGAACTTACCCCGTTAGAAATTTTTGACCATGAAAAAGAAAAATGGGAGCCAATAGAAGAAGACGATTATAAATATGTTGAACCAACTTATAGAATAAAATATGTACCTATTGGTGAAGACATTCTGGAATTTGTAGGAACGACATGGGGTGAAGACGAACCTCTGAAATTTAAAACAGGTTCTTTTATGGACAAAATACAAGAAGCATTTTACTGATAATGAATTTTTATTGGAGGAATAAATGAAAACTTTCAAACTTCTTAGCAAAATTGCACTTCTTTTGGTTGTTTTTGGTTTTTTTCAGCCGGTTGCTTGTGATCAGCAAGGTTTTGAATTAGCTGAATCACTAATGGAAATGGGAGAAGTAAATTATACTGTTTCTGCAATAGGTCTGTATATTGCATTCTTTGCCGCTGTAATTTCTATTTTAATTACTTTGATTTTATTGATTACAAGAAAGGATATTTGTTCATCTAAAATAAACAAAATAGATTTTGCATTGCTTTTGGCATCTATTGTTGGTGGACTTATTACATTTTTCTTTGTTATCTCTGAATTTGAGTTTGATTTTATTGATTATGGCTTTTATATCATAATTTCTGGGTGGATTTTATCAATAATTTTCTCGTGTTTTGCAAAAAAATGATTTCTAGTAAATCCACAAAATAAATATGGATAAAAATAAATGAGAAGATTTTATGTAATATTCTTTTTGATATCTTTTCTATGTTTCGGTTGTGTTTCTGGCAACCGAAATGTGGAAGTTGTTTCTGATGAAGTAATAAAACTTCCAAAATGGATATCAGATCAAGGACGATTAGAACTATTTCCTGACTCTAATTTTATTTCTCAACTTGCATACGGAATTTCTGCTGAACAAGCAAAGTCAAAAGCAGCTTCTAATATTTCTGAATATATAAAATCTTCTATAACAAGTTCTGTTACATCAAATTATTTTTATAAGGAAAATGAAGCAGAATTTTCAGAAGAAAGTTCTCTTACAGAAAATATTAAAATCACTACAGAAAACGATTTATACAAAATTGAATACACAAATCCATACTACTATGAAGATTTAGGACAGTATGTTTGCGTAGCCTTTATCAATAGAAACGAAGCTTTTAATTTTGTAAAGCAGAAACTAGAAATAGGAAAAATAGAATTTCCGTTGGCATATTCAAAAGCTATGTCTAATGAATCTTTATTAGATAAAATAATTGGAATAAAAAAAGCTCAAGACATTTTAAAAGACTTTTATGAAGTTTACGATTTTGCACGAGCCATAAATCCAGAAAAATGCAAAATCTATGAAGAAATAGACTTTTTAGCAAACGATTCTATCATAAAACTTAGAGAGTTTAGTTCTGATGTTCTGATTAAAATTGAAGGTATAGGTGATACTACTCTATTACAACAATCAGGTGTAATACCAGAACTTACTAATCAATTTACTAGTCTAGGTTTTATTGTTGCGAACTCTGCAAAATTTAATTGCATTGCATTGGTAGAAGTAAAAAGCTTCATAAAAAAGACACCTTCTACTTATGAAACTTATCCAGAACTATATATAAAAATTATAGAAAAGGGTGTGGAAAAAATTTCTTACTCAAAAAAGCTTACAAAAGTTGCAGGTTTTGATGAAGAAACAGTCGTAAGAAGAACAAATATTGCTTTGACAAATGAAATAAAAACTTCGTTCCTTAGCAAATGTTTTTAATTTTAAATTAGATAATTGGAGTTGCTATGAAAAAAATTTTAACAATCATATTATTACAACTTTGTATTTGTAGCTTCCTTTTTGGAGCTACAATAAATTCGAAAGAAGGCTATTTAAACTTAAAATGGGGATTTACTACTGATGAAGTTAAAAAAGCCGGATATGAATTGAAAGAAATAAAAGACCAAGACTATATATTCAAAATATATACAGAACTCGTTCAAGTGTATGAAACAACTTCTAAAGAGAAATCCGTTTCTTTACTACAATTTCATTTCTACAAAGGAAAACTATTTGCTGTTGTTGAATCGGTAGATATAAAAAACGCATCTCAAAAAAACTTAGAAGATCGCTATGGTAATTTTTCAAACCAAGGAATTATTCCTGTTGGTACTCAATATATGGACGTAAAATTAAATCCAGAAGGAAATGTTTCTTCCCTATCTATAATGATTACCCCAACAACAAATTTTGTTTCTACTATTTTTTGTGATTGGAATATATACAAAACCGTTTCTATTGTTGGAAAAGCATTAAATGCAGTAAGCCAAAAATCAATTGTAGAGGAACTTATTCCTTTAGCAAATAAGCTAATTCAAGAAAATCCAAACGGTGAAAAATACTCCTATGCGTTTATGCCTTTGACTACAGATTACAAAAATACATTAGTAGATAACTATATTACAGATGCTTTATCGGAAGCAATGTTTAATACAGGTAAAATAAAAATCATTGAAAGAAGTAATCTAGAAGCACTCCTAACAGAACAAAAATTTCAAGCAAGTGGCTTAGTAAATGAAACAACAGCTAAATCTATTGGTATGATAGTTGGTGCAAATTTCGTTTGTTATGGAACATTAAAAGACCTTGGTAACAGTTTTTCCGTAACAGCAAGAGTTGTTGACGTTGAAACAGGAGAAATTGTTGCAATGTCTCGTATCGATGTAACAAAAGATGACTACTTAAAAAATCAACCACAAAAGGCTGTAGGAACTTCTGTTTACACATCTATTACGCAAACATCACCTACAACATCAACAGTTACAACATCAGAATCAGAGCAGATAACCACAAATACAACAAATACCGCTTGGGAAGTTGTAAAATATAGAGATGATTTTGAAGGATGTACTCAGTATATTTTTAAGGTAAACAGTTCTGATGAAAAAATGTTGGTTATAAGCTACAAAAAGTGTAACAACCCTGCAAATAGCAGAGTTATTGCTGGTATTTTTTGGACAGATGAATACAACGGGATTTGGCAGTATTCATACAATATAGGAACATATGATATAAAAGGTATCTCAACTACTATAACAAAAAAATTAGAAAATGATTGGAAAGTGAATTTAGATGTATCTAATAAAGAATATTTTTACATTGGCTGGGATGAAAAATCAGGTTCTCGTTGGCTTGTAGATATTATTCGAAAAAGTGATTCTGTTGCTGTTCGACGAGATGGATTAAGTCGTCGATTCCAAACAGCCGGTTTGCTTGAAAAAATGGCTGAATATGGAATCACTTGGGCCGAAATAGATGCAGCCTTAGCAAACGAAGAATTTTAATTTATACAATAGGGGTTTATAAATGAACAAAAAATTAGTATCTATTATTTGTTTGTTTTTTACACTTTATATTGCAAATGCAGAAGAAGTGTATGACTCAGATATCTTAAGTATACTTCAAGAAAACAGTAAAATAGTTGCTGAAGAGACTTTGGAATCTTCAGACGATTCGAATGAATCAATACAAACAGAAAATGAAGATATAACAAATGTCTTAAATATTTTACAAGAAAGTAATGAAAAAATTGCAAAAGAAAATGAAGAAAGAGAAAAGATAGTAAAGGAAAGTGAAAAAAGAAATAGATCTAAGAAATTGCAAGATTTAATAAGTTCCAATTCAGTATATTTTACAATGGGATTAAATTATCCATTCTGCTTATCTAATTCATCACCCATTTTTTCTAAAAGCGTTGGTTTATCTGTTTCTGGTATTGGTAATTACTCTTTTTTTACTATAAAAGGCAGTTTTGATGCTATAAATATTCCATATCCAGAGATAGTTACTTCAGAAGATGATGATAATACAATATATAGCAGTATCTCTATTGGTATTTCACCTATACATAGCCCAAAATTGTTCTTTGGTCTTTATGGAACAATGGGCTTTGACGAAGAAATTGGACTTTACCAATATAATTCTTTAGGTGGAAGTGTAACTGTTATACGAAATTTCGTTTCATCTTTTTTTTCCGAAATGGGATTTTACATAAATATAGATGCAACATACAAGTTTAAAGCATCAGGACCAGAATTACCTAATTCATCACCTACGTATCTTGGAACATGGAATATTTTACCTTCGATAGGGTTTTCTTTGAAATCCTTCTCTTGGTGATAATTTGTAAAGTTGCCCTTGTCCTCTGGCAATGCACTATCGCTTGGTTAGCTTCTTTCCTCGTTTACTGGATTGGGGGATTTTTCGCTTAGAGTTTATATACTGAACGGTATATAACATCTCTTGCTTCTACTTTATCTTTTTTAAACTTGTACTAAACTCAACTGGTTCAATAGGTTCTTCTGGATAAAAGTTTTCACCATCGACTAATTCCATTAACTCTTTTTCAACACAACCCAAAACTGCATCAAAATCAGGAGAATCTAGAGGCAAATCCTTTATTGGTGAAAATCCAGCAGCTATAAATTGTTCTGCGTAAACAACTTGTCCTGACATTCCCCTTCTATCCAAATAAAGATTCCACAAAAATCTAGCAGCAAGAATCCGTGTAATAACCGTATCTTTTGAAAGATTTTCTAAAGTAAGATTCTCCATAGCATTCAAAGCATTTAACAAACCAGATAGAATAATTTGATTTACAAATGCATCACCAGCATATTTTTTTGAAGCTGTATATTTAAAAAGTAAATCTGTAGTATTTTGAGTAAAAGTTAGCATCTGAAGCAAGTTCATATTATCCTGCTTTAAAATCTCTGTTTCACTTACTACCGAATCAGATGAAATCTCACGAAGTTTCCAAGCCTTGTTTCTCATAAGCTCATAAGCTTCATGATAATAACTTTCCAATGAAATAAAAGCCTCATCAAACTTTGCCACAGCTTCTAAATAATCTTCTCTTTGATAAGCACTAATTGCATTTTCCAAAATCAATAATGGAAGATAATTTTTTGCAACAAATTGATTTTCCAAGTTTTCCACAAGTCCAAGTCGAAATCCCAAAATCACACTTTGAACTTCGCCCTTGTAAGTATTCACAGCCTGTTCATAATAGGACTTTGCGAGAGATTTTTTCCCATCTAACAAAGCTACACGCCCTTGAAACCCCAATAATTTTGCCTGACCAATATTTTGAAGATTTACAGAACCAGACATTTTATCCAATGTTTTTGTAATCTCTTGAATTTTCACCAAATCAATTTCTTCACCGCGAAATTTGTTTGCTTCCAAAAAGACAATTTCTTTTTCAAGTTCCAAAATCTCAGGAGATTCTTCTTCTGGTGCAGAATAAACTTCTATATCCTCTTGTAATGTCGAACAAGAAAAAATCAAAAAACAAATACAACAAAACAGAACAAAAATACCGTATTTTTTCACAATTTTACCTCAAATTCCAAGCATTTAGTTTATTATCAATTGTTAGAGCAAAACAATCCAAGTTTCCATCACCGTTTGCATCAGCAAAAACAGGAACTCCAGTGCCAGTAATCGGGAATCCCTGTAGTAATTCTAGATTTTCATTAAATCCATAAATTACATTTCCATCAATTCCAATATAAATATTTGAATTCACAGCTGTTAAACTAGCTTCCTTTGCCGTTGCATTTGGAATTCTCACAGAAATAATTCCTCCGTCCAAGGAAATTCTATGGAACATTCCATCTGATGTTAAAGCATAAAAATAATTTCCGTTACTTATTACATTTAAAAAGTAGATTCCCCAAATTCTCTTTTCCAATGGGAATCCAACTTTTCCTTCTTTATCACACCAAATTGAAAGTCCTCCCGCTTGAGTAATAAAAGCTGTGTAAGTTTCTCCGTCTTTTTCCATAAGAGCTGGAGACCCAAAGGCAATTCCCAAAACATTGTATTCATTTTTTGATTCAGAACCAATTACGTGAACTTTTCCAAGG
This sequence comes from Spirochaetaceae bacterium, assembly GCA_017416145.1. Taxonomy (GTDB): domain Bacteria; phylum Spirochaetota; class Spirochaetia; order Treponematales; family Treponemataceae; genus Treponema_I. Next base: position 34,808 of record JAFQDD010000022.1, on the reverse strand, counting down.
AATCCTTTGTCATAAAATGCGATTTTATCATTTAAAATTGTTGGACTTGCTAAAATACTACCATTTAATTCAGGGATTTCTAAATATTCCTTTGATTTATCTTCATTTACAACACATATTTTTTTATTTTCCAATGGAATAATCAAAGTATTTTTTCTCACAACTGGTTTGGTTGAAGGTTTTGAATCAAGTAAAATAGGGAATCCATCCAAAATTGACAAATTACTAGATAAACTATAAACGCCACCTTCATTAGTAACCGCCCACAAAACTCCAGCCTCTTTATTTTCAGTTTCAGCCGCAACAATATAAACATCAGAAGGCATTTCCAGTTCCAGAATTTCTGTAGAATTGATATTCATAGATTTTACAGTTTTATTATTTTCCACCCAGAAAATATGAGATGGTTTTTCAGTCTTTTCTAATTGCAACTGATTTGCTTTTCCTTCAAGAGAAATTGGGAAACCCGAGATTTTTCTAATTTGCCCAGAAGGACGAGATGCAACTGATAATTGAAATGTCAATACAGAATTTTTAACGCTAATATCGCATCTACCAATTGTATATAATTCCAAAACCTTTGAAATTACGTTGTCTCCACGAACAAAAAACGGTTCGCTTCTCTCCAAGTCATAAAACAAACTTAAACTAGATTCCAGTCCCTGTTTTTCAGAAACCACTTGCCAGTTTGGATTTGAAGAAATTCGACTTTCATTTACTGAAGAAGTGTAAATTGAAGAAAGAACTTCTGGAGATTCTGAAAAATACACAAATCCGTTGTGAACAAGATAATATGGATTTGGCAAATTGATTTTAAAAGCCTTTAGAATATTTTGGATAAAGCTTGGGAAATAAATCTTTGGAAGCCGCAACCCGTTTAATATTAAACTTGTATCATCATGAAAAATAATTGATGATAACACATTATCAAAAACTTCACGCCGTTTTGCTTCATCTTTAATTTGCAAAACAAAAACTGGTGCATTTAATCCTTCGATTCCAACAGCGGCACATTCTTTTCCAGTCCAAGAAAACAAAAGTTCTTCCAAAGTAAGAGAAAAAAATGTCTTTGACAAAGAATTTCCAGTTTTCCACAAAGAGTTAATATCAACATCCTCAGGAATAATTGGGAAAACCGCCTGAGTTATTTGTTCCAAAGTTCCTGCATTTATAATTGTATAATATTGAACAATGTTGCTTAAGTGTCCCAAAAGTTGTGGCATTGACGAACTTTGATTTAGCAAAGCATTTACACCCTGCAAACTTGTATCCACATTTAAAAGATTTGCTTCCAGTGGAATATCAGCCTTTGCGTAAATTTCAGAATCCTTTATATCCAAAGAAATAAGAGCCTTTGTTTCTTGACTAAGCAAATTTGTCATTTTGCTCAAAGTTGGTTCATTTTCTGTAAAAGATTCTGTCAAACTTCTAGCATCTGCAATAATTTTTATCGGATCATCAATTTTTTTTGTTAATAATTCGATTTCTTCTTCTGTATAATTTGCTTCATTATTTCCAGCACAAGATTTCAACAGCAAATCCTTGTTTGTACTAAAAACCACAGTATTGTAATAAGGTTTTATAAAAGCAACTGGCTCTCCCTCTGGAGTAGCATATTCAAAATAATAATCATTTTCTGTTTTAACCAAAGAAAGCCCTTTCACTTTGAACATAGGTAAAACTACTTTTGCAAGTCGAGAAGCTGCAGAAAAGACACCCATATCAATTATTCCAAGAATACTTGGAACATTTTCGTTCATATAGATTCCTACATCCACAGGACGAGAGGCTGCAAAATCAATGTATTTATTATTTCGCAAAGGAGATTGCCTAAAAGAAATCAAAGCTCCTCTAGCTTTTGACAATTCTGGAGCAGATAATATTACGTCTGCAACTTGTAAATCTACAATAGGATTTAGGGCATCCCATAAAGATTCTGTTTTAATATAAACCGAATAATCATTTGGAAGTAAAGAAATCACATCTTTTTTATTAAATGCTGAGAAAGTACACCAAATTGCAACAACAGCAACCAAAACTAATAGAACAATCAGAAAAACTTTTAAAACTGATAAAAAAGGATTTTTTTTCTTTGTTTTCATTTTCCCACCTTAAAAACTTTGTTAATATTATACAACACAAGAATGGTTTTTACTAGGAAAATCCTTTTTAGATAAAAAAAGCTGATTAAAGACTAAACTCTAATCAGCCAGTTTTTTGAAAATCAATTACTTATGGAATAAAATTTTCTTTTAGTCAGAATCCACTCTCAAAAAACTTCCGTCTTGAGCAAAATGAACATCAAGTCTATTTTGCAAAGTTACCTCATATCCCGAACCTTCTCTATCAATTTCTACAACAATTTGATTTGGATAATTAGCTTCTAAATATTCTCGAGCTTGAACAGGCAAAATTTCTAGTGGCAAACTTACATTTGCAGAAATACTTTTCCATCTTCCCCGCTTATCAAAATCAATTTTTATGTTGTTTGAAAGTGTTACTTCATATTCATCATCATCGTTTTCAACAAAAGAAACCGCAAAATCTGGGAAATATTCTTTTAAGAAAACTTGAGCTGTTGAAGGAAGTTCACTTAATGTTGTGCTACTAGCTCCACAGGCAAAGGCAGCCATAGCCACAAAGCAAAATGGTACAAAAACTTTTTTCATATTAGTCTCCTGTTAAATTTCTTTAGCAGAATCGGTGGTTAAGGGCTGCTTTCGCAAAATCCCTTAACTCGCCTTAAGAAAACAACTTTTTTAAATCTGCTAATTTCTTTGATTTCAAAGAAATATCTATATTTATGATATAATATTTTTTCGGACTAATGGAAATATAAAAATATTATTTTACTCTTAGATTTTAGTAAAGATTTGGTTAGATTTGTGTTAGAAAAACTAATTTTCAAGAAAAAAGGCTACCTAGCAAAAACTAGATAGCCTTAAGTTTGAGGAAGGGGGATAAATTATCTTACAACTTAAATCTATTGATTTGATCGTTCATAATATCAATATTATCTTTTGTCTTAACAGCCAAGTTAGATACACCTTGAGTTGCAGTTCCAATTTCTTGGGCACCAGCGGCCATTTCGTCCATACTTCCAAGAATTGTTGCAGAAATCTGAAGAACATTGTCCATATCTTTTACAACAGCCTGTGTTCCACGATTCATATCATCTGCTTTTTCATTAACTTGAACAGATTGCTCTTTCATTGTGCTTAGAGAATCAAATACTTGTTTTGAAGCAATTTCTTGTTCTTCCATAGCACCGTTAATTTCTCGAAGAATAATATCAGTTGTATCAAGGTGATTAACAATTTCACCGAAAGCTGTGTAAGAATCATGGGAAAGTGTTACAACGTCTTTAATAGAACCTGAAATACTCTTTAGCTCACCAGAAATAATCTTTGATTGAGCACTAGAATTTTCTGCAAGTTTTCTAATTTCGTCAGCAACAACAGAGAAACCTTTTCCTGCATCACCTGCGTGAGCTGCCTCAATTGCAGCATTCATTGCCAACAAGTTGGTTTGAGATGCAATTTGAGAAATCATCTGGTTAGCTTGAATAAGCATATTTGATTGCTCAGCAATTTGGTTGATTTTCTGGTCAACATTATTTAGTTTTGCACGACCATCTTCAACAGTTACACTTAACTCTTTGAAATTGCCAGACATTTTTCGTACAGAATTTGTTACAGAAGAAATATTGCCTAACATTTCTTCAATAGCAACAGAAGATTCTGAAATACCAGCATTTTGTTCTGTAATAAGTCCACTCAAATATTCAACATTCTTAAACTGTTTGTTTAATACAGCAGAAGTATTATCAACAGCACCAGACTGGTTTTGAGATTGGCGACGAACTGATTCAATATTTGCCATAATCTCAGCAGTAGCACTAGCAGCTTGTTGTGCATTTGTTCCAAGTTCAAGACTGGCTGCTCTTAATTCGTCATTTGCTTTTGCCAAGTCTTTGATAATTCCGTATAACAATTCAATAAATTTGTTTACACCCTCACTAAGAGTTGTAAATTCATTATTTCCGTTAATAGGTAGACGCATTGTTAAGTCAGCTTCACCAGAGGACAAGTTGTAAATCGCATCAGTTACTCGCTTAACAGGAGCTTTTATCAATCTTGCTATAGCAATGATTATTACCATAATGATTATGATTGTAAAAACAACGATAACAATTGCTAATGTCCCAAAAATCATACCAGTAAGACTTGTTGCTACAGAAAATGGCTTTGCAACAAAAAGAGTTGTCAAAAATTTTCCATTAGCATCATTTACAGGGAAATAGTGAGCAATATATGGTAATCCACCTATTTCTGTTTTTAATGTTGTGGATTTTCCATTTTCAGCATTTCTTATTGGAGTTGCATCCGCAATAGTTGTCCCTTGCATTCCTTCAAGAGTTGTATAAATACGTTTGTCTTTATCGAAAACAGTCATTACAACATTCATATAATCACTAAAATGTTCAACAAAAGCTTGATTTGAAATTGGCTTACTCATTGTAACAACAGCTTCAACTTTTCCATCGATATATATTGGATAAGAAACAACACCAGCAAAATCTTCACCATCTTTTACAAGCATTTTATAGGTTTGTCCCATAGCAGCTTTTGATATTCCAGATGTAAATTTAAGAGTTCCATATTCTGAAGATGAAATTTGATTTCCAGCTTTGTCTGTGAATACAACATTTGTTACACCAAAGTATTCAACTGCAGTTCCAGCAACAACCTCAAGAACTGAATAATCCATTCCATTCAATCTAAACTGTGTAGTAACAGATGAAGAGATATATTTTGCAAGATTTACATCATCCTCTAACATCTCATCGATGTATCCTAAAATTGATTCAGCATCACCAGATACTTCTTCTTCAAAATACTGAACAAGTCCATTTTGCAAGTTTGAGTAAACAGTAAACAGAATAGCTCCAGAAAAAATCATAATCCCACAAATTAGGATAATGTATAACAACATATATACAGAAGATTTTTTCTGTTTTTTAGGTGCAGATACAATCTTTTTGTTTTCTTCCATAATGTCTAAATCTCCAATATATTTAATCTCTCCACTGATGTATAAAATTATAATACAAATTTTGTACATCTCAATTTCTTTTCGGATATTTATAGTTTTTTTATAAGTAAAATAATTTTTTGCTAAAATAATGTCAAAATGGATAAAAAATTCATTCTGTTATTCTAAGATTTTTGATAGCCTTACCCTTTTTCATAATTTGTGTTAAACTGAAAAGCAATATGAGGTTTATGGAATGAAAAAACTCTTTCTTTTGCTTTTATCTTTTTTTGTGTTGTGCTTTTTTTCCTGTGCAACAAAATCTGTAGAATCCAACGCTCCAAGTGAAATAATAGAAAGTTCTGAAACAGCAGTCTTTGAACTTTCTTTTAATTTTAATAAATAGGATTTTTTATGTCCAACAACTTTGTTTTACTTTCAGAAAACCAAATTATTGAAGTTTTCGAGATTTTTAAAAAACTAAACCCTGCACCAAAATCAGAATTAAATTACTCAAATCCCTTCACACTTTTGGTGGCAGTGGCTCTTTCTGCCCAAACCACAGACAAAAGCGTAAATAAAGCCACAGAAGCTCTTTTTAAAATTGCAGACACTCCAGAAAAAATGGCAGCCCTTGGAGAAGAAAAACTTGTTTCCTACATAAAATCCATTGGGCTTTACAAAAACAAAGCAAAACACGTAATTGCCATGAGCAAAATGTTGATATCAGACTTTAACTCCACAGTGCCAGACAACCGCGAGGATTTAGAAAAGCTCCCCGGTGTTGGGCGAAAAACAGCCAACGTGGTTCTAAACGTCATATTCAACAAACCCACCATGCCAGTGGATACTCACCTACTTAGAATCAGCCCAAAAATCGGCCTTGCAGAAGGAACAACTCCTCTTGAAGTAGAAAAATCTCTCTTAAAGCGAATTCCAGCCCAATACTTAGAACACGCCCACCACTGGCTAATCTTACACGGCCGCTACATTTGCACAGCCCGAAACCCAAAATGCGAAGAATGCCCAATAAGCCACCTTTGTGCAAAAAACTAGCCTTTAGCATAATTTTCTAAGTATATTTCAAAAATGGACAAGAACATATTATCAGATTTATTTACACCAGCTGTAATCCAGCGATTCATTTTTGGCGGAATAGGCATCGGAATCTTTATAATTTCTTATATAGTTTTAACAAAAATACTAAAAAAATTTGCTTATCCAAAAATGAAGCCAAACTCTAGTTACTTGGTCACCAAGCTTATAAAATACGCATTTTACGTGATTATCATCTTTTTGATTTTAGGCTTATTTAACATCAAACTTACAGCCCTTTTTGGAGCCGCTGGAATTGCCGGAATCGCCATCGGTTTTGCAGCCCAAACCTCATTCAGCAACATCATCAGCGGACTTTTTCTACTCACAGAACACGCACTTACCGTTGGAGACTATATCACAATCGGAACAGAAGCTGGTACCATCGACTCAATCAATATGCTTTCCGTTCGCATTCACACCCCTGATAACCAATACATCCGAATCCCAAACGAAACCATCATCAACGCCAACCTAAAAAACAGTAGCTATTTCCCCATCAGACGATTCAGTCTCAGCGTCACAATTTCCTACGACGCAGACCTAAAATCCGCAGTAGAATTACTAAAAAACGTGCCACAACAATGCAGCCTCCACATTCCAAAGCCAGAACCACAAGTTTTTATTGAAAGTTTCGAAGACTCAGGCATCAAACTCACCCTAGCCGCTTGGACAAAAAGCGAAAACTACATGGATTTCAAAAACCAACTCTTCATCACCGTAAAAGAAACCCTAGACGCCAACAACATCGAAATCCCGTACAAAAAACTAGTTTTAGTAAAATAATTTTTTTGGAACAGCTGATTCCCCACCGGCTTGTTCCAGGCTCCGCTTTCACTTCGGTAAAAGTTTAGAAAACTTTTACTGGAAAACAAGTTTTCCACCCTCCACATCCGGGTTAGTTGCTGATAAACAACCTATTGCATATTCCCAAAATTTTAGAAAGAAAAAGAATCATCCAAAATCACTAAATTTGCTTCCAAATCCTTTGTGGCATAGACTTTTTTATCAGAAGTAACACAAAATCCCTGAATCCCAAGACTTTCCAAAAGCTCAATACCCTTTTCCTTTCCCAAAATAAAACAGCTAGTACTCAAAGCATCTGCCATCAACGAAGAATCACCAATAATCGTAAAACTCACAATCCCATTTTGACACGGATAACCATCCTTCACATCAATTATATGATGATATCGAACTCCATTTTCCTCAAAAAATCGTTCGTAATTTCCAGAAGTTACCACAGTTTTGTTTTTAACTTTTACAGAAAAAGCAGAACCGAATTCGGGATTTATTGGATTTTTTATGCCAATATTCCAACTTTCACCCTTTTTTTCTGTGTTTTTTGTTCCATAAGCAAAAATATTTCCTCCAAGATTTATTATCCCGTAAGTAATATCATTTTCTGAAAGGATTTTCACCATTTCATCAGCAGCAAAGCCTTTTGCAATTCCCCCCACATCAAGGCTCATATCTTTTTCAATATAAGCTGTGTTGGTGTTTTCGTTTAATATCAAGTTTTCAAAATTTACCAAAGCACGAGCTTTATCAATCTTACTCTGGTTTGGCACTTTTGGATTTTTACCGTTTATGTTCCAAACTTTCACCAGTGGCCCAATAGTTGGGTCAAAGTTGCCATTAGTTAGCTTTGCAAATTCCTTTGCCTGTTTAAGCACAAAAATTGCTTCTTTAGAAACAGTTGCTGGAGCAAGTCCTGCCATTTTATTAATTAAATTAATATCAGACTCTTCTTCATTTACATTAAAAATATCATCTAATTCTTGGAGCCGAAGAAAACATTGTTCCAAAACCTTTTCAGCGTTTTTTTCATACAAAGTAATAGAACAAACTGTTCCAAAAGCAATCTCTTGCCGAGAAACAGGAGTTGGCTTTCCACAACTAAAAATCAAAAGAGAAAAGACAATACAAATTATTGGCAAAATAGATTTTTTCATGATTTTAGTATAATAAATCTTTCAAAAATAAAAAGTCTTTTTAAGAAAAACAATCAGTTTTCTTCTCGAGTTTCTCGTAAAGCTAAGAAAATCTCTTCTTTTTTTATATCCGCCAAAGTTTTTATACCTTCAAAAGGTGATTTTGGGATTTCTGGGGTAATTTTAAAAACTGACCCATCTGCTCTTTTTATAATCACCGCTCCATCTTTTTTTGAACTGTCTAAAGCCGTAGCAAAATTTTGACGAGCTTCTGAAAAAGTCATTACAAGCATAAAATCCCCCTTTCTGCTGAAATTTGCCTCATTTTTTCATCAAAGGTAAATAACGGTAATGAAAACTGAGTTGCAAGATTTATGTAAAATGCGTCGTAAGAATAGGAATCTGATTGCCCTGCCAAAACAATAGAAGAAGGAATATTTGGTTCTATCAATCTAATTGGAATTTTTGCAAATTCGTGAAAAACAGCCACACCATCTACTATTGAGAGTAAATTGCGTTTAATCAATTTAGAAATTGCATTTCCAATTTCAAAAGACAGACAGGTTGGAGCCACCAATTCTGAATCCGCAACTATTGATTTAACCTCATTACATCCTTCTTGATTCAACAAAAAAGCCAAAATACAAGAAGCATCAATTACCATTTGTTTCATATTAGTATTGTACTATTGTACAAGTGTAATGTCAACATTCTTTTCCAATATTCTTCCCTTTCCTTGACAAAATCTATTTCCAGTTATACTATGTAATAAAAGTACAACTTTTCCTACTTTTTATACTTTTATAACTTATCAGGAGCAAACTTATGAAACCTAAAATACCAAAAGGAAGGTTTATTTCCACAGTTACCATTGGAGAAAAAGGGCAAATCGTAATTCCAAAGGCAGCTCGAGAAATGTTTGGCCTTGAACTAGGAGATACAATCGTCCTACTTGCAGACAAAAAACGGGGAATTGCTCTTGTGCAAAACGACAGAATGATGAGCATCGCAGAATCTGTTATGAAAGAAACTTTCCCAGATTCTAATGACGAAGAAACCAATTCATAATCAAAAAATATAAAGAGAAATCTATGGAAAACGCAATTGAAATTAAAAACTTGTGCAAAACCTTTGGTACAAAAAAAGCTGTAGACAATTTAAGTCTTGAAATCAAAAAAGGTGAACTTTTTAGCCTTCTTGGTGTAAACGGTGCTGGAAAAACCACCACAATTAAAATGCTTTGCGGACTTTGCTCTGCCACTTCTGGCGACGCAACTTTAGGCGGCTATTCTATTTCAAAAGAAAGCCTAAAAGTAAAAGAAATTATAAATGTTTCACCACAAGAAACAGCCATCGCTCAAAATCTTACCGTAAAGGAAAACCTAGAATTTATTGCTGGAATTTACGGTGCTTCAAAAGAAGAACAAAAAGCTAAAGCGCAAAAAATGATAGAAGATTTTAACCTGGAAGAATTTCAAAATCAAAGGGCAAAAACTTTATCTGGTGGATGGCAACGTCGGTTAAGTATCGCCATGGCTTTGATTTCAGAGCCAAAAATCCTCTTTTTAGACGAGCCAACTTTGGGATTAGACGTTTTAGCTCGACGAGAACTTTGGAATGTGATTTCTAGCTTAAAGGGAAAAATCACCATAATTTTAACAACCCATTATCTAGAAGAAGCCGAAAATCTTTCAGACAGAATTGCTGTAATGGCTCAGGGAAAATTAAAAGCTCTTGGAACCGCAGCAGAACTTATTGAAAAAACTGGTGCAAAAAACTTTGAAGACGCTTTTGTATCACTTTGCACAGACACAACTACAGGGGGAAATCACAATGAAAACTAAGGTTTTTGCTTCACGTTGTACAAAAGAAATTATTAGAGATCCACTAACTGTGGGATTTGGACTTGGCTTCCCTATCATTTTGATATTACTTTTTTCTATCATAAACAAAAGTATTCCACAGGATGCAGGAGCCACTACTCTTTTTGAAATCAACAATCTAACCCCGGGAATGATTGTCTTTGGCTTTTCATTTATTTCACTTTTTAGTGCGATGCTAGTTTCAAAAGACAGAACATCTTCTTATCTTTTGCGATTGTATGCTTCTCCTCTAAAATCAAAGGATTTTATACTTGGATACAGCATTCCACTTTTGTTTATTGCCCTTGGACAAAGTGCAATTTCTTTTGGTTTCGCCTTGATAATGGGCTTAACTCCAACTTGGAACATAATTCCAGCCATTTTGATAAACATTCCAACTGCCATTATGTTTATTGGAATTGGTTTACTTTGTGGAAGCATTTTTAACGACAAACAAGTTGGTGGTCTTTGCGGTGCCTTGCTTACAAACCTTTGTGCTTGGCTTTCTGGTGCTTGGATTCCTCTAGACTTGATTGGTGGAGCTTTCAAAGCTATTGCTTATGCTCTTCCTTTTGTACACGCCACAAACCTTGGGAAATACGTATTAACCGGCAACTATTCAGAGATTTGGCTTCCGTTAGGTGTTGTAACCGCTTACGCTGTAGGACTTTTCACACTAGCAATAATTGTTTTCAAACGAAAAATGTCTGCGGATAAGATGTAAAAAAAAGCCTAAGGTCAAGAAGTTAATAAAAGATTATTTAAACAAAAAGATTCAATACAGTTAAGCATTTTCTTCAAATCTATTTTTGAATTAGAAAATAATATAAAATCGTCCATGTAGCGACAATATCCAGAAGGTTTTAATTTTTCTAAAACAAAGTGATCTAGTTCTGAAAGATAAAGATTTGCAAAAAATTGGCTTGTTAAATTTCCAATGGGTAAACCTTTTTCTATACTAAATGAATCGGTTCTAAAATATTCATAATTGCATGATGCATAACTCTGTCTATAAAAGGAACAACACTAATAAGACGCTCTTTTGGTTCATGAATTGTAAATTGTGAATAAGAACTAAGAATTGCAGGTTTTGATTTTAAGTTTTTTTGCACTAAGCACAAGACTGGCAAATTCAATTCGCGTGTTACCGCAGGAAAAGACTGGTTCTAAAAACTATTATTGTGGATTACGATAAGTTTTACCTGCCACAAAATAATTATTGAACTGGCACCCGCCCTTCTAATTTGCCAAAGGCAAATTAGAAGTCGTTAATAACTTCCTTACAGAGCCTAGCAAACGCTAGTTTGCTGAACGCACAACACGGAAACCAAGGCCGCTGTCGCGGAGGTACGGGTAGATGCTGGTACGGCAAGAAACAGACGCGCCCTTAGCGCCATCGCACCAACTACTACCGCGGCCGACGCGGTATGAGCCCGAGGTAGCACCGTCTGCAGGGGTAGTTGTAGTTATTGTTTCTTTCCAATCATAGCACCATTCCCATACATTTCCGCTCATATCATATAAACCTAGTCTGTTATGGGCTTTCTTACCTACTTGGTGGGTTCCATATCCTTGCTCACCACTTGAAGGTTCAGTATCTCCTGTTGTTCCATTTATACTGTTATACCAATACCAACCTACACTGTCTAAGCCTATATTTTTTGAACTATCATAAGAAACACCTTCTGCTGTATCTGCTCCACTAAACACATAGTTCCAATCATCTTTTGTTGGATCTCCACCTCTAGCTGCGTATTCCCATTCTGCTTCTGTTGGTAAGCGGTAGCCATTTGCATTTTTGTTTAGTGTTACATTTGCATTATATATGTAATATCCAGTTTTTCCACTTGATTGTATAACTTGTGTAACTTCAATATTATATGCTTTTGTTAAGCCTTCTTTTTCGCTTAATGCATTACAATACCATACTGCATCATACCAAGTTACCTTTTCTACTGGGCGTTTTTCTTGTACATCGCCATTAAATAATGGGAAGCTTGTATTATCTGCTGTACACAAACTTGGGTTACTTTCTAGCTCGTATTCTTTTCCATCTACAGTTACTTTTTGCCCTTCCATTACACTTGCGTATTCTTCTTGGGTTACTTCGTATTTTCCCATGTAAAAATCGCTTAAGGTTACATTTCTGCCTTCTATAAATACACCTTTATATTTGTCATAAGCTGATTCATCCAACCAAGCTGGTAATGCACCTGTTACAGTAGCACCTTTTACAAATACAAAGCCTTCTGGTACAGGTTTTAACACCACAGAATCAGTATATTCACAAACGGTACAGTTTCTTTCTTTTCTTCCCTCTTGGGTCTCTGTTGGATCTTTTGTTACAGTCCAATTTCCAAAAACATGCACTGCTTTTTCACTTATTTCTTCTGTGTGTCCACAAGTTGAAGCGTGCCAGTGGTGTGTTGCGTCACTTGTCCAGTCTTCTGAATATGTGTGTTCATGCCACTTTGCATACAAATACACATCTCCAATTGTTCCTACTGGTATTTCTGTTACTGTATCACCTTGGTCATTTTTCCACCCAACAAAGACATAACCTGTTTTTAAAAGATTTTCTGCTGTTGGCAAAGTTACTGTCATAGCTTGATTAAAACTAGCTTGAGCGGTAAAGCCTTCAACAAATTCACCTCCTGCTAAATCATAGGTAATTGTATACAAGGTATTAAGCTGTTCAAGAGTTCTTTGTGCTGCACTTACAAAACCTGTTGCAACTTGTACAATTTCTGTGTACACATTCATAGGTTCAGAGGCTTCTTTGTCACTAAAAAGTTCAAATTTTACAAGATAGGTACCACAAGGAACATTTTCTTTATTATAGCGTACAACACTTTTGTCGCTAATTGTTATTGTAAGGCTTTCTTTTTCAAAACCTTCAAGGGCTGTGCCATCAAGATTATATAATCCACCTTGTACAGCTTGCACTCTTCCCTCTTGTGGAAAACTTAATGCAACAGAAACTGAACCATTTCCACTAGTAAGGTTTTGCAAAGTGCCAAAATTAAGGGTATTTGTTCCTGCTTGTATAGTAATTTCCTCTAAAGTACCAAAAAGAACTTTTTGTCCAGCTTTTTGTACGGTTAGTTCAAAATTCCAAAGACCGGTATTTATTAAAACAGCGGTATCTTCTGTCATCAAAGTATAAGCTGTTTTTTCTGCTGTAGCAGTCCATTTTTTTATTGTTTGTAAGTCTTTTCCTTCTTGCTTTCCTTGCAATTCAAAGGATAATTCAAAATCCTTTTCAAAATCAGCACTTTGAGGTAACACTGTTCTTGCATTTCCATTAAGGCTTATAGAAATGTATGCATGATTATTTGTTTCTAAAGTTTCTTGTTCACTATTTGTAATATTATGACAAGAGAACATTACAAATAAAATCAATCCAATAAATAGTTTTAGTATATTTTTCATTTTGTTACCTCTAATTCATACTGTGCTGAATACACTGCGTCTTTTTCATCAACCACCACAAGCATTATGTAATAACTTCTGGCAGAAAGATTTGTTGTATCTAGAATAAAACTTTGAGTATGTTCATTATCTTGCAAAACACCATCTATGTACCAACTATAACTTGCATATTCTTCTGGAGCTACAAAGGTAACTGTTGTACCAGAAATAGTTGGTGTTGCTAGGTTTGGTATATCACTATAGCTTGGAGCTTGAACTTTAATACCAAGGGTGTTTTCTTGCCATTTAGCTGTAAGAGTTATACTGTCATGAAGGACATAACCAACTTCAATTTTTGTATCTTCACAATACCAACCTTCAAAGGTGTACCCAACTTCTAATAAAAGGGGTAAGTGTTCTTGTGTTAAAGCAGTATTATCAAGTACTCCTACAGAAGTGGGAGCAGTTCCCCATTCGCTTTCATAAGACACCGTATGTAAGGGGATTGCAGCATGTTCTAATTTTTCTAATAAATTACTACATGAAAACAATATTAAACAAAGTAATACTACACCAAAAATCCTACCTATTTTTTTCATAATAATTTTTCCTCTTCCTTTTATAATTGATATGATAGCCCTAGTCTAAAACCTAAATAATGCAAGGCTGCTGTTTTTTCAGTTAATAACGTATATAATGGAGCCACATCAAAAGAAAAGCCCTTTGCTTGCAATGGTTTGGGGGCAATTTTTACTGTTCCAGAAAATTGCACTATCTGATCTGCAAAAACTCCTGCAAGATTCTTATTGGTAGAATCCACAATATGTAACTGAACTCCGTAGCCCAACTCTGGTCGCAAAATAAAAGTTTTTCCTAAGGGAAGGTTTAGGTAAAGTCCAGCGGTAAAAGCTGCATTCATCCAGCTTTTTATATCTGCATGTAGTCCTATCATAGGAGCAAATTCTGCCCTCCCACTTATTCCTAAAAGTGGGAAAAAAGAAAAAGTTCCTTCGGCAGCAATTCCACCACCAAGGCTACAGGATGAATACTTTGCTAGTTCTCCAACAGAAAATCTTGTTACACTATAAAGACTTATATCAACGTTACTGTCTTTTGCCATAACAGGGTGAGCTAGTGCCAGTGCAAACAATATTGCAACAAGTATCTTACACATTTTTTTCATAACATAACTCCAAGATTATAGAAGTATAAAGTTATAAAAGGTTTACAAGAAAAGATGTATTTTTTGAATGAATTATTTGGGCAAAATTGTAATCATACACACTTTTTTTATAGACACTTTTTATAGTTTATTACAACTGTAATATATAAAGTGTATCACGAATAAAATATTATTACAACTTAAATAAATTAAACAAAACAATATTACAGTTGTGATATAACTAGGCTATGGGATTTTGGCATAATGTAGAATCTGAATGTGAATATAAAGGAATCAGTCGCAAAGAACTAGCTTCTGCGGCAAGTTTTTCTGTACACACTATTTCTAACGGAATCAAAAGAAATGGCATGCCAGCCGCTGATATTGCACTTCGTATTTCTCGAGCATTGGAAGTTCCTTTAGAAAAGCTACTTGAAGAAAATTCCCAAGAAATTTCTAGCATTGAAAGCTCAATCTCTACCGAAGAAGACATTGAAATCAAGAAAAATCTTTTCTACAAGTACTACCCACTGATTCAAAGACTAGAAAACTTACCACCTGATACAACACAAGCCGTATATACAATAATAGAAAAATTATAAAACAAACCCCCAGCATCATATCAGCTAGGGGAAAAACATTCGCAATACAAACGGATAAGATGTAAAAAAAAGCCTAAGGTCAAGAAGTTAATAAAGACTTTCAAACCTTAGGCTTGATTTATTTTAGTTTACAATCTTTAAAGTTGGATATGCCGCCTCTTCTTTCACATATTCCCAAACAACATTTGATGTACCACCTGAATTTGTATTAAGCAATGTTGCTGCCTCTGCGGTGGCGATTTGATCGGCGGATTTGCTTTCGACAGCAGTAATCACTTCTTCTGTTGTATCAGCTTTTGTTCCAATAAGTGGGATGCTAGAATTATTAGTAACACAATACCATATATTATTTAGTACACTCTCAGCTACATCATTGTTTTCATTTTTGCCAACAATAGCACCTACAGTAGTTCCTTTAATTTCTCCCATATAAACTGAATTTTGAATAGTACAACATCTTGTATTTTCCCAAATTGCTCCTAATATACCTCCAGCAATTCCGTTGGTAGATGATACATCTGCATATACAGCACAATTTTTTACCATAGCTTTAGTAGGATCATACATAACACTAGTTCCAAGTCTACCAATAAGTCCTCCTGCAAAACCAGAACCGTTATCAGTAATTGTAACTTCAGACATAACATTCTCAAAAATTGAACCATATGCCGATCGACATAAGGCACCAATATATCCCCCAGCACTTGTATTAGCAGTTATACTTCCCCTTAACACCAAATTTTTTACTGTACTATTATTAAATTTATAGAACAAACCACCTGCATCATTACCAAACTTAGAAACGTTTTCGTCAATTGTAATAGAATGCCCTTGTCCATCTATTGTCGAGGGATCGGGCACATTTAGTTGGTAAAATTGCCATTTGCCACTTTCAATCACAATATCTTCTGTAAGTTTTATATCGAAACTTGTAAAACTTCCTCTTTTAAGTTCTAGAGCAATCCAAAGCAAATTTTCAAAGCTACTTACTTCAAACTCCCCGTTTTCAGATATTTCTGGGGCAATGACTGAGCCTCCTACCAAATATCCAGCAGAATCAATAAACCAGCTTTCATCTGTCGTCGTCAAAGAGAAGTTGCTAATTTCACTATCCAAGTCTATTCCTTCATTAGCAGAAATTATTCTGTTCCCAATAGTATATTCTTCTAAAGTGATTTTTATTGATTCACCATCAAGTATTGTAAGCGATTCTGTAATATTTATACACGTAGTAGATGGCATATCAATAGCAGGAACACCCCCTTCAAGACTTCCACCCAAATTAAACGTAAATTTTTCACTAGTACCATTTTTTATTTTAATATGAGGTATCTCATCTGAAGAATTTTTTCCAAAACTAACATCGTTAAAAGAACAAAGAGAACTAGTATCGTTGATTTGTAGAAAAATTCCAGTTCCAGTTTCAGTAGCATTGCTGTTATTATTGTTTTGCAAAGTACAGTTATTTAAAGTTAAATTTCCACTTGACATAATTAATGGAGCTTCTGCTTGAATAGAGATTTCACCAGTTGAACCGCCATCAAGAGTAATTCCTTCTAGTGTTAGTGTAGAGGTATTATTAAAGAATTCTTCTATAAGATTTAGTCCACGGCTCATTGTTACTCCAGCTGATGTACTTGCAATTATTTTTATTGGAGTTTCAATCTTTAATGTTTCTGCAATATTAATAGTACCATTAAGAACAATCACAGCTGGATTATCAGCCGTTCCATTTGCTGACGCAATTCGTTCTTGAAGCATCTCAAAATTACTTACCTTTGGAATAGCTTTTGCTACAACCTCTTGCCAAATCTCATTTGAAAAGTTCTCTTCTATATCTGGCAATGGATAACGTGAATTAGAAGAATCATAAGACCAATTTGAAAAATTTGTATTTTGTATACAAAGTTCATCACTCGTTTTTCCCTCAGCATTAGAACTAGAACTATAACTATCACTGTTATAATAACAAGTGTTATATGTTACTGTTATATTATCATCAAAACCTGTAAATGGCTGCTTTGCACTACCTGCATCTATACAATTTGTAAACGACGGTTTATTTGTTTCATTTTCAATAGAAGAAAATCCATAGACTTTTTCTGTTGAACAAAATTTCTCATCACTAAATGTATATGAATTAGCAGAAATATCCCCAAGGTTTATACAATCTGTAAAACTTGCAGAAGCATTTGCATCAAAACCTGCAACAGTACCAAAAATTGTTGTTACATCAAAAGCAAAAGTTGCACCAGTAACATTTCCTGCATTTATACAGTTTCTATAAGAAGTAGCACCTGATGTAAATCCAGCCACATAAGGCTCATAATATTCTGAAGCATTATAATTGTTTTCAATTGTTCCAAGATTTATACAGTTTACAAAATTAGTTGTTTCAGAGTTGTTTGAAGAGGTATATCCAGCAAATCCGCCAATTCTTTTTACACCTGTTGTAACTGTAATATTACGCTTATTTACACAATTCTCAAAAGTTGTATCAACACCTCTTTGATTTTTGATTTCTGATGCAATTCCACCACAATAGTCTAACCCTGATTCAGAAATTGTTTCTTCACCTGCTACAACTAAGTTTTTTATTGTTGCACCGTCAAGCGTATCAAAAAGTCCTTGGTAATAAACACCTTCATTTGAATAGTATGTATTATTTACAGTAATTGTATGACCACCACCATCAAAACTGCCACTATATCCATTGATTGGTACCCAAGAAAGTTCATATCCGTCTGCATCTTCTAATTGTGTTAAATCTATATCTGAAGTTAGTTTTGCATTTAACTGACTCTGACTAACTAAACTATAATAAACAGACTCTCCAGAGTTATCAACCATTTTTAAATCTTCATTACATCCATTTACTAAATCTCTAAAAATTCCAAGACCTTCTGCCGTACCTATTGAAAAAGAATCTCCTGTAGAAACTCCCTTCGCTGTACGAACAATATCTTTTTCATCCACAATTTTGTAGCATTTCACACAAAATGTCGTATCTTCTGTAATCCTAACATTTGACGGGTCATCTATTGACTCTTGAGAATATGAATTACTATATATGTTATACACTGTTTTATACCACTGATATTCATATCCCTCTTCTTCTTTTATTGTTGGCAAAGCAAAAGTTGTATAAGCATTATAACTTAAAGAAACAATAGATTCCTCAAATTCAATACCATCTTCAAAAGTCACCACATACAACCGAGCTAAAGTATCTAATTCAGCTTCACCTTTACTACACAATCCAGGAGCAACGTGAATCAAACAGGTATATGTATTGATTGGATCTAGACCTGTTTGCTGTTGTAATTCTAGTTTTAGAATGTAATTTCCAGCAGATAAAACTTCGTTATTGTTTCCAGGATAGGAAAATTTCACCTCTGATAAAAAAGTTTCTGTTGGTCCTGTTTGGTCTGCAGTAAAAGTTTGCGCTACAAGAGAGTTGGTCTCTCCTCGTTTTGTCAATGTAGCATTAACATTTTTTATCACGTTTCCAGGAAATGTCAACGTAAATTCAATCTGACCACTAGCAGCTCCTTCTCCTACAGCTTCTTTCATATCGAAATCAAGAGTATTTTCACCACCATTAATTTTTTGTTCTATTGTTGCTTCAAGTAGTAGTTCTCCAGATTCATTCGATGCAGTAAGAGTAAAAGTCCAAGTTCCAGCGTTTAGAGTGATTGATGTGTCACTTATCATGTTATTGTACGCTGTTGTTGTAGCTGCTTCTGTAGCACCTGTTATATCGCTCCATTTTTTTAGTTGTTGTTCTGTTCCACCACTTGGAATACCAGTTAAAGTCCAAGTAAGGCCTGTAGTATCTTTTGTAAAAGAATTACTTGGTAAAACTGTACGAGCATTAGTAGAAAGATTGGTTGTAATAGTAATATAGGCTTTTTCATAGTTTATTGGAGTTTTTCCGCCAAACAAGTTTTCACAAGAGGTAAAAGTTCCACAAAAGGCAAAAATCCCAAAAATTACCACAAAACACAAAAATCTATTAAACGTATTTTTCATTTTTTATTTCTCCCCTATTTTGTAATTGTTACTTGCCATTCAGCAGAATACATGTCTCCAGATTCTGTAGTTACAATAAGCATTACTGTATAGATTCCACCAGAGGACATATTTGTTGTGATTAAAGTAAACTTATTGCTATTTTCATCCTGCAAGTCCCCATCAATAAACCATTCATAGGAAGAATATCCCTCTTTTGCTGTAAAAGTTTGAGATTTTTCGTCATAAGTAATAAGTTTTTCCGGGTCATTATAACTTGGGAATGTTACTTTAATGCTTGTCTCAATTATTTCCCATTGAGCATAAAGTGTTATTTCTGCTCCGTTTTCTGTTGTGAGATTTAAAATTTCTGCTTCATCTAAATATGCAGTTCCGGTTCCATCTGATTTCGTATTCCATCCAACAAAACCATAATTCTTTACTTCAAAAGCATTTTTGTTTAAGTTAGCTGCTTTATCATAAGTGAAAATCTGATCATCCATGGTACCTGTTGCATTGTCATTATTTGCATCAAATTTTACTGTATAACTAATTGGTGTCCATTTTGCATAAAGAGTTAAATCTTTTTCGATTGGAGTATCAAAATCAAAGACGCTTTCTAATGTTTCTCCATTATTTGAACTTGTATACCAATCATCAAAAATGTATCCTTCTTTTGTTGGATTTTCCGGTTTTTCCACTACACCAGATTCCAAAACTTGAGAAGGAACTTCGCTTCCTCCCATAGAATTAAAATTCACTCTCAAAAGTACCTTTTCCAGCATTATAGAAACCTTATTTGCTCCTGCTTGTGTTAAAATCCAATCACTTTCACCAGTATAAGATGGTGATTCATCTCCTTTTACAAAAACTTGGATTTTCACTTTTATGTTGATATTTGTAGCAATTTTCAAAAATTGAAAGAAAACGGCTTCACCGCTTGAAATTTCTTTTTCAGTTTTTTGGATTGTTTTCCCATCATAATCCACAAGACAAGCTTCTATCAATAATGTTGGATTATCTTCAATAGATTGAGTTGATCTAAAATTTGGTGTCTTAAAACTAAAAACCAAATCTGTTTTTTCATTCTGTTGCATTCCAGTATCGCAACCAACACACACAAGAACAAGAAAAATGCTTAAACTCAAAAATAAACTGCACAAATTTTTCACTTTTTTTCTCCCCCTATAATAACTTATTTAACCTAAATTCAATTTTACCACAGTTTTTCAGATATTTCTTGTTAATGCTTGAAATAAATCAAAATTTGAGTATTTTTTTTCTGTTTTTTCTCCTCTTTTACATCACTTCTTTTTGTATCAAATCAATCATTATGCTAGTGTTTAATTTCATTACAGCTTTTGCACTAGCTTTTCCAAAGATTTTTGCAGCATATTCCCCAGCAACAATTTTTGCCTCGGGAAAATTTTTTTTCACATACGCCGAACCCAAAACGTGGTCATAATGGGAATGGGTTAAAAAAATGTAATCCAATTTTCGATTTTGCAAATAATCTTTTACGTTTTTTGCTAAAGCCTCCCCTGTAAAAGCAAATCCTGTGTCATATAAAATCGAAGTTTCCCCATCATCAAGCAAAAAACCGCTATCTCCAGGAACAACTCTCATATCATTTATTTTTACGTTATTTATAAAATCCATTTCCAGCCTCATATCAATCCTATATTTCCCACATTTTCTTCTTTCCCCAAAATCAAGTCAATAATACTCCAAAATCCCCTACAAATTCTGAATTCTGCATTCCGAATTCTGAATTCAAATTTTCCCTCTTTCTTTTCTCTTAAAAAAATCATAGAATATAAAAAACAAAAATTAGGGTTAATATGAAAAAGATTATTCGATTTGCAAATCTCGATGATGCTGCTAATATTTTAAAAATTTACGAAAAATTCATAAAAGAAACTGTTGTTACTTTTGAAATTGAAGTTCCCTCTATTGAATCATTCCAAAACAGAATGAAATCCATAATGGATTTTTATCCCTGGTTGGTTTGCGAAGTTGATGGTGAAATTGCAGGTTACGCCTACGCTTCGAAACATGGTGAACGAGCCGCATATCGTTGGTCAGCAGATTTGTCTGTTTATATTGATAATAAATTTCAACGGCTTCACATCGCCACAGATTTGTACAATGAACTTATCAATCTTTTGAAAAAACAAGGGATTTTCACCCTTTACGCAGCAATTTCCACTCCAAATCCCAAAAGTCAAGCTTTCCACGAATCTTACGGTTTCAAAAAAATCGGAGAATTCAAAAATGTTGGTCACAAAATGGGAAAATGGTTAGACGTAACTTGGTATGATTTACAAATTGCAGAATATTCAGAAAATCCTCAGGAACCTTTAAGCATTCAACAAATCTAAGCCAATTTTTCCGCCACTTTTTTTGCCACATTTTCCCCATCCATTGCAGAAGAAACTATTCCCCCAGCATAACCAGAGCCTTCTCCACAAGGGAAAAGCCCTTCAATCAATGGACTTTCAAAGCTCTCCTTATCTCGAAGGATTCTAACCGGCGTTGATGTTCGAGTTTCTGGTGCAATCAAAACAGCATCATAAGAAATAAAACCCTGCATTTGCTTGTTAAAATCCAAAAATCCCTGTTTTAATCTGGCTGCAATATGAGTTGGAAAAAGTTCATTTAATTCCACAGAAACAAGCCCCGGAGTATAAGTTGATTTTGGAAGGCTCACCGATTTTCGACCCTCTAAAAAATCCACAAGTCTTTGAGCTGGAGCTGCCTGAGGATTTTTCCCCAAGTTGATATTTGCCTCCTTCTCGTCCAAAGCTCTTTCTCTTTCCACAAGCTTCATAGCTTTTTCTTCAATTTCAGTTCGTAACCCAAGCCCGGCTAAAACCCCATCATTCCCGGTGAGCAGTTTACAATCCTCTGGAGTTGTTTCAACCACAATTGCCGCATTGGAGTATTTTCCCTTTCTACTAGATGGTGACATTCCATTTACCACAATCCCCTTTTTGCTAGAGGCAGAAGGCACCACCAATCCACCGGGACACATACAAAAAGAATAAACCCCTCTTCCCTCCACCTGTGTTGTTAGCCGATATTCAGCTGGTGGCAAATCCATAGTTTTTTCCCTACCGTGATACTGAATTCCGTCTATCAATTCTCGGGGATGTTCAACCCGCACTCCCATGGCAAAGGTTTTTGCTTCCAGTGTTTTTGGCTCTAATTTATACAAAAGCTCATAAACATCCGTAGCAGAATGTCCTGTTGCTAAAATTACTGAATCCGCTTTTATTGTGGATTTTTCCCCAGTTATAGAGTTTTCCACAACTATTCCACAAACTTTTAGTTTTTCACCGAACTTTTCCACAAGAATTTCCACAAGTTTTGTGGAAAACTTCACTTCTCCGCCACAGTTTCTTATGGTTTCACAAATATTGTTAATAATGCCTGGAAGTTTGTCCGTTCCAATGTGAGGATGTGCGTCTGTTAAAATTGCTTCATTTGCTCCGTGAAAATTAAGCACGGCAAGAATCTTTCCAATGTTTCCCCGCTTGTTTGAACGAGTAAAAAGTTTACCATCAGAAAAAGTTCCAGCCCCACCTTCACCAAAGCAATAGTTTGATTCGTCGTTTAAAAATCCTTCTGTACTAATTTTTGCAATATCAATTTTTCGTTGCTTTGTTCCAGGGCCTCTATCAATTAAAATTGGCTTAATTCCCCTTTCCAAAAGTTGTAAACTAGCAAAAAGCCCACCAGGTCCAGCTCCCACCACAACAACTTCTTTACAGTTTTCCGCCCTTGTAAGGTTTTTCCAAGGAGCTTCAAACTTTCCACCAGCTTCAAAAGAATCTGGTTTTTCCCCTTTTGTGTAAACATCATATCTAAGGTGAGTTTTTACAGTTTTATGCCGTGCATCCAAAGATTTTTTTCTAAACACAAAGGCAGAGATTTCTTCTTTTTTTACGGTAATTCCCTTTTTAGAAAGTTCTCTTACAGCAAGATTTTTTAATTCATCCTCAGAAGGAATCTTGTTTGATAAAATCGTGATAGTAACTTGAAACATCTTTCCTTAACCTAGTGCAATATCCAAAATCATCATTAAAATAAAACCAAGCCCAAAGCCAATGGTGCCGTTGTTTGAGTGCTCTCCTTCTGAAGCTTCTGGAATTAGCTCTTCCACAACCACAAAAAGCATTGCTCCAGCTGCAAAACCTAGCAAGTATGGCAAAACTGGAACCACAAACTGAGCTAACAAAACCGTAATTATTGCAGCAATGGGCTCCACAATTCCAGAAAGCATTCCGTACAAAAAAGATTTTCTCTTGGATTCTCCATTGCTTTTCAAAGGTAAAGAAATAATTGCACCCTCTGGAAAGTTTTGAATTGCAATTCCAACAGAAAGAGCAATAGCTCCAGCCAAGCTCATAGTTGTGTTTCCAGCAATAACACCAGCTAAAACCACGCCCACAGCCATTCCCTCAGGAATATTGTGCAATGTTACAGCTAAAACCAGCATAGTAGTCTTTTTTAGCTGGGATTTTGGACCATCTGGAACATCTGTGTTTATATGCAAGTGAGGAATAATTTTATCCAACAAAAAAAGAAAAGCCATTCCCAACGCAACGCCAACTGCCGCTGGTAAAAAAGCAAGTTTTCCCATGGCTTCAGAACTTTCTATTGCTGGCATAATCAAAGACCAAACAGAAGCGGCCACCATTACACCAGAAGCAAAACCAAGTAAAAGTTTTTCAAAGTTTTTGTTTAACTGATTTTTCAAGAAAAAAACAGTTCCAGCACCTAAAGTTGTACCTAAAAAAGGCAAGAGAAGGATTGGAATATTTGGTGTCATTTTTTATTCCTTGTGATTGGTATCAATTATAGAATCAAAAAGAGTATCGTTTTCAGAAAGACTTTTTTGCAAACTTCTTGCAACAACCCTATTTTTTCCTTGGATTTTTCCCTTCATCAACTGCTTATCTGCATCAATTATAATGTGTTCTGCAGAATCACAATATGAAGAAGAACTAACCCCAAATGTTAATGTAATATGAATCTTCGTTCCAAGGAAATCAAAAATTGTTTCATCAATCATTTTTCGTAGTTTTTCAACTTCTTCAATGGCTTTTTCATCAGAATAAGCCCTAAACAAAAGCAAAAATTCTTCTCCGCCCCAACGACCAATCTTCACATTTTTTGGTAAATTTTCTTTTATCAATTTTGATATTTCAACTAAAATAAAATCTCCACAATCGTGACCGTAAGTATCATTTACCTTTTTAAAACTATCAATATCAAAAATTGAAATCGCATAATTTGTTCCAATCTGATTTTTTTGTTCTTCACAACTACGCAAATGCTCCCAAAGTCTACGTCTATTTATCAAATGAGTTAAAGGATCGTGATTTGCAATATGAATCAACTCTTCTCGGCGACGTTTTTCTGATTCATTTTTATATTTTAAAACTTTTTCATAACAGATACTTAAAAACATAAAACAGAAAATTACGATTATCGTAGTCCATACATCGTGCTTGTGATAGAATTCAGCCGAATATTCTAAATTTTGAAAAGGAATCCGATTATAAAACAAGGAAATATACAAACAAATCACAAAAGAAAATGATGCAAAACCAAAACAAAAATACTTTGGCTTTTCAATGTCATAAGTTAATAAATAACAAACTCCCGTCAAAACCAAGGGATACAACTCAATTCCGGCACTGGCACCAGTTGTGAAAGAAAAAAACAAAGCATACAAATCTAAATTTACTAACAAAAACAACAAAGTGATAATTTCTGGAATTTTCTTGTGAAAAATCAAATTTAAACACATAAGCAAAAATGTTATTCCACAATATATCACCAAATTTGGAATATTATAAAAATAATAGACCAGAGCCATACAAGCAAAAATGATGATATTCATACCAAAATAAATGTAAGTTAGGTTCTTGTATTTTCCATTCACATCTAAATTATAGATAACTTTTTCTTTACTTGCAATAGAATTTAAGTGGTTGTATAATTGAAATCGGTCGGAAAAAGTTCTATGGAAAAACAAAATGACAAACTTAATAATGAAGAATTCTTCTTTGTACTAAATCGTCTCTACAACAAGATTCCTTGTGGACTTGTTTGGTATACTCCAGATTTAAATAGTGAATTCAGATTTATAAATGATATTGGGATTTCTCTTCTCGGATATTCTTCAAAAAAAGAATTGATAAACAAAGGGGGAATCTATCTCAAAAATTACATTCATCCAGAAGATTACCCAAAAATCCTTGCTACTCACAAAAAAATACGACATTTAGGCGACCATCAAAAAGTTCAATTTCGAGCTTTAGGAAATAATGATGAAATCAAAATTTTTGAAGGTGTTATCACATTAGAAAAAGCCTTCTCTGGAAAAACATTATTTCACTTTGCATTTTCTGATATCACTTCTGTTAAACAAATCGAAGAGGAATTTCTTTATAAATCAAACGAATTATCTGCACTTATTGAGAATATTCCAGGTGGAGTTTGTGCAATCCAACTTAGAAATTCCCCAAAAGTAATTTATTCCAGTGAACAAATCTATAATCTTTTTGGAATTGATAAAGCATCAATAAAAAAAATGATTCAAGAAGATTTTTTCTCAATTTTCCATCCAGAAGATGTTAATATTGCAAAAACCATAATCAAAGACATAAAAAAGAACAAATCACAAAAAGACGTTACCCTTAGAATTATCCACAAAAAAGATAAATATAAATATGTAAATTTTCGAGCATCAGTTATCGGAAATGTTGATTCTGAAATAATTATTTTCGTTATCTTACTTGATGTTGATGAACAAAAAGAAACCGAAGCAAATCTTCTAAGTCAAAAACAATTAGTAAATCTTGTGCTAAATCAAAGTGATGTTATGCTTTGGGTTTACGATATTAAAAACTCAAAATGTTCTGTAAAACCTTTTATTGAAGGATTACAAGAAAAGGGAACGCTTTTCAAAGATATTAAAAACTTCCCAGAATCCTATATCCAAAAAAAATATGTAGATGAATCTTCCGCTGAAGTTTTTAGAAATATGTGTGAACGGCTAAAAAGTGGAGAACCAAAAGTTCAAGAAATTTGTGCTTTCCCAAATGACAATGGGACAGGTCTACAATGGCGAAAAATCCATTATCTTAACTTTTATGATGAAGATGGAAATCCATCCCACGCCATCGGTTGTGCCATAAATGTTACAGAAATGGTTACCCTTGAAAAAAAATATGACGACGAGTTAACATATAGACGGGAAGTAAATACCGAACATCTTGTTGAGTTTTTGTCTGTAAACTTAACCAAGGACATGATTGTAGAACATCAACTTTATACTCCATTTTTGTCTTTCAAAAACTCTTCCTTTTCAAAATTTATTGCTTATTGTACAGAGCAGATTTCCTATTCCCAAGAAAAAGAAAAGTTCAAAAGCATTTTCTCCCCTCACAATATGATTGCTGCTTACAACTCAGGAGAAAGCAATTTCCACTTTGAATGTAAAATTCATTCTCCAACACATAATATGAACCTAAGTTGGCTAAATATTTATTGTCGCCTGGCTCTTGAACCAACTACAAGAGATGTTATTGCCTTTTTGTATACTTACGATATTTCAGAAAAAAAAGCAGCCGAAACAATTGTTCAACGAATTTCATCAGTTGAATACGATTTCTTAAATATCATCAACATAAAATCTCAAGAAGCTGAAACTCAATACAAAAAAGAAAATATTGTGCCAAATGTTCCTGGTCTTGGTAAGCTAAAACCTTACAATTCTACAGTAGAACAGATATTAAATTTGTATGTGAAAGAAGTTGCCTCAGAACAAGAACTTGAAAATCTTTATACAAAATTAGAATTATCCACAATTATAAAAGAGTTAGAAACTCAAGAAAAATATGCTGTTTTCTTTCCTGTAAAAGAAAAAGATGGTGTTATCCATCGAAAAAAATGGCAATATATGTACTTGGATAATGACAAACAGCAAATTATCCACAGCCAAAGTGATGTTACAGACGTTTACGAAGAAGAAATTCGCCAAAAAGAAATGCTAAAAGATGCTTTGATTGCGGCAGAACAAGCAAACAAAGCTAAAACCGAGTTTTTATCAAGAATGAGTCACGAAATCCGTACTCCAATGAATGCGATTATTGGTATGTCAGAGTTGGCTCAGCAATCTGTTCACAACACAGAATTAGTAATCGACAGTATTTCAAAGGTTTCTAGTTCTGCAAAGTTCTTGCTAAACCTTATAAACGATATTTTGGATATGAGCCGAATTGAAAGCGGACGCACAGTTCTTTCTTCCGATATAATCAACTTTTCTTCATTTATTGAAAATATTAACATTATTTGTGAAACCCAAGCAAAACAAAAAAATGTGAATTTTATCTCCAAAATAAATGGAAATATTTCAAATTCTTTTATGGGTGACAAAACAAAACTACAGCAAATCCTCATCAACATTATCTCAAACGGAATAAAGTTTACTCCAAGTGGTGGCTCTGTTGTTTTTTCAATAACTCAAAAAGAAATTGTTAATAATCAAGGATTGTTAGAATTTATCATTAAAGATGATGGAATTGGTATTTCGCCAAACTTTATAAATCATCTTTTTGAGCCTTTTACCCAAGAACACACAGGAAGTACTTCTCTCTACGGAGGAACTGGACTTGGTCTTGCAATTTCAAAAAACTTTATCTCTTTAATGGGTGGCACAATCGATGTTGAAAGTAAACCTGGCTTTGGAACAAAGTTTATTATCACTTTAAAATTAACTGTTGCAAAAGAGGATACAGAAGCCACTTCTCCACAAGAAAAAAATTATGCTGCCATTTCCTCTCGTGAATTTGATTTTACTGGAAAACGAGTTTTGCTAGTTGAAGATCACGCTCTAAATATCGAAGTTGCAAAAAAACTTCTTATTTCTAGAAATCTTGATGTAGACGTTGCTGAAAATGGTGTTTTGGCAGTTGATATCATAGAAAAGGCTTCACAAAATTACTATGATGCAATTTTGATGGATATTCGTATGCCAGTAATGGATGGAATTACAGCCACAAAAACAATCCGAGAATTGCCAACAGAATGGACAAAAAAAGTTCCAATCATTGCTATGACAGCCAACGCCTTTGAAGAAGATATTGAAAAAACCAAAAACGCTGGAATGAATGCTCACCTTTCAAAACCAATCGAACCAAATATCCTTTTTTCAACTTTGGCAAAGTTTATTCTATAAATTTATTCTATAAAATTGATGATTTGCTAAGTTCAAACAAAAAAAGCTGTCCTTTTTGAAGATTAACTTCTAGGACAGCTTTTCGCTTTATTTAGTTAGTAGCTTTTTGTTTATAAACTAAATTAGTAGTTTTCCTTGCGGATTTCAAAAAAGCTCTTTGGATGAGCACAAACTGGACATGCTTCTGGAGCTTTTTTACCCATTACAAGGTGTCCACAGTTGCGACATTCCCAAATTGCTTCTTCTGCTTTTTCAAATACTCTGTTCATTTCTACGTTGTTTAGAAGTGCACGGTATCTTTCTTCGTGGGTTTTCTCAATTGCTGCAACTTTTCTAAATTGTGCTGCAAGAGCTTTGAAACCTTCTTCTTCTGCATCTTTTGCAAAGTTTTCGTACATTTCTGTCCATTCGTAGTTTTCACCTTCAGCAGCAGCTGCAAGATTTTTTGCTGTATCTCCAAGTTCACCTAAAGCTTTGAACCAAAGTTTAGCGTGTTCTTTTTCGTTATCTGCTGTTTTTAGAAAGATTTCTGCAATTTGCTCGTATCCTTCTTTTTTTGCAACAGATGCGAAATATGTGTACTTGTTTCTTGCTTGGCTTTCTCCTGCAAAGGCTGCCATTAAGTTTTGTTCAGTTTTTGTTCCTTTTAAGTCCATTTTTTCCCTCGATATTATTAAGAATTATTTTTCTTGGATTTTATCCTTTTCTTTTTTGATTTTAAGATCAAGCATATCCATCATTTTGTTTAGACAAGCTGCAAAATCATATTCTTCTGCTTCTACGTGAGCAGTTGCTCCCCAACGGAAGTTTACTGTTGCGTCAAAGTAGTATTTTTTGTCTTCTTTTACTTTGATTGCACAATTTTGAATTAAGTCGTCTGCATATTTAATGCGTTCTACCTTTTTGTTAATTAAATCTTGTTGATCTTGGTCTAGAGTAAACCCTACAGCGTTTATAGTTGTGTTCATTTCGTCCTCCTTGAAAATGATTGGCACCAACAAAAATATTTTGTTATGACTAAAGTATAATCCTAAAATTCCCAAAAAGCAAACAAAATGTTTTAACAATATGGTCTATCAACTGCGATTACACAAAAATGATTTGGTAGCTTTGCCAGAACTTTTTCTCGGATTGTGGAAAGTAGCACTTCGTCAGCAATTTTACAATCAAAAGGCTTTACTACATCAAATATCAAGTTAGTGTGAGTTTCTCCTGGAACCATTCTAAAATCGTGGATGGAAAGACTTTCATCAATGGCTTTTACAATTTCAGAAACAATTTCTTTGTTTTTTGCCAACTGTGGATTGTTAATATCAATTGGGTCAAGGTGGATAACAGTTTCGCAGCCAAATTTTGTGGCAACTTCCACTTCTGTAATATCAATTACGTCGTGAAGCTCAAAAATATCCATATCCCCAGGAACTTCTGCGTGAAGAGAAATCATCTTTCGTCCTGGTCCATAATCGTGAACAACTAAATCGTGGATTCCCACAATAGGCTTGTGTTTTAGAACTTCTTCTTCTATTTCCTTTACAAAGTCTTCTTCCGGCTTTGTGCCAAGAAGTGGTTGCAAAGTTTCTTTTGCAGCTTCATATCCCGCATAGAAAATAAAGAAAGAAACAAGGATTCCAGCCACGCCGTCCACAGGGAAGGTGGTAAATTGCCCCAATACAATAGAAAGAATTACCACAAAGGTTGATATTGTGTCTGAAAGGCTATCTTTGGCAGTTGCTTCCAAAGAAACAGAATTGATTTTTTTTGCCACAGAATGATTGTAAAAATACATATAAAGTTTTACAAAAATGGCCAAAATCATTATAACAAGGGATATTAAGCTAAATTCTGATTGAACAGGCTCTTTTATTCCTTGAATTAAACTTTCAAAAGAAGATTTTAGCAATTCAAAAGCCATTAAAAAGATTAAACCAGAAATTACAAGACCAGAAACATATTCCATCCGCCCATGGCCAAAAGGATGTTCTGGGTCTGGCTTTTTACTGGCAAGTTTGAATCCCAAAATATTTACCACAGAACTGGCAGCATCAGACAAGTTGTTAAAAGCGTCTGCAATCATTGCCACAGAAGCAGAAATTGTTCCACCAATAAACTTTGCCACAAAAAGCAAAATATTCAAAAAAATACCGTATCCACCACACAAAACACCGTACTGAGT
This sequence comes from Spirochaetaceae bacterium, assembly GCA_017416145.1. GTDB lineage: Bacteria > Spirochaetota > Spirochaetia > Treponematales > Treponemataceae > Treponema_I. The sequence continues at coordinate 4,271 of JAFQDD010000022.1, read as the reverse complement.
GCGTACATTAGAATCTGTGTAATTTTTATAATCTTTGATAAATAGTTTAGAAAGTAAAGAAATCATATTTTCAGTATGTCAAAATATTCACATTTCGACAATATGAAAAAAAACATAAAATTTTATAGCTATATTTGACAATATGGCTATTTTAGACTAATTTATTTATATACACTTTGGAGGGAAAAATGACATCTGTACCAATTTACGAAGCAAAAAATAAACTTCCTCATTTTATTCATATGGTTGAGCTTGGGGAATCTTTTGAAATCACCCGGCACGGAACTCCTGTGGCATATTTGGTAAACAAGCCTAATTTGGAAAATCAACCAAAGGTAGACAAATTTGAACTTGTATTAAATCATTGGAAAGAAAAATATTCAGACAGTTTTTTAACAGAAGATGAAGAAAAAGAATATTTTGAAAAACCCCGCCAAAAATCCAATTTGCGAAATTTAGAGGATTTTTAGATATGAAAAGTTTTTATTTATTTGATACAAATATTATTTCAGAAATTAGAAAACCTAATCCAAATCCAAATGTGGTAAAACTTTTTATGGAAAAGAAAGATTTTGCAGATATAAGTTCTATCACTTGGGCAGAATCCTTGGCCGGTCTAAAACGTATGCCAGAGGGAAAGAAAAAAGAAGCACTTTCGGCCTACTACAATGAAATTATCCACGAACAATTTGATATTGTCCCCTTTGACGAACACGCAGCCACCGTTTATTCAGACTTATATCCTCGCTTAGAAGAAATTGGAAAAATCCCCCAAGATTTCGATTTACAAATTGCCAGTATCGCCATTGCAAACAATATGATTTTAGTAACCCGAAATACAAAGGATTTTGAACATATCGCCAATGTTTCTAACTTAATGATGGAAAACTGGTTTGAAGATTAAGCAACTGTGTTTAAACTAGACTTCCTCAAAAAATCATCTATAATATATTCTACAATGGATATAAAACTAATGAAAAAGATAACATTTTTAATCACCGTTTTTTTAGTCGCTTTTTGTTCTTCTGTATTTGCAGAAAAACTTGTTCTTGAACGAAATATAAATAATGAAATTTTTTGTTTCTATGACAAAACATGGAAAAAAGAACAGGGAACTGTAAAAATATATATAAATGAATTCACATCTACTGATGGAAAAGAAAAATTCGGATGGGCTTACGGAATTGAATCAAATCTTATAAACAACTCACTAGAAAACCGTGAAAATGAAAATTCCATACACGAACTTTTTAATGAAACAGAAAGTTCCTTAATGTATTACATAAATGATGAAAAATTTTATATTGGTTATGTTTGGACAAATGGATATACAACAGAAGTACTAGACTCCCATGTCTTTTATGAATTTAATAAAAAAGATGGTTATGGATTATATTTTATGCTTGCCTACGTTGATGCCGTAAATATGCTTTTAACTGGCGAAAACAAAATTTTACACACTGAAGAAACCGATATAAATGGAAACAACATTTATTATTCAGGAGAAAGTCCTGATTTTTCATTTTACACTGGAAATTTTCCTGATTATTGTGAATATTCAGCTTTTCGACTTAAACAAGGATACACAGGTTACAGAACAGTAAAAATGAGGCTTCTAAAACTACAACACATTGAATACGACCAAAAAGGTAATATTTCCAATTATTATATTGGAACTAGTACTGAAGCAGGAATTAAAATTGCTAATAATTTAAAGAAATATGGCCTTTGGTTAGTAAAGAAATCCCCTTATGGAAATCTTGGAGAATATCTTGGGAAATACAATTTTAATGGTGGAGTGATTATGTGTAACTGGGAAAAATTCATTGAATATGGTTATACTCAAGAGAGCTTAAATGAAATTCTAAAAGACAATCCTGATTTTGGAAATCAAATAATTGATTATCAAGAAATAATTCCCAAAAAAATTATAAACTAATCAATTTTCACCCTTACCTCTAAAAGTTTCTTAAAGAATATTAAGACTATTCTATTTCGCAATTTTGAAAATTTTTCGATTTTGCGAAATACGTTTCGCATTTTTGAATTTTTATTGATTTTGCGAAATAGATTTCCCCATCCCTACTGAAGAATATCGTCAATTATTGTTTGGATATGTGAAATTTGTAAATCAGAGAGTCCATCAGAGTTTAATGTATGTTTTTCGGACAAGCCTAAAAGATAATCTGTTGTAACATTAAAATACTTTGCTATTTTTATAAGCATATCTACAGACGGCATTATATTTTCATTTTCCCAATTTGAAACACTTTGCTTTGTAACATTCAATTTATTTGCTAAGTCTACTTGACTCAGATTTTTTAACATTCGCAGTTTTTTTATTTGTTGTCCAAACATAATTTCCCTGTCAATTTCCATAATACTATTATATAAATATTCATTGACTATATAAAAATACTAAAGTACAATAATATTTGACTTCTAAACGAAGTTAATTCTCTGTCTTTTTTTAAAGATGGATACGGAGGTAAAACTATGGCTTATACAAAACCACAAGTAGTAGCACAAAACGCTTCTACAGGTAGCTACGCAGCTGGATGTCCTGCAAAGAATATGACCTGGGACATTACATGTCAAGAATGCGAAAGAACACGGTAGTTTACTAGTTCTATCATGGTGGATACACCCTGCCATGTAAAAAAGAGGGTGTAATTTTTTTATAATTAGGAAGGAAATGATTATGGGATTAGCAAAAAAAGAAATGGAAGCAAAAGAAGATGATGATAGAAAAAGCGGAATTTTTTGTTCAAAATGTGGAAATGAAATTCCTAAATCAGATTTAAAAGATAATTCAAAAACTCAGTTATGCAGCGATTGTAATGCAGATTATGAAAAAATAACAGAGGAAAACTAAATCATGCTTTACCGACAAAAAAAAGACACTTACATACGCAATTACGACGGAGTTGGTTACATTACATCAACTGGACTTTTTAACGACAGAACTGTAAACGAAAGCGGAACAGTTTTTTTATGTGCAGTAAATCGTACTCCACAATCACTAGACCAACTTGTAGATAAAATTTTACCACAGTTTGTCGGTGTAGATAGAGAAACACTTTATAACGACGCAAAAGAATTTTACGACATTCTTGTAGAAGATGGTTTTTTAGTAAGTGGCGAAACTGAAGATGAATTAAACGCAAAAGACACAGGTTTTACATACAAAGTTTTTGAACCAAAAACTATAAAAGAAGATTTTACTCCTGCTATTCAAAGAGCAGATTCAGATACTCAAGAATTTTTAGAAAAACATTTTAAAGATAAACCTCATTTAACATCGTTTCAAATAGAACTTACAAGTAGATGTAACGAACGCTGTGTTCACTGTTATATTCCACATAAATATAAATTATACGACATTACTCCAGAACTTTATTACAGCACTCTTGAACAACTTAGCAAAATGGGAGTTCTTTCTGTTACATTAAGCGGTGGAGAACCAATGATGCACCCACAGTTTATTGAATTTTTACGGGCTGCAAAAAAATATGATTTTTATGTAAACATTCTTTCAAACTTGACTTTATTAAATGATGAAATTATTGCAGAAATGAAGGCAGGAAATGTTTCTAGCGTTCAAGTTTCTTTATATTCAATGAACCCAGAACATCATGATGCAATTACAGCAGTAAAAGGAAGTTTTGAAAAAACAAAAGCTGCAATTTTAAAACTTGTAGAAAACGATATTCCCCTTCATGTAAGTTGCCCTACAATGAAAGGCAACAAAGATGATTATAAAGAAGTTCTTGCATGGTGTCATGAACACAAAATTAGAGCCCAAACAGATTATATTATGATGGCTCAATATAATCATGAAACAGAAAATCTTGCAAATCGTCTAACTGTAGAAGAAGCTGGAAATGTTATTAAAAGCATTATGGAAGGGGACGAAGATTATCAAAACGCAATTTTAGAGCCAGATTTTGTAAAGCGTTGTAACGAAGCCCAATTTAATCCAGAACGGCGTCTTTGTGGAGTTGGAGTTTCTACTTGTTGTATGGTTGCAAATGGAAATGTTTATCCATGTGCTGGATGGCAAGAAATGGTTTTAGGAAATCTTACAGAAACTCCACTTCAAGAAATTTGGGATAATTCAGAAAAAAATACGGAATTATCCCCTTACACACTCAAAAAAAATAAAAAAAAATTAATATTTTGATTATTTACCATTGACAAAAAATCAAGAATAATATATTATAATAATCAAGGAGGTTAAGTTATGGGAAATAAACCAAACATGACAGAAT
>JAFQDD010000021.1 GCA_017416145.1 Spirochaetaceae bacterium | reverse complement strand
TAAATACTTATCCCGAAATATGTTGTTTAGTTTTGCTTCTTCAACAAGATAACTTAGTTCTTTTGTAAAATCATCTGTTGGAGTTCTTGTATTAATATACTTCAAAAACGCAGATATTTCTACATCTGCTTCCTTCATATATTTATTGCGAGAATAAAAATCTCTCATATAAATAATAAAGTCTGATTTTCAAAATCTTTGAAAAAATGGGAAGAAAAGTAACAAAAATCAAATATTTAAATTATGAATCAATTTAGTGTGAGAATATCATATCATTTTCCCTTTTTCTATGAGATAATCACAAATCAATTTTGCACTTTCACCAATATTGTGCCAAGCTTCTGTTTTTACTTCATCTCGACCAGATTTTAATTTTTCACTAGTAAGTGCTTTATCAAAAATTGATTGCAGATTAGAAAAATCTTCTTCCTTAAGTTTTGCACCAATTTTAGGCAAAACTCTCATAGTCCATACTTCTTCATCAAGCCAATCAGCATCATATTGACTAGTGTTAAAAGTTGCATTGGCATAAAAAACAGGTTTATCAAAAATTAAAGTATAATCATATATAACACCAGAAAAATCTGAAATCATAATATCAGACTTACTTAATATTTCAAAATTATCATTATCGAAGTTCCAATTGACTCTTGAATTTTCTGAATAATGGTTTTGTAATTCATTTAACAAATCTTTTTCTGCGGTTAAAGATTGTGGGTGAGGGCGAACAACAATGCTGTAATCAGTCATTAAAAGTGCGTCAATTAGTTTTGTTCCATATTTTGTTAATAAACCATTTTGACCCCATGTTGGTGCCAATAAAACTGTTTTATCTTTTGATATGTTTTCCGTAAGAGCGGCTTTGCGTTTTAACATTTCATCTAAATATGTACACCCAACGCAAAAAACTTCTTTTGGATTTTGGTTTCTAATTTTTTCTAATTTCCGTATAACTTTTTCTTGATGAGTTCCTGTTGTGAGAACAGAATCATAATGGTCTAGTCCAAACATTTTGTAGGTTGCAGGAACATCATCTATAGAATGTGGAATATGAACATAATAATCAACTTCTTTACTTCGTTTCCATTGAAGAACATCTAAACCTGGGGTAGTGGAAATACAAATTTTCGCATTTAAAAAATTCATTTTTGCTATTGCCTTATTTCCTTCTCCAATAAAAACACAATTTGCGTATTTATAATTATTTGAAAGAGCTGGGTCGTCTGAAGAAGCTGTGTAATAGGTTATTGGTATTTCTCTGCTTTCAAATTCTTCTACAATTGGTTTAAAAACATTCCAATATCTTTTATGATCTGAAAAAATCACATATTGAATTTTATTCTTTTCGATTGCATTTGTTTTATCTTTGGCAAAAATGAATTTTAGTTTAATAAATAATGAACGTGCTCCAAAAACAACAGCTGTAGCAATGCCAATAAAGAGTGTAAAAAGCATACTACCAGTTCCAGGATCTATATATAATGGATACATAAATCAGTTTTCCTCCTTGATAGTCCAGTTTTCTGCTTTGAAAATGTTGTCTTTGATTATGTATGTTGGACCATTTAGGTTGAATTGGGTTAATTCTTTTGCTTGTAAAGCGTTATTCGAAGCTTTACCTTCTGTAGCAAGTTCTATTATATTCTCATTTTCTCTACGTAAATTTAAAATCTGATTTGTAAATGGATTATTTTTTGATATATCTAAATCTTTTGTCGCATAAAACAAAGTATCCGCATTAGTCATTAATTTATTATCAATTTTTACATCAGTACTTGAATCAAAATCCTTGTACATAAATAAACAATTAAAAACTGATTTACTTCCCAATAATTCTTTATCAAATGAATTTAATTGTAAATCTCCAGCCCCATGATCAGACACAATTATAATTCGTGTATTATCATAACAATCATTCTGATGTAGAGTATCTAGCCAATTTCCAATTGCTTTAAATGTAGCAATATTAACTTGATACATTTTTAATTGTTCATCATCTATGTACTTGTAGGAACTATTTATAATTGGAATCTTTTCATCACATTGTTCTGTATAATTAGGTACATTTAAAAACACCCAATCATGTGGTGTATCATTACCAATAAATGTATATGTAGGTTTTGTATTTGAGAAATCGGTAAAATCGGGAAGAAGGTATAATGCAGAAAAATAGTCTGTAAAAGAAGTCCAATTATTAAAATTTCCTCTAAACTTTGTTGAAAAATAAAAGTAATCTCTAAAATTAGGAAATAGAGATTGCATTATTGAAAAATATAGAATTTGTTTATTACAAACATCATCCGAAGCTATTTTAATGCTATCAATTTTGTTTGATTGTATTTTTTCCAAATATTTATCCACATATTGTCCTTGTAAATGGAAAGTTTTAATTTCTGGAAACTGATTAAAAGGGGTAAAATCTGGTATCCAAGAATAGTTAGTCCAAGGAGTATCAATTACAACAACATCATAGTTTTGATCTAAAAACAATTTTGGCATAAGCATAAGTGCTTCGTTATGTTTGTCTACAAGTAATGCGTCTACTCTTTCATTCATCTTTGCAGGAGTATAGTCATACCCACCAAGCATTGCTGGTGCCCCAGCATATGTATATCCTCCAAAACTTAAAGAATTTGGATAAAATGTAAAACCTTTATAGATTTCCTTTAATTCAGGAAATTCTTCTAAAGCATAAGGGAAAAATTCAGAAATTGCTCTGTCTACAAAAATAACAACAACATTTTTTTCTGTTTTACTTAAACTAATCTTTTTTTGTAAAGCCACATATTTATCACTAGATTCCTTCTCAAAATTTAGTCTCAATTCTGTATATTTATCAAATTCATCTTTTATAAAATCTAATTTGTATAATCCTAGACCGATTTCACCAATAAATACGGCGACTAAAAAAATAGAAAGATATTTAGTTATAGAAAGTTTTTTTCTTTCTAAAAAAACTATCACAATACATAAAACAACTAATAAAACTAATGGAAAAATAGTATTTATAATCGATGTAGTTTCTAAAACACTCTCATTATCCAAAATAAACTGTGTATTAAATGTTCCATAATCATGTTTAAAAATATAAATATTTGTAATTGCACAAATGGCAAGGGTAAATAATGAATAGCCAAGTATTTTTGGATTTAGGTTAAACATTTTGTAAAAAACTAAAGGATAAAAAACACATAACCCCAACATCAAGAAAAGAGAATGGAAAATGTATGTATTTGGATTATCTGTTGTTCCTAAATACGAAAATTCCATTGGACTTGTTGCAATTATGCTTGATGGTACAACAAATCCAATCGTTATTGCCAATACTAAGCCTGAAAAAAGCATAAGTAGGAAATATTCTTTTTTATTTGTTGTATCATTTTCAAGAGAATTTGTTTTAGAGAAAGTCGATACAAATCTTTTTGCAATAGCAAATAGCTTTGGAAGTAAGATGACAAAAATTGCAACAACTGTTAATAATAACTTCTTTACTACAGATGCATTTGGTCTAATTATCCACATAAATAAAGCTAATGCAGAAAATGCAACTGAGAATCCAATATGTACAACTTTTTTTGGATGTTTCATTTTTAAGACAATGTTTTTTCCAAGAGAAAATAAATTGTTCAATATCCAATAAAAAACAAGTCCACTTGGAGAATTGTATAAAATTACTAAAAAGATAACTGCTAAACCATAAATCTGTATTTTTTCTTTTAATGGAAAACCTTTTGAATAAATTATTCCTGAAACAACATTTATTAACGTCATAATAATTGGTAAAACATTTACTACAAAAAGTTTTCTTCCGCCAGAGATAGAAAAAAGTGCGTCTGGTTCACCTAAGTTTTTTAGGAATAAAAATGAAACATCTTTTAGGGCATCGCAATTTGAAAGATAATTATATGCTGCCATAAAAAATGGTATTTGAATTATTATTGACAATGCGTTTCTCAAAGAATAAAGTGGGTGATAATTGTTTTGTCGATAATATTCGCTTAAAATTAAGAATTGTTCGTCACCTTTAAAAGCTGACTTTATTTTTTTTACTCTTGGTTCAAGCTTTAATTGTAAATCTCGTTCTTGTTGTTGAATTTTATCTGCTTTGTTATAAAGTGGAAGTGTCAGAAAGTTTATGACTAAACTAACACCAATTATTGCTATTCCACCTTCAGCAATTTCTCTAGAAAAAAACTGAAAGACTAAATCTACAATCATTTCGATTGGACTAATGATTATGTTGTAAACATATTGCATTTTGTTTTTCCTTAAAAAAGATAGAACGAATTGTAACAATATACACTTTTTATTTCAATCACAAAAAAAGGCTATCCAAAAAAAATCTTGGATAGCCTTTATCGAAAATTAGATTATTCTATAACTAATACATCCATTTTTCTAACAATCTTGTTTTTTCGTCTGTTGTATTGTTAGACATATTTCCATAAGGAATATCTGTAGGGTAGTTTGGCAATGTGAATACTTTATCTACAAAAACTTGTTCTGGGAAATATAAAGCATCACAAGCTGGAGTTACAACTTTTACAAGGTAATCAAAAACTTCTTTTACATTTTCATAATCGCTTCTTGATTCTGCTTTTACAGTCATAGCATGACCATAAAGGGAACATGGTGCTCCTTCTTCAAAGAAGATAATTTTAAAAGGTGCTCCGTCGTTAAGCATTGTTACAGCTTGACCTGTCATTCCTAAAGCTACAGCAGCTTCTTTTTGAACCAAAGCATTCATTGGACCAGAGCCTGATGAAGTAAACTGTACAATATTTTCAGCAAATTTGTTAAAATATGCAAATGCTTTTTCTTCTCCCCATTCATTTACAAGATTTTTTAGGAACATATAACCTGTACCTGAACTTTTGGGATTTGGCATAGAAAGTAAACCTTTAAATTCAGGTTTAACTAAATCTTCGTATGATGAAGGTTCTTGAAGTCCTTTTTCAGCAAGAAGTTCTGTATTTATTACGATTGCCCCTGAGTTTCTGTATTCTCCAACGTATTTTTTTGAAGGAACTACCATATCATCTAGAAAAATAGAGTAATCGAAATAGGACATATCAGCTAAATAATCTGTTAGCATATCTAAATATGTAAAATCCCAAGATAATAAGATATCTCCTTGAGTATCTTTTCCTTCTGCCTTTAATTTTGCAGCAGCAGCACCACTTCCTTGATAATCAAGAATAAAGTTGTACTGAGGAAACTGTTTTTGAAGTTCAGAAAGATAATACTCATTTCTGTAATCTTCACCACATGAATAAATAACAATAGTATCATTGCTTCCGCCACAACTTACTAAAGTCATTAGTACAAACAAAATTGCACAAAATCCAATAAACTTTTTAATATTCATAACATTCTCCTTTCTATGAATAAAAAATTATACATCATAAATTTTATCAATAGCCTTTAATTCATTAAAGGTATCAATTTCAATAAAATCATCAAAAGAACATTCTCTAATTGCAATATCAAAATCTTCAACGTAATAACCTAAAGCAACTTGATCCCAGTAACGTTCTTTTCCACCTGGCATTTCATATACTTTCTTAATGCAATCACCAAGTTTTTTGCCATCCTCTTCTGTCCAATAAGAAATTCCCATCATTTGATGACAATTTTCTCCGCCAACAGCATAGCCTGTAATGCGTCCTTTATTTTCAAACAAACACCAATCATCGGTTCTATCGCATTTTATTCCACAATAGTTTGATTGATATTGATATTTTTGAATGATTTTTGGATTATGAAGCAAAATATCACCTTCGCAAACATAAGCGTTACTCAATAAATAACGAACGCACATTGCAGAAGAAATATTATTTGCTTCGTTGTATGCAGGATTTTCAATAAACTTAATATTTGGATATTTATACAAAAGCTGGTCAAATTGTTCAGATAAATATCCACGAACAAGATAGATTTCTTCAATTCCTGCCGCAACAACAGCGTCCAAAATTGAATCGATAATTCGCTCTCCGTGAACACGAACCAAAGGTTTTGGTGTGTTTAATGTAATAGGAACCATTCTTGAACCAAATCCTGCGGCAATAAAAATTGCACGTTTTACTCTGTATGGCTCCAGAGCTTCAAGCCCTGCTTGAGTAATTACGCCGTCTTTTATAAGCCCTCTATCTTCAAGGGATGTCATTGTTGTATTTACTGTACCAACAGAAAGACCTGTTTCTTTTGCAAATTCTCTTTGAGAAAGTTTTTCTTTTGAAGATTCTGCAATTCTTAAAATTTCAAATTCTTTGAATAATAACATAAATTACTCCAAAACTATTTTTTTAGTTTTTTTCCTAAAAGATATATTATATATTTCATTGAAATATTAACAATTAATATCAAAAGCGAAACAAATGCTGCACCTTCTACAACCATTTGTGCTTGGAAAAGGTTTATCATCAATGAAAGAGGTTTGTTTTGTGCTGTTGCCAAGAAAGAAACAGCAGAAATTGTCATCATTGAGTTTACAAAAAAGTATGAAAACATTTCCAAAATTGTAGATTTCATTTGAGGAAGTAAAACGTCCCGAACTAATAGCGTTTTTTCAATTCCCAAAGTTTGAGCTACAGACTCTAGGTTCATATTGATTTTAGAAAAAGAGTTATATGCCATCAAATATGGGGAAGAGAAAAAGTGCATAGTATTTACCAAAATCAAAATTGCAAATGTGGCATATAAAAATGTTCCCTTGAAAAACAACATATAAGACAAACCAAGAACAAGACCTGGAATTGCTAGAGTTGTAATAGCAACCATATGCAAAAATCTAGAGGTTTTTCCAGGAGAACGAGCTGAAAAATATGCTGTTCCAAAAGCACAAACAGTTCCCACAAGTGATGTTAATAATGCAATTATCAATGAGTTACCAAGATAGTTTAGACCACCAGTATTTAATGTCTTTAAAATATGACTAAATGTAAAACTCATATTGATTGGATATTTTTTTACAACACTTAAAATTATAAAAGAAAGAATAGGTAATAAAACAAATAGTACAATTAAATAGCAAAAGATTGTAGATACAGTTAAAACAGGCTTTGAAACAGTTGTTGGGAAAGGCTTTCTTGTAAAAGATGAAGAAGCTTTGTCTTTATTCACCACATCCAAAACAAAAGCAATTACAGCAGGAATTAAAAAGAAAGTTCCAATTGTGGCACCCTTTGCAAAATCCAACATACCGATTACTTCTTGATACATCAAAACTGGCAAGGTCATATATTTTCCACCAATCATCAATGGAACACCGTAATCTGTTACAATCATTGTAAAGGTTGCAAAAAATACTGAAATTAAAGGTTTTCGTAAGTAAGGGAATGTTACTGCTTTAAACTTAGAAAATCCTTTTATGTTCAAAACTTTACATGCTTCATAAGGAGTATAATCTTGATATTTCAAAATATCAGAAATCATTAGGTAAGCTACAGGAAATGAATACATTACAGAACCTGTGACAACCCCTGAAAATCCATAAATTGATGAATCAAGACTAAATAGATTTGTAATAATTCCATTTGAACCAAAAAGAAGAATTAATCCCATTCCATGAGAAACAGAGGGAATAAGCATTGGCAAGGTTATTAAAACGGTAATTATTGTTTTGTGCTTAATTTGCGTTCTATAAAAACAAAGAGCCAACATATAGGCTAACACAACAGAAATTATTGTAGAAATCAATGTGGAAAACAAAGAGTTTTTTAGAGCAAGAACAAATTGTTTACTCTGAACAATTTTTCCAACATCTGCCTGAAAAAGATAGGTAAGCATTTTTACTAATGGACAAAGTACCATTACAATAAAAAACACTGACAAGAGAATCTTAACTATGTAAGTGCGATTACTATCAAAATTATTTTTCTTTAACATATTTTATCAATGAATCCAATTTAAGCTGAAGATTATCCAAAACAAATGTTTTTACAAAATCATCTGAAGGATTTTTTACGATATTTTCAGGAGTATCAAGCTGATGAATAACCCCTTCGTTCATAACCATAATTTTATCAGACATAGCAAAGGCTTCTTCTTGGTCATGAGTGATATAAATCATAGTGTTGCCATACATTTTTTGAATACGTTTTAATTCGGAACGAAGCGAAAGGCGAGTATCAACATCTAGGGCACTCATTGGCTCATCAAACAAAATAATTTCTGGATTCATTGCCAAAGTTCTAGCAATAGCTACACGTTGTTGTTGTCCACCAGAAAGGGCTGTTGGGCGTTTGTTTTTATGATCTGAAAGGCCTACATCATTTATTGTTTTTTCTACAATTTCTCTAACTTGGTCTTTTGTATATTTTCCTTTGTAATCTTTGTTGTGAAGTAGGGCATATTCTACATTTTGCAAAACGGTCATGTTTTCAAACAAAGCATAATTTTGGAAAACAATTCCCATACCACGTTTAGAAGGATGAAGATTTGTTATATCAACACTTTCTTTTTGAATAATTCCAGAATCAGCTTTTTCAAGTCCAATGAGAATACGAAGCAAAGTTGTTTTTCCACAACCAGATGGTCCAAGGATAGAAAGGAATTCTCCACTGGAAACTTGAAAATTCAAATCCTTTAGAATTTGCTTTGAACTAAAAGATTTGTTCAAATTAGTAATATGTAGTTTGATATTTGACATAAAAAAAACACCCTTTTAATGTTATCTGTTCAGAATTATAACATAAAAGAATATTTTTGAACAAGTAGATATTATTAAATATGGGATTAATTTTATAAAAATGTTCAAATTATTAGCTAAATAAAGTAATTCAGAAATTAATTGAACAATTTCACGACAATTCATTAACGTTGCGGGGCGTGCAAGACGAGGGCTATAAAGTTTATTAGCTAGAATCAACAGATATATAAAGCGAAGATTTTAAAAAATTCAAAAACTTTTTATTAAAAATATCTAATGCTTTCTTTTGGAAAATATCAGTCATGCATTCAAATTTACATATACAAAATGTGTTCTGTTATAATTCCTACAAAAACTTTCTTATCACTTTTTCCTATAGGTGCAAAATAAATTCTACAATGTTTTCCTTTTTTAACTTTATCATTCTTATACATTTTGAGATAGGCTCACAAGAACATTCTATTTCAGGATTTGAAAAAGAAATCTTAAATGCTTCTTTTTTCTTGCCTTCAAAAGAAATATTATCAATATGATATTTTTTTGCAAACTATCACTTAGCTTCCAAATTAAATAAATTCTTCCAAAACATTACATTTTACAATAACTGATTTCAACATTCCTCTTTTCTGCATTTGTAAAAAACGCTTTTCGTTTGTTCCTTTGATACGAGGATAGGAATCTTTTGATATAACAATCCTTGGATAAAACTCATATTCTTTACACTTATCTTTAAATTTTTCATAAGTTGCAATTATTTGTGCATAAGCATGGTCCTTTTCGGTACCTTTTAACTCTATTAGGTATACTTTTTTTTCGTTACATATATTTAAAGCATAATCACATCTTTCTCCAGATGTAATTAATTCATTATCGACATGGATTTTAATAATATCTTTTTCGTCCTTATTTATGGCAGTATATTTTCTGCCTTTCTCAAAACAAACAATGAGTTTATCATTTATAGAAATAAATTGCTTTCCCAAAAAATTAGTTTTCATTATTGACTTCCATATCTATTAATTCTGAATAAATAGTATTTATCTCTTCTGAGCATTTATCTATTTCTGAAGGATCTATTTGTTTTAAATCATTGACCATTATGGAAAAAATCTCGCCATTTTTTACCATATATGCAGATACATTTTCATATTCAATTTGTTCTAATAGCGGAACTATCGATTCTACAGAAATCCCTTTTTTTTGTAATAAAGCTGCATAAATTGAATTATTTATTGTTTCTAAAACATACGGACTGTGAGTTGTTATAATCAAATTATTATTCTTATTTCCATTTAAACATTCAATCAAAAATGAAGCTATATTTTTTTGGGAATCTGGAAATAAATTTAATTCAGGTTCTTCTACAATATTGCAAAATCTTGAATTAAGAGTTCTATTTAAAAATTTTTGAAAAGTATCTCCATCTTTTGTCTCTGGTTCACAATAAAAAGGTTCGTCGCCCACAGGCATATTATAAAAAGGTTCATCATTTTCAGGAATATCAAAAAATGGTTCTAAAGTTTTTTTAGAATATTCATTCATTTTTTCTTTCATAATTCCAGAATAATCTTTATAGAATTTTTTTTCTTCAGCAAGACTTTTAAATTTATATTCATTTCGTCTTTTTTTTATTGAATCTGAAAAATACTTAGAAACAATAAAAAGAGGAATTGAAGATTGAAAACCACTAGCTGCAGAATCTAATCCAAGTGAATAATCATTTGTAAAAACTTCAACCTTATTTTTTCTTTTATTATATCTAACCTTTAGATTTTCTATTGGACTTTCAACATTTTGCATTTCAGTATCTCGTATTGCATCATCATAAGCATACAAAAAATTTTGAAGAGAATCAGGAAGCATTCTAAGTTGCGAAAATCTATTTACTACACTGACTAAATTCCTTTCTGCTGGAATGTATTGAATTTGAGGTCTAATATATTCTTCTTGATTTAAAATTTCATATTGGATTTTTTCATCAATTATACTGATTTTTAAATATTGATCTTCAAACTCTATTTGAGATTCAGTTGAATAGTATGATTCGATTTTGTGAAAAGCCAACAGTTTTTTAAAGAAAGATTTTGTGGAAATATCATTTTTATTCATTTCTGAGGAAAGAATTACTTTTTCAACCCATAAAAAAGATGAAATCAATTTTGCAACGGTACTTTTTCCTGCCCCTTGATTTCCCACAAAAATAGAAAGTTTTCCTACTTCAAAAAAGCCATCTTCAGATTGTGTAAAACCATTTTTTATTGGTCCAAAGTTCTTTACTTTTATTTTTATCATAAATCCTCCAAATATTTTTTGATTTCTATTACCACATATATTCTATCAACAAAATCAATGTGTGAAAAGTAAAAAATTTTATCACCATAACATTACTTTTTAAAGAACTTTTCCACAAAACTTACATCACCTTCCTAACAATAACAAAACATTTTACTACTAGCAACAATCAAAACACAAATTAACAAATTATTATTTTGTGAATTATGCGGCATTACAGAAGCAGCATCCAGTAGATATATGACTACATCCGAGGTTTTCCCTAAAAACATTTGGATTTAAAACATGGCATCTGGTATACTAGAAGTAGGGCATATTCTACATTTTGTAAAACGGTCATGTTTTCAAACAAAGCATAATTTTGGAAAACAATTCCCATACCTCGTTTTGAAGGATGAAGATTTGTTATATCAACATTTTCTTTATGAATAATTCCAGAATCAGCTTTTTCAAGACCAATGAGAATACGAAGCAAAGTTGTTTTTCCACAACCAGATGGACCAAGGATGGATAAAAATTCTCCACTGGAAACTTGAAAATTCAAATCTTTTAGAATTTGCTTTGAACTGAAAGATTTGTTCAAATTAGTAATCTGTAGTTTGATATTTGACATAAAAAAACACCCTTTAAATGTTATCTGTTCAGAATTGTATCATAAAAGAGTGTTTTTGAACAAGTTGGTATTGGTAAATATGGGAATAATTTTATAAAAATGTTCAAATATTTAACTAAATAAAGTAATTCAGAAATTAATTGAACAAAATGAATGTAAAATTTACAATTCAACAGCTTATATGAAGGAAGCAGATGTAGAAATATCTGCGTTTTTGAAGTATATTAATACAAGAACTCCAACAGATGATTTTACAAAAGAACTAAGTTATCTTGTTGAAGAAGCAAAACTAAACAACATATTTCGGGATAAGTATTTA
>JAFQDD010000029.1 GCA_017416145.1 Spirochaetaceae bacterium | reverse complement strand
CGGTTACGGGTTAAATTTGTATAGTGGTTTTCTAAAATTCGACAGTGTTTTGAATTATTCTTTCAAATTTATTGTTTTCAAGTTTTAAAATTATTCCCTCTGTAACATGTTTTCCTTCATCAGTATAAAACGAAGTACTTACAGTGAAAGTGTCTTTTTTTACTCCAACAATAGCCTTCCACCCAAAAAATGTTTGAGTTTTGATTTCAAGTGCAATAATTTTTTCTGTCGAATTAAATACTTCATTTTTAGTAAAAAATAATAAAGGCAAAATACCATTATCTTTTACCTCGAAAAATAGTGCTTTTTGAAAAATATCAGTATTATCATGTGAATAATATGCAAAAAACAAAGTGTTTTTTTCATTTATATATTTTTCAATTTTATAATTTTCAGTTTCAAAGTAATTTGTTAAAAAAACCTCTACACTTTTTTCTCTTGCAAACAACTGGTTTCCTAAGAAAATACAAATAAAGAAAAAAATTAAGTTTTTAGTTTTCAAAATTTAATCTCCCATATTATGCTGAAAGGACTGTTTTTTTCTTCAACGAAGAATAGTGACAAAACTAATTATTTCATTCTTCCATAAAGACAAGTTGATAAGATGTATCTGTGTCTTTTGTGGTTTGCATTGGTTTTCCAAGACCGATTATTATATGGTTAGGTTTAACGCTAGGCTGATATCCAAACTTTGTGAAATATCTTTTCCCATTGTATGTAAATTCTATCGAATATTCGTAATCACCAACAGATTGTGCATCATACTTGATTTTTATTGTGTCTTTTCCATTTATTTGTTTAAATGTCTTTATTTCATAAACATTGTTTTGTGAGAATTCACTTATTACAACTTCAGTTATAGGATTTGGGAGTTTTGTTTCAATAATCACAGTTTCTGCAAACAAACAAGTGCACACTGACATTAATAATACGAAGATAGCTTTTTTCATTGTTTTACCTCATTTTGTTCAAAAACTTCATTCTGATTTATTTTTAAAATATGACATATATACATCCCCATTTTCATCTATGATTTCTCTATTTTTTGTAATAGGATTTCCAGATAAATCTAACTTTTTAATTCTTGTCCAATTCGATAAATCAGGAAGACTTTCAATATTATTGTTCCATAAATGTACTTCTTCAGGATTCAAGTCTTTTAAGCAATCAATGTTTGTAATTCCACAATCAGCTATATATATATCATTTAGATTTTTTAAGTTTTCCAAAAAAGAAATATCAATAATGTCCATATCTCTTAGACTAATATCAGTAAGAGTATTTATTTTCCCAATTAATTGTAAATCAGTCAGTTTATTTTGCCTTGCAATCCCTATTGCTGTTAATTTAGTTAAGTTGGTAATTGGCTTTAGACTCTTTATATTTCCTGGATAGATAGAGAGAGTTTCCAAATTCTTAAGACGTTCAATTCCTGCAAGTGTTTTTACCCTTCCATATTTGCCATTCACAACTAAACGATTAACATTAAGTAAATCTTCTTCTGTTAATTCGTTTTTTTGAAGTTGTCTACAAATAATTTTTTCCAATTTTGGATTTTCAGGAATCATTCCCAATTTGTATTTTGGACATACTAATAACAAAATGGCTATAAGTAAAATGCCGCTAATGATTATTTTTTTTATCATTATTTCAATCCCGTCCTTTTAATACAGCATAAGCATCATATACGATAAAATTTGTATCAAAAACTTTTATTTAAAATTAAAACCTACATAGTTTACTTTTGTTAAATTGGGAAATTGTTCTAATCCATCTATTGAAAGAAGTTTTGGCATTCCACCTATATTTAGTTCTAATTCTTTTACTTCTTTGCATATCATAATGTTGTAAGTACACTGATTAGTTTTTATTGTAATTTTTTCTTTTTTAGAATTATCTATAGGCTCTGATGTTGGTTCCCATAAGTAAAATATTTGCTTTTCTTTAGGTTCTGATAAATATACAATACATTTTGAGCCAAATTCTTTTGCTGTATTTATATAAAGAACAGCGTTATCCTGAACTCGATTGTAACTTGCTATACCAAGACAAAGATTATCTCCTTGAATATTGTAAAAATATTCATCAAAACTAACACCTTTCTCTATTCTACAAATTCGAAAACTACGTTCAAAATCGTAATTTCCAAATATTTCTTTTTCAATTATTATTCCAAATTCTTCGGTCTTTTTTATTTCGTAAACTTTGAAGTTTTCTGAATATGAAAAAAACGTAAACAAAGTAAAAATAATTAGGAAAGCATTTTTTTTATTTAACATTTTTTTTACCTCATTTTGGTTAATTTTTTTTCAACGAAGAATATAGCTTAATTATTTCTGCATTTTTTCCTTTTGAAAACCCCTTTTTTGAAAAAGTAACCGAAGTTACGATTTCGTAACCCGGTTACGGGTTAAATTTGTATAGTGGTTTTCTAAAATTCGACAGTGTTTTGAATTATTCTTTCAAATTTATTGTTTTCAAGTTTTAAAATTATTCCCTCTGT
>JAFQDD010000020.1 GCA_017416145.1 Spirochaetaceae bacterium | reverse complement strand
TAACGACCGAGTAATCGACCTTGAGATGCAAACTGTTATTCCAGTAGCCTTAGAAAAGCGTGTTCGCTACTATCAAAGTGTAATGGATGTTAGCGAATTAGAACGAGGAAAAGGTTATGACGAAGTAAAAGACAGTTACGTGGTTTTTATTTGCCTAACAGACCCATTCAAAGCTCAATATCCCATATACACCGTGAAAAATACATTTGAAGAAAACCCAAATATTGAGTATACTGATGGTAGACACGTTGTGTTTTTTAATGCTTCTGCATACAAACATGCAAAAACAGAAAAAATCAAATCATTTTTGGAATATCTTTCTACAAAAAACTCCAAAGATGAATTAACTGACAAAATCGACAACATCGTTTCTACAACTAAAGTGAAAGAAGAATTTGGAAGGACATATATGATTGCAAAAATGCGAGATGTTATGATGCGAAAAGAAGGATACGTAGAAGGCTTTTCTTCTGGTATCCAACAAGGTGAACATAATAAAGCTCTCGAAACTGCTAAAAATATGTTGAAAAAGGAAATCATTGCAGAAACAGTTGCTGAGTGTACAGGCCTTTCTCTCGATACTATAGAAAATCTAAAAGAAGCTCTTTTTCAAACAGGATAAGAACCTATGGCTGGGCTTTCTTTATCACCTTCTTTACGACTTTCTCAACAACAAAAACTTTCTCCCCAGATGTTGCAATCTATCAACATTTTAGCTTTGCCTGTGGAAGAACTTCGAGAACGTATTTTTGAAGAAGTTGAAAAAAATCCAGCTTTAGAAATTGTAAACGACAATTATTTTGCTTCAGCTAGTGATTCTGATTCCCATCAAGCATTTTTAGAAAGCCTTTCTACAGAAAAACAAGGCATAAAATCACTACAAGAACATCTTTTGTTACAACTCTCAGAAGAAACCCTCACTCAAACCCAAAGTGATATTGGAGAGTTTCTCATTCAAAGCCTAGATTCTCAAGGATTTTTCCAAGTTCCACTAGATAGTTTAATAACAGCCTTCAAAGAAAACTACAAAAATACTGACCCAGAGAATATTGATGATAATTTTCAAATAGTTCTAAAAATCATCCAAAGTTTTGATCCAATTGGAGTTTGCTGTTCAAATATCCAAGAAAGTCTTTATATTCAAGCAAAAAACTTTGAAAATCCGCCGTCTTTGGCATTGGATATTTTAAAAAATCACTTTGATTTACTAGAAACGCCCCGTCCAGCCCTTATTCAAAAAAAACTTGAAGCCCAAAATCAAGATTTTTACAAAACCCTTTCTCTAGAGGTAGTTGCCAAGGCTATAGAATTTATCCAATCCTTAGATCCATTTCCAGCAAGAGATTTTTCTAGAAAACTTGAATCAATTTTCGTTATTCCAGATTTGGAAGTAAGAGAAGCTACTCCAGAAGAAAAAGAAGAAGGAGCAGAAGATTTTATCTTGGAACTAAAAAAGGGGACTTTACCAAAAATCAGAGTTAGCAAAGATTTTCAAGAACTTGGCTCACTTTCAAAAGAAGCAAAAACCTTTGTAAATAATTCCACAAAAGACGCCACTTGGTTTATTTCCGCTGTGGAACAACGAACTCTTTCAATTTTTAACATTGGAAATGCCATTCTTTCCCATCAAATGGATTTTTTTCGCTTCGGACAGGGAAACCTAAAACCTCTAAAAATGAGCCAAATTGCTGAAGAAGTGGGGGTTCACGAAGCAACCGTTTCCCGCATTGCCAACGGAAAATATCTTATCTGCAAATGGGGAATTTTTGAGCTTCGTTACTTTTTTACCAACGCCGCCACAGAAGAAAACGACTCAAAAGAAAGCATAAAACACAAAATCAAGTTAATATTAGAAAATCACGAAAAAGAAAACGCCGCTTCTGGCAAAGTGAAAAAACTCTCAGATGAAAAAATAGCCACTATTCTAAAAGAGCAGGGCATAAACATTGCTCGGCGAACAGTGGCAAAATATCGTAGCGAACTTGATATTAAGTCCTCTTTTGATAGATAGAATTGTGTAGAAATTGTTACTTTTAGAAAATCTATTTCTCCATCATTTTTCCATCAATTGATAATAGAATTTTTCCAATTCTTTTGCATTCATTAGTTTTGGAACTGGATAAAGGGGATTTGCTTCCTTGTCGGCATATTTACTTAACCGAGATATATCCTCTTTTTTTATTTCTTTTACTGTATTTCCAATTCCCAGTTGTGTTTTCATATCCTTTATCATTTGAATAAAGGCCTTTGCAGCTTCCTCTTGTGGAGTAATTTCAGACACTAAATGAATGTGATAAGCAAGTTTTGCAAGTTTTTTTTCTGCTGTTTTTCCATAAGCTTCCAAAACGTAAGGAAGCAAAATCGCATTAGCAAGTCCGTGGGGAACATTGTAAGCCCCGCCCAATGAATGAGCCACTGCATGAACGTAACCAACATAAGACCGTGTAAAAGCACATCCTGCAAAATAAGCAGCTTTTAGCATATCATTTCTTGCTTCCAAATTATTTCCGTCTTCGTAAACTGTGAAAATCTGTTTGCAAATTAAGCGAGTTGCCAAAAGTGCAAATTTTCGAGTTTTCTTTGTGGTAGAGCCACCAATATAAGCCTCTACAGCGTGAGTTAGGGCGTCCATTCCAGTTGTAGCAGTAATAGATTTTGGCAAACTTAATGTCACCTTTGCATCCAAAACTGCATAACGTGGAATCAATGGAAAAGAGTTAATTGCATATTTGTGGCGAGTGTTTGAATCAGTA
The DNA here is from genome assembly GCA_017416145.1 of Spirochaetaceae bacterium. Lineage (GTDB taxonomy): Bacteria > Spirochaetota > Spirochaetia > Treponematales > Treponemataceae > Treponema_I. The sequence goes on along the minus strand of JAFQDD010000020.1, from coordinate 86,693 downwards.
ATTACCGCAGCCAAAGTTGTTTCACTACCTGTTCCTGCTGTGGTTGGAATAGCAATCAAAAGGGGAATTTTTCGCACAACTTTCAAAATTCCCTTCATTTTAGAAAGAGGCTTTTTAGGATAAGCAACACAAGCTCCCAAGGCTTTTGCACAGTCCATACTTGAACCGCCACCAAAAGCGATAATGCAGTCACAATTTTGATTTTTGTATAAATCCAAAGCCTCTGCTACATTATCTGTTGTGGGATTTGACACTGTTTTGTCATAAAGTGCAAAATCAATTTTCCCTTGATTCAAAGCTTCAATCAACGAATTAGTTAATCCCAAAGAAACAATCCCTTTATCCGTAACGATAATTGGTTTTTTGCACTGACTTTTTATTATAATTTCTGGAATATCTGAAATATTCTCCAAAATATCTGGCTCTCGGTATGGCAAAAGCGGCAAAGCAAGTTTAAAAATCTTTTGAAATATTCTACAGTAAATCTTTTTTATAACAAACACGACAAAATCCTTAAAAATGTAATCTTCATAAAAGATAACAAAATGACTTTGATTATTCAAGATAAAATCAGTATTTTTAGTGTGTAACCCGGTTTAGATTTTTGTAATCTTGCAAAAATCCAAATATATGTCGTTATTTGCAAATTTTTCTTTGTCTACAACCCTTGAAGAAAAACGCATATAAGAGTATTCTTTATAATAACTCTACATAGGTTTTAATTTTAATAGGAGGATATAAATGTCCAGAAAAAAACAGTCTATGGACGGAAACCAGGCAGCAGCTCACGTTGCTTATGCCTTCACAGAAGTAGCTGGGATTTACCCAATTACACCGTCATCTCCAATGGCTGACTTTGTTGATCAATGGTCTGCAAACGGTCAAAAAAACATTTTTGGCACACAGACCAAAGTAGTAGAAATGGAATCTGAAGCAGGTGCTGCAGGTACAGTTCACGGTTCTTTAGCAGCAGGTGCATTAACCACAACATTCACAGCATCTCAAGGTCTTCTTTTGATGATTCCTAACATGTATAAAATTGCTGGTGAACAACTTCCTTCTGTTTTCCACGTTTCTGCACGTTGTGTTGCATCACAATCACTAAACATTTTTGGTGATCACTCAGACGTTTACGCTTGTCGTCAAACTGGTTTTGCAATGCTTGCAGAATCAAACCCACAAGAAGTTATGGATCTTGCTCCAGTTGCACACCTTGCAGCTCTAGAAGGCAAAGTTCCTTTCCTAAACTTCTTTGACGGTTTCCGTACATCTCACGAAATCCAAAAAATCGAAACTTGGGATTACGCAGATCTAAAAGAAATGTGTAATATGGATGCAGTAAAAGCATTCCGTGACCATGCTCTAAATCCAAACAACCCTGCAATGCGCGGTTCACACGAAAACGGTGACGTTTTCTTCCAACACAGAGAAGCATGTAACTCTGTTTACGACGCACTTCCAGAAGTTGTTCGCAAATACATGGCAAAAATCAACGTAAAACTTGGTACAAACTACGACCTATTCAACTACTACGGTGCAGATGATGCAGACCGTGTAATCGTTGCTATGGGTTCATTCTGTGACGTTGCAGAAGAAGTTGTAGACTACCTAAACGCTAATGGTGAAAAAGTTGGTCTTATTAAAGTAAGACTTTATCGCCCATGGGTTTCAGAAGCTTTCTTAAAAGTTCTTCCAAAAACTTGTAAAAAATTAGCTGTTCTAGACAGAACAAAAGAACCAGGTTCTCTTGGTGAACCATTATTCCTAGATGTTGCAACAACTCTACGTGAAGCAAACCTATGCGATGTTAAACTTTGCGGTGGACGTTACGGTCTTGGTTCAAAAGACACACCACCATCAAGTGTTTTCGCAGTATTCACCGAACTTGCAAAAGACGAACCAAAAGCTCGTTTTACACTAGGTATTGTAGACGATGTTACAAACCTATCTCTACCAGAAGTTAAACCAGCTCCTATTACAGCTGCTGCAGGTACAGTAGAATGTAAATTCTGGGGTATCGGTGGTGACGGTACAGTTGGTGCTAACAAAGACTCAACAAAAATCATTGGTGACCACACAGACAAATACATCCAAGCATATTTCCAATATGACTCAAAGAAAACTGGTGGTATCACAATTTCTCACCTACGTTTTGGTGACAAACCTATCAGAAGTCCATACTACATCAACCAAGCTGACTTAGTTGCATGTCATAACCAATCTTACATCATCAAAGGATACAAGATGGTTCAAGACGTTAAAAAAGGTGGAACATTCCTTATTAACTGTCAATGGTCTGATGAAGAATTAAGCCAACACTTAAATGCAGAAGCAAAACGCTACATTGCTAACAACAATGTAAAAGTTTACACAGTAGACGCTGTTAAAATTGCTGGAGAAATCGGTCTTGGCAAACGTACATCAACAGTTCTACAATCTGCATTCTTCAAACTAGCAAACGTTCTTCCAGCAGAAGAAGCTATCCAATACATGAAAGAAAAAGCTGAAGCAAAATTCAGCAAAAAAGGACAAGAAATTGTTGACATGAACTGGAAAGCAATCGACGCAGGTTGTAACGCTCTACACGAAGTTGCAATCCCAGCTGACTGGGCTAATGCAGTAGACAACAGTGCAAAAGCTAAACTTGAAGGTGAAGCAAAAACTGTTGCAATGGTAGAAAAACTAATGAATCCTATCGCTCTTATGGACGGTGATTCTCTACCAGTTTCTGCATTCAAAGATTGTGCAGACGGTCAATTCGAACTTGGAGCTTCAGCTTACGAAAAACGCGGAACAGCTGTTATGGTACCAGAATGGGATGCAGCAAAATGTATCCAATGTAACAACTGTGCATTCGTATGTTCACACGCTACAATTCGTCCATACCTACTATCAGAAGCAGAAGAAAAAGCTGCTCCAGCTGGTCTTGTTGCAGTTGATACAAAACCAAAAGCAGGTCAATACAAATACACAATGAGCGTTTCACCTCTAGACTGTATGGGTTGTGGCGAATGTGTTACTGTATGTCCTACAGCTGCAATCAAAATGGTTCCACAAGAATCACGCCTTGCAGAACAACCAGTTTGGGATTACCTTGTTAAAAATGTTTCTAAGAAAGCAGACTCTGGCTATGCAGACAGCACAGTTAAAGGCTCACAATTCAACCAACCACTACTTGAATTCTCAGGTTCTTGTGCAGGTTGTGCAGAAACATCTTATGCACGTCTTATCACACAATTGTTCGGTGAAAACATGTACATCTCTAACGCAACAGGTTGTTCATCAATCTGGGGTGGTCCAGCTGCAACATGTCCATACACAATCAACAAAGATTCTAAGAAAGGTCCAGCATGGGCAAACTCACTATTTGAAGACAATGCTGAACACGGTCTTGGTATGTACGTTGGTCAAAAATTCATCCGTGATAGCTTAATTGCAAAACTTAACGAAATTGCTGCTGGAGACAAAGCTTCAGATTCTCTAAAAGCTGCAATCGCTAAATTCATGGAAACAAAAGATTCAACACTAGACAACGTAGAACCTACAAAGGCTCTTATCGCTGAACTAGAAAAACTAGATTGTTCTTGCAAAGACGAAATCCTAGAAAAGAAAGCTTACCTAAACAAAAAATCTGTATGGATTATGGGTGGTGACGGATGGGCTTATGACATCGGTTTCGGTGGATTAGACCACGTTCTAGCAAGTGGCGAAAACGTTAACGTAATGGTATTCGATACAGAAATGTACTCAAATACAGGTGGACAAGCATCTAAAGCATCTAACATTGGTGAAGTTTGTCAATTCGCAGCAGCTGGTAAAGACATCAGCAAGAAATCACTTGCAGAAATTGCAATGAGCTACGGATACGTTTACGTTGCACAAATCGCACTAGGTGCAAACCCTGCACAAGCATTAAAAGCAATCCAAGAAGCAGAAGCATACAATGGACCTTCTCTAATCATCGGATACGCTCCATGTGAGCTACACGGTGTTAAGGGCGGAATGAACCACTGTCAAGATGAAATGAAAGCTGCTGTAAAAGCTGGTTACTGGAACCTATTCAGCTACAACCCAGCACTAAAAGCAGAAGGTAAAAACCCATTCACACTAACTTCAAAAGAAGGTGACGGTTCTTACCAAGCATTCTTGGCAAACGAAACACGCTACTCTTCATTAACACGTAAGTTCCCAGAACGTGCTGAATTCCTCTTCAAGAAAAACGAAGAAGTTGCAAAAGCTCGTTTTGAACACCTACAAAGACTTGTTGAACTTTACAAATAATTGTAAAACTTCAAGTTGACATTAGCCCTGTTAGCAATAAAAAGCTGACAGGGCTTTTTTTGCATAATAAGCTGGAGGGGCGAAGCCTCGCCCCTGGACTCAACCTCGATTTTTTCAAAATCAAGTTTTCGCCACACCCCACTCTAGCGGGGTAACTTTTTCCCAACAAACCCCGCAACGCCCCAGAAAAAACAAATATTATTCCGCTTTTTCCCTTAGAAAAATGCTACAAAGAACAGTTGCTAGACCAATTATCAAATAAGTGAATTTTGGATTTGAATCCATAAGTAAGCCAGACAATGGATAAAAAATTGCAATCACAATTCTACTGAACATAGAAACCCCAGACAAAACAGTGGCCCGATTTTCATCAGAGATTTTTGTATTCATTTGCGTAATCATAATTGGGTCACGGAAAAGTTTTAGCATTGTAACTCCAAAAATCCCAAGCAAAATCACTACCAAATTGTTATAAAAAGCAAATATCAAAATATACAAAAGCCCTGGAATCAAAGCTGATAGAAAAATTGTTTTGTTTGTTCCAAGTTTTTTTTGAATAAATCCACTGGCAAAAAGCAAAAGACTTGCAGCCAAGTTAAATCCCGCAGCAACAAAACCGTTCCAGCCAATATCCACCTTGTTTTCAAAAAGCAAAGACTGATAAAACCAAAACATCAAAAAAGTAAAAGCAGAAATTATTGAATAATTTAAACTTGTTCGACGTAAACTTGGATTTGTGAAAGCTTCTAAACATCCCTTTGCATTTTCCAAAATTGAGGATTTTGCTGATTTTTCACTGTTCCCATTTTCAGATTTTGGTTCCTTGATAAAAATTACCAAAAATGATGCTATAAAAAGTCCAATTCCAGTTAGAACAAACACAAATCCCAAAGCAGTTTTATATTCCATAATTCCACTGGAAACAAAAAGACTTCCCAAAGGAAAAGCAAGAAGCATTGCAACCGTAGAAAATCCTGAATATCGACTTGCGATAACTGAAATTTCTTCTGGAGATTTTTCCACGGATTTTGCATTTTCGTAGATTAGGCTAGAATCAGCACCACTAATCAAACTCATTCCCACCGCACCAATAATTTGTGAAAAAATCAAAAATGGAATATTTTTTGTAAATCCGAGAATAAAAAATGAAATTCCAAAACCAAGAGAACCTAAAAAAAGAGAAGTTTTTCTACCGAATTTGTCCGCAATTATGCCTGTTGGCACTTCAAAAAGAAAAACACAAACAGAAAAAATTGTTTCAATGACAAACATCCAAGTGTAAGAAAGTTCCAACCGAATCAAATAAAAAGGAACACAAAGAGAGCCAAAAAATTGTAAACTTTTAAAAAAGCTAAATCCGTAAAGCAAAAAATTATTGCTTTTGTAATGAGTTTTATATTCTTTTATCATTTTTGGATATTATTAGATTTTAGTGTTTTTTACTAGTGGATTAAACTACAAGTTTAAATTCTGGGATAAGAGCAATGTCGAAATGCTTATCAGTATTTTTGCTGTAATTTATGAACATAAAACTATGATTTTTGGATTATCAAAAGAATTATCTTCTACAACTGTAGACATTAATTCTTTATTTTCAAATTTGCAAGTTCGAAAAATAATGTCACTAATATTATTCATGATGGGATACTCCTCCTTGCAAAAAAAACTTAGATAAAAAGAATTGAAGTTTTTTTCGTTATTCAAATTTACAAAAAATTGGGTAAGTTCATTTTTTTTTGAATAACTTGTGTATTTGATTGAAAACAAGTTATTTGTTTCATCTTTGCGAAAATGTTTGATATCGTATGGATCTCCATGCGTTAGTCCAGTTCGTACTGAAAGCAATAAATCTACCAAATTTTCTAAATCATTTTCAGTACAGAGATGAGAGCAGTATAGGTCAAAGGAGTTTTTTGTTTCGGCAGTTAAAGATAAATTTTCAGTTTGATTTGAACAGCAACCGATAACGCATATAGTTTCCTTATTTTTGTAATCATCAATAAGTGATTTTAGTTTTTGTGCGTTACAAAACTCATCATGATAAATTACAACATAATCTAAAAAGTCATATCCGAATTCTTGAATTTCAACAATTCTTATGTTTTCAATCAAATGCTGAGTTACGTTGTATCTATCTTTGTAAATATTTTTGTTCATAAAATCTCCCATAAAAAGTCAATGAGGAAATATCAATTTCCGATTTGACTTTTTAACGCTGTTTTGCAACAAAGTGAAAAACAGCAAATGATAAGAAAGTTTGCAACGCAAACTTTACAGATAAACACTTCGACGCTATTTCAGGAGAAGTGTTTATCTATACTCCTTTATTAAGTTTTGTATGATTAATATAGCAGAATATTATGAAAAGTCAATTTTCTTGGGGAAGATACAGTGTATATAAGCATTTATGTGTTGAACATGAAAATTATCAATTTTAGATTTCCCAGATTTTACTTGAATCAAATCTAAATTATGACTTTGTACATACTTTTTGTATTTGAGGGGCAATTTTTTATTCTATATTAGACTCAATAAAAATATCAAATCTAATATAGAATATGTTTTTAATATTATAATTTAATCATATATGCAATAGATGGGAAGAATTGAATTTGTTGCATAGTTGCTTCAACAGTTATGCCTTCCAAATTTTCATAGTCTTTTTTAAAAGCATCTTCATCCAACATATTTGTCAAATCAAAAGCAAGTCTACCACCAACAACTAATGTTCCTGCACCAAGTTCAATTCCATATTCTGCTCCAATAGCTAATCCCATTGAAAATGTTTTCATACAATTATCTTCAGCAGAATAAGCATCGGTTTCTGTTACTGATTCACCATCATATGTTACTGTTGTTTTTTCGTGAATATCCCCAATCAATAAATTGAATTGTGGGCCAATTCCAACAGCAAGTTTCCCATTTCCAACATTGAATTTTGCCTTAAACATAACTGGAAGTTCCAAAGTTTTGTATGTCATAATAGATTCAACCTTATAATCATCTTCTGACATATCAAATTTTGCACCATTACGTAAATTAAACATTACTTCTGGTTCAATAGCAAATAAATCATTAATTTGAAAACCTGCAACTACACCAATACGACCAGAAAAAATAAAATTAGTATCAAGGTCTGTAGTCATAGATATACCACTTCCTTTTACATTTACTTCCTGGGTAAAAGTGTTCATACCGATATCACCTTTTACACCAAGGGATACATCCATCGCAAAAATGCTAGAACAAACAACTAGCATAGTTAATAAACAAGAGATTTTTTTCATACTCTTACTCCTAAAAAAATGATATCGTATCATACCCCCCCCCGACACTTTGTCAAGTACTGTCATTTTTACAATAGCAAACTACTACAAATCATTTCACAAAAGCTCTAAAATTATGCTATAATTCATCTATGTACAAAAAACTACTTCCAGAAATTCAAGAGCAAATTAACGAAGATAAAAAATTGGGAAAAGAAAGTCCTTTTAAAACTCAAAATCAAGAAGTTTTACGACGGGATTCTTCTAGAGATAAAGAAAATCTTTGGCGTCCAGCTTTCGTTCGAGACACTGAAAAAATCCTTCATCTTCCAGTTTACAATCGCTACGCAGACAAAACCCAAGTTTTTTCCTTCTACAAAAACGACGACATTACCCGCCGAGCTTTGCATGTTCAGCTGGTTTCTCGGATTGCCCGTTCTATCGGCTCAGTTTTGGGCTTAAACACTGATTTAATCGAAGCTATTGCTCTTGGTCACGATATTGGCCACACACCTTTTGGTCACGCTGGAGAAAGTTTTTTATCTGAAATCATGGAAAAAGAAATTGGTGTTTTCTTCAATCATAATATTCACAGTGCAAGAGTTTTAGACGTGATTTTCAAGCGAAACATCTCCTTGCAAACTCTAGACGGAATAATTTGCCATAACGGAGAGTTTGAGCTAAAAGAATACAAACCAGTTTCCGCTCCAAAGTCAGCAGGAGAAGGTTTTGCTCGATTCGACAGCCAAATATCAGATTGTGACACAAAAGGCAATGACGCCATAAAAAAACTTGTTCCAATTACTTTAGAAGCCTGTGTTGTTCGGATTTGTGATATGATTGCTTATCTTGGAAAAGACCGCCAAGACGCTCTAACTGCAAAAATAATCGAAAAAGAAAATGATTTTTCAACCTCTGGAATCGGAGTTTTTAACGCAGAAATTATCAACAACTTAACTGTGGACATTATTAACAACAGTTACGGAAAAAATTATTTGCTTTTAAGCGCAGATTCCTTTGAGGCTTTAAAACAAGCAAAAAAAGAAAATTATCAAAAAATCTACAAAACAGATATGGTTTCAGAAGAAGTAAACTGCCTTATAAAACCTATGTTTTCTGAAATTTACTACAAACTTTTAGATGATTTAATCAAAGGCAACAAAGATTCAGTGATTTTTAAACATCACATTGATTTTGTGAACAAAAACACATTTTATTACGCAAAAAATTCTGATGAAAGCCAAATATCTCCTTATGAAAAAACTGAGCCAAACAGAATTGTGGCGGATTTTATTGCAAGTATGACAGACGATTATTTTATCGAGCTTCATGAGTTTTTGTTCCCAGATAGCAACCTAAAAATCAACTATAAATCCTACTTTGCAGATTTAATATAATTAAAAAAATCTAAAACTAGTATTTATAATATATATATGAAGAAAATTCTAAAACAATATTACGGATATAGCGAATTTCGACCTGGTCAAAAAGAAATTATTGATTCAATTCTCGCTGGAAAAGATACTCTTGCAATTATGCCCACTGGAGGCGGAAAATCTCTTTGCTATCAGATTCCAAGTCTAATGTTTTCCGGGCTTACTGTGGTAGTTTCTCCTCTTATTGCCTTGATGGAAGACCAAGTTAAAGGATTGGATTCTGTTGGGATTCCCTCACTTTTTTTAAACTCTTCTCTTGAATGGGAAGATTATCTTTACAATATGAATCTTATTCGTCGGGGAGAAATCAAGCTTTTATATGTCGCTCCAGAAACATTGGTTACAGAACGAATCCAAAGTTTGCTTTCTGAAGTTGAGGTTTCTTGTCTAACCATCGATGAAGCTCACTGTATTTCTGAATGGGGACACGATTTTCGACCAGAATACAGACGAATCGCTGAAGTAAAAGCTCTTTTCCCAAAGGCAGTTTGTTTAGCATTAACAGCAACTGCCACAGAAACCGTCCGAAATGATATTGTAACAACTCTTCAATTAGGACAATCTCGAAAATTTTTTCAATATATTGCAAGTTTTGATAGACCAAATATTTTTTTAGATGTAATTTCAAAATCTGGAACTACAAATAAAACTTCACATGGCATAAAACTTTCTAGAGCTGACGAACTAACTTTGGATTTTGTAAAAAGTCATTCCAAGGAAAGTGGGATAATTTATTGTTTTTCTCGAAAAAAAGTCGATGAATTGGCAAATCTCCTAAAACTTAGTGGATTTTCTGTGTTGCCATATCATGCAGGATTGTCAGATTCTATTCGGAGTCAAAACCAAACTGCCTTCGTTCAAGATGATGTAAAAATCATTGTGGCTACTCTTGCTTTTGGTATGGGAATCAACAAACCAAATGTACGATACGTTATCCATTATGATTTACCAAAGTCCATAGAACAATATTACCAAGAAATCGGTAGGGCAGGGCGAGATGGACTTCCAGCCACAGCACTTTTGCTTTACAGTTACGGCGACACAAAGAAAATCAGCTTTTTTATTGAAGAAAAGCCTCCAAAAGAACAGGTTATTGCAGAAGAACAGTTAAAAAAAATGGTTCAGTACGCAGAAATCTCCACCTGTAAACGGGAATTTTTGCTGGATCACTTTGGAGAAAAACTTTCCCAGCATCAATCTCCAGAAAACTGTTGTTCATCTTGCCAAAACAAAGATTCTCTTTCTGTGGACGTGACAATTCCTTGCCAAAAACTGATGTCCGCCATTGTTCGCACAAATCAGCGTTTTGGAGCTCACTATGTAATTGATGTTTTACTAGGCTCAAAACAGCAAAAAATCTTAAACAACAATCACCAGAATCTTTCAGTTTATGGAATCGGCACAGAATATTCAAAAAATGATTGGTTAAATATCACTGCACTTTTGATTGCAGCTGGATATTTGATAAAATCAGAAGATTATAATGTGCTTTCTCTTACAGAAAAGGGAAAAGTGGATTTGTATGAACGAAACAAAATCTTCTTGCCCTTTATTCCCTCTGGAAAAACTGGATATCCAACAAAAGAAAAATCCAAAGAAAAAGTACAGATTTCTGAAAAAGATTTGACACTTCAAGAAAATCTCCGAAAATTGCGAAAGAAATTGGCTGAGGAACAAAATGTGCCGCCCTATATCATTTTTGGAGATAAAACCTTGGAACAGCTTGTGAATTTCAAACCGCTTTCTGATTTTGAATTAGAAGAAATTTATGGACTTGGTGAGCGAAAAATTGAGAAATATGGGGAATTTATAATCCACACCATCGAAGAATTTTTGAAAAAGAGTAAATAATCATTTCTTAAATTTTACTATAAAATTTCCCTAATCAAAAAATGTGTCACTCTAAATTCTAGTTTTATGTCTACACAAAATCTTAAAAATAGCGTATTCTACAAATTATGGAAAACTCAAATAACTTACTAGAACGATTTTTACGCTACGTAAAAACTTGGACAGAAAGCAATACAGAAAATGCAAATAATGGTGTACAACCTTCAAGTCCGATGCAAATGGATTTTGCAAAAGAATTAGAAAATGAACTAAAAACAATTGGAATTACAGATATTTTTGTTTCAGAACACGCTTATGTTTGTGCAAGAATTCCAGCCACAAAAGGATATGAAAAATACCCTTCAATTGGATTTTTGGCTCACATGGACACAGTTGATGAAGTAACTGGAAAAAATGTAAATCCACAAATATTTAAAAATTATGATGGAAGCGTTTTAAACATTGGAAATGGAATAGTTTTGGATCCAGCAAAAGACAAACTACTTGCACAATCAAAAGGGCAAACCATAATCACTACAGACGGTTCAACTTTGCTAGGTGCTGATGATAAAGCTGGAATCGCTGCAATTATGACCGCAGCCGAAAATATCATCAGAGAAAATATTCCTCACGGACAAATTGAAATCATATTTTCACCAGATGAAGAAACTGGCCACGGAATGGATAATGTTCCAACAGACTGGATTCAATCAAAACAATGCTATACTTTAGATGGTGGTCATATTGGAGAACTAGAAACAGAATGTTTTACAGCTTACAAATCAGAGCTAACTTTCACAGGAATCTCCACTCACACAGGAACAGCCCGTCCAAATATGGTAAACTCAATTACAATGCTAAGTGCCTTTGTAAACTTTTTACCACAAACTGAAAGCCCAGAAACCACCGACGGATATCAGGGATTTTATGCACCAATGCAAATTTCAGGTGGAATCGAGCAAAGTAATCTAACAATTTTTAATCGTGATTTTACAATGGAAAAAATGCAAAAACGTTTGGACAATATTGATATTTTTGCAAAAGCCATTGAAGCAAAATTCCCAGGTGGAAAAGTTGACGTAAAACACACAAAACAATACGTTAATATGAAAGAAAAACTAGACGAAAATCCTCTTGTAGTAGAAAAACTTGTTCAAGCTGTGAAAAAACTTGGAATTACTCCTACTTTCTCTCCAATTCGTGGGGGAACTGACGGTTCAAGGCTCACAGAAATGGGAATTCCAACTCCAAATGTTTTCACAGGGGGACACAACTTCCATTCAAGAAGCGAGTGGGCTTCTCTTGAACAAATGGAAGCAGCTTCAAAAACTGTAATCGAATTAGTAAAACTTTGGGCGGAGGCATAAAATGGTTGAATATCACGTAGAAGGTGGTTTCCCGATAAAGGGAACAATAAAAGCTAGTGGAAATAAAAATGCTGCACTTCCTTGTATCGCAGCTTGTATCCTTACAAATGAACCAGTGATTTTAAACAACATTCCAGATATTGAAGACACTGGAGTAATGTTTGATGTTTTACGTTCTCTTGGTGTTAGTGTTGAATCCCTCGGGAATAATTCTTGGAAGGTAATCGCTGAAAAAGTAGAAAAGTCTGAAATTCCTGCAACTTTCACAAAAAAAATCCGTGGCTCTATTCTTTTCGCAGGACCTTTAGTTGCTAGAAGCGGAAAAGTTGTTATGTCTCCTCCAGGAGGCGATGTAATTGGCCGTCGCCGTGTAGATACTCATTTTTTAGCTTTGCAAGAACTTGGTGTAAACATTTCTGCCAACGGACAATTTGTTTTTTCCACAAATAAACTTGTGGGAGCAGACATTTTCTTAGACGAAGCTTCTGTAACAGCCACAGAAAACGCAGTTATGGCGGCGGTTTTAGCTGAAGGACAAACTATTATCACAAATGCCGCCAGTGAACCTCACGTGCAAGATTTGTGCAAAATGTTAATATCCATGGGTGCAAAAATTTCTGGGGTTGGTTCAAATATCCTTACAATTGACGGTGTGAAAAAACTTCACGGAACCGAATACAGAATTGGCCCAGATTACATGGAAATTGGTTCATTTATTGGACTTGCAGCTGCCACAAAAGGCTCAATCACAATTACCGGTGTTGAACCTCGAGATTTACGCCCAATCAAATTGGCTTTCAAAAAACTAGGAATCCACTGGGAAATTGAAGGAGACTCTCTCACTGTTCCAATGGGGCAATCTATGCAAGTTGATACAGACCTTGGTGGTATGACTCCAAAAATCGACGATTCTCCATGGCCAGGATTCCCAGCTGACTTAACCAGCGTTATGACAGTTGTGGCAACTCAAGTTTCTGGTACAGTTTTGATTTTTGAAAAAATGTTTGAATCCCGAATGTTCTTTGTTGATAAATTGATTGGAATGGGTGCTAGAATCACTCTTTGTGATCCACACAGAGCCGTTGTTTCTGGTCCTTGTATGCTTCACGGAGACGAGCTTGTTTCTCCAGACGTTAGAGCAGGAATGGCTTTGGTTATTGCCGCCCTAAGCGCTCAGGGAGAAAGCGTAATTCGGAACGTTTACCAAATCGAACGTGGTTATGAACACTTAGTTGAACGCCTACAATCTTTGGGAGCACACATTACGAGAGTGGATGCTTAGTTTTTAATACAAACTTTAAAACAAAAAAGGTGAGCTAGAATCATACATGATTTTGGCTCACCTTTTTTTGTTATTTCGGTTCTACAATGTTTGAAGCTTCTGAATAAAAGTGAGGCAAAGACTTAAAAGAAATAGCCCTTGCCCCTTTGTATTCTAAAATAGTTTAGATTAGTTTGCTTTTAGAGGAACAACAGCTCCAGTTCCCGGAACAATATATGCTGCATCTGGAACTTCTTTACCATTCCATCTTTTTGCCTTTTCTAAATCAATTTCATACTGCCATTGTTTTGAATAAGCAGCTTGATTTTCAGCAATTTTTTGTGCTTCGTAAGCATCTGCATCAGCACGGATTTTTTTAGCTTTTGCTTCACCCTCTGCTTTTGCAATTTCTGCTTCTGCATTTAGTTTTTCAGCTTCCAAACGTGCTTGAGCTTCTTTAACTTGTTTTTGAGCTTCAGCTTCAACAATTAAAGCCTGTTGTTTTGCTTGTTCAACTTGTTGACTAAGTTTTGCAGTTTCTTCAATCTGTTTGTCATATTCTGCTGACCAATCAATGTTTGTAATTGTGAATTTATCAACAAGAATAGGCAAATAAGAAATTTCATTAACAAGTCTTTCCATAACCTCATTTGTAAGTTGAGATTGATTTGCTGTAATTTCATTAATTGATTTTTTACCAACACAGTCTTTAATAATCCCTTTCAAAGATGTTGATATTGGCTGATATAAACTTTCGCGTGTTTTGTATCTTGTTGCAACATTGTATAATTTGCTTTCATCATAACGCCAGAATAATTCAAAGTTTACAAGGATAGATTGTTTATCCAAAGTAATTGCTGCATCTGTAACAGAGTTAAAAGCTGAAGCATATTGAATAGGTGTTAAATCATACTTTTGTACCTTTTGAAAAAATGGAGCCTTGAATTTTAGACCAGGGCCTAAAATTTCTTCATCTGCAACACCAAGAGTTACTTTAATACCTCTTTCTGTTGGTCCTACGATACTAAAAGAAGTCAAAACTAGAACTAAGATAACTGCTAAAACAGAAACTAAAATTATAATTTTTTTTGTATTCATAACGAATCCCTCCAAATTGTTAAATGTGGCTAAAAATAGAGTAATTAACCAATTAGTTTTACAATCTTAAAAGGTTTTGTCATAAAAAGCAATAATAAAATGATTAAGTGGCAAATATTTTTGAGAAAACTGAAAAAAATCGAAAACATTACATATAAAAAACGGGAATTCAATTTGGAACTCCCGTTAGTTTTTTTAAATAAAACAAAATAAATTATATTTCTTGAATTTAAACTATATTTTGTTATTTTTAACAATTTTTCTAGACAAGCCTAATCGTAGATTACCTTGTCTTAACAATTCTGCTAGGATATAGGCAATTCCTCCAATTATTATCATCCACATTAAAGTCATCCAAACGCTTTGTTCATAAATGTACAAAAATGCGTATGGACCTCTTATTACCCGAATTAGATTTAGTACCAAAGTAACTGCTGCATAAATTAGTGTTGGAACTAAAGCATAAATGCTTTGGTTGCTGTCTAATTTTTCCTCTTTTTCAAAAAATAAAAAGCTGATTATGCACAACAAAGGGCAAACCGTATGTTGCCATAAATTTGTACCTTGAAAAAGCATTTCTGGAATAGTGGAAAAACCTGCGGCGGGAATTAGAATTACAAGAACAACTACGAAAGTGACTGCAATACAACTAGTGGCGAAATATCTTAGTTTGTGAACCCATAAAGGTGTTTTTCCCTTAATTAACAGAGCCACAACTAAAACTATTGAAGAAATACAGGCAAAAATATTGCTATCAACAGTATAATATTGCAAAGGAGAAAATCCTCGCGTCATAAAAACTGTTACCAAAGCATAGATTTGCAAAGCAGCACTTACTAAATTTAATAGCAAGGCTAGATTTTGTTTTGTTTTCATAAACTCTCCTACATTTTGTTATATCTCAAAATATAATCAAGAAACAAAGGAGAGTTTAGTTTTTTTTATTGATTTTTAGACTTTGATATTAATTTAATATTCAAGAATCTCAACAAAAAGGCGATTCCAAAAACCATTAAACCAATTACGATTAACCAAACAAAGGTCATTAACACACCTTGGTTGTAAATCCGTAGAAAAACATAAGGTCCGTCTAAAACTCGAACTAAATTTAGGATAATAGCGATTACTGCATAAATAATTGTTGGAATCAAAGCATAATAAGTTTGCTTTTTATTTAGCACAACTTCTTGTTCAAAAAACAAAAAGCTAAAAATATTCAAAAGTGGACCAACTGAATGTAACCACAAGTCTGTACCTTGAAACAAACGACTTGGAAGAGTATGCCAACCGTCTAGAGGAACCAAAATTGTTACCACAACGATAAATGTAACAGTCACACAGCATGTTGAGTAATATCGGAAATTATGAACCAATTCTGAGGTTTTCCCTTTCCCCAACAACGCAAATATTAGCATAATTGATGTAACTGCTGCAAAAATATTACTATCCATTGTGTAATATTGAAATGCCCACCATCCACGACTCATAATACAAATTGCGGAAGCATAGATTTGTGCTCCAACACTTGCTAAATTCAATAACACTGCAATTTTTTGTTTCGTAGTCATATTCTTCCATAAAAAAAGGCTTCTATCTACTCTAACTAAGTTTGCAAGAAAGATAGAAACCTTTTTCTCCTTTATTATTGTTCGATGATTTTTAGTAGATTTTCAACTGAAAAACCAATTCCTTTGGCAGCAATTACTCCAGGAGCAGATGTTCCAAAACGATTGATAGCAAAAATATCATTTCTACTAGTTGCTAAAGATTCCCAACCTTGAGAAACTCCAGCTTCCGTTGCAACAACTTTTTTTGCACCACCAAGAATTGTATTGATTAGCATTTCAGGTTGGTTTTCAAATGTATTTTTGTCCATTATAGAAACAACACGAACTGCTTTTTTTGAAAGGTTTGCTGCTTCCAATGCAAGATTTACTTCAGAACCAGTTGCAACGATTGTTACATCTGGATTATCACCAGCCTTTCTTGCAATATATGCACCTGTTTTTACTGTATTTTTCCAATCTGGATCTTCTTTTTCAAATACAGAAACAGTTTGTCTTGTTAAACAAATACATACCGGATGATCTTTTACATCTTTTGCGATTTTCCAAGCTTCTACAGCTTCTTCTGCATCAGCAGGTCGCAACACTTGTACACCAGGAATTGCTCTCAAAGAAGCTAAGAATTCTACAGGTTGATGAGTAGGTCCATCCTCGCCAACATAAACAGAATCATGAGTTAAAACATAAATCACAGGTAGATTCATTAAACTAGAAAGACGAAGAGCTGGACGTAGATAATCTGAGAAAACCAAGAAAGTTGCACAGAATGGTTTTAACCCACCATGCAAAGCTATACCATTACTGATACAAGCCATTGCAAATTCTCTGATTCCGAAGTGAATATATCGGCCATCCCGAGAATTTGGAGAATAAACTCCACTATCTGGGGCAAACTTAATTGCGTTTGGTCCAGATAAGTCTGCACTTCCACCTACCATATTGGAATAACAATCTGTTAATAACGTGAGAGTTTTTCCCGCAGCAGAACGAGTAGCAACTTTTTCCCCAATTTGGAAAGTTGGATACATTTCTTCTGTGATTTCTTTTGTAGCTTCACCTTTTTGATAAGAATCCCAAAGTTTTGCTAATTCTGGATTTTCTTTTGACCAAGCTGCAAAAACTTTGTTCCATTCAGCTTCTTTTGCTGCGAATTCGGCTTCTTTTGCAGCAAAATAATCATAAGCCTCTTTTGCAACAAAGAAATATTCCTCTGGATTTAATCCAAGGTTTTTCTTTGCTTCTACAACTCCTTCTTCTCCAATTGGAGCACCGTGAGCTGCTGATTTTCCTTCTACAGTTGGAGCACCTTTTCCAATAGCAGATTTTAATATAATCAAAGATGGTTTTTCGTCAGCTTTTGCACTTTCAACAAGTTTAGCAATTCCTTCCATATCGTACATAGAACCACGTAAAACTTGCCATCCATAGGCTTCGTAGCGTTTTTCTACATCTTCTGCAAAAACTGCATCTGTATTTCCATCAATTGTAATTTTATTTTCATCATAGAAAACGATAAGTTTTCCTAATTTGTTTGCACCAGCAAAACTTGAAGCTTCTGAGGAAACTCCTTCCATCAAACAACCTTCACCAACTAAAGCGTAAGTGTAATGGTCTACAATTTTGTGATTTTCTGTGTTGAATTTTGCACTAAGCATAGTTTCTGCAAGAGCCATACCAGTTGCCATAGCAATCCCCTGTCCTAGAGGACCAGTTGTACATTCAACGCCAGAAGTAACACCATATTCAGGATGCCCCGGACATTTTGAATCTAATTGACGGAAATTCTTAATATCATCTAGGGAAACATCATAACCACTTAGATGTAAAATAGAATATAAAAGCATTGATCCATGTCCAGCAGACAAGACAAAACGATCTCTGTTTAACCAAGCGGCATTCTTAGGATTATGGTTCATAATTTCGCCATACAAAACCGCTGCCAATTCTGCACATCCCAATGGTAGGCCAGGGTGACCTGATTTTGCTTTTTGAATAGCATCCATTGAAAGGCTACGGATTGACAATGCCACCTTTTCCAATGCAGGAACGTTCATAGTAACCTCCGAGCTTGTTGATAAACTCTACATACGGCAAGTTAAAGTTTTCTCGCCTAATTGCTTAAATTGTACAAAATTGTAATAAAACATTCAATAAATTTTACAAATAATCCAAAGGAAGTTTATCTAAAAACTGAGCGAGGTAGGGGAGCTCCAACATAAATTCCCTCTCCAAGATATTCTTGTTTTGCACCTTCGATTAAAAATTGCACACTATCAATATTGCTAAATGCAGTGGCGGTATAAACCACTTGCATTAACTGACCATAAATTCCTTCAACCCCGTATTTGTTGAATAAAAAATCCTCACTAAAGTTAATAGTTGCAACTCGATTATTCACAGATGCCCCAAGAAGTTTTGAGCCTTCAGGAATCAAGGACATATATCCATCTTCTGATTCTGAAATATTTGGTCCTGCCAACAAAGCATTGATAGCAGCCGTTAATGGTGTATTTGTCTTTGATATTTGTCTAACAACTTCTTTTCTGATAACCGAACCATCTCCAGAAATCACGATAAAAAACAAATGCTGATCCATTTTTGCAACTGTTGCAACTGGTTGTGTTTCAGTTTTTTCTATTTTCTTTGGTTCCTCTGTTTTTTCCTTGGTTGGAGTTTCCACTACAATTTCTGGTTTAGGAGAAACTTCCACAGGGATTTCCTTTTCAACTTCCACAGAAATATTCCCTTTGCTGTTTGCTGAAGAAATATTTTCTAAAATGATTTCCTCAGTAATTTCGGCTTCGGCTTCTGGTTCAGAAGATTTTTCTGGTGTAAAATTTGTAATAAACTCTGGTTCAGAGCCAAATACCTTATTGAAAAAATCTGTTTCTTTTAAAACAGTCAACATTTTTACTCTAGTTACTAAAAAAACAATCAAAAGAAGAAGAGCTGCCACAACCCAAACTGCAAGTCCAATTCCTGATTTCTTTTTATTTTCTTTATTTGCCATAACAAAATTATAGTTCAAAGTTAAGTGAAGGTAAAGACAGATTTTTAGAAATACGTTTCTGAATATTTCTTCCCATCAAAATTCCTTGTATATAGTTGTAAAAAACCACAAAAATCACTATTCTAAAAGAACGTAAAAATCTTTGCAAACATTCAAAATGGAGGTAAAAATCTACTTATGGAAGAAATCTTAAACTTACTACAAGACAATGCTCGTTTGGCCCTGGAAGATATAGCGGCCATGACTAAAAAAACTGTGGAAGAAGTTGCCGCCATTATAGCGAAGTTAGAAAATGATGGTGTAATTTTAAAATATTCAGCCATTGTAAATCCAGAGAAAAATCCAAACAGCAAAAACCAAGTACAAGCTGTTATCGAAATCCAAGTTGCTCCAGAACGAGAACACGGATTCGACGCTATTGCAGAACGGATATATCGCTTTCCACAAGTAAAATCATTATATTTGATGTCAGGTGGTTACGATTTACAAGTTATTATCGAAGGAGAAAGCTTACAAGACGTTTCTTTTTTCGTAGCTCGAAAACTTTCTACCCTAAATGGTGTCCGAAGCACCAAAACTCACTTTGTACTAAAAACCTACAAAGAAAACGAAATTGTTTACGTTGACGAAAAGAAAGACTCTAGAGAAGGAGTTACAGCATAATGAACACAAGAAAAGATAGATTTTCTAAAAAAATATTAGAAACCCCACCATCAGGGATTCGTAAATTTTTTGATTTAATAATTGGACGTGATGATATTATATCTTTAGGGGTTGGAGAGCCAGATTTCCCAACTCCTTGGAGCATTCGAGAAGAAGCTTATTATCACTTGGAAAAAGGTCACACATCCTACACTTCAAATTGGGGATTACTAGAACTTAGAGAAGCTATTGCTGAATATCTTTCAAAATATGGCTTAGACTACAACCCAAAAAACGAGATTTTGGTTACTATCGGCGTTTCAGAAGCTGTGGATGCAGTTTTGCGTTCAATCTTAAACCCAGAAGATGAAATCATTATTTGTGAACCTTGTTACGTTTCATATCAACCTTTGGCCGCTTTGTGTGATACAAAACTTGTCCACATAGATACAAGCGTAAATGGTTTTTATCCAACTGCAGAACAAATCGAAGCTGCTATTACACCAAAAACTAAGGCAATTATGATTTGTTCTCCAAGTAATCCAACTGGAAGAATGATTCCAAAATCAGAATTGGCAAAAATTGCAGAAGTTGTAAAAAAACACGAAATATGGGTTTTATCCGACGAAGTTTATTGTGAACTTGTTTATGATGATAACCAACATTGCTCAATCGGTTCTTTTCCGGGAATGAAAGATTACACTATCGTTCTAAACGGATTTTCAAAAGCCTTTGCTATGACAGGTTGGCGTATCGGTTACGTTTGTGCTCCAGCTGAATTAATGGCAGAAGTCCACAAATTGCACCAATATTCAAGCATTTGTGCCCCAATTATGAGCCAATACGGTGCTTTGGAAGGTCTAAAAAATGGCGGCCACGAAGTTGAAAAAATGCGAGTTTCTTACCAACAACGTCGCAATTTGATGTATAAAGCTTTCCAAGAAATGGGCTTACCTTGCACAGAGCCAGAAGGCGCATTTTATATGTTCCCAGATATTCGAAAAACTGGCTTAACATCAGAAGAATTTGCAACTCAATTGATAGAAAAACATCAAGTAGCTGTAGTTCCAGGAACAGTTTTTGGAGCTGGTGGTGAAGGATTTATTCGCTGTTGTTACGCCACAGATATTAACAAAATAAAAATTGCTCTACAACGCATAAAAGAAATGGTTGATGAATACAAATAATATTCTTGTAGCTGAAAATCTTTCTTACGTTTACGAAGACAATAATCTAGAAGCAGTTAAAAACGTTTCTTTGGCTGTTTCTAGAGGAAGTTATGTTGCAATTTTGGGGTTAAATGGCTCTGGAAAAAGTACTTTGGCTCGGCTTTTGTGTGGCTTACTACAACCCACCACAGGAAAAGTTGAAGTTTTTTCTGAAAATAAAGCTCCTATTGGAATTGTTTTTCAATCACCAAAAAATCAAATTATTGCAAGTATCGTAAAAACTGATACAAGTTTTGGTCCAGAAAACTTAGGATTTTCAGTTTCCGAAACAGAAAATATTGTACTTTCCTCATTAAAAGCAGTTTCACTAGAAGAAAAACTTGAAGATTTTACATCAAATCTTTCTTTGGGGCAAACTCAAAAATTAGCTTTGGCAGGGATTTTATCTCTAAATCCAGATTTGTTGATATTAGACGAATCTGTTTCTATGATTGATCCAGTTTCCCGAAAAGAGATTCTTGCCTTTTTGGACGAGCTAAATGCCCAAGGGAAAACAATTATCCATATTACCCACGATTTAGACGAAGCAGAAAGAGCTTCTAGAATTTTGGTAATGGAAGACGGAATTTTGGTAAAAGACGCTTGTTCCCTAGATAAAACTGATTCATTTATAAAATCTCATTTTTGCATTGATAAAGGTGATATTGGAGCTGATTCTGGTAACTTGGGCGACGCTGTGTCTGATGCTGGTTCTTCTGTATCAGCCCCGCACACTGCACAAGTTTCTTCTGGTGTACCCGCTTCCCAAGCTGGTTCTTCTGCAACAGCCCCGCACACTGTACAAGCTTCTTCTGAAGAACTCGCTTTCCCAGCTGGTTCTTCTGTATCAGCCACTCACACTGTACAAGTTTCTTCTGAAAAATCCGCCGCCGAAGACTCTACACAACAAACAAGCCTTTACCTAAAAAATATAACTTTCGCTTATCCTGGCGAAGATCCATTATACAAAGATTTTTCCCTTTCATTCAAAGTAGGTTCCCTTACCGCCATCATGGGAAAAAGCGGCGGCGGCAAGTCTACCCTTTTCGAGATTGCCTCTGGTTTGCTTGAACCACAATCTGGAGAAATTCTTGCCATAGAACGGCCTGTTTTAGCCTTGCAAGAAGCAGAAAGTGCCTTGTTTGAAAACTTCGCTGCCGACGACGTAGCTTTTGGTCCAATAAACAAAGGCTTAACAGGAAAAAAACTGAAAGAAAAAGTTGTTTCATCTATGGAATTAACTGGTCTTGAATACTCAGTTTTTGGTAACCGAAACACCCAAGCCCTTTCTGGTGGCGAAAAAAGGCGGCTTTCTCTTGCAGGTATTATTGCCTTAGAGTCTCCTGTTATCATTTTTGACGAACCAACAGCCGGTCTTGACCCAAAAGGACGAAAACAGATTTTTGAAACCTTACGAAAACTCAGCAATCAAGGAAAAACTGTAATTTTTTCTACCCACAGAGAAGAAGAAGCAAAAATTGCAGACCGCCAAATAAAAATCGAAAATGGAAAAATCCTTTTTGATAGTGAAATACCACCTCAAAAAATTGACTTAGAAAAACTCACCAAATTTGAAACCTTAGAAGGAGCTGGACTCTTAAAAAAATTAAATGGTCTTTCCATGGGACTTTACGAAAAAAAAGACTCTGTAATTCATAAACTTCCGCCAGTTGCAAAATATTTAGTCTTCTTGGGAGCATTTTTATCATCAATTTTCTTAAAATCAATTCCATTATCTTTGGTGAGCCTTGGAATTGTCCTACTTTACGCAGCTTTGGCAAAAATGCCTTTCAAAAAACCGCTAAAAAGTTTTTTTGGATTATTGCCTTGGGTTCTTTTCTTTTTGCTAATACAATTTTTCTTTTTTCCAATAAATCCTAGCGACACAGTTTTATTCCATTTTGGAATCATAAGAATCACCGTGGAAAAAATCCTTGTTTCCGTAAAATCAATTTTGCATTTAGCCACTGCAATTTTTATGATATTTGGATTTATGTACTCTGCCGACGAAAAAGACATTTTGGAAGGATTCAAAAAACTTATTCCATCAAAATCTGCAAGTCTAATTTTAGTAATGATATTCAGATTTATCCCACTTTTGGCAGATGAAGCTTCTTTAATCATCAAAGTCCAACTAATTCGAGGCGGCCTTGGAGAAACAAAAGGCTTTTTCAACCGAGTGCGAAAACTTTTGCCCCTTTTCGTGCCACTAATCAACAGAACCCTAGAACGCTCTAGCAATATGGCCGATGCCCTCACCGCAAGATATTTCTAAGGCACTAGAAAACCCAACCCAATAAACGATATAATTCTTTTATGGCTTTAGAAAATGAAATGAAAATTTGCCCCCTTTGTGGGAAATCAACTTTAGAATATGTAAATTCTCGGCATTGGGTTTGTAGCGAATGTGGACTTGACTTGTTTAACAATGTGGCTGCCGCCGTTGGGTTAATTTTATACACAGAGGATAATCAGATTTTACTTGAAAAACGTGCAAAGGAGCCACGAAAGGGATTTTTAGCTCTTCCTGGTGGCTTTATTGACCCAGACGAAAGTGCAGAAACAGCCTGTGTTCGAGAAGTGAAAGAAGAAATCGGCCTAAACATAAATGAAAGTGATATTAAATTTGTTGGCTCAAGTCCAAATACCTATATTTTCAAAAATATGACATACAAAACTTGTGACATATTTTTCTCTTGCAAAGTTCCAGCCGATTTTAATATTAAACAACTACAAATCCAAGAAAGCGAAGTTCAAGAATTAGATTTTTACAGAATCACTTCAGAAATGGATATTGAAAATCTACCTTTAGCCTTTGGTTCAGCCAACTTAATGCTAAAAAAATGGTTAAACTCTAAAAAACAAAAAGGTCAAGATTTTTAACAACCAAAACCTTGACCCACTAAATCCTATTCTGCTTTTTGAAAATCTGCTTTCAGTTTTAAATATTCATCTAAGCAATCATCAAATTGGGTGTATTTAAAAACCTTGTGCATTTTTTCCACGTGCCATTGTTTGATATTATCTGTGTGTGGATATGGCAAATAGAAAAGCCGTTTTGAAAAGTGTCTTACAACTGTATTTTTCCACAAGAATTTCTGATCGTTAAACTTTTGAGGAAGAATCTTCTTTTTTGTAGTGCTGTGCCAAAGTGCATCTTGATCTGCGAACAGCCATTTTTTGGTTTTTATTTGATTTCTAGCTTTTTCAAACAAACCAGTTTTTCTACATTCGTCCATATTAAACAAAATCACACCAGCATTTATATAATCTGGTCGAATTAAAAACTTTCCGTAATGATCTGTACTTGCAGCATATTCGTATCCGGTTAAGTCCACGTTGTATAGCAAGTCAATATCACGATTAAACATAATATCCACGTCTAAATACAAAAGTTTTCCAGTAACTTCAGGTAAAGCCATATCTGCAAAAAGGCGAAGCAACGTATATGGAGAACAATAGGCACCCTCATTTGGACAACCAGCAAATTCTTTTTGATAAATATCTGTAACATCAACTTTTTTTACACAATTTTCTTTATTGTAGGATTTTGCAATTTTGTCTATGAAATCAATTTGTTTATCTGAGATTGGAACAAAATCCTCTCTTAGATGAGAAACATCCATAGTCATAATATAAAAACAAATTGGCTCAGTCGAAGTTGATCTTTTAAAAATTGATAGCATACAAGTTACGACGCCATCAAAAACATTGTTATTACCTGAAAATAAAATATTTTTCATTACTTTACATCTTCCTTTTTCACATACTTTATCAGTTCTACTGTGTTTAGTATAGAGCGTTCACACATTTGATTATATACTTTGTTGCGTAAGTCAATTTTTTTGTTTTTCAAATCCAAATTTTTATCTGCATAAAATGGACCATCAATATATGTAACAATTTTTGGATTTTTTCCAAATTTCTTTTTTTGATAAGTGTTTGTGAAACTAAAAACTGGAACATCATATTGAATTGGATATCGAAATGATACTTCTGTAAAAGGGCGAATTTTTGTGTAAAATGGCCAAATGTGAGCTTCTGGATACAAAACTACAGGCCAAGATTTTGCCATTTTTCTATCGATTGATGTTTTAAAATTTCTTGCGGCTGCCAAATCATCTGGTAACGGAATTGCACCTAAATATGGAGTGATTTTTCCCATAAATGGCATTGAAACATTATTTGGGTGAACAATTACATAAGCTGGATTTGGAAAAGTTATCATTGTGGGAATATATGCATCTGCCATATCATTTGTGTGATTTCCATAAAGCATATAACCTTTTTTTTCTGTGGCTTTTTTCTGGCTTTTTACATATTCTCTTATCTTTTCTTTTCCAACAATTTTGTGTCCGTAAGATAATTTCAAGAAAAGCCAAGCTAACGGGGTTGCTATTAACCTATAACAAAAAAAACGAGCAATTTTTCTTGTAAAAGGTTTTCCATCATAATCATAATTTCCATCAATTTTTCTAGGTTGAATCTGCGTTATCGAAAATTCATCATTTAATTCATCTGTGTAATAAATTGTCGTTCGTGTATCTTTCATAAATTTTCCCGAATCTAATTTAATAAATTTTTTCATAAAGGACAAGGAAAACCCTCTATAATTCAATGACAAAATAATTATTCTCTGTTATTCTTAAGTTATGAGTGCTTTTGCTGAAAAAATCATATCAAAATCTGTGGTTAAAACTATAGGAATCTTGACTTCTGGAGGAGATGCTCCGGGATTAAACGCTGCCATTCGTGGAGTTGCAAGAACAGCTATAAATCAATACGGAATCAAAGTTATTGGCATTGAACAGGGTTATCGTGGGCTTATGCAAGGTCTTGGTCACGAACTTACTGCCAACGAACTTTCTGGAATATTAACTCGTGGTGGCACAATTCTTGGAACTTCTAGAGAAAAACCTTTTAAAATTGGAAAAGAAGCTGTAAATGCTATCAAAGAAAACTACAAAAAGTGGAATCTTGATGCCCTTGTTTGTATCGGGGGAAATGGCACAAATACAACAGCTTCCTATTTACAAGAAGAAGGCTTAAACGTAATCGGACTTCCAAAAACCATAGACAACGATTTAGTTGAAACTGATATGACTTTTGGCTTTAACACAGCTGTTTCAGTTGCCACAGAAGCAATTGACCGACTTCACACAACAGCACACAGTCATAGCCGCATTATGATTATAGAAGTTATGGGGCACAAAGCTGGTTGGCTTGGTCTCTACGCTGGAATTGCAGGAGGCGGAGATGTTATCCTAATTCCAGAAATTCCGTACAATATTGAGCCAATTGCAGAACACGTAAAACGCCGAAAAGAAGCTGGACATCCATTTTCAATTATTGTTGTGGCAGAAGGAGCTCTTTCTGTAGAAGAAGCAAAACTTGATAAAAAAGCTCTAAAAAAAGCACGAAAAGAAATGCCTTATTCTATCGCTTACAGAATTGCAAAAGAACTAAAAGAAGCCACAGACCTAGAACCTCGTGTAACAGTTTTAGGATATTTACAGCGTGGGGGAACTCCCGTTCCTTATGACAGGGTTTTGGCAACTGAACTTGGGACCGCCGCCGCTCATATGTTAGCGAAGGGTGATTTTGGAAAGATGGTAGCCTTGGTAAACGGCGTTCCAACTGGTGTTCCTCTTGATAAAGTTGCTGGTAAAATCAAAAAAGTTCCAACAGACCATCCACTTTTACAAGCAGCAAGAGAAGTTGGTACTTGTTTTGGAGACTAAAATGTCCTTTAACTGTCATCTTTGCAAAAAATGCCTTGGGAAGGGTTGTATCGGTGAACTTCCTGGAATGGGCGGATTTAATAATAGCGTAAATTTTCAATCAAATTGTCGTGATTGGAAAAATATTAGAAAAGAAATAGAAAATTTTGCAGAAATCTCAAAAACATTATCCTTGCCAAATATTCGCCTTGCTCCAATTACCGGAGCTGTAGAAAATGTTGGTTGGGAAGACGAAGAAAGTTTTTACTTTGAAATGACCAAGGCAGCTTACGAATCTGGAGCAAAATTATCTATTGGAGATGGCTGTCCTGATATTAAAATTCAAAATGGAATCAAAGCAATAAAAGCCTTGCAAGATTCAAATCCTCTAGAAAATCCAAAAGCAGCCGTTTTCATAAAACCATATCCAAACCCAAAAATCCAAGAAAGAATTGATTGGGCAAAAGATGTTGCAGAAATTGTTGGGGTTGATATTGATTCATACAACATTGTTACAATGCGAAACCTTGTTCAACTTGAACGAAAAACACCAGCTCAAATCCAAGAATTAAAAAAATACGCAAAGTTGCCTTTTGCTATAAAAGGGGTTTTCACTCAAAATGATGTTGAACTTGTAAAAGAAATTAAGCCTGAAATCGTAGTAATTTCAAACCACGGCGGTCGAGTAGAAAACCGCCTTGGAAGTACAGCACTGTTTTTGAAAGAATACGGCTCAGAACTAAAAAATTATTGTGACCAACTTTGGGTTGATGGTGGACTTAGAACCAAAAAGGATCTTCTTACAGCAAGTTATTTTGGGGTTTCCGAAGTGATGCTAGGTCGACCTTTCATAACCGCTTTGTGTCGCGGCGGTAGCGAAGAAGTTTGTAAAATGGTAAAGCATTTTTTAGGATGACAAATTGATTTTCGTTCCTATAACCATAAAAAAAGCTCTTGCACATTCACCTTTGCAAGAGCTTTTTTCTTTTCTGGGATAAACTACTAATTCAAGGCAATTCCCTTCATTTCTTCAATGGACTTATAGCCTTTTCGCTTCATAAAAGCTTTCATTCCATCAACAATTTCTTCCATGGCTTTTGGGTTTATAAAAGTTGCAGTTCCCACTTGCACAGCGGCAGCTCCAGCCATAATAAACTCCACAGCGTCTTTCCAAGTAGTAATTCCACCTAATCCCACAACAGGAACTTGCTTTTCAGCTGGTAAAGTTTTTATAAACTGGCAAACATCAAAAACCATACGAAGAGCGATTGGTTTTACAGCAGAACCTGAAAGCCCTGCCCGAACATTGTCGAAAATTGTTGTACCACGTTCCACATCAATGGCGATTGCTTGGAAAGTGTTTACCATACTGATGGCGTCTGCTCCGGCGTTTATAACAGCCTCCACAATTTTTAGTAAATATGGAGCGTTTGGAGAAAGTTTTACCATCAATGGTTTTGTAGTTACAGCGCGAACTTCTTTTACAACTTCATAAGCCAAATCTGGTTCAAGACCAAAACCCATACCGCCTTTTTTCACGTTTGGACAAGAAATATTTAGCTCAATCATTGGAATATCTGTTTTGTCTAGAAGTTTTGCGCCTTCCACATAAGTTTCTATAGAAGAACCAGAAAGGTTTGCAATAGATGTTGCCTTGTACTTTAGCATTTCTGGTAATTCATGCTCAATAAAATGTGGAATTCCAGGATTTTGAAGCCCGATAGAATTGATAATTCCAGATGGAGTTTCTATCAATCTAATACCAGTGTTTCCAGGCTTTTTCTCAAAAGTAAGCCCCTTTGAACAAATTCCACCCAAAGCATTTACATTTACAAGTTCTTCGTATTCTTTTCCAAAACCAAAAGTTCCAGAAGCTGCAATCACAGGATTTTGGAATTTTACTCCAGCAACGCTACAAGTTAAATCTGGCTCAAAATCCTTGTTTTCTGGGTTGATTTTAGGAGAGTTATTTTTTCGAGGTTCACCAAAAATCAAAATATCCCCGTCAAAAACTGGTCCGTCTTTACAACAACGCTTATTTCCCTCAGTTGTGTTGATTGTGCAACCAAGACAAGCCCCAACGCCACAAGCCATACGAGCTTCCATACTTAAAAAGCACTTTATCCCCATTTCTTTACAGATTTGTTGCACATATTTTAACATTGGCTCAGGCCCACAAGCGTAAACGGCTGTGTATCCTTCTTTTGATATTAGGTCAGCGTTGAAAACAGCTGGTAACATACCTTTTACGCCCACAGAACCGTCATCTGTAGTGATAAAAAGTTTGTTTGCCTTCACATCCTCAATTCCGTAAGAACCAGATTTGAAACATGCGAAAAAGTCAAAAGAGTTTTCTTTTAAAGTTGATGCAAAACCTGCAACAGGAGCAACACCAATTCCACCACCAATAATTGCAACTTTTTCATTTGATGCAGGAGCTGAAAATCCATTTCCTAAAGGTCCTGTTAAAGTAATTGATTTTCCAACTTCCATTTCGCAAAGTTCTTTTGTTCCTTTTCCAAGTTGCAAAATCAAAAAGTGGATTTTTAGCTTTCCCTCAGTTTTATCGATTTTGTAAATACTGATTGGGCGAGTTAAAAATACGTTGGATTTTTCAGCCTTTAGCATAAAAAACTGACCAGCCTGTGGGCAAACATTCATTTCTGAAATATCCACCACAAGATGAAAAACCCCTTTTACAACTTCTTGGCATAAAAGAACTTTTCCAGTTCCCATAGCTTTATGATTTTCTTTACACATTGATATTTACCTTATAGACTGTTTTTGGCTTCTAGTAGAACTTCTGTGGATTCTTTTGCGGCTTTTGTGGCTGAAGCAACAATGTCTTCCATTGTAAGAGTTCCAGCGTCACGTTTTGCGGCAAGGTCTTCGTCTTTTTTCCAAGCAGTTAAGATACCGCGAGAAGAGTTTACAGCACCACCAGCTTTGTCTAAAAGTGTTGCCGCAATTCTAGCTTTTCCGCCCTGGGCGCCGAAGCCTGGAATCAAAAAGAAAACATTTGGATACATATCACGGATTTTTCGAGCGTCTTCTTCTTCTGTGCAACCAACAACAGCACCAAAAGGAGAACATTCCCCAGGATTTGAAGAAGCATATTCTTCTGCAAGTTGGTTAAGTTTGTCACCAACTAGGCTTAGAACAGGTTTTCCATTAGAAAGTAGTTGATTTTCAATGTCTTGCATACCAGGATTTGAAGTGCGTAAAAGCACAAATGCACCTTTTTCTGGAAAAAAGCTCATAAAAGGTTCTAGAGTGTCAAATCCCATATATGGATTGATTGTGATAATATCAGTTTCAAAATCACCTTGGAAGTGAGCTTTTGCATAAGCTTTGGCTGTATCTGCAATATCACCACGCTTAACATCAGAAATTACTGGAATGTTTTTTGAGCGAATATACTGAACTGTTTTGGCAAAAACTTCCATTCCCTTTAAGCCCATTGCTTCGTAATAAGCAATTTGAACTTTATAACAACCTGCGTATTGTGAGGCAGCGTCAACAATTCCCTTGTTATATGCCAAAACAGCCTCTTCCTTTGAAGGATATTTAGCAATTACAGATTCTGGAAGATAAGATGGATCTGTGTCCAAACCAATACAAAGTGGACCATTTTTACGGCATGCGTCCTGAAGCCGACTCATTGCAGTGTTTCTACTCATAATTTGAGTATATCAGAAATCTTTAATTCGGTCATCGTTTTTACTAAAAAAGTTGGGTTTTCTGCTCTTACACCTTCTGGATTTCCAAAAATTTTTAATATTTCAAAATGACAAAATATATAATTATGTTGACAAAAAATAACATTATCTTTACAATTTTACATTATCAAAAAAAACATTCTCGAATTAGAAGTGAGGCTTCTAAATTATCTTTAGATGTAAATAGGAAATCCTGCTGACTTAAGTTCTGTTGAAACAATAATCGAACTATATGAAAATGTCGAAGTAAATGTTGTTGATGATTCACTATTCCAAATTAATTATGGAGATCTAAGAAATGAAAAAAAGTTACTTATTTGCAATGTTATTATTGTTTTCCTTTTTGTTTTTGGGATGTGATGGAAATTTTGGTGTTATGTCGCTTGAAAACACATTTTTGGTGATAGATAATCCTAATGATTCTAACATAAAACTTTACTGCAAATCAGAAAAAATAGGGATAGCATCATTAGAAAATTGTGAAGAAATTTTAGATGAAACCTGGCTTTCTTGGGCTATAGAAAATCAATTACATTATGACAATGATCATTTTAAGTTGTTTTCGATTCCCTCTGATTTACAAATATATGATCGAAACAATGTTACAGTTTTTTTTAAAGCTGAAATAGATGGACAAGAATATACTGCTGAATTATATATTAAAAGTTTAAGAGAAGATGGAAGTCGAGTTTCTTTGTTTACTGAACCTGTTATATTAAAAAATAAAAGTGGTGATTCTGTATCATCAATCTTTACTTACATTTTTTCAAGGAGTATTTAATATGAAAAATAAGTATTTCATAATTGCTATATTAATTGTTTTATCTAATTGTTTCTGCAGGAAATGCTGTTGTGATTGAAGAATTCCCCCTAGGAAATCCTGCTGACTTATGTTGAAACAATAATCGAACTATATGAAAATGTCGAAGTAAATGTTGTTGATGATTCACTATTCAAATTAATTATGGAGATCTAAAAAATGAAAAAAAGTTACTTATTTGCAATGTTATTATTGTTTCCCTTTTTGTTTTTGGGATGTGAATTTATGTGCATAAAAAATATTTTTACCACTTATTTAGTACTTAATAACTTGGAAGATAGTGATGTTAAAGTTTATTGTAAATCAGAAAAGCTAGAAATTTCAGATTTTACCGAGTGTATGCATGTAATTGACAAGGAAAAATTACAATATTTAGAAAAAAATAATATCATCAATAGAAATATATGTAGCGTTTTTTATGTTCCTGCAGATAACAGAATTGATGACCATACAAATATAACTCTCTCTTTTGTTGTTGATATAGACGGCAAAATATATAATGGTGAGGTCTATTTAAATAAACTAAAAACAAATGACAACAAATTAGAACAAATTCCATTTGAATTATTTTCAGAAAATGGTTCTCGTCTATCAGCTATATTTACATACGAATTACAACTAATATTGTAGGAGTGCTAAAAAAAGTATAATTATTTTTCTTTTTTTTATAATTATAATGAAAGCTTTTTGTTGTGAACATCTGATAGAAAGAGAAGGCCGTGGAAAATATTGTAGTGTTGCAAATGTTTACATAAACGACACTCTCCCAGAACTATTTTCTGCAAATACAAACTAAAAGATTCGCTTAATATCATCCATTGAAAATTCTGCTAACGTATTTACCAAAAAAGTTGGGTTTTCTGCTCTTACACCTTCTGGATTGCCAATTCCACCCAAAACTCCACAACTAAATGCTCCAAAGTTTTTTGCAGCTTTTACATCCACCCCAGAATCTCCCACCATCAAAACCTGATTT
The DNA here is from genome assembly GCA_017416145.1 of Spirochaetaceae bacterium. Lineage (GTDB taxonomy): Bacteria > Spirochaetota > Spirochaetia > Treponematales > Treponemataceae > Treponema_I. The sequence continues at coordinate 54,494 of JAFQDD010000020.1, read as the reverse complement.
GGAGTAATTTCAGATTCTCCAATGGCAGTTATCCATTTATTTATGGTATCTACAGCAAGTTTTATGCCATCTGGAGCAGGTTTTATTTCTTTTATCAACTCTGGTCCAACCATTACATCAAAATAATCAATAATATCAAAATGTTCCAAAATGGTTTCTGTAACTTTGATTGGCTTATTGGAAACAATTCCCATACGAATATCCTCTAGGCTAAGTTGATACAAAAGTTCCATAACTCCAGGATAAATTTCTGTATCTACAACAGCGTGGGAATTATAATAATCTATGTACCATTTTTTGATTTCTGGCAAAACTTCTGGATTAAAGGATTTGTGATTTTTAATGCAAATATCATTTAAACAACATGCAAGAAGATGTTCAGCACCGTGCCCAACGTGCTTTATGATTTCAGTTTCTGAAAGTTCCCCATATCCAAAATGAGAAAATGTTTTGTTTACTGCGGCTGCAATATCCTTACTTGAATCAATAATTACACCATCAAAATCAAATAAAACAACTCGAATCATAAAATCCTCTCCTGTCGTTATGTTAATATTTTATTAGTAAATTTTTTTATCGTCCAGCAAAAAATGTTTTATTTACAAATTTCTCACAAAATCAATATCCAAAAGACTTTTCTCTTGTAAAAAAACAAAAATCATTATAAAGTTTTTTTATGACAAATAATCTAAAAGAAATAAATGATGTACAAATTATTATCAATCAAATTCTTCCTCTAATTGACGAAGCTGAAAATAAATTTAGAAGTGCTAGAAATTGGGGATTTTTTGATATTTTGGGTGGTGGTTTTATCACCGATTTAATCAAACACTCAAAATTAGGTGCTGCAAGTGATATTATGAACAGAATAAACTATCTTTTACACGATTTGCAGCGAGAATTAAAAGAAGTTGTAATTCCAACCGATTTTTCTATGAATACTGCCTCCTTTTCCACCTTTGCTGATTTCGTTTTTGATGGAATCTTGGCTGATGTTTATATGCAATCAAAAATTATGACAAGTATGGAACAAATCAGAGAACTTCGTTCAAGACTTTTGATTTTGAGAGATAAATTAACAGAACTTTCAAGACGGACTTAGTCTTTAAAACAAAAAGAGCAACCTGCCATCACACAGATTGCTCTTTCATTACACAAATATTTAGTTTCGGATAATCCAACGATTGTCTTTTTGAACAAATCTAGAAGCTGCAATCTCCAGCAATCGTCCATCATCTCCAGACATTTTCACCATTCTTGTAAGTGGATTCACTTCTTGTATTCTGAAGTTGGTTCCATCGTAGAAAATCTTTAATCCTTCGGAAGGAAGATGTTTTCTAGCTTCAGAATACCACTCATATTCGTAAGACAAACAGCATAACAAGCGACCGCATTGTCCAGAAATCTTCATAGAATTAAGCGAAAGATTCTGTTCTTTCGCCATTTTAATTGAAACTGGCTTTAGTCGGTCGGAAACTGCATGACAACAATAAGGTCGCCCACAAACTCCCAATCCACCAGTAATTCGAGATTCATCCCGAACCCCGATTTGACGCAACTCAATTCGCATTTTAAAAACTGAAACCAAATCTTTTACAAGTTCTCTAAAGTCGACACGATTTTCTGCACTAAAGAAAAACAAAACCTTTTGCTCCTCAAGCAAATAGTGAGTTGCGATTAGTTTCATATCAAGTTTATGAGCTTCAACTTTTTCTTTAAAGATTCCAAAAGCTGTTTTTTCTTTTTGTTTCAAATCTTCTGCTTTTTTCAAATCTTCTTTAGTTGCTTTTCTTTCAATGTAGACAATATCACCTTGTTTAATTCCAATTGGAGTTGCTACCTTTCCCATTACCAAGGCAAGATCTTTTCCATATCTAGTTGGAATAATTACATAATCACCATAATTTAATTCAAGATTATTGGTTGTTGTGGCGTAAACACCTTCACTAGAATATTCTAATTTTAATTTGAATAAAGGATCTGGATATTCAAAATGAGCATCTTCTTCTTCAACAACAATATCATCTTCTAATTCTGAAATATCAATTTGATCTATATCTTTTTCAAAAACTCCACTCATCTTTTTCCAACACTCCATTTCTGTCATTAGGATAATAAATCTACTAAAAGACCTTTTATTTCTTCAATTTTTGCTAACATTGATATTTGACTTGATTGAATAAACATAATATCTCTTGCTAGCTGCTCTAACTTTTCATTTACAACTGTAACTATAGTATATTTTTTCCGATTTTTAAATCTTGGGGAACGAATACCTACTTGATTTTCTATATCATAAGTATTTTTCTCCACAAAATGTAAAAACTGGGTAATCTTTTTTTTATATGCCTCATAACACTCTGGCAAAGGGCTGTTTTTTAATTCTTCTCCCGCCATAGTCACTTCATCCATCAAAAAAGCAACTGCTTCATCAATCTCCATCGAAGCAATTTCTATTGGTAAATCTGGATCCGTTGCAGGTATTTCTTCTGCTTTGTGCAACAAATCTGCAAATCGTGTTTTAGTTTTTTCAGTTTTCTTTTGTTCTTCTTCCTTTTTGCTCTTTTTCGCCGCTTCTAAGGCAGCAGCTGATTGGGAATACAAAAGGGGATTAAAAGAATCTATACCAGCCATTACAAATTACCTGTAGATAATGCCGCTTTAGCCAAAATTGCCTTTTGATTTTTCCAATCTTCTGTATCTTTCATAAATTGCTCAGTATCTTTTATAGCGATACACATTCCGTGAATTAGACTGTTTTCTGCAACAGAAATCTTTTTCGTAATAACATCCCCATAAACAGAGGAAGTTGCAAAAAGCTGGATTCCTTCTGGTGCATAAACATCACCTTCCACAATACCACCAATAACAGCAGCCTTTGCTGTAACATTTCCGTGAATACGAGCCTTTTCCCCAATAATGATTCTTCCTGTTGTTTCTAAGTTGCCGTCTATATCACCGTCGATGCGAACAAGTCCTGCAATACTCAAATCTCCAGAAACCTTAGTACCTGCTCCCACAACTGTGTTTATCGAAATATCATCTGCCAATAAAGCCATTTTTCCTACTACTTTGAAAGTTTTACACTAATATATTTAGCTGGATCTACAACTTCTGACCCAATATGCACTTCGTAGTGAAGGTGGGCACCTGTTGTAACACCAGTATTTCCAACATAACCGATAATTTCTCCCTGAGAAACTGACTGTCCTTTTTGCACATTAAATCGGCTCATATGTGCATATCTTGTGTAATATCCATATTTATGCTGGATAATAACATTAAAACCGTAACTTGGGTCAAAGGCAGCTGTAACTACACGACCATTTGCTGTAGCAATAATTGGGTCTCCAGAACGCCATGTAGAAAAGTCCATACCTTTGTGAATGTACCATTTTCCTGTGATTGGGTGAACATTCTGTCCAAAAGCCATTGAAACGTGTCCAATTCCACCTTTTAACGGCCAAACACTAGGAATATCTGAGAATAAAGCTCCCTGAGATTCAAACAACTTTCCTAATTGTTCTACAGGCTGAATTGCACCTTCCAAATAAGAACTTAGTTGTCTTACATCAACAATTTCTCGAACAGACCCTTTTGCAAGTTCTTGCATATCAAATAGTGAAGATAAATCACTAGATTGAGATGTTCCACTAGATGTAGAAGTTGATTGAGCAATTCCCATCAAAGAAAGGGATTCTGACAAAGTATCTTGAAATCTCTTTGCAACTTGTAAAAGATTGTTGTTTTCTGTACGAAGTTCATCCAAACTAGCAAGAGTTTGTCTGTTTTCTTCCATAAGTCGAGCAATTTCTGAACTAGAACCTGCTGCCTTTGTATTAAAGAAAAAGAAAGAACCAACAATTCCTGCAATTAAGATAAAACCTAAAATCAATGAAAATAGATTTGTCTGAATATTTACAACTTTGCTTTGGGAATGGGGAACAATCATTATTGTAAGTTTTCTATCCCCAGCCCGAAAAATACCTGCAAAAAAGCGACCAATCATTTTGAAAAAATGACCAAAAGCTCCAAGCACATTTTTTGCTATATTTTTTTCAACTCTTTTATATTTCCGTTTTTGAGCCAAAATATTTCTCCATAATTTGATTAGCCTTCCAAAAGCAGGAAGGAATCAACGGTCAATTATAACATTCCTATGTTTCACTGTCAAATATCGGAGATTTATTCCTATAAAGAAAGTCTTTTTTTTCTTGCAAAATTTATTTATTGCTATGTTAATTGACGATAAGAAAAACCTATGTTATCTTAGTAGATGGAAACGAAACGTAAAAAGAGTGTTAATTGTAAATCAAATTTAAGATACAAAACAAAAAAAATATTGTTACGATGTTTCTAAAGTAAAAAAGCCTTGCTTACGGTGTAAGCGTTTCATCACTTATTTTTTGGAAGAAAGCCATGCAATTTTTTGATACTCATGCCCACATCGGCCTAATTTATGATGACCCTATTAAACAATTACGCGTTGTTCAAGAAGCTAAACAAGCTCAAGTAACTCGAATTGTAAGCATTTGCAACAGTTTGCACGACTTCACTAAAGTATACAACAACTTAAAATCTGTTTCAGGTGTTTATCACGCAGTTGGTGTTGCTCCTTCAGAAGTTATGACTCCTGGAAAAGATTGGATAAAAACCATTGAAGAAGGACTCAAAAAACCAAATGTTGTAGCTCTTGGAGAAATGGGTCTAGATTATTACAGAAAGTTCGGAGACAAACGCTCTCAAATCGAACTTTTTATTACTCAGTTGGATTTAGCAGATAAGTACGATATGCCAGTTATCATCCACAATAGAGATGCAGGTGAAGACGTTCTTGATATTTTGTCAGATCACTTACCTGAAGCTGGTGGTGTTTTGCATTGTTACTCAGAAGACGGTGCTTACGCAAAAAAAGCTTGTGATTTAAACTTGTATTTTTCATTTGCTGGAAATCTAACTTACAGAAATGCTAGAAATCTTCACGAAACTGTTTTAAATGTTCCGATTGACAGAATTCTCATCGAATCTGAAAGTCCATTTATGGTTCCTGCAGAATTTAGAAATCATCGTAATATGCCAGCTTACGTACCGTCAACAGCTAAATTCCTTGCCGAAATGCTAGATATGGATTTGGAAGAACTTGCAGATCAACTTTGGAAAAACAGTTGCAAATTCTTTAGACTTCCAGAATAAAGTCTTTGATTTTATGGAAAATAATGATTCACAATCTCACATAAATATATTTTCTCAAAATTTGTATCATCCTGTTAATATTGGGAATGTTCAGATTTCTGGAAATTTATTTTTGGCTCCGGTTGCAGGATATTCTGATGCTGCTTTTCGAGCTATTTGTAGAGATTCTGGGGCTTCTTTGTGTTATACAGAAATGGTAAGTTCAGAAGCTTTAACTCGAGGTTCTGACAAAACCCACGATATTATGCTTAGAGCCCCAAACGAAGATATCTATGCTGTGCAACTTTTCGGGGGCATCCCAGAGACTATGGCAGCAGCCACAAAAATCACCTTAGAAAAAGCACATCCTGAAATCATTGATATAAACGCTGGTTGTCCAGTTCCAAAAATCATAAAAAGCGGGGCTGGTTCCTCTCTCACAAAAGACCCAGAACTTTTGTACAAAATTACAAAGGCTACTGTAGAAGCAGCTGGTTCTGTTCCAGTTACAGTGAAGATTCGCTCTGGCTGGGACAATAGTCAAATCACTTTTCGAGAAGCAGGACTTGCAGCCTTTGAAGCTGGGGCAAAAGCCGTAACACTTCACGGTCGTACAAAAACTCAATGCTATGAAGGAAAAGCAAACTGGGATTACTTAAAAGAACTTGTTGAACTACTAAAAGGGAAAATTCCAGTTTTTGGCTCAGGAGACGTTTTTTCTCCAGAAGATGCAAAAAGAATGATAGAAGAAACAGGCTGTGATGGCGTAATGTTTGCCCGAGGAGCGATGGGAAATCCTTTTATATTCACCCAAACAAAAGAACTTCTTACTACTGGAAAATACTCTGAGATTCCTATAAAAAAACGATTAGATACAGGCATGAAAGAATTGCAACATCTAATTGAATTAAAAGGCGAATACGTTGCCTGTAAAGAAATGCGAAAACGATTTTGCTGTTATTCAAAAGGCGTTACAGGAGGAGCTGCAATCCGAAAAGAAATCGTAAATGCCAACACCTTAGCTGATTACCAAAAAATTTACGATTCAATATGTTTGTCATAGATTTCTCTATACAAAGCAATTGAAAAAAAAACTTTTCGTGATTAAAATATGGTATGAGTTTTTTCTCGCAATTGATAGAGCTTTTTGAATCACTTTTTCATGGAAACAGTCCAGAAGCTCGGCAAAAACAAGATTTAAGAAAAATAGACACCGAATTAAGAAATTTCCAACCTGCTATTTACAAATCACGACAGGTTTTGCCAAATTTTGCAGAAGTTTTTAGAATTTTACACGTACACTCAATTCCATTAAGTGAACTTTTTTCAGAAACCATAGCAAATCCAGACGTAAAATTTAGAGAACATTACAGAGATATTTTAATCCAAACTGGTTTTTCTGATAAATCCAAAGAAATTTTGGAAAATATGAAATATGAAAATCGTAAAAAAGAATTTTTACAAGATTTAAATCCAAAAAAAGTGCACGAAAATCAGAGAAAAAATATGGATTTTGTACTAAAAGAACTTTCTGGAAGTTCCTTTGTTCAAATCGAAGGAATATTACAAAATCTTGATATTTTTATTGATTTATGTAATTTTTCATACGATTCTCTTTTACGAGAATTTAATCCAAGCTACAAACCAGATGTTTCATCAGAAGGTCAATTTCCTTCTCTACAAATTGAAACAATGGAACAATATCTGCTGGACTTTTACTTTCTCACCGCTCATTTAAATATCAATGCGGCTTTAGGAAGAGCCATTGTTACATTAGCTGTTGCAAAATCCCCAGAAACTCTTTCAGAAAACGAACAAAACAAAATTTTAGTGCATGTTAGAAAAATCTCTTCAGTTTTGAAAAAAGTTTTAACTCCAGAAAACCTAATAAGTTTAATACGAGTTGCTAAAAACGACCCTTTGTATGAACCAAAAGCATCTGTAAACCAATCAAATATTATTTTGAAATACACAGAGCAAATGCGAAAAGCTTACGAACAAGACACTCAACGAATTGATGTGGAAGTTCAAGACGAGCATATTCAAAAAGAAACTGCCGAACTGTTTAACGGTGAACCTTTAGATTCTCTAAACGGTTACAATATAGAAAACAGTAACATATTTTTCAGAAGTGGGGCAGGGTCATTTTTGTGGGTTACTCCAATGCAAATCCTAAAAAACTTTGTATCCCGATTTTATACCTACAGAGTCAATCCTTTGCTAAACGACTTGGTTGTGGAAGGATTTTTTAATAATCCTCAATACAAAACAGAGTTCTCTTCTATTGTTTTCACTTGTTCAGAATGTGAAAAACGCATTCAGGAATTTGAAGAATCTTTTAATAAAGACGGAAAAAACAATATTGCCTTGATGACAGGATATTTACACGACAGTCACACAGATCAAAGTTTTATGAAATCTTTAAACAATATGATTACTAGTGTAAATTTAGAAGCAAAAAATCTAATTCAAAGAGAATCTGTTTATATTTTCCAATTACAAAAAAAATTGGCAGAGTTGATTCCAGATGCGAGAAAAACAGCTCCAGAACATATTGAAAATCTAAGAGTGTTATTCACATCACCTAGAAACAAAGATAATTTTGAGTTTTTGGAAACATCATTTTCAAAGTGGAATATTTTTCTTGATATAATGAGAAACTATGCTATAATAGGGGAAGTCCGAGACGAATAATTCTATGGAAACAAAGAAAAAAACCACAAAAAAGCGTTCCTCAAAAAAGGAAAACTACGAAAAACAAATCTACGATTTGAAACAACTTCTAGAAATCTCAAAAAGCCTCTGTTCCTTGCTTGACTATTCAAAATTGATTGAGTCAATTTTGTACATCTGTATGTGTCAAGTTCATACTTTGGGAGCTGGACTTTTCGTAGCCGAGGATTTTAGTTCTCAGAAATTTGAACTAGGCAACCATTTTAGTGGTTTAGATATTAGTGATGATATAGAATATTCCATTGAAACAGAACATCCTCTCATAGATTTTTTAAACAAAAATCCAAATGCTTATACTTTAGACGAATTAAAAAGAAAATGCCCAAAAATCAAGGATTTAAAGTGTATCACTTCCCTTGAACCATCTCTAATTGCACCTGTTCAAGAAAAAAATCGAATTATCGGTGTTTTGATTTTGGGAGAACGTATTGATTTGGGTGAAGGTATAGAATATTCCAAATACGAAAAAGATCAAATCGTTTCTATTGCCTCTCTTTCTGCCATTGCAATAAATAATGCGTCTCTTGTGGAAATGACCACTACAGATATGATGACTCGCTTAAAACTAAAACATTATTTTTATACTGTTTTAGCTGACAAAGTTGACGAAGCCCAACGAAACGAAAATCCTCTAGCTGTTTTAATGCTTGATATCGACCACTTTAAGCGTTTTAACGATACTTACGGTCATGCTTGTGGAGACTTTGTTCTCCAAAATGTTGCTAAAATCATTTCTGATGGCGTTAGAACTCACGACTTGGCCGCTCGTTATGGTGGAGAAGAGTTTGTTGTGCTTTTATCAAATACTGATGCACCTTCTGCAATGATGGTTGCTGAACGTATCCGAAAAAATATCGAATCCTGTGATTTTAATTACGAAAATCAACATATGACTGTAACCATTTCCATAGGTGTAGCTGTTTTACATCATGGAAAGAAGATTACTCCTGCTAGACTTGTGGAATTAGCCGACCAAGGGTTGTATATCTCCAAAGAAAACGGTCGTAACAGGTCATCTTTTGCACCACTTTCTTAATATGTCCATAATTAACAAACCATTTAAGTACACTTTCAAAAACGGAACTCTTTACATTGTAGTTGCAAACATTCTTGTTTATGTTTTTTTGCAAATATTCCCAAATTTATATTTACATTTAGCTATGTTTCCCCCTGCCATAATTTACAATCATGAATATTGGCAATTTTTCACATATATGTTTGTTCACGACTATTCCAGTATTCAGCACATTTTCTTTAATATGCTTGGATTGTTGATGTTCGGTATTACTGTGGAAAAAGCTATGGGCACAAAAGAATTTTGTCTTTTATATTTTCTTTCAGGAATATTTTGTGGCATTTTTTCATTTTTAGTTTATGCCTTATCTGGAAGCATTTTGGTCATTTTATGCGGTGCTTCTGGTTGTTTATATGCTATTTTATTGGCTTATGCAGTTATTTTCCCAAAATCTGTAATATCAATTTGGGGAATATTGCCAGTTCCAGCCCCTCTTTTAGTTGGAATCTATGCAATTATCGAAATCACAAGTCAAGTTTTCGGTCTTTCTGGTGGAGTTGCACACATGACCCATTTGGCTGGATTTTTATTTACTTGGATTTATTTTTTGATTCGTATGAGAATCAATCCTTGGAAAGTTTGGAAAAATGCTTACCGATAACCAAAGAAAAAAAATTAAACCAATTTCCGTATTTTTGTTTTTGATTTTGTGCCAGAGTCTTGTTTTTCCCCAAGTAAGTGATGTACAAAAAACTCTTCGGATAAAACTTTGGGCTCCAATGGATGAAAATCCTGGTGCAGAAATATCTTCCTCAGACACAAGCTACGGCACATCAATTCGTTCCCTAAAAAAAACAGCTCCCTTTTTGCTCACAGGAATGATTTACGGTTGGAAATTCGAATACACGCCTTCTGACAAAACACGAAATGTAGCTGAATATTTTTCCTTAGAGCCCGTAGCTGAAATTTCAGAAAATGATCCAAATATTACCTTTACAGATTCGGCTTTTTTAGAATCTAGAGTTTATTGTTGGCTTGAATATTCAAGAACAAATGAAATGATGATTTATCGACAACGCTGGAATAGCATTAAATATCCACGAGTTTCTGGCTTTGGTGAATCTGGAAAAATTGACAGTGTGGAAGCCATCAAAGAAGCGATTACAGAAGCAGCTAAAAATGCAATTCGAAGTTATGCTCAAACACTAACAAAAAACAAACCCAAAGAAGTTTCTGGTACAATTTTATTAAAAGATTTTGATCCAAATATTAAAATAATAAAGGGAAATTTTACTGCCTACCTTGATTTTTTTCTGTATGTTGATAAAATAATTCAATATTCTCAATATTAAGCTAAACTTGGCTAAAATTTTTACAGAAATAATGATGACAACTTCTTCAAAAATGCGTTGAAGTTTCTATCACAAAGTTTGCGTTGCAAACTTTCATATGGAGGTTAAAATGAAAACTTACAAAAAATCATTACTAATATTCGTACTTTTTACAATAGCAATCTTTTCTGTGTTCGCACAAACTGAAGATCCTCTTGCAGAAGAACCGGATATTATGGCTATGGAAGTAATCGAAGAAAAAGGCAAACTTTATACTCTACGAATTGAGTATATGCCAGTACTAGATGAAGCACGTTTTATCTATACAATTCCTTCTTCTTTGTTTGATCAAGGCGAAGCTATGAAAGTTATTCGTGAAAGAATCTTAACTTTTAGAGGTCAAAGAAGTTATTTTAATCACGTGTATCTTAGAAAAGATTTAACAAAATATGACAATGAAAAGAATTTAGCTATTTATACATCTTTTATAAAGTTTGAAAAATAGTGTATAATTTCTTTAATTAGATTGTTTATTTGAAGGAAAAAAAATGGATACAGCAGCTATTATTAAAAATTTGCACCCACTAGAAATCAAAGTTTTACGTGCTTACAAAGCAGGAGTTGAGCTAACATCAGCAAAACTTCAAGCAGAACTTGAATACAAAGAAGGTCACGCAAATCAGGCTTTTTCTTGGCTTGGTGGAAAGGGTCTTGTTGCAGAAGTAAGAAGAGAACCATACACACACTACGAAATTACTGATATTGGTCGTTCTTACGCAGAAAACGGAACTATCGAAGAAAGAATTTACAATTTTCTAAAAGAAAAAGGTCCTCACGCTCTTCCAGAAATTGCAAAAGCATTAAATATTGAAAACAAAGACGTTGGTAGTGCTTTTGGTTCTTTCTCTAAAGAAGGCGTTCTTGCAATGGATGCAGAAAAAAAAGCTGCTTGTACAGGAAAAGAACTTCCAGCCCGTATTGTAACAACTAATGCAATCTTGAAAAAAGGTCTTGAAGCAAAAGACGGTTTAATCGATTCTGCTTCTCTTTCAGAAGATGAAAAAGCTGTAATGGCAACTTTGGCAAAAAAACGTGGTGTAAGTGACTTTGCTTTCCGCGTAATTGAAAGAGAAGTTGTTGTTTACGCTCTAACAAAAGATGCAGAAGAAGTTGCTGTTGCTCTAGAAACTGCTGGTGTTACAGGAGACGAAATCGGTTCTATTACTAGCAAAATCCTAACTTCTGGTGAATGGAAAAATGCTGCTTTCCGTGGATACAATATTGCAATCCCTCCAGCACGTATTATTCCTGGCCGCACAAGTGCATACGTTTCTTTCCTAGAAAGTGTAAAAGATAAACTTTGCTCTCTTGGATTTGAAGAATTTGACGGCCCACTTGTAGAAACAGAATTCTGGGATTGCGACGCTTTGTTTATGCCTCAATTCCACGCTGCTCGTGATATCCACGACGTATATGCAATTAAAAACCCAACTCACGCAAAATCAATTGAAGAACCTTTCCTTTCAAATGTAGCTGCTGTTCACCGAGATGGTGGAAACACAGGAAGTCGTGGTTGGAACTACAACTTTGACGAACACTTTACAAAACACTTGATTTTACGCTCTCAAGGAACAGTACTTTCTGCACATCAACTAGCAAAAGCAAAAGTTCCTGGAAAATACTTTGGTATTGCTCGTTGTTTCCGCTATGACAAAGTTGACGCAACTCACCTTTCAGACTTCTATCAAACAGAAGGTATTGTTCTTGGTGAAGAAGCAAACTTAAAAACACTTTTAGGCTTCCTAGAAATGTTTGCTGTGGAAATTGCTGGAGCAACTGATGTAAAATATGTTCCTGGATATTTCCCATTTACAGAACCTTCTGTAGAAGTTCATATTAAACACCCAGTTCTAGGTTGGTTTGAGCTTGGTGGTGCTGGTATTTTCCGTCCTGAAGTTACAAAGCCAATGGGCGTTGATGTTCCAGTTTTGGCTTGGGGTATTGGTATTGACCGTATGGCTTTGATGGCATTAAAGTTAAATGACTTACGTGAACTTTTCTCAAGTGATATTGAACAAGTTCGCTTAAGAAAGGCAAAAATCTAATATCAATTAGTAGCAAAGGAAACCGCTTCAAGTGTTTAAACATTTGAGGCGGTTTTTTTGTTTTTAAATGATTTTTATGATAAAATGTTTTATAAGAAAAAATATAGATGAAGATTCATATTTGAAAATCATCTAAAAAAATAATTGGGAGGCTTTTTAATGAAAAAAGGCACAAAAATTGCACTTATTGTAGTGGTAATTTTATTAGTATTAATCGTTGGTTGTGTTTCTAGCATTTCTGGTTCATACAACTCAATGGTAGAATTAGATGAAGGCGTAAAAAGCCAATGGGCACAAGTAGAAAATCAATATCAAAGAAGATATGACTTGATTCCTAACTTGGTTTCAACTGTAAAAGGCTATGCTTCTCACGAAAGTGAAGTATTTACAAATATTGCAGATGCTCGTTCAAAAGCTGGTGGCGTGGTTCAAATGTCTGATGAACTTTTAGAAGATGAAGCAGCATTCCAAAGATTTCAACAAGCTCAAGACGAACTTGGTTCTGCTTTACAAAGATTGTTAGTGGTTACAGAAAACTACCCAGAACTAAAAGCTGACCAAAACTTCTTGGCTTTGCAAGACGAACTTGAAGGAACTGAAAACAGAATTGCAACAGAAAGAAAACGCTATAACGACGTTGTTTCAAATTACAATTCAACAATTAGAAAATTCCCAAAGGTTTTCTTAGCAAATATCTTCGGATTTAGACCAAAGGCATATTTTACAGCAACTTCTGAAGCACAAACAGCTCCTAAGGTAGAGTTTTAATGACAGCTAAAAGTTTATTAAAAAAACTTAAGATTGATGAAAAAGCAAAATCTCAAATTGACCAAACCATAAAAGACGTGGAAATGAAAACTTCTGGGGAAATTGCGGTGGCTATTGCTCCAGAATCAGATTCTTATTCTTTTTATGAGCTGTTTTTTGGGGTAATTGTTGGTGTTGTTACTTTTACCGCAATGATTTTGCTTAGTAATCAAATTATTCCAGCATTGGAAAAACATTTTTGGGAAATGCCAAAGTGGTTTTTTGCAGCCTTAACTTCTGGAATTAGTTTTCTTGTTATCGCTTTTGTGTTTGCTTTAACAAATATTCCTTTTATCGATAGAAAAATTGTTCCCCTTTCTGCAAAAAACGAAGCTGTAGAAGCAAAGGCAGAAAGTACATTTTTTCGTGCTGGAATTAATAAAACAAAAGAAGCTTCTGGAATTCTGATTTATGTTTCTTATTTGGAACAAAAAGTTAGAATCTTAGCGGATTTTGGAATTGCTTCAAAAATTGAAGTTTCAGCATGGAATCAAATTGCAAAAGATTTGGCGGACAACTTAAAATCAAATGCCACAGAAGCAATTTGTAAAGCTGTAAAAGATTGTGGAAAAATTTTGGAAGAAAACTTTCCTGCAAAAGAGGAAAATCCAGACGAAATCTCTAATGAATTAATTATTCTTGGAGGTAGAAAATGGTAACTAGAAAAATCCAAAAGTTCCTTTGTTTTCTATTGATGCTGGGATTTTTTGTGCTTCCAGCTTTTTCTCTTGATGTTCCAAAACTAGAAACTCCAATTATGGACAAGGCTGATGTTATCAATTCTTCTGATGAAATGGCTTTGAATCAAAAGTTGTCTAATTTAAGCAATGAAACTGGAATCCAAGTGGCTGTTTTAACAATTCCTTCTTTGGAAGGGGAAGCTTTGGAAAGCTATTCTATGAAGGTTGTGGAAGATTGGAAACTTGGGCAAAAAGGCGTGGATAATGGGGTTTTGCTTTTGGTTTCCATTGGAGATAGAGAGCTTAGAATCGAAACTGGTTATGGAGTTGAAGGTGATTTAACAGACACAAAATGTGGTTTGATTATCAGAAACGTAATAACCCCACATTTCCAAGATGGAGAATATTCAAAGGGAATTGTACAAGGTGTAACTGCCATTGTAGAAAACGTGGCTGTGAATTTTTCAGAAAACTCTGAAAATCCAATTGTTTTAGAAGATGACGATTCAGATGATTGGGAAGATTTCCTAGTTGTGGGAATTTTCGTGGCATTTTTCTCTATTGTAATGATTTCTGCCGCAACATCAAAGAAAAACCCAACATCTGAAAGTAGCGATAACAAAATGTTAAAAGCAGCCATTGTTGCAAAAACTTTGATGGAAGTAGCTGAATCACTTTCTGATGATGATAATCATCATTTCGGGGGATTTTCCGGTGGCGGCTTCTCCAGTGGCGGATTTGGAGGTTTTTCAGGAGGCGGTGGCTCCTTTGGTGGAGGCGGTGCTAGTGGAAAATGGTAGTGTTTTCCTTGTGGAAAAACGCCTTTAACCTGTGGAAAACTTGTTAATATTGTGGAAAACTGCCTAAAAAAGTGGATATTCCTGTGGAAAAGTCAGATTCTGGCAATCTCCTTGTGGAAAACTTTTTGGCAGTTTTTTTTGATATATAAGTTTTTTGCGAACAATCCTTTAGACATTAGGAAAAAATATATCGCTTCTGAAAGTGAATTATGTTATATTTCAGTTATGATGATTATACTTTTATTAATAATTTTTGCGATAATCTGTTTTTCCATTGGGGCTGGAGCAGTTATCTATTTTAAAATGTTTGTTCGAGGTGATAAACCTGGTATTCCACCAATTCCAGATAGTTTTGATGGAAAAGATGTTGAGATAAAAGGTGTTGGAGATGCAGCTTCCCATGTGCACGATCCTGTAATTATGGCACCATTGCTTGAAGCAAAACGCCGTTGGGCAAGTTATCCCTTAGAAAAACTTCACATAATCGGTGCAAAGGGAACTTTACTATGTGCTGATTTATGGTTGGCCGAGGATTTTGAAAAATCTTCTAAAAGATTTGCTATTTTAGTTCACGGAATGACAGATTCTTCTAGTGGAATGGCTTATCTTGCTGAAGAATATCACAAACTTGGTATAAATGTTTTGGCTGTAAATCTTTGTTCCCACGGAGAAAGCTACGGTAAAACCTACGGCTTGGGATACAAGGATTCTTGGGACATTCTAAAATGGATGGAATTAATTTGCAAAAAATATGGTGATGATTCAAAATTCATTTTACACGGCGTTTCTATGGGTGGAGCCACCGTTTTTAACGCCATTGCCCTTGGAAGATTCCGAAAACCAGAATACGTAGACAAAGTGATTCTTACAGTTGAAGATTCTGGATTTAGCGATTGGATGAAACAAATTTCTGGCCAAGTAAACAATGGTGTTGGTTCAAACTTTTTCCAAAAAATTATGACTTTCCTTGTTATAAAAGGCTTAAGTTTTTGTAGTTTTATAACAGGAAATGGATTTATGGAGAAATTTTCACCATCAAAAAATCTACAAAAAGCTACTGCTGAAAAGGGCTTTAATTTTCCGATTTTAATTTTTCATGGAACAAAGGATATTTTGGTAAAACCAGAACAAGCCCAAGAACTTTATGATTCAATTCAAAATCAACAGAAAAAAGAAGTGGTTTTTGTTGAAGGTGCTCCACATATTGGACCATATTTTTATGACAAAGAAATGTATATGAAAAAAATCAAAGATTGTATTTTTTCTTAAAACGAAAAATCGGATAAAATTGCTTTAGAGGAAAGTTTGTTAAAAAATGGACTTTCCTCAAAATATCCCAAAATACAGATGGGCAAGGAACATTTGTTAATTCCTAAATATAAAATCAAAATTCAATATCAAAATAATAAAAAACTCAATGATATAAAAAATCAGTTTAAAAAAGAAAAAGACCGCTAAAGGAGGAGAAAAAGCGGTCTTTTTTAAGTTTGTTTGTTGCTGCTATAATGAATATAAAATATTCAAAAAAAATTGTCAATAGAAAATGTTTGAAAACTTTGCAGTTTTTTGCAAAATATACCATTTTTTAACAAAAGTGGTTAAAATTTGTAAATTTTTGTGTATAATTGAACTTATTGGAGGTTGTATGAAAGTTGGTGTTATTGGTGCAATGGATACAGAAATCCGTTTGTTAGTGAAAAATCTTGAAAATGTTGTGGAATCTGATGAAAAATTCCTACATTTTTACGAAGGAAACTTTGGGAATACTCCCGTGGTTATTGTGAAAAGTGGAGTTGGAAAAGTAAATGCCGCAATTTGTACCCAAAGTTTAATCACAAAATTTGGCTGTACTCACATTATTAACACTGGAGTTGCTGGAGGTCTTGCAAAAGAACTTGCTGTAATGGATACAGTTGTTTCTACAGACGCAATTTTCCACGATGTAAATGCTACAGGTTTTGGTTATGAAATTTGCCAAATCCCTAGGCTAAAAACCACAAGTTTTCCAGCTTCTGAAAAAATGCTTGAAATTGCAGAAAAGGCTTTTGCCTCATTAAAAGCTGAAAACAAGGTTAAGGGGAAACTTGTAAAAGGAAGAGTTGCCACAGGGGACGTTTTTGTAGATTCTAGAGAAAAGAAAATGGCTATTAAAGAAATTTGTAATCCAACTTGCTGTGATATGGAAGGAGCAGCTATTGGGCAGGTAGCATTTTTGTATGAAATCCCATATATTATCATAAGAAGTATTTCTGACTTAGCTGAAAACACAGATGAAGTTTATCTTGAAGATGAAGCTGCCGCAAACTGTTCAAACATCACAGCAGAAATCTTGAAAAATCTAGCATAGCATTTAGGGGGAAAATTTTATGAAAGAAACAAATGGAAAAAACTACAACGTAGACAGTTTCAATCTTGATCACACAAAGGTAAAAGCTCCTTATGTTAGAAAAGCTGCCGTAAAAACTGGTCCAAAAGGGGATTTAGTTTCTAAATTTGATATTCGGTTTTGTCAGCCAAATGTGGAATTTATGCCAATTGCAGGAATTCATACGCTAGAACATTTAATTGCAGAATATATCCGTGAAGAAATTGATGGAATAATTGATTTTTCCCCAATGGGCTGTAGAACAGGTTTTTATCTTACAGTTTTTGAAGATTTGGAAGAATCTTTTATTGCAGAAAAAATGCTAAGCGTTTTGGAAAAAGTGGCGGTTTGGAATAAGCCAATTCCTGGAACAGACCCAAAAGAATGTGGAAACTACAAAGAACACGATTTAGAAGCTGCGAAAACTTGGGCTTCAAAGTGGGTTTCTGGCATTAAAGAAAAAGGATATCAGTGCTAAAAGCTAAAATCAAACGCTTGTTTAAATAAATCAGTTGTTTTAGGTAAAAACTCAAAAAACTAACAAAAATCAAACATTTGTTTGTTATAATCATTTAATCCTGACAGACAAAATAGAAAGAAAATAAAAAAAAGTAATATGGAGGAAACATAGTTGTTTGAAAAGATAAAAGAAACTGCTACATCAATTGGTCCGATTGCTTTGATTGTTCTTCTTTTGAACTGGACAATTACCCCACTTGGGGATGGCATGACATTAACTTTTATCGTAAGCGCAATTTTTACAATTGTTGGGTTAGCTTTGTTTTTGCTTGGAGCCGACATTGGTATTATCCCAATGGGAGAAAAAGCCGGTTCTGCATTAACATCAAAGAAAAATCTTCCTCTTTTGTTAATTGCAGCCTTTGTTATAGGATTTATTATCACCATTGCAGAACCTGATGTTCAAGTTTTAACAGGTCAAGTAAGTGCTGTAAATCCTGCAATAAATGGTACAACCTTGCTTATAATGATTGCAGTTGGTATTGGTTTTTTCGTTTCTTTAGGTCTTTTAAGAACAGTTTTACAAGTTCCTATCAAAATTTTGTATGTAGGATTCTATATTGTTGTTTTTATTTTAGCCTTTGTTGCTCCTAGAGAATATTTTGCCATTGCTTTTGACGCAAGTGGAGCCACCACAGGACCAATGACTGTTCCTTTTATTATGGCTTTGGGAATGGGTGTTGCCGCCGTAAAATCAAACAAAGATTCTGACAGTAAAGCCGATAACTTTGGTTTAACAGGACTTGCTTCCATTGGGCCAATTGTGGCTGTTTTGATAATGGGACTTGTAACAGCTGGAAAATCAAATGTGGCTGAAGCTGAAGTTGTGGCAGGACAAGTGGCTGAAACTGTGGTTACTTACACAAATCTTTCTAGATTAAAAGAATTTTTTAGCATTATTCCTCACACAATTTTAGAAGTTGCAAAAGCTCTTCTTCCCTTGGTTGGATTATTAGTTGTATTTTTGATTTTCTTATTTAAACTAACATTACGCCAAATTATCAAGATTTGTGTTGGTTTAGTTTACGCATTTTTAGGCTTAATTCTCTTTTTAACAGGAATTAACGGCGGGTTTATCCCTGCGGGAACAGTTATTGGAGAAACCTTGGGAAATTCTGGCCAACTTTGGCTTTTGGTTGTTCTTGGGGTTGCCTTTGGTGCAATCGTTGTTTGTGCAGAACCTGCTGTTTGGGTTTTGACAAAACAAGTTGAAGAAATTTCTGGTGGTGCAATTAAACGAAAAGTTTTACTAGTGGCTCTTTCTTGCGGTGTTTGTATTGCAGTTGGTCTTGCCATGGTTCGAGTAATCTTTGGATTCCACATTGCATACATTTTAGTACCTGTTTTTGTCATCGCCTTGATATTAACCTTCTTCTGTCCAAAAATGTTTACTGCCATTGCCTTTGACTCTGGTGGCGTTGCTTCTGGACCTATGACATCTTCATTTATTTTATCTTATACACTTGGAGCTGCCACAGTTTTAGGTGGTGATCCTTTAACAGATGGTTTTGGTGTAATTGCCCTTGTTGCAAGTGCTCCATTGATTGCAATCCAGATTTTAGGTCTAATCTACTCTAAAAAAGGAAAAGAAAAATGAAATTGATGATAGCAATTACTCCCCGAAACAAGGGAGAACATATTACTCAAGCTGCAAAAAAAGCCGGTTGCGGTGGTGCTACAATCATTTTGGGAACAGGAACAGCAAAAAATCAGATTTTAGAGCTTTTGGGCTTGGGAACTTCTGAAAAGGATTTGGTTTATATTCTTGCGAAAAACAATGAATATGAAAAAATCGCAAATGCAATAAAAGAAGAAGCAAAAAACGAGAAAAAAGGTTTTGGTATCTTTTTTACAATAGACTCTGACAGAATGTTAAGAAATGGCCAAGTTGAAATTGAAGAAGAAGGAGAAAACAAAATGGCTACACATACTCTAATTACAGTGATTTTAAACTCAGGACTTGCAGAAGACGCCATGGCAGCAGCAAGAAAAGCTGGAGCAAGTGGTGGCACAATTATCAATGCTCGTGGAACTGGAAAAGAAGAAGATGTGAGCTTTTTTGGCATCCAAATTGTTCCAGAAAAAGAAATGCTAATTATCCTTGCAGAAAAATCTCAGGAAAATGCAATTCTAGAAGCAATTAGAACTCTTCCTTGTTTACAAGAAAAGGGAACTGGAATAACTTTCTGCTCAGACGTAAACAACTTTACAACTTTAGGTTCTCACTAAAAGAGTACTGAAAATGCCCTGTTTTCAATCTGAATACAAGTTTTTTGAATATGATGAAATCGACTCCACAAATTTAGAAGCCAAGCGATATGCAGCTTCTAATTCAGAACCATTGCAAGAAATCCCTGTGTTTATTGCAAAAAGTCAAACAGGTGGTCGAGGTCGTCTTGGAAGAAGCTTTTTTTCTCCAGAGGAAACAGGGCTTTATATGAGTATTTTGCTTCCCATCAATGAAAATCTGATAGAAACTGATTTAATAACACCTGCTGCTGGAGTGGCAGTTTGTAGAACCATAGAAGAACTTAGTAAACAAAAGCCTAAAATTAAATGGGTGAATGATGTTTATATCAACAAAAAAAAGGTTTGCGGGATTTTAGCCGAGGGAATAATTGATTCAACTTTGGGGAAAATCTCTAAAGTGGTTTTGGGAATTGGAATAAATCTTTTTGAACCAAAAGCAGGTTTTCCAGAGGAGATTTCCAACATAGCAACTTCTCTTTTTGGGAAAAATGTGGAAAATCCAGAAAGTGTTAAATATCAATTTGTGGGAAAATTGCTAGAAAATCTTGAAAAAACCTTAGAAGCAGCCCAAGAAAAAACTGTTATGAAAGAATACAAAGAGCGTTCCCTTGTTTTAGGCGAAACTGTCACTGTAATTGATGCCAAAAATCAGTTTTCGGCTTTTGTAAAGGATATTACAAAAAAAGGCCATCTTGTAGTGGAATACACCAAAGACGGCCGACTAGAATCAAAAGAAATTCTTAGTGGAGAAGTTTCTCTACGAATCTAAATTAAGCAACAAGCCATTTATGTTTTTTTACGCTATAAATTGGAATCAAAGGCAAAATAATTGGCACAGTTGAAACATATTTTTGATATTCTGGATTATCACCATAATTTTTGTCTTGTCTAATTTCTAATCGTCTAGCTCCGCTAAACATTACATAGATAATTCCGATATATCCAAGAATCACTAAACTCCATTGTAAAACAGAATTACAAACACTTATTCCAGATACAAAAACACCTGTCCACAAAAGAAGTTCTCCAAAATAATTTGGGCATCTTACGATTCTGTATAAACCAGTTGAAACAAATTGCTTTGGATTTTTCTTTTTTGCTTTAGATTTTTGTAAGTCAGCAAGTATTTCAATGAGAATACCCATAGCAGCTAAGACAATTCCAACATACAAGAAAGCATCATCAGCTACAGCATTTTCTAGACGGAAAGTAACAGGAGCACATTCACAAACATACAAAATTGCACAGCTAATCCAAATGCAAAGTTTTACTCCAAATTTTACGTTTTGTTTGGACTCATCTTTTAGCAAAGTTTTGTACGCTGTACTTTTCATTTCGCGAATTGCCAAGTATCCACCTAAACGAATTCCGTAGATAATAAACAAGGCACACATTATTACAGTTCCTAAAGTCAAACTGTTTCTGTACAATACCAATAATGCAATTCCAATTCCGGCAATAGAAAAGCCATAACCTACAGAAAAGAAATACACATACATAACAAAACCAAAAGCACTTAAAGCAAGTGCCACCAATGTAGTAATTCCTAATGACATTATTCCTCCAAAAAAAGAGGGAATGAAACTATTTTTCACTCCCATCTCTTCATAATTTAATTATAATCTTGTTTAAGATTTTTTCAAAGGAATTTTAACAAAAAATCCTTAAAATTAACCCATTACAAAAAAAGCGATTCCTTCACGTGGATATTGCTCTTGTAATTTTTTTACGCCTTCTTCCACGTATTTTTGAAATTCATCATTTTCTGTATAAATAATTATAATTTCGTTTACTTCTGGCCAAACTGCATCATTCATTTTAGGATTAGAGTTTCCTTTTCCTAGTACTTCTGGAATCAAAGTATACATAGGTTTTGGGGACAAATCCTTTGAAGCAGCTTCAACCCACTCTAGTAAATCTTCTCTTAATGCTTGTGAAAAGATTATTTCAATTCGTTTCATTATTCTGCTCCTTCTTGATTTTTGGCAGCATTTTTACTGGCTATTTTTTGTTGTTTTTTTTCCAATTTACGGGCTTTTTTTTCAGCTTTCTTTTCTCGAACACGATTAAAACAGTAATACAATGTTGGAATCAAGAACAATGTCATCAAAGTACCAAAAGTTAGACCACCAAAAACAGTCAATCCAATTGGCTGAGTCATTTCAGAACCTTCTCCAGGGAAAAAGCCCATTGGGACAAGTGCCAAAACTGTAGTTAATGTGGTCATCAAAATCGGACGCAAACGGCTTTTTCCAGCTTCTACACAAGCATCCATCAAAGTGTAACCACGTTTTCTTAGCAAGTTTGTATAGTCAACAAGAACAATACCGTTATTTACGATAATACCAACCAAAATCAACAAACCAACAGCTGTCATTACATTCATTTTTACACCCATTGCTGCGTAAATAATTACAATACCAATAATTGTAAGTGGCAAAGTAAATAAAACAATAAATGGATCTAGGAATGATTCAAACTGACTTGCCATAACCGCAAAAACCAAAACCGCAGCCATAATGATAATTCCAACAAAGAGTTTTAAGGTTTCTACAAGACTTTCAAAATCTCCGCTGTATTCAATAACAACATCTTCATCAATTTGAATGTTTTGTGAAATCAATGTTTCAACCTTGGTTTGAACTTTATCAATTGAAACTCCAGGAACAGAACCACAAGAAACAGTTATGTATCTACTTTGGTTTTCACGACTAATAGTAATTGGTGCAACACCTTCTTCATATTTTGCAAAACTTGATAAAGGAATTCTTACTCCTTGAGAATTTGTAACGAAAATATGTTCCAAATCTGCAAGTTGAGTTTTATCATTATCAGAAAGTTTAAGTACAATATCAACTTCTTCACCATTATCTCTGTATCGAGAAGCTGTTGTTCCTGCAATATTTGCTTTGATTTCCTGCCCGATTGTATACACATTCAATCCAAGATTGTACATTCTTTCTCTATCAATTACGATATTTACCTGTGGTAGTCCGTCTTGCATCGAAAGAGTAGGTTCTGTAACTACATCACTAGCTTTTTCTTCAAGAAGAAGTTTTATAGCATCTGCTGTTTCCCTTGCTTTGTCCAAATCTTCAGATTTTACAGCAACAGTTACAGCAGCTCCACCTGTCATACTCATCATACTTGAACTTGAAAGCCCAAAACTTGCACCTGGAATCTCACTAAAATATCCCCGAAGTTTTGCTTTGATTTCGTTTTCACTATCAATTCGCTGAGCAATTGGTGGTAAAGTAATTGTCAAGGTTCCTTTATAACTTGATGAACCGCCAAGTCCCATCATTTCACTTGAACCAACTAAAGTTGTAATGTGTACATAGCCTTTTACATCAGATTTAACCCGTTGCTCTAATTGTTGCAAAACTGCTTCTGTGCTTTCTAGTTTTGTTCCAACTGGAAGTGTTACATCTACTGCAATAGAGTCAGATGCAGAAGCTGGCATATACTCAAAACCAACTTTTGGTATATAAGCAATACTTCCAATTAGTAATGCAAAAATTACGCCAAGAGTTAGTGCTTTATGATGCAAAACCCAAGACAAAGACTTTCCAAAACCATTATCTAATCCGTCAAAGAATTTGTCAAAAACTGATTTTTTTTCTTTTTTGGTAATATTGATTTTGATATATTTACTTGTTAATACAGGAACCAAAACAACCGCAACCACCAAAGAACAAACTAGGGAAATTACAACTGTAAAAGTTAAGCCTTCAAAAACTTCACTAATGATTCCAAGCTTTGCTTTATACAAAATCAATGGTAGGAATACACAAATTGTGGTCAATGTTGAAGCTGAAATAGCCATAATCATTTCTGACGAACCTAAAACAGCTGCTGTCTTTGGTTTTGCACCCTTTTCTCGGTACGTATAGATATTTTCAAGAATAACGATAGAGTTATCCACCAGCATACCAACACCAAGAGAAAGACCTGCCAAAGTCATAATATTTAGAGTCATTCCACTAAAATACATAATTCCCAAAGTTACAATCAAAGAAATCGGAATTGTAAGAGAAATTATCAATGTAGATTTGAAGTTCCGTAAGAATAAGAACAAAACCAAAACTGCAAATAAAGCACCAGTTAAAGCACTTGAAGCAACTTCTGATATTGAACGCTCAATAATGCTTGTTGTGTTTACGATTTCTGTAATTACAATATCATTTGGTGCAGTGGAAATAATCGAAGCCATTTTTTTCTGGACAGCTCTAGCCGTTTGCACAGAGTTTTTTCCACTTTGTTTTTGGATACTTAGCTGTACACAAGGAACACCATCAAGATAGAAAACCGATGTTTGCTCTTTGTAACCTTCGTAAACATCTGCAATATCTCGAAGACGAATACTTACCACTTTTGGCAAAGCACCACCAAGCATTGCATCCTGCTGGGAACCTGCAACCTTGTAAGAAATTACTGTATCCTTAATATCCTCAATAGAAGAATATTCACCAACAGTACTAATTGTATAATTCAAATCTTCTTCTGTGATTGTTCCACCAGATACGGAAATGTTTTGGGCAGCCATCATCTGAGCAATTTGTGAAATTGTAAGATTGTAGGCTTCCAATCTATCCCGTGGAATATCAACGATGATTGCCTTTTCTCTACCACCACTTACAGAAACACTTGCTACACCATCAATTTGTTCAAGTTTTGGGGTAATTGTTTCCGCAAAATCTCTTAATTCCTCTGGAGTACGGTTTCCACTTATTGCATATTGCATAATTGGAATAACATCTGGATTAAGTTTATAAATCATCGGAGCCGTACAATCTTCTGGCAAATATCCTTTTATGTAATCAATTTTATCGCGGATATCATTCATAGCTTCATCTATGTTTACATCCATAGAAAGCTGCACATAAACCATACTGCTTCCCATAGAGGAAGATGACCCCAAATATTCTATACCCGTGACACTGGACAAAGCACTTTCCAAGGTTCGAGTAACACGATTTTCAACTTCTTCTGGTCCAGCACCAGGATAAGAACACATTACCGCAACATAAGGAAGTTCCATATCAGGAAGCAAGTCCAATGGCAAATCCATTGTTGCATAAAGCCCAAGCCCAACTAAAACCACAAAAATAATCAAAACTGTGGTTGGCTTGTTTACAAAAGTTTTAGTTATATTCATCTAATTTATTCCTAAAGTTTTTCCAATGGCAATTATTCTGTAACAGTAACAACATTTACCTTTGAGCCATCTTCTAGCAGGGTTTGTCCTCTAACAACAACTTCTTCCCCGTCATTTAGTCCTTCTAAAATTTCTCGCTTATCATCAACTCGAATACCAGCTTTTACAACTCGTTTTTCTACAGAAGAATCAGGAGCTACAACAAACACATAGGTATCGCCATAACGATTTACCAATGCACTTTCACTTACAATTACAATATTTGAGTGAGTATCTGTGATAAGTTTTACCTTTGCAAACATTCCAGCTTTAATTCGTTTATCTCGCTTTGTAAGTTCAAGATTAACACCCATTGTTCTAGAAGTTGCATCTAAAACAGGACTTACTTCCGTGATTACAGCTTCAAAAACTTCTCCTGGATAAGCATCAAATTTAAGTTCGGCTTTTTGTCCAATTTGGATTTTTGAAACGTATCTTTCTGGAACATTCATACTAATTTTTAGATCTTCTGTTTTTGCAATTTTTGCCACAGAAAGTTGCTGACTTGCAACACCACCAACAACGGCATTTACAGCTGTAATTGTTCCAGAAATAGGAGCTTTTACTGCACTTTGAGCATAATTCATTCCAGCACGACTGGCATCAATTACTGCAATACTTTGGTCTTTATAAACGTAGTCACCAACTTTTACATTTACAGCAACAACTTTTCCCATTGCGTCTGGCATAACATCAATTTGAGTTTTTGCAGAAACATCTCCACCAAATTCAAGGTAATCTTTTAATTCTCCTTGAATCGCCTTTGTTACAGTAACAGCATAAATTGGCTCTGCTTCTGTTGTTTCTACAACTGTTGCAACTTGCTCTTCTTTAGAACAACTTGTCAAAAGAATAATTAAAATTCCAAAAATTCCATAAATAACAGTCTTTTTCATTTTTTTCCTTCTATAATTTTGCATTGATTGCATATTCCAAATCCAACAAAGTAGTTAGATATGTATATTTTTCGTTTAATAAACCTAATTTTGCTTGTGAAAGTTGGCTTTCTGAATCTCTAACATCCAAGATTTCTGTTGTTCCAACCCGATAAGCTTCATAAGTCATATTGTAAGCTTTTTCTGCCAATTCCACGTTGTATTCCATTGCTGCAATAGATGATTCACATTTCTTTAATTTATCCACAAGAGAAGCAATTTCCATTTCTCCACTTTGCAAAACTGTGGCTACAGAAAGCTCTAGTTTTTCAAGATTTTTTTGGGTTTCTCGTAAAGACACCATATTTGAAGAAAATGGCAGCATATTTGTAAGATTCCAAGCTAAAGTAACTGAAAAACTTCCGTTATCCATATTATTTTCATCTTCAAACCAATTTTTTGTAATATCCATTACAACTGGTTGGAAACCATAACTCAAAGCCAACGCCGGAGAAAAAGTTTGTAATTTTGAAGCAGTTAATCCGTGAGTAACTAGTTCGATATTTTTGTATAAGCCTTGCACATCAAGACGATTTGTTAAATATTTTTCTACTAATTCATTTGAATCCACTGTGATAAACTCTGGCTCAATTGTTCCAACAAGTTCCAATTTTGTACCATAAGGCAAACCTAGCAAAAACGCAAAAGTGTTCATTTGCTGGGAAATAGTTTGCTCCATTTCCAAAACGGTTGGTCGTTTATTTTCGTAGGTAACCTGTGCTTGTAAATAACTCAACTCTGGAACTTGACCGTTTCTGTAAGAAATTGCAGCTTGTTCCATACGCATTTTTGCATTTTCAAGCATTTCCTGTTGAAGTTTTAGATTTTCCTGCATAAGAAGCATTCCGTAAAACATCTTTTTTACATCTCGTTCTGTTTGTTTTACGCTTTGTTCATAAGAAATCAATCCAGCTTCGTAATTTGAAACTGTGGTGCGATAAGCCTCAAATAATGCAAAACTAAAATTCCAGCTCACAGAAACATTTCCTACAGCTTTCCAATGATCTGCTTCTTTTGGCTCGGAAGATTCAGAAGAAGATGTAGCTGAATTTCCAAGATTTGCAAGAAGTTCAGGGTGCTGCATATATAACGGAGTTAGCATTTCCATCATTCCAGACATAATTCCTTCCATCATCGCAGAAGAATCAGTCACTTCATTTGAACGACTCATTGTGCCAGAAATTTGAACACTTGGTACAAAAACATTCCAAGCATTATCTTTTTTTAACTTTGCAATTTCCACATCAATAGCACTAACTTTCAGTGTTCTGCTATTATTTATTGCATAATTTGTAGCTTCATCTACAGTTAAAATCATTTTTTCAGGATTTTGAGATTCAGACGATAAACTCTCTGCCATCAAACCAAAAGAAAAAATTGATAAAACCATAAAAACCAAAACATTTTTGACTTTTCTTTTCATTTCAGTTTTCCTCATTTATGTTTAAAATTCCATTCCAAAGCATAGAATGGATTTGTTTTACAGAATTTAATAAAAATTGATGTGTATATCCCTTGCAATTTCCTTCCAAAACCATTGGAACTGGTAAACAAGTTAGCCAAATCGCAGGTAAATCAGAATCCACAAGTCCCAAAGCCTCAACTGAAAAAAGTTTTGAAACCCAATTACTGTTGGAAATAAGAATTTCACCAACATTTGTTGTACCATTTCCAGAAAAGTTTAACCAAGTTGCCACAGGCAAAACAGAAATATTTTCCAAAAGCCAATCAGTTTCTGTTTTTAAAATTACGTAGGATTTTTCAACAACATTTTCAAAAGACTTAATATTGTGTTCTATCAAG
Source organism: Spirochaetaceae bacterium (assembly GCA_017416145.1). Classification (GTDB taxonomy): domain Bacteria; phylum Spirochaetota; class Spirochaetia; order Treponematales; family Treponemataceae; genus Treponema_I. The sequence goes on along the minus strand of JAFQDD010000020.1, from coordinate 26,782 downwards.
TCTTTTAGTTGAAGAAATTTTCCCAATATCACTTTTTTTAGCAAATCATCTTTGTTTTTAAACCAAGTGTACAAACTACTTTTTGCAAGACCAGCTTCTTCAGCCAACTGTTCGATAGTAACTCCAGAAAAAGAGTGTTTTTTTACAACTTCTGTCAAAGCATAAAAAAACCGTTCTTCATTTTTGCTTTGGTTTGCATCCTGTTCAGATTCCGTATTTTTAAGATGTTCGTAAAATTCCTGTTTTCGTTGCTTGTAAATTTCATCTAAAGAATTGTAATCAATTTCAATATTATCAGATTGTTTTTTTACTCCATAACAAATACAGTTTGAGATTCCAAGAGCAAAATCTTCATATTGTTTTTCAGAAATTTCAGCTGATTCATTTTTGTAATGATTTAAGAGGCAACTCATAAGAGTAACCACAGAGAAAATAACATAAACTTCTTTAATTCCTTCTGGTGATAAAAAGTCCTTTTTTAGTTCAACACCTCGAGAACATAATTCTGTCACCACAATATTAGAAAAGTTTTTTTCCATTATAAATTGATTGAAAATAAATGATAGGTGGGATGTATTTTTTAATAGCCACAAAGAAAAATATTGGATAATTTTTGCAGTATCCGAATCATATTGATTTTTGATTTGTATGTAAATCGCCGCAATATCGTCGAAGGCTTTGGAAGTTGCAGCTTTTATCAAACTGTCTTTACAACAAAAATATTTGAAAATTGCAGGTTTAGAAATCCCCACATCTTTAGCAATATTACAAAGAGAATATGGATTTTTGATTTTTTTTACACTTGCATTAATTGTCGCAATGAGAATTTTTTCTTTTGTGCTTTGATTTTTATCATTTTTCAAAATATTCATCTTCTTGTTTTAGTTACCGAACATTCGGTTACTAGATAAAATATGATAAAAAATCAATATATGGTCAAGTCATTTTTTATAACTTAGAATTAGTTTTTCATTAAAAAATTTTACACCAACCAAAGAAGAAAATATGCAAGATAAGCTACCAAAAATATTCCACCAGCAACTCTTGAAAGACGTTTTTTTGGTAAACAGAAAAGCAAAACTGCAACAATAGAAGCAAGGACAACCATTGTATCAACTTTGAAAGCAGGTGAAAATGGAACTGGAATAACTAGAGAAGAAAGTCCAACTACAAAAAGAATATTAAATAAATTACTTCCGATTATGTTTCCAATAGCTATATCAGAATTTTTCTTAGAAGCAGCTACAACAGAGATGAAAAGCTCAGGAAGAGAAGTTCCCAAAGCAACAATTGTCAATCCGATAAAACGCTCACTTAAACCGAATTTTCTAGCAATAAATGAAGCAGAGGAAACAACAAAACGACTTCCCAAAATTACCAAAGCAAGTCCCACAATCGTAATCAAAATTAAAAATGCAATAGATTTTGGTTTTTCTTCAGTTTTTTCATTTTCATCAGAAAGATTTTCATTTTCTGAAGCTACAGAAGCTTGATTTTGGGCTTTTTTCGCCGAAACAATCAAAAATGCAATGTAAGCCACAAAAATCCCCAGCATAATAATTCCGTCAATTCGAGTAATATTGCCATCTAGTCCAAGAACGAAAAGCAAAACTGTTGCAACAATTGTAACTGGAATATCTATTTGCAAAGTTGATTTTTCCACAGTCAAAGGATAAACAACCGCAGAAAGTCCCAAAATTATCAAAACATTCAAAATGTTACTTCCAATAATATTTCCGATTGTAATATCAGCACTTCCGTTAAAAGCAGCAGTTATACTTACGGCAGCTTCCGGAGCACTTGTTCCCATAGCAACAATAGTTAATCCAATAATTAGTTGTGGAATCCCAAATTTTGTAGCAATTCCTGCAGCTCCATCAACAAACCAATCAGAGCCTTTTACAAGACACACAAAACCAAGAACTAATATCAAAATTTGCAAAACCATTTCCATAGGAACCTCTAAAGTAAAAAAATTATAACAAAATTAAAATTACCAAAAATCAAATAAAAAATCCATATTATAATGGAAACCTAAAATTGGATTTTCACGTCAAATGCTTTTGTTGACAGGAAGATTTTTGAAAAATATAATTAAAATGAATATTTGTTGTATAAGAAAAAGGAGAAATATGACAAAATCAATTTTTCTTGAAAAACCAGCTCTTTCTATAAAAAAACAATTTTTAGCTGTGTTTTTAGCTTGTGCAGTAGCTGTAGTTTTGCCACAATTGTGCCACTTGATAGGAAAACTTACAGGCACTGGAATGATGATTGGAACAGTTTTAAGCCCAATGCATTTTCCAATTATTTTTGTTGGTTTAGTTGCTGGACCTATTGTAGGTGCAATTAGCGGGATTTTAGCTCCCCTTGTAAGTTTTGCTCTAACTGGGATGCCTTTAGCAAGAATGCTTCCTCTTATGATTGTAGAACTATTTGGCTACGGACTAGCAGCAGGATTTTTACGCAACATTCGCTTAAATAACTTTGTAAAAGTTTTTATTACAATGATATTCGGACGTGTTTTAAGATTTCTTGCTTGTCTTTTTATGTTTTATGCCCTTTCAAAAACAGAAATTGGAATTTTTGAAATTTGGCAAAGCATTCCAAAATGTTTACCAGGAATTATCCTTCAATTAGTTCTTATTCCTTTTTTGCTAAATAAATTTGATTCAGACAAATAAAATGGAAAACTCAAAAAAAATCCACAAGAAAAAACTTGTTGCAGGAATTGTACTTTCTGTACTTTTTGCCCTGATTTTGGCTTGTGGGATTTATCTTTCTGATTATTACAAAGCAGATTTTTCTGAAATCGAAAGAGTTTTGGGAAAATCTGAAAATCAACTTTATGAAAAATCTCTTTTAAAAGAGGGAACTCTTTGTTTTTTACCAAAAGCTGGTGCAAAAACTGGATTTGTGTTTTATCCTGGTGGAAAAGTTCAGTACAACGCATATGAGCCACTTTTGGCAAAACTTGCAGAAAAGGGAATTGCCTGTTTTTTGGTGAAAATGCCTTTTAATTTGGCGGTGTTTAACATCAATGGAGCAGAAGAAGTTTTGAATCAGTTTCCAGAAATTGAAAATTGGTTTATTGGGGGTCATTCTCTTGGTGGCTCTATGGCAGCTTCTTTTTTAGGCAAAAATCAATTTGATATTAAGGGCTTAATTCTTCTAGCTTCTTACTCCACAGTGGATTTTTCTGAAGTTGATATTAAACTTTTGTCGATTTTTGGCTCTGAAGACGGAGTTTTAAACTTGGAAAAATATACAGAAAACAAAAGCCATTTCCCAAAAAATGCAAAAGAGGTTGTGATTGAAGGCGGAAATCATGCTGGCTTTGGTTTTTATGGTCCCCAAAAAAAAGATGGAAAAGCCAGCATAAGTTCTATAAATCAAATTGAACAAACTGTAAGGTTAATTTTGGAGTTTATACCAACAATATAAAAACCAAGCGTGGGGATGTGCACAACAATGAGGAACTAAGCTATAATTAAAACTTTGATCGCTTAATCCTTCTTGTGGAATTAAAGATGATTCTATATTGTCGGCGGCATCCCAATAACAACACCAATATTCTGGGAAATTCTTGCTCATATTATCAAGGCTCATCATTTGTAAAAGGCGTTTTGCTTCTTGATTATCAAAAGTGTTTACTCCAAGAATTACAGGCCCATTTAATGCCCACCAAAAACCACCATTTTCGCGGCTTCCTTTGTCGTATTCTAGGCTTTCAAACTCTGGATTTTCTTGTTGTCTTGCACCAAGTTTTTCTCCGTTGTAAAGTCGTTTTTGCATTTCTGAATAAAGAGCAATCTTCTTTTTTTGTGAAAAATCAGCAATTTGCAAAGTATAGCCCATTGGTTCTAGAAACATATTTTCTTCTCCATAGGCTTTGTCTGCAAAGTACATTCTCCGCGGAAAAACTCTTGTTCCTGTATCTTTAATAAAGGCATCAAAAATATTTTGATGATAGATTTCCATACTAAAAATCAATTCTGGTGCAACTTTTGCATTTTTTAATTCTGAAATTAGTGTTGGAAAAATTGAAGCAACCATGGCACAGTTCATATGACTTTCACCGTTTCTAACAACCAAGTTGTATGGAAATTTTTCGATGTAATAAAGTGTGTCGTTCCAATCTGAATTGTAAAGTCTAACAAGACCATGTTTTCCCCTTCCAATTGTATCTCGTAAGAATGTAAAGCATCTTTCTATCATATGGCAAATAGAAACTTTTGGAGCATTTTCATCAGCAGGATATGGAGTGATTGTTTCTGATAAAAAATCATAATCTTTTGAGACTCGTAAATATTCAGACAAAAGAAGAAATAAAAAGAGTTGTTGGTCACTAGTAAAATATCCTTCGTGCTCGGCGTATCCGTTCCCGTATTCAATTAAACGAACTTCTCCAAATGCTGTGGTTCGTTTTAGAATATAGCGTAAAGTTGATTTTGCAAGTTTTGGATTGTAATAAACACAAGGAAGTGCGTGCTGTAAATTATCTCTTGCACTAGCATGTTTTCCCCAATCGTAGTCATAAATTGTACCTTGGGGAATTTTTGTTTCTTTGTAATATTCGCTATAAGTTGCCATTGATTCAAGACAATAAGCGTGCCATTTTAATTCTCTTTTAATTATTGGGTCACTCTCTGAATCAAATGTTGGAATAACTTTTTGCCAATGAGAAGCAAATCCGTTTTCAAAAGAAAAATCGGCTAAATCTTCTTGGATGGAACGAATATTAATATTTTCTGTAAAAAAACCAATCATAAAACAAATCTTTTTTGTGTGGTTTGGGGAAAGCTCAAATTGTGCTTTTCCAGTTACAGTGCGATTTTCTTTGTCTAAAACAATTTCTGTATTTTCTGAAATTTTTGACATAAACAAACTTGGTGGAAAAGTTTCCACCATAGAAATATCTTTTGAACTTCTTGTAAGAAGTGGATCTTTTGTTTTTGCTTTTATATTAAAACCAACAGAATCTGTTTTTAAATCTTCAAAAGGAGTGTATTCAAATTGAACTTGTTGTGAATTTTCTGGAATATATTGAAATTGGATTTCTGAATAATTTGCATTTAATGATTCTCCTAGATTTATTTGAAGCTCGTTTTTAGAAGTATTTTTTATTTCAAAGGTTACAATAAAAGCAGGGCTTCCGCCATCTATGTTTGCAGATGGTTTTATGTGTAAACTACGCGAAATTTCTACCTCGTCTAAGGAATATTCATATTTTGCGTAACCAATTCCAAATTTCCGTTTGCAAATTTCTTCGTTTCCAGAAAGAGAGTTTATTCCAACTAAATTATAAGTTTGGTTTTGGTTAGAAGAAGGATTTGAAATTGTGATTTTACATTGATTGTTTCCAGAATTTGGTTTTTTCCCAAAATTCATTCTCCCCCAAGAACGTTGTCCTGTTATAAGTTCATATTCTCCAGAAATGTGAGAAAAAAGTGTAAATTGATAATTCCCCATTAAAAACCAAGGGTCTTCTGGCAATTTTACAGGACTACCGTCCTTACAAGTTGCTTTGTATGGAATTTTTCCAGTATATTCAAAAACTGGAAAATCATTTTTGTCTAATGCCCAAGTTCCAATAGTTTTATTTTTGTTATTCATTATAAATCCTCCAAATATTTGATGATTTTTGGTTGTTATAGGAATGTTTTTTATTTTCCCATAGTTTATAGAATTTGTCTAAATCTTTTTCTTGAAGCATTGTTGGATATTCACTCCAAGGGTATTCTAGTTGTAGTTTTGTGTATTTGTTTTTTCCCAAAGTGTGATAAGGAAGCAAAATTACAGAATTAACTTTTAGCTTGCTTAAATCTGTAAAAATTTCACTTATATCATCTTGTGAAAAATTAAAGCCTGGAATAACAGGGATTCTCACTTGTACTTCTGCATTTTTTTTTATTAAAAAGGCTAGATTTTTTAAGATTAAGTTAGAATCGCCTTGGGTATAGTCTTTTATTTTGATTTGATTTGTATGTTTTATATCAAAATAAAACTGGGGAGAAAACTCTAAAACTTTTTCTATATTTTTTGTTGGGATATTTCCACAGGTTTCTATTGTAATATGGATATCTTCTTTTTTTAGCAATTTTAAGAGTTCTAAAACTTCGTTTATGTGAAGAAGTGGTTCTCCGCCAGATAGTGTAACACCTCCACCAGAGTTTTGGTAATAGACTTTGTCTTTTAGCACTTCTGCAAGAATTTCGGTTGCAGTCATTTGTTTTTGAGAAAAGCCATTTTTTTCTAGTATTTCTTCTTTTACCCAACTTTCTGGATTTGCACACCATTTGCACCGCAGTGGACAATCTCTGAAAAAAACTGTGGTTCTAATGCCTTTTCCGTCATCAACACAGAATCGTTGAATATTAAAAATTCTCATAAAATCACCTTTTAATTACTCAAACAAACAGCGACTTATAACTTCTTGTTGAACGTCTGGGTCTAAATCAACAAATACAGCAGAAAAACCACTTACTCGAACCAATAGATTTGGGTATTTTTCTGGATGAATAACTGCGTCTTCTAAGGTGCCTTTATCAACACAAGTTACCATTAAGTGACATCCTCCCTGATCAAAATAGGTTTTAAACAAAGCTTTTATCACATCTCTATGGTTGTTAAAAAGTTTGGGAGTAAATTTTATACTTTGAACAGAACCTGCGTGATATTTTGGGTCAAATTTTCTAAGGCTATTTAACATTGCGGTTGGACCTTTTTTTGAACCACCTGCTTGTGGATTATTTGCTGGATTCATAAAAACGCCAGACAACCTTCCGTCTGGGGATGCTCCTGTTTTTCTTCCCCATTCTGTGTTTACTTGATTGTTACTAATAACGATTAAATAATATTGCATCCCTTTGTCAATTCCAGACTGACGAACACCTTTTGCAACAAATTCGTATAAATCATTTGCAAGATTATCAACTTCTTCTTCGTCATTTCCGTATTTTTCGCAAGCTAAACAATCTTGTCTAAGTTTTTCATATCCCACAAAGTTTTCTCTACAGGCTATTGCAATTTCTTTTAGTGTGTATCTTTTCTCTTCAAATACAAGTTTTTTTATTACATAAAGAGAATCTGATGTATTTATGTTTCCGTATGTTTCGTTTGTGCCACCAAGATAACGAACCCCTCCGTCAAGTAATGCTTTGCCACGACTAATACAGTCATCCATCAAAATACTTGTGAATAAAAATGAAACATGTTCGTTCATTACTTTATAAGAATGAGTTTGGCAATAAATAGACAAATCTATAAAGTGTTGTAAAAGTTCTTTGTATTTTCTATAAAAATCTTCAAATGTTTTATATGAAGAAACAGGAGGACATTCTACTTTTCCACAACGATTTATACCATCAAATGGATCAATTCCTTGATTTAATTGAATTGTAAGCATTTTTAGTAAATTGATGCAAACATTTGGTGTGCCTGTACTTTGTCCCTGAATTACAAATTCTGTGCATCCAAAAGGAACGTATTGTTCTGCAGTTTTTTCATCTATGCGCATTCCGTAAGCAACAGAAGGAACTTCTACATCATCATTGTAGAGAGTTGGATAAGTTGCGTTTCGTCCAAGCATATCTAAAGCGGTGTCCATAATGTCTTCTGGAGTGTTATTATCAAAACGCAAAGTAAATTGTGGTTCTACGTAGCGACAACTGTCTGCAACTTTTAGTGCAAGTCGAGTAAAAATATCTGCTTCTTTTGGGTGTTTTCTTCCTTTCCCACCAACAATAATTCTGCCGTTTACAGTTGTTCGTCGGTTTTCTATCATTGTCCAAAGCGAACGTAACATAAAAAAAGCTTCTTCTTCAGAAATTACATTGTTTTCTAAATCATTTGCTAAAAAAGGACCCAAAACATCATCTAAGCGACCGTAGTTGATAACACCGGCAAGCATTGCGTAAAGCCAAAATAGTTGTAGAGCTTGATGAAAAGTTTTTGGTCTATTTGATTTTACAAAATCTAGACTATCTGCAATTTGTAAAAGTTCTTTTTTTCGTTTTTTAGAAGTTTCAGCTTTGTTTGCTTGTTTTTCTGCCATTTCTTTTAAGTAAATTGCAGAAGTTTGGAACAAATTAAGACTTTCTAATGCAGCATTTAAAAATTGATTATCTGGTTCTGACGTTAATCTTACTTCAATTTCTTCTTGTAGACCAGAAATTCCTTTGTTCATAAGTTTTTCGTAATCAAGCATCATTCCAGAAAGTCGAGCTGTTGCAATTAATGGATAGTTACAATCAATAAATGCACCGACTGTAGAATCGTTTAAAACATCTTTACAGTAATGGGTTTTTAAATCGTGATTTAGCCAATATTCGTAAAGCGAGTCAACACGATATTGTTCATTTTGTGGAAGTTGCTTTTGAAAAACTCTTAATTTTGCAAAAACACAATAATGACCAACGCCACCAACAGAAGTTACACAACCAAATCCAATAGGCAAAAAATCAAGACGACCTGCAATTAAATCTTGTTCTGCTATTGACCGAAACATTTTTGGAAAAAGCACTTTTAAACAGTTAATTTCTCGCATTTCTTTTGAAAGTTGCAAAGATTCTTTATGAGTTCTTGTGTACTCTTCCATAATTTCTAGTTGTTCAAGAATTGGTTTTTCGCAAGGAAGTTTTTTACTAATTTCTGCATTTTGTGTAATTTCTACGTTTACATTGGCCATAAAATCCTCCAAAATGATTTTTAGATTTAAAAACTAGTGCTTTGCTCTCTCTGCTTCACGCCAGTTAGATTGATATTTACCAAGTAAATCTACATATCGTTTTGCAGTAAGATGAGGACGAGTAATTGCAGAGCCAACAACAACGGCATCTGCTCCAAGATAAATACATTTCATAGCATCTTCTGGTGTGTAAATGTGGCCTTCCATCATAATATATGCGTCATTTTTAAAATCTCGGCACATTTTTGCAAATTCACGCAAGTTTGGTTCTTCAATATGTTTTGTTACTTCTGTGTATCCGTACAAAGTCGGAGCAATTATATCTGCTCCAAGTTCGATTGCACGCTTCGCTTCGGCATAAGTAGAAACGTCTGCAAAAATTATTGCTTCTGGGAATTCTTTTTTTACGATAGGCAAAAGTTCGTAAGCAGGACTTCCTTCGTGAGTGATTTGTTCTGTACAGTCTAGGGCAATAATTTCAGCTCCGGCTTCCCAAACTTGTCGTGCTGCTTCTAGAGTTGGAGTGATAAAAACATCTGTATCATCGTGCCAAATTTTATACAAACCAATCATTGGCAAATCCACAACTTTTTTGATTGCAGCAATTTGTTCTGGAGAGTTAGCTCTAATTCCTACAGCCCCAGCCCATTTTGCAGCTTCTGCCATTTTTACAACAATGTCGTCTGTGTAAATAGGGTCATCTTTTTGAACTTGGCAACTTACAATTAAGCCACCACACATTGATTCAATAATTTGTTTTTTTCTTTTGTCGGTTGTTTTCATTTGATTTTCCTCCAAGAATTATTTATTTGTAAAATTATTTGTTTGATATAGAGTTAGTTTCCGCTAAAAAAGCGGCACCAATAAGACCGGCATCATTCCCTAAACTGCCACAGATAATTTTTGGAATTCCAATTTCTTCTGCAGCAAAGGTTTGTTCAAAAACTTTTGGTTCTAAAATATCTAAAAGTTGATTTTTTGCTTCAGAGATTCCGCCACCTAAAATCACCACTTCGGGACGAAAAATTGATATAAAACTTGCAATTCCACTTGCAAGATAATCACAATATTTTTCTAAAATGATATTTGCAGTCATATCGTTCTGTGCTGCAGCTTGAAAAATGATTTTTCCATCAAGATTTTTAATTTGATTTTTGCACAAATCGTCTATTATTTTGCTGTGTTTTGTTTGTAAAACTTGGTTTCCAAGATTTACTAAAGCTGTAGCTGAAGCATAAGTTTCAAGACAGCCTTTTTTTCCGCAAGTACAAAGATTGCCGTTATGAATTAGCTTTGTATGTCCAAGTTCAGCTCCCATTTTGTTACTGCCTGAATAGATTTTTTTATCAATAATAATGCCACCGCCAACTCCTGTTCCTAAAGTTAGCATAATTGCATTTGAGTAAGATTTTCCAGAACCAGCAAGAACTTCTCCATAAGCTGCACAATTTGCGTCATTTTCTATATAAATTGGTTTGTTTGTGTATTTTTCTAAGTAAGAAAAAATAGGAAAATTCTTCCAACCAAAACAATTTGCATGTACAAGATTTTTAGTTGCTGGATTTATGCAACTTGGCATTCCAATTCCCCAAAAAGGAATGTCATCAAAGGTAAGTTTGTTTTCTTCTAAAACAGCCTTTGAAACATGAAAAATGTCAAAAATAATTTCATCTGGATTTCTTGAACTTTTGCTTGGAATAGATTTTTTAGAAATGATATTAAAATCATCATCTACAAGTCCAGCAACAATATTTGTTCCACCAATATCAACGCCAATTCGCATATTTTTTCCTTTTCTAAAAATCAATATACTCTTAAAAATTGTTTAAAACTTTATTGGTTTTGCCAAAAAGTTTATTGAAATTGCTATTTTTTTCAAAATGAAATAAACTAAATTTATGAAATGTTTAGAAAAAGGATTGAAAGAAAATTCAAAAATATATTTTTTGACTCAAAATATTGCATATAGTAGAGATTTTTTTTCTATGACAGTTTGCGGACATTTTTTTGCAACGCCAAAATACAAAATTAAGAGAAATGGAGGAGTTTCTCCGTTGTTCTTTTTTATTTGTGAAGGTGAACTGACAATAATTTTAGAAAACGAAAAAATTGTTGCTAGAAAAAATCAGATAGTTTTACTTGATTGTAACAAATCTCACGAATATTTTACTCAAAATCACTGCGAGTTTTTATTTTTTCATTTTGATGGCGGCGAAAGTGTAAAAATTTTGAATCAACTTGTTCAAAAAAATAAAAGTATTGTTTTTAATTTGTTAGAATTTGAACAAATCAAAAATTTTCTTGAAAATTTATTATTTCAATTTGAAGAATCAAATTCTGTAAGTGATATTGAGATTTCTTGTTTGGTTTATAAGTTTTTATGTTTTCTTCAAATGGAAAATCAGTTTTCGGCTTCTAAAGAAACTGAAAATCGTAAAAATATTGAAAAAACAATAAATTATATTAGAGATAGTATTTATGATGAAATCACTTTAGATGATTTGGCAAAAGAAGCAGCATTAAGTAAGTATCATTTTTCTAGAATTTTTAAAAAGGAAACAGGGTTTTCGCCTTTGGAATATGTTTTTAATACTAAAATAAATCTTGCAAAAACAATTTTAATAACTACAAACAGAAAAATCGCTGATATTGCTTTAGATTTAGGCTTTTCTAGCGAAAGTAGTTTTATAAATGCTTTTAAAAGTAGAACAGGATTTTCACCTAATGGTTTTAGAAAGAAGTAGAGAAGTTATTTGTTCAATCTAACAGTTCAATCTAACACCTTTAAAAAAGCTAAAAAATGCACTATAATAGCAGTTTATGCAAGATAAACCTTTAATCGTTCAAAGTGATAAAACTCTTCTCTTAGATGTGCATTCTCCAGCTGCAGAGGAATGTAGAAATGCTCTTATTCCCTTTGCAGAACTTGAAAAATCTCCAGAACATTTGCACACTTACAGGCTTACACCTCTTTCTTTGTGGAACGCTGCTAGTTGCGGTTTTTCAACAGAAGATGCCATTGAAGTTTTGAAAAAGTTTTCTCGCTATGAGGTTCCACAGGTTGTTTGTGCTTGGATTGAGCAAGTTGGCTTACGTTTTGGAAAGCTAATTATTGTGCCAGATTTTACTGAAAAAACAGAAGCAGAAAGTGAACTAGAAAAGGAGGGAGACTTTCTCTTTTTAGTTACAGAAAATGCAAATATTTACGCAGAAATTAAAGCAACTAGAGCCTTAGAAAAATATCTTATTCCATATCCTATTGATACAGAAGAATATTATAAATTCAAAAATACAAACTCAAATCTTCCAATTTATGGCTTTAAGCTTTCTTTGATGGATAGAGGCACAATCAAGCAAGAGCTTCTAAAGTTAGGTTGGCCTGTAAAAGACGAAGTGCCTTTAAGAGAAGGGGAGCCTCTTAATATCAATTTACGAAAGGAAACCAGCAACGGAAAACCACTTACAATTCGGGAATATCAAGAAGAAGCTGCCAAATCTTTAGTTGGGGATAAAGGCCCTGGAACTGGTTTTGGTACAATCGTTTTACCTTGCGGTGCTGGAAAAACCGTAGTTGGTATGACAATTATGTCCATGCTAAAAACTAGCACACTAATTGTAACAACAAACATAAGTGCTGTTCATCAATGGATAGAAGAACTTTTAGACAAAACAGACCTTACAAAAGATGATATTGCAGAATACACTGGGGAAAATAAAGAAATTAAACCAGTAACGGTAGCAACTTATCAAGTTTTAACTTGGCGACCAAACAAAGAAGGGGATTATCCACACTTTAAGTTGTTTAAAGAGCGGGATTGGGGCTTGATTATCTATGATGAAGTTCACATGCTTCCGGCTCCAGTTTTTAGAGTAACAGCGGAGATTCAGGCTATTCGTCGGGTGGGGCTAACTGCAACTTTGGTGCGAGAAGATGGCTGCGAAGGCTATGTTTTCAGCTTAGTTGGCCCAAAACGCTATGATGTACCTTGGAAAGAGCTTGAAATTAGCGGATGGATAGCCGACGCAGAGTGCATAGAAGTGCGAGTTGACTTACCTATGGAAAAAGAGATTGACTACGCTGTGGCAGATTCTCGGTCAAAGCATAGAATTGCTTCGGAAAATCCTGCAAAAGTGGAATTGGTAGAGGAACTTGTTAAGCGTTTTCCAGAGGACAAAATCCTTATAATCGGCCAATACATTGATCAGCTACATCAAATTGCGGAAATGCTAAAAGTTCCGATTATTACGGGAAAAACTAAAAACTCTGAGAGAGATGTTATTTATCAACAATTTAGAAATGGGGATATCAGAGTTTTAGTGGTTTCTAAAGTTGCAAACTTTGCCATTGATTTACCAGATGCTTCTATGGCGATTCAAGTTTCTGGAACTTTTGGAAGCCGCCAAGAAGAAGCTCAACGACTTGGCCGCATCTTAAGGCCAAAAAACAGAAAAGCTCGATTTTTCAGTTTAATAAGTCGCTCAACGGTGGAAGAAGAATTCGGTGCAAATCGCCAAAAATTCTTGGCAGAACAGGGCTACGAATACAAATTGGTTCGCTCATTAGATGAATACACAAACTGCATAGAATCAAAAATATAAAAATATGGGAGGAAATATGGCTTTTGAAGAAATACGAAGTGGAAACGTAGAAAACATTATGCTTTGGCGTGAAAGTCTCTCACTTATGCAAGATTCTCACTTTTTCGATTTACTCCAAATGTATCTTGGAGAAATAAAAACTCCTTACAACAAGCCAAACCTTATAGAACAGTTGAGTTCCTTTTTACGAAAAGAAGAAACAAAACAAACTATGATTTCTCTCCTTTCTAAAGAAGACCTAGAATTATTAACTGCAATTTATCTGATTCCTAAAATTACTCAAAAAAAACTTCTCAAATTTTTTTCGACTAAAACCGTTTCTGAACTCTACGAACATTTAATGAACCTAGAAGAAAGGCTTTTAATTTTCAGAACCACAGATAAAGAAACTGGAAAAATTCTATTCAAAATAAATCCACACTTAGAACAAAGTTTAAAACCATTTTTAACAAAAGAAAAAATTATAAATTATTCTGTGGAATTTGAAGAAAGTGATATTTGCAAAAATCAAGCTATTCTTTCCCCCGAATTGTTGGCGGCTTTTATTTCCTTTGTGGTGGAAAATCCAGATTTAATCAAAGCCGATGGAAATTTCAAAAAAAAGATTGATATTCAACTAAAAGAAATTTTTCCTCAGCACACAAATTTAGACTTTTTCAAGAACTTACTAAATGCCTTTATCAATTTAAGTATTTTCCGTCAAACTGATGATGGAATAGTTGTGCTTTTCCAGCGATTAAAAGATTTTGCAAAACTTACAGAAATTGAACAATACGTTTATTTAGCCGTTGCTGCCACAGACCGATATCCTCGAGACATCATCCAAAAAGAAAGTCAACATTTGATCGAAGTTTTGATGCAAATTGAAGGAGCTTGTTACACAAAAGAAAATCTTATTAAGCAAAGTTTTTTGATTAGTCAACAAAAATCCCTTGGAGAGTCAAGTCCAAAATCCCTTGGAAGATTTGCAGCCATTTTAAAAGAAGCCCAAAATCAAAAAGAAGGACAGAATTCCTTCCAAAATCCTGATTCTAAAACCTTTCCAATTTCAAAACTAATTGATAATGCTCTTTTATTTGGACTTTTAAATATTTGCAAAAATCATAAAACTTTTGGAGAAGGCTACGTTGTTGCAAAAATTAAGCAATCCTCCGATGCAAAACTGGTAAACATTGATGGCGGATATTCTGTTTCAATTATGCAAGGTTTGCCACTGCGAAAATTGATTCCCTTTGCAAAAGCTCTTCAAGTTGTGAAATTGGACAGTATTTTACAAATGGAAATTTCTAAAAAATCAATTTTAAACAGTTTTTCCTTGGGGGAAACTCCAGAATCTTTGATTTTTGATTTTTCCAGCGTTTCAAATTATGAATTTCCACAAAATCTAAAGTTTTCTATAGAGGATTGGTTTGAAAACTACAATTCTGGTAATCTATTTTTCGGTTATGTATTAAAAATTCAACCAGAAAAAGCAGCCCTTGTAGAAAAAAATCCTGTGTTAGAACCTTATATCAAAATGAATCTTGCTCCTGGAGTTTTTCTCTTGGATTTTGCAAGTAATGGAGAAGCAAAAACTGTTATAGAAAACTCTGGATTAGACTTTATTGGAAATGTAAAAAAACTAAAAGATGAAGTTTCTAGTATTCCATTCCCATCAATAAAATCTCGTGGACATTTTTCAGCAATAAACCGAGAGGCTACAATTCCACACAAATCCCAAGAAGAAATTGCCGCAATTAAAGAGAAATTTTTCGCTGAAATAAATGCTGGAACTTTTTCAAAAGAGCAAGAAGAAGAGTTAAAAGCACGAGTTTCAAGAGGCGTTGTGGTTAGTTCTTTACAACTAAAAAATGTTTCTATTCGCCCAGAAAAAAACGAAGCCTTTGGTATGGATTACGTTGGCAAAATCCGAGTTATGGAACACGCTCTAAACTCAGAAAATTTTGCAGAAATTACTTATGATGACACAATTTTCTTTGGATTACCACTAAAAATGGAAAAACTTTCTGGAGATACCTTTGTCACAATGCAACTAGAGCCATCAAAAGAGGAAAAACAGTTTTCTCTTGGTCACGCTCAAAAAGTAAAACGAATTCCAGGAGCAATCTTCAAAGAACGATAATGTTTCTATATTGAAACAACCCATAAAAATCAATATACTAATAAAATGTTTCGTCTTTATATTGAAAGAAAAAATGGTTTCGAGAATGAAGTAAACCGAATCTTCGGTGAAATAAAAGGCTTCCTCGGTGTTGATGGCATAACTGGTTTACGTTATTTAAATCGTTATGATATTGAAAATGTTTCAGAAGAAACAATAAAAGCAGCTTCTTGCCGCATTTTCTCTGAACCACAAAGTGATATTTGCTACTTTGATCACATTCCGCTAAATGAAAATGATACAGTAATTGCTTGGGAATATCTTCCAGGGCAATACGACCAACGTTCAGATTCAGCAGAACAATGTTTATCTCTTTTAACAGGTGGAAAACCTTCTAATGTACGTTGTGCAAAAATGGTTATCCTTTCTGGAGAAATTTCTGCTGCCGAAATCGAAAAAATCAAAAATTATCTTATAAATCCAGTTGATTCTCGTCTTGCAAGTCTAGAAATCCCAGAAACTCTAAAAATGACTATGGAACTTCCAGGTGATATTCCAGTTTTTGAAGGATTTACAAAACTTTCAGAATCAGAACTTGCTGACCTTCGAGATAAAATGGGTCTTGCAATGGATATGGCAGATATTCTTTTCTTGCAAGATTATTTCAAAAAAGAGGGTAGAGATCCTTCTGAAACAGAAATCCGTGTTTTAGACACATATTGGTCAGATCACTGTCGTCACACAACTTTTAACACAGTTTTAGATGATATTGAAATTGAAAAATCAGAATTAACAGAACCTATTTTATGTTCTTTGGAAGAATACAAAGAACTTAGAAAAGAGCTTTATGCAGAAAGAGCTGAAAACGGTGAAAAACCTACAACTCTTATGGATATGGCTTGTATTGGTGCAAAATATCTTAAAAAAATTGGCAAACTTGATGATATTGAACTTTCAGCCGAAATCAACGCTTGTTCTATTTACATTGATGTAGATGTTACAGACGTTATCAACAAGGGCGAAACAAAAACAGAGCGTTGGCTTTTACAGTTTAAAAACGAAACTCACAATCACCCAACAGAAATTGAGCCATTTGGTGGTGCTGCAACTTGTATTGGTGGTGCTATTCGTGACCCACTTTCTGGCCGTGCTTGGGTTTATCAAGCATTGCGTGTAACCGGAGCTAGTGACCCAACTGTTCCTCTTTCAAAAACTAGAGACGGTAAACTTCCACAAATGAAGCTTACTCGAGAAGCTGCTCAAGGGTTTAGTTCTTACGGTAACCAAATTGGTCTTACAACAGGTCAAGTTGCAGAAATCTATCACCCAGGATTTGAAGCAAAACGTATGGAACTTGGTGCTGTTATTGCAGCTGTTCCAGCAGAAGTTGTTAAACGTGAAGAACCAGAAGCTGGAGATTGCGTTGTTTTAGTTGGTGGTGGAACAGGTCGTGACGGAATTGGTGGTGCAACTGGTTCTTCAAAAGCTCACACCGTTAAATCTGTAACAACAGCTGCTGCCGAAGTTCAAAAAGGTAACGCTGTTGAAGAAAGAAAGATTCAACGTCTTTTCCGTAACCGTGATGTTTGCCGCATGATTCGTCGCTGTAACGATTTTGGTGCAGGTGGTGTTTCTGTAGCAGTTGGAGAACTTGCTCCAGGTCTTGATATTAACCTAGACGCAGTTCCAAAAAAATATGAAGGCTTAAACGGAACAGAACTTGCAATTTCTGAAAGCCAAGAAAGAATGGCTTTGGTTGTTCGTGAAAAAGATGTGGATGCAATAATTAAAGCTGCCAACGACGAAAACCTAAACGCAACAGTTATTGCAAAAGTAACAGATACAAATCGCCTTGTAATGAAATGGCGTGGAAAAACAATCGTTGATATTGATAGAAATTTCTTAGACACAGCTGGTGCTAGTCGCAATGCAAGTGCAAAAATCATTTCTCCAAAGAAAGTAGAATCTCCTTTGGCAAGTCCACTTGCTTCTGTTGTAGAAATCTTAAATCAAGATTGCGGTTGTAACGGTGGCACAGAAAATAAACCTGGTGAAAAACTTTCTAAAGCATGGCTTACAAACTTGTCTGATTTAGCAGTTTGTTCTCAACGGGGTCTTTCTGAAAGATTTGACGGTTCTATCGGTTCTGCTACAATCAACTTCCCAATGGGCGGTCGCTACCAAGCAACTCCAGAATCTGGCTGTACTGCAAAAATCCCAGTGCTTCCACCTTACGAAACAGAAACTTCTAGCTTAATGACCTTTGGATACGATCCTCGTGTTGCACAATGGAGTCCATATCACGGTTCACAAGCGGCTGTTCTTCAATCTTTGGCTCGTATTGCTTCTCTTGGAGGAAAACCAGATTCTTGTCGTTTAACTTTCCAAGAATATTTTGAACGTACTTCTAGCAAAGAAGCTTGGGGAAAACCTACAGCTGCTCTTTTAGGTGCCTTATCTGCACAAAAAGCTATGGGAACAGCTTCTATTGGTGGGAAAGACTCTATGTCTGGAACTTTCCAAGATTTAAATGTTCCACCAACTTTAGTTTCTTTTGCTGTAGCAACTGAAAAAGCTAAAAATGTAAATTCTGGTGCTTTCAAAAATGCAAATAGCAAAGTTTACTTTGTTCCAACTCAATACAACAAAGATTTAACTCCAGATTTTGCTGATTTTAACAATAACGCAAACGCTTTATATGAATTAAACAAAGCTGAAAAACTAGATGCAATTTATTCTGTAGGAGCTGGTGGTATTGCAGAAGCTGTTTCAAAAATGGCTTTCGGTAATAAAATCGGTTTCACATTTGATGCTGACTTCTACAAAAAACTAAAAGAAGCTTACCCAGAACAAGCTTCAATTCTTGCAGATCAAGGCAAAACTTGCACAAGTTGGTTATTGTTCTTGCCTCTATACGGCGCATTAATTGCAGAAGTTTCTTCAGAAAATGCAGCTGATTTTGAAAAGGCTCTCGGAGCAAAAGCAATTTTCTTAGGAACAACAACAGAAGAAAGAAAGATTTCTGTAAAAAAATCTGTTATTGACCTAGAAGAAGCTCTTGCAAAATGGGAAAACACACTTTCTGTAGTATTCCCACCAATTGCAAAAGATGCTGATAAAAAAACAGAAAAACTTCCAGAATTTGCAACAGCTGAACATCAATCTTTAGTTGACGCAAGAAAAAATATTCCAAATGTTGTTGCTTCAAAGGCAAAACCAAAAGTATTGCTACCAGTTTTCCCAGGAACAAACTGCGAATTCGACATGGCTCGTGCATTTGCTTTGTCTGGAGCAGATACAAAAATCCTTGTATTCCGCAACAACACACCACAGGCTTTGGAAGAATCTTTACAAGCACTACAAGCTGAACTTTCCACAGCTCAAATCTTAGCTCTTTCTGGGGGATTCTCTGCTGGAGACGAGCCAGACGGTTCTGCAAAATTTATTTGTAACGTACTTCGTGAAAGCCGAATTGCTGACGGGGTTATGAACCTTGTGGATAACAAAAAAGGTCTAGTTCTTGGAATTTGTAACGGATTTCAAGCTTTAATTAAGGTTGGTTTGCTACCATATGGAAAGATTCTTTCTCCATCCGAAGAAATGCCAACTCTAACATACAACTGTATCAACAGACACATTTCTCGTGTAGTTCGTACTCGTATGGTTTCTGCCACAAGTCCTTGGGCAAACGACCCAACTATCTTAGAAGCAAAAACTCACCTTGTACCAATTTCTCACGGAGAAGGACGCATTATTATCAGTGATGAACTTGCAAAAGACTTATTCGCTAAGGGACAAGTTTATACACAATATGTTACAGAAGAAGGCGTTCCTGTAATGAGTGAACCAGATAATCCAAACGGCTCAATGTTTGCAATTGAAGGAATCACTAGTTTAGACGGACGTATTCTTGGAAAAATGGGACACAGCGAAAGAACAATCGGTGCTTTGGCAAATGGAAAATCAGATTCACTTCTAAAAAATATTAGCGGTGATAACTGCCAAAACCTTTTTGCAGCTGGTGTTCGCTATTTTAACTAAGTTTTATTATCTTTGGAGAATGAAAATGAAAAAAATAATTTTTTGTTTATTAACTTTAACCATGCTATTTTTTGTTGGTTGTAATTCAGAACCAGCAGAATGGCTTACAGACTTGGATCAAGCAACTCTTGCAGCAGAAGAAAGCGGCAAAGATTTGTTGATTTTCTTTAGTGGACTTGATTGGGATGGATATTCTGAACAATTTATCACTGATATTTTAACCCAAGAAAACTTCCTAAAAGAAGTTGGCAAAAACTATGTAGCTCTACAACTAAATATTGTTGTAGATGAACAAAATCTTACAGAAGAAGAAATAGCAAAAAATCAAAACACATATTTACTTGCTTACTCAATGGGCGTTTCTTCAGTTCCAGCTCTAATTGCTGCATCTGCTGATACAATTCCTTATGGAATGATTCTATACGGTCCAGATTCAGATGTTCAAACTGTAACAGCTGAAGTAAAAAAACTTCAAGAAACTGGAAAAAAAGTTAAATCACTAAAAGCTAAATTGGAAAAAGCATCTGGTGTAAACAAAGCAAAACTAATTGATGAATTATACAATTCAGTAGATGAAAATTTTACATACCAATTCCAAGATTTAATCGCAGAATTTCCAACTTTAGACCCAGAAAACAAAACAGGGAAACTTGGCCAATACAAACTTCTTCTTGCTTACGATGAATCTCTAGCAATTTTTAACGAATCAGGTGATATTACAGCTGCAACACAAGTTTTTATTGACTTGGCAGAGTCTGGATTATTAAATTCAGAAGAATATCAAACTGCATATTACAACGCAGCTTATCTAGAAAGTTATGGTGGACAAATCTTAACAGAAAACACAATTTCTTATCTACAAAAAGCTTACGATGCAGCTCCCGAAT
Source organism: Spirochaetaceae bacterium (assembly GCA_017416145.1). Lineage (GTDB taxonomy): Bacteria > Spirochaetota > Spirochaetia > Treponematales > Treponemataceae > Treponema_I. The sequence continues at coordinate 6,465 of JAFQDD010000020.1, read as the reverse complement.
CAGAAATTGCTGACTCAATTTTATCAACAATTCAGTCTATTCAAGCAATGAACACAGAGAGTACAACAGAAACAACAGGAGAACAACAATAGTGCCTTCCTCGGAACCTCCCTCTAATATAGCAGAACTACTTTCTATAGCAGTAGTTCTGCTGATTTTATCATGCTTATTTTCTATGTCAGAAAGTGCCTTCTTATCCGTAAACAAGTTAAGAATCCGCTTTTTGCGTAGAAAAAAAGTAAAAAAAGCCATTCGAGTTGGAAAACTCTTGGACAAACAAGATGAATTAATCAACACAATTTTGATTGGCAACAATATCGTAAATATTTCCATTTCATCAATTCTAACCACAATATCACTAGAACTTTTCGGAGATGCAGGAGTTGCAGCAGCAACTTTTATCGTAACGCTTCTTTTGTTGATATTTGGTGAAATCACTCCAAAAACCCTCGGTTCAAAATTTCCAGAAAAAATCGCTTTTGGATTATCAGGATTTTTATCATTTTGGCATTTTGTACTTCGTCCCTTAGTTTTCATTTTTACTAAAATTTCAAACTGTGCAAAATATCTAACTGGTTCTCGAAAATCTAAATCGCAAAAATCTTTTACAGAAGAAGAAATTAAGACTTTTATAGAAGTTGGAGAAGAAGAAGGAACTGTAGAAAAAGATGAAAAAGAAATGCTCCACAAAGTATTTAAGTTTACAGACTTAGAAGCAAAAGATATTATGCAGCCTCGAACAAAAATGGTTACCATTAACTTAACTGCAAAATATCAAGATATTATTGAGTTATCTGAAAAAACTCATTTATCCCACTTCCCAGTTGTAGATTCAAATATTGATGATATTTGTGGAATTCTTCACTTAAAAGATGTTATTCCATTTTTTAGCAAACCAGAAACCTTTGCTGTAAAAAATGTAATGAAAAAACCTCTTTTTATTCCCGAAACAAAAAAAATGTCTTCGATTCAAGAAGCTATTCGTGAGAGCAATCAATCTATCGCCATTGTTTTAGACGAATACTCTGGAACAGCCGGATTACTTACTATTGACGATATTTCATCAGAGATTTTTGGTACTCTAAGCGATGAATACGATTTTACACAAGCGGCAGAAATCCAAGAAAATTCTGCAACAAACTTTGAATTAAACGGAAATGCTCGACTTGTGGATATTAACGAAAAATTGCAAATAAATCTTGTTTCAGAGGATAATGAAACTATAAACGGCTGGTTTTGTGAGCAACTTGGAACTTTACCAGAAATTGGAAATAAACTGTCTTTTTCTGGTTGGACTTTTACAGTTACAGAAGTTTCAAAAAATATGGCAACAAAGATTTCTGTGGAAGCAGAAGAGGAGGGTAGTCTATGAACATAACCATTTCCATAATCACCCTTATTTTTCTAGTTGCTATGTCAGCTTTCTTTTCTTCTAGCGAAACGGCCTTTTTAAGCCTGTCCAAAATCAAAATGCGACAAATGCTTAAAGAAAACAAAAAAGCTGCTGCTCCAGTTGCAAAATTAAAACAAAATACAGATAGTTTATTAACTTTGATTTTGGTTGGTAACAACTTTGTAAATACTTTTTCCTCATCCCTTGCAACTTCCATTGTCCTTAGCTTATTCGGTCAAAAAAGTGTGGGAATTGCTACAGGAATAATGACCGTTGTAATCATTATTTTTGGAGAAATTTTGCCAAAAACCTTTGCAGCCTCTTCTCCAGAAAAATTGAGTTTGCTTTTTGCAAAGCCCCTAACTTGGTTAAAAGTTTTGTTAAAGCCAATTATCGTAACTTTTACCGTTTTTACAAAAGCTGTTTCCAAATTTGTAGGTTTATTCCAAAAAAATCCACTTCCTTCCGTTACAGAAGAAGAGTTAAAAACTCTTATTGATGTGGGAGACGAAGAAGGTACTTTGGAATCTGGGGAAAAGGAAATGCTTTTCAAAATCTTTGAATTTACAGATTTGCGGGTCAGAGATATTTTGCGACACCGTTCTTTTGTAAAATCAATTAATGGAAAAGCAACTTACGAAGAAACTCTTTCAAAATTCATAGAAAGCGGATATTCAAGACTTCCAGTTTTCAAAGATGATTTAGAAGCAATTATAGGCACAATTCACTACAAAGATGTCTTATATTTTACTGGGGATAAATCCACCTTTGCTCCAGAAAAAATTGTGCGAAAAGCATTGTTTATACCAGAAACAGTTTCTGTTGTTACATTGTTAATGCGATTTAGAACAGAAAAACACACTTTCGCAGTTGTTGTTGGAGAACACGGCAATGTAGAAGGAATTGTTACCACAGACGACGTACTAAAAGCAGTTTTTGGACGTATAACCGACGAATACAACTCAAAAACTGTTGCTCCAGAAGAAAGAATCCGTATCACAGGAAAACGAGAATTCCTTATTCCTGGAGATATGTCGTTAAATGATGTAAATCGGATATTCAACACAGATTTTGAATCCGAGGATTTTGACAGCCTTGGAGGTTGGCTTCTAGAAAAATTTGGCTATCTTCCAGAAAACGGCGAAAAATTAAAATTTGGCACAAGCTCCTTCACAGTTGAAGACGTAGGCGGTCGCCGAATTCAAAGTATTCGTATGCGATACGAAAAATAAAATTCATAGAAAAAACTAGAAAATCCCCCAGTGTTATTACTTGAAGGATAACCATTTACGTATGTTTGTCCTTGTAGCATTGGGAGATTTTCAACATTTCCCCCAAAAATCATTGTAAATCTATTACCAAAATCAAAAGCAAATTCTAACTTTGACTTTAAAAATACTTTTCCAATAACAGCATCTTGCCATACATCTTTTGTCAAAATGTGATTATCTGTACAAATCCCAAAGGATAAAAAACTTATAGCTGTTTCAGATTTAAAAGAAAATGTGTTGTTAATGTAAAATTTTCCCCCAAACCCCAAAAGAAAAGAATAAATTACTGGATTATATGTGATAACACGGCCAGAAAGTTCTCCCTCTCTAATTACACCTTGTTCTTCATAATGATACCAACCATTTTTTGCTTCAAACATTGTATTTTTAAAATTATACTGAGCAAAAAGATTTACGTAGTTTTTTCCAGTTTCTTCCAAAGGAAACATCAGCCCAATATCAACCGAAAAATCCAAATCCTTTGAAACGCTCAAATCATGACAAGAATAATGTGTGTAATCTGAACTTGTTTTATCCATCCAATCATAATCTTCCATTTTTCCATCGAAATTACATAATCCATAGGAAAAATCACAACCTAAATATAGATGTTTCAACTCAAAATCTAATTCAAAGCCAACCAAAATCACATTTTCAACTTGCCAATCCAATTGACTCATTTTATAACTATCTTCAAAAAGATACTCTTTTGCGATTCCATTTTTTAGCTGAATTTTTGGGGTAATATAAATCCCTTTTGCAAAAACTGAAGATATGAGAAATAAAAACAAACAAATAAATACAGACTTTTTCATTTTCACAAATACTTTTACAAAAAAAGACAAGCCAAAAGCTATTCCCAGTGTCCCTTGCCACCTATTTCCTAATTCTCTTCTACTTCTTCATTTTGTGCCAATGGGTCAACCTTGTACAATTTGAAAAGCTGTTTCCGTAAAGCATCCATATCCCTGTGATAAGGAGCTGTAAAAGTCATTCGCTCCTTTGTTTCTGGGTGAACAACGCTAAGCTGATAAGCGTGAAGACCAAGTCGAGCAAGTAAAGGCCGTTCTTCAAAAACATCTCCACGGTAAGAGCGTTTTATATCACTTAGGCGAACTGGCTTTTGATTGCCGCTATAAAGTGGGTCGCACACAATACTGATTCCCAAATCCTGCAAGTGAGCACGAATCTGGTGAGTTCGCCCAGTAACTGGATCCGCTTGAATCCAAGAATATGGCCCAACTGTGCCAAGAAGCTTAAAGTTTGTGATAGATTCTTTTCCCATCCGCTTGTTTACCACAGTTCTATGGCGAGGGTCTCCGTCTGGCAAAAGTTTTGCTTTGTGAGTGTATTCTTCCCAAGCTGGGCGACCGTGTACCAAAGCGTGATAAGTTTTGTGAACTTCTCTTCTTTCAAAAGCAATAGACAAAAATCTGTGAGCTTCTGGAGTTCTAGCATAAATTACAAGGCCAGAAGTGTCCTTATCAATTCGATGAACAGCTAATAATCTGCCAAATTCTTCCTCTGCCAACTTGTCTAGCCGAGGAGCTTCTTTATCATAACGGTCAGAAGCAACCAATAAACCAGAAACCTTGTTTAAAACTACAATAGATTCATCTTGATAAATAACTGAATAATTTTTTATTGCTTTCATACAAAATCAGTATATCAAATATCCCTAAAAAATCCTATAAATCCTCGGAAAAATCTATATTCTATCGAAGAATTTTTTGTTAAATTATTTTGTACTTGCCTAATTTTTCTTATGAGCGTAAGATAATATTAGATTTAGTTTAATGATATTTTGCTTTATCAATCAATAATAAAAGGATATTTACAAATGAAAGGATTATTTGATTTTACCGTTGATGAACTTGGACCTTGCAAAGTTAAGTCTCCAATTCAGCTTTCAAAATCTCACGGAGATATGGTTGCAAACTATGTTTACGATAACGAGTTTGTTCGTTACAACGTAGACGTTTATGACGACGTTTCAAAAGAAGATGAAGATTTATTCAAAAAAAATCTTATCGAAAAAGCAGGACCTCGGGAATTAATCTATTTTAATCCAAAACACGTAAATGCTGGTATTTGTACTTGTGGTGGTTTGTGTCCAGGATTAAACGATGTTATCCGTGCAGTAGTACGCTGTTTGTGGAATCGCTACGGTGTTCGCCGTATTCGTGGTATTCGCTTTGGATTCAAAGGACTTTTACCAGAACAAGGATTTGATACAATCGATTTAAATCCTGATTTAGTTGATGATATTCACAAAACTGGAGGTTCTTTCCTAGGAACTAGCCGTGGTGGTGGAGATAGAGTAAATGAAATTGTTGATGCTATTGAAGCTCTCAATATGAATATGATTTTTATCCTTGGTGGAGACGGAACACAACGAGGTTCTCTTGATATTGCCAACGAAATCGAAAAACGGGGCTTAAAAGTTGCTGTAGTTGGTATCCCAAAAACTATTGATAACGACCTAATTTTTATTCAACGCTCTTTCGGCTTTGATACAGCAGTTCAAAAAGCCACAGAAGCAGTTGCTGCTGCCCACATGGAAGCCCATTCCCACATTAACGGTATTGGTCTTATTAAATTGATGGGACGGGAATCTGGATTTATTGCCACAGCCACAGCTCTTGCAAGTCATGAAACAAACTTCTGCTTGATTCCAGAAATCCCATTTGATTTAGAGGGAGAAAACGGATTTTTAGCCGAACTTGAAAAACGTATACTAAACAGACATCACGCTGTAGTAATTGTTGCAGAAGGTGCCGGCCAAGAACACTTAAAAGCAACAGGGGAACACGACGCTTCTGGAAATATTAAACTAGGTGATATTGGGGTTTTCCTAAAGGATAAAATCACAGATTACTTTAAGAAAAAGAAAATCCACATTAACCTAAAATACATTGATCCAAGTTATCAAATCCGTTCAGCTCAGGCAAACCCAAGTGATTCAATCTACTGTGAACGTCTTGGAAACAACGCCGTACACGCTGCCATGGCTGGTAAAACAAAAATTGTTATTGGTTTGGTACACAACAAATACGTTCACTTGCCAATCCGCTTGGTAACTGCAAAACGCAACAAGGTTAATCCAGAAGGTTCAATGTGGCGTGACGCAATTGACGCAACTGGACAACCAACTTTAATGGTAAACGATAAAGAAGCAGTTATTGCAAAGCTAAAAGCAGAACAAAATAAATAAAACTTCCATAAAGCAAAAAACTGCCCTCGGATAATAAAGCATTCGTAACACATCCTTAGGTCTTAGAAGATGTGTTTTACGAATGCTTTTTTTTTCAAAAAGAAAAACCCTGTGGAAATCTTTTTAATAAAAAGAACTTTTCCACAGGGTTTTCCACATTTAAACAGACTTTTCCACAACCTCTGTGGAAATTTTGGAAGTTTTCCACAGGATTGTTGTAGAAAAAGTCGTTTTCAATCAATGTATAAAAATTTTTTATCCTTCTTTTGCTAGTAGATAGATAATATGTTTCTCTTCATCCAAAGTATAATCAACACCTAACTCTAATCCGTTTACTTCTACATGTTCTTTTACTTCTTCAAAAGATTCAAAAGTCGTAAAGGGAATTCCTTCTGGATCTACTCCAGTCCATTTTTCACTTGTAACTCCGCCATTACCTTCTTCTTCAGAACCGCCACCCATAGCTTGTACTTTGATCCAACCAGCGTCTGTTAGTGTAATAGTTTGTGTTTCATTATTCACAGTATAATCAACATTTTCCACTAATCCAATATTAGATGCAAAAGCACCCGCTGCTTCAAGAGATT
>JAFQDD010000019.1 GCA_017416145.1 Spirochaetaceae bacterium | reverse complement strand
GTCTATCGACTCTGGCACAGATGACCCATTTACAACAGCGATATCGAAAGCGATAAAAGAAGGATTTTTGTCCGACTATTTAGCAAGAAAATCAACTGAGGTAGAAAATATGCTAATGACAGAATACGATTACGACACAGATATAGCAGTACAACGCGAAGAAGCTTACGAAGATGGTTTAAGCAAGGGGTTGCAGCAGGGCATGTCTCAGGGTATTAGTCAAGGTATAAGTCAAGGTATAAGTCAGGGTATAAAGCAGGGTATGTATCAAGAAAAATTGAAAACGGCTAAAAATCTTTTTCACCTAGGACTTTCTATTGAACAAATCTCAACTGTTACTGGTTTATCAGGAGAAACAATCCAACAACTTGAAAAGGATTTGTAACCGAGGTAGAAAATATGCTAATCCCAGAATATGATTACAATACAGACATACCAGTCAAAAATTATTCTAAAAAGATTTTTAGGATTTGCTCTTCTATTTCAAGGGAAAGTTTGGAAGTGTATTTTACTTTTACTGAGAGGTTTTCTTTTTCCAGTGGATTTTGAATATCCATTTTTATTTGATTTGGAGAGCCTTTTAGCACGATTATTCTATCTGCAAGGCAAATTGCTTCTCTAATATCGTGGGTTACAAGGATTACTGTTTTATTTTCTGAGTTTGCAAGTTGCAAAAAATCTTCCATAAGTTTGAGTTTTAACCCTAAATCTTGAGATTGAAAAGCTTCGTCCATCAGCAAAAGTGAACTTGGATAAGCAAAAGATCGAGCCATTGCCACTCGCTGTTTTTCACCACCAGACAAAGTTTTTGGGAAATCTTTTTTTCTGTCTAAAAGCCCAACTTGAGCTAGAAAATATTCACCTCGCTGTTTTATTTCTTCTTTTGACAGATTAGTGTTTTCCAAAGGCAAGGTTAGATTTTCAAAAACTGTTTTCCAAGGCAACAATCTTGGATTTTGAAACAAAAATGAAGAGTTTTTTTCCTGTTTTGAAATTGCTTTTAGCAAAGTGGTTTTCCCAGCTCCAGAAGGTGCCAATATGGCTGTAATCTTGTTTTCTTGAAAATCTATGGAAAAATCTTTGTAAATGCTTTTTTGTTCAAAATTGATATTTAGATTTTTGATTGATATTGGCTTTGTATCAATTTGTGTTTGGATTTCTTTATGCATAACGACTCTTCCTTTTGGCAATAAGAGTTGCAGCTACAGTTTCTAGCACAAAACTGATTAAAATAATAGACATTGTAATTGCAAAAACGTCGGTGGTTTCTATGTGAACTTTTGCAGTTTGCAAAACAGAACCTATGGCACTTTTTGGTAAGCAAAGGATTTCTGCTGCTACCACAACTTTCCAGCTTAAACCAAAGGCACTTAAAGCCCCAGAAAAAAAGTATGGAAGCATTGAAGGAATATAGAGATTTTTGATAATTTGCTTTTTTGTGAAATTAAAGGCTTTGCACATTTCCAAAAGTTCAGTATCAACATTTTTAAAGCCTTGAATTATGGCAGTGGTCATTATTGGTAAGGTCATTAAAATACCGATAAAAACTGGCACAGTGTTTGACTTAAACCAAAAAAGAGTTAGCAAAATAAGGGAAACCACAGGAGTTGCTTTGATTATAGCAAGGGGAAGTTTAAAAAAGTTTTCTATGCCACGACTAAGACAAGAAAGCAAACCAATTGATAAGGAAAAGGCAAAGGAAAGAGAAAATGCCAAAAGACTTCTAAAAATTGTTGCAAAAAGATGCTTTCTAAAAGCTGATTCAGAAAGTAATGAAAAAAATCTTTTAAATACTGCAAAAGGTTCTGGCAAAACCAGCTCTGAATCAATGTGATTTGCAAGAATCTTCCAAAAAATAATTATTGCAAAAAGTGGCAAAACTATAATTTGGAAGAAATCTTTTATATTTTCTTTAGAAAATCTTTTTGTAAGTTTTTTACAATTCAAGATTGACTACCCGACTTGTATCTAAAAGTTTATAAACCGAAATAAAAACTAGAATCAGGTAGTTTTCCACCAATAGCTTCTGGAGCAAAACTCATAAACACAGAAAGCAAACTTTCGATTTTAGCTTTGCTATCTTTTGCATATGTGAAAGTAAAGTTTGCATTTGGAATAGCTTTTGCAGCAATCATAGCTTTTAAGCCTAAAGTGTGTTTTTCAACTAAAGCTCCAGCTGCCACTGGAAAACTATTTGTCCACTGAATAGAAGTTTTGTATGCGTCTAAAAAGCTTTGTACAGTTTCTGGATATTGGGAAGCAAACTTTGCATTGATAACAACCACAGTCATTGGATAGTTATCTTTTCCCCAAAGTTCTTGGATATTTACAGCACGGCGACAATTTTTAGCATTTGTACAAGCAACAGTTGCAAATGGTTCTGGCACCAAAGCGTTTTGGATTTTTCCACTGGCAATGGCTGCAGCAATTTCTGCATTTGGAATAGAAAAATCAAGCTCAATTCCCTCCGCTCCACCTTCTAGAGAGATTCCTTCTTTTGCAGCCAAATAACGAATCATATATTCTGGAGTTGCTCCCTGACCTGCAACTGTAAGTTTTTTCCCTTTCAAAGAAGCTAAAGATGTTACAGAACTATCTGTTGAAACAATTGTAAGCATTCCTTCACCAACAATCGCTCCCATTACAATAGCACCCTTATTTTTGTTGTAAACTTTTGCAGCTGCGTTCGGTGGTAAAATCCCAATATCAACTTCGCCTTTTAGAAGTTTTGGAAGTAAAACATCAGCAGAGGCCACTACTTCATAGTTTGACTTTGCCCCGTCCAAATCTGGCTTTGTTTCAAATAGATAAGCCATTCCAATTCCACTAGGACCGTTTAATGCGGCAATATTTACTTCTTCTGGATTTGCGGCAAAAACAAAACCAAACATAAAAACTAATAAAACTGATAATATAATTTTTTTAATCATTATTTTTCTCCATTTTAGAAAAGCTAAGATAATTCAGTTCCACAATTATATATTATAATTCTAGAAGAATCAAATTGTAAGAGAAAAATGTCAAACATTTTGGAGTAATAAAAAATTACACAGTGTAGTGTTTTTGAATCAGTCGATTTTCAAACTCTTGAATGGAAAGTGGTTTATCAAACAAATACCCTTGAATCATATCACAATCAAGTTCTGACAAAACATCATATTCGTTTTTAGATTCAACCCCTTCTGCTAAAACAGACATATTCAAATCCTTTGCCATTCGAACAATATTTTTTACGACTTTTAGAGATTTTTCCTTAGAAATCAAAGTGTCTATAAGAGATTTATCCAATTTTATGATGTCAAAATCAAGGTTTTGCAACAAGCTCAAAGAAGAATATCCTGAGCCAAAATCATCGATAGAGGAAGAAATATCATCTTTTTTTAACAAATCCAAAGTTTTACGAAGTTTATCCTCTTTGTCTGTATAAGCAGTTTCTGTAAACTCAATTTCAATTAAATGATGGGGAATCTCCCACTTATTAATAATGTGAAGAATACGTTTTGCCACATCATCTTTTTCAAAATGAAGTTTAGAAAAGTTTACAGAAATTTTTACAGGTTCGATTCCTCTATTTATCCATTGTTTCAAATGTTGACAAACACTATTTAGCACAAAGAAATCAATTCGTCGAACATATCCATTGGTTTCACAAATTGGAATAAATTCATTTGGCGGATAATTTTTACCGTTTCTTTCCCAGCGAACCAAGGCTTCTGCACCAATCAACTTTTTTTCTTTTATGCTAACTTTTGGTTGATAAACAACAAATAATTCTTTATTTTCTATAGATTTAACTACATAGCGGGATAATTTTAATGTAGAGATAATTCTATCAGACATTTCCTTATCGAAATAAGCAATATCTTGATTTTTGTGGGATCTTGTTATCATATAGGCAGCAGCTACACGTTCAACAATCTGATTTACTGTTTTTTCAGTGCCATCAATCTCGTAAACCCCAGCTCGAATCCGTAAATCCATTTCCTCGTCTTCGTTTATTTTAAGTTTTTCGATTTCTACATTATTCAAAATATATAAAAATGAAGTTACTCTATCTTTTAATATAATTGCGAAAAAACTATCCCCGTTAGAATGGAATAATTTTTCATCATCCCTAAGGTGAGTTTTAATAGATTGAACATAATCATAAATTATAGCATTTCCGCCTTCAAATCCAAGGCGACTATTCATAATTGTAAAGTTCTTAATATTAAACTGGATTATGGCATAATCTTTAAGTTGATTTTCATCTAAACGCTTTGCAAGTTCGTCCACAAAAGCAACTCGATTTGGCAAACCTGAAATTCTATCTGTGGTGTAAAGTTTCGCATTTTCATCTCGCTCGTATTTTGCACAGTTTTTTATAGTGTTGTATCCAAGAGCGATTGCCTTTGCCATTTTTTTACAAGATGAATATCCACAAGCGTTACAGTTTACATTTCTAGATTTTGAAGTAGTTTTATACATAGAATTAAAGATTTCATCTGTAATAGAATCTGGCACTTCAAAAGTTTGTTGATATAAATCAGTATATTCCCGAGTAAAATCTTCGTAGTTTAATTGAGCAAATTTTTCGTAAAGTTCTTTTTTTCTCTCCTCGTGACTTTTTGAATCCGAGAATTTTTCTTTTATTTCTTGATAATAATCAATGGATTGTTTTAGGTGAAAATCCTTGTTGGAAACTCCAGTCCCTTGAACACAACCATTTTCACAATGAAAGGTATCTATTATCAAAGATTCTGTGTCTTTTAGCAATGATGAAAAATCTCGTTTTGAATCGTAATTTTTAGCTACATCTCCAAATCGCAAAATTATTTGCTCTTTTGGTAAATATCGTCCAAGATTTTCCTTTAATCCTCCCAAAAATGGATAAGAAGCACTTAGAGACTCATCATTGATGTCTGGCGTAATTTCAGAATAAGCATCCAAATCTACGTCTTGAATTTTTTCAAATAAGTGATTTATCGTAATATTATACTGTACTAAATCGTGAGTATCTTCTGAATCAATTTCTGTTTTTCTTGAAATACAAGGGCTTAAATAAGCTAATCCCCCAGAAAATCCCTGATATTTTCTAAGATATGATGCTAAACTCATCAGTGGAGATTGGATTGGTGCCAAATATTTTAGCATTCCAGGATTTGCTTTTTGGATGCCAGTTACAAAAGCAGAACAAGGTTGTAAAACAAAGCTTTTTTTGGGATTTTGGTCGATAAATTTTAAATATCCCCAAGTAGAAATATCTACTCCAAAACTTTCATTATAAAAATGTTTTACACCTTTTGATTTTAAATATCCTAAAACTTTTTTCGCCTTTTTGGGATATAAAATATAAAATGAAGTGGAAACAATAACAGATATGTCTTTTTTTTCTGATAAATCTTGAAAAAATTCTTCTGTATCATCAAGATATTCTCGTGCATTATGTTTACATACGTTCAAACAATATCCACAATTTATACATTTTTCAGAATTTACTTCTACTCGGTTTTTGCCGTTTTTTGTAACTGCAACACAAGCTCCCAAAATTGGACAGGATGCTATACATCTATTACAACCAACACAATTATCATTTGTGAATATGATATCTTGAACTTTTTTGTTAGACATTAAATAACCACCATCACCATAGTATGATTCAAATGCAAGGTTTTGTATTGCTCTCCTAGAGAAGAAAATCCACCAAAAAATGGGAACAATTTCCCAACTTCCTTTGCATAATCTTCTAACATTTTTTTCTCATCTAAAAACATTGAGCGACCTTGACAATGAATTAGAAATCCGATTTTCGCTTGAGGATTTTCGGTTTTGATTTTATTAAATGTATTTTTAAAAATAGTTTCCATATCATCTGGTTCTAAAAGCATAACCTTCGTCTGATTAAACAAATGGGCGTTAAACTCTAGAGAACCGTCTTCAAACATTCTACCAAAAGAGGAAATCAGCAATTTACCGTCAACATATTTTCCAAATTGATAATAATTCATTTTTTGTGGGATTTCCTCGATAGAACATTTTAAAACTTTTGCCAAACCTTCTGCAGCTGGCATATTATTTATTTCCAAAACTGTTTTGTTTTTTATATCGATGGCAGTGATTAAAAGCTCTATTCCTGTTGGCTTATAAAAATGTTCGTCGTAAATTCGTATTGGAGATTTTGCATTTTTTAGCATAGCAAATACACAAGCATTTTCGTAAGTTTTGCCGTTAAATCCAACGTAAGTTTTTCGGATTCCTTTTTTTAATTCTGTCGGACTTATTCCAGCATTTCCACCTGCCACAGGAATATTGTATTTGCTACACACAGAATTTAATGTTGTTAAAAGTAATTCTTCGCTCATCGAAAAAGCGGTTGAAAGCTCTACACAGATTGCATTTTCTGGAGAAGATAGCTTTTTTATGGCATTTTCAACTCGGTCGGCATATTTTAGTGGATATCTATCAATTTCTAAAATAATATCAGCAGAAGTTTCGATTACATCGTTGAAACCAAAACAAGATATAACATCTCGTTTTAATCCACTTTTTGAATAAACGTAATGGGAACTTGTACCTAAACAAGTTGCATTTGGAAAAAGTTTATAGATTTTTTCTGTAACATCTTTGATTTTTGAAAGGGGTGCAAAATAAAAGAGAAAATCAGGATTTTTGAATAATGATGTTGCTTCTTTTAGTGCAGCATCCACATCATCAAGTTTACTATGTCCTACAAAAAAATTCATATTTTACCTAAAAACATAATATCACGGGATTACCCCTTTTTCAAGAATTTTTCATCTTTTTTAGGCTTTGCCTATTATTAGTTTTTCTTTGGTTTATCTTCTGCTTTTTTGACAGTTACAACAGATTTTTGATTTTTGGCTTCTACAAGAATTGTATCACCAGTTGTAGCTTTCCCGGATAAAATCAAATTTGCAATGGAATCTTCTATTTCTCTTTGGATAAGGCGACGCATAGGTCTTGCTCCAAATGCAGGTTCATATCCTTTTTCTGCAAAATATTTTTTTCCACTTGGTTTTAGCTTAATTTTTAGTCCTTTTTCCATCAAACGCTTTTCTAAATCTTTGATTTGACTTTCTAAGATTGCGTTTACTTCTTCTTCTGAAAGAGGATTAAAAACTACTACATCATCAATTCGGTTTAGTAATTCTGGTCGTAAAAACTTTTTAAGTTCGGTTAAAGCGTTGTCCTTTATTTGTTCGTAAGGCAACAATCCTTTTGAAGATGATGAGAATCCTAGTCTATTTTCTGTTGTAATTTCTCTTGCTCCAGCATTACTTGTCATAATAATAACTGTATTTTTGAAATTTACAGTATGTCCCAAGTTGTCTTTTAATTCCCCTTCTTCTAAAACTTGTAAAAGCAAGTTAAAAATATCTGCATGAGCTTTTTCAACTTCATCTAGCAAAACCACTGAATAAGGATTTCGGCGAACTTTTTCTGTTAAAACTCCACCTTCTTCATAACCTACGTATCCAGGAGGAGCTCCCACAAGGCGAGAAGCGGTGTGTTTTTCCATAAAATCACTCATATCAATGCGAATTAGTGCTTCTTCTGTTCCAAATAAAAATTTTGCCAACGTTTTTGCCAGTAACGTTTTTCCAACCCCAGTTGGTCCTAAAAAGATAAAAGAACCTTGTGGTCGATTAAACGAAGAAACCCCTGCTCTAGCACGTCTTACAGCTGATGAAATTAAACTTACAGCTTCTTCTTGACCAATTACAGTTTTGTGAAGCTCTTTTTCCATATTGATAAGCCGCTTTGTTTCCTCTGTATCTAGTTGATTTGCAGGAATTCCAGTCATTTCTGAAACCACAGTGCAAATGTCCTTTTCTGTAACTAGATTTTTTGCATAGGTTATCTTTCCATTTTGCAAAAACTTTTCTTGCTTTTCACGTAAGGATTTAATTTTATCTCGTGTAGAGGCTGCTTGTTCAAAGTTTTGATTTTGAATACAAAGCTGTTTTTCTTCTTGTAAAAGAGAGATTTGCTTTTCTAAGTCTGTTAATTCTGTTGGAGTTTTGTCCTCTTGGATTTTTTTCATAGCTCCAGCTTCATCAAGCAAATCAATCGCCTTGTCCGGTAAAAATCGTTCTGTAATATAGCGACGAGAAAACTTCACAATTTGTTCAACCACTCCATCAGCATATTTTACATGATGATATTCTTCGTATTTTGGTAAAATGCCCTTTAATATTTTTACAGTTTCTTCGTCTGATGGCTCTACAATGCTCACCTGTTGAAATCTTCTTTCTAATGCAGAATCTTTTTCAAAATATTTTCTGTATTCTTTTTGGGTTGTAGCTCCAATAACTTGTAAAAGTCCACGAGAAAGGGCTGGTTTTAGCATATTTGAAGCATCCATTGAGCCTTCTGCTCCTCCAGCTCCAATTAGAGTATGAAGTTCGTCTATAAAAATAATAATATCTTTTTGATCTGTAATTTCTTTGATAATTTTCTTAATTCTTTCTTCAAATTCACCTCGATATTTTGTTCCTGCAATTACCGATGCTAAATCCAAAACCAAAATCCGCTTGTTTAGCAAATCTTTTGGCACAGATTCCTCAGCTATTTTTAATGCCAATCCTTCCACGATAGCGGTTTTTCCAACTCCGGGTTCTCCCACAAGAACAGGATTGTTTTTGCTTCGTCTAGAGAGGATTTGAATTACCCGAGATATTTCAGTTTCTCTTCCAACAACTGGGTCAAGCTCACCTTCTCGTGCTTGTAATGTTAAATCTTTGCTGTATTCTGCAAGTAAACTATCCTTTGGACTTTGATTTTGTCCTCGAATACCTCCAGCATATTCTTTTTCTTTTGCTTGTGCAGTTGCAGAAGAACGAAATCGAATAGAAACTGCATCCGCTGCTTGTCGGACAGCATCTACAGTTACAGGAATCGCTGAAAAAAATCTTGCAGCAACGCTATTTTCTTCTCGTAAAGTTGCCAAAAGCAAATGTTCTGTTCCAATATAGTCTTTTCGTGCAATCCGAGATTCCACAGCGGCAATATCGATTAGAGTTCTAAGTCGTCTACTTGGAGCGGCTTCTTGATTTGGAGCTAGAGCATTTCCTTGGGGAATAGCTTGTTCCAAAGCTAATTGAAGCATTAAAATATTTATATTTAAATATAAAAGAATTTCAAAACCTAAACTATCTGCATCAGAAATCATACCTAATAAAACATGTTCTGGAGTCAGTTGTCCACTTCCTCTTTTTTTTGCAATTCCTTGAGCTGAAACTGACAAAAGTTTTTGAGCTCTTGGTGATAATCCCTTATTCATAAAAAAGTTTCCTTTGCGTATTTACTTTTGTTAAACTAGATAAACAGACGAAACTGTTTCTTGCAAAACCAAGGCTCGAAGTCTATCTGTTTGTTGCTCTGGTGTTGTAACATCATCTTCAAAATTAAAGTTTCCACTACGAATTACAAAACCTAAATGAGCTGTTTGTATACGATATAACAGGGCAAAAAGAGTGGAATCTTCTATTCCTGTGAAAAGATTACAGTTTTTTCCAAGTTTTATTGCAGAAATAAGTTCTATTCCTTCTGACAAGGAAATAAAACGACTGTATTTGATTGTTGCCAAAGCTCTGTAAATTTTGTCTTTAAGCAAAGTTGGCTTTGTTTTCATCAAATCACTTCTAGTTTGTCTTTCCGCATCCATTAGTTGACTGGCGATGGAAACCATTTGAGCAATTTGGTCTGTTTCACTGTGAGGGAAACTGGTATTTGTGGCAATTCTGAAATATGAACCCAAAGCCCTTGTGGCATTATTTTTTTGATTTGAAAAACAGGCAAAAATATCAAATCCACAATTTACTAAAGATTTAAAAATATTTTTTTCTAAACCTTCATAGGACAAAGCTGGTAAATGAAGCATCATAGAAATTTTCATACCAGTTCCAGTATCCCGCAATCTGTAGGACAAATATCCAAAATCAGGCATTCCTGCAAATTGCAAAGAATCTTGAAGTTTTGAGTCAATTGATGAAATTAGTTCATAGTTTTCTTGGAGATTTAATCCTGTAGAAAATGAAGACAAATGCAAATGGTCAAAGGAATTTACCGTACACGAAACTTTCCCATCAGAGCGAATTACAACCCCTGTATTGTTCTTTTCCACCATATCTTGAGTTAGAACACCTCTTTCGGCTAATATGAGCCTTCCAAGCAATTCTAGGTTGCTAACAGACAAACTCTGATAATCACTAGAATTTTCTAATCGAGAAAAAGCATCAAAAATTAATGCTTGGACTCGTTCTCTGTCTTCGTCTTTTAGTTTTGAGGGAAAAGGAAAATCCGCAAGATTTCTTGCAAGACGAATTCTTGTAGAACAAATGACATCATCTTGGATTCCTTTTTCAGAATACCAAGCTGGACTTGAAGTAAGGTTATTCATCTTTTTTGTCTAATTCCTTTATTTTATCACGATAAATTGCAGCTTTTTCAAAATCTTCCCGAGCAACGGATTCAGCAAGTTTTTCCTGTAAAATTGCTCTATCTTGTAGGGAAGAACGACCGTCAGAAACGTGTTTTGGGAATGTTCCGCAATAAGTTTTTAGTTCTCCATTTCCAGCAAATATTTCTTTTATTTCCTGACTAAAGTTTGAATAACAAGCAGGACATCCCACAGCCCGATATCGTTTAATATCATCTAAAGAACGTCCACAAACTTTACAACTTCTTTTTTCTGTCATTGCAGAAATTATCTTTTCTAAAGATATTTTCTCTGGATTAAAGCTTTCTCCAGGAGTTGGAGTTGGAATCCCTTTTTTTGCAGCACATTCAAAACACAAATGTACCTCTTTTTTTTGATTTCCTCGAACTTCTTGTAAAAAAATAACTGCATCATTTATTTTACAAATATCACACTTCATATTTTATTAGTCTCCGAAACTATATCTTACGAATTATATTTAATGGTTTTTCTTTTGCTGCTTTTGAAGCAGGAATAATCGAAACTAAAATTGAAAGGAAAATTGTCCCAACAAAAATCAAAAGGATTTCTTTTCCAGGAATAATTATAGGAATTGTCTCCAAATAATAAGCTGGATCCATTAAAGAAATTGGCACATATTCACTTCCATCTTTTATATAATATATCAACTTTGTAAATGTGTTAATTATTTTTTCAAAAAAACTTATTATTGAGTTAATATTTATCCCACATAGCAACCCAAGAGGAATACCAATTATTGCTCCAATAAATCCAGCAAATCCACCTGTCAATACAAAAGAAAATCCAATTCCTCTGTTTGAAGCTCCAAGACTTTTCAAAATCGCAATATCTTTTCGCTTTTCCATAACCAACATTACCAAAGCAGATGATACATTTACTGAAGCCACCAAAACAATCAAAAACATCACAAACAAAAGCATAAGCTTTGTGGAAGCAAAATTTTCGTATTGAGATGCGTTTAACTCTTCCCAAGAATATAAAGAAAATCCACCGGGAACTAGATTATCAATTTCATCGATAGTTTGATAAAAATTGTCTGCAAAAGGATTTTCAGTTTCTATTCCAACACAAATTGTAGAAGCAGCACTAGAAAGATATTCAAATCCAGTTTTCAAAGGAATAAAAACCCAAAGAGCATCAATTTCTTGATATCCACTTGAAACAATTCCTTCAACTTTGAAAACAGAAATTTTTGGAATAACTGAACCTGATAAAGAAGTTCGTGTTGAAATAAGCCGAATACTGTCTCCAACAGCCACTCCCAAAAGTTCAGCGATTTTTTTTCCGATTACGCAGGATTTTCCAGTTGAAAAACTTGCACTTCCCTGAATAACTTCCAAATATTCTGCAAAAGCGTTATTTTGTGTAAATAATTTTTCATCAACGGCACGAACTGTGGCACCACTTCGACCAGTTTTTCCAGCAGCTAAAACAGTTCCCTGTCTTTCGATAAAAGTGCTTAAAACTTTGGGATGTTGTTTTATGGTTGCTGCAAGATTTTCCAAATCCGCTAAATTTTCATCTACATCAGCGTAATTTCTAATTTGTGCCACTTGCAAATGATAGCTAGAAAGTCCCACAATTCTATTAGTTATACCTTCTATCATTCCGTCTGTAACAACTAAAACCACAGTCAAGGGAATCAAACTTAATGCAATGCAAAAAACAGCTCCAATAAGACTTTTTCGAGCATTGGTTAGAGATGATTCTTTTGGTTTTATAATTCTAGAACAAATTAAAAAAATGGAAGACAATTTCATAAAGTGATAATCTTTCCTTCTTTTATTGAATAACAAATATCACCCTTTTCTTTTAGTGAAATATCGTGAGTTACTAAAACTAAAGTTTTGTGATATTTATCCACAATCGAAAATAGCAAATCGATAACAGCAGCCGCATTTTCTGGGTCAAGATTTCCAGTAGGTTCGTCAGCCAAAATTAGTTCTGGATTGTTGATTAGAGCCCTTGCCACTGCGATTCTTTGTCTTTCTCCTCCAGACAATTGACTTGGCAGGTGATTTTTTCGATTTTCAAGACCAACATCACTGATTAAACTTTCAGCCCGTTCTATAGCTTCTTTTTTTTTCATACCATTCATATAAGCTGGTAAAAAAATATTTTCCAAAGCTGTGAAATCCTTTAGCAAATAGTGAAATTGGAAAATCAATCCCAAAAATTTTGAACGATATTCGGTAAGTTGTTTTTCTTTTAATTTGCTAATTTCATAAGGACCAACAAAAATATCACCCTTTGTCGAAGATTCAAGCCCCCCAATAATATTTAGCAAAGTACTTTTTCCAGAGCCACTTGCCCCAATAATAATGGACTTACTTCCTTCTTCAACTTCCATATCCAAATCTTTTAAAATTGTTAAAGGTTCTCCAGCCCCTAAAAAAGTTTTTTCTAGATTTTTTATTGAAATAATAGAATTACTCATCTCTTAACACCTCAGAAATTGAAGATTTCATAATATTTTTACTTGCAAGTAAAGCAGCAAAATAAGAAGCCAAGATTCCAAAAAGTGTAATTAAAATCACTTCTGAAGCTACAACCCTTGCAGGAATTTTTGCGTAATACATAAAAATCGAATTTGAAGCAATATAAGCTGCATTTTGTGGATTTATGATTAAATTAAATAAATATGTAATTTTTGACATAAGCCAAGAAAATCCAATAAATACATTTTCCATGTTAAAGGAAATCAGTAAACCAAGAATCAAACCAGGAATTGCTCCCTTTATTCCAGTTAGCAAACCTTGAATTGTGAAAACCAGCCTTGTCTCTTTTTTCCCAGCTCCTAAAGCTTGTAAAACAGCGATTTCTTCCCGTCTTTCATAAACCAATCGCCGCATTGAATTGTAAATATTTATGGCCACTACCACAAAAATCAAAAACGCTAAAAACATCAAAACATTTTTTTCGATTTTCAATGCACCGAAAAAAGAACGATTATAACTACGCCAAGATTCACAATTTAGTTCTGGATTTTCATTTTGAATTTTTGCAATAATTCTTGAATCTTGATTTTGATTTTTCAATTTCAAACAAGTCAAAGGAAGAACATTCTCCCCAAGAAGATTTTTTCCAGTTTCTAGAGACACAAAGGCGAATGTTTGATTTATATCGCTGTATCCAGAAGTGAATGTTCCAACAATTGTAAGATTTCTGTTTGATGAAAACAAATCTGTATCACTTGAACCAGAAATCGCTAAGAGATTTACTGAATCTCCTACTCGCAAACTAAGTTTTCTTGCCAAAGATGAGCCTAACACACATGTATTTGGTTCTGATAAATCAAAACTTCCAGAAACCATAACAAGTTCATCTGCAAATCCTGAATCAAGTTCTAAAATATTTGTTGGAACTCCCCGAAGCAAGGCGGGATGTTGTCTAGAGCCTTTTCCCACCATCAAAGTCTGAGCTTCATACATTTCCACAAAGGAGCGAATATCCTTTGATTTTGAAATATCCATTTTATCAAAAGCAAAATCTTCTGATGGATTTTCTATGCGAATGTGAAAAGAACTAATTTCCATAATTGAATCGATATATCCCATTTGAAAACCGTTCATTACAGAAATAATTACGATAAGAGCTGTAACTCCAAAAGCAATTCCAGCCGCTGCAAAAAAACTGTTAATGGCGTATCTTCCTGTGCTATCAACTTTTGCAAATCGTCTTGAAATGTATAGAATCCAAGGAAAATCTTTCTTTTCTTTTAATTTTTTCATCTATTTTCGCCTCAATTCTTTTCCTTGAAAATATGTTATTTCCAATTGTTTAAGATTATTTTCGTATTCAGAATAAATTTTAATATCACCTTCAAAAAAAGCATTTTCGTAGTATTTTGTTGATGATAAATATACTTTTTCTTTATTTTTTATATTATTTTCAAAATGATATTCGTTTACAAAGGTTTTTGAATCAAAAATTACATATTCATATTTGATTTCGTTTTCTGTAATTTTTGTTGATTTTGGTTCTTTATCTGATATTTCAATTTGTTTTTCGATAAAAGAAACAGTTTGACCTTCAGAATCATAACTGTATCGCTTTTCAGATATCAATTCTTCATTTTCATAGATTTGTATCAATTTCTCTTTGCCCTTGTCTGTGTATTGTCTTTTTTCAACTTTGGATTCCAGTAGAAAAACAGTTTCAGAAGCAAAAGGAAACATAGAATCATCTAAATATGAATAACTTATCTTGGTAAGCATTTCATCAGTATTTGTATCCCAAGTAATTTTTAAAATCAATCTTTTTTTTTCATCGTATTCTTTACGCACTAAAGAATTATCGTATTGATATGTGTAAACTAGATTGTTGTGATTTTTTTCAGAAAGCACAAAATCTTCTGAAAATCCCAAACTTAGTACGCATAAAAAATAAATTATAAAAAAAACTTTTGTGCGTACCATAATTTTTAGTCCTCGATAAAATCTTTTGCAAAAGCTTCCGGCGAAAACGGTGCAATATCCTCGTAGTGTTCTCCAGTACAAACAAAAGCTACTGGGATTCCAAGCTCTTTTCCAAGAGAAATAACGATTCCGCCTTTTGCAGTTGAATCATATTTTGTTAAAACTACAGCATCTACCCCAACAGCTTCGTGGAAAACTTCTGCTTGGCGAAGAGCATTTTGTCCTGTGGTTGCGTCAAGAACCAATATTTTTTTGTAAGCCCCTTCACTTGCCTTTTGACTTGCAACTCGGTCTATTTTTTGAAGCTCACGCACAAGGTTTTCCTTGTTGTGTAAACGACCTGCAGTATCAGCAAAAACCAAAGCTCCTCCGTTGGCACTTGCCGCAGAAGCTGCATCAAAAACTACAGCAGAAGGGTCGGCTCCACTTTGGTGGGAAACAATACGTACTCCAACTTTTTCAGCGTGAAAAGTTAATTGTTCAATAGCTGCAGCTCTAAAAGTATCAGCAGCGGCTAAAATTACAGAATGACCATTATCTTTAAAATATTTTGATAATTTTGCGGCTGTTGTGGTTTTTCCAGCTCCGTTCACACCTAAAAGCATATAAATTGATACTTGACTTTTATCAATATCAAAAGAACAAGTTTTTATATGTGTCATCAAAAGATTTTTAAGTTCATTTTTAATATCTGCTTCTTCAGTAAGTTTTTTTTCTTTGCAGATTTTTTCCAATTTTTCAGTAATTTCAAAAGCGGTTTTTGCTCCAATATCACCTTCAATAAGAGTGTCTGTTAAATCTTCAAAAAAATCTTCATTTGTGTTTTTGTGCAAACCGAAAAGTTGTGCTAATTTTTTTCCAAAGCCAAATTTTGCCATTTTTTTCTCCAAAATATTTATAAATTATCTAATTATCTACTTTGTGGTAAAACCGTATTTGCTGTAAAAATATATCTTCCCAATTGAATCAACATATTTACTCCAGCAGCGATTGTAGCTCCCAAGGATATTTCGTAAGTTAGTCGCCAATTGTCATAACTTTTTAACATTTCATCTGAATAGGAATTAGAATTATTGATTGTATTTACAATATCAGATAATCTTCCGTTTGAATAAAATGTTAGAGGCAAAGTAATTAACAAAATACCGTATGAAGTATACATTCTTTTTCGAGCTTTTTCAATCAAAACAGTGGAGGATTCACTTCGGATTGAAATTGGTTTTATTGAATTTCCTGTCAATTTAAAAAATGTACTAGCATATTTTGTTTCTTCCTCAGGGTCTGTCACCAAAGGAACTGTAAATTCTCCAAAAACAGGAAGATGACTAGCATAAAAACTCGATTCTAATTCACTGTCTGAAAATGTAATTGATTTTTTTATACCTTGAATGTACAAAGAAACTTCTTCTGGATTCATATCACTTTTTAAAAGTTCCTTATCACTACCAACTACAGTAAGGGGGATTTCTTCAGCAGGAGATAGATAAACTGAATAATTATATGCACTTCGAGAATCATCAAGATTTGCTGTAAAATTTCGTACTTGATAACCTGGAGCTTCTATAGAAAACTTATGTTCTCCCTGTTGCAAAGACAAATTATCAACTTGAGTTTTGTAAACTGTTCCATCAATTGTGATAGAAACTGTAGAAGAAATTTCCTCTGGAAAAACTTTTACAGAAACTAGCACTTTTTCCTTGTTTAACACAAAAGACAAAAAATTTTGAGCAATTTCATTTGTCATTTGCTGGATTTCTGAATAATTCCCAACTACAGCGGTTTCCATTGAAAAAAGCCCTTGCAAATCCTCTGCTTCTGGATTTTTTTCCAAAGGCAATATAGTAATTTTCGCTTTTATATACAAAAATCCGTTTATTTCAGAAACACTTCCTGATAAAACAGCGTTTATTTTTTGATTATTTGAATCTAATTTTGTCAAAAAATCATCACTTACAAAGTTTTCTGATATTTCTACAAACCGTGTTTCTTCGTGATATTCCACAGGTTCTAGCATTTCTGCTTGTAATTTTTGTATTTCTGCTTCTTGATTTTTTATATTTTCTTCAATTTTTTCTCGTTGTTTGTTTTTCTCACTTTTACTAATATTTTTGAAAAAAAGTTGATTTTTATCATTTTCATATTTACTCAATCCAGAAATCAATTCTTTCATTTTGTCATTTTGAGTTTTTTCGTGATAAAAAAGTTGTTCTTCTGGCGATATGTCTCTTGTCATATTTTCTGGAAAGGATTGCAAAATCATAGTGGGTACCATTTCTTGATACTCTACCTTCCCAGAGAATTTTTGAGGAGCGATAATCCATTTTTCTGTTTTTTCATCACTTGGAGTGGCAGAAAAAACAGAAAAACTTAAGATACAAAACAAAATTACAAAAATGTTCTTTTTCAACTTTTTTTCTTGGCCTTCCTCTAAAATTATTCCTCGTCTTCGTCTGAACCGTCTCCAAGAGGTAGACCTTTCCATTGGGCAAATAAATAACTCTCGATAAATGGATCAAGGTTTCCGTCCATTACAGCCTGAATATTTCCACTTTCATAACGAGTTCGCAAATCTTTTACCATTGTGTATGGCTGGAAAACGTAAGAACGAATCTGACTTCCAAAGGAAATACCTTTTTTTTCTGAGGCGAATTTTGAGTTTTCTTTTTCTTTTTCTGCTTTGTAATATTCATAGAGTCGTGCTCTCAACATACTCATAGCGGTTTGGCGATTCATTAACTGACTTCGCTCTGTTTGACAAGCAACCACAATCCCTGTTGGAATATGGGTAAATCGTACAGCAGAGTCTGTTTTGTTTACGTGTTGACCTCCAGCTCCTCCAGCTCGATAAGTATCTACTCGCAAATCTTCTGGTTTAATTTCAACTTCGATACTATCATCCAAAACAGGAAAAACGTAAACACTAGAAAAAGATGTATGACGTCTTGCATTTGAATCAAAAGGACTGATACGCACTAAACGGTGAACTCCAGCCTCCCCCTTCAAATATCCATAAGCATATTCCCCGTGAATTTGCAAAGTAACTGATTTTATGCCACCTTCAGCTTCTAATTCATCTACAATTTCTACTTTATAACCACGACGCTCTGCCCAACGAGAATACATACGCATAAGCATCGATGCCCAGTCACAGGCTTCTGTTCCACCAGCTCCAGCGTGAATGGTCAAGAAAGCATCATTTTTATCAACTTCATCTGACAATAGATTTAGTAAACTTTGTTTTTCAAATTTTTCTTTTGCCTCGTTGTATAAAGTTTCAACTTCTTGAGTCAACTCTTCATCCCCACTTTCAAAAGCAAGTTCATAAGTTGCTTCAATATCTTCGATATTTACAATTAGTTCTTTCCAAGGGTCTATACGATTTTTTAGATATTTGATTTCGCCCAAAACTTTTTCAGCTTTTTTTGCATCATCCCAAAAGTTTGGTTCCCCACTTTGATTTTCTAAAACTTTAATTTTAGACTCAATTGTAGCAGAGTCAAAGACGCCCCCAAACATTGAGAATATCTTGTTTTAATTCTTGAATAGGCATTTTAAAATCTTCTAACATATTTTCCTCTGTAAAATAATAAAATTGATAAATGATTTTTGTTGAAAGATTATCGAAAAAATTATTTTTCTTCTTTTGGTGGACGAAGCATTGTTCTTTGCCATTTTTTTTGAGATAAAGAAGTGATTGCCACCATTCCTTCCACAGGATATTGATACATTCTTACAACATCATAATAATCTGTAACTCTATCAATATCTTTTTTTAGTAGATTTAAGTTTTTTTCTACAAAAGTAGTACATTCATAACAAGAACGCTGAACTTTATTAAAACCATATTGAGTTAAAATCGTAGCCAAAGCTCTTGCAGTATCAACCCCACCTGGGTCTAAAACAACAGAAACAAACATACTATACAATAAAATAAACATTATATCTTGTCAAACCATAAAATTTGGAGCATTATAAATATATGAAACATTTTATTCAAAAATTCGCTTTTTCACTATTTTTTTTGTTAGCAACTTTTTCTCTATTTTGTCAAAGCAATAAACCATACGCAAAAAACATAAATATTACCTTGGAAAATCAAGAGTTAATTTTAACTTGGAAAAATCCAGAGCAAGACTCAAATATTAAAAATATTTTGATTTATAACGATAAAAATCCAATTTTATTCACAAATCAACTATCCAAAAAAAATCTTGTAAAAATTTTAGATAAAAAACAAACATCTTACACAATTTCTGATATAAATCATTTTTCACCATATTTTGCAGTTATTTATCAATTAAAGGATGATTCAGTTTTTGATATTTTAATAATTACTGAAAATACAACGATTTACAACGAAACTCTAGCAAATAAAATCAACAGTTTATTTGCTGTAGAAATTGTCAAAAAGCCAGAGGAAGTTGAAACTGTAACATTTGAAGAAGGAAAAATCAGAAAAACACCGCTTCCAACTGTGGATTTGATACAAAGTTCCTCAGATAAAAGCAAAACCAACAATACTTTTGATATGGAAATTGTTCCATATATTTTCCAAGAAGACAAATCTTCAACAGCTATGGGAATCGCCTATGAGTTAAATCTCATTGTTTCAAAATATTTCCCAACAGAAGATTTTGGCAGTGCTGCAACAGAACTAAAAGCCTTATTAGAAAACAAACACGAACAAGAAGAAACTTCTAGAATTTACTTTTATCTTGGGGAATGTTACTTTTTCACAGAAAATTATGTCGAGGCATTAAGCTGTTTTTTCCAATCAGAAAAAGCTTATCCAGCAATTTCAAAAAAATGGCAACAATACGTAATAAATAGTTTTAATTACTAATTCTAATTTCTAATATTTCGCAATAACTGAAGCAAAACTGGTTCAGTTACTTCAACTGCAACAGTTTTTGCTTCTGCTTCTGGATTTTCTTCTTCTAGAGGAGTAACTTCCACCACCGGAATCACGTAATCACCCACATTTATTTTGTCGTACAATCCCTTTTGTGCAATTCTACCAGATGAAATCTCTTCTCCAATTGTTTCCACAGAAAAGTTTCCTAAAATATTATCTTCTGAAAAACTAATTCCAATTCCAGAATCAGCAGTTTTTATAGCATCTTTTTTTACGATTAACCAATTTGTAGTATTTTCGTTTAAGCCGTCTTTTTTTCCAATATCCACAAGAACATCAGAGTTTTTTCGATCAATAATTTTTCCGTAGGTTGGCAAAGAGGTTTCCACTTTTTGTTGTAAATATCTAAATGCGGAGACAAATCTATCATTACCAGTTCTATAAACTTTCCATTCAGCAGCCTCTTTTCCCGTTCTTCCAGAATACATAGAAAGGGTTGCAGAAACTTCTCTATCAGACTCAGAAAAGGATACTAAACAAAAATAGTCGTAGCTGTTTTTTCGGGCATCTGCAAAGGCTGAAGTATAATTTTTTGCAAAATTGCTGTCAGCAAAACCGTTAATGGTATCAGAAGAAATAAATAAATCCTTTAGATAATCTACTGCTATTTTTGTGCTATCCATATGATATAACTCTGCACTTGGCTCAGTAAAATAAATTCCAATATTCCATCTTTTTTTGTTTAAATAAAATGGATTTATATTCCATTGAATACTTAAAGTATTAGATAATAAAGAATTATATCCTTCTACTGTGTCTAAAATCTTTTGAGAAACATTTCCTTCTGAAACCACAAATTGAAGTTGTGAAAGATAAGATTCTTTGTATCCGTCAGATAAAAGCAATTCTGCGTATGCAAGTCTAGCTTCCGCATTTCTAGGATTAATTCTAAGAGCCCGGCGATATTCGTATCGTGCTTGTACAGAATAAAACTTTTTCTCGTAATCTTTTGCTTTTTCCAAGTGATATTGAGCCCAAAGTTCTCGCCGAGAATCTTCGATATCCGTGTATTCTAAAGCAAGTAATTCCAAAGCAGAACGCATAATCTCATCATTTGGCTCAATGGAAAGTCCAGTTTCCCAATAAGTCAAAGCATCTTCAACATTATTTAAAGCCTTTGAAGCTAAGCCTCGCAAATACCAAGCCGAACTTTCATCTCGATTTAATGTAATTCGATATTTACAGATTTCTATACATTCTTCAAAACGGTTTGATTTATACAAAATGTCAGCCAAAAGTTTGTATGCTTCGTCGTAGTTTTCTTTTAAGTGAATAGCTGTACGAATTCGAGATTCTGCCTGTTCTAAATCTCCTTGTTTTACAGCAAGATAGGCTGCGAAATAATAAACTTCTGGATTTCCACTATGATATTTTAATGCTTGATTGATATATGTATTTGTTGCATTTTGATTGCCAAGTTCATCAGAAACCAAAGCCAAAGAAAGCAAAGCTTTTTTGTTGGTGTTTTGGCGGGATAAAGCTTGTTTGTACTCTTTTTCAGCTCCAGAAACTCTACCCTTTAGGATATTTAACTCAGCAAGACCAAAACGAGCATCTATATCATTTGGATATGATTGCAAAATAGCAGAAAAAATCTTCTCTGCCTCTACTAAATCTCCAAGTCCGATATAAGAAAACCCACGTAAATTTTCTAAATCAGCTCTATTTCGTAAATATTTTGAGGCTAAATCCAAATTTTGCAAAGATAGTTCATATTCGTCCACTGCATAAAAACATTCAGCAAGTTTAAAATATGCTTCTCCGTAAGAAGGATTTAGTCTTGTGGATTCAGAAAAACATTCAATTGCTCCGTACCAGTCCTCTGCAAGTTGCAAATTTTTGCCTTCGTTAAAATAATATGAAGCATTTTTTGCAGCAAATATAAAACCACCACAAAAAAATAGCAGAAAAACTGATAGAAACTTTTGAAAATTCTTATTCAATTTCGTCATTCCTTTTTAAAATTTTTATTTGGTTGATTCTGTGACCTTCCATATCTTGAACGATAAAATCCAATCCATTCCAAGATGCCTTTTCAAATTTTGCTGGAATCTTACCAAACAAGTCAAAAACAAAACCACCTAAAGTATCAAATTCTTCATTTGGAATAGAAGTTTCGATTTTTTCGTTTAAATCATCAATATTTACACGAGCATCACATAACCAAAGATTTTCGCCAACTGCAATAATGTCTTCTTGCTCGTTATCAAACTCATCTTGAATATCACCTACAATTTGCTCAATAATGTCTTCCATACAAATTATACCTGATATTCCACCATATTCATCAATTGCGATAGCAATGTGAACGTGTCGTCGTTTAAATTCCCGCAAAAGTGTGTCAATTCTCTTTGATTCTGGCACATAAAATGGTTTTCTTATGATTTTCTCTAAATCAATAGTTTCTTTTTTGGAAAATGCGTTGATTAAGTCCTTTACATAAAGCACACCAACAACATTATCAATGCTTTCTGAATATACAGGGAAACGTGAATGTCCACTTTCGGCAATTTTTTCTAATAATTCTTCTTGTGGAGTTCCTAAAGACAAAAAGTCCACATCAATTCGAGGAATCATAACTTCTTTTACAGAGGTTTCTGATAAATCCTCGATACCTTTTATCATATCTTGTTTTTCTTCTAAAGCCAAAGCTTCTGAACTTTGCTTTTCCTCATCTTGCTTATCACCAAATAATTTGTTAAACAGCCCCATGTTTTTTTCCTAGTTTTTCCTTATTATACTAATTTATAATTACTTTATTATCTAAAAGTAACAAGATTTCTTCTTGAAGTTCAAGCATTTTTCTATCATCATCAGAGCCACCTTCAAAAGTTCTATCTTTTGCAATATGTGCTTCTCCGTGATCCATACCTGATAAATGTAGTATACCATGAATTAGCAATCTTTTCAGTTCATTATCCAAAGAAACTCCAAATTCTTTTGCATTTTTAGTAAAAGTTTCCAAACTGATTGCAATATCCCCAGCGGAATACCACTTTCCATCTTCATCTTCGTACTCAGTTCCATCTTCAAAGGATAAAATATCAGTTGGAGAATCAATATTTCTAAAATCCTTGTTTAATTGCTGGATAAAATTATCGTCGCAAAACAAAACTGATAATTCCCAGCCATCTTTTTTTTGATTTTCTAAGATTTTTTGGACAAATTCTTCAACTTGTGAAATCCAATTTGGTTCATTGATTTTTTCTGTAACAGATACAATTACTCTATTCACTATTTATCCTCTTTTTTTTCAGTTTTTACTAAAGTTTTTTCAGATAAAGTTTTATTTGTCTTTTCAACTTGATTTTCTACAGATTTTTCTGACAAAGTTTTTTCATCTGGATCTTTTTGGTCTGGATATTCAATTCTAGAGTGATAATGACCAGCCAAAATTGTCACAAAAGATGATTCAATTATGTTCAAATCTTTAAAAGTCAAATCACAATTTTCTAATTGGCCATGTTCAAATTTTGCCATTACTAATTGATGAATAAACTTTTCCAAACGAGAAACTGAGGGTTTATCCAAAGTTCTACAAGCAGCCTCTACAGTGTCTGCCAACATTACAACTGCGGCTTCCTTTGATGTAGGTGGTTCTCCAGAATATGAAAATTCTGATTCTGAAACTGTATCATTTTGCTTTTTTGCTTCGTTATAAAAATAAGAAATTACACTATTTCCGTGATGTTGTGCAATTATATCAATTACTTCACTAGGTAAATGAAGTTGATGTGCTTTTTCTATTCCTTTTTTTACGTGACTTCTGATTACAGAAACAGATAAACTAGGATTTATATCATCATGTTTGTTTGTACCTGTTTGATTTTCAACAAAATATTCAGGTTGGTCAATTTTTCCAAGGTCGTGATAATAAGCACCAACTCGAGCCAAAAGTGGATTTGCTCCGATTTCTGAACAAGCACTTTCTGCAAGAGAGGCAACCATCATTGAGTGATTGTAGGTTCCGGAAGCATTCAAAAGCAATCGACGCATAATCGGAATGTTTAAGTCTGATAAATCCATTAAACGGAAAACGGAAGCTGTATTTAAAATTGATTCTAGAGGAGTTAAAAATCCCAAGGCTAAAATACAAGAAATAAATCCGTTAAAGGCAACACAAATTACGTCAAATACAAAACCTTCTACCTGGGAATTGGTTAAAATCATTAAAGTGACTAAGAACACAGCATTTAACACAGCAATTACAATGGCGGCAACAACCATATCAAATCTGCGATCCATTTTTCTTACAACACGAACAGCTGATAAACAAGAACAAAGCTCAAAAATTGCTGGAATAGGACTAAAATCTGTTGCATAAAAAATTGCAAAGAAAATTATAAATGAAAAATAAACAGCTTCTTTTTGACCGTACAAAATTGTAACAAGAATAACAACGAAGGTGGCTGGAATAATTATCACCAACGAAAAATCTGTTCCAAAAGCAGGAAATCTTTTTCCGATTGTGCAAAGTCCATACACCAATATAAAATCCAAAGAATAAAAAATTAATTCAGATAATCGCAAAGATTTATTCAAAAAACCCTTGGTAAATAAAAAGAAAATCAAAGCTGAAACCAGCATAAAATACAAAATAGCGTTGGCAAAGGCTCTTGTATCAATATATTCTGGAGTTTCTGCTAGTTTTTCAAGCTTTCCAAAAGCTTCCTCGGTAATTGGAAAGCCTTTTTTGATGATTACCTCGTCCTTTTTTATTTCAAAGGGATAAATACTGTCACTGTATAAAGTTTTTTCAGCGATTACAGTTTTATCCGAAATCATTCCAACTTCGTAATCTTTAAGAGAAAAAGATAAAACTGTATCAGAAGTTGCCACATCAAAAAATGCTATAACCAACACAGCCACAAACCACAAAACAAACACAATAAGTGAAGATACGTGGGTTTTGAAAAAATTTTCAGTATTTTTCAAGTAATTTGTTTTATCATTTAATTTCTGTTTCATAAAGCTAACTCTTAAATTGTACTTTTATTTTCCCCATTCCGTCAATATAATAAAAATTCTCCATACTTGTCTTCCACAGTAGTTTTTATACTACTCATTGGATTCCAAGAAATGGACAATGTAAAATAAGGACTAAAATCATATCTATAAGGTTTTGACGTTTTTATCAACCTAGGTTCTAGAGTAAAACTGGAATTTAATGTCCAGTCGTGTAAATTGTGACTTAAAGTCATTTTTAGTTTTTTTAATTTAAAACCAGAAGCTTCTCGCAATGCCTTATCACCAAAAGCAAAAGAATTAAATAAATCTTTAAAAACATTAGTTTCTCCAGGAATTTCTATACCCATATCCACATAATCTTGAACATAGCGGAAAATCACATCGTTTCGGCTTTCTGAAGAAAAACTAAAATTTAAGAAATCGTTAATTTTTATGGTAAATCCTGGAGTAAAAGAAAAATATGAATCTGTAATTTGTATCAAGTCAAAGGTAAAATCCGTTGATAAAGTAGGTGCAATACTAAATTTTTCAGCAAAGGCCGTATATTTTAAGTTTGAAGAACTGTAATTTATACGTAACTCGTAAGGTAAAAACTTTTTATTTTCATCACGAAGCCAAGTTCCGTTTTCAGAATCAAAATCGTATGGATTTGTATAACTCATTGTATAAGAAAAAGTTAAACCATAACCATTTATAGAAGTTGAAAAATTATCCACATGAGAGTCTTCTACATTGTAAGAAAATCTTTGATTTATTTTTAATTTATTTTCAAAAAAAGACCAAGATGAACTTTGAGTTATAGGATCAAAAACCCAAGATTCATCAGTTTTTGATTTTTGTCTATATCCAAAACCAAATTGTAAGTTTGTACAAAATGGAAATACAAACTTTAACACAGCAGAATAGGAATCTGTTAATGGTGGTAAGTTTGCAGTTAATGTTAAACTCTCTGAAACAGTTCCAGCAAATTGATTTGCAGAAATTGTAGCTGAAAGATTATTTTTTGTAATGTATTCTGGTTCCCATTTTGTTTTTTCATATTCCCAGGAAGGATTTTCAATATCACCTGTAAATTTTGTTGTTATAAGTTTTAACGAAGTGTTCCAAGATAATGAAAAGTTTTTTATTTCATCTACAAAAACAAAGGGCATAATTTTTACAGTGTTTGAATTGGTTAAATCTAATTTTCTCGCATTGTAATCAGACTTTTTTATGTTGTCGCCATTTTTTTCTGCATAATCTGGATTTATACTTGGGTGATTTTGATACACAGGATTAAAATCAAAATTATTCCCAATGGATATAAAATCATTTTTTAGTGAAAGTTTGCTTGATAAATTTATTGGTGAATTTAATTTAATAAAGGACATTTTTACATTTGACATATCAATATCCTTTGGTGAATTAAATTTATCTGTGAAATAATTTATTTCAGAAGTAAATTGAGGTTTTATGCTATAACCTAAGTTATAAGTAAAATTTGAAATTGATTTTATATTAGGTTTTGTAACAGAAATTTTTGGTAAAAAATCTTCACCAATAAATGTTTCTATTTCATCACTTTTTTCATCTAATTTTTTTGAAGTATCCTCAGTTTTTGGATTGTCAGTTGATTCAACTTTTGATTCTCGATTTATTGGATTATCCAAAATTTCTATAAAATTAGCTTTTCCATCTCCAGAGGTGGCTTTTTTTGCTGTATTTTTGTCACTTAATGAAAGGATTTTTCCAGAAATAACAAAATTTGTTTTTAGCGGATAAACAGAAGATGGTGCAAAAAATTTCCGTTCTGGACTATACTGTGCATCTTCATCTTTTGAATCTAAATCTTTATTTACTCTTGAAATAAAGTTTACAGATGAAGATATGGATGAAAGACTGATATTTTCCACAAATGGTGATAATTTTGAAACCCATTTTGGTTTTGAGATACTACCAGACAGATTCCATGAATAAGAACTGATTTCTGAAACTGAACTCTCATTTTCTTCTTTTTTGTCATCTAGCAAAAAGCTAATCCAGTCCATATTTTCGCTTCGATCCAAAAAATCATATTTGAACCAAGAATCTGAATATAAAGGCAAGTCCACATTTAGTGTAAATGGTGATTTTGAGATGCTTAATTTGAAATTTGCATAAAATCTAAAAGGTAATTCTAAACCAAAAATATGAGATTTATTGTAATATGTTTTGCCTGTAGCAGAATATTTTGAATAATTATTTCCTGATTCTGGAAAAAGCGTATTACTAAAACCAAGATAGGTTCCAAAACTCAGGGAATTAACAATACCAAAATCTTTAAAAACTCCATCGATTCCAATCATTCCGCCAAGTGTGGAATATAAATCAGCCATAAGTTTTAGAGAATTTTTGGGCATTGTAGCTTTTTCATCAGTATTTCTTAAAAACAAACCTTCCCGTTCTTGTTCCATCAAGTCAGTAGTTTTCATAAAATCGAAAATACCAGTTTCATCATCATCTTTTTTTGATGAATCCAGAGGTTTTCTACCTATCAAATAAGTTGTGGTTTGAACAAAATATCCTTCACGAGGTCGATATCCAAAAACAGGATTAAAAATCATTTCATCCTTTGGATAATAAAAAAATGGCATATAAAAAATTGGAAGATTACCAACAAACAAAAGTGCGTTAAAAAAACTAAACTCATTTCCCGGTAAAAGCCAAATTCGAGAAGCCTTGATTTTCCAATGGGGATTTTCATCATCACAAAATGTGAGAACACCGTTTTTAAATGTAATTGTCCCAGAGTTTTCTTTTCCAAAAAGCTCAGATGATACAATTAGAGTAGCACCATTTGTAAGATTGATATTTTTGGATGATTCTTGTACAACTCGAGCTGAATCAAAAACTCCTTCCATAGTGTCAGTATTAAACAATAAACTGGAAGCAGTTAAACTTTCTTGAGATTCGTCTTTTCCTTTTCCAAGTTCTGTGAAAACAACATTTCCTTCTGCATAAATTGTGGAGCGATTTCTGTTAAAAGTTACATTATCAGCTTCTATATAGATTTCTTGAGATGGTTTTGAAACTGATAATTTTACATCCCCTGTAAAAATTACAACTTCTTCTTCCTCTATTTTTTTGTATTCAGTTTTTTTAGCAGATTCTATGTATACAATTGTTTCTTCAGTTTCCTTAGATTTATCAGCTGATTTTTCATCTGAAAAAACTGGAAATTTAATGAGAAAAAATAATAGACTGATTAAAACAAAAGTTTTACTTTTTATCACTAAGTTGAAAATCCTAAAATCCTATTTTGCTTTTTTTGAAAGCATTTCCTTAATATAATAACCTGTATAAGATTTTTCTACTAGTGCCACTTCTTCTGGAGTTCCAGTAGCAATTATTTGT
The DNA here is from genome assembly GCA_017416145.1 of Spirochaetaceae bacterium. Classification (GTDB taxonomy): domain Bacteria; phylum Spirochaetota; class Spirochaetia; order Treponematales; family Treponemataceae; genus Treponema_I. The sequence goes on along the minus strand of JAFQDD010000019.1, from coordinate 40,131 downwards.
CCACCACCTACTCCACCTTCTGGACCTAGGTCTATTATTTTATCAGCTTGTAGAATTACGTCAAGATTGTGTTCAATCATTACCACAGTATTTCCCTGCTCTACAAGACGATTTATCACTTCCATTAACTGTTTAACGTCTGCAAAGTGAAGCCCAGTTGTTGGCTCGTCCAAAATATAAAGCGTTTTTCCTGTGGATTTTCTTGCAAGTTCGTTGGCAAGTTTTACCCGCTGGGCTTCCCCACCAGATAAAGTTAGTGCAGACTGACCTAACTGAATGTACCCCAAACCAACTGAAACCAAGGTGTCTAGTTTTCTTGCAATATGTGGAAGAGCGTTAAAGAAAGTAGCAGCCTCTTCGATTGTCATTTTCAAAACATCGTCAATGCTTTTTCCCTTGTAGCGAACATCTAAAGTTTCTTGATTAAAGCGCCGTCCATGACAAACATCACAAGTAACATAAACATCTGGCAAAAAGTTCATTTCAATGGTGATAGTTCCAGCACCCTGACAGTTTTCGCAGCGACCACCCTTAATATTAAAACTAAACCGACCAGCTTTGTATCCTTTCATTTTGGCATCTGGTAATTCTGCGAATAATTTTCTAATATCGTCAAAAACCCCTACATAAGTTGCAGGATTTGACCGTGGCGTTCTTCCGATTGGACTTTGATCAATGTTTATCACCTTATCAATGTTTTCAAGACCAGAAATTGATTTATAAGCTCCCACTGGCAATTTTGAGCGCATAATTTTGTTTGAAACGATTGGGAAAAATACATCACTTAATAAAGTAGATTTTCCGCTACCAGAAACCCCAGTAATACAAGTAAAAGTTCCCAAAGGAATTTCCACAGATACATTTTTTAAGTTATGCTCTGTAACTCCTTCTAGCACAATGGAATTCCCATTTCCACTTCGACGCTTTTCTGGCACATCCATTTTCAAAGTTCCCGCAAGATATTGACCAGTTAAACTTTCTTTTACCTTCATAACTTCTTCAGGAGTTCCACAAGCTGTAATATTTCCACCGTGAACACCAGCACCAGGCCCTAAATCCACAATATAATCCGCAGTTCGCAGTGTTTGCTCATCGTGTTCAACTACAATCAGAGTATTTCCAAGATTTCTAAGATAAAGCAAAGTGTCGATGAGCCGCTGATTATCCCGCTGATGAAGCCCGATGGAAGGCTCGTCCAAAATATAGAGAACTCCCACCAAACTTGACCCAATTTGTGTTGCAAGGCGAATACGCTGGGCTTCCCCACCAGACAAGGTTGCAGCCTGTCGCTCCAAAGTTAGATAATCAAGCCCCACGTTTTTCAAAAATGTAAGCCGATTATTGATTTCCTTTAGAATTTGCTCTGCAATTTGTTTTTCGGTTTCTGTAAACTGAATATTTTTGAAAAACTCGATTGTTTCATTTACAGAAAAACTACACAATTCAATAATATTTTTTCCGCCAACAGTAACACCTAGAGCTTCTGGTTTTAACCGAAGACCGTGACAACTTTCACAAACACAACGATTCATCAATCTTTCAAGACTTTCTTTTTGGCTATCTGAAAAAGTTTCTGAATATCGTCGTTTTAATTCTTTCATAACCCCTGGCCAAGCTTGAGTAAACTCAGATGTTCCAGTTCCGTCTTGGCGAGTGTAAACAAAGTGAATTGGCTCGTTAGTACCGTGCATAATTGCCTCGTAAACTGGCTTTTTTAACTTGTTGATAGGAGTTTCTAAGGTAAAATCTAGTTTTTTTGCAAGGGATTCAAAGCGACTTCTGTTCCAATTTGAATCAATATTAAACCATTGGATTGCACCTTCTGCTATAGAAAGCTCCTTATCTGGAATAACCAATTCTTCATCAAATTCCATTCGCTCCCCAAGACCTGTACAATCTGGACAAGCACCAAAGGGATTGTTAAAAGAAAAAAGCCGAGGTTGTAATTCTGGAATAGAAATACCACAATCAGGACAAGAATTTTTTTGAGAGAAAAAGATTTCTTCTTCTTTTTGCTCGTGATTTTCATCATTTTCAGATGGATTTTCATCAAAATTTTCGATTTTTGGAAGTTGACGCAAAACCACAAGCAAACCATTTGCATAAGTCAAAGCAGCTTCCACAGAGTCTGCCACCCGTTTTCTAATATCACTTCGGATTTTAATTCGGTCCACAACCAAGTCTATAGAGTGCTTTTTTTGCTTATCCAGTTTGATATTTTCATCAAGTTCTACCATTAAACCGTCAATTCTAGCTCGTAAAAAACTTGATTTTATAGCATCCGTAATGATTTTTTGATGTTCACCCTTTTTTCCATGAATAACAGGTGCCAAAATCTGTACCTTTGTGCCTTCTGGAAAACTCATAATTGTATCAATAATTTGGTCAGTAGACTGTTCCTTGATTTCACGACCACATTCTGGACAGTGAGGCTTACCAATACGAGCAAATAAAAGTCGGTAATAATCGTAGATTTCTGTAACAGTTCCTACAGTTGACCGAGGATTTTTATGAGTTGTTTTTTGTTCAATAGAAATTGCTGGAGAAAGACCTTCAATGTAGTCCAAATCAGGCTTATCCATTCGCCCCAAAAATTGACGGGCATAAGAAGACAAACTTTCCACATAACGCCGCTGCCCTTCTGCAAAAATTGTGTCAAAAGCAAGGGAACTTTTCCCAGAGCCAGAAAGCCCAGAAACAACAATCAATTTATTACGTGGCAATTCCACATCTATGTTTTTCAAGTTGTGCTCTCTAGCACCTTTAATTATCAATTTATCCTGTGAACTCATACTATACATTATACAAGTTTTATAATCTTAATCAAGAGGGAGGATGTGAATTCAGAATTCAGAATTCAGAATTATGAATTGAGAATTAAGAGTTAAGAGTTAAGGATTTTAGAATTGAGAATAAATAATGTGGAATTGAGAATTGAAAATAATATAAAATTTTCTCGAATTTATTCAAAATTTTTAAACTTACACAACAATATCATATATAGAAAGATTTTTAGACACGAAGGAGCGGTTTTATGAAACCAGTTGATGAATTGACTTTTACTGACGACTATATGTTTGGGTATGTGATGCGTAACGAAGAAATTTGCAAAGGGCTGTTGGAGAGGCTTTTACAAATAAAGATTGAAAGGCTTGAATATCCAGAGCTACAAAAAAGTATTACCCCACATTATGAAAATAAGGGGGTTCGCCTTGACGTTTATGTGCAAGATTCTACTCGTGTTTTCGACGTAGAAGTACAAAATATCCTTGACGACGAACTACCAACCCGAACACGATATTATCAGTCTATGATGGATATTGATTTGCTTTTGAAAGGTAAAAAATATTCTGAACTCAAAGAATGTTATGTAATTTTCGTTTGTAAAGATGATTTTTTCGGCGAAAATCTACCTTGCTACAGTTTTTCAAACCTATGTCACGAAAAAACAAATCTAGAACTGGGGGATAAAACCCATAAAATCATTTTTAATGCCTCTAGCTTTTCAAAAGAAAAAGATCTAGAAAGAAAATCACTTTTAGAGTATATTAGAAATAAGAAATCAACATCGGATTTTACAAAAATGATTGACCAACTTGTTGAAAAAACTAAGGAAAATCAAACTTTCAGAGGTGATTATATGGCTTGGGGTTTAGCAGAACAAGACGCAGAAAAAAGAGGCTACAATGCTGGAATTGCTGACGGTATCTCCCAAGGTGCAGAACAAAAAGCCATTGACACTGCTAAGAAGTTGCTTTTGGAAAATCTTCCTATAGATCTTATCGTTAGAACAACAGGTCTACCTTTAGAAAGTGTTCAAAAACTTGCTAAAACACAAGAAAAATAGGTTTCCATTTTTTATAGTTAGTTCCTCAAACATTTTGAACCTAGGAATAACAAATGGAAAAACGCAAAAGTTTTTTTAACAACCTTCACGATGAGGAAATTGATTACATTTTTCAATTTCTATGGGAAATATCAAGAGATTTAGCAAAAAATTCAAGAGTTTTTACTAAAAAATTCAAGAGATTTTGGTAAAAAATTCAAGAGTTTTTTGAAAAAAATCAGTAATAATTGAAAAAAAAGATGTAATATTGGTTTACTAAGTAAAAATGATTTTTCAAATAATAAGTTCAGTTCTTACTTTTGTGAAGATTGTTAAGTTTGAATAGAATCTGTTTGACCTTTTCGTTATTATATATATACCTATAACTCTGAATTCTTCACAATATCGTCCAAGGCGTTTTCTTCTTCTTTTAAGACTTCTTTTTTGTATTCTGAAAGTTGCTTTTCTTTTAATTTTGATAAAACTTCCCGATCTTGCATGGCTTTTGTGTACAAATCTCGCTTTTCTTCAAAAAACATTTGAGCCATTGTTAATTCTTCTAAAAGTTTTTCTTTTTTCGCATCTAAACCAATGATGTAATTTTCAATATTCATCAAAACTATAACATCAGTTGTGTCTTTTCTTGAAAGATTGGCTTTTACCCGATTTTGAGCAACTTCTTGAAGCAACCGTTTTATTCGCTCCAGTTCTGCCACAGCTTTTCCCAGTTCTAGTTTTGCTTTATCTTCTTCATATTCTCTTAATTCTAAAACTTTTTGCAGGGAAAACACAAATTTCTTCATTTAATTTTATCTTCTTTTGCTCAAATTGATATATTACTAGTTTTGATTTTCAGATTTTTCTGGATTATATCCAGCTTGTAAAAGTTCTTCTTCTGGAATGGTTACGCCCACAATATTTCCAAGATTTTTCAATGTTTCTTCAATTGGAGAAGGCTCAAATTCCTCTTGAATCAAAAAGCTTTCGATAGCATCGTGGGTATCAATTGCAGCGTCAACCAGTTGGCTAGTTCCCCTTTCATAAGCTCCTACAGAAATAAAATCCTCTTTTTCTTTGTAAGCCGCCATTAAACGACGCACTCCAGCACAAGCTTTTTTTGTTTCAGTACCAGAAACTCTGTTTGCCAAACGACTTATAGATTGTAAAACATCAATGGCAGGATAGTGATAACTTTGAGCTAATTTTCGATTTAATACAATGTGTCCGTCCAAAATACCACGAACTGTATCAGCAATTGGCTCGTCCATATCATCTCCATCTACCAAAACAGTGTAAAATGCTGTGATACTACCTTTTTTTGATGTACCGCTTCTTTCAAGAAGTTTTGGCATTGTTTCAAAAACGCTTGGAGTATAGCCACGCTGAGCTGGTGGTTCTCCAATAGCAAGTCCAATTTCTCTCTGAGCCTTTGCAAAACGTGTTACAGAGTCAAACATTAACATAACGTCTTTACCCTGATCTCTAAAATATTCTGCAACAGCTGTAGCAACATAAGCTCCTCGCAAACGGCACAAAGGAGATTGGTCAGATGTGGCAGCGATTACCACAGAGCGTTTCAAGCCCTCTTCACCTAAATCTCGCTCCAAAAAGTCCACAACCTCACGTCCACGCTCACCAATTAGGGCAATTACGTTAATATCAGCATTGGTATTTCTTGCAATCATTCCTAAAAGTGTGGACTTTCCAACACCAGAACCTGCAAAAATCCCAAGACGCTGTCCCTTTCCAACAGCCAAAAGAGAATCTATAGCTCTAACACCTGTAACAATTCGCTCAGTTATACTTTTTCTGTCCAATGGATCTGGCGGACTTGCCACAGCAGGATAATAAGCTTCAGGTACAATTTCACCTTTTTTATCGTAAGCATGACCTGTAGCATCTAAAACTCGCCCTAAAAGATTTTCCCCAACTCCAACTCGCAAAACATTTCCAGAAGCTACAACATCACAACCTACTTCTATTCCCTTTGTTTCGCCGTAAGCCATAAGTTGAACTGTATTTTCATCGAGGCCAACAACTTCTGCCATAACAGAAGCATTTCCATAAGGGATTTTTATAACGCAAATTTCACCAATTACAGATTGAGGTCCGTGACTTTCAATCAACATACCTTTTACACGAGTAACTTTACCAGTAAATAAAATTGTTTCAGTTTCTTCTACGCCGTGAATGTATTTATCAAAAATCGAACTCATAGACAAACCTTAATCTGCAATCGTTTTTGTAACTGTCTTGATAGGAGAAATTTCTAAGATTTTTTGTTCTAATTCGTTTAATTGACTAGAAATACGAGCATCAATAGCACCAAAATCTGTTTCAACAATACAGCCGCCTTTTTCCACAGAAGAATCTTCTGCCACTGTAATATTTTTGATACTTTCTACAGCTTCCATAAAATCTTTTGTATGCTCTGAAGTAAGTTGAACATCAGCCAAATTTACACGAATTGTAACATCCCCTCGCCCTTTTACACGACGCAAAGATTGCAAAATATTTTGCATAACCACATTTCGCTGAGTTTCTGAAATAACTTTTACAACCTTTCGAGCAATTAAAAGAACAAGTTCCACAATCTGTTGCTCGGTTTCGTCAAGGATTTCTTGTCTTTTATCCAAGGTTTTTTCTAAAATTACGTGAAGACGTTCAATCAAACGGTTTACTTCCATTTGACCTTCTTTATATCCGTCTTCACTTCCTTTATCAAAGCCTTCTTTGTAAGCAGTTCCCACAGTTTTTTGCTTTTCAACTTCACCTTGGGCTACAATTTCTCGAGCCTTTGCTTCTGCTTCTCTAATTATTTCTTGGGCTTTTGTTTCTGCCTCTGTTTTGATAATGGCAGCTTGGTCTGTTTTTCGCTTAATTTCCTCAAAAGCAGCATTTTCTGCATTATGGATAATTTGCTCAGCTTCTGCTTGGGCTTTGGCTAAAAGTTGTTGTTTTTCAACTTCCCATTCTTTTTTGAACTGCTCTGCTTCCCTTCGCAAATCATCAGCCGTAGGTCCAGTATATTCTGGAACTTCTTCCACAACCTCTTCTTCTACAGGAGGAGCATAATTATGAGAAAGTTTTAGGAAAACTGTATCTTCTACAGGTTTTATTTCACCAGGACGAAAAACATTTTTAGCCATTTTTGCCTCTAAATCAACTTATTTATATTATACAACAAGTTCGTCTTCGCCAGAACGAGCGATAACAATTTCACCAGAATCTTCTAGACGACGAATAATTGATACGATTTTTTGTTGTCCTTCTTCAACATCTTTAAGACGCACAGGACCCATAAATTCCATATCTTCTCTAAGCATACTTGCTGCACGTTTTGACATATTTCTAAAGATTTTGTCTTGAACTTCGGCATCAACAGATTTTAGAGCTTTTGCAAGTTCTTGCATATCAACTTCACGCATAACTTTTTGGATAGCACGGTCGTCCAGCATAACAATATCTTCGAAAACGAACATACGTTTTTTGATTTCTTCTGCCAAGTCTGGATCTTCTTCTTCCAAAGATTCGATAATAGATTTTTCAGAAGAACGGTCAACAAGGTTAAGAATTTCAACAATTGATTCAACACCACCAGCTGTTGTGTAGTCTTCACTAGATAGAGTTGAAAGTTTCTTTTCAAGAACACGCTCAACTTCACGCAATACTTCCGGAGATGTTCTGTCCATAGTTGCAATACGACGTGCAACATCACTTTGGATATCTTCGTTAAGTTCTTGCAAAATATAAGAAGCCTTATTTGGTTCAAGATAAGCCAAAATCAAAGCAATTGTTTGAGGGTGCTCTTGTTGAATAAAGTTTAACAAGTGAGATGGGTCTGTTCTTCGGATAAAGTCAAAAGGACGAACCTGCAAAGAACTTGTTAAACGGTTAATAATATCAATAGCTTTTTGTGAACCAACAGATTTCTCCAACAATTCACGAGCGAAATCTATACCACCAGAAGTAATGAAGTTTTGAGCCTTCATCAAATCTTGGAATTCACGCAAAACCTGATCTTTGAAATCTGCATCAACAGTTTCCAATCGAGCAATTTCAAAAGTCAAAGTTTCTACTTCATCATCACGTAAATGTTTAAAAATCTCTGATGATATCTCAGAACCAAGAGAAACTAAAAAGATTGCAGCCTTTTGTCGTCCTGTTAGATTACGGTAATCTTTAGGACGTTTTGAAGAAGCTGGTTTTGGAACAGGTTTAGGTTGAGTTTTTGGTTTTGCTGTTTCTGCCATTTTATTCCTCCATTAACCATGTGCGAATAAGCATAGCCACATCCTCTGGATGTTCTCTTGCCATTGCAACAGCATGTTCTTGTAGTTCAGCACGTTCTCTTTCTTCTACAGACAAGGTAGCAACCATACTAGCTTGTTCTGCATCAAGCAAGATTCTATCGTGTTCCATCTGCTGACGACGTAATAGTTCTTCTTCACGTTCTTTACGTTTCTTTTCAATCTGACGATTTATAAATCTAAATATGATAAATGCTAATAGTACGGCAATTATTCCAACACCAACATACAAAATTGTTTTTTGCGTTTGTTGTTTTCTTGCATATTCAGCATCTATGGCATCGTGTTCTGCATCACGGTTGATTCTAATATTTCTAACTGTTACAGAATCCCCTCTAGCATCATTAAATCCGATTGCATCTTTTACAATATCGGTAGCTTGTTGCAAGTCTGCTTCTGAAACAGGAATATATTCCCATTCTCGATGGCCTTCTTTGTCTAAGAAAATGTAATTTCCTTCTTCATCCACCTTTAATCGCCAAGTACCGTCAATATTTACCGCAACAGTAACCCTATCAATAGTTGGTTCTTTTATTTCTGATATTTGGCTGGTATTTTGAACATAGTTTACTTTTTCACCTTTTTCGTCTGTTAGTGTGTAAAGATTTGACATATCAGAATAAACAGGTGAAGTTTGACCTTCTGTTCCAGCAGGACCTTCTGGATTGTAAGCAGTTCCCTTGCTTGTTTTTTCTACAGTTTCAACAGAAAGTGGTAATTGATTTATATATTCAGAGTCATCATAAGGAGTATCTTTGTTATCAGCCTTGATTTCGATAGGAGAATAAACCACAGAATCAACAACTTTTGAAGAATAATCCATATCAATTTTAATATTTAAATCTCGAACTTGGTCTTCACCAAAAATCAATTGTAATTGAGGAAGAATCTTAGATTTGTACTCTGCTTCTAATTTTGCAATTGATTTTTGTTGTTTTTCGACAATATTAACACGATCAATTTCTGCCATTCCCTCAAAATCATTTATTTGAAGAGAAGTTGTGGCATCTAAAATTGTAATATTGTCTGATGTTAAACCGTCTACAGCAAATACCAAAAGTTTTTCGATTCCTTGAATCTTCTTTTTATTTGTGGTGATATCACTTCCTGGTTTTGCGTAAATAGAAACACTAGCTTTTACTTGATTTTGATCTGAAGCAAATAGAGTTTTTTCAGGAAAAGTAATAATAACATCAGCATTATCAATATCATCTAGAGAAATAAGATGTTGACGAACTTGCTCAGTTAAAGCTCTCTGTAAGTTTACATCCCGCTCCATATCTGTAATTGTCCAGCGTTCAACATCAAACACTTCCCAAGGATCTACAGAAGATGGCATTTTGTCATTGGTGATGAGAAGACTCTGAGCATTTTTTGCAGTAGCTTTGTCTTTTACAGAAATCAGCCCCGTAGAACTAACAGTCGTTTCAATTCCTTGTGTATCAAGAAAATAGATAATATCATTACGAGTTGCTTCATCTGTAATCGGTGCACTAAAAATTGGTACAGTTGTTGGTGTTGCAGAAAATCGGGAAACGAAAATCAAAACCCCAATAACCACCACAACAATACCGATTAAGATTATTTTTTGGACTAAAGACCACTTTGCCCATAATTCTTTTATTTGAGAAAACAGTTTTTTAAACCATTCGTTCATTAAGCCCTCCCGTGAACGAATAAACAATTTCAGTAATTATATCATACAATTTTACTGTTGAAAAGGATTTACTGTCAATATTTTTCTTATCATATTCAAGTTATATGCAAAATAAACAAAAAAAAGCGAGTTAGCCAAAACACTAACCCGCTTTTTCGACCTAACACCACTCGGTAGCCAAGGAAACCCGATAACTCTGTTAAGTCGAAACTACTTCAAATATTCTTCCCCAGTTCCGTAGTTTTCTACGATAAAGTCGATATCCTTATCACCGCGGCCAGACAAACAAACCAAAATCGACTTTTCAGGTCTTTCTTGAGCAGCCTTCATAGCGTAAGCCACAGCGTGAGCACTTTCTAGAGCAGGAATAATTCCTTCTAAACGGCAAAGTGTGTAGAAAGCCTCAAGACATTCAGCGTCACTTGCAACAGTGTATTGAATACGTCCCATATCCTTTAGCATACAGTGTTCTGGGCCACTTCCAGGATAATCTAATCCACTAGAAATTGAATAAACAGGGGCTGGTTCACCCTTTTCGTTTTGTAGCAAATATGTTTTAAATCCGTGTAAAATTCCAGGAGTTCCGTAAGAAAGACTTGCAGCGTGGTCACCCATTTTCAAAGAGCGACCAGAAGGTTCAACACCAGTTAAGCGAACACCGTCATCATCTAAAAATCCACTAAACATTCCCATAGCATTAGAACCACCACCAACACAAGCACAAACTTCATCAGGAAGTTCCCCTGTCATCTCTAAGAATTGTTCACGAGCTTCTACGCCAATAACATGCTGAAAATCTCGCACCAACATTGGGAAAGGATGAGGGCCTACAACAGAGCCAATACAGTAAATGCTGTTTTCAGGATCTTTTAAATATGCTTCAAAGGCAGAGTCCACAGCTTCCTTCAAAGTTTTTAGCCCATGAGTAACAGGCACAACCTTTGCCCCAAGAAGTTGCATACGCACAACATTTGGATGTTCCTTTGCAATATCAACTTCTCCCATGTGGATTTCACATTCAAGCCCAAAATAAGCAGCCGCAGTTGCCAAAGCTACCCCGTGTTGACCAGCACCAGTTTCTGCAATTACCTTTTTCTTGCCCATGTATTTTGCAAGTAAAGCCTCACCCATACAGTGATTTAACTTGTGAGCCCCAGTATGATTCAAATCTTCACGTTTTAAGTAAATGCGACCACCACATTTTTCAGACAACCGACGACAATAATAAACCGGAGTTGGTCGACCCTGAAAATGCTTTCTGATACTACGTAACTCATTTATAAAATCGTGAGACTTACTAATTGTGTAATAAGCCTTTGTAATTTTATCCATTTCTTTTTGAAGAACCTCTGGCACAAAAGACCCACCAAATTCTCCAAAATAACCTTCCTTGTTAGGATATTGCTTTAAATATTCCATTGTAATTACCTCCATAAAAAGTCAATGAGAAAATTTCAATTTTCGATTTGACTTTTTAGGCTGTTTCGCAACGCATGTGAGAAACAGCATTTTTATAGAAAAGTTTGCAACGCAAACTTTAGAGATAAACACTTCTACGATATTTTAGTAGAAATGTTTATCTTTTCCTCCTTTTTTTTGTTTTTTATGGGCGCCTCAGAATAAAGGAAACCTTTATTCTGACCAGGCTTTTCAGGGTTACGCCGTCTACCGCGGCTTCATTCTTGTTTGGCTCGTTTTGGTTCGACTACGCTCACCAACCTCACCAAACAAGAACAGCTCCTACCGTCGCTGCCCTTACAATCCTTGGCGCAAAACCTATTTACAACACAATGTTTCTATAAAAAGAAACATCATAATTAGAATATACATCAGACAAATGTTTCTGTCAATAGAAACTTAACATTTTTTTATAATTTTTTTTCTTATTTTTTTATATCAAAAAAACAACATTTATTGTACACTAATTGTAATATTATTCATATAACAAAAAAATAAGAGGAAACTATGAAAAAATCAGTTTGTTTTATACTTGGAATATTCTTTATTTGTTCTATAATTGGTTGTTGCAAAACATTTAAGCCAGTTGAAAAGACAATAAATCCAACATTACCAAAAGAAGCAGAAAAATCAAATATCAAAATTGAAGCAATCCCAAATCTCCAAGATGATTTTATCAGAGGAATGGATGCATCTTCTGTATTAGTTGAAGAAAAAAGTGGTGTAACTTACTACAATTTCAATGGTGAAGTTCAAGATGTTTTTATGACCTTGACAGAAGCTGGAGTAAACTATATTCGCTTACGATTTTGGAACGACCCTTATGACGAAAATGGTATGGGTTACGGCGGTGGAAACAATGATTTAGAAACAACCATTGAACTTGGAAAACGTGCTACAAAATACGGAATGAAAGTTTGCGTTGATTTTCATTATTCAGATTTTTGGGCTGATCCCAAACGCCAACATTCTCCAAAGGCTTGGGAAGGAATGAATATAGAAGAAAAATCTAAAGCATTATATCAATTCACAAAGGAAAGTTTAGAATCTTTGTTAAAAGCTGGAGTTGATGTTTCAATGGTACAGATTGGAAACGAAATCAACAACGGTATGAGTGGCGAAACCCTTTTCAAAAATGTTGCAAGTCTTTTATCATCGGGAAGCGAAGCCGTTAGAGAAGTATCAAAAAAATACCACAAAGAAATAAAAATTGCTGTACATTACACAAATATCGAGCGAAAAGGTTCAATGTCAAAGTATGCTTCACAATTGGAAAAATTCAACATAGATTATGACATTTTTGCAATTTCCTATTATCCATTTTGGCACGGAACAATGGAAAATATGATTTCAGTAGTAAAAAGCCTGAAAGAAGACTTTGGAAAAGATGTTGTTATTGCAGAAACTTCTTACTGCTACACATCAAAAGATGGGGACGGGGCTGGAAACAGTATAAAAGGCACAACCGACTTAGTAAAAGGATATCCAGCTTCGATACAAGGACAAGCAACTATTATCAGAGACGTTTGTGCCGCTGCAAATGAAGCTGGAGCTTTGGGAGTTTTCTATTGGGAGGGAACTTGGATTCCAGTTGGCAAAGCTACAACCAACAATGCTCCAATCTGGGAAAAATACGGAAGCGGCTGGGCTTCAAGTTATGCTTCGGATTACGACCCAGAGGACGCAGGATTATATTACGGTGGCTGTTCTTGGGATAATCAAGCCCTATTTGACTTTGAGGGCTATCCACTGGAATCTTTAAACACATTTAAGTGGCTAAAATACGGCACAAAATAATTTTCTAATTCGAAAAATTTTATTCTAATTAAGATACATTTTTTTGTTTAGAAAAAAGATTTGAATTTTGCCATTTTTTGCGTCATAATGGAAAGTACATCATTTTTTTCATCTAAGAGGTTTACAAAATGGGAAAAGGTTTCTCGCTTAAAAACAAACTAATTATTTTAGTTTTGATTTTAATTATTTTTACAAATTCATTTTTAGCAATCTTTTTTTACACAGATTCTAAAAAACAACTAGTTGAGTCCGTATTAACTACAGAGTACGAATTCACAAGAGCTACGGCTTTGGAAATTCACAACATCAATGACAAAGAGTACAAAATGCTAGAAACCCTAGCAAATCTACCAGAAATCAGAGATTTAGAAGTGGATTTAAAAATCAAATGGGATATGATAAATGCCGTTACCGCAGATGATGATTCTTACATCGGAATGGCAATTTATGATGATAAGGGAATTGGTTGGACAACCACTGGAAAATATCAAGACTTACATACTCGAGAATATTTAAAAATTGCCTTGGGTGGTGTTCCGTCGATTTTGGATCCAGCTTACTCCGCCGTAAATGGTCAAATATCTACATTTTATGCCTTGCCAGTTTGGAACAAATTAAACAAGCGTGACCAAATTGCAGTAGTAGTTGCAGTTATCGACAGTTTATCCTTGTGTGATACAGTTGGAAAAGTAAAAATGGGAGAAAGTTCTCATCCTTACGTTATAAACCGCAAAACAGGAAACTACGTTGCCCATTCTGATGTTACATATATCCAAGAAGCAAAATGTTTATATGATGAATATCCAGCCGAAATGGAACCAATTATCCAAGAAATAAAAGATGGAAAATCAAACTCTGTAATGTACACAGATGCCACCACAAAAGAAGAATATCTAGTTTCATATTACCCAGTTGGAGGAAATACAGATTGGTTTGTTGTTTGTTCTGCTCCAGCATCTGATTTTTTGGGTGGATTAAACGAATTATTAGTACAAATCCTAGTTCTCTTTGCAATTTTCACAGTTCTTTCTATTTTGTTCTGTATACTAATTGTTTCAAAATCACTAAAACCTTTAACAGTTTTGAAAAATGCAATTACAAAAATTGCTTCAGAAGATGCTGATTTAACAAGTAGAATTGATATTAAATCAAAAGATGAAATTGGTGAAGTTGTAAATGGATTTAACAATTTCACAGGAAAGCTACATTCTATTGTTACTGATGTTAAGGTTTCAAAAGATGATTTAGTATCCGCAGACACAACTTTGCAATCAGCAACTCAAACCACAAACGATTCAATATCAAGCATTGCAGAAAATATCAAAACTGTAAATTCTGAGTTAAATATGCAAAACAATTGCGTAAAAAACACAGAACATTCTGTTGATATAATTTCAAATAATATCAACACATTAGACTCCCTAGTTGCAGCCCAAGTTACTGGAACAGCAAATGCCTCAGCGGCTGTTGAAGAAATGATTGGAAATATTCAGTCAGTAAACCTTTCTGTTGAAAAAATGGCTGATAAGTTTAATTTATTGTTGAGTACGGCTCAAAATGGCTCTGAAAAACAGCGAGATGTTAGCGATAAGATTTCCGAAATCGAAGCCCAATCTCAAATGCTACAAGAAGCCAACGCAGTTATCGCTGCAATCGCAGAACAAACAAATCTTCTAGCTATGAATGCAGCCATCGAAGCTGCCCATGCAGGGGATGCTGGAAAAGGATTTAGTGTTGTTGCAGACGAAATCAGAAAATTATCTGAAACCTCATCTGAACAATCAAAAAATATTGGAAATCAGTTAAATACAATTAGAGATTCTATCGAAAATGTTGTTTCAGCTTCTAATGATTCAAGCGAAACTTTTATGTCTGTAGTTGATGATATTAAAATCACAAATCAACTTATGCAAGAAATTAAGAGTGCTATGGAAGAACAACAAGTTGGTTCAGCCCAGATTAGCGAAGCTCTAGTCACAATGAAAGAAAGTGCCAACGACGTTAAAAACGAATCTCAAAAAATGACTGGTCAAAACAAAAATATCTTGAATGATGTTAAACAATTAAAGGAAACTACAGAAACTATCAATATGAGAATAGCAGATGTAGAAAGAAATGTTGATGAAATTTTTGAATCTGGAAAATCTCTAACATCAATTTCAAATATCATGAGTTCTTCAATCAAAAATATTGAAAATGGGATTGACCAATTTACAGTTTAACATTCCATAAATAAAAACTTCAGCCTTGATTTATTCAAAAATTGGTAAATCAAGGCTGCATTTCTCTCAACACTGATTTTTTTAGGACAAATAAATGGAAAACTGTGAATTAACAACACTTCAACAAGAAATAGTTACCGCATTAAAACAATCAAAAAACAAAAACCTAATTACAGAAGCAAATCTGATAAAAAAAATTCGTGAAAATACCAAATTTCAAGGAAAAAACAAAGCATCCCTTTCTCTAAAAGATATAGAAATCGCCTTGGATTTTTTGCAAAAAAATGAAAAGCTATATTTTTCAATTCATTGTAACAGTGCAAACAATCTGTTTTTTAAGCCAGAGGAAAATCCCAAAGAATTTGAACAAAGTCATAGACAACGCCGCCTAAAAAGCGAACAAAACTTAACCCTTTTAACAACCTCAGATTTTCAGACAAAAAAAGATAGCAAACAAAATATTAAAACAAAAAAGAAACCCCATATTAAACGCACTCAGCGAACCAACCTTAATATTTATGGAAACTACGACGAGGAATAAGTTTTTATAGCCAGTTCCTAAAATCGTCTTTATTTCAGCATATTTTTGACAAAAAAAGTGGTTTCTAATCGTTTTCTAACAATTTCATAACACAAATCTAATTTTATCCTAATTTTTTTCAAACAATTCAATCTTATTTTAATGTTATAAAAAAAGTTATTTAAAAAAGTAAAAATAATTATTTAAAAAAGTAAAATCTCCTTTATCCTCTCTTCATTGTTGTTTCTCTGAAAATTGGGAAACAACAATGAAATCTCCTACAATAAGGACAAAAAAATGCAAAAAGTTGAAGAATTAAATTTGGAAAAACTCCAAAATGAAAGAAGATTGATTATCCATAAAAATAAAAACAACCACAAAATTGCCACAATGGGAATATGTGGATTTAGAAATATCACGAAAATGAAAAAAGCATTCTATAAAACTCAAAAAAACGGTTTGCTAGAAAAATGTAAAATCGAAAAAATCAACCAAATCACGCTTTTAAGCAAAAACTTCGGCCGACTTTATGGAATCATAATCATAAAAGGAGAAAACATCCCAGAATATTTAATCGGCCTAGGACTTCCCTACTTTTTTACCGATTTAAACTTTGAAAAAAATCTAGACCGACGAGACTTTGTATTTTTGAAGGAGCAAGTATTGTTTGCGGAGTGAAAATCTGGACAAAGGATTGTAGGTGCACCGACGCAATCAAAAATGACCCCAGAAAAGAAATTTTATTACGAGTTTTTGAATATTTTTATTATTTTTCTCTTAGTTTTTTTTAAATTTGACACTTATTTTTTTTCTTACTAAGATTGTTGCAAGGTATATTATGGTTGCAAATTTTTATTTAATTGTTTTCATTATTTCTGTGGGTTTAACTGTAAATATTTTGATAAAAAATCGCAAAATCGACAATATTCTTATTTTGTTTAGTATTTTGTTGAATATAAATCTTGCAGGTCAATATTTGATTGCAATTTCAGAATCGGTGGAAATGGCCATTTGGGGCAATAAAATTATGTACATTGGAGGTTGTTATCTTCCTTTTGTAATTTTTATTTTTGCTACTCGGTTGTCAAATATTAGAATTAGCAGATTTTTTAAGATTTTTCTTTTAGCTTATGCAACTGTGGTTTTGTTTTTTGTAATGTCAATCGGATATTATCCTTGGTATTATGTTTCTGTGACTTTGGCTAAGGGAAATGGTTTTAATTATTTAGTCAAGGATTACGGCCCTCTTCACGCTTTGTATCCTTCTATGATGATTTTTTATGTTGTTTTGCTGATTTCCCTCATTTTCTTTGTATTACGAAAAAAAACGCAGCTTCCAACTAATGTTGTTGTAACAATTGCTTTGGTTTGCTCTTCTTTGATTTTTACTTATCTTTTCGAGCGACTATTAAAATCCAAAGTAAGTTATTTGCCTGTTGGATATTTGATTGTGATTTCTCTGCTCTTAAAAAATTACGACAGAATAAATATGTATGATATGTCTACAAATATTTTGAGTTCAATCGAAAAACTCCAAGAATATGGTTACATTGTGATTGACAAGCATTTTCGATATATTAGTTCAAACGAAAATATTAAGATTTTATTTCCAGAAGTAAATCAATGGAAGATTGATAGCAAAGTTCCAGAATCTGACAGTTGTCTTTATCAAGAAATTATTAAAAACCTTGTGTCTTTATCTCAAAATAAAAATGATTCTAAGATAATTTCTGTGAATAATCGCTTTTTTCAAGTGGATATAAAAGAATTGATTTATCGCAAAAAAAATCTAATTGGTTTTTTAATTGAATTTGTGGATAGAACCGCGGAACAAAATTATTACAATACAATAGAAGATTATAACTCTAAACTGGAAAAAGAGGTTCAAAAGAAAACCGAACATATTACTCACATTAAAGATATGTTGATTTTGGGTTTGGCGGAAATGGTAGAAAGTCGTGATAGCAACACTGGTGGTCATATTAAACGAACTAGTAAGGTTGTTGGGATTTTTGCTGAAAAACTTTTGGCTAATCAAGAAAAATATCATCTATCAGAGGATTTTTTGAGCCTTGTGGTAAAAGCGGCTCCTATGCACGATTTGGGAAAAATCTCCATTGATGATCAGGTTCTTCGTAAACCTGGAAAATATACTCCTGAAGAATACGAAGAGATGAAGCGTCACTCTTTAGAAGGGGCTAAACGTGTAAAAAGCATTCTTGAAGGGGTTGAGGACGATGCTTTTGTAAAAGTCGCCACAAATATTGCATATTATCACCACGAAAAGTGGAACGGAATGGGTTATCCTACGGGGAAAAAGGAAACTGAAATCCCTGTGGAAGCTCGGATTATGGCTTTGGCGGATGTTTTTGATGCTTTGGTGAGTAAACGTTGCTACAAGGAAGCATTTTCTTATGATGAAGCCTTTAATATTGTAAAAGAATCTTTGGGTGAGCATTTTGATCCAGAACTTGGGGATTTATTTTTGACTTGCCGAGAAGAATTGGAAATATTTTATAACGAAATGATTTCTAATGAAGCAAATATCGCATAAAAAATCTGTTTAAATTTATTTCTAATTAGGATATAATGCTCTTGTGAAAGTTAGAAGAATTTTTATGTCCATTATTGGTGTGGTGATTTGTGGAATTAGCGTGGGATTTTTTAAGTTGGCAGCTTTTGGCGTTGACCCATTCCAATGTTTGATGAGTGGATTAAACAGATTGTTTCCCATTTCCTTTGGAACTTTGTACCTAATTGTAAACATTTTTTTGCTTTTCTTCAGTTTGATTTTCGATCGTAGAAATGTTGGTTTTGCAACTTTTGTAAATATGTTTTTGCTTGGCTACATTACGCAATTCACTTTTGATATTTTGCAAGTAATTTTCATCGAGCCTTCTATTTTGATTCGAATCATTAGTCTTGTAATCGGTTTATTTTTGATTTGCATAAGTATTTCACTTTATTCCACTGCAAAATTGGGTGTTTCCACTTACGACGCAATTGCCATCACAATGGCAGAAAAATGGCATATTACAAAGTTTCAATATTGCAGAATGATAACAGACTTTGTTTGTGTAATCACTGGAATTTCGATTTTCTTGCTAACCAAAGGAAAAATCTCAGAAATCCCAACTTTTGCTGGGGTTGGAACAATTATCACTGCATTTTTCATGGGACCAATGATTGAATTTTTCAATGTAAAAGTTTCTCGTCCTTTGCTTCGGGAAGAAGTTTGTGAAATTTCTGAATCTTCAAAGGCATAATTTAATTTATGGAAATTGTCGACACTTTGAAAAACGGCTACAAAATTATCCAAAACTCAGAAATGTTTAAATTTGGGATTGATGCTGTTCTGTTAAGTTATTTTTCTTTTAATCAAATTAGAAACAACGAAAAAATCATTGATTTAGGAACTGGAAACGGAATTATTCCCCTACTTTTGGCAAAATCTCGGGCAAAAACCATTACTGGGCTAGAAATCCAAAAGGAAAATGTTGAAATTGCAAAAAAAAGCATTGCCCTAAATCAACTCGAAAACAAAATAAATGTGATACAAGGTGATATTAAACTTGTTAGCAAGAATTTTCCAAAGCATAGTTTTGATTCAGTTTTGACAAATCCACCGTATATGATAAACAATCACGGAAAGCAAAATCCAAATGATGCAAAGCTAATTGCCCGTCACGAGATTTTGTGCAATTTAGAAGATATAATTTCTGCCGCAGATTTTTTGCTAAAACCCAATGGCAAGTTTTTTATGATTCACAAGGCTTTTCGGTTGCCAGAGATTTTTAATTCTATGATAAATCACAAAATCGAGCCAAAACGTATGCAAATGATTTTGCCCTTTGTGGATAAAGAAGCAAATCTAGTTTTGATAGAAGGCCGAAAAAACGGAAATCCTCGATTACAAATCGAAAAAAACTTAATTGTCTACGAAAAATCAGGCACCGATAAATCCGACACCTACACAAAAATGATTGAAGATATTTACAGTTGGTTTGAAAAAAACTAATTTTTTTGGACGAGCCTTATTTTCTCACGTGTGTCCAGCTTTCCGCCATTCCGCAGGGTAAACCCCGCTTCATTCCTACGGAACTCCTACGTCGTGGCTCCAATCTGGCGTAGGCTTTAAAAAAAAAGACAAGCTCAATAAAGAACTTGCCTTTTATCTTATTTTGCAATTCTAAAACTTAATTACAGCAGTTGTATCCATTATAAAACCGACATTTGTGGCATTAAATGAAACTTTCATCCCCATAAATTTTGAAAGATTTACACTACAATCAAGTCCAGCACCAATCAATTCTTCTTCATCAGTTGAATAGGAATCATAGTAGCCATAATTGTAATTAGAATACTTAGAATAAGCAACACTTCCAAAAAGTGCATTCGCAGAAATTTCAAGTAATTTTTTTGAATAGACATTAAAACCCATCTTGAAATATGTAGCATAATTAAAAGTCGGTATATTTGAATTATTATTGTAAGGATCAATTGTATTTTCAATCCAAGTAAATCCCAAGAGAAACTTACCAAGCTTAACATCTACACCAACAGAATAGCCTAATGCCCCATTATATTCATCTGAAATATTAGTGAATCCACATGAAATTTCAAAAGCTACTTTTTTTGAATTGTTGGAAGAATTACCATTTCCGCCAGAACCAATGGATGGAAAACCAGAAATACCTGGAAAACCACTAAATTGTGCAAAACTTTCAAAAGCAATGCACAAACTTAGGGCAAGAATTATCAAGTATTTTTTCATACTTGCAACCTCCAGAAACTAGTTCACATATTTGATAACAACTGCAGACATTATGTAACTACCTTGTTTTGTAAAGAAATAGTTTGTTACTTTTGAGTCAACAATAATATTGATGATATCATCTGCTTCTGGATATAATCTTTGAGCTTCTTCAAGAAGAACTGTAAATCCAGCTTCGCCTAATGGACATTCTTTTGTAACGCGACCTAAAACTTCAAAATTGTCAGTTGCAAGAACTGTGTTTCCTTGTACAGGTTGAACAGTTGTACATCCAACAAGAACAAGAGCCAAAAGTAAAGATAAAATGATTGCTTTGATTTTCATAAGAAAACCTCCAAAAAATATTGTATTTTTCTCCACAAGACATAGAAAAAAATCACTATATTGTAAAAAAAAAAAACAATTTGTCAACACGTATTTTATTTACATTGTTAAATTTTCTTTATCATTTTGAAAATGTGAATCTAGATTTTTGCTCCCGTTTTTGATATAGTGCTTTCGATGAAAAAAAAGAATTTTATACTTGTAATTTTTGCACTATCAATTTTTTTATTTGTGAGTTTTCAAACTACCGATTTTCAAAGTGATACAAAATCCATTTCCAACATTACTGAAAATCCTAATATCCTTTTTGCAAATATTCCTTTTCAATTTAAAACACAATTTGAAAACATAATTTCTAAAATGGATTTTCTAAAATCTGAGCCAAAATTGTTGGAGCTTTTCAAAATCGCTTATCCAAATGTAACTTTTGTAAGTCAATATGATGTAAAAAACAAAGACTGGAAAATTGATATTTCTACTAATGGAAAAACAGCCACCCTTTACTGGGCAGATTCCAAGTTTTTGCCACTGGAAGAGCTTCCAAACAAAGATTTATACTCAGCTTTTTTGTACGATTATCCTTCTGAAGTGCCAGATCCAAAAAACTTCACAGAAGAGGATATTAAACACATTCGGGAATTTACGGGCCCTGAAAACAGAACAGAAAGCCTTGGCACTTCCCCATTTCTCTACAATTTGATATACGACGTGGAAACAAGAACCAAAACTGAAGCCCACATAAAATCCCACAGATTTTTAGGAAAACGCACCAATGTGCACCAGTTTATATGTGAAAAGTTAGATCTTGTTCAAGCTGATATTTATGAAGCCGCCAAAACTGATTCGGAAGTCCAAAGTTTTTTAAATAAACTAGATAGTGCAGACTCCTACGCTTGGCGCTCCATTAGCGACTCTGGAAACCGCTCCTTTCACAGTATGGGCTTAGCCCTAGACGTTTTACCAAAAGGCTGGGGACAAAAAAACTTGTACTGGGCTTGGCGGCGAGACATTGACAAAAAAAACTGGATGCTCCTAGACTTAGACCGCCGATGGATGCCTCCAAAAAAAGTTATAGAGATTTTTGAAAAACATGGCTTTATCTGGGGCGGCAAGTGGATAATCTGGGACAATATGCACTTTGAATATCGCCCAGAAGTTATTTTGTATAATAAGTTGAGTTAAAATAAAAGAGAAATTGTAAGATGTTTTAACATTTTATATTTTTCCCAGAACTTCTTCAAAAAACTTGGTAAATCCTTGTTCTATAACACTTTTATCCACAGCAAGATTTTCATCCATATCTTGGAAATATTTTCCTGTTTCAATATCAACAGAAAGAGCATCTAAGGGAAAACCAGGAACTATTTTCTCATGAGGTTTGTCTACCATATAAAATGGACCAATTTCTATGGATTCATCCATTCGGGTGAACATTTGATTTTCGCCCAATATTAAACAAATTGCATTTTTGTATTTTGCAACCAACTTTCCGCCGTGATTTTTGGCAAGATTACCATAATATTCAACCATCTGAACATCAGAAAGTTCCTTCCCCCTTACCCTACGCACATAAGTTCCTGGCTGCAAATCTTCATCAACATTTTCAAAATACAAACCACTATCACATGAAAAAAGAGGAATCCGTAAAATTTTATAATATTCTTTAGCCTTGATAATTGCATTTTCTAAAGGATTTTTGCCAGTTTCTTCAATATCTGGAAGTTTTACATTCGTAAAATCTGGCATATTTCTTAAATCACTAAAACCGAAAATTTCAATTCCCAGTTGATTTGTAACCCGTTTCATAGATTCTAGTTTGGCTTGATTGTTTGTGCCATAAAGTAGTTTCATTTTTTTATCCTATTTTTCTAAACCAGAAATAAACATATTTGCGCTTGACCAAGCCCAATGCAAATTGTAACCGCCCAACATTCCAGTAACATCCAAAGCTTCCCCAATAAAGTATAGCCCAGGACATTTTTTGCTTTCCATAGTTTTTGGAAAAATTTCATCCACAGAAACCCCACCGCCGGTAACTTCTGCTTTGTCAAATCCGTCTAAATCAGAAATCAAAATTTTACATTGATTGAAAACTTTTCCAATTTCTTCCATCTCAGACTTTTTCATTTGTGGTAAATCTGGGATTTTTTCTGAGCCAAAAACTTTTTCAAGAAGAACCTTCACCAAAGACTTTGGAAGATATTCAGACAAAATGTTTATAAGAGATTTTTTGCTTTGCCTTTCCTTTTGGATAAAAGTTGCAACATCAATTTCTGGCATAAAATCAAATGTAATTTCAGTTTCCCCTTTCACAAACAAAGAAAGATTCAAAGCAAGTGGGCCACTAAATCCCCGATGAGTAAAAAGCAGCTGGTCTGTAAATGCTCTTTTCCCAACAGTTCCCCTTGCGGTTATGGCAATTCCGCTTAAACTCGCAAAAGTGCCCTGCCACAAAGTAGGATAGCGTAGCCCAGCCAGTGCCGGAACCATAGAAACGGTTTTCATACCAAAGGACTTTGCAATTTTTGAAGCAATATTTGTGGCTCCCATTTGAGGATAAGAAAGTCCTCCACTTGCAACTAACACCTTTTTTGCAAAAAAATCACCAAGATTTGTTTCAATCGTGAAAATATCAGATTTTCCAGCTGTGTCCTCTGCGACATTTACTTCATCAGTGTTTTTTATTACATTTTCTACAAGACAGCCAGTTTTGAAAGTGTGATTTTCTGAAAATCCTTCTTGTAGCAACATTTCCAAAATGGATTTTGCCCCAGATAATGTAAAAAGTTTGCCATTATCCCGCTCTTCATATGGGATTTGGTATTTTTCCACTAAGTCTAGAAAATCGTAAGTACCATATCGAGCCAAAAATGATTTTACAAAGTGAGGATTTTCTGAAACAAAGTTCTCAGATGAAATATTTAAGTTTGTAAAATTGCACTTTCCGCCTCCAGTTGCCAAAAGTTTTAACGCTAATTTCTCATTTCCTTCAAGCACAACAACTTTTTTTTCTTTTAATCCCTGTAAGGCAAAAAGACCAGAAGCTCCTCCGCCAATAACTGCAAAATCAAAAATTTCCATAAAATTACAATATCCTATAATAAAAAATTTGAAAAGTGATTTTTTTGATTACATTGATTAAATAAGTTTGTGCTTTAGCTTTTCACAAATTTTTTACAAAATCCTCCTTGAAGGGAGTATAATATTGATATAAAATTAATTTCTATGAAATACCCTTTCAACAAAGACTTTAGAAAAATTGCTTTTAAGTTGCCTTTTTCAAAATTGATTTGCCGTCTTTCCCAATTGCCTCTAGAAATCATCATAAAATTTATTCGGCCACCAAAAAATCTGACTGTTAGAGATTTTTATATTAATGGGTTTGAAAATCAAAAAATTCTTGTAAAAGAGATTTCTCCACAGTTGCCAAATGATTTTGCACTTTTGGTTTTGCACGGTGGAGGTTTTGGCTATAAAACAGCACCGCATCAATTAACAAATGCTTTTGAATATACATCAAAATTAAATTGTAAAACTTACCTTGTAGATTATCATTTGCTACCAAAATTTCCTTTTCCTTCTGCCTACGAAGATTCGCTAAAAACTTATGAATATTTAATTTCCAATGCAGATAAACTAAAAATCAATCCTAAAAAAATCATTATTCTTGGAGACAGTGCTGGAGGTTGTCTTGCAGCAAATCTTTGCAACACGGTAGAATCAAAAAATCTACCACCGCCTTGCTGCCAAGTTTTGATTTATCCTGTTACAGACAATTCAATGACTACAACTTCTATGAAAACTTTCACAGACACTCCCCTTTGGAACTCAAAAAATAATCAACGCATGTGGAAAATGTAC
The DNA here is from genome assembly GCA_017416145.1 of Spirochaetaceae bacterium. Lineage (GTDB taxonomy): Bacteria > Spirochaetota > Spirochaetia > Treponematales > Treponemataceae > Treponema_I. The sequence goes on along the minus strand of JAFQDD010000019.1, from coordinate 15,382 downwards.
CTAAAAAATGCCACCGCCCAGCAAGAACAAATCGCAATTCCAATGAAAAATCCCCTTCCAAAAGTTTTGCCACCAACTTATATTGAAACCGCAGAATTTGATTGCCTTCGTGATGAAGCAATTCTTTACGCAGAAAAAATCAAAAATCATACAGCGGAACTTCAAATTAACGAAACAAAAGGAACATTCCACGGCTACGACATGCTAAGCAGCCACCCAATTTCAAAAGATAGCGTAGCAAAACGAATTGCCTTTATGAAAAAGTGGATGGATTAAAGATTTTATTTTTCTTTATCATATATTAACCGATAATCACAAAAAATATCACCGTCTCCTAACGCTTTAGTTCTTGTATATTCGATATGTTTAAATCCTGTCATTTGACCTTTATCAATTAAGCAAACTACAGAAGTAATTTCTGGGATTCCAAGTTTTTTTGCCATTTCATGAAGTGGACAAACTAAAATATCCACAGCAACTAAGTCTTGTGTTTCAGAAATAATTTTTCGCTGGTAGCCTTTTTCTGGGCTGCTATTTTTTCGCATAAGGCTACTCATGTTTTTCCATAAAAAATCTGGCAACCCTGGAAATGAAGTGATTTTTCTAATCAATTTTGAAAATCTTTCGCCGGTTTCTCTTCCATATTGATTCAATAACTCAAGAGGATTTTCAAGATTTTCTTCTTTCATAGAAAGATAAATTGCTGCCAAAGGAAGAATCATCATTTTTTCATCTGAACCGACATTTTTATATTCAGCAGAAAGATTTTTCAGTTTTATGTTTGCTTTTTCCCACACGAGAGAAGCAACTTCTTTTCCGTAAGTTTCTTGTAATCGCTTTTTGAATTTTTTATATACAAAAGAAAAATCTAGTTTATTCATCACTTACTTCCATAGGATTTTCTCCAACTAGAAAATCATTTTTTTATTTAATCACCCAGTAACCGTCATAGGCGTATCCGTTTTTTCCGATTAAAAATCTTCCCTAAAATTTTATCAATAATACATTTAGAATTCATATCTTTTTCCATCACTGAACAAAATACCGTCGGTTAATTTTATTCGCAAAATTATCGTGTTTGGATCGTCTTCGTTTGTGTGACCATTATCGTACCAAGTAGAAAAAGCTTTTCGCAATTTATCTGCAATTTCAGAATTTTGTTCTAACTTTATGTGTCCCAGATTTTCACCGATTCCATGACCAGAAAACCATTCACCGCTGATTGCAACTGTAGGATTTTTTTCAATCTGTTGCATCTTATTAGACAATCCATAAGTGATTGTATAAAAACTATCTTGATAAAAAATTGCATCAATAGTTCTTACCCAAGGTTTTCCTTTTTCATCAACTGTAGCCAATGCCATCAACGAATCTTTAGAAAATCTTTCAGTTAAAATTTCAACATGTTTTTCCATAATTATCTCCTCCTAAATTTATTCATAAGAATTCCAATAAAAATTCTATTTTTTTAATAATTCTGTATGACTTCCTGTTCTAGACAAAGTTAAAATCAGCTCTGTATCATTTTTTGTGTAAACTAAAAGCCAATCTGGCTGGATATGTAATTCTCTAAATTTTGATAGATTTCCTTTAAGTTGATGATCCTTATATTTTCGAGGAAGTTTTTTGCCTGATTTTAACAATGTTAAAACTTCTTCCATTTTTTTCATATCGTAATTTCGTTTTTTTGCCAACCTTAAATCTTTTTTGAAAGAGTTAGTATAAATTAATTGATATGCCATCATTTTACCCCATAGTCTGGAGTATCTTCGGCTACATTTAAAATATCATCCATCATTTCAGAAACAGAATCGTATCTTTTTGCGGGGATTCGTCCTTCTGAAATATCAAGAGCTTCTTTACAGGCTGCAAGAGTTTCTTCGTTCCATTCTGGTTCAAGTTCGATGGAAAAAGGAATGCTGCGAGTTGCATTAACTTTTTTAATAAAAATATTGATTGCGGTAGAAATATTCATGCCCATTTTGTTACAAATTGTGTTAAAAAGTTCCTTATCTTCTTGTTCAACATTTACTGTAATCGCTGCCATATTATACCACCTTATATTATATTGTATTATACTAATAATATAAGATGATATTAGTATGTTGTCAAGAAAAAAAATATTTTTTTCAAAATTTAGATTCTGTTTGCAATTTTTTTAACATCACAAAGGATAAATTGGATCTCCATCATAATTTGAAATTTTCACAAAGATATTTCCATTTTTTTCATTTATTTCACTAACAGCACTAACAAGCATTTCAATTATTTTTTTATTTTTACTTTTAGACAATTCTGATAAAATATTTAATTTATTTGCAAGTCCATTAGAAAAACTGTATTCAAGTTTTAAATCATATTCACAAGGTAACAATTCATCTTTTCCTTTTTCTTCATAAAATTTCTCAGAACAAAGCATCACTACAGGAGGAAAAAGAAATCCATCTTCTATGAGTAAATTACATTTTTTGATATTAAAATTTATTAATGATAATTTTTCGATAATTGATGAAACCAATATGTCTTTTGATAATGCCAGAATTTCATTAAACTCTTTTTTTGTTAATCTATAAAAAATGTAATTTTTTTCGTATGAAATGGATAGTAACCCCTTATCATCAAAAGTATAATCATAATATCTTGTTTTTACACAATCTGTTGTATTTAGTCTGTATTCTATAACCTTTTTTAAATTGAAATCATCGTATATATAATAGCAAACATAATTTCCGCCTTGAGCCCAATATGCCTCCTGAATTAACACCCCTTTTTTATATTTATATTCACCCACAGCAATAATTGGCTTATCCATATCATATGAATAATAATATTGTATAATAGTTGAATTGTTATATGTATAAAAAGTTTCATAATACCTATCAAAAGAAACCATTTCATTACATATGATTAATTTATTATCTTTGTCAAATCCATATTTAACAGACCATTTTTTTGAAACATCCTTAACAATCCTACCTTTTGAAATCCTATTTTTTTCAAAATAATAGGGTTCTAAAGAATATAAATCATTTGTAGCATATTCCCAACGAACAACAAGTTTGTATAGACTTATTAATTCTTTATATTTTTTTTCTGCATTGATATATTCAGATTTTACAAAACTCGTTTCATTTTCATAATCAATCAATTTAGTCATCTTTTTATCCTGTTTGTAATTTTTTTATCTATTCTACGTATCAATTCTAACTAATTCACGAAGTCCAATATTTCTGTAATTTACATCTTCACGAAGGATAAAGCCTTGTTTTTCCCAAAAAGCGTTTCCTGCTTCATTGTATTTAAAAACTAGAAGAGCCACTTTTGAAATTTTTTCGTTTTTAAATGATGCAAGACATTTTTCTACAAGGCTAGAGCCAATCCCTTTTTTGCGATGTTTTTCTGCCACCGACATATGATAAATATATCCTCGTCTTCCGTCATGACCGCCAAGAATAATTCCCAGCAATTCATCATTTTCCATTGCAACAAAGGAAGTGTTTGGATTTCGTTCCAAAAATCTAGCGATTCCTTCTTTTGAATCGTCAATATCATTAAATCCCATGTTTTTACAAGACATCCAAAGTGCGTAAACTTTTTCATAATCATGAATTGTCATTGTGCGTATTTGCATATTTTCCATTAATTTTTTCCTTTCTAACCTAGTGTTCTGTTTGTTCGGTCATAATTCCCCAACGTATTCCAAATTTATCAACAAAAACTACTCTGCAAGAACTATATGGAGTTGCTTCTAATTTATAGATTGTGGTACTTCCTTCTTTCATTATTTCATAAGCTTTCTGAACTTCTTCTTTTGTATCATACATAATAGTCAAAAAATTGGAATAACAAGTCGAAAAATCCAAATCAACATGGTCGCTCATAATAATTCTATGATTTTCCAAAATTAATTCTGCATGATAAATATAATCTTTTTGTTCTTCACTAAGAAGTGGCATATATGCAGGATCATTTGCATCTCGATATGTTATCAAACAAGAAATCTTTCCATTGAACGCCTTCTCATACATTTTTATTGCTTCTCGGCAGTTTCCACCAAAATTCAGTGTTGGTACAATATTCATTTTTTTCCTCGCTATAAATTATTTAATCTGGATGAATGATTTTTTCATCAATATTTCTCCAATATTTCTTATTTAATAATTTTACATTTCAACTGAATATCTTTTCCTTTTCTGCCAGATGCAAAAGTCCATTGAAATGGTGTTCCAAAATGTGATTCATTTTCTTTTTCTAGAAGCATTGAAGTATATTCTTCAAGAGTATGAATATAAATATCTTTTTCATCAGAAATCAAAATGTAGTCTGCAATTTGTAGTTGATTTTGCACTTTTCCTCCATACCCACCAATAACCCATCTTATTAGTTTTTCTAAGTATGGTTTTAATTCATTTTTCATAGCAACTGAATTTTCGTCACCAAAATCTCTCAAATTTCCATTTTCCTGAAATTGTTGTAAAAGTTTACGAAGTTTTTTATTTTGTGAATCTAAAACATCAGCAAAAGTTTCTGCTGTATATTGATGAACACTTACTGATTTTGCATTTGTTTTTTTACAACTGATTGTAAAATATTTTTCTAAACCATTATCAAGATAAACTGATACAATTACATCTGTTTTTGGAGAACCAGATGTTTGTAACTTCCCAATTATTGTTTTATCTGATGTAGCTTTTATTTTTACAACAGATTTTTTATCGAGATTAAAACAAATCAATATTTTTTCAAAGAAATTATAGTTCATTCCAACTAATTTTGGATTTGAAGTTTTCCATTTTTCAAGATTTTTTTCATTACTTAAAACATTTGAAATATACGATTCAAAATTGTTACCTTGTAAATCTTTTTTTACGCCAACTGAAAGATTTTTATTTGCATAATTTTCAATAAGTTCAAATAATTCTTGTTGACCAACAATGTCATCAATTGCCGAAAAATGAATTTTATTCATTATTTTAAATTTATATGCAATAAAATCATCCTTATCTTCTTCTGATAAATCATCAGGATAAACCAAAACAGATTTTGAAATTGTTGAATCTATCTCTTTTATATTATACGTATCCCATTGGTTTCCTTTTAACCTATCAGAACGAAAAGAAGTCGTAATATTTACAATCCATTTTGTATTGTCTTGAAAAATAATTAGAAAATTGCAATAAAACTGTGTATTATCATATTCTGCATACCCACACCTATAATCTTTTACAATTTCTTTGATATAAGCATAGTTTTTGCATTCATGTAGAATAGATTCCAACGCAACTTTTGCATTTTTTCCATGTTCTTGTTTGTCACTGTTTGAAAATTGAGACATAAACTCTCCGATTTTATAAATTACTTACAATTTTTTCCGCAAGTTTTTCTATAACAGGTACAGCCACAGAATTGCCGAATTGATGATACATTTGTGTTCTTGAAACAGGAATTTTGAATTCTTTTGGATAACCCATAATTGCTTTACATTCATTTTCTGTAAGCAAACGTAATCCAGTTTCGCCACCACGAACAAAAGTTCCTGTTATTCTCTGGATTTTATGATAAGACGCGCATAGAGTTTTAACCGGAAAATCAGAATTTGAATCGATAATTTCAGGATGCCCATCGTCTTTTTTAAAAATATATGTTTGTTGCAAATGCTTAGAAATTGAAGGTCCCTTTGCATCTTTTTCCACAAATTGACCAATCCCAACTCTTTTTTCATCACCATCCGGAAAAATGAACTCCGAAGAATAGATGTCTTTTCTAAATCCAATAAAATATAATCTTTTTCTTTCTTGAGGAACTCCAAAATCAGCACTATTCAAAACTTTTGCATTTACATTGTAATTAAGTTCATTTTGAAGAATATCCATAATTGTTTCATATGTTCTTCCCTCATCATGAGTAAGTAAGCCTGTAACATTTTCTAATATAAAAGCCTTTGGTTGTTTTTCCTTAATAATTTCTGCAATGTGAAAAAATAAAGTTCCTTGCGTTTTATGTTTGAATCCCTCTCTTTTTCCAATTGAACTAAATGGCTGGCAAGGAAAACCTCCCGCAAGAACATCAAAATCAGGAATGTCATTTGGATTTATTTTTGTAATATCACCAAAAGGTACTTCACCGTAATTTGCAAAATAAGTTTGTTTAGCCGATTCATCCCATTCACTAGAAAAAACACACTCTCCACCACAATTTTGAAGTGCCATTCTAAACCCACCAATCCCAGCAAACAAATCAATAAAAGTAAATTTTTCTTCTTTGTTTACATAAGGAATGTCTATAGAGTCATTAAAATCTTTTTTTTGTGGAAGTAAACTTAAGTTGATATTTCTTGCAATAATTTCTTTTTCATATTTTTCAGCGTTATTTGTTCCTTGCAACTGAATATAATGACTGATTAATGCATAATTCTCTTCAAAATGTTCTATAGGCAAATACTTTTTTAAGAATGCATAATTTGCAGCTCGTGCCATTATCCCACCTAAAAATATTATTATACTACTAATATACCACATACTTATGAAAAATTATAGGGAAGTACAATGATATTCTATTCTTTTTAAATAAAACAGATTCTTTTACTATTCAACAAATCATTCTCTAATTCATTTTGTGTTCATGCCCATGTTCTTCACTATCTCCTGAATGTGTGTGCAAATGGGTGTGAACTAAATCGCCGTGGCGGTGTTCGTGGGTGTGTTGCAATTCGATTGTGTCTTTTACCATTAAAATAGTGCTAAGAATCATAATGAGTAATGCAACAAAAAATTGTAAACTTGGGCGTTCTTTTAGCAAAATCATACTAAAGGCAACTCCCAAAAAGGGTGCAACTGAATAATAGGCACTTATTTTTGCAGCCCCTAAATCTTTTTGTGCCATGATGTAAAAATTTATGCTTAATCCGTAGGCAAAAAATCCCAAATTGATTTTGAATTCATTTTACGCCTCAACAACTTTTTTACCGCAAATATGTTCAATCGAAAGTACCAACAACAAAGTGCGATGTACATTTTGCTCAATTTCTTTTTTGATGTAAGAATCGTCTTGGGTAAATTTGTGACTCAGTTTTGTTGTAATTTCTGCGATTGTTTTAAAATCCTCTACAATTTCAATTTTTCCAAAAACAATAACACTTTTAAAATTCAAAGCCCATTCTCCATCTTTGCAAAAACCTTTGTCGTAAACACAAAATGAAACTTTGTTATCTTTTTGAAGTGATTCCAATCTGTGCCCCACATTTCCACAATGAAAATAAATCTTTCCGTCATCTTCATTGTAAAAATGATTCATTGGCATTCCGTAAGGATATCCGCCCTCTCCGTTTACCGAAAGCACTCCCCGCTTTTCTGATTTTAAGATTTCGATGCATTCTTCTTTTGATATTTCTTTATTTTTACGAACTAATTCTCTAAACATTTTTTTTGCTCCTTTGAAATAACTAAATTTAATTGTCTATAATAATTAACATTTCTATAAACTTTTTTGAGTTTCAGAAAATCGCAATAAATATCCATCTGGATCTTGTATTAAAACTTCTTTTTCCATAATAGCACACATTATCACATTGATAATAACTTGTAAAAATATCCTTAAATAATATTATATTTTTAGATTTTACTTTTTTTACAAAAGAATCAAGATTATCTATTTCAATTTGTAAATTAATTCCATTACCAAAAGGATATTTTAATTCCCCAACTGTCCAATTATCATTTATTTGCTCTATCATTAATTGAGCTTCTCCTAACGACAAAAACGCAAATTTATCCTTTATTCTTTCATATTCAATTTTAAATCCTAGTACTTCTGTATAGAATTTTTTAGAATCATTAATACCTGAAACTGTGAGTTCTGGTATTAATTTATTGAATTTCATGAAAAATTCTCCTCTAATTATCTATTTCATTTTTTCGTACAAGAGAAATAACTTCTAAATATGGTTTAATTTCTTCCATATTATATCCCATTAGTGATAAATATCTTTCCTGAAAAATCTGATTATATCCAAGTAAAAAATATGTTCTAGCAATATCGTAAATAATAGGACCTTTACAAACATTCATCATATCAATTAAAATAAAATTTGACTTATTATCTACTATAACATTTTCAGGATGAAAATCACCGTGTAATACAAAATTTCCATCTTGTAAATTATCAATTTTTTTTATTAAATCTACAGATTCCGATGCAAAAAGTTTTAGAAAATCTTTATAACTAATTAAAGCATCACTTTGATATTTTAGAAAATCTTTCTGAAAATTAACAAAATTTTCTATCCAAAAATCACCCTTCGTTTTTTCTGTGTTGATTTTAGACAAAAGAGTTGTTCCATTAAGTTTTTCATAGATAATTCCATATCTTTCTTCTATAAAAACAATATCATACGCGAAAGGGGTATTTATTCCCAGTTGATAAATGATTTTTGCATTGTTAAATTCATGTTCTACAAGTTGTTTTGAATAATTTTTATAAAATAATTTACAAATTTGATTTTCATTTTGTTTATAGATTTCAGCACTATTACCTTTTGCTATCAACTCCATTTTCGCGCTCCTTAATATTCATCATGCTGAAACTTCTACTCTTCATCTGGTTTCTGGCCATCGTGGGCGAGCCATTTACATTCGCCAAAACTTAAATTTGTAAACGTTGCTTTAAAAGATGATTCTTCTGGACTACAAGCATAAATTCCAAAGTAAATTTTTCCGTTGCCTTTCCACATGTGGCAGATTCGAATTTGTTTAAAAGTAATTCCGTCTTCGGAACATTCAATGCAATAATCATCTTCTCGGCGGCTAAAGCGATACCACATTGATTTTACATTTGCAGGGATTTCTGTTGTTGCCCAATCTGAATATCCGTTATTTGTAACAACACTTCCCAAATGCTGAAAGTTTTGATTTTCGTATTCAATAGACGCTTTTAGCCAATTTTCTGAATCAAGATACATCACAATTCCGCATTGATCAAATCGGCGTTTGGAATCAAATTCAGTTTTCACCGTAAATGAAAAACATTTTTCTTCTGTTTCCATCTGAAAAACCGAAGCGTTGTCATTTCTAAAATGATAATAAGTTCTTTGCCACAAATCTGTGTGAGGTTTTGTAATAATTTCAATTTTGTCCGAAGTTACAGAATAACTTGTAGGTTCTCGTGTCCATTTAAATTGATTTAAGTCCATAGTTTTCCCTTATATCTTTTTTACTCCATAATTTTATTCTACGGTCAAAACATATTTTATAATTTCACAGAATTTTCCTTGATATTCACCTTTTCCGTGAAAAATCCTTTTAAATCCACATTTTTCAAGGACTTTTTGAGAAGCAACATTTTCGGCACAAGTTATTCCATAAACATTTTTCAATGATTTTTTTTGCATAATATCTGCTAAAAATGCTTTTAGAGCTTCGGTGGCATATCCTTTTTTTGTGGAGGCTTTTCCAATATGATAGCCAACTTCGTATCCTTTTTCTATAGAAACCAGCTGGACATAACCAATATTTGTGCCATTTTTCAATAAAACAGGATACACAAAAGGTCCAGTTTCTGATTTATAGGCTTTGATGAGAAAATCTATTGTATTTTGTGCTTCCTCCACAGATTCAAAAACTTCGTCTGGCAAAAATCTTCTTGTATCTTCGTCTAAAGAGTTTTTGTAGACACTTTCTGCCATAGAAATGTCAAACTCGGTAATAATTAGCCTTTCAGTTTCTATGTGCATAGTTTTTTTCCCACTCTTCACGGCTTATCCCAAATGCAAAGGACACGTCGTTTTTTTCATCAGGATATTCTTTTAATTTTTTCATACCGATTTTTTGTGCAGTTTTATATGAAGGAACATTTGAATATTTCATATACGAATAAAGGCAATCATATTCTGTGTTTTCAAAAGCCCAATCTCTAACAGCCGCCGCAGCTTCGGACGCAAAACCCCGCCGCCAAAAATCCTTATGAATATGATACCCAATTTCTGGCAAAAGTTTTCCATCAATATTTTGAATTGTAATGCCACAGTCTCCAATCAATTTTCCAGAATCTTTTAAACAAACCGCCCACAATCCAAAACCATAATTTTTATAATTTTCCTGATTCCATTTTATCCAACCTTTTACCCGGTCAGCATCAAAAGGCTTTGGATAATATTTCATCACTTCTGAATCAGAAAGGATTTCAAATAAGGCGTCAAAATCCTCATAAGTAAATTCACGTAAAAATATGCGCGCGGTTTGAAGTAGCATAGTTGATTTCTCCTTTCTACCCTTCCCGTTGAATTCCTGCAAGGCCCCAATTTTCATTGGCAGGTTCGTTTATTACTATAAAAATGTCAGTTGGCTCAATGCAAAGTCTTTGGTTCAATTCTTTTACAATTTCTTTGTAAAGTTTTGATTTTTGTTCTTTTGTTCGCCCTGGAAACATTGTAATTTCAATCATTGTAAATTTGTCAGTTTTGCTTTCACTCCTTTCAAACAAATCATCTTCAATTTCGTACAATCGTTGAAATCTATCCCAATTTTCAATTTGAATTGCATTTTCCAAAGCAACATGAACAGCGTCTAAAACCGTTTTTTTGTATTCAAGACTTTTTCCTTTTATAATTTCAATTTTTACAAGTGGCATAACTTCCTCCCATAGAATTATTTCCATTATATTATATCACTTTCCTTCCCTTCACCACCAAAAAGTCTGGCTTGTGAAACAAATCTCTGTGGTCAGGAAATTCCAAAAGCAATTCTTCTGTTGGAATTGGTTCTATCATTTTTTCTATAGAAAATCCTGCTGAAACAAGAGTATTTATAATAGAAGAAAAGGTGCGATGATATTTTTTTACGCCATCAATGAACCAAACAGATTCCCGAACTCCATCTTTGCTGTAATTTGAAATATTCGCAAAAAGTTTGTTGCCCTTCTCATCTTTTGTCCAACGCTCTCCTTCCGAAAAACACGTGTTTAATGGATGTTCTTGGGAAAAAACAAAAAGACCATTTTCATTAAGCAAATTAAAAACATCACAAACCAATTTTTCAAAATCTTTTACATAATGAATTGCAAGGGAACTTACAACCAAATCAAATTTTTCTGATATTTGGCTCAAATTTTCCATTGGCAAATTCAAATAAGTAATTTTTGAATGATGATTTTCCTTTTCTGCCACTTCCAGCATCTTTTTTGAAATATCAATCCCCACAACTTTTTTTGCCCCACCATTCACAAACTCAAAACAATGACCACCAACTCCACAGCCCAAATCTAAAATTGTTTTACCTTGCAAATCTGGCAAAAGAGAAAACAACGCTGGAGTTTCAAACAAATCATTTGCATTGTTCTTGTTTTCCCTAATTTTTTTATAACCTTCAAAAAAAGTGCTATTATCATAAATATTCTGTTGCGACATAAGTTTTCCTCATACAATTTATTTTTTTACTTTCAACCAAATACCTAAAACGAACACAGCTCCTCCAAGAAGAATAAATCCTCCCCATACAAAATTCAATACCAAGCCGAAACATCAAACATTGCATAAAGCAAATTACGCCAAAAAGATAGCCCCGTAGCAATAGCAAACAAATCAAAAAACAAATAGCTTCCCCCGAACAAATAAATCCAACGCCACCAAAAATTCTGCCCCAAGTTCTTGAAAAAAACAACAATTCCTAGTATACAAAAAACACTCAAAATCCCCATAAGCAAAAAGTAAAACAGTCCTTTTTCTTCCATTGTATTAATCCAGAATAATGCATAAGAAACTCTGTCAAACAAAGCCCAAATTCTGTGTAAATGAAACACTCCAAAAAAAATAAAAAACCATGGCTCAAAACTATATATTTTTTTCATGATTTCCGCCCTTTAAAAAATCACAAATCATTAATTTTTCTGAATCAAAATACATCGTAATTCCACATTGATCAAATCGGCGATTGGAATCAAACTCCGTTTTTACGGTAAATGAAAAATATTTTTCTTCTGTTTCCATCTGAAAAACAGGTGCATTATCATTTCTAAAATGATAATAAGTTCTTTGCCACAAATCGGTGTGAGGTTTTGTAATAATTTCAATTTTGTCCGAAGTTACAGAATAACTTGCAGGTTCTCGCGTCCATTTAAATTGATTTAAGTCCATAATTTTCCCCTTTTTTTAAGCAAAATACAAATCTTTTTTATGCAATAAAAAATCTTCAATATTTATATGAGTAATTCCATCATGAGATAGATCTATTTTATCCAATGACAAAACATATTTTGGGGAAGAATCCTTTATTGGCTTAAAGGCTTCAAATTCTATTTTTATTGTTTCTTCATTAGGCATTAAATATGATACTTGAATAAAGCATTTTTTTTTGCCATCAATTACTACAAAATCAATTTCTCCTTTATAGGTTTTTCCCGTATAAACTGTGTAGCCTCTTAATATGAGTTCATTATAAATGATGTTTTCCAAAAAAAATGTATCTTCATAATTTATTAGATTTGTATTTATTGTTCTAAATCCTGTATCAATGGCGTAATGTTTTTCTATTGTTTTTAATACTTCTTTTCCAACTATATTGAATCGTTTTACTCTAGATACTAAATACGCTTTTTCAAGTTTTTCTACATAATTATAAATTGTCTTTTTTTCTATTCCAGATTTGTTTTTTTCATTCTGTGTGTTGTAATAATTTGTTATCTTTTCTGCTGAAAATTCTTTTCCGGCATTTGAAAGCACATAACTTGAAATTGTATTAAATTTATATTTTTCAATATTTGAATCCCTTTTATAAATATCTTTTTCCACAATTCCTTTAAAGACATCTTCCAAATATTTTTTTATTTCACCTTCTTCTTCAAAAACAAATCTTTGAGGCATTCCACCCCATTTGATATAATCAATTATAAAATTTTCGGGAAGAGGTTTTTCATTTATTTCGAACAATTGAATAGTTTCTTGATATGAAAATGGCATTATTTGAAATTCAACAGTTCGACCTACAAGAAGTGTAGCAAGTTCCCCAGATAAAAGTGTTGAATTGCTTCCTGTAACAAAAATTGAACAATTTAAAGTTGCCTTAAAAGAAGCAAGTACTTTTTCAAAATCTTTTACATGTTGAATTTCATCAAAAAACAAATAATATTTTTCTGAATCTTTAATGAAGGGTTTTATATATTCATGCAATTTTTTTGCTGTATTTATTTCTTCAAATTCAAAATCTTCAAAATTCATATAAATAATATGATTTTCTGTAATTTTAAGTTTTAGCTCATCCATAATTTGATTAAGAATGATAGATTTTCCACAACGCCGAACTCCTGTCAAAACTTTTATGAGATCGATGTCATAGTATTTTCTAATTTTTGAAAGATATATTTCTCGTTTTATTATACGCATATAAACATTTTACACTAATTTAGAAAATTTTCAAGTTTGTGTAAAATGTTTTTTAATATAAATAAGACTTTTTTTAGATTGAACTTCTACAGTCCTTTCTACCCTTCCCGTTGAATTCCTGCAAGGCCCCAATTTTCATTGGCAGGTTCGTTTATTACTATAAAAATGTCAGTTGGCTCAATGCCAAGTCTTTGGTTCAATTCTTTTACAATTTCCTTGTAGAGTTTTGATTTTTGTTCTTTTGTTCGCCCTGGAAACATTGTAATTTCAATCATTGTAAATTTATCTGTTTTGTTTTTACTTCTTTCAAACAAATCATCTTCAATTTCGTATAATCGTTGAAATCTATCCCAATTTTCAATTTGAATTGCATTTTCCAAAGCAACATGAACAGCATCTAAAACCGTTTTTTTGTATTCAAGACTTTTTCCCTTTATAATTTCAATTTTTACAAGTGGCATAACTTCCTCCCATAGAATTATTTCCATTATATTATATCACTTTCCTTCCCTTCACCAATAAAAAGTCTGGTTTGTGAAACAAATCTCTGTGGTCAGGAAATTCCAAAAGCAATTCTTCTGTAGGAACTGGTTCTATCAATTTTTCTATAGAAAATCCTGCCAACACAAGAGTATTTATAATAGAAGAAAAGGTACGATGATATTTTTTTACGCCGTCAATAAACCAAACAGATTCGCGAACTCCGTCTGTGCTGTAATTTGAAATATTCGCAAAAAGTTTGTTGCCCTTCTCATCTTTTATCCAACGCTTTCCTTCCGAAAAACACGTATTAAAAGGATGTTCTTGAGAAAAAACAAAAAGACCATTTTCATTAAGCAAATTAAAAACATCACAAACCAATTTTTCAAAATCTTTTACATAGTGAATTGCAAGGGAACTTACAACCAAATCAATTTTTTCTGACATTTGGCTCAAATTTTCCATTGGCAAATTCAAATACACTGCTATCACCGTATAATCCCCATCAACCGAATCGTTTCTTGATACAATACTTCTAAAAACAAAGGAGATTTTATGAATAATCTACAAACAATTTTCGAAGAATATATAGCATTTTGCCAATATCAAAAAAGATTAGACCAGAAAACTTTAAATGCATATAAAACCGATTTGAAACAGTTTTCTCAACGACTTCATTCTGTTCCTATAGAGAATGTAACTCCCAACATATTGGAATCCTACATAGCTCATCTACACCAGAACTATAAACCCAAAACAGCAAAAAGAAAAATTGCATCCCTTAAAGCTTTTTTTCATCACCTCGAGTATAGGGATATTATAGATAGAAATCCTTTTAGCAAAATACAGGTAAAATTTCGAGAACCTGTAATTCTGCCTAAAACCATTCCACTTCGCACAGTCGAAACTTTTCTAGCCACAATATATCGACAACGCAATTGCGCAAAAACTCCTTACCAACGCAGGAAAGCAGTACGCGATATTGCAGTTATTGAACTATTATTTGCCACGGGTATACGAATATCAGAATTATGTTCCTTAAATGTAAATGATGTGAATTTACAAGATGGTACTATTTTAATATATGGAAAGGGTTCTAAAGAGCGTTGCATGCATATCGGAAATGATAAAGTTCTCTCTGCATTATCTGAATATAAGCAAGAATACTCTTCCGAAATACAAAAGTGCAAACATTTTTTTGTTAATCAATCCGGAAGATTTTTATCCGACCAAACCGTTCGCCGAATGATTAATAAGTATTCCAATCTAGCGACTATAGAATTACATATCACTCCACATATGTTCCGCCACACCTTTGCAACCTGTCTTTTAGAAGCAGATGTTGACATCCGTTATATTCAAGAAATGCTTGGTCACAGTTCCATTAATATAACTGAGATATATACGCATGTTGCTATGTCAAAGAAAAAGGATATATTAACCACAAAACATCCAAGAAAGGATTTTGAGATATAGATTATCAGCATATCTCTCCCACTCAACAAAACTGACTGATAATACATGATTATCAGT
>JAFQDD010000018.1 GCA_017416145.1 Spirochaetaceae bacterium | reverse complement strand
TAAAATGAGAAAGCAGATTGAAGATTTCCTTTATGGATAAATAATAATATTAAAATAACCAAAGTAATAATTATAAGCTGTTCATAATTTTTTAGTTTGGTTATTTTTTTGTCATATTAAGAGTGTATAAGGGGATAATTCAGAAAAAAATAAATGGCTACGTGGCTTAAAAATGAAAGACTTGGGCGGCGGTGAATGTTGTAATTGTGATAAAGCTGCATTTTGTTCACCTTGTCTTGTTCGCAACGCTAACGAAAGCCCAACAGGAGACCCATTAGAAATAAACAGACACTTTTGTGCAGTTGCCGCAAAAAATAAACAAATTGTTTTAGATTGGCGTAATGCACATTTTAAGGAAGTGTAATAAATGGAAAAATCTGTTTTGCAAATGTCTCAAATAGAATTAGAAATTTCTAATCCTTGTAATGAAAAATGTGTTCATTGTTATAGACATTGTTTAAATACTCAAAAAGGATTTTTGTCTATTGAACAAGCAAAAAGTGCTTTGGAACAAGCAAAAAAACTTGGTGCAAAATCTGTAACAATAACAGGGGGAGAAGCCCTTCTTAATCCGAATTGGAAAAAAATTATTAATATTGCAGATGAATTAGAATTTAGAATAAGTCTTTTTACTAATGGAACTCTGTTAAAAGAAGAAGATGCTGATTTTTTATTAACTGTAAAAAATCTAAAAGAAGTCCAATTTTCTTTATATGCTTTAGATGAAGATATTCATGATTCAATTACTGGATTAAAAGGTTCTTGTGCAAAAACAAAAAAAGCAATTCAGATTCTTCATTCAAAAAATATTCCAATATTTGTTAGTTCTCCTACAATGAAACAAAATAAAATTGCAGTTACAGAAGTTATGAAATGGTGTGATAATCAAAAAATAAATAATTGTGCAGATATTTTTATTTTTGGTTCATCAGATTATGAAGGTAAAAACTTAGACAACAGACTTTCTGAAGATGATTTAAAAGATTTTTTTGAAATTACAATGCAAGACAATGCTAGTCTTTCTTATGTTTGGGGAAATAAAAACTCTGAATGTGATTTTTCAAAAGAATTATTTTATTCAGGATTTTCAAACAGACTTTTAGTTTCTGGTGATGGAACAATTTATCCAATGATTGGATTTTACAAAAAAATTGGTCATATAGATACAAACAAATTAGAAGATGTATTTTACAACAACGAATTATTAAAACAAGCCAGAAAAATTACAATAGATGATATTCCTGAATGTAAAAATTGTTCTGTAAAAGAATATTGCAATTTTTGTTGCACTCCTCATTTAACAGCAAATAATGGTGATTTTTACAAAGTTGATAAAACATTTTGTGATTTTATAAAATTTAGAAAAGAGATGATTTTACGGCGAGATGAACTACTTAAACACAAAAGTTGATTATCATGTTCATTTTGGACAGTGGACAAATGGATATTATTCTGCTGCATCTGTATTTGACTCTGTAAAAGCAAGTGGTGTGGAAGAAATTTGGGTTTCTTCTACTTCATCTTGTAAATATTGTAAAGAAAGCCTAGATGTAATTAGCAAAAACTTAGATTCTTCTAATTTTCCAACAGCTTTGGAATTATATAATTTTATTAAAAATGAAGTTTTAGAAACTATTGAATATGGAAAGAAAATTAATTTAAAAGTTGTTCCTCTATATTGGGTAATTCCAGAAATTCATTTTTCAGATTCGGCAAATATTTCTATTGAAAAAGCAATGAAAGAAGTTCCATACAAAGGTTTTAAACTTCATCCTCGTGGGAATCACTGGGATTTATCGGATAAAAAAACTTTTGAACTTGCAGAAAGTGTTTTTTCTTATGCAAACGAATACAAATTGACAATTTTAATTCATTGCGGATACGACGATTTTGAAAATCCTAAATTATTTGAAAAATTTATTGCAAAATATCCGAATGTAAAAGTTCAGTTAGCACATTGTAAACCGCTGGAAGACACATTATATATGTTAAAAAAATATCCCAACACATTATGTGATACAGCCTTTGTTCCAGAAGATGTCCAAAATCAAATTATTGCAGCTGGTTTTGAAAATCGCATAAGATATGGTAGTGATTTTCCAATAATCTAGGTATTTTTAGTATAAGGGTGAATACAAAGTCTCAAAAAACCTTTCACTTACTTCTTCAACTCATCTTTGTTTTGATTCTCTAAAAACTGTGGAACCTCGAACAAAAAACAACAACACCAAAATCACAAAATATGGAACAGCCAACAAAACTGTGGAATTGATGTTTGCAAAAATGCCGCCGAAAATCACGGACACATTGTTTATGCCATACTCTAGCATTGCATAAAAAATCGTGGCTAAAATCACACCAAAGCTAGACTTTTTCCCAATAAAAACTAGAGCCAACGCAATCCAGCCACGACCAGCACACACATTTGGTACAAAGGCTGCAAACTTCAAGGTACACAAAATCCCAGAAAAACAAGCCAAAACCGAAGCTGCCACCCAGGAAAATATCCAAAAGTTTTCTTGTTTTATGCCACAGGAAAATAACACATCTTTTTCCCTTCCAGAAACTTTTAAAATCCGTCCTACCTTTGTGAACTTTAGGAAAACCACAAGACAAAACAAAACCGCAAAAACCAAGAAAAATAGCCCAATTTGCCAAGATTTTATAACAGAGCTTGTAAAAATACTGGTGCCAGTTACAACTTCTGTTACAAGGCTTTTTGTGCCAAAAACAGACTCTGAAACCAAGCTAATTACACCAGAAATTACTAGATTTATTCCAAGACCTGCAATAAAGGGATTTAGCTTTAATTTTGCAACACAAAAAGAACAGGCAAAAACAAAGATTCCGCTGCACAAAAAGGTGAAAGCAAAGGCCGCATATAAATTACCAAAAGCTATGGAAAAGAAGAAAAACAAAAAGCTTGAAAGATTTACAAGGCCTTCCAAAAAAACTGCCAAAACTCCAGCATATTCAGAAATCAAAGCGGCAAAAGAAAGAGGCAAAAGCAAAGCAAGACTAAATATCATTTTTTACCTCCAAAATTAAAAGATTTTTTAGAAGTGATAAAAAACAAAATTATTCCTTGGAAAATCAAAAAAACATCGCTATTAAAATCGGTGAAAAGGGAAAGTTGATTTCCCCAAGTTAATAAAAAGCTTAAAAGCAATGCCACCGGAAGCAAAAAGCCTTTTTTTCGGTTTGCAATCAAGGCGATGGTAAGTCCGTTCCAGCCAAATTGGGTGAAAAATCCGCTGTGGCACATATAATAAGTTCCAGTTACCGCCAAAAATCCACAAAGCCCGTAAAGTCCCCCACTTAGCAAAAGTCCAAAGTTTTGGTTTGCTTCCACAGAAAACCCAGAATACAAGGCAAACTCTTTTTCAGAGCCACAAAGTCTAAAAATCTTTCCTCGTCTTGTGTAATACAAAAGATAAAATCCTAAAACAAAAACCAAAAGCACCAAAATCAAACTGATATTTAATTTGGAAGGTTTTAAAATCACTGGAAAACGAAAAAACTGGTCTATGGCTTCAGTGGCAAGAAGATTTTCAGATTTGTCTCGGAAAGGGCCGCTTATCAAAAAGTTGATAATAGGAATTACGCCGCTAGAAACCAAAAAACTTGAAAGCAAAACATCAATTTTAGAAAACTTTTTTAGCAAAATTGATATTAACATTAAAAACATTCCAGAAATTACTGAAATTCCAAAAGCAAAAACCAGCAAAAGAATTTTCCCAAAAATCCCTAAATCAAATTGATTTCCAAAATTTCCAAGAATTATGGCGGCTAAAAATCCCCCAAGATAAACTTGTCCTTCGCCCCCAAGATTTATTTCTTTGGTTTTCAAGGCAAAAAATGCTCCAGAAGCTGCCACCATCAAAAGAGAAAAAAGATTTAACGCTGTTCCAATGTAATATGGTGATAAAAAACTCATTTTCGGTTTTTCTCCAAATCGGTTTTCCAGTCTAAAGCAATACAAAAATCGCATATTTTTTCGATTTCAGTATCATCCACAGACAAAACAAGAATGCCCTTGCCTTTTTCTGTAAGATTTTTCAAAGTGGATATTAAGTCTCTAATTCCTGCAAAATCTAGTCCACTTGTGGGATTTGAAAAAATGTAAAAATCACTTCCCAAAGAAAGTTCCCGCCGAAGAATAAGCCGTTGCAACATTCCACCAGACAAGCTTGAAACTTTGTTAGAAAGTTTTGCATCAACTTTTGCTTGGGATATAAGGTCTTTTCCCTGAAATAGATTTTTCCTCTGATTTTGCTTTGCCACGAGAAAAAGTTCTTCCACTTTCAAAGATTTTGGCGCTCCCCGATTGATTTTATCAGAGGGAATTATGCTTGTTCCCTTTTGGCGTAAAAGCCTTGTATCAAATTTATCTTTTTCTTTGTACCACTTTCCTGCAAAAAAGATTTCTCCCTTGGAAAAAGTTTTCATGCCAGAAACCACATCTTCTAGCAAAGAAAGACCTGTTTCCCACTGACCTTTTACGCAAGTGATTTTCCCAGCTTCCACAGCAAAGCTCAAGTTTTCTATTCGGGAAAGTGGTGTTTCATAAGCACAAAGATTTTTCACCGCAAAAATCGGCGGTTTTTTAGAATTAACTTGTGTAGCGGATTTTCCCAAAGAAACAGAACCCTCTCGAGAAGCGGTGTTTTCAGAAACAGCTTGTGCACCAGACTCGCCCAAGGAAACAGAACTCTCTCGAGAAGCAGCGTTTTCAGAATTAGCTTGTACACCAGACTCACCCAAAGAAACAGAACTCTCTCGAGAAGCGGTGTTTTCAGAACCAGCTTGTGCACCAGTCTCGCCCAAGAAAGCAGAACTCTCTCGAGAAGCGACATTCTCAGAACCAACTTGTGCACCACCACCAGCTCCTCCAAAAGAAAACCCCTCTAACCTTTTCCGAGCCTCTTTTCCAACCAAGGGCGCTTTGCCTTTTTGCAAAAACACAACCTCGTCCGCCAAAGAAAGAGCTTCTTCCCGATTGTGAGTTATTAGCACCACAATTTTTCCAGCATTTTTGAATCTTTCTATTACATTAAATAAAATCTCTTTTTCATTTTTTGATAAACTTGCGGTTGGCTCGTCTAAAATCAAAATATCCTTTTCCAAAAACAAAGCCCGAGCCAAACACACAAAAAACTTTTCCGATGCCCTACAATCTTTTCCCTTTTTTTTCAAATCCAAAGAAAAACCTAAATCAGAAAGTTGATTTTCAATCTGCTCTAAAAATTTTTTCTTATTCGCAAAAAACGGGGACAAAGTTTTTCCATCCCCTAAAAAAATATTTTCCCACACCTGCAAATCTTTGCAAACTGTAGGATTTTGAGAGACAATTCCAATTTTATATTTTAATGAATCCTTCGGTGAATTAATTTTCAACTCAATTTGATATTCAGAGTTTTCAGAATTATCACTTCCAAAAATCTTTCCACTATCAGCCTTTATTTCTCCAGAAAGGATTTTCGCCAAAGTAGACTTTCCAGAGCCATTTTCACCAAGAAGGGCATAAACCTTCCCCCTTGCAAAAGAAAGATTTATGCCCAATAAGACTGATTTTTCACCAAAAGATTTGCAAATATCCTTAAGGATAAAGGATTTCACGTTCTCCACTTACAATTTTTCCGTATTCAGCTAAAATTGCTTCTTGAACTGATTTATCAACCCAAGTTGTAAAGTTAATATCATCACCTACAAAAGAAACATAACCTTCTTTTATACCAACAGTTTTTGCAGTTCCAAATTCAGTTTTTCCCTCAAGGAAAGCCTTTGTTACTTCGTAAGCAGCGTCTGCTTGTTTCATAACTGTACTAGAAACCACATAACCTGGAGCTTTGTTGTAACCATTATCATCAAACCAAGTGATATAAAAACCAAGTTCCTTTGCAGCAGCAATTACACCCTGAGAACCAGCCCCACAAATTGGAAGAATAACATCAACTCCATCTTTGTATAAAGCTCTTGCAAGTTCAGAAGCCTTTTCTGCATCTGCCCAACTGCCAACAACTTTGAATTCCACAGTAATGCTTGGATCCACAGCGGCTGCTCCTTCAGCAAAAGCTGGTAAAATAACTTCGTTCATTACAGGATATTCTTGGGCAGCAATTAAAGCAATTTTTTTAGCAGGATTTGCATAATCCATAGAAGAAGTTGTTACCAAACCTGCAACATAACCTGCAATGTATCCTTGTTCCCGCTGATTGTAGCGTAAAGTTGCTACGTTTGGATTTCCTTCCAAATATCCGTCTAATAAAAGCCATTTTACACTTGGAAATTGTTCTGTTAAAGGCTCAACCAAAGCTGGTAAAGATGGATTTGAAGAAATAATTCCATCATATTTTCCAGAACTTGCCAAAGCTGTAAGTTTTTCAGCCCACTCAGCCTGATTTGTACCAGCTTCAATAACTGTAAGCTCTGCACTTTCTCCAGCTTCTGTACAAGCTTTTTCTACACCAGAAACCAACATTTCATAAACTGGATTCCCAGAAACAACACCAGGTACAAAAACTGCCAAAGATTTTTTGTCATTTTTTGAATCTGATTTTGAACATCCAAAAATACAACACACAACACAAATTAATAAAACAATTTTTCTTAGATTTTTCATGAGTTAAATATAGTTTTATATCAAATTATTGTCAAGATAGTTTTATATCAAACTAAATATTTTTAGAGGGGAATTTCCAAAAAAAAAGTCTCCTTAATCATTAACAATTAAGAAGACTCTGGATTTTTCTAACTAAAATGTTTAATTGGTTATTTTTTTATTTTACCATCAACAATTTCAATGGTTTTTGATACTTGGGGCTATTCCATAAAACTGACTAAAAAAGTTTCGCTTTCTCCTAAAAATAAATATACTTTTAATTTTTCTAAGACAATCTTTTTATTTTATCTCAAAATTAATCACTTTTTTCAAATCTTCAGAATCTTTTAGAGAATATGCTTTGTTATCCACAAAACCTACATATTCTTTTGAACTCTCTGAATACAAAATGATTTGAAAATCATCTGAATAATGCCATTGGTCTTTATCAATTTTCCATTCTTTTCTATCAAAAGTGATTACAGAATTTTTTATTGAAATCTTTGGATTTTCTTTTGCAAGTGCTTTCATAA
Source organism: Spirochaetaceae bacterium (assembly GCA_017416145.1). Lineage (GTDB taxonomy): Bacteria > Spirochaetota > Spirochaetia > Treponematales > Treponemataceae > Treponema_I. Next base: position 3,702 of record JAFQDD010000018.1, on the reverse strand, counting down.
CAGTATTGAATAGAAAATCATTATATGCAGCATTATAATCTGTGGAATCAGAGATTTTTATATATTCAATTCCTGTGTTGTTATCAGTTAAAAATCTTTTTCCATTTTTTGAGGAAAATGAAAAATCAATTTCATCTTTATTTAATTGGAATGCATCATGAAATTTTAAGTCTGATAAAATCTTATTTTCTGTAACACACAAAACTGTGTAATATTCTTTAGAAGATGTAAGTATAATTCCTTCTGAATATGACTTTGTTTCTTCTACTGCTTCATACATTGCAAGAGGAATATATGTTCCCTGTTCTGTGTCTTCAGAACTTCCTTTTGCAAACACAGAACAAACCATAGTTAAAATAACTAGAATTAAAAATGTTTTTTTCATTGTTTTTTTTCCTATGGCTATGTCCGTAAAAAGTGTTGTTTTTAGTTGACTTCTGTTTTAACACAAATAAAAAAAGTCTAAGCAAAGAAATACCGCTTAGACCCTCAATCCTTGTTATTGCTTAGGTTGATAGTAGCTTCTCAGAAAGTATTTTATCTATGTTCTTAAATTCCCAATAAGGAATCACGAGTAAGTTATATCCATTCCTTTCTGCATAAGATTTCTTCAAGTGGTCACGCACAAGTTGCCCTTCAAAGTCACCTGATTTTCTATGAAATACAGAGACTTCTTTATAATGTTGTTCACCATTGTATTCAATAAGAAGATTAAACTTTGGTAAGTAAAAATCATAAGGATACCTTCTCAAATCATTAAACCTATGTTGCCAAATAAATGAAATTTTATGGTTCAATAGCCAGCTTCTTATAAAGCTTTCTCCCTTGGATTCTGAACACACAGGACATCCAACACCTTTTATCAACCATGCGGGGTTTGCGGAAAAATCACCGTGTTTAGGACATGTAACTATTACTTTCGTTCTTGCATTTACATAGTTTGTTTTTGAATAATCATACTCAGGATGAAACATTTTAGCTTTTTCTATAAGTTCGTCATTATTATTTGAACGTTTTTCATTCGCACATTGTAAACAACCAGAACCTCTCAATAAATTGGAAGGCATAATAAAAAAACTACCATGCTTTGGACATGTAATTTCGACTTTATCAAAAGCCCCTGTGTAATTAACTTTCGAATAGTCGTACTCTGGATGAATTTTTTTTACTTTTTCAATAAATTCATTTGTATTAACGTGTTTTCCACATCTTTCATGTCCACATTTAGGACAACCATGACCACCTTTTTTTAACAAATCACCAGGCTCTTTATAAAAGACACCATGTTTTGGACAGATTACCTTCACTTTTGTATGAGCATTGACATAATTTACCTCAGAAAAATCCAGTTCTGGGTGAAGTATTTTTGCTTTATTTACGAATTCATCTGTTGTACTTGTTTGCTTTTTTGCAACTCTTTCTGATGAACACTTTGAGCAGCCTTGCCCTTTTAGGAAGTTTTGTGGAAGAATAAAAAAACTGCCGTGTTTTGGACAAATCACTTCTACTTTATTTAAAGCATTTACATAGTTTGTATTAGTATAATCGTATTCTGGATGAAGCTCCTTTGCTAAGCTTATAAATCTTTCACGTGCTTTTTCATTCCTGTTATTTGCCCTTCCATCAATAGCACACTTTCTACAACCACTTCCTGTAAGTAGGTTAGAAGGTTTTATAAAGAATGAGCCATGCTTTGGACAGATAACCTCAACTTTATCCAAAGCTCCAGTATAATTAACTTTTGAATAATCATACTCTGGGTGGACATTTTTTGCTTTTGCTATAAACTCGGTTGTTGTCAGTTTATGGTTTGCTTCATTAAAAACTTGTTCAAAAAAACTATTCATACATAATTAGCTAACTAAATTTGTATGAATGATTTACATACATTTTTTGAATCTGTTTATTATGAAAGTTATAGAAGACAACACCTTCTCGAAGATGACAATGAGGCTAAAATTGTTAAATGGACTTCTAAAATGAAATCCTTAAAAACAATACTAAAAGCCGAGGAAAATCAATTTGAAATAGAAATAATACCATTTACAAGGGAAAACTTTGAAAAACTTGGGGATTCTGTTCAATCACCAATCGAAATTGTATTCATTAATGACAAAGACCACGGAGAAGACATTTTTCATAAGCTCTCACGTAAGCAGGGTGGAAAGAAAGACATAAAACGTTCTTTATTATTAGGTGCTATTAAACCAGTACTTGAAAATCCAATTTTTATAATTGAACACCAAGCAAAAGAAGAATCAGAAAAAATAAATGACACCCATTTGTATTTCAGAGGTTGTAAAATTATGGGAAAATCCTATGTAGTACTGGCAGTAGTATCGCTAGGATTTACAAACCCACTTTTAATAAGTATTTATAACATTGATGATTTTTATAAGAAAGTTTCGGAAGGTGATTTAATTGTATACGAAAATGGACAACAAGTGAAAGAAAGACTTTTAAAAGAAACCCCTAAACCATAAAGTTTCCACTTGTCTCCTACTCGAATGGTCTCAAGTGCTTTATTATAGCGTGTCAGGAACTGCCATAATCGTATAATTTTAATTTACTATTTAGGTATCACCTTGTCAATTGATACAAATAGAATAATACCTTATTAGGTAGCAACACTATTTACGGACATAGCCTTTCCTATTAGTAATCCTTTAACATTCTAAATATTGCTTCTGCAGCTTCTTGGTACTTTATAGCTGATTCTGGCAATGTTGAATCTTTATTTTTTAGTAAGCGATAAAAAGTTTTTATACTGTCTTCATCTTGCCAATAATAGCCTTTTGTTCTCTCTTGTCCTCTGTTTTTATCAAGTAATTTTCCATCTTTGTAAAACAACAAGTCACTAAGTGCATCGTAGTCTGCATTTTGTTCGATGTTTTCAGTTACATCTTTTAGTAATATTGTTAGTACACTGTCGTTAAAAAAAACTCGTATTACATAACTTCCTGCACCATCTATAGGGCGTCCCGTTTTTATTTGAGAATAATCAACAGAATATGAAAGATTCTTCCCATCTACCCAAGAATACTCTCCAACAGTTGAATAGGAATGTCCAAACATCAAACTATTACAAGATTTGAAAACTGTTTTTAGGTCATCATGAGTCATTTGCTTTTTATTGGGATATAAATCTGAATTTAAATTGTTTCGAGTTTTATTTGTAAAGTCAGTTGCTGTTTGATAAGTGAGATTTATATAAGGTTTCCCTTCTATAACTGCTTGTTCTTTATCAAAACACCAAAAATCTGAATTTTCAATTTTCCTTATTAAATTTTCAGGTTTCCCATTCGCAAATAAATTTGTTGAAAATAAAATAAATAGATACAAAATTAAATATTTTTTCATTATGCTCCCCTTTATTAAGATTTGCTCCAATATTTTTGTTGGTGAAAAAACTTCATTTTTTAACCTCTTTTGTTCAAAAAACTTTTGAACATTGTTAATATTTTGGGTATATTAACACTATGGTTGTAAAACATAATGTTTAATACCTGCCAGTCTGAATATAGCTTAATTATTTATACACCTTTTCCTTTTGAAAACCCTTTTTTTGAAAAAGTAACCGAAGTTACGATTTCGTAACCCGGTTACGGGTTAAATTTGTATAGTGGTTTTCTAAAATTCGACAGTGTTTTGAATTATTCTTTCAAATTTATTGTTTTCAAGTTTTAAAATTATTCCCTCTGT
>JAFQDD010000017.1 GCA_017416145.1 Spirochaetaceae bacterium | reverse complement strand
TGCTATGTCTGTGTCGTAATCGTATTCTGTCATTAGCATGTTTTCTACCTCAGTTGATTTTCTTGCTAAGTAGTCGGATAAAAATCCTTCTTTTATCGCTTTCGATATCGCTGTTGTAAATGGGTCATCTGTGCCAGAGTCGATGGACTTTCGTACAAGTTCTATAAACTCTGAATATTGATCTAAAATCTTACAGCGTTTTAAGATAGGATTGCCTTTATCTACATTAATATTAACAACTTTTACTGTAATTTCAAGTGGAAAATTTGCTAAATCAGGTGAAAATTCCTTTTCAGGAAGCATAAAAGCGTCTGACAATTTCAAAGTTTTTTCTAGTGTAAAGTCCTCTTTTCCGTTATAGAAAACGTAGAATTCTGGAAGGGGGATTTTCACAAGTTTCTTTCCGAACTTATTCTTTGTTTTCACAACTTTTTCGTAGATACGTGCGATGTATTCCAAAATCCGAAATGGCATATTTTCATTTATCGTGGATTGATGCTCAATTAAAACGACGATTTTATTATCGATAAGCATTGCGATGTCGTTGTAATATTTCATATACAAAACTTGCTCAATCATAACAGGTTTTACTTCTGTGGTCTTGTAATCAAGGTTTGTTTCGTGCAATGCGTTATAAAGCGAAACAAAGTTTTCCTTCGCGGTAATGTCCTTTGCAAACAAATCCACAAAGACAGAATCTTTGTAATTACGATTTTTCATATTCCTTTCTCCAAAAGTTCTTTTTGTAGAGAAAAATCTAAACGCTGAATCCCAAGTTTTTCACTAAAAGCTAAATATCCTTGAGAAAAAATCTCCAGTTTTAAAACCGTTCTGAATTCTGAATTCCGAATCCTGAATTTCCCTACATATACTTATATGTTTTGAATTTCAAAAATTTTGAATAAATTCGGGGAAAAAGTGAAAAAAAGTAAAAAAAATTTCAGAAAATGTCACGCGGAAAAATCGCTGACGCTATTCGGACTAACGTCCTCATTTTTTTGAACTTATGATGTTTATCATACTTTTGCTGTTAAGCAAAAGGCGTTAGCAATTAACCCGTGTGACGCAATTTTTTTTGCCAAGGAGATTTGTGGTTTGCTAACGCACTCCACTACTTTACGTGAAGGACGTTAGTCCTGAACAAATCTGCGTGGCACTTTTTGCAATTAAGCAAAATGCGTTAGCAAGAGAACCTTGTTAGATTATTTAGTTTTTACAGAAATCTTTAAGTTATTCTTACTCAATTAAAGATTTTTTCTCTATTTTTTCAAAAATAATTGTAAAAAATACTTTACACAACTTTAATTATACTGTAAAACTTTATTATTATTAAATATTTAATAATACTTAACTCGCTTAAATATTATTAAATATTTGTAATTGGAGAGTTACATCAATTTTTAGGAGTTCTTTATGAATGGTATTGTAATTATGGTTATTTCCATAGTTGTTCTCGTTGGAGCTTATCTACTTTATGGACGTTACCTTGCTAAAAAGTGGGGAATTGATCCAAAAGCAAAAACTCCTGCTTACGAAATGGAAGATGGTGTTGATTATGTCCCAACTGACAAGGGGGTTGTCTTCGGACATCAATTTGCTTCAATTGCTGGAGCTGGTCCAATTAACGGGCCAATTCAAGCTGCGGTTTTTGGCTGGGTTCCTGTTCTTTTGTGGTTGTTAATTGGTGGCGTTTTCTTTGGTGCAGTTCAAGATTTTTCTGCTATGTACGCATCTGTAAAAAACAAAGGTCGTACAATTGGTTATATTATCGAAAAATATATTGGTAAAGTTGGTAAAAAACTTTTCTTAGCTTTTACTTGGTTGTTTTCAATTTTAGTTGTAGCTGCCTTTGCTGATGTTGTTGCAAAAACTTTTAATGGTTTTGATGCAGCTGGTGCAGTTGTTCCTGCAAATGGTTCTGTAGCAATGACTAGTGTGCTTTTTATTGCTGCTGCTGTTCTTTTAGGATTTATCATCAAATATGCAAAACTTAACACTTGGGTAAACACAGTTATTGCTGTTGGCTTATTGGTTTTAACTATTGTTTTAGGATTAAATTTTCCAATTTATGTTTCTTTGGGCTCTTGGCATATAATGATTTTCGTTTATATCGCTGTTGCATCAATTGTTCCAGTTTGGGCTTTGCTTCAACCTCGTGATTATTTGAACAGTTACTTGCTTGTTGCAATGATTGTGGCTGCTGTTGTTGGTATTTTTGCTTACAATCCTGCTATGAACTTAAACGCTTTTAACGGCTGGAAAGTTGGGGGAAATACTTTGTTCCCTTACTTGTTTGTTACAATTGCTTGTGGTGCAGTTTCTGGTTTCCACGCTCTTGTTTCATCTGGAACAGCTTCAAAACAAATCAAAAACGAAAAAGATATGTTACCTGTTTCTTTCGGAGCAATGCTTATGGAAAGTTTGCTTGGTGTTGTTGCCCTTGTAACAGTTGGATTCCTTGCAACAAAAGGAAATGTGCCAACAAATATGACACAACCTCAAGTTTTTGCAAATGCTATTGCAATTTTCTTAACAAAACTTTCTATTCCAGAAGATGTTTCTAGAACACTTATCACTCTTGCAGTTTCTGCCTTTGCTCTAACAAGTTTAGACAGTGTTGCTCGTGTTGGTCGTCTTGCTTTCCAAGAATTTTTTATTGATAGCGAAAAAGAAGAAAAAGACTACAATATGGTAGAAAAGGTTTGTACAAACAAATATTTTGCAACAGGTATCACTTTGGTTTTGGCATACGTTTTGGCAAAAGTTGGATACGCAAGTATTTGGCCATTATTCGGCTCTGCAAACCAATTATTAAGTGCTTTAGCTTTGATTGCTTGTGCCGTTTTCTTTAAATCTACAAAACGACAAGGCTGGATGCTTTGGGTTCCAATGATAATTATGCTTGTTGTAACTTTAGTTGCTTTAACTTTGACCATTGTTTCTAAAACACAGCTTTTAGTTGCCGGAACATCAGCAAATATAGTTGGCGACGGCTTACAACTAACTTTTGCTGTGGCACTTTTCGCCCTTGGAGTAACTGTTGCTTTCCAAGGCTTAAAGAAAATGCTTCAAAAACAAAACGCTTAATTAAATCAGGGTTAGCCTTGAAAAAAAAGACTGGCTTCATTTATTTGAAGACCAGTCTTTTTTTTGTAAAATCTAATGATTAAAAGTATTCTATTATAATAGCGTAAATCCAAATACCTTTATTTGCAGAACCAATGTAATATGTTCCAGCATTTGCTATATCAGCACTATTTACTGCAGCTGGAGATGCTTTTGTACTTGCCGCAAATGTTGCAACTGTAGTTTTTGTATCTGCACTAGATACCAATCTCAATTCTCGTTCATCTTCACCTGATGATTGGGCAACAACAGTTACACGACAAGGACCTTCTGTATCAAAAACCACATAACGACTTGTTCCAAAACTTGCAGAACCACCAAGACTAATTCCTGTTGTTACAGAATAATTTACACCATTGTAATCAAAAGAACTTGATTTTGATTTCACATCAACAGCCTTTCCACTAGCTCCAACAATTTTGAATTTTCCAAAATCCTTTTCTGATGTAATTGTTTCAACTGAAAATCCTTCTGTATTTAGAATAACAGTTTTTGATGCTTTTGGTCTTAGAGAATCAATCATTGCTTTTACAGCTTCTTCATATTCTTCAAGTTTTGCAAAGTTTGTTACTTGTGGTTTATCATCAACATTTACTTTCAAATATGCTCCACGAGCTTCTTCACATAGCCCTTGAATTTCCAAATAATTTTCAGCTGTTACTTCACCTTTTGCTACAATTCCTTTGATTAGTTTTACAACATCATCTGGATTTGCGTAAACAACATCTGTATTTACAATATCCAAAGTTTTCACAAGTCCATTAATTTTCTTTACGAAAGATTTAGAAATCAATGTTGATGGAGCAACTTTTACTGTTGGAACTTTTAGAATATGATTTGTAAAATTAAAACATTCGCCATTTTCGCAAACAGAATTATCACCCATAATTTTTTCAATTGCCATTGCTGCTGTTAAATAAGCCCCATACTTGTTGTAGTGCGTAGCCTCAACTTTTTCAAAGCCTTCTGCTGTATTACCGTATGTATTATCATAACCACTTGGCCACTGTCCATTTAAATCGTTTGGAACAATAGCCATAAGATAATTTGCATAAGCCTTAGTTGCAGTTTCTATCATTGATTTTGTACAATCAAATAAGTCTATTAATAAACAATTCTCTTCTTTTGCTAATTGGCGTACAGCTTCTACGTAAGCAAAATTTTCCCCATGTAATCCAGGACCACTTCTCAAAGTTCCATCAGAATTAAAAGAAACACGAGCAACAGGAGTTACTAAAACAGGAGTTGCCCCCTTGCTTCGTGCAAAATCAATATATTGTTTTAAGAACCACTTATATGTTCCACCACAATCATAGGAATAATACTCACTACCATATTTAGCAATTTCAGTTTCAGCAGCAGCAACACTACTTGCAAAATCTTTTTTGAATTTTTCTGGAAGATGTGTTGTTGGAACTTTTTCTCCAGGTATTACAGGATAAATGCCATTGGCATCTGGTGTTCCAAGAGGAACCATTCTGTTATACATAGTATTTCCAGATTTTGTATCATCATCATTGTGCCCAAATTGGATAAATAAAAAATCTCCAGCTTTTATATCATCTTCAATAGAGCGACCTGCATTTTCACTGAATTTATAAGTGTAAGATGGATTATCGATATTGAAAAGACGACCTTCGTTAATAAAAGAACGAGTACTTCGACCTCCTTGAGCACAGTTTACAACTTTTATCGTTGAATCAAAGAAATTTCCAAAATACTGCCCCCATCCAGCAATGTACTGAGCATCAGCATAAGTTTTTACAGTTGAATCTCCTGCTAAAAAAATAGTTGGAGTTGCATCCTTTGAAGAATCTGATAATTTAGAAACAGTTTCTTGAATTGGTGTGGATGAACATCCAAAAAAACATAGCATTGAAATTAATGCTAAAATACTAGAAAAACATTTCCGTTTCATTTACTTTCTCCTCTAATAAATAATTATGAGTTATGATATTAATAATTATCTTACATAAATTTTGAAAATTCCGTTGAAAATTTAGTAAATTTTCAAAAAAAAGGCTGTCTAGCATCCTAGACAACCTTTCTCAAAAGACAATTTCTCCAAAACTCGATTTTTTCCGAATTCTGAAAATCCCTTAAACCTATTTAGAAACTTCGTACAAAATAATTGCCGCAGCTTGAGCCACGTTTAAGCTTTCCATATTTTGCATCTTTGTTGGAATTGTTACCAAATATTGGCAATTTTCCCGAACTTCATCAGAAATTCCGTGTTCTTCGTTTCCCATCACAATGATGCAAGGCTTTTTCTCTTTTTTGCACAAGGGAGCAATTTCACTAATTGGCATTTTTCCCCTTACATCAGTGCCAAAACACAAGATTTTGTCCTTCACATCACTTAGCAAATGGCTTATTGAAGAAACAGAAAACATATTCACTTTTTCCATTCCCCCTTGTGCCACCCGATAAGAACTTGTGGTAATACTAGATTGTGCTTCATCCACAGGAATAATGATATTTTTCATCCCAAAAAATGCAGCCGAACGAATAATAGCTCCAAGATTGTTAGCATTTCCAACCCTATCCATCAACAAAGCACTTTCGCCTCTTTCTATCCACCCATTTACAATTGTGTTAGTTAATGGTGTGATTTCAGGCTGAGGAATCATTGCCACAACCCCTTGATGATGAACACTTCCGCAAAGTTTTTCTAGTTCTTTTCCATCCTGCACAAGATTGTAAGGAACTTTTTTCGCAGCCAACTTTTTGCAAAGCCCACCGAAAAGCGGTGCCCGATCCGCAGTAAAATAAAGCCTCTGAATCATTTCAAAATTATTTTTTTCTAAAGCCTTTACCGCTTCAAATCCACAAACCGCAAGTTCTTTGTTTTTCTTATTTTTCATAGTTTCCTTTCACGCTTTTACGCAAACCTTTTACGCAAAAACTCCCGTCGAAATATAGCGTTCACCATTGTCCGGAAGAAGTGTTACAATCAATTTTCCTTCGTTTTCTGGACGCTGTGCAAGTTTTTTCGCTGCCACCACCGCAGCTCCAGAAGAAATACCCACCAAAATTCCTTCTTCAGAAAGTTCCTTGGTTTGAGCATAAGCTTCTTCATCACCCACAGTAATCACTTCATCAATAATATTTTTATCCAAAGTTTCAGGAATAAAGTTTGCTCCAATTCCCTGTAAACCGTGAGGAGCTGCTTGTCCCCCGCTTAGCAAAGGAGATTTTTCTGGTTCAACAGCCACTACTTTAATATTTGGATTCATCTTTTTCAAGTATTTTCCAGTGCCAGACAAAGTTCCACCGGTTCCAACACCAGCCACAAAAATATCAACCTTTTCCTCTGTGTCTTTCCAGATTTCAGGTCCAGTTGTTTCAAAATGTGCCTTTGGATTCACAGGATTTGTAAATTGCCCAGGAATATAACTGTTTGGAATTGATGCCGCAAGTTCATTTGCCTTATCAATGGCGCCCTTCATTCCAAGTTTTCCATCAGTTAAAACAATTTCAGCTCCATAAGCCTTTAACAAATCTTGTCGTTCTTTGCTCATTGTGTCTGGCATTGTTAAAATCGTTCTCATTCCAAAAGTTCCGCAAACAAAAGCAAGACCAATACCAGTATTCCCACTAGTTGGCTCAATAATTACAGAATCTCGATCAATTTTTCCCTTTTGGATGGCATCCAAAATCATAGCTTTTGCAATTCTATCTTTTGCACTTCCCGCTGGATTAAAATATTCAAGTTTTGCACAAAGACGAGCCTTTAGCCCATACTTTTTTTCCAACCGAACCAATTCTACAGTAGGAGTATACCCTACCAAATCAATAATGGATTTAACAATTTTCATAACTAAAATTTAACTAATAGATTTTAATCTGTCAACGTGATAATATAATCTTATGGATAATAACTCAAAATTTTACGCTGATATTCAGCGAATTCTAAAATACGACAGAGCCAACAACAACGGCAACTTTAACCCAGAACGAGCTTGTAAAGAAATTGGAAACCGCTTTGCATCTTCATACAAAAATTTTGGGGCTTTGCCAGAAGGTATTTCCCAATATTGGCTAGAAAACAAAGTTCTTTCATCAAGTGATATTAGCCAAGAACCAACAGAAGACACCATCAACTGGATTTTAGATGCCGACGATTTTCTTTCCGCCGAAAAAGACAAAACCTACTGCTTTTCAAAAACAGACTGGGAGGAAATCCGAGACCTTGTAAACGCCGAAGCCTGTGACTTAGACATAAACCTACTTTCAGATTTAATGTCTATCATCGTAGAAAACGGCGCCTTGTAGAGGCAAATGCCACACGGATTTGTTCAGGACTAACGTCCTTCTCCTAGTGCCTCCACCCAGAGCAAGTGCAAATCCCCGTATGACAAAAACTTCAAAAAAAAGGACACAGAATGGACGCCTACAAATCCTGCACCCTTTGCCCAAGAAATTGCAAAATAGACAGAACTCAAGGCAAAACCGGCTTTTGCAAAGAAACAGACCAACTTCGCTTAGCTGTTGCCTGTCTCCACTTTGGCGAAGAGCCACCTATCACCGTAAACAACGGCTCTGGCACTATCTTTGTAACAGGCTGCAACCTTCGCTGTGCCTTTTGCCAAAACTACCAAATATCCCAATGCGGCATGGGAAAAGCTCTTAATATAGAAGAAACTGTTCAAATTTTCTTCAAGCTAAAAGAACAGGGTGCCGAAAACATCAACATTGTAACAGGAAGCCACGCCATTCCATTTTTCGCAAAAGCCATAAAACAAGCAAAAGACGCCGGACTTGACCTACCAATTTGCTGGAACTGTTCCGCCTACGAATCAGTAGAAGCCTTAGAAATGCTAAAAGGCCTTGTAGACATTTGGCTTCCAGACCTAAAAACCCTAAACCCAATGATGTCCGAAGCCGTTTTCAAAGCCGCCGATTATCCAGCCGCCGCAAAAAAAGCCATACGCTGGATGATAAAAAACACAAAATCCCGCTTCATCACCGTAAAAGACAAAACAGATCCAACCCAAACAAACGAAAAAATGCTTTCCGGTGTAATAATCCGACACTTAGTTATGCCAGGTCGTCTAGACGACACTACACTCACCCTAGACTGGCTTGAAAAAATGACCACCCTAAACCCAGAAAACACACCCTGCATCAGCCTAATGATGCAATACACCCCCGTTTCTGTGGATAAATCCCTTTTCACAGCCCAAGAGCTTCAGCAACGAGAAACCGCCCTTGCCGCCTTTAGTAACCGCCTAATCACAAAAGAGGAGTTTCAAAAAGCCCAAGAGCTAATCCAAGAGCACAACTTTGAATACCTTTTCTACCAAGAATTAGAAGAAGACACCGAATGGCTCCCAGACTTTACTCGTCCCCAGCCATTTTCCAACGAACTGGCAAAAGTAGTTTGGCATTGGACGGCAAAATAATGGAAGAGCGTATAAAATGGTGCAAAACCCGACAAATCACGCAAATTGAACTATTCATTAAACTAAAATTCAATTTTCGCAGACCATTTTTTTAGAATTTCAGTAGGATAATAGGACATTTTTGCTTTTCTCAAACCAGAAATTCCTAAATCCTCTTCTCTATTAAAGAACAAAGTATTTTGAGTTTTCGCGAATTCACGATTTATAAAACTATACGCCCCTTCAAAAGCATAAGGCATAATCGCTTTTTCGAAATGAATATCCATAATCTTTGAATTTAGAGAGGATGCCACAGTCATTGCAACTGGTTTTTCATCAACAAAAACAATTCCACCAAATAGATTCAAAACCTCAAAATTTTCTAAAGCTTCTTTTATTATAGAATATTCTTGATTCAAACTTTTAGAAGATTCACCCTGATTATTTGCAGCCTCTAGCCAAAGTTGCTCCACTTCCCAAGCATAACCCACATTTTCCTTTGAAAGTACTTGAAAACACCCTTGAGGAAAACTTCGCAAAAATCTAGAAATATGATTTCGTTTTTTTTGATATTTAGAACCTTCTAAAACAGCAAGATTTTCACGAAGATAAATGTAATCAAAACTATCTTCTTGAATTTTTTCTTTTACTTTGTGTTGATATTTTGATTTTAGCAATTTTAAATCATTTTCATAAACATAAGCAAAATCTATAGAACCTTTTTCCAAATTTTCAGATATTAACAAATCAATTCCATCAAGGATTTTCTGATTTTTTGTGATTTCAGACGCAATTGATTCTAAAGCAAGAGGAATCCCATACCAAATTTGATTGTCAATGCTGTATCTTCGAAAAAGCATATTATCAAAGAATGCAATTTGAGTATTATATTTTTTTCTATACAAAAACAAATTAGCAGCACACATTTCATTGCCAAATTGATTATTGATTTCTGCTGCGTTTTTTATTTTACTTAAATCAGATAACGAAGGGCTCTTCCAATCAAACATTTTATTCCTAATATATAATTTAATACTAATAATCTATATAATTTTTTTGCCTACTGTCTAGTATTTCAATTCATAGGAAAATTAAATTTCTAAAATCCATTTTTTAGACAATTCGTCGCCAATCCCCATCACAATCCCCAGATTCCCCCAAAATCCTCAAAGTCTTTCCCAAAACCAACCACAAAAACTATAAAAGACTTGACATATTCCCTTTTTTTCTTGATATTTAAACCTATGAAAACTGCTGACAAATATACTATGGTTCGAATCATTTTTGCACCAATTTTTTACTTTCTATATATGATTCCAGTTTGGACAGGACATGGAAACTTTTTAACAGCTTGTATTATGCTTCCACTTCTCGGATTTGCAGAATTTACAGATTTTTTAGATGGTTTTTATGCACGAAAAGAAAATGCCGTAAGTGATTTTGGAAAACTTTTCGATCCATTTGCAGATGTTATTCTTCATCTTACAGCAATGTTTTGCTACGTTCAAACAGGATATATGCCAATGGCATTTTTGCTTTTGATTTTCATCCGAGAATACAGTATGCTTTTCATTCGCCTAATGGCTGTAAAACAGGGCGTTGCAATTGGTGCTAGAAAAGGTGGCAAATTCAAAACCGTATTATATGTTGGAGCAAGTATTTTTACACTAGGAATCGAAAGCCTTATTCGCTTAGGAATTAACCTTGGAAACGCTCTTCCAGTTTTGAAAATTATCAGTCTAGTACTTTTCGCCATAGGTTTAGTTGCTTCATACACATCTTTTGCCGATTACCTAATAAACTACAAAAAGATTGTATCAAAAAATTAAACCAATTTCACAAAACAAGCCCAGCTTTTCCACAGCTTGTTTTCCCCCTTAGACATTATCAGTTTTTTACTATTTATACACAAGAAACCCCGAGTTGCTCACCGAGCCCCTCGGGGTTTCTTTTTAATTAGTTCACAATCAATTAGAACAATCTTAGAATTGAACCTTTGAAAATCATCATAATTAAGTCAAGAATATAAATAATATTCCAACCTAATAGAAGACGTAAAACACCAGCTAGAACTTTTCCTTCTTTGAATCGTGTAACAAATCCGAACAACCAAGATGTTACAGGGATAATAGCGAAAATAATGCTAATTAAACGACCCATTCCAAAATAATCTTTACCTTTCTTTGCCATAATAATCTCCTCTTTCAGCAAAATAATTTATAAAAACTGCCCAATGTCAGCAATTTTTTTATTTTATGAAGCCCGAGCTTCTAGTACATTTTCTACATTGTCTGGAAGTAGTTCAAAAAAGTCATAACCTGTGGCTGTTTCAATTTCATCAATTGTAGTTTTGTAAGTTTCCCAAGTTGCATCTTTGTGAACATTATCCTGATTTGGAATCATTACCGCAATTACAGTTGCATCAGTACTGATTCTTTCCAAATCATTTGAGCCCTCTGGGAAAGAAACAATTACCTTCCAAGTGTAAGCTGGAACTTCCATTTTTATTATTTCACCAGATTTTAATTTAATATCCACAGATTCAAAAGAACCTTTGTCACTAGAGCCTCCCACACCGTAAACTCCAGCAATAATATAAAGTTCATTTCCTTCCAAAGCTAAATCTCTTTCGTATTCCTCAAGCAAACGCCATACAACACGATTTGAATCTGGAGCTTGTGGAACCATATTTGTCATCAAGAAAGTCATACTATTATCTTCTTGAGTTGCTGTTCTATCAGCAGATGGACAAACGTGACCTCGGTCAAATCCATACTTGTTATATTGATAATCAGCTTTTTTGATACCATACCAGTCCTCTGGCAATTCATCATCAGGACGGAAATCATCAGCCCGATCAGCTTTTCCAATATCACTTGTTTGTAAGTGCCAAGCAACCCAGTTTGGAATGTACTTTTCATTATTGTATGAAATTGTAAACTGAGGTTTTTCCATCAAATAGTTTGTTCCGCTGGATTTTGAAGCGATTGCATCTGATGGATTTCCTAGATACAACCCAGTGTTTTCAGCATGATTTTGGTCGTGTTCTGTAATATTATTTGCAGAACTTCCAGTTGAAACACTTGTTTTTGGAGCAGAAGGCGACGGTTTCGCTTCTTTCCAAGACAAATCGACACCAGTTTCCTTTGCAATAACAGCCCCAGGATCATTTAAAAATTGTTTCCATAAAGGCTCTTCTGTTAAATAAATTGCAAAGTCAAAACTATCTTCCTGCATTGAGATTGCAGGTTTCCCACATACATACCACGCAATAGCAGCTATTACTACTATGACAGTAAAAACAGAGGCGAGTTTCCCACCCTTTTTCTTCTTATTTGAAGATTTCGCTTTTGTTGTTTTCTTTGTTGCCATAATTTAGATAGTATCACAAGAAAGTTCTATTCTAAATTCTAATTCTTGTTTTTTTATTAAAAAATTAAGTTTATTATAGTTTTTGGAGATTTTTTTGATTTTTATCCAACTCTTTATAAGTAAAAAACAAAAATATCCCAGATGTAATTGCCGAAATTGTTGAAGCAATTGGTTCTGCCCATAGAATTCCGTTCACGCCAATAAAATTTGGCAAAATCAGTGCCAAAGGAATAAGTAAAATCACCTTTCGGAGCAAAGCGATAAACAAAGAAGTTTTTGCCTTCCCAAGTCCCACAAAAGTTCTCTGGGCTGCCATCTGAATCCCAAAAATCCAAACCGCACCAAAATAAATTGGCAAAACCTGACAAGTAACCAAAAGCAAATCTATATTAGAAGTAAAAATCCTAGCAATTTGCATCGGGAAAAGTGGTACTAAAACCCCCATAACGATAGAAGCGGAAAAAGAAATCACGAGCATTTTTTTGATAGCATCCTTTACCCTATCAATTTTTTTCGCCCCGTAGTTATAACTCAAAATCGGTTGAACCCCATCTGTAAAACCAGACAAAGGCACAAAGCACATTTGCATAATACTTTGCATAATAGTCATTGCACCGACATACAAGTCACCACCATATTTTTGTAGTCCCGAGTTAAAAACCACAAAAATCGCACTTTCTGTTGATTGCATAATAAAAGGCGAAATCCCCAAAGATGAAATTTTTCCAATAATTTTTGGCCGAAACCTAACAATCTTCACAGAAAGAGGCAAAGCCGATTTTTTCGAAGCTAAAAACCGAATTATCCAAATTGCACTAATTCCTTGAGAAATTATCGTTGCAAAAGCAGCACCTCTTACCCCAAGATTCAAGCCAAAAATGAAAATCGGATCCAGAATAATATTTGCCACCGCCCCAATAATCACTGAGGCCATAGCAGTTTTTGCAAAACCCTGACAAGAAATAAAAGGATTCAAACCAATTGATATTTGAACAAAAAGAGTTCCAATGAGGTAAATCTCTAGATAATCCTTTGCAAAAGGTAATGTATTTTCACTAGCACCAAAGGCCAATAAAATCGGTTCTTTAAAAAGATAGAAAAAAACAGACAAAACTAGGGAAAATCCAATTATCATAATAATTACATTCCCAAGAATTTCATTAGCTTTTTCTTTTGCTTTTGCATCATATTCTGATTTTCCAAGCTCGATAGCAGCTAGAGGAGCACCACCTGCTCCAGCGAAAGCACTAAAAGCTGAAATCAGCGTAATTATAGGAAAGCAAATTCCTAGTCCCGTTAAAGCAAGAGAACTCCCTTCTTCAATATGTCCAATATAAATCCTGTCCACAATATTGTACAGAATATTTATTACCTGAGCCACAATAGAAGGCAAAGCTAATTTCGCCATCAATTTCCCAATAGGAGCACTTCCTAATAATGATTGTTTCTCTTGTTGCATACTCATTTTTTATAAACCTAAACTAGCAATATAATTTGCAAAAAAGAATTTTCCAAAAACATATTTATTACAAGCAGATTCAAACATTGTTATCACTTTTTCATGATTTTGAATTGATATAATGTCTAAATCTTCACTCATCGCAGGAGCTTTTACAGTTTTACTTGGCTCTGTCAAAAAGTACAAATCTGCTCCATTGTATGATGTGCCAGTTTTTACAATTTTCTCTGGTTCATAAATATAAAACTTAGAAGAATTTACACTCCAACTTGTTGATAAAACAATTGTCCCATCAGATTTTACACAAAATCCCTGTACCAATTCTGGAATCGAATATACTGCCAAAGGTTTTGATAAATCAGAAATATCATACTTTTCTACAATCGCATAATGAGTTTGTCCATTATATGAAATCTCGTTTGTACATGGATATTCTGGATTTTTGTGAAATTCGCCAACATATAAAAAATTTTCTTTTCCGTAAACAAAAGAAGTATTTGAGTTTAGTTTAATTGGTAAACCAATTTCGATTTTCGTACCATTTTTTTGATAAACAGAAGCTGCTGTAAATTTATACAAACTATTTCCTTCATTTGCCAAATAAAAATACCCGTTAGAATATTGGATTCCTCCAGTATGTCCTACAAAGCTTCTTCCATCACTAATCAAAGGAAAGTGTTTTACTTCACCAGTTATGTAATCTACTGTGTAAATCCGACTATTTGTGTCATCAGCCATATATCCAACTGTTACAAATAAATTATCACAATGAGTTATACCTTGTGGCACGAAATTTTCTGACAATCCTGGGTTTTTAGCTTCTTTTGAGAGAAGTGAAAAATATTCGTTATAATACCCAAATTTAAAAAGATTCAATCCAAGCAAAACTAACAAAACCAAAGCTAGGACAAATCCAACCAAAACACAAAAAAACTTAAATAAAATAATAAGAGGTTTACTTATACTCATAATCGAAGTATAGCAAAGTTTTTTACATATCATAAAGATAATTTTATTATTATTCTCGGATTTTAAAGTTCTACTTTTTTTCTTTCAATTTTATTTGCTATTCACTTTAAGTAGTGATATTCTTAATCTATGAAAGTGTTATCCGAAAAAAAACCTCTAAAAGCCCTTGTTGCTGATGACAGTGCATCAATTAGAACTTTAGTTAAACATACTCTTACAAAAATGGGATATGAAGTTACAGAATGTACAAATGGTACAGATGTTTGGAAACTTATTAGAAAGGGAACATATTTTAATATCTTCATTTTGGATTGGGTTATGCCAGGTCTTTCTGGAGTTGATATTTGTAAAAAAATTAGAAGTTCAAACACTACTGACTATCAATATATTTTATTATTAACTGGAAATGGTGGCACAAATGATATGATTGAAGGTCTTGAAAGCGGAGCTGATGATTATCTTGTAAAACCAGTTTCAATTCCTGAATTAAGAGCTAGAATCAAAATCGGAGAAAGACTTTTTGACTATGAGAGTCGCTTAAAAAACGAAGAAGAAAATATTCGTATTTCTTGTTATAAAACTTTAACAGAACTTGCAGAAGCTAGAGACCACGAAACAGGTACTCATCTTTCAAGAATTGCGGGATTAGCTCGTTGTCTTGCAGAAGCAGCTGGATGTTCTCCAGACTTTTGTGCTGATATTGAAATGTTTTCTCCAATGCACGATATTGGAAAAGTTGGAATCCCAGACGGAATTTTACATTTACCAAGACGTCTAACAGATGCAGAATTCGCCATTATGAAAACCCACGCAGAAATCGGTTACCAAATCTTAAAAGATAAAGAAACATTGGAAACCGCAGCAGAGATTGCTTATACACATCACGAGAGATGGGACGGACAAGGTTATCCACAGGGTTTGGAAAAAGAAAATATTCCTCTTTCTGGAAGAATCGTTGCTATTGCAGATACTTATGATGCTTTGCGGTCAATTAGACCTTATAAACTACCTTTCAACCACGAAGAATCTGCTGAATGGATAAAAAAATCTTCTGGAACAGTCTTTGATCCAGATTTAGTCAAAGCATTCACAAAAGTTGAACACAAAATGGAAGAAATCTTTAACTCTCAATATGATCCAAAATTAGCAGAAGCTATATTAAAAAAGAGTTTAGACGCACTCTGATTTTTATATTTTCCAGCGTAAACTTAAACAAATTCTTTTTACAAAAAAAACCGAGACAGATTTTTCTATCTCGGTTTTTTGTTTCTCAAAAAAACTTATCCTAAGAACACTTGACCTTGATTATCTATAGCCAAGATTGTCTTACATTCTGAACATCTAAAACGTCCAGATTTTGTAGCTTTTAAGCGCTTTGAACAAACTGGGCAAGAAAAGATTTTTGGAAAAATCTCATCTTCAACAACAGTTTCTTGCTTAAAGAACTGGACTGCTTCATCTGTTGAATCTTTGATATTAAAAAATTGTGAAAAACCTAAAAGTTGGAAAACTTCGTATACCTTTGGCTGTATTTCCAAAAGAACAACATCGCCACCCTTTGGTTTAACTTGTTTTAGAAAAGCTGTAAAAGAACCTATACCTGTTGAAGATACGTAATTCAATGCAGCACAGTTAAAAATTAAATTTACATATCCTGCATCAACAACTGTTGCGACTCTTTTTTGGAAAAAACTTGAATTGTATGTGTCAATATATCCATTTAGATACAAAACTACACAATTTTCTACAGCATCTACTTTTTCTAGATTGATTTTTAAACTATCGTCTCTTTCGTCGTTAAAACCTGGTACAAGATTGTTATTTATGCTCATACGCCTCCAATGTCCCAAAATCTTCGGTATTCTTAAATTTTATTTTACATTGTGATAAATACGTGATTTACCTCTTATATATTAAACCATTGATGAATGTTATGTCAAACTAAATTCTCTCAAAAAGTAAAATTTTCTCAAAAATCTCCATTTTTTCCAATATTATGGCATCCATCCTTCATCTACATTTAGCAAAACACCGTTCAAACTACCATTTTTTAGTAAGAAGGAAGCTGCTTCCCCAACATTTTTTTCAGCAATTAACTTTCCCTGAGGCATTTTTGCAGCTAGAATTTCTTTTGTAGATTCTGAAAGATATTCAGTTTCCATAAATCCTGGTAAAATGGCATTACAAGTTATCCCATATTTCCCATATTCAGCGGCAACAGATTTTACCAAGCTACACAAAGCAGTTTTTGCACCACCATAAGCAGCATTGGTTCTGTATCCATTTATGGAATATGTTCTTGTTCCGCCAAAAACCAATATTCGTCCGAATCCTTTTTCCATCATTGATGGTAAAGCATTGCTTATCAATTGTCCTGGAAAAGTATAATTCCAATAAACAATGGATTCCCAGTCTTCAAAAGTTGTTTTATGCAACTCTTTTTGCAAAAAAGGACCATAACATACAATAAGAATATCGGCAGAATTTACATAAAAATTTAATGAGGTAATATTATTCTCGTTTTTAGTAAAATTTTGATGTAAAAGAGTAATTGTGTTTTTTCTTTGATTTAATTTTGTCTTTTGTATTTCTTCAAATTGATTTTCTAACTTTTTTAATTTTTCAAGATTTCTACCTTGCACAATGAGATTTACATTTTCCTTTGCCAAAGTCAAGGCAATTTCTTTTCCAAGACCACCGCTTCCACCAATTATCAGGACGGTTTTGTTTTCAATTGATTTTTCCATATTCATATTATAATTATTGAAATAAGTTTTGTACAGAAAATCACAAATATTGTGGAACCTAAACAAAAACTCTCAATAAACTTGTTTACTCTTTGACTTCGTGCTATTCTATTATGTAATGAAGAAGTCCTTGTATCTTTTTTTAGTATATATTGTCATCTTTTTGTTTATGTCTGCTGTGGCTGCGTATTTATATATGCAAGAAATTCAGTTGACTTTGTTAGTTGCAGGAACAAAACTTCCTTTTATTAATTTTAAACTCTTTGCACGAGGATTATTATATTATTTTCCATTGTGCAGTGCCCTTTCTCTTTTACCATTTTGTTTTTATCTTATTCGTCATAAGTTTAAATTGGTTCAATATTTGATTCCTTATATCATAATTTGTATCATTGTGTTTTTTGGAATCTTCCCATTAGGTATAGAACTTCATGAAAATTTTTCGGAATTTCTAAGTCCTATTCAAAAACAGCTTACCCCCCTTTCTTCTGGATATTTTAGGACTTCTGATTCTCACATTGATTATTATATTTCTACAAATCCAGATGGAAGTTCAGAAATTTTACACATTTCACGACCTACAAATACAAACTTAGCAACAGAAATTTCCACAAAAACTGTATATCAAACTTTGGCTGCAAACAATGGATTTTCTGATCCGTTAATTTATGATGTTTTTGGTTCTGACAATCATCTTTCTTTTCTAAAATCCTCTTTAAGATTCTTAGAATTGAAAATGAAAGGTGCTTATCACAAGGGATTTTGGGCTTTTTTCGGTTTTATGAGTATTGGATTTGCCCTTTCTTCTGTTATTGGATTACGTCGAGTGGCAAACTGGCGATTGCTTAATTTAATAAATATGCTTTTATCCTACTTTGGAATAATCGTTATAAATGTAATTTTATATTCCTATCAATTTTATGAAACATTTCCTTTTTTGGCTGGAGCTAAATATTGGTTACCAATCGTAGTAAATGCTTTGATATTTTTAATTTTTACAACTTTGGGAATTTTCTGTGCTGTTTCAAAAGTTGATCCAAACAGGGAGAGCGATTGATGAAACCAATATTCAAGACAATTATTATTATTTTTGCCTATATGATTATCTGTTTTTTGGGATGTATGATTCTTGCTATATTCCAAGATAATCCTTATGCAGGAACAGTTTTACCCCACAACTCATTTTTCTACAAAATCCTTCAAGGAATTCTTATTTTTGTAGATTTATTGCCTTCGATTTGTGGAACTTGGGCTTTGATTGGTTTGTCTTGGGGATTTTCACAAAAATCAGTAAATATGAAGCGATTTTCAAAGATTCAACTAGAAAACCTAAAATCAGTTTTGATAGTTAGTCTTATTTCTACTGTTTTATGCTTTGTTTTTTCCGAATTTGTACGCCCAATTTGCAATAGTAAAAAAACAAAAATCGAAAACGAAGCTCAAAATTACATAGATTTTTTCTATTATGCAAATCAATACAAATCCCAAAAAAAATATGACTTAGCTGAGTTTTATGTGGAAAATGCACTTAAAATTTATCCAAATTCAGAAAAGGCTTTGGCTCTTTCTAAAGAAATTGAATATTTAAGTGTAGACACAGTTTCTGAGGAATACGATTCCCTTGAAGAAATGGCAAAATATGTAGCTCATATTGATTCTTCGCCCAAAACACCAGACGAAGAAATTTTGTATTTACTAGAAACTTCCCTTTCTCACTACGAAAACGGAGATTATTTTAATTCTCATTATTATGCAACTCAAGCTCAATATCTTTCTGCAGAAGGCTCCTTAAATCATCAGGCTGCAAAAAATATCGCCGCTGATTCTTGGAACAAGATTTCTGCAACAGAAAATAAATATGACAAGGATTTAGCCGAATTATTTGCAGAAAAAAAGCGGGGTTATGTTGCTCTTTTGGAAGAAGATTACATAAAAGCCTATTACATTTTTGAAAATTTGATAGATCAAGGTTTTAATGACAAGGATATTTTCTTTTACAAGGATATTTCCGAGCAAGGTTTACTTAATATTACATTTTTTACAGATGAAACTGATGCTTTAAGACGTTTTGAATCTTTCCGAGATGTTTATTTTACAATTACAAGTGATGACGGAAAAAAAGACGTAATTTATATTCGTGGAATTACAATTTTGGAAGATGCCGGACAATTTGTGCAATATTTTAGAAATTTCTCTATGTATTCCTACGACAAACAGGGAAAATTCTTAAAGTCTGTTTTTACTCCGTATGCGAAAATGATTGCATTACCTGTGAAATCTCTCGGAAATTCTTTAAGTAATAACGAAGAAATTAACAAAAATGGTTATGTTCCGTACGTTCTGCTAAAAAGTGTAGACAGATTTTCTTCAAATACACAAGTTTCACCAAAATACAATTTCGCAGAAGATTATCCTTTTAAATCAGAAGAAAATTATTTGATTTTGGAAATGCCTTACGAAGATTTTAACTTAATCCGCCAAGCATCAATTGGTCACAAAGAAATGCCAATTCCTTCTTTGTTTCAATTTGCAAAAAAAGCAGCAAACTACGGTTATTCTTCTGCAATTTTTTCTTACTCACTAACTTCAAGAATATGTTATCCTTTATTCCTGATGATATGTTTTATCTGTGTAGGATTATTTGCTTGGAATTATCGTCTTATGCCTGGTAGACGGATTTCTTTCCGCTGGTATCTAACTTTTCCATTATTAAATATTTTAGTATTTTTGGTTTATCACGTTTTAGATTACTTTGGAAATATCTTTTTCTTTACATTGTTTGGTTCAATTGGCACTGTAGCAAATTTTGCGGCTCCGATTATTCTCGTTTTAGCACTTTTTATTTCTGGACTCGCTTTTCTAAGTTCCCACGGTGAATAAGCTCATTTTTTTCTTGTGGACTTTGTATTTTCCTTGTAAAATATAAAAATGCTTACAGATATAGAAATTGCTCAAAACACAAAACTAACAAATATTGAAGAAATTGCAAAAAGTATTGGTCTTTCAGAAGATGATTTAGACTTATACGGAAAATACAAGGCAAAAATCACACTTAAAAAACTTCGAGAACTACAATCAGCTCCCAAAAAAGGAAAACTGATTCTAGTTACCGCCATTACCCCAACTCCAGCTGGAGAAGGGAAATCAACTATGTCTATTGCCTTAGCAGACGGAATCCGAAAAATTGGGAAAAAATCTTGCCTTGCTCTACGAGAGCCTTCTCTTGGGCCTTGTTTTGGAATAAAAGGTGGCGCTTGTGGCGGCGGCTATGCACAAGTTGTTCCAATGGAAGACATTAATCTTCACTTTACTGGGGATATTCACGCTATTTCCATTGCAAATAATCTTATTGCCGCCCTAATCGATAACCACATTCAACAGGGAAATCAACTTAACATTGACCCACGAACAATCACTTGGAAACGCTGTATCGACCTAAACGACCGAGCTTTGCGAAAAATCGTAATCGGCCTTGGAGGTAGAACAGAAGGAATTCCACGGGAAGACGGTTTTAACATTTCAGTTGCCAGTGAAATTATGGCTATAATTTGTTTATCCCGCACAATATCAGAATTAAAAACACGACTAGACAATATTATCATTGCCAAAAATTACAACAAAGAACCTGTTTTGCTAAAAGATTTAAAGGTTTCTGGAGCAGTTGCCGCCTTGTTAAAAGACACAATCCGCCCAAACCTTGTGCAAACTCTGGAAAAAACTCCTGCTTTTATCCACGGTGGACCTTTTGCAAATATTGCCCACGGATGTAACAGCATTAACGCCACAGAATGTGCCTTAGCTTTGGGAGATTACGTTGTTACAGAAGCAGGATTTGCAGCGGATTTAGGTGCTGAAAAGTTTTTAGACATTAAGGCTCGAATTGCAGGTTTACATCCAAGTGCAGTTATGGTGGTTGCTACAATTAGAGCTTTAAAAATGCACGGCGGCGTTTCAAAAGATGATATGAAAATCTCAAACGTGGAAGCCTTGAAAAAAGGATTTTTAAACTTAAAAACCCATGTTGAAAATCTTGGAAAGTTCAAGGTGCCAGTTGTAATTTGTATAAATCAATTTTCTACTGACACAGAAGAAGAAATTCAAGCTTTGAACGCTGAATGTAAAAGCATAAACACTCCAGTTGTGCTTTGTACAGGCCACGGAAAAGGAGGCGAAGGCTCAATAGAACTTGCAAAAAAAGTTTGCGAAGTTTGCGATTCAGAAACTTCTCAATATCAACAACTTTATCCATTGGAAATGCCTTTAGAGGAAAAGATTCGCACAGTTGCAAAAGAAATCTACCGAGCAAAAGACGTTTCCTTTAGCGACACAGCCAAGAAAAAACTTGCAGAATACACTGCTATGGGCTACGGCAACCTTCCAATTTGTGTGGCAAAAACCCAATATTCTTTTTCTCACGATAAAAAGTTAATCGGTGCTCCAAAAGATTTTATCTTTCCAATTCAGGATGTTCGCTTGTATTCTGGAGCAGGTTTTGTTGTTCCACTTGCTGGGGATATTATGACAATGCCAGGACTTCCAAAAGTTCCAGCAGCCTGTAACATAGACGTAGACGACGACGGTGTAATAACTGGGCTTTTCTAGTTTCGCCAGAAAAACAACATGAAAAAAGCAGTTTACCTTTCCCTTTTTAGCGCCTTTATTTGCGTAGGAGCTTTTATCCAAATTCCACTTCCCCTTGGTGTGCCAGTTGTCATTCAAGATATGATGGCAATTTTGGCAGGATTTTTGCTTGGTCCAATTTACGGAAGCCTCTCTGTCCTTGTTTTTTTGATACTAGGCTCCATTGGGCTCCCAGTTTTTACAGGGAAAGCCGGAATACAAGTAATTTTCCAAGGATTAACCGGGGGTTTTTTGGTGGGATATTTAGTTGCTGCCATCATTGCAGGATTTTTTGCCCTAATTTGCGAAAAGACCCAAAAATCCCAAAAGCAAAAGGAAGCTCTCTTGTGGATTTTCTATACTCTAGGTGCAATTTTTGCTTTTACAGCAATTTTTCTTTTGGGCCTATTCCAGTTTTCAAAAGTTGGTAATCTTCCTTTGGGAAAAGCCTTCGTTGCTTCCGTTTTACCCTATCTTCCAGCCACAGTGTTGAAAATCCTAGTTTTAGTTCCCCTAGCAAAACGCTTTTGCCCCATTATGAAAAATTATTTGTATTAAGAACTGTCAAACATTTTCAAAAATGTTGTAAAATAGTTAGAAAATGATATAACACATTTTCCCAATACTTTGGGATGAGTCAGCTTTGAAAAGCTGGTAAACTATTTAGGGGAGGAAAACCCACTCAGAGTCCGAAGGCCGTTGGTTTTCCTCCCCTAAAAACCCACCTTTCCTTGGCCACGGCTTAGGGTTCCACCCTAAGAACCCAAGTTGTTTTTAAGGTTTTTATTTTTTATTTTTGTTACTAGTGGTTATCTCTTTTGGCTATTTAGCTATCTATACAAATGAACATCTATTATTATTAAATAATGTTGACATATTTGTATTAAGAACTATAAAAAAAAATCTTTTTCTTGTAGTATTTATTCAAGAAAATATTGCCTACAAGGATTTTCCCCAAAATGATATTAGACCTAAATCAAATTTCTAAAACTTTTCCAGATGGCACAGAAGCTCTTAAAAATATTACTTTTTCCCTAGAATCTGGGGATTTTTGTGTAATTGGTGGTGCAAACGGTTCTGGGAAAAGTGTGCTTATGTCATTGATTGCAAAACTTGAAAATCCAACTTCGGGAAAAATCACCACAGAATACGCAGGTCTTGTTTTCCAAGAAGCAGACTCCCAGATTTTGGGAGAAACTCCCATAGAAGATGTTTGCTACAGCCTCACCAACACAGGCTTAAAACCAGCTGCCGCCAAAGAAAAAGCCCTAAAATTACTAGAAAAAGTTGGTTTAAGAGAAAAAGCAGACCACAACGCTAGAACCCTTTCTGGCGGCGAAAAGCGGCGTCTTGCAGTGGCAAATGTTTTGGCACTAGAACCAAACATCATCATTTTTGATGAACCCTTTGCAAACCTTGACTGGAAAAGCGTAAAACAACTTTGCAATCTTTTGCTAGAACTAAAAAGTCAAGGCAAAACCATTATCCTTTTGACCCACGAAATTGAAAAAATTCTTGCCCTTGCAAACCGATTTTTGATTTTACACAAAGGCGAAATAGTTTTTGACGGAAATCCAGAAACTGGAATAAAAGAAAATCTTGAAAATTACGGAATCAAAAATCCCCTTGTGGAATACAAAAACCTAAAAGACCTTTTTTGGGGAGATTCCCTTTGAGCAACACACTTTTTTCCTACAGCAACAAAAAAACGCTTCTCCACAAAATTCCTGCTCTACTAAAATTAGTGTTTACCTGTGTTTTTTGCTTTTTCGTTTTTGGAAACCTCTTCCCAAAATCTAGCTTTCCCGCAGAAAAAGTCCAAAGCATAAAAATCCTAATATCAAGTTGTTTTGCTATATTTTTGTGGATAATCTCAAAATCAGGCTTTCAGGCTTTTATCAAACTAAAACTTGTGCTGATATTAGGCCTTGTTTTTACACTTTTTAAAGGATTTTCTCTAAAATCACCCTATTTTATTGATATTCAATTGGCGAAAGAAGGTTTGCTTTATTCTTACAACTTTTTTATTACTACTTTTGTGGCACTTTTGCTTTTTGAAACCACCACTGTGCTTGAAATCCAAAATGATTTACAAAAAATTCCCTTGCTTAACAAAACCTATTTACCTATGGTTTTAGCAATTACAATCAGTTTTTTTCCAGAAATCTTTTCAACTTGGGAAGAAATTCGTCTTGCAGCAAAAGCTCGAAAAAAGCCAAACACCAAAATCTGCCTAAAACAAAAAGTGAAAAGTCTAATTACACAATTTTCAAGCCTTCTTTCCATTATGCTTCAAAAAGCGGAAATTAAACGAAAAGCCTTATTATCTCGCCAAAAATCTTTTAAAATTACTTGATATAAGGAACAGCTCCCTTATCAACAGCTTGATTATTACACTCAATAATCGGAATAATTGGCTCTGTTTTTTCCATATAAAGTGGATAAAAATCTGGTTCTAAAAGGTGAACTTCTCCGTCCATTTCCACAAGGATTTTTTGATTATATGTAATTTTTATCTTGTTAGCGAAAAAGTTTTTTGAAAATGAATAATTTATGTGAGTTCCGTCGCCGAAAGTGTGTTTTTTGAGCAATTTCATAAACAAATTGATTTTTCTAACAGTACACAAGTTTTTATCCGTTGGAAAAATCAAGTGATTACTACCATAAGTTCTATTCCCAGAAACTCCCAAAACCACAAATTCCACAGGAGAAGTTATAGTTTCCACAATATTATCATTATCATCAAAGATTTCTAGAGTAAGAGGTTTTGCTGGAAATTTCCAACTATAAAAAACACAAGCTAAATCCACCCAAAGCTGGTAAGTATCCCCAGGCATATATTTTTTTGTGCGATTTGTCATATAAGTGATAAAAGCATCAATTCCCACACTGGCAATATTAAAAGCGTACCAAGGTGGCAAAGAATCAAGACTTTCGTATTTTTCTGTAGAAATTGGATTTTTCCCAGTTGTGTCGTACCAAACCTTTATTGCCCGTTGCAAAGAAAAGTGGGCTGGTTCTGTCAATCTTGCAAAAGCTTCTTCTAAAGTGCGACCATCAGAACCATCATTTCCAGTTCCCAAAGGAAGACGCAAAATTGTAACGTATTTTTTTATAAGATTACAAAGTTCTGGATTTTCTAAAGATTTTTTCAAAATAGCAGTTTGAACTTCCAGATGAGTACCATCGCCTCCGGCTGTTACAACAAGAATTTGCAACCCCTTTGGATGTTGAGATTCATCTCGATTATCAGAAAACTCTTCTATAATTCTCGGAAGTTTTTGGAGTAACTCAGACACCAAAATGCTTCCTTCTCCAGGATGTGAAGTTTCAAAAATCCTTGCTTCTTCAACAGAAGTGACCTTTGCCTTATTTCTAGCATTGTTAGCAATTTTTTCAAGTTGCTCAAAATTCTTTTTTGAAACCCTTTTTCGAGTGAACCCTCCTGCACAAGGATTTGCCACAATACAAAGGATTACATTTTTATTTTCAAACAAAGAACTAGATTCCACCACAGGAATCATAAAATCTTTCAGGTTTTCTGGAGACAAAAGCATAGTAACAGTATATGTTTTTTTATGGAAAAATCAAGGTTTAGTTAACAAGTTTAAGATTCCTACAACTCTTGCAAAATCCCTTCTTTTTCTACTACAAAACTACTTCCGTCTTTATAATTGATTACAATAGTTGGATTTTTCACCACACCGTCCAAGTGAATAAAAGATTCACCATCATAATCATAATTTGAGCCAATAGCAAAGTGACAAGTTTTAAAAGCCTTTTCATCCTCAAGCATATTCCCAGAAATAGTTGCTGACGGATTTAAGCCAATTCCCAGTTCCCCAATACTACGAGCATTTTTTCTGTAACTTGCAGCCTTTTCCTCTGAAAAAAGCCCATCAGCCAACATTTTGTCAGCTTCTTTTTCAGCCCCAATAATAGACTGCAAAAGTTTATCCGCTTCAGAACCAGCCACTGGAGGATTTGAAACCTTGTTAAAAACCTCAGCCACAAAACCATTTTTCACAGTACAAATTATTGGTTCCACAATCGGAATATCACCTTCAGTCACACTCATAGACCCATCAAAGACGATTACACCTTCACAACCGCCCACAATAGGACTAATAAAAACCTCCCCAGCAGGAATATTTCCCCCAGTACCAGGAAGCATAAATTTTCCATCATCAGAAAAAGGCTTACGATTTTCCACAGGTACCAAAATATCAGTTCCCCCAGGAGAAGTTACCTTCACAGAAACCGCATTTTCAAAACGCTTACAAAGTTTTTGGCAGCGTTCATCAAGCAAAGCATAATCAATAGAAGCCGTGCGAACAAACATATCCACAGTAATTCCCGGAGTCCAAAAAGAGCGTATTTCCTTAGTGCCGTCCAAAAGCCAATCAAAAACATGGGGAAACTCTGCTCCCTCCACAATATAAGGCTTTTTCATAGCCTCTTGATCCTTTCCAAGCTTATTTGCCGAAATAGAAAGCACCACATCCGGTTTTGTTTTGATAGCTCCAATCACCGATTTTTCAGCATAAGTTAGCAAAGTTTTTTCTTCTTGCACCATAATCGTAGCCTCCGCACCCAATTTCACAGAAGCCTCATAAAGTGCCATACTAATTTGCAAAACATTATTTTCAGGATTTGTTATAATTAAAACCCGTTCCCCAGATTTTACCCCACAAACATCTTTCATCACAGTGAAAGCAGGTTCATTCAATGATTCTAAATAAAATTCTTTCATAACCTAAATAATACACCAAAAATCCACTTTTGAATATTCAAAAATTTCAGGGCGTTCCCTGCCAAAGGCAGGTCGGCTGTTCCACCCTTCGCTAACGCTCATTCCTTGGACTACGCCAAGGAACTACGGGGTTCCATAGCCTAACGCAAAAGCCATTTCCCCAAATATTACAAAATAAAATAAACCAAAATTCCTAAAATTACCAAAAGCAAAACATTCCAGATTGTGAAAATCCTAAAATATCCACCTTCCTTAGAAACAAATTCTGGATTTTCAGACTGAAAGTTTTTATACAATTTAAAAGAAATTACACTAGCCAAAGAAGCAATCAAAGTACCAAGACCAGCCACATTTACTCCAGCCAACAAAGCATTTCCATTTTCAGTAAACTTTGAAAGAAGCAAAGCCGCAGGAACATTACTAATAATTTGACTAGAAACAAGAGCCGAAAAATACGTTGCAAAAGGAGTTTCTAGCAATTTTGAAAAAAGCAAAGAGATTTTTTCCATTGAGGAAATTGAGCCTGTAAATAAAAAGAAACCCAAAAATGTGAAAAGCAAACTATAATCTACTTTCAAGAAAATTCTTGGAGCTGTTATCAAACCTAACAAAAGCACAATCCAAAGAACAGATTTATAATCAATGATTCTAAAAACAGACAAAAGACAACAAATAAGCAAAACCGAAAAAACAATAATTTTTAGAACAGGGGGCTTTTCTTTTGCTGGAAAATAAGTTGAAAGAATTGGAAAAGATTTTTTTGTGAAAAACCAAGCTAAAAGTCCACAGATAAAAAAAGAAGGAATCCCAATTTTCAAAGATGTAGCAAAAAAATCCCCGTTTGACATTTCATAAAAGTTAAATAAATAAAGATTCTGAGGATTTCCCATGGGCGTTACACAAGAACCAAGATTGGCAGCTATAGTTTCCAAAACAATTAGTTTTGCAGCTAAACTCTTATCCTGATTTTGGAGATTAGCCTTTTTACAAATTAGCAAAGATATTGGCACAAAAGTCAAAAGAGCCACATCATTTGTAACCGCCATAGAAAGAAAAAACACTAAAAAAGTAAGCACAAAAAACATTTGCCTAGTATTTTTACACAAACCAAGCATTTTATTGGCAAGTTTATCCAGTAAGTTTATGGAAGCAAAACCTTGAATCACATACATCAAGCAAAATAAAAGGGACAAAACCCGCAAGTCTATAGATTTTGCAATGATTTCTCCACTAGGTCTACAAATTAAAAGACTGACCAATCCTAAAAACAATGCAATACAAAGCACTATTTCTTTTTTTACAAACTGAATTATTTTCTGCATTTGCTTAGAATATGAGAAAAATCGGTTTTTGGTCAATATTTTGGTGAATTTTGAATTATTGCCAAGTTTCCCAAACTTTTGGAACAAGCCCAACAGTCCCAAGGTTTTTTCCGTTTCTTACAATCGGCTGTTTTAGCAAATTTTGATTTTCAAAGAGTTTTTTCTCAATATCAGAATCATCAAGATAGGCAATAGAAGCATAATCTTTTGAATTTTTGTCTATCATTGATTGGAGAGCTTCTTGTTTATCCCCTGTTTCCTTTGTAATTGCTTGAAGAACAGACTGAAATTCCCCTAAGCTCATAGACTTTTCTTTTAAGTCGATAAACTGAAAGGGAATCCGTCGTTCCTTGAACCACATTTGAGCCTTTTTGCAATCAAAGTTTTTCATCGTTCCAAAAATTTGTATCGCCATCTGTTTATCCTATGGATAAGTGTTAAAATCTTGAACAATGCTTATGCAGGATTCCACAGTTTTATCTGGCATAATTTCTCGTGCAAGAGAAGCAGCTTTTTCTGAAATTGCAACTGAATCTGCAACACCTTGCAAAATTAATTTTTCGCCATCGATTACAGCTCGTAAAAAATTCACATTTACTTTATGTTCAAAAAGCAAAGCATTTACAACAAGTTGAGCTTGATATAGTTCTTGAACTTTTTTCTCTCCAGCAATTTCTTTTTCCTCTGTGATTAAAGCCTTACAAAGATTTGCAATGGCATTGGCAGATTCATCCACAGTCAAAATTCCTGTATTCAATGTTAAGTGATAGTTTGCTGGATTGTCTGGCTCAATGTTGAAAAAGTTTTTATGAAATCCTTTTCGATTTTCATCACTTTCTGTGATTCTTCCTTGTGCTTGTTTTTTGTTCCAATCAAACTCTTTCATCAAGCGTTCTTCTCGGATTTCATCCTTTGCCACAAATCTAACTGCAATCAAATTTGGTACATTTTCCAACACCACAAATGCACCCCGTCCAATCAGAACACAGTTGCCATCTTTTGCAGTTTCCAAAATCGCAGTTTGCAAATAATCCAAATATTCATCTCTATCTTTTACAAGAGAAGCAAAAAAACCAGGTTTTCTCTCGTCATACTTTTTCATTTTTTCTTCTGGAAAACCAAGTTCTACAATACGATTTTCTATGTATTTTCTGTCTATAAACTTGTAACCTAACTTTTTTGCCAAAGCAGCGGCTACTTCGTCTCCCAAAGCTGCAACTTGTCGTGAAATAGTTATTATAGCCATAAGACACCTCTGATTTTAAAGTATAGTTTTATCTCCAAATATCCAATAAAAATTATAAAGCATAATTTAAAAAAATAAAAATATTTTTTTTAGAATTTATAGCTTTCTTTTTTTTCTTAAATATTTTTCACAAATTGAAAAACTTTCTTTGATGTTATAAACTCGATTTTATGAAAAATCTAAAAATCTTTTTGTCTTATTACAAAGCCCATTGGAAACTTTTTCTTGGAGATATGATTTGTGCCGTGATTGTGGCTCTTGTTGATACAGTTTTCCCAATGATGAGTAAATACACTTTGGATGCCATTATTCCTTCTTTTGAACTTAATTTGCTTTTCAAAATGATTTTGGTTATGACTTTAATGTACGTTGTTCGTACAGTGGCTTTTTGGTTTATAAACTATTGGGGCCATGTGTTTGGTACAAAAGTTGAAGCTGATATGCGAAAAGATATTTTTTCCCATATTGAATATCAAGATTTTGCGTTTTTTGATAATCATCGAACTGGAAAAATTATGTCTCGGGTTACAACAGACTTGTTTGAAGTTACAGAACTTGCTCACCACGGACCAGAAGATTTGTTTATTTCGATTTTAACTTTGCTTGGCTCTTTTGCAATGTTGCTTACAATCCGAATTGAACTTGCTGTTATTGTGTTTTGTTATATTCCCTTGCTTTTGTTTTTTACGATTCAATCACGAAAAGCTATGGGAAAGTCTTCTAAGGCAGTAAAGGAAAAAACAGCGGAAATTAATACAGTTATAGAATCAAGTGTTTCTGGAGCAAGAGTTACAAAGGCTTTTGCCAACGAAAAATATGAAATTCAACGATTTGATGAAGGCAACAATCAGTTTAAAAAAGCAAAAAAACTTTTTTATAATGCAATGTCCACTTTTCATGCGAAATTAGAGTTTCCAATCAATATGTTAAATGTAATTATTTTGGCTGTGGGCGGATATTTTATTATGAAAGGTGAAATGTCTGTTTCTGATTTGGTAGCAGCAAATCTTTTTGTGGCAGCTTTTGTGCAACCTATAAAACGACTAACTAACTTTGTAGAGCAATATACTTCTGGAATGGCTGGTTTTAATCGATTTTTAGAAATTATGGAAACAAAACCAAGTATTCAAGAAATTGAAAATCCTTTGGAAATTCAAGAGGTTAAAGGAGATATTTCTTACAAAAACGTGTCTTTTTCTTATGGAAATAATATTGAAGTTTTGTCTAATATCAATTTGGAAATTGAAAAAGGAAAAACCTTTGCTTTTGTGGGAGCTTCGGGAGCGGGGAAAACAACTTTGTGTCATTTGCTGCCACGATTTTATGAAGTAACCTCTGGAGAAATCCTAATTGATGGTGTGCCAATCAAAAATATGAGCTTAAAATCTCTCCGAAAAAAAATTGGCTTGGTTCAACAGGACGTTTTCTTGTTTGCAGGAACAATCAAAGAAAACATTGCTTATGGTAAAATCGATGCCACAGACGAAGAGATTATAAAAGCTGCAAAAGCGGCTGAAATCCACGAAGATATTATGAAAATGCCAAATGGTTATGACACTTTGGTTGGGGAGAGGGGAATAAAGCTTTCTGGTGGGCAAAAACAGCGGGTTTCTATTGCAAGAATATTTTTGAAAAATCCACCAATTTTGATTTTGGACGAAGCAACATCATCGCTGGATTCTGTAACTGAAGAAAAAATCCAAGAATCTTTTGATAAACTTTCGGTCGGAAGAACCACTTTGGTAATCGCTCACAGACTTTCCACAATAAAAAATGCGGATAAAATTGTGGTGGTTGGTCAAGATGGAATTTTAGAATCTGGAACTCATCAGGAACTTTTAACAAAAGATGGTGTTTACGCAAAATTGTACAATCGAAGTTGAGCGTAAAGAAAAAAAACTCGGAAGCCTAAAGTTCCGAGTTTTTTTTGTTTTAGAGGTTTAGCAGTTTTCTCCAAGAAGTTCATTTGAAAGAGCTTGAATATCTTTGGCAACTTCTTTTCGTTTTTTACCAACTAATCTGTTTCTGGTAGGATAAGCTAGAGCCATAATCTGGATTCCAACAATACCTAGGACAACGCCTAAAAAGTACATATTCCACAAAAGGCAACAGCACATTCCAGTTCCAAATATCAATATTCCAACGATTCCTAAGATTAAACCTGTAATTGTACCGCTTGTATAAACACTAGCATCTAAATCTCTTAGTTTTTCGATTTTTTGTGTTGTTGTTTCTCTTTCTTCGTATTTGCTTTTTAGCTCTTTTACAAATTGGATTTCTTGTTCAGTCATTTTATCACCGCTTGTTTAGAAATCTATAGAGAAAACTTGTATTCCACACCTAAAGAACCGAAAAATCCGTTTCTAGAAAAGTCTGATTTTACAAACTTGTATGTTCTAGAGCCATTTTCTTCTTTTTTTGTTAAAGTAGGAAGACAATCAAGATTTCCAGTGATTCCAGCAACGATTGCTACATTATCTGTAACAAAGATTTTAGTTTTTAGACCAGCTGCCAAGCCAATTTTTGTGTTAGATGCCTCTGCAGGGTGATTTTCAGACATTGTACAGCTAATTCCAGCACCCAATCCAAGTCCAAACCAAGAAAATCTTGCGTTATACCAAGCCATAACTGGAATATTTACAGTCATGTGATTTACAAAAGTCATTCCATCATCAGTTGAAGTTAGTTTTGATGGAACAATATTACTTTGAACTTCCAAGCCAAAACCATTTTTCACATCAAGATTGATATCAAATCCGCCACCGATTGTTGCACCTTTTACGCTAGAATTGTCATTTCCCACAATTCCTTTTAGCCCAACTGATAAATCCAAAGCGAATACAGAACCTGCTAGTAAAGCACCCATCATTAAAACTGCAATTAGTTTTTTCATAAAAATCTCCTATATAGTGCTGTTTTGCAACGAAGTGAAAAACAGCAATTTGATAGAAAAGTTTGCAACACAAACTTTTAGAAAAACACTTCGACGCTATTTCAGAAGAAGTGTTTTTCCTGTTTCCTTGTAAGATGTCTTTACTTTACAGATAAGATATTTAGAAAATGTTTTTAAAATATTAATGATTTGTTATTTTTTATACGCATAAAAAAAAGGTGGAAAAACATTTCATAAAGATTGTCTTTCCACCTGTATTTATCTAGTTTTTACTTTAACAATTTATCAGATAATTCAATAATTCTGTTTCCGTATTTTTCTCGTAGTTTTTTTAGAATAATTTTGTTTACAAGAAGCCCTGCTCCCATAATCAATAGTCCCAAAAAACCAACAATTATTCCAGAAACGTATTTCGAAAAACTTAAAACCAAACTTAATCCAGTTCCAAAAACCAAAACTCCCACAATTCCAACAAAAATTGATGCAAAAGTTGCTGTGTTTGTGATGTGATTATCAAGTCGGCGCAATTCGGATAAATCGTCCTCTTGATTTTGGATATATTTGTTTCTGATTTTTTCAATTTCTTCTCTTCTAATAGAAGAATAAGAGTAGTTAAATGTTTCTTTTTGATTTTCTAATTTTTCGTCATTCATTTTGCAACCTCCAAAGTTACTGAAAACTTACTGCCTTTGCCAAGTTGGCTTTGAACAGAAATCTCTCCACCCAAAACATCTATAATTCGTTTTACTAAAGCAAGACCAAGCCCGTTGCCTTCCGCTTTTCGAGAGGTGTCGCCTTGATAAAACTTGTCAAAAATATGTTTTCCAGTTTCGCTAGAAATTCCACACCCAGTGTCTGTTACAGAAACTGTAGCAAGATTTTCTTTTTTGAAGCATTCTACAGAAACTTTACCACCAGATTCTGTAAATTTCATAGCATTTGATATTAAGTTGTTACAAACAATTTCTAGTAATCGCTTGTCGGTGTTTATGAAAAGTCCTTCTTCAAGATTTGTTTCAATCTCAATATTTTTCTCTGTCCAAACCGATTCAAAACTCAGTAAAGATTCGCAAATCATTTCACCAAAATCAAAAACTTCACAATCTTTTACAATTACTTGATTTTCCAGTTTATTTAACTTCAAAATATTGCTAACCAATGAATTAAGCTTTTCTGCATTTTCTTCGATAACAGCGTGATATTTTCGCCGTTCTTCCATTGGTAAATCTTCTTTTCCTAAAAGCTGAACATAATTTTTTATCACTGTTAAAGGAGTTTTGATTTCGTGAGAAACATTGGAAACAAAATCCAGTTGTTTTTCCTCAGTTTTTTCTAATTGATTAGCAATTTTATCAAAACTTTCAAATAGTTTACTTATGGCCTCTTGATTTTCAAGTTTTTCATCAAGGGGAAGCCTAAAACTATAATTTCCTTTTAAAAGATTTTCCATTCCATCATGAAGATTTTTCAGAGGTTTATCAAAAAAGTAATATTTTATCAGCATCGTAACGACGGTAAACATAAAACTCAAGACAAAAATATTGGTAAAAGTTGTAGGAGCACGTTGTCTAACAAAATCTTCGGAAATGTTACTTCCAGACAAAAAAAGCATAAGACTACAAGTTAAAATAAATGAAATACCTACAAAAATCAGCACATAGGAAAAAAGAGTAAAGACCACAGAATCCAGCATTTTTTTTGGACGTTTTGGAGAGGTTTTTTGCTCTTTTGGAAAATAGTTTCTTTTTTTCATAAGGATTTCTCGTCTTTTTCTGCAATAACAGCTTTGTACCCAAGTCCGTGAACAGTTACAATTTCAAAATCTTTGCAATTTGCAAGTTTTTCTCTGATTTTTGTAATATAAACATCCACAGTACGAGTGCCAGTAAAACTATCAGGATTCCAAAATTCGTTCATAAGTTGACTTCTTGAAAAAGTCTTTTTGGGATAAGACAAAAACTTAAAAACAATGTCAAATTCTCTGGTGGTAAAATTTACTTCCTCATCTCCAATGTAAGCCATATGTTCTTCCACATCCATTGTGAAATTTCCTACCACAAGTTTCTTTTCCACATTGATATTAGCTCGTCTAAGCAAAGCATTTACTCGAAGGTAAAGTTCTTGCAAATCCACTGGTTTTACAAGGTAGTCGTCTACTCCAGCATTAAACCCTTTTTGTTTTGAAGGAAAATCTTCTTTTGCTGTCATAAAAATGAAGGGGATGCTTTTATCCAATTTACGCACATTTTCCAAAAGTTTATATCCATCAACCTTTGGCATCATAATGTCAGAAATTACCAAATCAAAAGAAGTTTTGTAAAGAACATCCAAAGCTTCTTCTCCATCATAACATCCTTGAGCTTCAAAACCTTTTTGAGCCAAAAACAAACAAATTGACTTGTTTAAGTTTTTATCATCTTCAACTACTAAAATCTTTACCATAACTATTTATTTTACATCAATTTGTTAAATATTTGTTAATAATTTAGTTGTAATCTATTTTTTGGAGTAATATTTTTGATATTTATAAATATATGACTAATTTTTATTTTTTTCATCTGCTTATCAAAATTAAAACTTTCGAGAAAAATCACATTGACTTTTACATTTTTGAAAAATTTGTAAAAAAAATGTTTTTTTGTGCAACTTTTTTTTTGAATATGTGTCAAATAAAACAGAGAAAAAATTATTTTAGTGAAATTTCAAAAATAATTTTAGGAGGTCATTATGAAACCAATTATTCCAATTTTTTTCGCCACTGACAACAATTATTTACCAATTTTAGACGTTGCATTAACTTCTCTAATTCAAAACGCATCAAAAGATTATGACTATGTTATAAATGTAATTAACACAGGATTAGACGAAGAAAAATGTAATATCATTAAAAGATTAGAAAACGAAAATTTTTCAATTAACTTTTGCGATATTTCAGACAAAGTTGAAACTGTTAAAGGCAAACTAAAAAACCTATATCACTTTAGTTTGCAAACTTGGTATCGCCTATTTATTCAAAGTCTTTTCCCACAATATGACAAAGTTTTGTATTTAGACTGCGACCTTATTGTTTTAGGTGATATTTCAAAACTATACAATCAAGATATTGGAGACAATCTTCTTGGAGCTGCAAGATGTCACATTGTTAGCGACAACGATATTTTTAGTGCTTATGCTGAATCTTTCTGTGGAGTTCCTCACCAAAATTATTTACAAGCTGGAGTTTTGGTTATGAACTTAGCAGAATTCCGACGCAGAGACTTAGAAAACAAGTTTGTATATTTGATAAATAAATACGATTTTGATGTTATCGACCCAGATCAAGGATACTTAAATGCTATGTGTAATGGTAGCGTAAAAATCCTAGAAAACGGGTGGAATAAAGAAGCAATTCCAGCTCCACTAGAAGGTGAATTAAACATTGTTCACTATGCATTGTACAAAAAACCTTGGCAATATGATGATGTTTTAAATCAAGAGTACTTTTGGACTTACGCAAAAAATTCACCATTTTATGATGATATTCTAAAAATGCGTGACTCTTACACAGATGAAATGCGTAAGGAAAAAGAAGCTGCAAACGTAGAAATTGTAGAACATGCAAAAAGATGCTTGAAAAATAAGAATTCTTTTGTTAATCTCGTAATAAAAGGCAATCCTGATTGGTTTTCTAGATTGCAAATTAGTGACGCACAATAAAAAAAACAAGGTTACTTGATTATTTTACATAAAAGTTTCCTCAAATGCTTTCTAGCACAGGAATTTGTAAAAAAAATGAAAATTTTTACAAATTCCTGCAACTTTTTTTTAAAGTTAGTGTCTAATATACCTACGGATATTTTTAAATGCGATAAACAAAGTTTTTAGGAGTTCTTTTATGAAACCGGTAATTCCTGTTTTTTTTGCTACAGACAACAATTATGCACCTTTTGTAGCTATTACCCTTGAATCGATATTAGAGAATTGTTCAAAAGATTATTTTTATCATTTCCATATTTTAACAACAGATTTAGATAAAAAATATGAAGAAGTAATTGCAAAATATGAGTCCGAAGATGTAAAAATCGAATTTATTTCATTAAAAACAATTCTTACAAAAATAAAAGTAAAATTTCACCTTCGAGATTATTATTCCATTGAAACTTACTACAGATTTTTCATTGCAAATATGTACCCACAATACGACAAAGTTTTGTATATGGATTGTGATATTGTTTGTTTAGGTGATATTGCAGAGCTTTACAACACAGATATTACTAATTTATTTTTGGCAGCTTCTCCAGAAGAAGTTATGGCAGAAGTAAAAGTTTTTGGCGATTACGTAGAAAAAGCCTTAGACGTTCCTGTAAATGAATATTTTAATGCAGGAATTATGGTAATGAATCTTGCAGAGTTTAGAAAAGAAAATATCGAAGACCAATTCTTCAAAATGATAAACAGATTTAGATTCAGAGTTACCCAAGACGAAGATTACCTAAATGTTTTGTGTAAAGGGAAAACAAAGATTTTGGACTTAGGCTGGAATAAAACAGCTTTCAAAAATGATAAATTTGATGATAAAAACCTAAAACTCGTTCACTACAAAATTAACTGGAAGCCTTGGAAACACAAAAATATCCTCTATGAAGATTTATTTTGGAAATATGCTGCAAAAACAGAATTCTATGATATGATTAAACAAAAGTTGGAAGATTATACAGATGAGCAAAGAGCCAAGGACATTGTTGCTTATGAAAACCTTGTACAAATGGCTATTGATGATATGAATGATCCTTACAACTACAAAAATATGATGGCAAAGGAAAAAGAATCAAAATGATAGAAAAAGATCCAGGCAGACTAGCAATTTTAAAGAAGATTGATGAATACGAACTAAATGGTTGGTTTTCAAAGGATGTTGAAGACGATCCACCAACAATTCCTTTAATGCCAGATATGGTTGACTATCTTTGTGAAAATTTTTCTAGCAAAATTAAAATGAAGTTTGCAAATTTCTGTGCTAGAAACCATATCAAAAAATTAATGAAAAACAAGCAACTTATTATCAAAGAAACAATTGGAATGGAAAACTATCTTCCATTGGAAAAAAAAGGTGCTGTTATTACTTGTAACCACTTTAATGCCTTTGATAATTTTGCAATCTATAAAGTTTTAGAAAAACACATTCACAAAAGAGAATTGTACAAAGTTTGTCGTGAGGGAAACTTTACATCATTTCCAGGACTTTACGGCTGGTTTTTTAGAAACTGTAACACTTTGCCATTGAGTAGCAATGTTGGAACAATGAAAAAGTTTTTATCTGCTGTAAAAACTTTACTTGCTCGTAACGAAAAAATCCTAATTTACCCAGAACAAGGAATGTGGTGGAACTACAGAAAACCTCGACCAACTGAACCTGGAGCATACAAAATTGCAGCTATGAATAAAGTGCCTATTATCCCATTGTTTATTACAATGAACGATTCAGAGCTTATTGGCGGAGACGGTTTTCCTATCCAAGAATACACAGTTCATATTTTACCAGCAATTTATCCAAAAAAAGATGCGGGTGTAAAAGAAAATTGTGAATATTTACAAAAAGAAAACTACAGAGTTTGTAAAGAAGTTTACGAAAAAGTTTACGGCATCCCACTTGTGTACGATGGTAAAAACTATACTGATGTAAAATAAACATTAGAAAAAGCATAATACAGTTGATATTAGGATTTTCCTCGTATCATCTGTTTTTTTTTACATAGCTATATACCGATTGGTATATTATCTCTGCTACCTCTTTCCCTTTTCCTTTACCTGCCACCAGATTCCCTGGCTTCCCATTTCTATTGCCACTTCACAACCAAAGCGGCTACAGTTTTTGGCAAAAAACACCATATCCGCTGCATATGGAGAAGCTAAATCATCTGGGTGGAAAGCAAGACTAAGTTTTTCTTTAGTGCCATCTGCGGTAACTCTAGAAATTGCACCGTTAAAGCGAATTAAGTTTTCCACAGTTGGTAACAAATATTGTTTTTTGCCAGTTTTTCCACTAGATTTTACACTAGAGTTTCCAGAAGAAAAGCCACCATCAAGATAATCCCGAAGGAAATCAAGTTGCAGTTTTTCCACTTCTTTGTGAGAAACACAAGCCAAAGAAAGTTCTTCAATAGAAAGTTTTTTTTCATTTTTTGGGGCAAAATTACATTTTTTAGATTCATACCAAGCAATAAAATCCTTAAAAAACTTGCTTGGTTTAATTTGCAAAGCCTTCATCAAAGAAGCAAACCAAGGAACTGCGCGACCTTTGTTGTAAAATACGTTACAAGCCGCAGAAACTTTGGCAGCTTTTTTCATATCATCTTTTGAGAAGCCCGGAGTTTCAATCACGTGATATGGAGCTTCTTCTTGAAAAACAAGCCCATATCCCTTGGCATCATCAAATAAATCAGTTCCCCGAAGCACCGAAAGACAAAAAAGCTCAAGATTATTTGGCATAAGATTTAGGGCAAAATCTATACTGTTGCAAAATCCAGACAAATTATCTCCAGGAAGTCCATAAATCAAGTCAAAGCCAAAAATCACCCCTTCTTGATTTAGGATATTTATATTTTTCACAAACTGAGCCTTATTAAAACTTCGGTTCACCTTTTTAAGCACTTCTTCATCACTGGATTGAAGGCCAAATTGCACTGCACAAGGAAGTTTTGTAAAAGCCTTGGCAATTTGTCTGTCTATAAACTCTGCCCGAGCTTCAAAATAATAAAAAGTGTTTGAAGTGATTTTCGCCATCATCTTAAGCAAAGACAAAGCTCTTTCTTTATTTGCGTTGTAAGTTGGATCAAGGACAAAAACCTGTGGCACATCTTTTTCTGCAAAAAGTTTTAGCTCTTTTTCAATCCGTTCCATTGGAAGAAGCCGCACCTTTTTCTCGCCCTTACTTTCATAGCAATAAGAACACTTAAAAGGACATCCTCTAGCCAATTCCCACAAAGCTCCTTCGTATTTTGATAAATCCAAAGTTCCATCTAAATATGGGGAAGTTAAGTCTTCTCCAGCAAGAGATTTTTTGTAAAATACTTTTTTTGTTTCTGGGTGATATTTAGACTTTTCCACAAAAAAAGCTTCTTCTGCAAAGTCCTTTTCAAAAATAGATGTATCATCTATACCAGATTTTGAAGATTTTTCAAGTTTTTCCAAAAGAAGTGGAACAGCAGCTTCTCCTTCACCAGAAACCACAAAATCGGCTCCCACAAAACTGTCTGGATTTGCAGTAATTTCAGGGCCTCCAGCAATTACCAAAATTCCTTTTTCCATAAGGGATAAGCCAACTTTTTCCAAAACCAGCCGATTCCAAACATAAACAGAAAGACACACAGCTTTTATAGAATTTTCAGCGTCTACTCCTGCAAATTCCAAAAGATTTTCTGCAAAAATGTTAGCCTTTTTTACATCGCT
Source organism: Spirochaetaceae bacterium (assembly GCA_017416145.1). GTDB lineage: Bacteria > Spirochaetota > Spirochaetia > Treponematales > Treponemataceae > Treponema_I. The sequence continues at coordinate 51,666 of JAFQDD010000017.1, read as the reverse complement.
TTTTCCAAAATATTCAGAATCTTCCATTGTGGGAGAAAAAAGCAAAACCTCGAGATTTTTAAAGCGACTTTTTATGCTAGAAGCAACACAAGCGGCTCCCAAAGGCAAAGCCTGAGGAGATTTTTCTACTAGCAAAGTGGCACAAACAATTTTTTCTTTCATTTAAAAATCCCCCAAATTATAAACCAAAAATCTCTTTTCGGTGATTTTCCCCAATGGATATTAAATTTTCTTTTAAATTTTTGCTAGAATCAAAGTTTTCTTTCAAATCCACCAAAAATCTGTTCATAGAAAAATGCTGATACACATAAACCTTAGATTTACTAAAATCCTCGAAAGCAGCTTTTAAACTTTCTTTGTAAATGCTAAAAATCCCCTTTGATTTTAACTCGCTATATCCCACAAGCCAAATTTCAAGGTTCAAATCCCTTGCAAGATTGGCAGTTTCCTTTGCCATAAAAATTTGGCTTTCTTCAAAAATCTGCTTCACAACTGGGTCAGAATCCTTGGTTAAGGCCAAAAGTTCTTTAGTTTTTGCTGTGTGCAAAGGAGTTTTGTTCAGAATAATCACATTTTTTCGAAAATCTGTTTCCAACTCTGGATTTCGAGCAAAAAATCCCTCAGCAATTTTCCCAGCTTGTCCCACCAAATATTTTTGATTTTGAGCCAGTTGCTCTTGCTTCCCAGGATTATCCCCAATCACAATAAGTTTAATATTATCCTGTTCCGAAACCTCATCCAAAGCCTTGTTGTAAACCAAAATGTTATCCAAACTGTAGTCTGGCACCCCATCTTTTTTTGCCAAGTTTTTTTGCATCAATTTGATATTCGCCTCTTGGCCACTAAGTTGCTTTTTCCATTCTTCAATTTGATTTTTAAACATTTCCCGAAATTGACAAAATCTCTCAAACTCAGCCTTGGTCATTTTTTGTTCCTTGTGTAAAAGCGTATAATGGAATTATAGCATATTGGGAGAAAGTACTCTATATTTTCCCTCCATCCCTTCTTTTGCATTTTTTTCAAATAAACTGCACAAAAAGCACTAAATTACAATAATTTAACAGAATTCAACAAAATGTCTACTTGAATAATACTTAAGTTTTACAGTAATATTTTAGGAAAATGTTATTCTAGAAGATTCCTATATTTTATTTTTTGGAGATGTGTAATGTATACAATCCTTGAAAAACGTCAGTTATCTGCTGATGTATTTTACTTCAAAGTTGAAGCTCCAGATATTGCCAGAAACAGAAAAGCTGGGCAATTCGTTTTAGTTCAACTTGACATTGAATACGGTGAACGTGTTCCTCTTACAATTGCAGACGCAAACGCAGAAGAAGGCTGGATTGCTCTAGTTTTCCAAGCTGTTGGTGCTACAACTCTTAAACTTTCACGGAAAAATCAAGGTGACAAGCTTGGTGCTGTTTTAGGACCACTTGGAAATCCTACTCACATAGAAAAAAAAGGCACAGTTGTTTGTGTTGGTGGTGGTATTGGTGTTGCTCCACTTCATCCAATCGTACAAGCTCACAAAGCAGCTGGAAACAAAGTTATTGTAATTATGGGTGCTAGAAACAAAGATCTTCTTATTTTTGAAGATGAAATGAGAGCTCTAGCAGACGAACTTTACATTATGACAGACGATGGTTCTGCTGGAACAAAGGGTCTTGTTACAGAACCTCTAAAACAAATTTGTGAATCTCAATGTCCTCCAGCAGAAGTTGTTGCTATTGGACCTCCAATCATGATGAAATTCTGTGCATTAACCACAAAACCTTTCAATGTACCAACAACAGTTTCTCTAAACACAATTATGATTGACGGAACTGGTATGTGTGGTGGATGTCGTGTTTCTATCGGTGGTGAAACAAAATTTGTTTGTGTTGATGGTCCAGAATTCGACGGTCACTTAGTTGACTGGGATAATATGATGATGAGAATGAAATCATTCAAAGATAGAGAAGCTGAAGATTTACACAAATGTAGAATGGAAGCACAAGCAGATGCTATTGCAAAAGGAGCAAAATAATGAGTGAATATATTTCTTTTGAAAATCTAGCAGCAAGTGCAAAAACTGAATACGAAAAACTTCAAGCAACTCTTGCAAATGGTCCTCTATCTCCAAAGGATAGAATGGCTATTCCTCAACAAGAAATGCCTACAGGGGAGCCAAAAGAAAGAGCTAGACTTATGACTGAAGTTGCTCTTGGTTACACAAAAGAACAAGCTATTGTAGAAGCAAATAGATGTCTACAATGTAAAACAGCTCCTTGTGTAAACGGTTGTCCTGTAAACGTGCCAATTCCACAATTCCTTGCAGAAGTTGCTAAAGGTGAGTTTAAAGCTGCTGTTGACATCATTAAAACAGCTAACCTTCTTCCTGCAATTTGTGGACGTGTTTGTCCTCAAGAAAAACAATGCCAAGGTCAATGTACTGTTGGAAAAACATACAAAAATGCCGAAAAAGCAGTTTCTATCGGTCGTCTAGAAAGATTCTGTGCTGATTTTGAAAGAGAAAACAATCTTCAATCAGTTCCAGAAGTTGCACCAGAAACTGGTAAAAAAGTTGCAATCATTGGTTCAGGTCCTGCAGGTCTTACTGTTGCAGCAGACGTTCGCCGTGCTGGTCACAGCGTTACAGTTTTTGAAGCTTTCCACAAAGCTGGTGGCGTTATGGTTTACGGTATTCCAGAATTTCGTTTACCAAAATCAATCGTAGCAAAAGAAATTGATATGCTAAAACAAATGGGTGTAGAATTCCGCACAAATTTCTTAGTTGGTCGCACAGGAACTCTTCCTCAATTATTAAAAGAAGCTGGATTCGACGCAGCATTTATCGGAACAGGTGCAGGGCTTCCAAAGTTTATGAACATTGAAGGTGAAAACCTAATCGGTGTTTTCAGTGCTAACGAATACCTAACTCGTGCAAACCTAATGAAAGCTTACGACAGAGAACACGCAGATACTCCACTTTACGAAGCAAAACACGTTGTTGTAGTTGGTGGTGGAAACGTAGCAATGGACGCAGCTCGTATGGGATATCGCCTTGGTGCAGATGAAGTTGATATTATCTACCGTCGTACAAAGGCTGAAATGCCAGCTCGTCGTGAAGAAGTTGCTCACGCTGAAGAAGAAGGGGTAAACTTCCGCTATCTTGAAAACCCTGTAAAAATTAATGGTGATGAAAACGGACGTGTAAAATCTGTAACAGTTCTTTCTTACGAGCTTGGTGAACCAGATGCCAGTGGAAGAAGAAGCCCAGTAGCAATTCCAGGTAGCGAACACGACATCGACTGTGATGCAGTTATCGTAGCTTTAGGAAACGGTTCAAACCCATTGATGGAAAAAACTACACCAGGTTTAACTGTAGACAAAAAAGGACACATTACAGTTGATGAAACAGGAATGACATCAATTGAAGGTGTTTGGGCTGGTGGAGACATTGTTCTTGGAGCAGCCACAGTTATTCTTGCAATGGGAGAAGGAAGAAAAGCCGCTGCAAGTATCAACAATTATTTAAATAAATAATTAGGTATTTGAAATACTTAGTATAAATAGTGTATAATGTGCCTTAGATTTTCTAAAATCTAGGGCATTTTTTTTGCCTTCCTAAAATGTAAAACAACTTTCCCTTGGAGGAAATAATGAAAATTTGGATTAAATATTTAATTGGTATTGCACTTGGTATAATTGCTGCTTTTGTATTACCAGAAAATCTACTAACAGACACTGGAATTGTAAGTTTCCTTTCTGATATTGCCATTAGAACTGTACGATTTTTGCTTGTTCCACTTGTGTTTTTTAGCTTTACAGTTGCAGTTTTCAAACTTAGAGATACAAAAAAGTTTTTCAAAACTCTTTTGATAACTTTGCTAGTTATTGTTTCATCCACTCTTTTGCTAACAATTCTTGGGTTGGTTGCAATTTTTATCGTAAAACTTCCTCGTATCCCAATTTCAGCTGACAGAGTCATTCAAGGGGAAACATTAAATATTTTTGAAAATATAAAATTACTTTTCCCACATTCTGCCTTTGAGTCACTGTTAAACGGTATGTACTTGTTACCAGCTGTAATTTTTGCAGGTCTTTTAGGAATTGGTTGTGCAGTAGACAAAGTTGATTCAAAACCAACAGTTGCACTTTTTGATTCTCTTACAAAAGTTTGCAACGCTGTTATGAACTTTTTTATTGATATTTTTGCAATTGGACTAATTGCAGTTACTTCCTTGTGGATGTTCCAATTTATGGATGTTTTATCTACAGGAATTTATAACGGTTTAATTATTCTATTGACTGTAATTCTTTTCATTGTTGCTGTAATAATTTATCCATTAATTTTGTATCTTGTTTGCAAAGAAACTCGCCCATATAGAGTTTTATTTGCCTCTTTAGCAACATTTTTCGCTGCATTTTTCTCCGGCGATACAAATCTAACATTGGCTCTTGCTATGCGTCACAACAGAGAAAGTCTTGGAATTAAAAGACGGTCTACATCAACTGTGACACCTTTATTTGCAATTTTTTCTCGTGCAGGGTCAGCTCTTGTGGTTGCAATATCTTTTATCGTAATATTTCGCTCCTACAATGCCTTAAATATTTCTTTTTCAGATGTGGTTTGGGTAGCTGGTTTTGCAGCTATCAGCTCATTTTTCCTTGGTGCACTTCCAACAGGTTCTACATTCTTAGCTTTAACCGTCCTTTGTGCAACTTATGGACGAGGATTTGAAGCCGGTTATCTGTTGTTAAAACCTGTCGCCTTTATTTTGTGCAGTTTTGCAGCCGCTTTAGATTCTCTTACAATGATATTTGGTACATACATAGTTTCGCAAAAAATGAAAACCACAGAGCGTCAAGAAATCAAATACTTTATCTAGAAAATTTAAAGCATCTTACTCTGTTTATAAAAACATCTTTACAAGATTAAGTACAATTTATAGAATATAAGTATAAGACTTTTCAAAAATCCATTAGCAAATTTTGGAGAAAAAGACAAACTCTTCTTCTGAAATAGTGTCGAACTGTTTGTCTAAAAGTTTACGTTGCAAACTTTTCTATAGGAGAAAATTATGGAATTATTAGATAAAATCAAAAAAGCTTTAGACGATATGAGACCACAACTTCAAGCCGACGGTGGAGATTTGGAATTTGTTTCTTTTGAAGATAACAAAGTTTACGTTCGCTTAACTGGGGCATGTGGAAATTGTCCTATGGCAACAATGACTTTAAAACAAGGTGTTGAACGCTATCTTAAGGACAAGGTTTCTGCTGATTTAGAAGTTGTTCAAGCATTCTAATTTTGCATCTTTAATCAATGGAAAACACTTTTTTACCAGTAAATAAATTAGACTTAGAAAAAAGAGGGTGGCAAGATTTGGACTTCGTTTTTGTAAGCGGAGATGCCTATGTTGACCACCCTTCTTTTGCTGTAGCACTTTTGGGACGTTGGCTTACTTTTCACGGATATAAAGTTGGAGTTATTCCACAGCCAGACGTAAAAAACCCAGAATCTTTCAAAGTTTTAGGCCGACCTCGTCTTGGCTTTTTAATAAGTGCTGGAGCTATGGATTCCATGGTTTCCAACTACACAGCCAACAACAAGCCTCGCTCTTCAGACGCCTACGCCCATGGAGGTGTTGCTGGAAATCGTCCAGACAGGGCAATTATCACCTACACAACAAAGGTACGAGAAGCCTACAAAGGCGTTCCCGTTTTAATCGGCGGAATAGAAGCTTCTTTGCGTCGCACTTCTCACTACGATTACTGGTCAAATACTGTTCGCCGATCCATTTTACTCGATAGCAAAGCTGATATACTAATGTATGGCATGGGTGAAAACTCAATCCTAGAATTGGCAGCCAAAATCAAAGAAATTGCAAAATATTCAGAAGATGGTTTTGCGACCTCTAAAGAAGTGGCAAAAATTCGAGGTGTACGAGGAACTTGCTATCGTACCTCAAAAAAAGAAGAAATCCCAAGTGATGCAATCTTTTTGCCAAGCTACCAAGAAGTTTCAGCCAACACAAAAGAAGGAAAAATCGCCTTTGCAAAAAGTTACATAATCCAAGAATCAAACACAGATTCAATTTCTGCAAAACCCTTAGTTGAACAAGCCGAAGAGCGATTTTTAGTCCAAGAGCCACCATCACATCCCCTAACCCAAGAACAATACGACAAAGTAATGGAACTTCCTTACACAAGAAGATGGCACCCAATGTACGACAAACCCGCTTCCAATGGCAAAACTGGAGTTCCAGCCCTTGAAGAAGTGCTTTTTTCTCTAACCAGCTGTCGTGGCTGTTTTGGAGCCTGTTCTTTTTGTGCTATAACCTTTCACCAAGGAAAGCGAATCCAAACTCGAAGCATAGAATCACTTAAAAACGAAGCCGTCGCATTAACAAAGCATCCAGAGTTTAAAGGATACATACACGACGTTGGCGGCCCCACAGCAAACTTTCGCCATGACGCTTGTACAAAACAAAAAGAAAGGGGAGCCTGTCCAAACCGAGAATGTCTTGGAGCTGTGCCTTGCAAAAACGTAAATGTTGACCACACTGAATACGTGGAACTTCTTAGAACTTTGCGAAAAATCCCTGGGGTGAAAAAAGTGTTTATCCGAAGTGGAATCCGCTTTGATTATTTGATGTTAGACAAAGACAAAACATTTTTCAAAGAATTATGCCAACATCACATTTCTGGACAATTAAAAGTCGCTCCAGAACACGTTAGTGACAAAGTTCTAAAACTGGTTAGAAAAAGCTCTCACTCTGTGTACAAGGATTTTGCAGAAGAATACGCTAAAATCAACAAGGAGCTTGGGAAAAAGCAGTTTTTAGTGCCATATTATATTGCTGGACTTCCGGGAGCTGGATTGGAAGAAGCCTTGGAAGTTGCCTTATATCTAAAAAAAACAGGATTTGTGCCAGATCAAGTGCAGGACTTTTACCCAACACCGGGAAATTTGGCAACCTGTATGTATTACACAGGCTTAAATCCCCACGAAAAAGATAAAAACGGCAACACGGAAGAAATCTATGTTCCAAGAGGTGGTCACGAGCGCCGATTACAAAGAGCTTTGCTTCAGTTCAATAAAAAAGAAAACCAACCTTTAGTAAGGGAAGCCTTAGAAAAGATTGGTCGTAAAGATTTAATCGGAATTTTAAGATAGACTTTGAATCTGACTAGAGATTTTTCATAATAGTTAAAAATCGTTCCATTCGATATTCAGAAGTGTCTTTTATATCATAATGTTCATATTGATCTTGCAAATTTTTTAATCGATCCTCTGGACTTGGGTGAGTAACGCTAAATCCTGATTTGCTCTTTTGATTCTGTTTCAAAACATTAAGCATATCATTCATTGCTAGTGGATTATAGCCTGTGGCCGCCATAATTTCCAAAGCAGTTTCGTCAGCTTCATATTCTTGCGATTTAGAATAACCAGAATCCACCATTTCTGCCACAATCTCATCTACAGCATCACCAAAAACATCTGTAAACTCTTGAAATTCTCCCTCCGAAAGAACTGACATTGTTGCAAAAGTAGTTTTTGTAATTGCGTCAGTTATTCTGCTAGTTTTTATAGCCTTCAAACTATGCTCCAACTGAATATGAGCAATTTCGTGAGCAAGAACAGCAGCCAAAGCATCCTCTGATGTAACACAATTCAACAATCCTCTAGAAACTAAAATATGTCCTCCAGAGGTTGCAAAAGCATTTATTTCATCAGTATCTATAATCCCCACAGAATACCCTCGATACAAAGTTGGTCTTTCAGAGTTTAATACCAATGCACCACAAATCTGATTTAAGTATTTTTCCAATTCTGGTTCATTTGCCAATTCATATTTTGACAAAATTTGAGCTGCAACCGCTCGACCAATATAATATTCTTGAGATGGATCGATTTTTTCGATAGCTTTTTCGATGGATTCTGCTGAAGTCATAATTGATTCAGCCATTTCTGTAGACCCCTCAATTCCAGCGATTTCTCCAACAATTCCTCCAACAGCTGCCAAAACTCCCACAGTTTTACAAGAAGAAAGGAGAAAAATCATACAAAATAATCCACAAACTGATGTTAAAATCTTTTTCATTCTTCACCGTCCACTGCTTGATTTTCCAATTTCCCATCAAGCATAAAATCAAGTGAATTTTCAAAAGAAACTGATTTTTCTTCCAATTTGTCTACAGCATCATAATTTGTTGTACCTTGCTTTTTGTATTCGGCTTCGATTTCCGCATTAAACCCCTTTCCAGCAAGAGCAATTTCATCCGCCGAAGCAGTTACTTTGCTTTCAGAGACTAGGATTTTTTTCTTTGTCAAAGATGATTCACTTATCCAACCAAAAACCGAAGAATTACCTGTTAATTGAACCTTTTTCCAACTTCCCTTTGTATCCAAAACAATAACTTCTTCACCATAAAAAACTGAATTTGCACTTTTACTGAAAAATGAAGGTTTTTCTTTCAATATTGCTTCTTCCACAGAAACATACATCTTTGGCTCAGATTTTGCAAAAAGTCCAAAAATACAAAATATCAAAATTAAAATAGCAAAAATCTTTTTCATATAAAGATTATAACACGTAAATTCAAAGAAATGTGTACTTTCTAAATATTAAAATTTACAAATACGAAAATTTTTAGTAAATTAAATGATAGTTGATTTACAACAAAATTTTAAAATGATAATGGAGAAAATATGACTGTAAAATTCTATCGATGTGCAATCTGTGGAAAAATTGTTGCAATGGTGAAAGAGACTTCCATTCCAACAATTTGCTGTGGACAAGAAATGACTCAACTTATTCCAGGTACAACAGACGGAGCTGCCGAAAAACACGTTCCAGTTGTTACACGAAAAGGAAATATTGTTGAAGTGAAAGTTGGCTCTGTTGAACACCCAATGACAAAAGAACATTACATTCAATGGATTTGTCTACAAACAAAACAAGGCAACCAACGAAAAATGCTAACACCGAATGATAAGCCAGAAGCAAAGTTTATGATATTTGATGATGACGAAATCGAAGCCGTGTACGAATATTGTAATTTGCATAGTTTGTGGAAAAGTGAAAGTTAATTTTTAACTATCGCCTAACCATTTAAAACAAAAAAGCTGTTTTCAAAGGACAATTTTGAAAACAGCTTTTTATTTGTTTCTGATTAAAAAAACAGAATTAGTTTTCTGTTTCTTCCAATTTTGACTTTTGAGCTTTTTTTGCTCCAAGTTTAACTGCCATCACAGCAACACAAACAATTACAGATGCAGCGGCTTCTAAAAGTGAGTTTCCAACTAGTACAGCCAAAACCATTGGGAAAGTTACTTCTTCAGCTAGAATTGCTAACATTGATAGAACAAAGAAAGAGTGAAACATTGTTCCCAAAAATGCTGTAATTCCAACACCAACAAGATATGGGAATTTTGCATTTTTTTCAGAAATTTTCAAAAACAAACTGTTTAATAGATAAACTACAACAGGAAGTGTTAATCTTGGCAAAACTGACACCAAAGGATTTACAAAGAATACATCCAATCCTGTTCCCTGAGTTGCAGCCAAAATCAAAGATGACACACCAAAAACACCACCAACAATTAAGCCAGAAGGTAAACCAAATAAAATTGCTGCCAAAATTGCAGGAATGTGACAAATTGTAATTGATGCACCAGAAAACCAAGGAATCATCCCAAGGCGAGTAAATGAAAAAATAACAGTTAAAGCACTAAGTGCTGCTGTTCCAGCTAACATACGATTTCTTTTTTGTTTAGAATAAAAATTAGTATTTTCCATAAGGAGAATATATCATAAATAACAAAAATATAAAAGATGTCAAAGTAAAAAAGTTTTATTTCAAACTAATTTTTTACAAAATTACCTTAAAAATACTATACATTTTCTTAGTAATCGTCAAAAATCACATAAAAAAGGCTGTTTCCCAAAATCAGGAAATAGCCTTTATCAAAAAAATCTAGATTATCAGCAAAAATCAGTTAATATCAATTCCGCCAACAATTGTGATTCTTCCCTCTGTTTTTGGAGAAATTGGTTCTCCAAAACTTTGAGCGTATTCAATTACAACATCACTCATAAGCATTGATGTGTTAAATGTATCTAGAGATTTTGTAAGAGCAACGTATCCGTCTCCACCACCAGCTAGATAATCATTTACAGCAATTTTGTAAGTTGCATTTTCATCAATAGCTTTTCCATTTACCAATACATTTGAAATTACACCGTTCATACCATTTTCATCATAAGTGATTGTGTAACTTACTTCTTTTGAAACTTGAGCAAATCCTCCAGCACCTTGATTGATTGATCCAATGAAATTGAACAATTCAACTACATCAGAACCTTTCAAAGTTACAACATAAACATAATTTTCAAAAGGAAGAACTGTTAAAATGTTTTCACGAGTTACATCACCTTTTGGAAGTGCTGCACGAATATTTCCACCGTTTGTAAATCCAAAATCAACATCTACACCGTGAGCTGCAAGATAAGCAACTTGTGCATCTGCAACGAAGTTTCCAAGTGGAAGTTCAATTTTACGACTTAATTTGTTACCAAATACAAATTCTTCAGTAGTTTTGATAACAACTTCTTTTAGAGCAGCTTCAGCACCTTCTGCAAATGGAGCAATAATTGAAGCAATTTCTGCATCAGCTGGATATTTTGCTGTTGTGATTTCTTCAGCAACCCAATCAAAACCAACTAAAGCACCATCAACAACTGTTAATGTTCCCTTTCCTACAACTTTTCCCCATTCATTTGCAGAAACAATGTATGTTCCATTTACTTCAAGAGGTTTTTCCATTTTTGTGTGAGCGTGACCGTCAACAATGATATCAATTCCATCAACATTTTCTGCAAGTTTTACAGATGTGTTTTGAGTTGATTCTTCTAAAACATCACCTAAGTGACCTAGAACAATGATAATATCACAATTCATTTTTTCTTTTAGAAGTTTTACATATTCAGTTGCAGTTTCAATTTCATCAGCAAAAACCAAATCCTTATCTGGACTTGCAATTGTCAAAGTTCTCAAAGTTGTTAAACCTAGAACACCAACTCTAAATCCAGGATAATCTTTGATAATATAAGGTTCACCAAGAAAATTACCTTTTGAATCTGTGATATTTGCTGCTAGGAAAGGACAATTTGAAATCTCCATTTGCTTTTGAAGTTTTTCTAGAGAACCATCAAATTCGTGGTTTCCAAAAGTGATAGCCTCATAACCCATAGCATTATAAGCTAAAATATCTGGTTCTGCTGCGTACATATTTGAAAGAGCTGAACCTGTGTTAATGTCTCCAGCGTCTAACAAAAGCACATTTTCATTTGCTGCACGAACAGATTTGATAAAAGTAGCTCTTTCTGCAAGACCGTAATTTCCATCTTTAGAAAGAGTAGCACCGTGATGGTCGTTTGTGTGAAGAATAGTTAATTTATATTCAACACCAGCTTCTCTATCAACAGGTTTCATTGTTGATGCACAACCAAAAATCATTAGAACTGCTAACAAAATAGCTGCAATTGTTCCAATTTTTTTCATTTTTTCCTCCAAAAAAAATGTTATTAAAAAGTTAAAGCCTTATTCCGCTTAACCATTTTTCAAATAATTCAACCCAACAAGAACATTCGCTTTGAAAATACTTGCCGTCGGGAAGAGATGTTTCCTTAGTTCCCAAAGCCAAACCGTGTTCACCTTTGGAAAAAATGTGCATTTCAAAGGGAACGGATTTTTCCCGAAGCACCTTTGCAAAAGTAAGAGAATTTTCCATGGGAACTGTAGAATCTTCAAAAGTGTGCCAAATAAAAGTCGGTGGAAAATTTTTGTCCACTTGCGTATCAAGCGAAACAAGATTTTTTAAATCATCTATGCTTATGTCATCACTTTTAGAATCACCAAAATCGAAAGAAGATTTTATGAGAGATTTCACATTAGGTTTTTCCAAAGCATTGCCAATTAGATTTTTTACAGAACCTTCGTGGGCAAATTGTCCACTTAATATTACTGGGTAACACAAACAAAGGGCATTTGGTCTTACATCTTCGGCCTTGTATCCTAAAACTTTTTCAACAATTTTTGATTTATACCAACAGCCCAAAGAAGCCGCTAAATGACCACCAGCCGAAAATCCCATAACAACAACTTGATTTTCATCAATGTTCCAAATATCAGTATTTTCACGAATCAATTTTAGAGCTTCGATTCCATCAAAGAAAGCTGATGGAAAATCCATTGGAGCAAGGCTGTAGTGCAAAACTCCAGCGTGATATCCAGCATTATTCATAGCCAAAGCAATTGGTTCTGCTTCCCTCACAGAATGATGCCCGTATCCACCTCCTGGACAAATCAACACAAAAGGACGTTTCCGGTTTATGTCCACAGATTCGTGATTTTCAAGCACATAAGTTGTTAAAGTTGGCTGAAATCCACCATTTGAGATACCTTTTTTTAGATAATTAACTTTTAGATTAATTTTTTGATAAATCATTTAATGTTTCCGATGCTTCTTTTAGTGCATTTCTGTTTAAGTTTTCAGTATCTCTAAGCATTGCAGCAGGCACTCCGTAAGCCTCTTCCAAAGCTTCTTTTGTTAGAACTTCTTCTGGAGTTCCATAGTCCATTCTTCTATCAGGATAGAAAAGTAGCACGTTGTCAGCATATTTTTTTGACAAATCAAGTTCGTGCATTGCAATAAAAACTGGCACATTGTTTTCTTTGCTGTACTTTTTGATAAAAGCCATGGCACTGTGTTTTTGGCGATCTTCCATGGCAAACATTGGTTCATCCATAAAAATTGATTTTGAACCGTACAAAATAGAAAAAGCCAGTAAAACCCGCTGAATTTCCCCTTTGGAAATGCCAGTTAATTTGTGATTTAGCACATTTTCAAGCTCAAAAACCTTTATCACTTCATTGTAAAAATCAGCAGTTGCCTTTCTTTCTTCAGAATGATATCCGTTTTCGTAAACTTGCTTAAGCAAATCTTCCACAGGATCATCTTGTTCAAATTCCATATTTTGATAAATAAAAGATGCAGCTTCATTTCGCTTTTCTTCTGAAATGTTTGCAATATCCAAATCGAAAAGAGTAACATTTCCCTGTTGTGGTTTTATTCGCCCCGCAGCCAAAAGCATAAAAGTTGATTTTCCGCTTCCGTTTGGTCCTATTAAACTTGTAAAAGAACCAGGAAGTTCTGCTGTAAAAAAGTCAAAAATCGGTTTTGGAATAATTGGATTTCCATTTTCGTCTGTTTCAAATTCCCCGTTGATTGGTGGATATGTATAACTAATATTATTTATTGATAAAAAACTCATATTCTCATTATTGCAAAAAATAGAGGTTTGGTAAACGTATTTTCAGATTGATTGTATATTTTAATGAAGTATTTTCTCAAATCTTGTGTTAAAATAACAAAAGATATCGAAACCAAAAAACAAAATTATGGAAAAATTTATGCAAAATACATCAAAAAAGAAAAAAAAGTTTTTTCATTCACTTATTCTAGTTCTAATTGTTTTTTTTGTTTACTGTTTATTCTATTTTTTTAATGGTTTTTCATTTTTAGAAGCAAAAACCTATGATTCAAGAATGAAATTCGCTGGAAAATTTACAAGCCCCTCAGAAGAAATATGTTTTATCGCCTTAGATCAAGAATCTTTGGATTGGGGAAAAGAAGAAATGGGTTGGTCTTGGCCTTGGCCACGAGCTGCCTACGCCGATATTGTAAATTATTTTACATTATCAAATCCTAAAGCTCTCGCTTTTGATATGTTATTTACAGAACCATCCCTTTATGGAAAAGAAGATGATGAAATTTTTGCTGCCGCTTGTAAAAATAATGGCAAAGTCATTCAATCAGTTTTTGAAGAAAAATCCACGGGAAAACTTCTTTATCCGATTTCAGAAATTAAAGAATCTGCATCTGAACTTGGAATGATTACCAGTTCTATGGATAATGATGATATTATCCGACGAGCAAAACTATTTTTCACAATTGATGGGGAATATTTTAACTCACTGGGACTTTCTCCCCTATTCCTAGACCTTTTCCAAAACCCAGCAAAGCACATTTCCCAAGGCAAAGACTTTTCCAAACTAATAGTTGATACCCTTGGAAAAAGCATCAGTTCCCTCCAAGCCGATGGAACATTAAATTTGCGATTCCAGTCTTCTATAGATGATTACCTTCCCTACAGAGCCTCGGACATTCTAAAAAGCTATTACGCTCTCACCCGGGGCGAAGAACCTCTACTACCTCCAGAAAATTTCACAGACACTTATTGCTTTTTCGCCCTCTACGCCCCGGGCCTTTACGATATTTGCTCTATTCCCAACAATCAAGTTTATCCAGGAGTTGGAGTTCACATCACTTTACTAGATAATTTGCTAAACAATCAATTTATTCACAAAACACCTTGGTATTTTTCTGTGTTATGGATTTTTCTTCTATCATTTTTAGGGGTTTTTACCATCAACATATCAGAAAAACAAACAACTTCAAAAAAGACCATTTTATCACTTTTACTGATTCCAACCTTTACAATAGTTTTCGTAATCTTAATTTCATATTTTCTTTTTGCCCTCGGCATTTGGATGCCATTGATAAATCCAATTTTAAGTTTTTTATCTTCATTTATCTTTGCCTTTGTTTTCAGTTACACAAAGGAAGGAAAGCAACGCCGATTTATAAAAAATGCTTTCAAACAATACGTAAGTCCAACTGTAATTGAAAATTTAATTCAAAATCCCGAAAAATTAAAGCTTGGTGGAGAAAAACGACGTTTAAGTATATTTTTCTCTGATATTCAAGGATTCACATCAATTTCAGAAAATATGGAACCTGAAGAATTAACTGAATTTTTAAACGCTTTCCTTTCTGAAATGAGCAAAATCATTTTAGAAAATGGTGGAACAATCGACAAATACGAAGGAGACGCAATTGTTGCCTTTTGGAATGCTCCAGCAGATACACAAAATCACGAAGTATGTGCTTTGACCGCCGCACTTCAATGCCAAAAGAAACTTGAAGAACTTAGAGAAAATTTTACCTATCGACTAGGTTCACCAATTTATATGCGAATCGGCTTGAATGTTGGGGATGCAGTTGTTGGAAATCTAGGCTCCAAAGAACGATTTGATTACACAATGATTGGAGATTCTGTAAATCTTGCATCGCGATTAGAAGGCTTAAACAAAGAATTTGGTACATATACAATGTGTTCTCAAGACTTAAAAGAAGCCACAGAAAAAGAAATTCCAGAAATCAAATGGAGAGAACTTGCCACAGTTTCTGTTGTAGGGAAAAAAGCTGTTTTAACAGTTTTTGAGCCAATTCCTATGGATGAATATCAAAAAAGGGAAACAATCCTAAACACTTTTGAAAAAGGTCGAAAGCTTTTTTATAAAGGAGAATTTTCAGAAGCACAAAAGATTTTTGAAACAATTGCAGATAAAGATAGACCAGCTGCAGCCTACGCAAAAAAATGTACTGAACTAGCAGGAAAACATTGGGAAGGAATCTGGATTGCTTCTGGAAAATAAAAGCTAAAAAACTCCCATCACAGAAACGACTTCCTTTGGAGACACATCATAATAAAGCAATCCGTAAATGGAAGAGGCTTTTATTAGTTTTTTCCCATAATTTCTAGTTTCTTCAAAAGGAATTGTTTCTAAAAAAATATCTATCGGTAGATTTGGATTAGCTTTTCTCCATTTTCTCACATTATTGATTCCTGCGTTATAGGAACACAAAGCCAAAATGTAATTATCCTCTAAACGACTTGCCAATTCTGCAAGATAATATCCACCAAATTTTGCATTTGTTTCAGGATTTAGCAAATCATAGTCTTTTACTTTTAATTTTCGCCCCACATCAGAAGCCGTCGAAGGCATAAGCTGACACAATCCAATCGCTCCAGCAACAGATTCTATATCATTATCAAAATAACTTTCCGTACGAATCAAACCATAAAAAATATATTCTGGAATATCATACTCTTTACAAACCTTTTTCACTTCCGACGAATAATATTTTGGATAAAGATAATCTACCTTGCTCATATCAGAAACATAGGCAGTGGCAATTCTAAGAGCCTCTGGATAAAAGTTTTTTGAAGATTTACTAGCATTTTCCAAAGTTTTTATAGCCTCAAAAGCTACATTTTCTCTGATAGAATCTTGATTGTTGATGCAAAAATTGTAAACAGACTCAATATTATCCTCTAACAAATATTGCAAATATTCTTCTTCTGGCAAAAGATTTTCATCGTCAAAATGATTTTTTTCTGGGGACAATTTCAAATCTTCTTCCAATTTAATTCCAGCCATAATTCTGTAATATCCATCAGTTTCAGGATTCAAAAATGCCTTTTCATAGTGAGAAAAAGCCAAACTTTCAGAACCATTTCCGTATTCAATAAGATTTTCTTCCACCAATCTTGCAAAAATATAATCCACTTTTCCCTGAGAATATCCACTTAAATAGGGATAAATCTCTGAAAACAAATCATAATACAATTCCCAACTATAAGAAGATAAAATACTAGCCGAAAACCTATCTAAAATATCATCAAAATATTCAGGTTCTTTCCAAGCATTGGCATATTCCAAAAAACCATAAAAACCTTCTTGTAAAGAGTAATTCATAGAACAACGGAGAAAATACCAAAGTGCTCTGTCAAAATTCCTCTCTGGAGCAAGATAAATTGCTCTATTGTAATATTTTAGAACATCATAATTGCTGCCAACTTCTTTTTCCAAAATACGACCTGCAGAAAAAATGCTGTAAAAAGCCTTGTCTGGATTCGACAATAAAAGTCCACCGTTTGCAAAAAAGCTGGAAAAAGTTTTTCGATTATTTGCCCCCAAAACAAAATTATCCGCAATTTCTGTAAGTTCCACATAAGTTAATTCTTCCAAAAAATCAAGAAATTCTTCTTTTGTGGAATATTCATCTTCTATCAGAGCCGCTGCTTTGCTGTAATTTTTTGTAAAGTATAATTGACGAGCTTTTTCCGAAATCCCAAAATCAATATCCTCTGAAAAATCCTTGAAAAATTGATTGTGACTTGATGAAAACTGATTATCCTGAAACCATTTTTTCATATCCACACAAAAATCACTTTCCCAACTAATTTGTTGAGATTTTGACGTTTTTATTTTTGCAGAAAAATAATATCTCTTGAGTTCATTATTTTGTTTGATGTGGGAATTTTCGTCAATTTCAGAGATAACTTCCAAATATTCTCTTTGCTCATAAAGTAAAGTAACCAATAATTCTAAAACATCTTGAGAATCTGGATATTTTTTCAAAGCCTTTTCGGCGAGTTCTACAGATTTTTGCTTTGGTAACAAATTGCATAATTCAACCAAACAAAGTTTGCTAAAATAAGGCTCTGCTTTTTCATATCCTTTTTGAAGAAGTTTAATATTTGCCTCTTGTTTTCCTCGTTGATACAAATTATTGTATTTTTTTGCATCCTCTTTGCAAGAAAACAGTGTAAAAATCAAAACTAGAGAAAAGATAATATTTATTTTTTTCAAATTATTCTCACAAATTAATTAAGTGGCGGAATCTCGATATCAGTTCCAGAAATGATTACATCTGGATTTTTGATATTATTTGCTTTTGCAATTTTTGGATATAACCAAGGATTTTGATAATAAGATTCTGCTAAATCCCACAAAGTATCACCCCATTTGATTCTGTAAATTACTTTCGCTGGAGCAACTTCAACCTTTGGCTCAGGGATTTCTGGCACAACAGGTTCTGGAGTAATAACTATCTCATTTTCTTTTGCAGATGTTAAATCTTCTTTTTCTAAAACAGGCAACTCTGTTTCAACGTTTTCTACAGGAATTGTTACAGTTGGTTCTGCATCCTTTGTTCCAAATAAATTTGGTTTTGTCAACCAAAGAATAATTCCAAGAACGCCAAGACAAATCAAAGCACAAATCACGCAAATCACCACTGGAATAGTAGTTTTCTTTTGGGATTTTTCTGTTTCTTTGTAGTTTTCTTCATATAAACTATCAAACAATGGATCACCACCTTCATTTGAAGCTGCAAATTCATATTTACTTTCATCAATTTCTGGTAGTTCAAAGTCCATAGCAGCAAAATCATCAGAAAAATCTGTTGAATTATCTTTCAATTCTGGAATCTCATCAAATTCAGGAAGAGAATCAAAAGTAAATGGAGCATTATCTTCCATTTCAAAAGATTCCTCTGAATCAATATCAAAATCATCAAAATTCGGCAATTCACTATCAGCAACAGAAAAAGCAGAATCCTCTAGCTCAGCGGATTCACTGGTTTCTTCTGTATCAGCACTTGGGAAAGCGAAGTCGTCTAGCTCAGCGGATTCGCTAGAAATCTCGGTATCAGCTGGGAAAGCAAAATCGTCCAACTCAGCAGACTCACTAGAAATCTCGCTATCAGCTGGGAAAGCAAAATCGTCCAGCACAGCGGATTCACTAGAAATCTCGGTATCAGCACTTGGGAAAGCGAAATCGTCCATCTCAGCGGATTCGCTGGTTTCTTCTGTATCGGCACTTGGGAAAGCGAAGTCGTCCAGCACAGCAGATTCGCTGGAAACTTCTGTATCAGCACTTGGGAAAGCGAAGTCGTCCATCTCAGCGGATTCGCTGGAAACTCCTGTATCAGCTGGGAAAGCGAAGTCGTCCAGCACAGCGGATTCGCTGGTTTCTTCTGTATCAGCACTTGGGAAAGCAAAGTCGTCTAACACAGCGGATTCGCTGGAAACTTCTGTATCAGCACTTGGGAAAACGAAGTCGTCCATCTCAGCGGATTCACTAGAAATCTCGGTATCAGCACTTGGGAAAGCGAAATTATCCAGCAAAGCGGATTCACTAGAAATCTCGGTATCAGCACTTGGGAAAGCAAAAGCGTCTAGCAAAGCGGATTCGCTGGAAATCTCGCTATCAGCACTTGGGAAAGCAAAATCGTCCAGCACAGCAGATTCGCTGGTTTCTTCTGTATCAGCACTTGGAAGAGCGAAGTCGTCCATCTCAGCGGTTTCACTGGAAATCTCGGTATCAGCACTTGGAAGAGCGAAGTCGTCTAGCACAGCGGATTCGCTGGAAATTTCGGTATCAGCACTTGGAAGAGCGAAGTCGTCTAGCTCAGCGGATTCACTGGTTTCTTCTGTATCAGCTGGGAAAGCGAAATCGTCCAGTACAGCAGACTCACTGGAAACTTCTGTATCAGCACTTGGGAAAGCGAAATCGTCCAGCTCAGCGGATTCGCTGGAAACTTCTGTATCAGCACTTGGGAAAGCGAAATCGTCCAGTACAGCGGATTCGCTAGTTTCTTCTGGAACCAGAATATCGATTTCTTCAAGTTGGGAATCTTCTTGGAAAGATTGTGGTTCTTCGATTACGTCTTCTTCTATGGTTGGGATTTCTTCGGTGGACGATAAATTATCGGCCAAAACTGCTCCTGCAACAGCTGCGGCTCCAACCCCACCAAGTATCATTGCGTCCTTTGTATCAAAATTATCAGATTCTTCTAGATTTTCAATTTCTTCTGGAAATACAAAGTCGTTATTTAAATCAGAAGTATCGTCTTCAACCAAAAAATCTTCCTCGGAACTTAGATTTTCACCCAAAAAGGTAGGTTCAGAATCTGAAAAATTAGATGGAATTTCAATATCGATTTCTTCTGGCAATTTATCAGATTCCTCAAAATCATCTAAATTATCAATTACATTTTCATCAATAATTTCGTCTATTTCATCAAAATTTTCAACATTTTCTTCTGGAGTAATGGAATAATCAGGCTCCACTGACAAATCTTCTTTTTTTAGAGTAACAAGAGAAACTTTTGAATTAGAGATTGCACCAGTTTCAGGATCATCAATTTCAGCAGAAAGCATATTATTTTCATCAAGTTTAATATTTAAATTTAAGGAATGTTCTTGTTTTGGATGAGGTACAAGATTTTCCACAACTAAAGTGTCAACATATTCTGCATCGTCCATTGAACCTGTGGCAGAACGATACAAATCTAAGTGAACCGTAGTTTGGTCATCACGAACTGTTGTTAGTTCCAGTTTTTTTGAAAAAGGTTTTCCTTCTTCCATTACAGGATAAAATGAACCATCTGCTAGTTTAATTCCAATTATGTTTCCCATCAAATTACCTCAATTTTATGGTATTATGCTTAAGATTTATTGTCAACGGATAAATATCCAGTAAATTCTCAACCTAAAAAATTGAACCAGGGGCTAAAGATTCTGCATTTCTCGAAGCAGCAAAAGTTCCCATTTCTAAAGCTTTTTCAAGATTTTTAGATTTTAGAAACTCGTACAAAAACCCTGCATTAAAAGAATCGCCACAACCAATTGTATTTTTTACAGAAACTTTTTCTGTTTTTCCAATATAACATTTTCCTTTATCGGACAAAATTGTATCATTTGCTCCGTCAGTTACAATTATGATATTCCCAAGAATTTTGGATTGATGACATATCAATTCTTGCAATTTTATTGTATCACATTTTGGAGCATCTTGCTCAAAGATTTCTGGATAAAAAGTTTCTAAGAATTCTTCTTTGTTGATTTTGATAATATTTGGTGCAAACTCTGGAAGCAAATTTAAAAGCGTTTTTCCCTTAAAGTCAGCCATTAGCAAAACATCATTTTTTTTTGCAATTTTTGCAATTTCTTCCATAATATTTGAATCCCAATAACTTGGCACACTTCCTGCCACAAGGAGAGCCTCTGGTTTTGTTTTTGGATTGGTAAATTCACATTCTAGCAACGAGAGCAATTCCTTTGTTTTTGCATTTTGGTTTTCGTCTTGGATTTTTGGCTCTTCCACCACAAGTTCTGTAACTCGACCAGATTCCCTTTCGATTAAAGTGCAACATTCTCTAGTAAAACCTGGAATCAGTATATTTTTCTGAATGAAGTTTTCCTCTTTGCTAAGTTCTCTCCAAAAATCAAGATTTTTTTCACCCAAAGGACAAATCAAAGTAATATTTTGCTTTATATCACTTTTGGAAAGATGAATTTCATTTTTTTCTGCAAGTTGAGCCAACACACGAGCCGAATTTACAGCCTTCCCTGCAATATCAAATCGGTAATTTTCAGAACGATTTACCTTATTAAGTTGGATTTTTGAAAATTCGATTGTTTTTTGAATACCGGCACTTAGGCACAAAGTTAGGATTTTCTTCATATTATTCTACTTCTATATCTAAAAAATACAAAAAAGATTGAGCTTCTGGCAAGGAAAACCGAGCTCCTTTCAATTTGTTGGTAAAAGGATTTATAGTATATCCAATGGCATCGGTGAAATCTGCTTTTTGAAGTTGGCAATCTTGAAAGGTTGTTCCTTGGAATTCAGAGTTGTCAAAACGGGATTCCGATAAGTCACAATATGCAAAAGTTGTTTCTCGGATTTTGCAAGAAAAAAACTCAGTTTTTGACATTTTGTTTCCTTCAAAATTGCAAGAATTTATCATAGAATCTTGAAAATTTGGAGAGAAAAAGAAATTTGAGCAATCGGAAAAATCGACGCCCATAAACTTACAACCAAAGAAATCAGAGGTTTTTATTCCTGTATTTACAAGAGTTGGTACCACAAAATCACAATTTTGGAATTTACAATCCATAAAAGCTACAGCTGTTAAATTGGCTTTTACAAAATGACAACTCTCAAAGGTACAATTTTCAAATTCGTGTTCTTTTATATTCTTTTCTGCAAAATCTAAGTTTTTGTAAGTCATACGAACATGCAAAGAATTGGTCTGTAATTCTTCCTCGGAGTTTATATTATCACCTTGAAGAGTTTGAAGTTTTACAGAAGTTGAAAGTTTATTTTTCTTTGCCCCGGACTTAATAGCTTCCATATCGAAAAGTGGAAAAAGTTCTAGTTCCATAAAAAAATTATACAAATCCAGTTAATGTTGAGCAAGTAAAAAACTCAAAAAAATCATCCTCTAATCTTTCAAATTTCTCTTGACAGTTTTTAAAATCAATGATATTATACCCTAACAATACGACGCAGGGTAGAGCAGTTGGCAGCTCGTCGGGCTCATAACCCGGAGGCCGTTGGTTCAAGTCCAACCCCTGCTATATAGACCACTCAGAAATGAGTGGTTTTTTTGTTTTAAACTAACTGTTGGACTTGAAGCGTAATGAACGCCGAGCAAGTGCGAGGAAAAGCAGACAGGATGTCTGCGTCAGTGAATGAAGCCGGCCTGTAAGGAGTAAACAGGCCGTTTACGACTGTAAGGCAAGTCCAACCCATGCTAAATAGACCACTCAGAAATGAGTGGTTTTTTTGTTTTAAACTGAAGTTATCTGAACCTAAATAGACAAATAAGACTAATAAAAGAGGATTTTCTGCCTCGGATAACTATATTTTAACACTATATTTTCAAAAAATAAAATTATTCAAATTCACCTGAATTCACTGAAATTCAACTTTTACTTAAACTCCTTACTTTAAGTTCGTGGGCCGTAGGTTTTTGCCCTGCGGAACCAATCAGGTCTTCAAAAAATTATTGTAAAAACATGATATTTTACCTCAATAATCCTGAAAGATATGATATAGTATTTTGAGGAATATTTTATATGGATGTAGATTACAGAAAACTATGGAAACTGCTTATTGATAAAGGCATTAAGAATCGAACAGACCTTATCAAAATGGCAGGTATTTCCACAAATATTTTGGCAAAACTCGGTAAGGGCGAGTTTATATCTATGGATAGCATGCAGAAGATTTGCAGAGCTCTTGATTGTGACGTGGGCGATATATGCGTAATAAACGAAAAATCTTCTGTAGAAAATGAATAAGTGTCATTCTTTGACACTAACATACTGTATAATAAAAATGTAAATTGATAAGAAGGATGAATCGAATGTCTACAAATGATGTACTTATAAAAAAAGTAGGAAGCAATATTCAGGAAAAAGCCGCTTTAATTTGGAATGTGGCAAACACGCTTGTTGGTCTTTACAAACCTCATGAGTATGGACTTGTCATTCTGCCCATGTGTCTTATCAAGAGATTTCATGATTGTCTTTTGCCCACTCAGAAAAAAGTTTTGGAGATGGCTGAGAAGGTAAAGGATTTGCAGGTCAAAGAAGGCTTCCTGACAAAGGCATCGGGCTATCAGTTTTACAACACAAGCAAGTTTACGTTTGAAACTCTTCTTGCGGATAGCGCGAATATTGCAGATAACTTTGAAGATTATTTAAACGGCTTTTCTGACAATGTAAAGGACATTCTTCACCGTATGAAGTTTGAAGACCAGATAAAGACAATGAAAGAAGGAAAGGTCCTTTATCAAGTTATAAGCGATTTCAATTCCACAAAAGCCGATATGAGCCCAGAAAAAATTAGCGCCGTTGACATGGGCTACATCTTTGAAAATCTTGTTCAGCGTTTTTCAGAAAGTTATGACGAAGAAGCCGGAGCGCACTTTACCAGCCGCGATATTATCTATCTCATGTGCGACCTTCTTGTGAACAGCGACAAAAATGCCTTTGCTTCAGACGGAATCAATAAAACTGTTTATGACATGACCATGGGCACAAGCCAGATGCTTACCTGTATGGAAGAACGCTTGAAGCAATTTGATAAAGAAGCTGTTGTTACAAGTTTCGGTCAGGAATTCAATCCCTTTACTTTTGGAATTGCAAAGGCTGATATGTTGATTCGCGGCGGAGACCCGAACAACATGCAGTTCGGTGATACTCTGAACGATGACAAATTCACTGATTACCATTTTGATTACATTATCAGTAATCCTCCTTTTGGAATCGACTGGAAAAAAGAGGCTGATGACATTGAAAAAGAAAACAAAAAAGGCTCTGCAGGTCGCTTTGGGGTAGGACTTCCACCAAAAAGTGACGGACAACTTTTATTCATGCTTAATGGCGTTGCTAAACTCAAAGACCCGAGCGAAAATACGCATACGCGAGCAAGCGTTGCGGGCGGAAGAATGGCAATCATCCAGAACGGTTCAAGTCTCTTTTCTGGGGATGCGGGAAGCGGACAGAGTGAAATCCGCCGTTACTTAATCGAAAATGATTGGCTTGATGCAATCGTTCAGCTTCCTAATGATTCCTTTTACAACACAGGAATTGCGACATACATCTGGGTTATCACAAAAGACAAGGAAGAAAAGCGAGTTGGCAAAGTTCAGCTGATAGATGCCTCGAATTGTTATGAAAGCCGTCGCAAGAATATTGGTAACAAGCGTGTTGATATTACGGACAATGCAAGAAACCTTATTCTCAAAGCCTATGATGAATATTCAGAGAATAGAGTGTATGAAGAAACAACTGAAAGCGGCGCAAAACTGGTCTGCAAGTCAAAAGTTCTGGACAGTGTTGATTTGGGCTATAACAAAATCACTGTTGAAAGTCCCCTGCTTGATGAAAATGGAAATCCTGTAAAAGATAAAAAGGGAAAGGTTCAGGCAGACAGCGACAAGCGTGATTTTGAAAATGTTCCACTTGACCAGGACATAGACAAATACTTTGAGCGTGAAGTTCTTCCATACAATAAAGACGCATGGATAGACAAATCTAAGACAAAGATTGGCTACGAGATTCCTTTTACCCGAACTTTCTACGAATACAAACAGCTTGAAAAAGCCGACGACATTGCCGCCCGTATTGAAGAGCACGAAAAGAGCCTTATGGAAAAACTGCACAATTTGTTTGGGGATAAGTAAGGGAGATTAAAATGAACGGAAAAACAGAAAATACAGTTATCACATACAAAAAGACCTCAAACATTATTGATGATGCAAGAACGATTATCAACAGTGCAAGAAGTTCTGTTGTCCGCAGTGTGGACTTTTGTCGCGTTCAGATGTACTGGAATCTTGGAAAACGTATTTTTGAAGAAGAACAGCAGGGAAAAGAACGGGCTGATTACGGCACATATCTTGTAAAAACTCTTGCAAAGAATCTTGAAAAAGAATACGGAAGTGGATTTGGAGAAAGACAATTAGAACGCGCAAGACAGTTTTATCGCCTGTATCAAATTCCGTCTGCACTGCGGACGGAATTGAACTGGTCACAATATAAACTTCTGATTGCAATCGCAGACCCTTCAAAACGGGAATATTACGAGCTTGAGTCCGCAAATAATGGTTGGACTGCCCGCGAAACAGAAAGGCAGATAAACAGTCAGCTTTATGAACGCCTTTTGCTTAGTAATGACAAGGAAAGAGTTCTTGCTGTAGCCAGAAAAGAACGTATTCCAGAAAATCCGACAGACATAATCAAAGACCCGATGATTTTGGAATTCTTGGGACTTGAAAGAAAAGCTGAATATTATGAAAAAGACCTTGAATCAGCTTTGATAGATCATTTACAACAGTTTTTGTTGGAACTTGGAAACGGATTTAGTTTTATTGCCCGTCAGAAAAGGCTTTTAATAGAAGATGATGAATACTTTGCAGACCTCGTTTTCTATAATCGTCTTTTGAGGTGCTTTGTTGTAATTGAATTAAAGACAAAAAAACTTACTCACGAAGATTTGGGACAGCTCCAGATGTATGTGAATTATTTTGACCGTAACGAAAAGTTGCCCGATGAAAACCCGACAATCGGTATTTTGCTTTGTACAGCCAAAAATGATGAAATGGTAAAAATGACTCTGCCAAAAGACAACAAGACTATTCTTGCAAGTAAATATGAACTATATTTGCCGTCCGAAGAAACCTTGAAAGCAGAAGTTGAAAAACTTGCTAAAGCACAGGAAAAGTTTTCTGAACTGACTGACGGAGTGGGCAAATGAAACAGAGCGGAATAGACTGGATTGGGGAAATCCCTGATGATTGGAAAACACGACAAATAAGATATTTATTTTCTCTGCGAGATGAGAGAAACTATAAGCCTCTTTCAGAAGTCAATCTGATTTCAGTTTATACCGATAAAGGCGTTCTTCAACATAGTGATATTGAGCAAACAACAGGAAACAAGGCTCAAAATGCAGACGGCTACAAACATGTTTACAAAAATGATTTGGTTGTAAACATTATTCTCTGTTGGATGGGCGCATTGGGAATTTCTGATTTTGACGGAGTGACAAGTCCAGCTTATGATGTTTATGCTCCAAAAGATTTAAATACAATTTTGCCAAAATATTATCATTACCTTTTTAGAACTCCACAATTCAATGGAAAATGTTATACAGAAGGTCGTGGAATTATGCAGATGAGATGGAGAACATACTCGTCTGAATTTAAATCGATAAAAGTTCCGCTTCCTCCAAAAGACACTCAACAACGTATAGCCGAATATCTCGATAAAAAGATTACTGAGATTGATACCATAATCGAAGAGTCAAAAAAATCCATAGAAGAATACAAGGCTTGGAAACAGTCCGTAATCTTTGAAGCGGTAACAGGCAAAAACTTAAACTGCAAAAAGAAAGACAGTGGTATAGAATGGATTGGGGAAATTCCAGATGGATGGGAAATGAAACGATTAAAGAATCTTTTTGATTTTGGTAAAGGACTACCAATTACAAAAGAAAATCTAAAAGAGACTGGTGTTTCAGTAATAAGTTATGGTCAAATTCATTCAAAGCAAAACTCAGGAACCAGAATAGATGATTCGTTAAAGAGATTCGTTGATGAATCATATTTAACAAGTAATTCAAATTCTTTAGTTCATAAAAGTGATTTTATATTCGCTGATACATCAGAGGATTTAGAAGGATGTGGAAATTGTGTCTATATAGATGAAGAACAAACTTTATTTGCAGGTTATCATACAATTATATTTTCATCGAAAATAAAGCAAAGTAATAAGTATTTAGCATATTTATTTAAAACTGATGCTTGGAGAAATCAGATAAGAAGTAGATGCAATGGAGTTAAATTATTCAGCATAACAAAAAGAATCTTATCAAATGTTAATGTAATTCTTCCCCCTATAGCCGAACAAGAAGCTATCGCAAAAATGCTTGATTCAAAATGCGCTCAAATTGACAGCCTTATCGCCGAAAAAGAATTGCTCATTCAGGACTTGGCAGAATACAAGAAGTCACTCATTTTTGAAGTGGTCACTGGAAAAAGGAGTGTGTAAATGGCTGAAATTAATGATAAAAAAATACGCATTTTACATATCTCTGATATTCATTATTCAAATAATAATAAAGATGCCTTTGAAAGAATGGTAAAAGCTCCTTTCTTGGAGTTCATAAAAGAAAAGAATGAAGAAAAACAAATAGATTTGATTTGTCTTACCGGTGATTTAATCAATCAGGGGACTGGAGGTTTTTCTTCTACAGAAGAAGCTCTATCTAATTTTGATAAAGGTTTTCTCTCTTCATTAATAGATGTGCTTAAAATCGATAAACAATCAATTTTTATCTGCCCTGGAAATCACGATGTAAACAGAGAATTAGACAAAGACACTGAAATCAAAATTAAAAATCAAATATCCTCAAATATAGAAATCAATAAAACTATAAGTGAACAAAGAAGTATTGAAGAACATGAGGGAATAAATAGAGTTCTTCCTTTTAAGAAGTATGAAGCAAATTTTTACAAAGACAATGACGATAGTACGATTTCTTATTTTGATTCATATCATGTAAGAAGCGTGAATAATGTAAAATTAGGTATTCTATGTGTTAATTCAGCTTGGCGTTGTTTTGATGACGATTCAAAAATAATTCTTGGAATAAATCAGATTCAAGATAACTATCCAAAAATTCGAGATAATGATTTCAATATATTGCTATCGCACTATAAAATAGATAAATGCTCAGATATTGATACAATGACTGAAAATATAATAACAAATTTTAATTTATGTTGTTTTGGGCATACACATTCATCTGGTTCAGCAACTATAATTGATTCAAGAAATCGAAAAACAGTTATTTCAGTTTCAAAAGGTCTTATACCTAGTAATTGGACTGAAGTAAATCAGAATTATGAAAATGGTTTTTCTATAATTGATATAGATTTAAATTCAGATGATATTTCTGTTATTGTTTCTCCATATACATATTCGGGCGCAGAAAAAAATACTTTTGTTTTAGACACTCCAACTTTAGGCCAAGATGAACCAGCCCAATATTTTCTTTCAAAAAAGATCATTCATACGAAAGAAATTTTCTCAGAAACAATAAGAAAAGACTATTCAGATTATCTGTTACGTTTATTAGATGTTCAATTTGATAATTATATTATTCGATCTGTTTCAGATACGCAAAATCAAGAAACTAATCTTTCTTTATTTGAAGAATTAAAAAAATATAGAAAGATTGTTTTACTTGCAAATGCGGGAATGGGAAAAACTTTCGAAGCAATACAATTATCCCAAATGATATTAAAAGAAAAAAGCTTCGATAATTATGTACCAATCTTTCTAAAGGCTAATTTATATAAAATATCTTTTGATACTTTAGAAGAAGGTATAAAAGGACAATTAAAACCATTTACAAAAACAAATACTGATAAATATTTCGGAGATAATATTCATGACAATATAATACTAATCATTGATGGTATTGATGAAGTAACAGAAAAATCAAAATACAGATCTTTGATAAATGAAATAAATAGCTTTGCAGCTTTGTATCCTAAAATGTTTTCTTTTATTACATGTCGAACAAATCAATTTCATAATGAATTATTACATTATAAAAATTATAATTTGAATCCTCTTACAAATATGGAAATAAGAGGATATCTACAAAAAAATAAAATAAATGAAAGCAAGTTTTCAGCAAGTTATTTTGAACTGTTTAAGAATCCATTTTTACTAAATCTTTCAGTAAAAGTTTATTCACAAAACGAGTCTTTTTCAAAATTTTATAATAAATCGAAACTTTTGGAACATTGTTGTCTCTTTCTAGCTGGAAAAAGAGATGAAGAGAAAGGATTAGAAATACCTGATATAAATTATTCCAAATTATTCTGCGAAATTGGAAGAATTGCATTTGAAAATTTTGATAAAAATTCTTATACACACGTAGAGTTTGATGAATATTTTTCTTCTTTATTTTCTGCTAGCCAAGCTTTTGGCAAATTTAGAAATGAAATATTTGTTGTTGGACAAAATTATGAATTCAAACATCGTTTATTTAAGGAATATCTTATAGCATTTTATATGTATAAGACTTACCCATTCAGTGATGATACTTTTGATTTTTATAAGAAAATTATAAATGACGAAAGTTATTTCGAAATACTTAGCTTTGTTTCTGGAATGATAACAGATATAAAAGCACAGAATATGTTCTTTGATTTTTTGCTTGAGAATAATTTTAAGCTGTTTCTTTATTGTATTATTGTAAAAAATGATTTATCTGATCAGTTGCAGAAATTACCTTTTGAAGACTTTTCTGAATTATATATCAATATCTTTTTTAAAACATATATAAGGACTTTAAATTTGTATTTTCCAAATATAATAGACCTTTTTGATCCTATACGTGGTATTGATATTGATAAAACAATATGCTGTTATGGATGTTTTTCTGAAGACCGAAGAATGTTTTATTATTGGTTCGATAGAATATCTAATCCTTCTAAAAGAGTTTTTATAATATCCCCAAATGAGTTTCAAAAAGCTGATTACCAACATACAGAAAACTGTAAAAACGACCAACGCACATATAGAACTAATACTATAAATTTGAGTTTATCAAGATTAGAAGGTGATTCTGCACGATATTTGGCTATGCGAGAAGTTTACACCAATTTAAAGAGAATCCTAGAAGAACATATACTAATAGAATCTGAATATATAATTTGCGAGTATGTAAATATTATAAAAAACTGCTTTAGAGAAACTTGTAACGATAATTTCGTTTCTGACATTTATAAGCATTTTGAAGAAAAATTAAACAAAGACAGCCTTTTGCCAAATGGACAAAAATGTTTTATAGCTGCTTATAATGGAATCAAAACAAAAGAGTTTCTAACAAAATTATCTATACTAAAGACTCTAGATTTTGATTTAGGTATTTTCCCTTTACCAAAAAAAGATCAATTTCCAAAAATTGGATATATCGGAGAATCCTATTCAAAAATAGAAATGGAAAAATACATGAGTAATTTCTTTTATTACTCTGAAATAGCATATAAAAATATGGTTGAGAAAAACTTTACTAATTTGAAAGATTATTTTTCTCTTTATTTGGATATACCATATCAAATTATATATAATTTGGAGACAGGTAAAAAAGACTGTTTTTATAATGGAGTCACCTACTATCATATTCCAAGCAATGCAATTGAATATCCCTGTTTGAGAAATGGTAATATTACTTATACAGACTTTTATAACGAAATGATTCAAAATACAAAAGGAATGCATTCAGCATCTTTATGCTCATCATTAATTGAAAATTTTATTCCTGGAGGTATAGAAAACTTTCCATTTTCAAAGTATGTATATGAATTGATTCAGAAAGATATTGATAGTTTATTTAAGGATTTTAAGAGTTTTTAATTCTAGGAGTTTTTATGGCAGACAACGAAAGACAGTTCGAAACAGACATTGAGAAATATTTAATTTCTTCCGAAGGTGGTTGGCGGCAGGCACATGATGTGGGTTATCGTGCAGGCAATGCTGACGGCTATGCTTTGGATATTGCAACTTTAATTGGCTTTATCCGCGATACTCAGCAAAAAGCCTGGGCTCGTTTTGAAAAAATGAACCCGATAAACACGGAACACGTTTTCTATCAGTCTTTTGAAGATTCCGTAAACAATGACGGTCTTATTTCTGTTTTACGCCACGGCTTTAAGCATTTGGGAATTGAATTCAAAGTCTGCTATTTTATGCCAGAAAACTCATTGAATCAGACGGCAACTGAGCATTACAAACAAAATGTTTGTCATTGCATCCGCCAGTGGCATTATACGACCGAGAATAATAATTCCGTTGATATGATGCTTGCAGTAAATGGTATTCCACTTGTAGCCATTGAATTAAAGAATCAGCTTACAGGCCAGAGCTGTGACAATGCAAAATTACAGTGGATAAACGACCGTGATGCCAAAGAGAACTGTTTTAAACTCAATCATCGTATTTTAGTTTACTTCTGCGTTGATATGTACAATGCTTTTATGGCTACCAAGAAACCTATGAAGGAAGATGATTTCTTGCCTTTCAATCAAGGTTCAAACGGAGCTGGTGTTGATGGCGGTGCGGGTAATCCTCAAAGCACTGATAATGACTATGTCACATCATATATTTGGAAAGAGGTTTTGCAAAAGGACAAACTTCTGGATATCTTAAACAAGTTCATTCACTATGAAAACTATCAGGAAACATATATCGACGAAAATGGTGAAGAAAAAACAAAAACTGTAAAGAAGGTAATTTTTCCTCGCTATCATCAGCTTGATGTTGTTCGAAAATTGATTGCGGATGTTCGCGAAAAAGGAAGTGGAACAAATTATTTGGTTGAACATAGTGCCGGAAGTGGAAAGAGTAATAGTATTGCTTGGGTTGCTTATCGTTTGGCTTCTCTTTTTGATGATAATGATAAGCCAATGTTCAATTCTGTTATCATCATTACTGACCGCAAAGTCTTGGATCAGCAGCTCCAGGAAACTGTAAGCGGTTTTGACCATACAATCGGAAGTGTTATTACAATTGATGATAAAACAGAAGTTGACGGCGAAAAGAATTCCAAGGCTCTGCGAAATGCAATCAATGATGGAAAGAGAATCATCATTACAACACTACAGAAATTCCCTGTTATTTATGAACAAGTTGAAGGTGTTAATGGCAAAAAGTTTGCTGTTATTGTAGATGAAGCTCATTCAAGCCAGACTGGTGACAGCGCCAAAAAACTTAAGATTGCCCTTGCTGATAAAACTGATGCCCTCAAAGAATGGGAAGAAATAGAAGCCGATAACGAAGAAAAAACTCCAGACAGTGAAGATGAGCTAATTAAGGAAATGACGGCTCATGGAAATCATAAGAATTTAAGTTTCTTTGCCTTTACCGCAACCCCAAAAAACAAGACATTGGAAATGTTTGGAACTCGTCAAAACGACGGAAGTTTTAAACCATTCCACGTGTATTCTATGCGGCAGGCTGTGGAAGAAGGCTTTATTATGAACGTGTTGGAAAATTACACGACATATAAAAACTGCTACAAGATTTTGCAGGAATCCAGTGACGACCCTCAGGTATTCGCTTCAAAAAGCGTAAAACTCATAAAAAGATATGAGGAACTTCATCCCCATAACTTACAGCAAAAATCTCAGATTATCGTTGAAACATACATGGATAGAACCCGCCACGCAATAAACGGCCGTGGAAAAATGATGGTTGTAACTGCAAGCCGGCTTGCAGCTGTACGCTATTACCATGAAATCAAACGCTATATTGAAACACAGGCCTTAAAAGACGATGCCTATAAAAATCTTGAGATCTTCATCGCTTTTTCTGGAAGTCTGAAAGATCCTGAAGATCCGACAGAAACAGAATACACAGAAAGCGGTATGAACAGAGATCATAACGGAAGACCTGTTAGTGAAGCTCAAACAAAGAAAGTGTTCCATGACGAAGGAAATATTCTGATTGTTGCGGAAAAATACCAGACAGGTTTTAGCGAATCCTACCTACATACAATGATTGTCGATAAAAAGCTTCGTGATGTAAAAGCTGTTCAGACTTTAAGCCGTTTGAATCGTGTTTGTGACGGAAAGGAAGATACTTATATTCTGGATTTTGTTAATACAAAAGAACAGATTCTGGAAGCCTTTCAGCCATATTTCCAGACCACGGAATTAAAAGAAGAACTTAATAAAAATCTTATTTATCAGACTCAGAAAATGCTCCGTGCATTTAAAATCTATAATGATGATGATATTAAGAATGTAACGGATATTTATCTGACTCAAAGGAAGAATCCGTCAAAGCAGGCTCTCATTACAAACGCACTACTTCCAGTCGTTCAAGGCTATAATGATTTGAATCAGGAGCAGAGATACCAGTTCCGGAAATTACTGCGTTCTTTTGTAAAATGGTATAACTTCATTTCTCAAATAATTCGTATGTTCTCAAAAGAACTTCATAGAGAATTTCTTTTCTGTAAATATCTTGAAAGACTTGTTCCTGCTGACAAAGAAACGATGATAGATATTACAAATAAAATCAAACTTGAATATTACAAGCTTGAAAAGACCTTTGAGGGTAGTGTTGTTCTTCAAAAAAAGAATGGAGTTCTTGAACCTCAACGAATAAAAAATGCAGTAGGTCAGAAAGAAAAGAAAACACCTCTATCTGAAGTTATCAAAAAGATAAACGAAGAATTCGGAACTAAGTTCACTGAGCGAGATAAAGTTATCTTCACTGATATTTTCAACTCTATGGTAAAAGATGACAAGTTGAAAACATCTGCACTATCTAACGGTGAGCAGATGTTCTCCAATAATATCATGCCCAAGAGTTTTGACGACACTTTGCAGAAATCATATTTTGAAAATATGGAAGCCTATGAATCTTGGCTAAAGGATAAAGAAAAATATGAGTTCATGCGTAAGATGATGGCCGAGGCTTTGTATAAGGCTTTCTTGAAAGATTAATCTTACATTACTGACATGTTATTTTCCTCATATTATATTGAAACTAGTTCCGTGGTAGAGCTAACGGTCAGTGTGAAGGTTTTTACCATACCATATCTATTTTCTTAATATTTACCTATGAGCATCAGGTTTATTGTTGCTACGGTACTGACAATTTAGCAAATTGCATCAGAGACAGAGCTTCAATTGGCTGAATTATTACTTCGTAGATTCAAAACAGCTCAAGATGTACAAGACTGGGAAGAAACTCTGAATTTTACAGGTATTGAACAATATGGTGTTGAAGCCGTTCTTGATTACGCAAGACAATATTATGAACTTGGAGATCGAAAAGAAATTGTAAATCTTCCTAGTGAAAAAATCAGTGTTTTATCAGGCAAACCAAGAATAAATGAAATTAACAAATTCGATGATAAACATAATCCTGCAGGTAGTTTAAGAAAAGATTCTACAGTATTCTGTATTCATTGCAGAAAAACTTTTGATTTTAAACAGTCGAAAGTTATTAAAGAGAATGATAATAATCTGACAATGGTAGTTTGTAAGAATTATCCAAATTGTCACGGAACTTATCTTGATTATAAAGTGCTCACCCCTACAATTCTTTACGAAGATGCACGAACTCAGTATTTAGAGAAGGAACTAAACGGTTTTTCTCATATAACAATGAACTCTAGAGTACACTGTATTCATTGCGGAGATGAGTATTTATACAATGAAGCAAATGCTGTTATTTCTCCTGATGATGGAGAAGTTTGGATTCATTGTAAGAATTATCCAAAATGCGACGGAACAATCATTGATATGATGGGAAGGGAATAAGTAAGGGAAGTCCAGAAGGCTGGCCGTCTGGCAGATAATCCAAAAAGACAGAGTCTTGTTGGCGGAGGATTAGAAAGGGCAACGTTGCCCTTCTCAGGTTTCCAAAGGACAGAGCCTTTTGGTGGCTATGAAGTGGAGAAAAAAAGCGGTGAAAGACTGCTTCATAAGATTGCAGGAGTTATCGCAGAACACGGCTGTAAAGACGTAAAAGAATGGATGCAGAAAAGCCCATGAACTCGGAAAGACAACTGAAGAGAAAACGGGAATGGGAGAGGTAAAAAAGATTTGCTTATAACGCTGGTATTCTTTTAGGATACCAGCGTTTTTTTTCCAAATGTCGGAAATATTTATTTCTTGAGAAATCGTGAGATTTTCTGCACAGAAACAAAAATGTGTGTTATAATCATATTATATGAATACAGACTATAGAAAATTATGGATTCTGCTGATTGAAAAAGGGATAAAGAACAAATCCGATTTAATTCCTTTGGCAGGTATTTCCACAAACGTTCTTGCCAAAATGAATAAGGGTGAATATGTCTCTATGGAAAGCCTGCATAAAATTTGCAAGGCTCTAAAGTGTGATATTGGAGATATCGTCACTTTTGAGGAAAAATAAATACAGAGTCACTGAATGACACTTTTATATGATAGAATATTTTAGAAGGTTTTAGATAATGGCAAAATTAAAGATTAGAAACTTTGGTCCGATTCAGAACGGATGTTCAGAAAACGACGGTTTTTTAGAGATTTCTCCTGTAACAGTAATCTGTGGAAATCAGGCAACAGGTAAGAGTACAATCGCTAAGCTTTATTCTACTTGTGCATGGCTTGAAAAAAAAGTTGATTCAGGGGAGTTTCCCAAGAAAATAACTAAAACATCTTTTAAAGAGTTGCTTACTTATCATAAAATTGACTGCTATATAAAGAAAGAAACAGAAATTCTATACATCGGAGAAGCCTGCAAAATTACTTATCAGGATTCAAAAATAAGTATTGATTCAATCAAAGATGCAGATTATATACGCCCAAAAATTGTATATATTCCAGCCGAAAGAAACTTTTGTACAGCAATAGAAAATGCAAGTTCCTTAAAAGGTCTGGCAAAAGATACTTTTGATTTCCTTTCTGATTATATGATAGCGGCAAATAGTCTTAAGAATTCAAAGTACAAATTACCATTAAATGGTTATGAATTCAGATATGACTCAAAAACAAATACTTCTTATGTTGCAGATGATGCCAAAGATTATGAAATTGACATTGTAAATGCTTCAAGCGGTTTACAGTCGCTTTCTCCAATGGCTTTGACAAGTGCATATTATTCTCAGTTTATTGCAGATGATAAGACTTCTAATACAGAGTTTTCTTTTGATCAAGAAAGGCGCTGGAAAGAAGGAATGAATAAAATCGGTAATCAATACAATATACCAGAAAATAGTCTTCAATTTTTAAGTGACGTTCTAGCACAGTACAAAAACAAAACAGAAGGTGTTGTTAAACTTGAAACAGAACGTGACAAGACCATTTATAAATGGCTTATTAGAATTATCAATTCTCGTTTTATAAATGTAGTAGAGGAACCAGAACAAAACCTATACCCTGAATCTCAGGCGGAAGTTTTATATTACCTTTTACAATGTTTTAACACACAAAGTTATAACACTACAGAAAAGATTGAAAACAAACTTCTTATCACAACTCACAGTCCATACATTCTTGCTTACCTTACTCAGAGTGCAAAAGCAGCGGAGTTACTCGCAAAGGGTGTCCCAGAAAAAGAAATAGGAAAAATTATTCCAGTAAAAGCAGCTGTACCAGGAGAAATGATTCATATTTACGAAACAAAAGCAGATGGTTCTATCAAGCTTCTTGAACCGTATGAAAATCTTCCTTCTGATGACAACGAACTTAACAAGGCATTGGAAGAACAGAACGACAGTTTCTCAGATCTTCTTGAACTGGAGGCTAAGTTTTGCAAGTAAATTTTTACGACTATGCCACAACAGTAAATAAAGTGAAAGAATTTGGACTTGTTGATCCAGACGATAAAGAAGGAAAGAAACCAGCTTTTGTAAGTTATGACAAAACTACAGATAAATGGAATGCAAAAGTAGAATGTAATAACCGCACAGATTATTCCTTTATTGCAGTAGATAATAATGTTCCTCTAACAGTAAAAAACAATGGTAAAGATGAAACTGCAAGTTTCTGTGATGCTATGCTATATACTCCAAAAACAGTTTGCTTTATTGAATTGAAAGCTGATAAAAAAGGTACCGACTGGCTTAATCATGGAATGGAGCAACTTACAAATACAATAAGCTTTTTTGCTGATGAACTGGATAAGTACGAAAACAAAGGAGCTTATCTTTGCAATTCCAGAAGACCATTCGTCCCATCAATTCATAAAATTGCTCAGCAGCAGTTTATGCAGAAAAATAAGATTGTGCTTCGTATTAAGACGGGGATTGAAGAGTTAAAGTAGAAAAGGATAAAAAGATGAACAAACATCCTACGGAAAACAGCGATTCTTTGGAGCCGCTAAGATCAAGAAGATGTTTGAAAGTTCAACACTGGAACTGCTTCGTAAGATTACCGCTTCTGGCAATGTTGTAACTTCACAAAACGCCATTAAAAATGCCATCTTCTGTCATAATCACCAGTCGATTTTCTAGTAAAATTGAACTTTTGGTGGTATAATAAAAGAAAAAAGGAGTTTCCATCTTGAGTTTTCAATCCGAAGCAGAATTAGAAAATTGGCTCATTAATGAATTGCAGCAGCAGTTCGGATACTCATATTATAAACAAATTGAAGACAAAGAAACTCTTGAAGATAATTTTCGTACAAATCTTTACAACTTAAATAAAGAAGATTTGAATAATTTACCATTTACAGACACAGAATTCGACCGCATTCTTACCTATCTAAAAGACAAATCAGTTTATCAATCTGCAAAACAGCTTAGAGATAAATATGTTCTAGAACGAGAAGATGGCAGCAAAGTTCATATCAAGTTCCTGGATTATGATGATTATTCAAATAACAAAGTACAGGTTGCAAATCAGATAACCGTTATAAATAAATATGAAACAAGATTTGATGTAACTCTCTTAATAAATGGCCTTCCTTTGATCCAGCTGGAATTAAAGAAACGTGGAATTGCACTGGAAGATGCTTTTAATCAGACAGAACGATATCGCCGACATGCATATACAGGTCTTTTTAAGTATATCCAGATTTTCATTATCACAAATGGTACCAATACCAAATATTATGCAAATAGCGATAATACATTCCTTCATTCTTCAGCTTTTTACTGGACCGATGAAGAAAATAAAAGAATTAATGATATAAAAGATTTTATTCCGGCATTTTTAAATCCAGGCAGACTTTTTAAAATGCTGCATTTATACACCGTTTTAAATGATACAGAACGCTGTATGATGATTATGCGTCCATATCAGGTTTATGCTACAGAACTTCTGCTTGATAAAGCTCTTTCATCTGATGATAACGGTTATATCTGGCATACAACAGGGGCTGGAAAAACTCTTACTTGCTGGAAATGTGCAAAACTTCTGATAACACATCCTGAAATTAAAAAAGTCTTTTTCCTCATAGACCGTCGAGACCTTGATACACAAACTACAGAAGACTTTAATGAATATGAAAAAAACAGTGTAGACCAGACAGAAGATACAAAAGCCCTTACAGAACAGACAAAGGACAAAAACCGAAAACTCATAATTACAACTATTCAAAAGATGTCTCATGCCATAAATGATCCAAAATATAAATCAATTATGGAAGAATATGCGAATGAAAAAGTTATATTTCTGATTGATGAATGTCACCGTAGCCAGTTTGGAAAAATGCATAAAGATGTAAAAGGCTTTTTCAAAAAAGCTCAATATTTTGGTTTTACTGGGACTCCAATTTTCAAAGAGAATGCTAAAAAAGAAGGTGAAATACAGTACATTACAGAGACTCTTTTTGGAAAACCTCTTCATCAATATATGATAAAACAGGCAATTGCTGATGGAAATGTTCTTGGATTCAAAATTGAATACATGAAAACCATTGTTGCTAAAAACTCTGTGTATGAACAAAAATTAAATGAGGATGAAGCAGCCTCTTCTTCTACAGAGGTTTCTGCAATAGATACAGCAGAAGCATGGAATGACGAAAGACGTATTGAAGCAGTTTGCAAAAATATAATTCAAAATTTCAAAGCAAAAACTGTAAATAAAAACTACAATGCAATTCTTGCAACAAGCGGCGTAGAAAATCTTATAAAATATTATGATACTTTCAAACGCCTGACCCCTGACTTTACTTTCGCAGCAGTTTTCACTTACGACGTAAATGAAGATGCAGAATCAAAAGAAGAAACAAGTCAGGATGCAATGGCAAGAATCATAGATGACTATAATGCAAAATTCGGTACATCATTTAAGACAGACACCTTTGCAGAATACAACGAAGATCTTTCTAAAAAGTTCAAGGCTAATAAAATCAATCTTTTAATTGTTGTCCGTATGTACCTTACCGGTTACAACAGCAAAATTTTGAATACACTCTATGTAGATAAAAATCTTGTTTATCAGGATTTGCTGCAGTCATATTCCAGAACAAACAGAACTGAAAAAGCCACGAAAAAATTTGGAAACATCGTTTGTTATCGCAATTTAAAATACAACACAGATCAGGCATTAAAACTCTATTCTAATTCTGCAAGTACAGAAGGAATTGTTCAAAAGAGTTTTGAATACTATTTGGACCGTCTACAAACCGCACTTGGTATGTTATGGCAGGTTGCAGAAACTCCACAAGATGCTGCAAATCTCCAGAGTGAAACAGAACAGAAAAAGTTTATTCTTGCTTTCCGTGAAGTAATTCGTCTTATTACTACTCTCAAAACTTTTGAAGAATTCGAGTTTGATGAAGCTCTCATAGGAATAAGCGAAGAAGATTTTGATAATTTTAAGAGCCAGTATCTGGATATTCATAAAAACTTAAGCCGAAGAGATACTGCCGAAAAGGCAAGCATTCTTGATGAAGTTGATTTCCAGATTGAACTTCTGGAAACAGACGTTATAAATGTCGATTACATTCTTACGCTATTAAAGAATGTTGATATGACAAATCCTCAGCAGAAAGAAAAGGATATAACAGAAATCTTTGATAAAATAAAGAAATCTGCAAATCCAACCTTACGCAAAAAATCAGATTTGATTATTGCCTTTATTCAAAGCCTGATTGATGGCTTAAAAATGCCGGAAGATCTGGAAGACCGCTTCAGAAGCTTTGGGGAAAAAGCAAAGCAGGAAGAAATTACAAAATTTGCAAATGAACATGACCTTACATATAAAGAACTGAATGCTGTTTTTGAAGAATATGAATTCGACGGAATACTCAATAATGATTCAATCAAAAATCTTATTCATAAAGAAATGGGCTTTCTTGAACTTTCAAAAGTTGTAAAAGAAATCAAATTATTTATAATTGAAACTACCGATAAGTATTCATTAGAAATGGCAGGATAAGGAATAGAAAAAATGTCAGATAACAATACAACTCATAGACAGGTTTATCAGCGGGAAGAATTACACAAAAAGCTCTGGGAGATGGCAAACAGCCTCAGAAACAATATGGAAGGTTCTGAATTTAAGAACTACGTTCTAGGACTTTTATTCTACCGCTTCTTAAGTGAACACGAAGAATTACAGATAAAAGAGCTCTTAAAAGATGACGGCATATCTTTTGCCGAAGCCTATAAAAATGAAGACTACGTTCAGCCTATAACCGACTGGATGATTGAAGCCAACGGTTATTTTATTGAACCCAAATATTTATTCACCAGCTGCATTAATTTAATTGAACAGGAAAAGTTTGATGTAGATTATCTGAACAAAGCAATCAACTCCATTACAGCTTCAACACTTGGCAATAAATCAGAAAAGCTCTTTGAAAATCTTTTTGATGATATGGATTTAACTTCCAGCAAACTTGGCCGCGATGTAAAAAGCCGTTCCATTTTAATTGCAAAAGTAATGAAGTCCATCGATACTATAGATTTTGAGCTCGAAAATACAGAAATTGATGTACTTGGCGATGCCTACGAATACTTAATTGGAATGTACGCTGCTACAGCCGGTAAAAAAGCTGGAGAATTTTATACTCCACAATCTGTTTCAAAACTTCTTTCTTTACTTGCAACAGACGGACTTAAGCAGACAAAAGCAGTTTGCGACTGTGCCTGCGGTTCTGGTTCTCTTTTGCTTCAGGTTGGTAGATGCGTAAAAGTTGGCCACTATTATGGAAACGAATGTAATCCTACAACTTATAACCTTGCCCGCATGAATATGATTCTTCACAATATTCATTACGAACAGTTTGATATCCGCCACACAGACACAATTGCAGATGGAGGAGAAAACAGTTCAAGCTGGGAAGAAAAATATCAGGTGCAGGTTGCAAATCCTCCATATTCACAAAAATGGTCTGCCTCAGATAAATACATGAAAGACGACCGTTTTAGCCCATATGGAAAACTTGCCCCAAAAAGTTATGAAGATATGGCATTCCTTGAACATATGATTTTCCATATGGCAGATGCAGACGCCAGAATTGCAGTACTTCTTCCTCACGGAGTTTTGTTCCGTGGCGGAGCAGAAGAAGCAATCAGAACTTATATTGTAAAAAATCTTAATTATCTTGATGCAGTAATTGGCCTTGCTCCAAACTGTTTTTATGGAACATCAATTCCAGTAAGTCTTCTGGTTCTAAAGAATGACCGCGGACAGAACAAGGACAACATTTTTTTCATAGATGCTTCTAAAGAATACGAACCAGGAAAAAATCAAAATTCAATTACAGAAGAAAATGTCCAGAAAATCCTGAATGCTTATA
Organism: Spirochaetaceae bacterium; assembly: GCA_017416145.1. Classification (GTDB taxonomy): domain Bacteria; phylum Spirochaetota; class Spirochaetia; order Treponematales; family Treponemataceae; genus Treponema_I. Next base: position 10,351 of record JAFQDD010000017.1, on the reverse strand, counting down.
AAGACCGCAAAGATATAGAAAAGTTCTGCCATGTTGCAAGCATGAAAGAAATCGAAGAAAACGGCTACAATCTTAATATCACAAGATATGTAGATACCTTTGATGAAGAACCCGAACTTGATTTAGCAGAAATTGATAAAGAACTAAAAGAAGCCACCGCAGAACGAGATTCTCTGATGAAAGAGTATGAAAAATTTGCCAGAGAATTAGGAATATAAGGGGATTTTATGGCAGATAAAGAAATTGATATTCAGAATAAAGTTCAGTTTTTTAATAATAAAAAAATCCGCTCTGTGTGGAATTCCGAAGAAGAACAATGGTATTTTTCTGTTATAGATGTAATCGCAGTTTTAACAGATAGCGTGAATCCTCGTGACTATTGGTTCAAAATGAAAAAACGCGTTCATTCTGAAGACGGAATTGAACTGTCGACAATTTGTCGACAGTTGAAAATGCAGGCTCCAGATGGAAAAATGCGCGAAACAGATGCTGCAAATACAGAAGCCTTGTTAAGAATTATTCAGTCTGTACCAAGCAAAAAAGCTGAACCTTTTAAGATGTGGCTTGCAAAGGTTGGAAGCGAAGCTCTTGATGAAGCCGTTGATCCGGAACTTTCAATAGACCGTGCAATTCAGAATTACAGAAACCTAGGCTACAGCGAAAACTGGATTAACCAGCGTATAAAATCAATTGAAGTTCGCAAAGCACTTACCGACGAATGGGATAAATCCGGCGTAAAAAAAGGCAGAGAATATGCCGCATTAACAGATTTGATGTACCGAACCTGGGCTGATATGTCTGCAAAAGAGTATAAAGAATACAAAGGCTTAAAAAATGAAAATCTTCGCGACAACATGACAAACATAGAATTAATTCTAAACATGCTTGCCGAAGCTTCTGCAACAGATCTTTCTCAAAATGAAAATCCAACGACTTTGGGAGAAAGTGCAAAAATTGCAATTTCCGGAGCAGAAGTTGCAAGAGATGCCCGTAAATCACTGGAAAAACGCGGCGGAAAAGCGATTTCTTCAAAAAATGCAAAAGAAATTGGCACCCGACAGTTACCGTTCGAAGAAGAAAACGATAATAACGAAGATTTTTAGGATGGAATAAAATGATGAGCAATATACCAAAATTAAGATTCCCAGAGTTTAAAGGGGAATGGGAAGAGAAAAAATTATCAGATTTTATGACTCGCCTAACAAGAAAGAACTCTAATAATGAATCTTCAAGAGCTCTTACAATTTCCTCTGTTGATGGCTTAATAGATCAGGGAGAGTTTTTCAAAAAACAAATTGCCAGTAAAGATACATCTGGTTATTATCTTCTGAAAAAAGGAGATTTTGCATATAACAAAAGCTATTCTGTTGGTTATGATTATGGCTCTATTAAACGTTTGGATAGATATGAAGATGGAGTAGTTTCAACACTTTATATCTGTATGAGCTTAACTTCAGATACAAACAGTGATTATTTAACCCATTATTTTGATTCAATGAAATGGAATAAATCTGTTTCTGAAATAAGTGCAGAGGGTGCAAGAAATCATGGTTTATTGAATATTCCAACTGAGGCCTTTTTTCAGACAAAACATTTTCTAGCACCATCTTCTCAAGAACAACAAAAAATTGCAGATTTTCTTTCAAATGTAGATTCAATAATCACAGCAGAAACAAAGATTCTAAACACCCTGCAAAAAAAGAAAAAAGCCTTAATGCAAAAACTTTTCACCCAGCAACTCCGCTTCAAATCCAACGACGGCACAGATTTCCCTGCGTGGGAAGAAAAGAAGTTGGGAGAATTTTGTAAAACATATAGCGGAGGAACTCCAAAGTCTGGAACAGCTGACTATTACGGTGGTGAAATCCCTTTTATACGTTCTGGAGAAATATCATCTAATAAAACCGAACTGTTTTTAACAGAAAAAGGAATGGAGAATTCTTCAGCGAAAATGGTTAGTAAAGGTGATATTTTATATGCATTATATGGAGCTAACAGTGGATTATGTTCAATTTCTAAGATTGATGGAGCTATCAATCAAGCAATTCTTTGTATAAAGACAAAAGAGAATAAAAGATTCTTATGTAATTATTTACAATATCAACGAGAATACTTTTATTCAACTTACCTTCAAGGTGGACAAGGTAACCTTTCTGGAAAACTTGTTGAAAGTTTCATAATTCCTTTGCCATGTCTTGTCGAACAACAAAAAATCGCCGACTGTCTTTCAAGCATGGATTCATTAATCCAAACACAACAAAAAGTAGTAACCACCTGGCAGCAACGCAAAAAGGCATTGCTGCAACAGATGTTTATATAATAAAAAATAGAGAGGTCTAAGAATGGATAGATTTGATAGAAAGTTCGTAGAAATCATTTCTCAAGGTGATAGTATAATTTTAGTGGGTTCTGGTATATCCGTAGGCACTGGATTTCCAACATGGGGAGGGCTAGTAAAAATTGTTTATGAGGGGATTCATTCTGAATGTGAGACAAATATACAAGAAAGATATGCTAACCTATGGGAAAAAAATGACCCAGAGAAATTTCTCCAATTTTTTGATTTTGCTGAAGAAAGATTTGGAAAAGGGTCAATTGTTTCAATTTTAGAAGAAGCTTTTGGCAAAATAAAACCCACACATTCTGAAATATACTCAATAATAACTGATTGGCCAATAAAAGTTTATCTTACAACAAATTATGATTCTGAATTAAAACGATATTTAAATAACAAGGGAATTGTCTTTATTGAGAAAGGCAATTCTATTGATGATTTAAGAACTTTGAATTCGGGAGCAAAAAATTATATATATAAAATTCATGGAGATTTTAGAAATCCGGATACTTTTATTCTATCAGAAAAAGATTATTTGAAAGTTCAAAATTCTCCAGACTTTAGAATTTGGAGAGAGAAAATAAATTCTTTGCTCCATATGCGTAATGTTGTATTAATTGGATATTCTGCAAATGATCCAGATTTTAAGCAGCAATTACTTCGTGCAAAAGAAATTGCAAGTCCAAGTTCTCCTGTTTATATGTTCGCGACTGGATTAAAACAAGAAGAAATAGACGAATTATATATAAAAGAAAATATTCGAGTAATTCCTTATTCAAACACAGATGGAAAACACTTACAGTTAACAAAAATCTTAAAACAATATGATGCATTTATTCCTAATCGTAATAGTCGATTAGTGGGAAAAAGTCCTGAAGAATTGTATGAATCTGAAATTGCATCTGCTGTTTTTTTATATAATGAAATTTATTTTATTAATAGTGATAATAGTATTATTTCAAAAGCTTTTTCTAATTGTATTTTAAATATATTAAAAACAAAATCTATGACTCTTCATGAAATTCAAACTGAACTGAAAATAAAGAAAATAACAATTGATAAGCATAATGTTATTTCTGCTATAGAACAACTTTGTGAAGATGGCTATATAGATAATGATGCTTCTTCGTACAGGTTATCTTCGCAAGGTATTGAATTTTTAAGCACAAATAGGATTCAAACTCTGGAGTTTAAGGAAAGTTTTAATGAATATTGTAGAATTCAATTGCAAAATCAAAATGCAAATGAGGTTGAAATTGAAAAAATTTTAGCATATCTTCATGCAGGATTAGAAATCTTGTTTCAAAAAAGAGGTCTTGAAATTGCTAGAAAGGTATTATCAGAAGATGATTTTGATATTAATTTGGGATTTGATATTGCGACAGCATTTGAAGGGGCTTTATCTAATCTTAACACAATTGAATATAATCATTTTATTGATTTAGTAATTAAAATTATTCAAATTCCAACTCAAGAAGTAAGAAATTATTTAGCCCTACTTTGTAATGGTTATTTTATTTATAATATTCTGGGACATAACCAAGATGCCAGAGAAAAACGTCTTGAGACATTAAGAAATAAAAAAATATATATTGATTCTAGTATTTTAATCTCATTAATAGCAAAATCATGTCAAACCAATAAGTTTTCATTAGATTTACTCGATAAACTAAAAATATATAATTCTGATTTATGGATTACAGAAAGTTTATTTATAGAACTTAGTGATCATGCGTATTGGGCAATTGCAAATTTTGCAGATAAGCCAATGGATAATTTAAACCTTTATCAAGCCTATACTGGATATGGTTTTTATAAACAGAATTTGTTTATTGATGGTGCATATAATGCATATCAAAAAGAACATTTTCAATTCATGGATACGTATTTTGCTAATTGTATAGGAGAGGATTATGAGAATGATTTAGATAAATGCTTAATGAATAGATTATCTGAATTAGGTATATCTATAAGAATAAAACCTAAAGAAATAGATGAAAAACATGAAGCTCTTAAAGTAGAATATACACAGGTTATAAAAGAAAATAGACTCAATAATGATTCATATCGAAATGATTTTCAATGTCAGACAGAAGCTGAATTAGTTTCATTAGCACAAGATGAACCATTTTGTTTTATAACACAAACAACTAATCTAAAAAAAATTGATACGCATAAAAGAATCTCAAATTGGTCTCCTGAAGGTTTGTTTAGATTTTTAGGAATAAATGATTATTCTTTAGACTTAGACAATTTATATAATTGTATGGTATCAGATATCTATACTTGTGGTTTTCATGTTATAAACAAAGAAGTTATAGAAAATATAGCTGAGAAGTTCTATATACAAGCGGATTTAAAACTTGATGAAATACAAAGACAAGGTAATAAAGCAATAAATAAATACCTTGAAAAAGATTTAATTGATTCGGCAAAATCAGATGGATCATATCCATTTTATGCAATGCAAGTTCAAAGTAAGTTTTCCGAAAATGTTACTCATCAGGCCGAGATTCTTGAGCAGAAAAAAGCTCAACTTGAACAAGAGCAGAAAAATCTGCAATTGACTAATGATGATAGAACAAGACTTGCCAGGTATGATAGTAAAAAGGAAATAAAATTAGCAAAAGAAAGAAATAAAAGAAAAAAAAATAAACAAAAAAAAGAAAAGTAAAAGGTAATAAAATTTTTTAAAATAAAATTCTATTGTAAGTGGGGGGGGGAAATAGTATGCCATTGTCTCTATGCTTCCCTCTTCCTTGCCATCCCGCCCAAAAATCACTACAATATCCCCATGTACCAAATCCACCCAATATCAAAAGACAACCTAGAATCTGCCCTAGAAATCTGGAACCAAGTTGTACTTGATGGCATCGCCTTCCCGCAAATGGAAACTTTATCCCCTGAATCTGGCTGGTCTTTTTTCCAAAGTCAGTCCTTCACCGGAGTTGCTATAGATTCTTCTTCAAAAGAGCCAGTCGGCTTATACATTTTACACCCAAACAACGTCGGCCGTTGCGGACACATTTGCAATGCCAGTTACGCCGTAAAAAAAGACCAGCGTGGTAAAGGCGTTGGTGAGTTTTTAGTAAAAGACTGTCTAAAAAAAGCCAAAGAACTTGATTTTAAGATTCTTCAATTCAACGCCGTAGTTGCCACAAACAAACCAGCCCTAAACTTATACAAAAAACTAGGCTTTACCCAACTTGGCATCATTCCAAAAGGCTTTTTATCAATAGACAACACATATCAAGACATTATCCCCCACTACATTGAACTCTAATTGATATTTAAACTTTAAAACAAAAAAAGCGAAAACCCAAGGATTCACCAAAGGCTTTCGCTTTTTCTTTTTTTTGCTTTTAGCCGAAATTATAAAAACTAGTCTTCCATTTTTTTGAATGCTTCAAATTCAGCAATCATTTCTGGATCTTTGTTTTTGTCCAAAAGACTTACAACAACTGCAAGAACTAAACAAACAATAAATGCTGGTAGGATTTCGTATACGCCAAAAATTGGAGCAACTGTTGCTGGAATATTATGCCAAGCTACAACTGTAACACCGCCACCAATCAAACCAGCGATTGCACCTTTTGCTGTAGCACCTTTCCAGAAAAGAGCCAATAAAACAAGTGGTCCAAAAGTTGCACCAAAACCAGCCCAAGCATAACTAACAAGTCCAAAAATTGAACTGTTTTCGTCCAAAGAAAGCACAAAAGCAACGGCTGCGATAATAAATACTGCAATACGGCTGATGCTTAAAACTTCTTTTGTTGTTGCATCTTTTTTGATTAAGCCTTTGAAAATATCTTGGCTAAATGCAGAAGAAGCAACCAAAAGTTGAGAGTCTGCTGTACTCATGGCAGCTGCTAAAATTGCACACAAGAAAATTCCACCAATAAATGCTGGAAACATTTTTTGAATTGTGGCACTAAAAACTGTTTCTGCAGCAGATGGTGAAAGAATTTCTGGCAAATAAACTGTTCCCAAAGAACCAACAATCAATGTTCCAATAAATGCAATTACAACCCAAACTGTTGCAATTCTTCTTGAAAGAGCAACTTCTTTGTTTGAGCGAATTCCCATAAAGCGAACTAGAATATGTGGCATACCAAAATATCCCAATCCCCAAGCAAGTGCTGAAATAATCGGAACAATTCCATAATTTTGATTTGCTAAAAATTTGCCCTGCATAGCTTCGCCAAACTCACCACTAATTGCTCTTTCGCTAAAAGCTGCAACACTTGCCATTGCTTCTCCAGGTCCACCTAGAACAACTACCATTACAGCGGCAGCAACAATACAAGCAATAAACATCAATGTTCCTTGAATAAAGTCTGTTGCACAAACAGCCAAATATCCACCCAGTATTGTATACAAAAGAATTACTATTGTTCCTAAAACTAACCCAACATGATATGGCAACCCAAATACACTGTTAAAAAGTTTTGCACAAGCAACAAATCCACTAGCTGTGTAAATTGTAAAGAACAAAATGATAAAAATAACTGAAACTGTTGATAAAACTTTTGATTTGTCTTTAAAACGATTTGTTAAAAATTCTGGAATTGTAATTGAATCCCCAAAAGCGATTGTACATTTGCGTAAAGGTTTTGCAACAATTAGCCAGTTAAGATATGTACCAATTACCAAACCAAGTGCTGTCCAAAATGCTTCCTTCATTCCACCAAGATAAGCAAGACCAGGCAAACCCATTAAAAGCCAACCTGACATATCAGAAGCTTCTGCACTTAAAGCTGTCATCCAAGGACCAACTTTTCTTCCACCTAGGAAAAAGTCACTAGATGAATTGTTCTTTTTTGCATACATTACCCCAATCATAATCATAAAACCAAGATAGATTACGAAAGCAAGAATATGCGAAATCATTGTAGAACTCACTTTTTTTCTCCTCTCAAAAAATCAAATTTTCTAACACAATTCTAACACGTAAATCTTTATGTAACAAGAGACTTTTATTTTGGAAAATATTAGAAATATAAAACAAAAAAAGCGGACTCCCTAGGGAAATCCGCTTTCATCAAAAGTAAAAATTAAAAACTAAACAATAACTACAGAATTATCTGTGTATGAAAATGGAGCTGGAACATATTTGTCTGCTGCCCAGTCATTTTCCCATCTTTTTCCATCAAGTAAATATCTGAACTGATATTCTTTACCAGCTTCTAAAGTTAATTTTACTTTGAATGTTCCATTTTTTAATTTTTTCATTGGTGTGTCGATACTTGACCAACTGTTAAAATCACCAGCTAACCAAACTTGTTCTGCACCGTTTGCTGCCTCTGGAGATAACTCAAAAGTTACCGCACAAGTTTTTTGGTTTTTTGAATAAGTTTTGTATAAAGCCATTACCTTTCTCCTATAAAATGTGCTTCTTGCTAGATAATATAACGCAAAAAATAAAAATTGTGTAGTTTTTTTCAAAATTTAAACATATTTTTATTACTTTTTTTTCAATAAAATATAATAAAATAACAGAAAACGGTTTCTATTTTACAATTATTTACAATATTTTCCACAAAATTCAAATTATCTTGCCTACATTTTGATTTTAGGATATAGTACAAATATCACTATGCCGCCGATTTATCCAAATTGCAGGGCGGATATTAGTTCGTATGAACTAAAAAATCTTGCTAAAAAGGAGAACAAAATGAGTTCTATCTCTTTACCAAAAAATCACTACTTATTTACATCAGAATCAGTTGGAGAAGGCCATCCAGACAAGGTTTGCGACCAAATTTCAGACGCAATTTTAGACCGATGTTTAGAACTTGACCCAGATTGTCACGTTGCATGTGAATCTTTTACCACAACAGATTTCGCTTTGTGTGGTGGGGAAATTGGCTTCCAATCAGAAAAAGCTTCAGAACACGCAAAAATCATTTCAGACGAAGCTGAAAAAATCGTAAGAAAAGTTATTTGCGACATTGGATACAACAAAGACGAGCTAAAATTCAACGGAAACACTTGCGAGTTTATGAATCGCCTTCACGCCCAAAGTTCTGATATTAACCAAGGTGTAGTTGGGAAAGGCCTTGATGAATACAAAGGCGAACAAGGTGCTGGAGACCAAGGATTGATGTTTGGCTATGCTTGTAACGAAACTCCAGAATTAATGCCAGCTCCAATTATGTTTTCCCACAAACTATTGCTAAAAGCTACAGAATTACGCAAATCTGGAAAAATTGCTTGGTTACGCCCAGACTCAAAAAGCCAAGTTACTATCGAATATGATGAAAACAATCGTCCTGTAAGAATTGATGCTGTAGTAATTTCTCATCAACACGATGAAAATGTTTCTCAAGAAGAAATTAGAAACACAGTTATTGAGCAAATTATCAAACCAGTTCTTGAACCAACAGGTTTAATGGACGAAAATACAAAAATCTACGTTAATCCAACTGGGAAATTCGTAATTGGAGGCCCAGACGGAGATTCTGGTTTAACAGGCCGCAAAATCATTGTAGACTCTTACGGTGGAATGGGACGCCATGGTGGCGGTGCTTTCAGTGGAAAAGACCCAAGTAAGGTTGACCGCTCAGCAGCTTACATGGCTCGTTACATTGCAAAAAACATTGTGGCAGCAGATTTAGCAGAACGTGCCGAAGTGCAACTAGCTTATGCAATCGGTGTTCCATATCCAGTGTCAATTTTTGTAGAAACCTTCGGCACAGAAAAAGCGGACAAGGCAAAAATCAGCCAAGCTGTAAACAAGGTTTTTGATTGCACACCAGCTGGAATCGTAAAAGCCTTAAACCTAAAACAGCCAATTTATCAAAAAACAGCAAGTTACGGACACTTTGGACGTGAAGAATTCCCTTGGGAAAAAACCGACAAAGTAGTAGAACTAAAAGCTGCCATAAACTAATAAATTAACTTAAAACCAAAAGCCAGAAGTTCCAATGCTTCTGGCTTTTTTTATTCAAATTTCATATTCACACACAACTTGTTTTTTTGTTACAGCAACAAAAAAAGCCACACAGATTACGTCCTTCACGTTCACTTGGTTGGACAGGGATGAAAATTACACGAAGTAATTTTTATTCCTGTAGCGTTAGCAAACCACAAATCTCCTTGGCAAAAAAAATTGCGTCACACAGGTTAATTGCTAACGCCTTTTGCTTAACAGCAAAAGTATGATAAACATCCTAAGTTCAAAAAAAATGAGGACGTTAGTCCGAACAGCGTTAGCGATTTTTCCGTGTGACATTTTCTGAATTTTTTTTTACTTTTTTTCACTTTTTCCCCGAATTTATTCAAAATTTTTGAAATTCAAAGCATATAAGTATATGTGGGGAAATTCAGAATTCGGAATTCAGAATTCAGAACGGTTTAAATACTGGAGATTTTTTCTCAAGGATTTTTGAAAAACTTGGGATTCTGCGTTTGGAAAATTCTCTACAGAAAAAACTTTTGGAGAATGGAATATGAAAAATCGTAATTACAAAGACTCTGTCTTTGTGGATTTGTTTGCAAAAGACATTACCGCGAAGGAAAACTTTGTTTCGTTGTATAATGCTCTTCATGAAACGAACTTAGATTACAAGACCACAGAAGTAAAACCAGTAATGATTGAGCAAGTGCTTTATATGAAGTACTACAACGACATCGCAATGCTTATCGACAATAAAATTGTAGTTTTAATTGAGCACCAATCCACGATAAATGAAAATATGCCTTTTCGCATTTTGGAATACATCGCTCGAATCTATGAAAAAGTTGTGAAAACAAAGAATAAGTTCGGAAAAAAACTTGTAAAAATCCCCCTTCCAGAATTCTACGTTTTCTATAACGGGAAAGAAGATTTCCCACTAGAAAAAACTTTGAAATTGTCCGACGCTTTTTTGATTCCAGAACAAAAATATTCCGCCGATTTCGCAAATTTCCCACTTGAAATTACAGTAAAAGTTGTTAATATTAATGTAGATAAAGGAAATCCTATCTTAAAACGCTGTAAGATTTTAGACCAATATTCAGAGTTTATAGAACTTG
>JAFQDD010000016.1 GCA_017416145.1 Spirochaetaceae bacterium | reverse complement strand
TAAAATGAGAAAGCAGATTGAAGATTTCCTTTATGGATAAATAATAATATTAAAATAACCAAAGTAATAATTATAAGCTGTTCATAATTTTTTAGTTTGGTTATTTTTTTGTCATATTAAGAGTGTATAAGGGGATAATTCCGAAAATTTTTAATAAATTTGAAAAAATAATGGAAAAAAATAAAGAAAAATGATTTTTATTAAATTAGTCTTATCTTTTATGACACTCTGTACAGCCTGTTATGTGGATATGGCGTTTACCAGTGTCTCGGATAAAAAGAAATGCGTCTAAATGTCCTGTAGGGGGAATGGTTTTGTGGCAAACGGGACAAGTGCGTTTTACAGCTAAAGTTGGAACTGGAAAACAATAAGGGCAGCCGTGAATTGTGGCTCGTTGCTCTTTCGCTTCCATGCCGCCATATATTCTTGTGGTTAAATTTTCTCCTGGATAAAGCATACTATTGCAAATGGGGCAAGGAGTTGTTTTTTGATTTGTAGTTTTTTTTGCTTTGGATTTGTTTTTTTTATTGTCTGAAATTGCATATTTGCTTTTTAATGCCCACAAAATCAAAAGTAATCCGGCAGCCGCAAAAATAAACAGAAAAAATAACGCAATATTCATAAAATAAATATCGGAATAATCTATTGATGTTTTAAACACATTTATTTATTGTGCAACTATGACAAAAGATTTAACTTCAGGAAATCCTTTTAAACTAATAATATCATTTTCGATTCCACTTTTTTTTAGTTATTTACTTCAGCAAGTTTATAATATTGTTGATACTATCATTGTTGGGCAATATTTGGGAAAGGAAGCTCTTGCTGCGGTTGGTTCTACTTCTTCTGTGAACTTTTTGGTTATCGGTTTTGTACTTGGAGTTTGTAGTGGTTTTGCAATTCCCATTGCCAATAGATTTGGTGCAAAGGATTTTACAAAACTTAGACATTTCGTTGTAAATTCTCTGTATTTGTCTGGAATTATATCTGTAATTATGGCTTTGGTTACAGTGATTTTTTGTAAGCCAATTTTGCGAGTTATGCAAACTCCAGAAAATATTATTGATAATGCGGCAATTTATATTGGCTGGATTTTTGCTGGAATTCCTTTTGCTTTTTTGTATAATCTATCTTCTGGAATAATTCGAGCTTTTGGGGATAGCAAAACTCCCTTGTTTTTTTTGATTATTTCAACAGTTTTAAATATTGTTTTAGACATTTTGTTTATCATCACTTTTGGATGGGGAATTGCTGGAGCTGCAATCGCAACTGTAATTGCTCAGGGATTTTCTGGCATTCTTTGTACTATAGTTTTGTTTAAAAAATATGATATTTTGCAATTATCAAAGGATGATAAAAAACTTCGCACTGAATTGTTTGCTCCATTGTGTGGTAGCGGTTTCCCTATGGGATTTCAGTATTCAATTACTGCGGTGGGAAATATGCTTTTGCAAAGTGCTGTAAATTCTCTAGGCTCTGATGTGGTGGCTTGTGTTTCCTCAGCCAGTAAGATTCAGTTGTTTTTGTGTTGTCCTTTTGATGCTTTGGGAACTGCCATGGCAACTTGGACAGGGCAAAATCTTGGAGCTCAGAAAGTTTCTAGGGTAAAAGAAGGACTTTTTGTTACAATGATTATGACTTTAATTTATTCTATTGTAATGAGTTGTGTAGTTTTTGCTTTTGGAAATCAATTTATAAAATTATTTTTAGATTCTTCTGAAATTACAATGATAAAAGACAGTCATTTTTATGCAAAGGTTGTAAGTTTATTCTATTTTCCTTTGGCGATTGTGATAATTGTTCGAGCTACCATACAGGGAATGGGTTTTAGTAAAATTGCAATTTTTGCAGGAGTTTTTGAAATGTCGGCTCGGACAATTACAGCTTTTTTGTTAGTTCCGACTTTTGGATATGTAGCAACAGCTTTTGCTTCTCCTTTGGCTTGGGGAATGGCTGATATTTTTTTGATAATCACTTTTTGCGTTTGCTATAAAAAACTTATTAAATCTTCCAAAAAAATCTGACATTAGATTAAAATTTTGTTAGTATTAAATTTATGAAAAGAATTTTCTCATTTTTTATATGTATAATATTATGTTTTTCTTTGTGGGGAAATGAAAATCCTGCACAGTCTTCTTTTGCTGAAAATGAAAAAAATGTAGAACGTCCAAAAGTTGGTCTAATTTTAGCTGGAGGTGGTGCAAAGGGATTTGCTCATTTACCAGTGATAAAAGCCATTGAAAAACTTGGCATTCCTATTGATTTTGTAGCAGGAACAAGCATTGGTGCGATTGTTGGTGGCTTGTATGCTTGTGGTTATAATCCAGATGAAATCTATGAGTTGGTAAACACAATTAACTGGTCAGACTTCTTTTTAGATAAACCTAGAACGCCTGTGGAATCAATTTTAAGTGAACATTCTATTGATTCAAATTTGTTTAGAATTGGATTTGATAATAAGTTTTCTCTTTCAATGGATAGTGGTTTTACTAGTGGCGAGAGAATTTATCAATTTTTTAAAGAAAAAACCATTAAATATCCCTCAAATATTCATTTTAATGAGTTAGAAATTCCCTTTCGAGCTGTGGCAACAAATTTATTAAATGGTGAATCAGAAATTATTGAATTTGGTGATATTGCAGAAGTTATTCGGGCAAGTATGAGTATTCCAGGGATTTTTACTCCTGCGAAAATCGGGGATAAATATTACATTGATGGGGGAGTGACTAATAATTTGCCTATTGAGGCTGCCATTGATTTTGGGTGTGATATTATCATTGCAGTAGAAATTTCAGATGATTTGGAAACTGAGATTACGGCTTTTGATTCAAACTATTTTGTGGCTGTTGCTCAAATGTACTATATGACTCAAGCTCCGAGAAATCGTCCAAAATATCCTTTGGCCGATTTCGTTTTTATTCCAAATTTGGGAAATTACAATTTTTTAAGCTTTAAAAATGGTCAAGAAATTTGGGATTTGTCTGAAAAATCTCTAGAACCATATATGACTGAATTGGAAAAAATCAGAGATAGAATCTACGAAACTGGATATCAGCCAGAATCAGAGCCTTCAATCCAAAAATATACTGATAAAGATTGGATTACGATTACTGAATTAAAATTAACTCAAGGATTTGAATCTGATTCAAAATTTGTGAATCATCTTTTTCAAAAAATTAAGGATAAGCCACTTACTGATGAAGCTTATAAATCTTTTGTAAGTGAAATTTACGAATCTGGAAATTATGAATCGGTAAATACTCGGATAAAATCCTATGATAATGGAAAGGTTTTGGAGGTTTCCCTTACTCCTGTAGAAACTTCTTATGCAGATATTTTGCTTTCTGGAACTTATACTGGAGTTTTGTCAGCCCAAGAAACTACAAAACTTTTATTAACTACAGATTTTCAATATCGCGGATTAACGGGCATCAACTCTGTATTATCTTTGAAATTGGGATTTATAAACGGATTTATGGCAGATGCTATGTATATTCATCCACTTAATGCGAAATCCTTTGCAAAAATTGATGTAAATTATGTTTCTGATAGAAATTTTGTTACAACAAATATTCAAGACTTAGATGCAGAGGGTACTGCTTTGCAAAGTTTTACATCTTCCATTGGTTTTGGATATCGTGGAGGTTTGGATCGGCTTTTGTATTTTGGATTTGGATATTCTTTGTTTGCCCCTTATGGTTTTTCTTCTGATAATTTGGATGAATCAAAGGCAAATTATTCAGATTCACGTGAAAATAGTGGACTTAATTTTAGTGTAAAATATTCAGTAAATACTTTAAAATTACCAGATTTTCCAAAAGAAGGCTTTTTATTTTCTGTAAAGAACAACTTTTTTGTGCCAATTGGTGGTGGTGATTTGCCAAAATTCTGTAATTTTATCGAGGCAAATGTAACGGGTGCAATTCCTCTTTCAAGAAAACTTAGTTTCATCACTGATATTGTTGTAGGTTCTGAGTATTTTCAGCAGATAAAAACTATGCCAGAATTGTATCCTTGTTTAGGTTTTAATCTTGGATCTAGATTGTATTCACCGCAATTTGCTGGAGATTTTGAGTATGCTCCTCATAAATTGCAAACAATGATTTCTTTGCAGTTTGACCCTTGGGATGATATTACGATTTTAGGTGGAAAAGTTTTCTTTTCCGCTTTCTTAGGATTGGGAAATCTTTGGACTTCTTACGAAGAAATCGTTACAGATTTTTTTAACGACACTCAATGGAATACTGGTTTGCAAATCGGTATAAATGTGAAAAAAGCATTTAACTTTTTTCTACGGGGCGGTGTGGGTTCTTATGGAAATAAAGTTGTTCCTTTTATTTCTTTTGATGTAGGAACTCTGCGGTTGTAATATTGTACAAAAAATCAAAAGTGAATAAAATACAATTTATCTTTTATTGTTTGCGAGAGTAAAAAAATGAACTATAAGTCAACAAAACACCGTCTTTCTGGCACAATTATTGTTCCAGGCTCAAAAAGTCATACTATTAGAGCTTTACTACTTGCCGCTTTGGCTGACGGGGTTTCAAATATCAAAAATCCACTACCAAGTGCAGACTGCTTAAGTGCAGCTCATGCCATAAAAGCTTTTGGAGCAAAGGTTGATATTGGCTGTCCGGTGGATGAAAAGGGCATTCCACAAGGAACTCCGGCTGAAACTTGGGTTGTAACTGGGGCTGGAAAAAATGCCCATTTGCCAGATTGTCAAATTGATGTTGGGAATTCTGGGTCAACTTTGTACTTTTTTACTCCGGTGGCGGCAACTTTTTCTGGAAAATCTTCTTTTACAGGGGATGAGTCCATTTGTAAGCGACCTGTGAACCATTTATTAGACGCACTTCGTCAGCTTGGGGCAGAAGCTAGTACTGATAGAGTTGGAGTGGATGCACCGCCATTTTCTGTGACCGGGCCAATAAAAGCTGGTAGTGTTACAACAGATGGCCGTCTTTCTCAGTATATTTCTGGCTTAATGATGGCTTCTCTTTTAATTGATGGTGAACTTGATATCAATTTAACAGATCCAAAAGAAGTGCCTTATCTTACAATGACTCAACTTTGGCTGAAAAATGTTGGAGTTGATGTGGATATTTCTCCAGATTACAAAAAAATCAAAACCCATGGAAAAAAAGCTATAAAAGCCTTTGATACAATTATTCCTTCAGACTGGGAAGGAGTTGCTTTCCCTTTGATGGCAGCAATTCTTTCTGGAAGTGATATTGTGATAGACGGCATAGACACAACTGGTAGCCAAGGGGACGACGCTATTGTGGAGATTCTAAAATCCCTTGGTGCTGATTTGGAAATTGAAAAACTTTCTGAAACCAGCGGTCGATTAATTGTAAATGGTAGCAAATCCCAAAATTTGTCTACCAAACGAGGCAACTTCAAAGATGATATTTTGCGGGTAAACATTGCAGGTTTCCCAGATGCAGTTTGTGCCTTGGCAGCTTTGTCTTGTTTTGTGGATGGAACAGTTATTTTAGAGGATACAGAAGTTTGCCGCAAAAAAGAAACTGATAGAATCAAAGTAATGGTGGAAGAACTTTCTAAACTTGGGGGAAACCTGGTAGACGGTTTAACTTTATCAAAGGGTAATCCACTTTTTGGGGATCAGCTAATTATCTACGGAAACAAAAACGCTTTGCATGGTGGCACTGTAGAAAGCTACGATGACCACCGAGTGGCTATGAGCCTTGCTTGTTTTGGTCTTGCTTTAGAAAATGATGCTGTAACTGTAAAAGATGGCGAATGCTGTTCTGTTTCTTTCCCAGGCTTCTTTGAAAAAATGAATGAGCTTGGCGCTGGATTTTTAGGGATAAAAATTACGTCCTGTAATTTTTATCCCTGTTAGAATTTTCTGGCGAAAATTCTAACTTTGCTATAATCGGCCATCCGTGGCCGACCTTGTACACGAGAATTTTCTAGCGAAAATTCTAACTTAGCTGTAATCGTCCCTCTTGTATAGATAGCTAAATAGCCAAAAGAGATAACAACCACTAGTAAAAAAAATAAAAAATAAAAAGAAAACATAAGTTTTGGGGTTTCCAAAGGGGAATCCCCTTTGGTCGTTGCCAGGAAAGGTTGGGGGTTTGGGGGAAGGAAAAACTACGCATCGAAAAAGTTCGGTTTTCCTTCCCCCAAATAGTTTACCAACTTTTCAAAGCTGATTCCTAACTATTTTATAACATTTTTGAAAATGTTTGACAAATATCTTCAAAACAATTGCCATTTTGCAAAAACTTTATTATCTTTAAATCATTATCATTTTTTACAATTATAAGAAATAAGGGTAAGGCAAAATGGCTACACATCAATTTCAAACAGAGGTTTCGGAACTTCTAAAATTAATTATTCACTCACTTTATTCAAACAAGGACATTTTTGTTAGAGAAATTGTTTCAAACGCTTCTGACGCTTTGGACAAACTAAAATATCTAACTGTTTCTGACGAAAACTACAAGTCTGTAAGTTTTGAGCCACGAATTGATATCCTATTTGACGAAAAAGCAAAAACTCTTACTATCCAAGATTCTGGTATTGGTATGAATGCCGAAGATTTGGATAACAATTTGGGAACTATTGCTCGTTCTGGTACAAAGGCTTTCTTGGAAAAACTAGAAACTGAGGCAAAAAAAGATTCTAGCCTAATTGGTCAATTTGGTGTTGGATTCTATTCTGCATTTATGGCTGCAAAAAAGATTGATGTTATCACTCGCAAGGCTGGAGAAAAAGCTTTATACAAATGGTCTAGCGAAGGAACTTCTTCTTACGATGTAGATGAACTTTCTTTAGATTCTGCTGAAGCAAAGGCTTACGGATTTGATTCAGAAGACAAACATGGTTCTGCTATCGTTATGTACTTAAACGATGAAGATGCTGAATACGCTTCTCGTTGGAAGTTAGAAGAACTTATCAAAAGATATTCTGATCACATTGCATTTCCAATTTATTTGCATTATGAACAAAAATCCTATGATGACAAGGGCAAGGAAACTGGCTCTGAATCAAAAGTTGAAAAAATCAACTCTGCAAGTGCTTTGTGGAAACGCTCAAAATCAGAACTAAAACCAGAAGATTACAAAGACTTTTACAAAACACTTTCCCACGATTCTTCTGACCCACTTATGTACGTTCACACTCACGCAGAAGGCACACAAGAATACACAACATTATTCTACGTTCCAGAACGTGCTCCATTTGATATGTACCAAGCTGATTACAAAAGTGGCGTAAAGCTTTACGTAAAACGAGTTTTCATCACTGATGATGAGCGAGAACTTCTCCCTGCATATTTGCGTTTTGTTCGTGGTATTATTGATTCTGAAGATTTACCACTAAACGTAAGCCGGGAAATCTTACAACAAAACAGAATTCTTACAAATATTAAATCATCTTCTGTAAAAAAACTTTTGTCTGAATTCAAAAAAATGGCAGAAAAGGCTGAAAAAGCAATCAAAGCTCAAAAAGACGCCGGAGAAGGTGTTGAAATGAGCGAAGAAAATAAAAAAGCTGTAGAAAACTGGCAAAAATTTGTAGAAAACTACAATCGTCCTATGAAGGAAGGTTTGTATTCTGATTTTGCAAATCGGGACGAAATTGCTGAAATCATCAGATTTAAAAGTACAGCTCCAGAGGGAACTGGGGAAAACAACTGGACAAGTTTTGCAGACTACGTTCAAAGAATGAAGCCAGAACAAAAAGCAATTTATTACATCACAGGAAATGATGAGCAAAATCTACGGAACTCACCACTTTTGGAAGCCTACAAAAACAAGGGCTTTGAAGTGTTGATTATGGCAGATGAAATTGATGACATCGTAATTCCTGGCTACGGAAAATACAAGGATTTTGAGCTAAAAGCTGTAAACCGTGCTGGAAGTGATGAAGAGCTTGGCATCGACAAAAAAGAAGCTGAAAAGAAAGAAAAAGAGTTTAAGCCAGTTGTTGAAAAAATTAAAAATGCCTTGGGAGACAAAGTAAAAGACGTTGTGCTATCTAAACGATTGTCTGAATCTCCTTCATGTATAGTTGTAGATGAAAATGATCCTTCTCTACAAATGGAAAGAATGATGAAAGCAATGGGGCAACCTACTTTTGGTGGCGGAGTTAAGCCAATTCTAGAAGTAAATGGTGACCATGCTTTGGTTGGCAAGGTGAAAGACACAGATGATGCAGCCTACATTGAAGATGTGGCAAACGTGTTGCTTGACCAGGCTTTATTAGTTGGCGGTGGCGAAATTGCAGATCCAGCTGACTTTGTTAAACGGATGAATCGTTTGTTGACAAAATAGTTCATTAAAAAAAGTGTAAGCAAAGATTTTCCAAAAATTTTAGGACTTTTTGTTTTAGATTTTTCTAGAGCAAAAAGTCCTTTTTTTTGTTTTTCTGATAAAAAATCAAAAAAAATAAAAAAATTTTTAAAAATGCTTGACATTGATATTAAACTAGTGTACTATCTAACTATAACACTAGTGAAGTAAAACAGATTTATAAATATTTGGAGGTCAAATGGAGTTTGATAAAAACACGCCGATTTATATTCAAATTATGTTTGAAATAAAACGGCGAATAGGAACAGGAATTTTAAGTCCTGGAAGTAAGTTGCCATCTGTTAGAGAATTGGCAGACGAATTAAAGGTAAATCCAAATACTATTGTTCGGGCTTACCAAGAGCTAGAAAGAGAAGGCGTTACGGAGACAAGACGAGGTATGGGAACTTTTGTAGTAGAAAATGATAAAAATAGTGTTTCAGAAATGAAAAACACAATCGGAAAAACTTTTGTAGAAGAGTTTTTAAAAAAAATGCACGATGCTGGGGTTTCAAATAATGAAATCATCACTTTGGTAAAAGAAGCAATAGGAGAGAACTAAGATGGAAAAAATTTTAGAAATCAAAAATCTAAACAAAAAGTATTTTACAAAAACTGCATTAGAAAATGTGAATCTCACTTTGGAAAAGGGACGTATTCTAGGACTAATGGGACCAAACGGAAGTGGAAAAACAACTTTGCTTAAAATTATTGCAGGTTTACAACATGTAAATTCTGGTTCTGTTCAAGTTTGCGGATATGATATTGGGTTAGAAACAAAAAAACTAGTTTCATTTTTACCAGACAAAAATGTTTTGTACCCTTTTATGAAATCAATTGATGCACTAAACTTTTTCCAAAACTACTATGATGATTTTGATATGAAAAAAGCTTTGGATATGCTTGATTTTATGAAACTAGACAAAAACGAAAAAGTTTCTGCTATGTCAAAAGGTATGATAGAAAAACTAAATCTTACTTTAGCTTTTTCAAGAAATGCAAAATTATTTGTTCTAGATGAACCACTTGGAGGCGTTGACCCAGTTGCAAGAGATAGAATAATTTCTACTATTATCAAAACTTACAATGAAGATTCTTCAATTATTATTAGTACCCACTTGGTAAATGATGTTGAGCGGATTTTTGATGATGTTTGCTTTATCGGAAAAGGAAAAGTGATTTTAAGCGGCAGTGCAGAAGATTTGCGTGTGGAAAAAGGGCTTTCTATCGACCAGCTATATATCGAAACTTTCCAAGATGAGTAGGTTTGTATTAATTCTAAAAAATATAAGGAGAAAAATTTATGTTATCTGTATTAAAACAAGAGTTTTTTATTCATAAGAAAAATATGCTAATTATGAGCATTTTTATTGTTGTTTTGTATGTCGGATGTGGAATCTTGTACGGGGTAAACAATGTTTTTAGTGATTCTGAAACTCTAGACGACACATTTGCTATGTGGTTTGGCTTTTCATTTTCAATTGGAACCTTTGGTGCATTTTTTATTGCTTTGATAAAGGGTGCTGGTTCTATGAATGACATTTTATTCAAAGATACAGGTACTTTGATGAAAACTATTCCAGTTAATTCTTGGTCTTTAATCGGCGGAAAAATGTTAATTGGATTGCTAGAATTTGTTTTCTACGCCATTTTATTCGTGATTTTTATGGCAATTTGTGCTTTATGTGAAGTTTCGTCTAACAATATTCATATAAACTTTGATTTTGCTGATATTGTACCCGAAATATTAACTTTGTGTTGTGCTGTAGTTTTGGGATTTGTGATTTTACAAAGTATTATAAATCTTGCATTAACACTTTTTGCAACTTTTGGGCGGAAAGGTCGTTTCAGTAAGTTTATTATTGGATTGATGATTTACTTGCTTTTCTATGCAACAATGCGAACTATTGGAGCTTTTTTGGATGTTATCAACTTTGAACTTCTAAATGATATTTTGGATGTTTGGATTCCATTGGGAATTTTTACAGTGGTTGGTGGAATATTCTATGCAATAACCTGTGTTTTGTATGAAAAAAAAGTAAACATTTAGTAAAAATGTTAGTATATTTAGTTCAGTTAAAAATAATTAGTTAAAAAAAAGGATTTTACGAGAGCCAAAAGTAATCCTAATCTGGTGGTCAATGGCGATACGGTCAAGCCTTTGACCACCTTTATTTTGGGTTCACCAAATATTGTGAAACCGAAAATAAAGCCCTGATGTTAGATTCTAAAAAATCTTTATCAGGGCTTTTTTTGAATTAAAACTGGAAATTAAAGTTGTTTTCCAGTTGCGATTTTTTCTTTTAGGCGATCAAGTTTTTTCCCTGTTAAACTTGGTTCTTTTCCTTCTAGCATGGCTCGTAAATCAGCCATTTCTTCACCAGAGAAATTTACACCATTTTGTTGGTGATTTTCAAAAGAACTTACAGCCATTGGAGCAACTTTTCTTGTGATTTCAAGAATTACGTTAGCGTAATCACGGATTTCTTTTTGAGCGTGACTGTCTAGGCGAAGTTTCAAGAAGTGTAAAAGATTGTGTAAGTCAATTTCCCAATACATTTCTGTATACATTGAAAGAGGAAGATTTACCCGTGCTAATTCCCGAGCAAGTCCTTCATCAACTAGTTCTTTGTATTCTTCGTAAATTCGCTGTTGGCCATTTTGTAGTCTTTCTTGAACAGAAGCTGCATAAGCGTGAGTTACAGGTTCTGTGCTGCGGCCTTGTTTGTTGTCTGTGCTTTGCTTTGCTACGTCCATATCAGCTGGGATATAAAATTCGTCTCGCATTACAGAATAGCGACCTGAAATTTCGTTTACTCTTGCTGTTCTGTGACGAATCCATTGACGAGCAACGAAAATTGGCATTTTTACGTGGAAAGTTAAAACAACTTGTTCAAAAGGACTTGTATGTTGATGTCGTAAAAGATAATCGATTAAAGCTCCGTCTTCACGAACTGTTTTTGTGCCATCGCCGTAAGAAACACGAGCTGACTGAACGATTCTGGAATCTCCACCCATATAATCAACAAGTCGAACAAAACCAGCATTTAAAACTGGAAATTCTTTATCTAATATTTCTTCTGCTTCTGGAACGATACAGTGTGCCATAGTAACTCCTAATTTCTAAAACTTTAACTTTTGTTTAATAAAATGTGATAATATTTTAATGGTTATGGATTTTATAGTCAATCTATCTAAAAATCTTGTGTTAAAAAAATGCTTTAAGTATTAAAAAAAAAGCTCGGCGAAAATCACCGAGCTTCAAAGACTTTACTAACTAAAAATTAGTCAATTTTAACCTTTTTAAGCTTCCAAATATCTTTTACGTAATCTTCGATTGTACGGTCAGAGGAGAATTTTCCACTTCTAGCGATATTTAGAAGAGCTTTTTTAGCCCAACCCATTTTGTCTTGGTATGCTGCTGCAACTGCTTCTTGTGCTTTTACATAAGAATCAAAATCAGCAAGAACGTAATAAACATCTGGGCGGTTTCCTTCGATTCCGTAAATTAAAGAATCGTATAATTCTTTGAAAAGTTGAGTATCTTGGTTGTATGTTCCGTCAATCAATTGATTCATAACTTTTGCAAGTTCTGGATTTCTTTCAAGATATTTTTGTGGATTGTAACTGTGTTCAGCTTCAATTTTAATGATTTCATCTGATTTTAGCCCGAAAATAAATGCGTTTTCGCTTCCAGCTTCTTCCACAATTTCGATATTTGCACCGTCTAAAGTACCTAGTGTCAAAGCACCGTTTACCATAAACTTCATATTACCTGTTCCAGAAGCTTCTTTTCCAGCTGTAGAGATTTGTTCAGAAACATCTGAAGCTGGGAAAAGTTTTTCTGCCACTGATACACGGTAATTTTCTACGAATACAACTCTTAGTTTGCCCCGTACACGTCTATCATTGTTTACTCTTTCTGCAACACAGTTAATCAATTTGATAATTGATTTTGCACGGCGATAACCAGAAGCAGCTTTTGCACCAAAGATAAATGTTCTTGCTGGTGGATTGAAGTCTGGTTCGTTTAGTAAACGATTGTACAAATACATAATGTGAAGTACGTTTAGTAATTGTCGTTTGTATTCGTGTAGACGTTTGATTTGTACGTCAAAAATTGATGCTGGATCTAAGAACTCGTTTTGTGTTTCTTTTAGATATTTAGCTAAGTCTTCTTTGTTAGCCATTTTAATATCAAGAAGTTCGTTTAGTGATTTTTCATCATCAACAAATTTTTCAAGTTCTCTTAGTTTTGATAAGTCTTTTTCCCAACCGTGACCAATTCTATCTGTGATGAACTTGGCAAGACGTGGGTTTGCACTTAACAACCAGCGGCGTTGTGTAATACCGTTTGTTTTGTTGTTAAACTTTTCTGGATACAATCCGTACCAGTCAGCTAATTCTTGAGTTTTTAGAAGTTCTGTGTGAAGAGCTGCTACACCGTTTACACTGAAACATCCGTGGATTGCAAGCCAAGCCATATGAATCATACCGTTTTGGATGATAGACATTCTGTTTTGTTTTAGATAATCTTCTGGATATTTTTCTCGAAGTTCGATTGTGAAACGACGATTGATTTCTTCTACGATTTGATAAATACGTGGAAGAAGATTTTGGAAAATATCAATTGGCCATTTTTCTAGAGCTTCTGCAAGAATTGTGTGGTTTGTATAAGCAAATGTGCGTTTTACAATGTTCCAAGATTCATCCCAACCAAGACCATGTTCGTCCATAAGGATTCTCATTAGTTCTGGAATTGCTACAACTGGGTGAGTATCGTTTAATTGGATAACTTGATAATCTGGGAATTTTTGGAAATCTGTTCCGTGGTCGCTGATAAAGTGATTTACTAAATCTTGTAAACTTGCAGATGAGAAGAAGTATTGTTGTTTTAGACGAAGAGCTTTTCCAGATGGACCTGAGTCATTTGGATAAAGTACGCGGCTAACATTTTCTGCTGAGTTTTGGCGTTCAACAGCACGGATATATTCCATGTTGTTGAAAAGTTGTAAGTCAAAGCCGTTTGTGCTTGAAGCTTGCCATAAACGTAATGTGTTTACAGTTTTTGTATCATATCCAACGATTGGCATATCGTATGGAGTTGCAAGGATTTCTTCAGCATTTTCTACGTAGAATTGATCGTTACCTTTTGCATCTTTGCGACAAGCAACATTTCCACCGAATTTTACTGTTACAGCTAAGTCTGAGCGTTTGATTTCCCATGGATCTCTGTGTTTTAGCCAGTTATCAGGATATTCAACTTGACAGCCATTTTCGATGCGTTGTTCAAACATTCCGTATTGATAGCGAATTCCGTATCCGTGTCCTGGATAATCCAATGTTGCAAGTGAATCTAGAAAACAAGCAGCTAGACGACCAAGACCACCGTTTCCAAGACCTGCGTCTGGTTCTTGTTCTTCTACCATATTGTAATCAATGCCTAAATCTTTTAGAACATCTTTTACACCTTCCATAATTCCTGTGTTGATTAAGTTGTTACTTAATGCACGACCCATCAAAAATTCTGCAGAAAGATAATACATACGTTTGCCTTGTTTTTTATAGTTGGCATTACGTGTTTTCATCCAATTTTCTGTAATAATTTCCATAGCAGATGCAGCTACTGCATCAAAAAGGTCATGTTTAGTAGCTTGGGAGATTTCCTTTCCGTATTGTCTTTTTAGACGGGCAGAAAGACTTGCTTTAAATGCTTCTGCATCAAATTTCATATTTCCTCCTATTGACCCCAAGGGGCAACAATCCAAAAAATGATTTTTATTTTCACCTAATTTAGAGATTAGCATAACTTTTTTGTTATGTAAACCGTTTTAGTAAAAAATATTTTACACAATCTTAGCGACTAAGTAAAACAGCGGCACTTCTTGCAGGAAGAATGTATTTACTTTGATTTGGTAAAAACTCTTCTTCACCACTTGGTAAAAAGTCATTTGGCTCTTCAATAGAAGTGTCTATGACTCTGTACCATTTTTTGTTTCCAATTGATGGTGGAATTGTTACTGTAATGTCGTGAGTTGATGAATTAAACATTAAGTAAAAATCGTTGTCATCAATATCTGCAAAAATATCTGCCTTGCTTCCATCTAATCTAAATGAGATAAAATGGTTGATTTTGCTCCAATCTGGAACTTTTCCTGTTTCGTCAAACCAAGTAATATCTGGTAAACTGTTGTAAGATAAATCTCCACCTAGGAAAAATTCTGGTCGCATAAAAGCTGGATGTTTTAGCCGAAAATCAATTAACTTTCGTGTAAATCTAAACAATCCATTATTTTCTGATTTTAACTTCCAGTCAATCCAAGAAAGTTCTGTGTCTTGACAGTAAGCGTTATTATTTCCCTTTTGAGTTCTGAAAAACTCGTCTCCTGCAAGTAACATTGGAGTTCCCTGAGAGAGAAGGAGAGTGAGCATAATATTTTTAGCTTGTTTTTTTCGGGTGGCTACAATCTGTGGATTTGTGGAATCTCCTTCGTATCCATAGTTGTAACTGTTGTTATTGTCAGAACCATCTCGGTTGTTTTCGCCGTTATCGTCGTTGTGTTTTCCGTTGTAAGAAAGTAAATCCCGAAGTGTAAAACCGTCGTGGCTTGTTACAAAGTTTATAGAATGGAAAGGTTTTCTTCCGTCCCGAAGATACAAGTCTGCAGAACCTGTTAAGCGAGTTGCCAAAGCGTTACACATTCTGTCATCGCCTCTCCAGTAACGTCGAACGTCGTCTCGGTAGCGGTCGTTCCATTCAGCCCATCTTCCTCCTGGGAACCAGCCAACTTGGTAAGCTCCTCCAGCATCCCAAGCTTCTGCAATGATTTTTGTGTGGCGTAAAACAGGATCTTCTGCAATTCGCTCCAAAACTGGTGGATCTTCCAAAAGTTTTCCAGTTCTGTCACGACCAAGAATTGAGCCTAAATCAAAGCGGAATCCGTCAACGTGCATTTCACAAACCCAATATCGTAAACAGTCGATAATCAGTGTTCTCATTACAGGGTGGTTACAGTTTAATGTATTTCCACAACCAGAATAATTTTTGTAATATTGTTTTCGGTAATCTTCTAGAATGTAGTAAATGCTATTGTCAAAACCACGGAAACTTAAAGTTACCCCGTTTTCGTTGCCTTCTGCTGTGTGGTTAAACACAATATCAAGGATAACTTCTAGTCCAGCTTTGTGCATTGCCTTTACCATTTCTTTAAACTCGCGAACAGCTCCTCCTGGAGTTTTGTCGTAAGCGTATCCAGCTTTTGGTGCAAAAAAGGCGATGGTGCTATAACCCCAGTAATTTTTGAGAGGCTGTGCATTTTTTGGGTTAATATTTGTATTTTCGTTTTCGTCGAATTCTTGCAAAGGCATCAATTCAACGCTGGTAACCCCAAGCTCTTTTAGATATGGAATCTTTTCAATTAGACCAGCGTAAGTGCCTGGTTTTGAAACTTCTGATGTGGAACTAGCTGTAAATCCTTTTACGTGAGCTTCGTACAAAACACTTTTTCTAAGTGGAAAATTTAGAGGTTTGTCATCTTCCCAATCAAAATCATCATCATCAATTACGACACATTTTGGAAAATTGGCTGCATCATAAAGAGTTCCAAATTCAATATCCATTTTGTCTTTTGCTGGAGTATAGTTTTTTGGAAGATTTTGAAAAATGCTTTTGTTGGTTAAAGCCTTTGCATAAGGATCGATAAGGTAACAATTTTTGTTAAATCGATGCCCTTTTTCTGGTTCAAAAGGTCCATTTACTCTGTAAAGATACAAAGCTCCAGGTTTTAAACCTTCTATAAAAACGTGCCAAACATCCCCTGTTCTATTATGAGTTGGATGAAATTTGTATGAAAAATAAGGTGTAGAAGAGTTTTCCTCTTCAAAAATATCTAAAATAATTTCTGTTGCGTTGCGTGAAAAAACGCTAAAATTTACGCCATTATTTGCTATTGTAGTTCCGTGGGGTAATGGCTTCCCATTTCGCACTGTAAGTTTTAACATAATAAAATCCGAAATTATAGTATCACATTTTGGGTACTTAATCAATTTTTTGCAAAAATCAACGAAATTTTGCCTTATTTTTTTACTAATATTCATTTATTTTTTTCAATCTTTTATTTAATCTTTAATTTAATAAATTTTTTTGATATAGTTTACTTATGAAGAAATTGATTATTATTTTATTTGCACTAATTGCACTTTTATTAAGTGGATTTTATTTATATCAAAAATTTTCCGTGGAAGAAGTTGTAGAAGCTCAACATTCTAAGGTAATTATTCCAGTTACACAAACAGAAGTTCAAACTATAGAAACTGAAGAATCTTTTGATTTGGCTAGTGAAACAATTATTTCGTATATTCCGCTTCAGCCAGATGAAACATTGCTTCACGCTTATTCTGTGAGTTTGGCAAAGGCACAAACTGGAGACCAAGTTGATGACCAAGTTTGTGTAGTAAAAAAAGCTGGTAACGAAAAGCTTATTCTCCTAGTTGGTTTATACAATAATATTACAGCCTCTTACAGTCGAGCTGCAGAAATAGAAACTCCAATTTCTCAATTTAATACCTTTACTTTTTCTTGCCTTGATATTGTAGGACAGCATCAAAATGCTATTGTGATTACTGGATTTTCAGATGAGAAAAAAACTGTTATGCAAGTTTATCTTCCAACTATTTCTCGTCAAAGTATGACATTAGAAAAAATTGCAGATTTTAGCACAGAAGGAACCTTGTTTATCCAAGAATCATCTCGTTCTGACGCATATTCTCTAAATCAAGCTATGGGAGAAAGTTTCCCAATTATCGAAAACTGTCCAGACCCAAACGCTGGAAGTAACAGTATGGATCAGCTCCAAATTACTTATAAATGGAATCCTCAAACTAGAATCTATGAGCGAACAACAATTCAAAAGATTCCAGGTCGTACAATCAATGCTCAAGAATTATCAAAAATATTAGATGGAACTGTGGCTACTTTCTCAAAGTTCTTGGACGGTCTTTGGTACAAATCCAGTGGAAATTCTAAAGAAATGCGATACATCTTTTTTGATACAGAAAATAATGAAATTGTTTGTTTTGTAAACGAAAGTCAAGAAGTTTATTCCATAAATACCAGTTGGATGCGAAGAAATGGTATAACTATGACTACAGAAAATAAATCTATGTCGGCTTTGTCACGAAGTTTTGCAGTAACTTTGGTTTCTACTGATGAAATTAAGATAAAAGCTACAGATGATTTGAAAATGACAATTGGTGAAGAAACTTTGTGGGATGGAAACTACAAAAAACAGGATAATAAAAAAATTGCTAGTGAAGAAAGTATGTTCTCAACAAAATATACAGAAATCTTAAAAACTTCCCTAAATAAGTGGACTTTGGCAGATGGAAGTTTCGTTTCTGTGGATAAAAATCAATGGGTTCATGAAAATAATGGGATTTTTACCAGAGGGGTTTTTACAGAAATCGAAAAGCAAGGTGAAAATTTCTTAGAATTTAGAGGAGATTCGGCCAATTCAGTTTTTTCTGGTTATTATTTTGTAAAATCTTTTGAAACTCAAACAGAAACAGAAATTTTGGTGTTGCAACCTGTAACAATTAATGTGTCTGGTGTATTTATAAACGGAGAAACAATTACTCTACAAAGAAAGCTTACTGTAGATTGATAAAAGGTCTTCTTCGTCTTAATTTTTGTATTTTTGACAAAAGTCAGTATATTGTAAAGTTTTGTATAATAGAGTAATTTATTCTTTGAAGTGGTTGAAAAAAGGGATTATAATAATTGACGGGATTTTTATCAGCTGCAACACAATTTTGATTAAGGTGTCTAAATATTATGCAAACAATTAAAGATTTAGGGGCATACACATTTCCTGCTTTACTAAAAAATTCTGTATCAAAATTTTCAGACAGAATTGCGTTATCTCTTGTTGATGGTAATCCTATTACTTACAAAGAATTAGGTGAGATTTCTGAAAAATTTGCTCGTCTTTTTGAAAAGTTAGAGTTATCGCGAGATGCAAAAATTGCCATATATAGCACAAGTAGTCCAAATTGGGGAGCTAGTTTTCTCGGTATAGTTAATTATGGACGAATAGCCGTTCCTCTTTTGCCAGATTTTAATGCTGTGGAAGTTGAATCAATCCTAAAACACGCCGAAGTTTCTGTTTTGTTGATAAACAGAAAAATGTATAGTCGTATTGAGCATATTAGTTCAGAAATTATCCCAATTATTATTGATATTGAAGATTTTACATTTTTGCGTGGAGAATCTTGTGGTGATTTTGACGATGTAAAACTTCCAACTGTTGAAATACAAGAAGATAATACAGCGTCTATTATTTATACTTCTGGAACTACGGGGCGTTCAAAGGGCGTTGAGCTTTCTCACAAAAATATTGTTTGGAATGCAGTGCAGTGCCAAGGTTTTCACCGTGTTCACAAAATGGATAGATGTTTGTCATTCTTGCCACTTTCTCACGTTTACGAGTTTACTATTGGTTTTGTATTGATAATGTTAAACGGTGCGTCTGTTTATTATCTTGGAAAGCCACCAACAGTTTCTGCTTTGCTACCAGCTTTTGGAAAAATAAGACCAACTATTGTGCTTTCTGTGCCAATGGTTATGGAAAAAATCTACAAAAGTAAGGTTTTGGCAACTTTTACAAAAAATGAGAAAATCAAAAAACTTTACGAAAAACGCTTTTTTCAAAAAATCTTCCACAAAATTGCTGGAAAAAAATTGATGAAAACCTTTGGTGGAAAGCTAGTTTTCTTTGGAATCGGTGGTGCAAAATTAGATCCAGTTGTTGAACAATTCTTAAAAGACGCAAAATTTCCTTATGCAATTGGTTACGGTTTAACAGAAACTGCTCCACTTTTGGCTGGTTCTGGTGTAAAAATTACAAAACCGGGAACTATTGGACCTATCGTTGAAGGTGTAAAGCTAAAAATCCTAGATCCAGACCCCAAAACTGGAATCGGTGAAGTTGTTGTAAAAGGTCCAAACGTAATGAAAGGCTATTACAAAGCTCCAGAACTTACAGCCGCCGCTTTTACAACAAAAGAAGATTCTGTTGGAGAAGGCTGGTACAAAACTGGGGATTTAGGCGATTTAGATAAAACAGGTCGGCTTTCATTAAAAGGTCGCTTAAAAAATATGATTTTAGGCTCTTCTGGAGAAAATATTTACCCTGAGGATATTGAGTTTGTTTTGAATCAGCATCCATTGGTTACAGAATCTTTGGTTGTTGAAGGCAAAAAAGGCTTGGTTGCTCTTGTTCAATTAGATGATGAAAAATATCAAGTAGCTTCTGAAGAAATCATCAAAAAAGACAAAGAATCTGGAACTTACCAAGAAAAAATGAAACAAATCCTAGATTCTATGGGAAATAAAGCAAAAGAAATGGGTAATGACTTTGCTTATGCACAAGAAGCAATCCTTACAGAAATCCAATTTTTTGTTAATAAACAAGTAAATAGATTTTCACAAATTGGCAAAGTTCAAAAAATCGAAGTTTTTGAAAAAACGGCTAGTCAAAAAATTAAGCGATACTTGTATAATTTGAAAAATACACTTGAAAATGTACAAAAAAAATCTGGAACAACCGAAGAATCTGAAGCTAATGAAAAAGAAAAACGAAAAATCTGATTCTGCTGTAGAAAATAAATAATTTTGTTGTAATACCGTGTCAACACTTTATGATAATAATAGATATACATTTGTGTAGAATCACGAAAAAAAGAAAAGAAGATAAACACTAGTAAAAAAAGTAAGAATCTAAAATAAAAATATAAATTTGGGGTTTCCAAAGGGGCGTCCCCTTTGGTCGTTCTTTTGGAAGGAGTGGGAGTATGAGGGAGAGGAAACCGTTTTATCGAAAAAAATGGTTTCCTTTCCCTCATATAGTTTACCAGCTTTTCAAAGCTGACTCATCCCAAAGTATTGGGAAAATGTGTTATTATCATTTCCTAACTATTTTATAACATTTTTGAAAATGTTTGACATTTTTCTCCTATACCGTTGACCCTAATCCTCGTAAAATGTATAATTATAACAAAAATATTTTCTTATTTGCATAAATATTCAAATCGTAAAAAAGGGAGGTTGTTATGGCAGATTACTCCGAAGACGGATTCATTCAAAAACTTTCAGGCTTAGCACAAAACAATGACATTGTAGAAGTTGAACTTTATAACAAACTTGATGTTTGTCGTGGTCTTCGATATAAAGACGGTCGCGGTGTACTTGTTGGACTTACAAAAATTGGTGATGTTGTTGGTTATGATGTAATTGATGGTAAAAAAGTTCCAGTTCCAGGAAAACTTTTGTATCGTGGTTATGACATTGAAGAACTAATCAAAGATGCTGAAGGCCATGATGAGTTTGGTTATGAACAAACTGTATATCTTTTGCTTTTTGGTGAATTACCAACTCAAGAACAACTAGAAGAATTCCGCTTTTTCTTGGGAACAAGACGAACTCTACCAGATAACTTCACAGAAGATATGATTATGAAAGCTCCTTCTTCTGATGTTATGAATAAACTTGCTCGTGGTGTTTTGGCAAGTTATTCTTACGACAAAAATCCAGAAGACAGAAGCATTGCAAACAATATGCGTCAATGTATTGAATTGATTGCACGTTTCCCAACTTTAGTTGCTTATGCTTACCAGGCAAAGAGAAGATTTTTTGAAGGCAAGAGTATGTATATTCATAATCCAAAGCCAGAACTCTCTACTGCAGAAAATCTTTTACGCTTGATTCGCTCAAATAAATCATACACAAAAATGGAAGCAGATATTCTGGACTTGTGTTTAATCCTTCACGCAGAACACGGTGGTGGTAACAACTCTAGTTTCTCTGTTCACGTTATTTCATCTACAGACACAGATACTTATTCTGCTATTGGTGCTGCTGTTGGTTCTCTAAAAGGAAAACGCCACGGTGGTGCAAATCTTCAAGTTATGGGAATGATGGATGATATTAAGGCTAATGTAAAAGATTGGTCTTCAGAAACAGAAGTAAAAGAGTATTTGCGTAAAATCCTAAGAAAAGAAGCTTATGACAGAACTGGGCTAATTTACGGTCAAGGTCACGCAGTTTACACAATTTCTGACCCACGTGCAACTTTGGTTCGAGATAAGGCAAAAGCTCTTGCTATGGTAAAAGGTTGTCTTGAAGAATACGAACTTTATTGCTTAATTGAAAAACTTGCTCCTGTGGTTTTTGCAGAAGAAAAGGGAAGCGATAAAAAAATCTGTTCAAACGTAGACTTCTTTACAGGTTTTGTTTATACAATGTTAGACATTCCAAGAGAGCTATACACACCGATTTTTGCAATTTCTCGTATTGCAGGTTGGTCTGCTCACCGTATGGAAGAACTTGTTTCAGGTGGAAGAATTTATCGTCCGGCTTACAAAAACATTCTTCCTATGAGAGAATATATTCCAATGGAAAAACGCTAAAACAAAATAAAATAGACAGGATTTACTTATTAAAGCCTTTTATCACTTGATTAAATCTGATAAAAAGTTTAATTATAAGTATGCAGAAAAATATGGCAGATAATAATATTATTGCAGAATTTGCGGACTTAGAAGTTTTAAACGCAATGGTTGCTTTGTTAGAATCCGAAGACAAGGAAAAACTTGTTGAGGCAGCTTTAACAATCGCAAATCAGTTTGGAGCAGATAAAAGTTTTGCAGATGTCTTAAAGTCTGAGGCAGAAGAACCCAGTGCAAAGTTGATTTCTAGTTTCCACAATAACTTGAACTTGCTTGTACAAAAAACTTGGGTTGAAAAAGCTGACGAAGCATTAAAAGAACAAGTTTTATTCCGTTTAGATAACTTGTGTAATGCGTTGGAAGAAAAAAAAGAAGCTTCTTACGAAGATTTTGTAGTTTTACTAAAAGATGTTGTTTACTTGATGTTTGGAAGTCAAGCAAAAACAGCAGATTTTGCAGAATATGCTTTGCGTGTTGATCCTGGATTTGGTATTTTCTGGTGGTATTTAACTTCAATTCCAGAAACTTCTCCAGAATCCGCAGAAAAAAAGCGTATATTCTTTGCTTTAGGAATGGTTTTCTTAGCTAATTACTAAAAACAGTTTCTAAACTAGCAAACCACAGATGCACACAGCCCATACCGAATTTCTTTTAGAGATTTTTGTACACCTGTGTCTTTCTGTGGTTTTTTTTTACTAAAATTTATTATTATCCAATTATTAACTTAAATAACTTAAAAGGTGATTTTATGAACTTAGAAAATATTTATAAATCTTTGCGAGAAGGAGCAAAAGCTCTTGCTTTGCTAAACGGAAATCAAAAAAACGCTGCCTTAGAATCTGTAAAAATTGCTCTTGCAGAAAATAAATCTGTTATTCTTGCTGCCAACGAAAAAGATGTGGCAAAGGCTCGTGAAAAGGGCATGAAAGAAAGCCTTGTAGACCGCCTAAAACTTACAAACGAAAGAATAGATTCAATTATAAACGGAATAGATTCAGTTATTCGTCAGCCAGACCCAATTGGTGAAATTGTAGCTGGTTGGAACACAAATAACGGGCTAAATATCCGTCAGGTACGGGTACCAATGGGAGTTGCCGCAGTCATTTATGAATCACGACCAAATGTTACGGTAGATGTTTTTGCTCTTGCATACAAAAGCGGCAACGCTGTTTTGCTCCGAGGAAGTTCTTCTGCTCTTGAATCAAACCGAGCAATCTTAAAAGTGATAAAAGCCGGACTTGAAAACTGCAAAGTGGCCGGAGCTGGGATTCCACTTGCTATAGAATTAGCTGACTCTGGGGAGCACGCAGAAGTTGATGAAATCCTTTCAGCAAAAGATTACATTGATGTTGTGCTTCCTCGTGGCGGTGCAAATCTTATTAAAACCGTTGTGGAAAAAGCAAAAATGCCAGTTATTGAAACAGGAAGCGGTATTTGCCATGCTTTTGTGGATGAAAGTGCAGATTTTGAAATGGCTGCCAATATCGCTGCCAACGGAAAACTACAACGCCCTGGAGTTTGTAACGCAATAGAATGTTTGCTTGTTCACGAAAAAGCTGCAAAAGAGTTTTTACCAAAACTAGTTGCAAAATTTGATGGAAAAGCTGCTTTCCGTTGCGACGAAGCTTCGTATCAAATTGTTATGGATGCCAACAATCAAGCTACAAACAAAGCAGAAGTTTCTAAAGCAATTCCAGAAGATTTTGATACAGAGTTTTTAGACTATATTCTTGCAATAAAAACTGTTTCTTCCACAGAAGAAGCTGTTGATTTCATAAATGCTCACAACACAAAACACTCTGAAACAATTATTACAAAAAACACAGACAACGCCAAAACTTTCCAAGCAAAAGTAGACGCTTCTTGTGTTTATGTAAATGCTTCAACTCGCTTTACAGACGGGGAAATGTTTGGTTTTGGAGCCGAACTTGGAATTAGCACACAAAAAATGCACATTCGTGGTCCAATGGGATTAAAAGCATTAACAACTACAAAATACTTAATTGATGGGGAAGGGCAAATTAGATGACAGTTCAAGAAGTTGTTTCAAAAGCAAAAAAAATAGTTGTAAAAATTGGTTCAAATACATTGGCAAAGGCTGATGGAAAAATAAATATTGATTTTATGAGAGAATTTGCAAATCAATGTGCAAGTTTAATGAAAGAAGGCAAACAAATTGTTTTGGTTTCTTCTGGAGCTCAGGTTGCAGGAGTTTCTACAATCGACCGCTGGGAAAGAAAAAAAGATATCCATTATCGTCAAGCCTTGTGTTCAATCGGGCAAGTTGAATTGATGGATAAATGGCGAACAGCCTTTGCAGAATGTGGACTTCACATTGGGCAACTTTTATTCACAAAGGATGATTTTGAAAATGATCACCGCACATTAAATATGCGAAACACAATTTTTACCCTTGTGGACGAAGGTGTAGTTCCTATTATCAACGAAAACGACTCTGTATCCTTTGATGAAATCCGAATCGGCGATAACGATAACCTTTCTGCCCTAACAGCTATTTTGTGGAATGCAGATTTGCTTATCCTTTTTAGCGATATTGATGGAGTTTTCACCAAAAATCCAAAGGAAAACCCAGATGCAGAACTTGTAGAAATTGTGCCAGATATTAAAAAATTGCGTTCTGAAATCACTATTGGAACAACTAACAGTTTTGGAACTGGCGGTATGGAAACAAAACTTGAAGCTGCGGAAAAAGTTGTTTCTTATGATATTCCAATGGTTTTGGCAAATGGAGCCAGTGCCAATGCTTTGGTGCGATTGGTAGACGGTTCTGGAAAGGGAACTTTGTTTTTGGCTGAAAATGCTTAAAAAAAATTAAATTGATAAAAGTGATTTTTGGAGGATTTTAATTATATGGAAAATATAAAAGTTGGTTTTGTTGGCTGTGGAATGATGGGAAGTGCTTTAATTAAGGGAATTTCAAAATCCCTTCCTGGAAATAATATCTTTGTTTGCGATACTGATTCTGTAAAAGTGGAAAATCTTGTAAATGAACTAGGTGTTGTGGCTAAAAAAGATTCTGTAGAAGTTGCCACAGAAGTTGACTATCTTTTTATTGCGGTAAAACCAAATTTTGTTGGAGAAGTTTTAAAAGACATTACTTCTCTTGTGGCAAAAGAAGATTTACCAGTTTTTGTATCAATTGCAGCAGGATTAGAATTAGAAAAACTTAAAAAATCAGCTTTAACTGTTTCTCGTTTTATTAGATTAATGCCAAATCTTCCAGCTACAGTTGGTGAAGCTATGATTGCCATGTGTGGAGATGATGATATTTCAGCAGAAGAAAAAGCCACTGTAAAAGCACTTTTAGCAAAGGCAGGAACTGTTGAAGAAGTGCCAGAAAAACTTATGGATTGTGTTACAGGGATTTCTGGTTCTGGTCCTGCTTACGGCTTTGTATTTATTGAAGCTTTAGCAGACGCAGCTGTAAAACTTGGAATGCCAAGAAACCAAGCATATATTTATGCAGCCCAAACTCTAAAGGGAGCTGCAGCAATGGTTTTGGAAACAAAGCAACATCCAGCTAGTTTAAAAGACGGAGTTTGTTCTCCTGGAGGCACAACTATTGCCGGTGTAGAAAAACTAGAAGAACTTGGTTTTAGAAATGCTGTAATAAAAGCTGCCGTTGCTGCAACAGAGCGTTCTATGGAAATGGGCGGCAGAAAATGAAAAAAATCTCTCTAGTTGCCTTTTTGGGAAATTACGGCAGAGAATATGAAAATACTCGCCATAATGTGGCTTGGCTTTTTGAAAAAAGTCTTTCATTTTCTGGAAAACTTAATTGGCAATCAAAGTTTAAAGGTCAATTTTGTAAAATTGATAGAAGCCTTTTGGTGGGTGAAAATCAATTAAAAGATGATTTAATTGGGGAAAGTGTATATTTTCTAAAGCCAGAAACTTATATGAATCTTTCTGGGGAAAGCATAATTGCTCTAATGCAGTTTTTCAAAATCAAAGCGGATGAAGTCCTTGTGGTTCATGACGAGTTGGAGCTTCCTTGTGGAACAGTTAGCTTAAAATGGTCTGGGGGACTTGGGGGACACAACGGTTTACGCTCCACTAAAGACAATCTTGGTACAGCGGATTTTTGGCGACTTCGCTTTGGAATTGGCCGCCCTGACCACAAGGATATTGCAGGATACGTGCTTTCAAACTTTACCAGCGATGAAAAAATTATTTTAAGCCAGATTTTTCCACAAACAGAAAAACTGATGAACGACCTATTTGCAAAAAATCCTGATAATTTACTAAATTCGTGGAAAAAGAAGAATTTGGCACCATCAACATAAATCAAGTTTAGGAATGGGTAAATACTATGGAAATGAACAAGACTGAAATCGCTTTTGGGCGGTTGTATGAGATTATTGGAAGATTACGGGCTCCAGATGGGTGTCCTTGGGATAGAGAACAAACTCCAGAAACTATGCGTAGCGACTTGGTGGAAGAATGTTTTGAAGCTGTAGACGCTATAAATCAAAAGGATACTTTACACGTAAAAGAAGAATTAGGCGATGTTATGCTTAACGCTTCTATGATTGCATATATGTACGAACAAGCTGGAGGATTTTCTCTTGCCAGTGTGCTAAACGAAGTTTCAGAAAAAATTGTTCGCCGCCATCCTCATGTTTTTAAAGAATCCTCTGGAAAAGATTACGCTTTGGAAGGTGGTGCAAAAACTTCTGAAGAAGTGCTAACCCAATGGGAAAAAATCAAAACCCAGGCAGAGGGCAGAAGTGGAAAAAGCATTTTAGATTCTGTTTCAAAGGGAATGCCACAACTTATCCAAGCTTACAAAATCCAAAAAAAAGCCGCAAAAGTTGGTTTTGACTGGGATTCTTCGGAGGAAGTTTATGCAAAAATCAACGAAGAAATTGAAGAAGTAAAACAGGCTCAAACACAAGAAAATCTAGAAGAAGAAATTGGGGATTTGCTATTTTCTGTGGTAAATCTTGCACGTAAATACAAAGTTGACCCAACTTTAGCTATGGAAAGAGCCAATGAAAAATTTAGAAAACGCTTTGCCTTTGTGGAACAAAAAATGTCTGAAGAAGGCTTGGCATTAGATAAAGAAAATTTCCAAAAAATGGATGATTTTTGGAATGATTCAAAAAGAAATGTTGAAAACTAACTGATTTTTTACTATATTATTTTTAGAAAAGAACTATAATTTATATTATCCTAATATTAGGAAATAAATTTTTTAAGGGAAAATATGACTAATATCAATTTGAACGCAGAAGAAAAAGAAAAGAATCCAAAAAACGACACTCCAGATGCATTTAACGTGAAATTTTTGAAAACACGTCAGATTTTGTTAAGTGGAGAAATCAACAAGGCTTTAGCAGAAAAGATTATTAAACAACTATTGATTTTGGAAGCAGATTCTAGCGACCCAATTCGTATTTTTATTGATTCTCCTGGTGGGGATGCAGATGCTGGTTACGCAATTTTCGATATGATTCGCTTTATTAACGCACCGGTTTATACAATCGGTATGGGCTTGGTTGCTAGTGCTGGAGCTTTGGTACTTTTAGCTGCTCCAAAAGAAAGAAGAATTGCTCTTCCAAACAGTCATTATCTTATCCATCAACCTTTAAGTGGAATTCAAGGAACTGCTACAGAAATTGAAATCCATGCAAAGGAAATTGAAAAACTTAGAGAAAAGTTAAATAAACTTATTTCTTTTGAAACTGGCAAAGATTTAGAAAAAGTTGCAGAAGATACAGAGCGAGATTACTGGATGAATGCAGAAGAAGCTTTGGATTACGGACTTGTTTCTAAAATTGTAAAGACAAGAACTGAATTATAGTATTTTGTTTTTTTGAGAAATATGATACAATAGACTATGCAATTTGAGTTGACAGACGAAATACGAAATCTAATAGTTTTTGCTATGGAAGATCAGGGAAATAACTATTTATTTGACTCTGTTGACCAAAAAACTGTTATTAAATCAACTGTAGAAAAGGTTGATGAAGAAAGATATTACACAATTCCCACCTGGGATTCGATAAAAGGTTTTAAGCTAATGGAGCGGTTCATTTCTTTGTTGAGAAATCCGTTGGCTAGAGAAGAATTACGAGGTGTTTTGTTTGCAGGAAAGGGAGTTTTTAGAAACTTCAAAAATGTGTTGCATCAATATCCAGAAGTAGAAAAACTTTGGTATTCTTTCAAAGAAAAAGAGATGAAACAAATCGTTTCAAATTGGTATAATACTTTGTTGGATTCCTGGGGATTGGAAAGATTAGGTGAAGAACCAGAAGATACTGATATCGTTTATGATGATTTTGTATTTAGAATTGCTTATGAAAATGAAGAAACTTATCAAAATGATTCAGAGATTTTGTTTTCGGCTTCAGAATTGTTTTGTTTAGAGTTTGAAAAACAAAATAATTCTGAAATTGGTTTTGCGTTGGCGGAATTGTGGAAAAATCAACTTGCAACATTTGATCCAGAGTCTGAGTTTTCTGTGATTTCAGAAACTGTAGAAGGCGAGTTTGCAGGAACTTGTATTTCTTTTGGTTTTGGGCAAGAAGCTACACATACATCTGTGATTTCTGCTCTTTATGTTGAACCTGCTTTTCGTGGGTTAGGAATTGGAAAAGAACTTGTAAATCAATGTATTATGGGATTAAAAAAACGCGGTATAAAATGGGTTTTAGTTCCAAGTGTTTTGATTTCACCCTTTGTAGTTGAAATGCTACTTTCTTGTGGTTTTACCCAGTTAGGAACTGGTTTTGTTTTGAGTTTATAATTTTTGAAAAACTCAAAAATATTCGAGTTAAGATTTATTGAAAATTGCTTAACCGAAATTAAATTTTTTTTATTTTAGGAGATTCCAGTGTCATTCGAGGAACAACGTTTTGTGGAAATGCTGAAAAATGCAGTAGAGAGAGTAAAAAATGAAGAAGATCCAGTTGAATTGAATCAGTACAAAAAACTATTCAAAAAAAATGTACCTTTTACTCTTCGTTCTTATGTTGCTGCTTATCTAGCAAAAAATTCAGGTTTTACAGGAAGAAGAGAAAACTTCCGTAATCGTCGTGATGGTTTCAAAGGTAGAGGTCGTTATGATCAAGGTGAAAAATTCTTCCGTCAAGACAGAGAACCAGCTCCAAGAGTTGTAATTGATGAAGAATTAGCTGCAACAGTTTTTATTAGTATTGGAAGAAACAGAAGAGTTTTCCCAAGAGACTTAATTTCTCTAATCGTTCAAAATTCTAGTGTAGAAAGAAGTCGCATTGGTGATATTCGTGTATTAGATAATTATTCTTTTGTTCAATTGTATGCAGAAGATTGTGATAAAGTAATTTCATCTCTTGACGGATTAGAATATCGTGGAAGAAAACTAAGCTGTTCATATTCACGCAAAAATGATGATGCTGAAGTTGTTGCTTCAGACGCTATTGATAATGAAG
This sequence comes from Spirochaetaceae bacterium, assembly GCA_017416145.1. GTDB lineage: Bacteria > Spirochaetota > Spirochaetia > Treponematales > Treponemataceae > Treponema_I. The sequence goes on along the minus strand of JAFQDD010000016.1, from coordinate 193,197 downwards.
TACTAAATGCAGAAGATAACTATCAATACGATGAAGAAGACAGAGCTGCTTATGCTTTAGCTGAAAAAGCTGTAGAAGCTGCTGCAAAACAACACGGAAATTACTAGGATTTTACAAATGAAGATAACCTGTATTCCTACTGGATATTTGGGAACAAATACATATTTGATTTTGGGAAAATACCAAGGCAAAGATTATTCTCTTTTGATAGATCCGGCAGGAATTACAGATAAATTAAAATCAAATATGCCACCGAAGTTGACTGCTATTATTTTAACTCATGGTCATTTTGACCACGTGGCATATCTTCCTTATTTTTCTTCAAAATATCCAGATGCAAAAGTTTTTATCCATCCAAATGACGGATTTTATATCGAAAGTAATGGTTGGCATTATCATACAGAAGATTTTTACAATTTAGGTCTTACAAGTTGGGTAGAAAATGTTGAAAGTCTTGGATTTCCATTTCCTGCTGGATATGAAGCTCTAACAGATGGAAAAGATGTTTTTGGTTGGAAAGTCATTCATACTCCGGGACATACTCCAGGTTCTGTGTGTTTGTACAATGAAACTGAAAAAGTTTTGATTTCTGGGGATACTTTGTTTGATGATGGTATTGGTCGGACGGATTTAAGAGGTGGTTCTATGTCTGAAATGGAACAATCGCTAAAGAAACTTGACCAATTACCACAGGGAATCAGAGTTTACCCTGGACATGATAGAAGTTTTGTAAAATAGAAAAATTGGAAACTACAAAAAAAGCTTTTCAAAAAAGATAAAACTTTTCTGAAAAGCTTTTGTCGTTTTAAAGTGAAAATATCACCTTATTTTGTTTTTTTTGTAGTTTTTTGTTGGCGAGATTTCATAAAGAATAAGAATCCATACAATACAACTAAAGCAACTACCCAAGAAATAATTGCACTTGCTACGATTCCCATTTTTTGTGTGATACCGGCCACAATATAAGCCACAAAACTGATAACAGCCACACTAATTGCGTATGGAAGCTGTGTTGAAACGTGTTTTACGTGTTCACATTGGGCTCCAGCACTAGCCATAATTGTTGTATCAGAAATTGGTGAACAGTGGTCGCCACAAACAGCTCCTGCCATACAAGCTGAAATTGAAATAATGCGAAGTGGGTTTCCAACTGGGAAGATTGCAATACAAATTGGAATTAGGATACCAAAAGTTCCCCAAGATGTTCCTGTGGCAAAGGCAAGGAAACACCCAATGATGAAAATAATTGCAGGTAAGAATAATTGCAAACCTTCTGCAGAACCAGAAACAAGACCTGCAACGTAATCAGCAGCACCTAAACTGTCTGTCATTGCTTTTAGAGTCCAAGCAAGAGTTAATATTAAGATTGCTGGAACCATAGCTTTGAATCCGTCTGGAACGCAAGCCATACACTCATTAAAGGAAATGATTTTGCGACATAGATAAAAGATGATTGTTAGCACAAAGGCTGCAAAAGAACCGAGAACAAGACCAACAGAAGCATCGCAATCTGCAAAAGAACTTACGATATTGTGGAAATTGCCTGATTCAGAGTCGAAAAATCCCCCTGTGTAAATCATTCCGATAACGCAGAAAAAAATCAGCAATGCAATAGGTAAAATTAAATCAATTACTTTTCCCTTTGAGTCAGCTTTTTCATCATCATCTGAAACAACAGTGTCCATAAATTGAACAGCTTTTTCGTATTTTGACATTTCTCCAAATTCAAACTTCATAAAAATCATGGATAAAACCATAATAATTGTTAGAATTGCGTAGAAGTTAAATGGAATTGCACTACAGAAAAGAGTAAAACCGTTTTCTCCTTCTGAAACGAAACCTGCAACTGCTGCTGCCCAAGAACTAATTGGAGCAATAATACAAATTGGGGCGGCGGTTGCGTCAATCAAATATGCAAGTTTTTCTTTTGAAACACCAAATTTATCTGAAACTGGTTTCATAACAGAGCCAACTGTTAAACAGTTAAAGTAGTCATCAATGAAAATCATTACACCAAGAAGAACTGTGGCACATTGTACACCAACTTTTGATTTAATGTGTTTTTTTGCCCATGTTCCAAATGCTTGAGAACCACCAGCTTTGTTCATTAAAGCAACCATAATTCCAAGTACAACTAAGAAAACCAAAATACCAACATTCCAGCTGTCAGAAAGTTGAGCAATCATTCCGTCGCTAAAAATATGTGTAAAAAATCCTGTAAATCCTGAGGCTGCATCTATTGCATAGAAAATTCCTCCGATTACAATACCAATAAATAGAGAAGAATAAACTTCTTTTGTGATTAGTGCTAAAGCAATAGCTACAATTGCAGGGATTAAAGCCCAAAATGTTCCTATCATTTTTTTATCCTTAAATAAATTAAATTGAAATCAAGTAAAATTATTTATCAACTTTTAAGTATCTAAAATCTGTGGCCAAAGGTTCTTTTATCCCTTCTTTGTTTAATTTTTCCATGATAGCAATAACATAGTCAAGTTCGTCTAAAAGGGAAGCAGCAGTGTAAGTTTTGATTTCCTTTAACGCTTTGATTGCCTCTTCGTTTGTCATTTTTTTCCTCCTAAAATTATCTACGTTCTTTATTAAAAAACGAATATATTGTAATATTATCACGCTTTATTGTATTTATGCAAAAAAAATGTGTAAAATTTTAAATAAAAAGAGGTTTGTAATGCATCCAAAAATTTGTTTATGTTTGACCGGGAAAACTCTCAAAGAAAATCTTGAACTTTTAGACAAATATCGAAGTTATATTGATATTGCAGAACTTCGGGTTGACCAACTTACAAATGATGAAAGATTACACGTTAGAAAATTTCCTGAACTTGCAGGAATTCCTTGCATTTTAACAATTCGCCGACGAATTGATGGTGGTGCATATTTTGAGGGAGAAGCAACTAGAACAACTCTTTTTGCTCGAGCTTTGGCCTTTGCTGACCAAGATACTAGAAAAAACTTTGCTTATGTTGATTTGGAAACAGACTTTTTAGTACCAAGTTTGCAAGAAGCTGCTTTGGCTTTTGGTACAAAGATTATCCGAAGTTATCATAATATGACTGATATGGAAACTAATATTGCGGAAAAAATCAAAAAAATGAGAATTACTGGTCACGAAATCCCAAAAATTGCTTGTATGCCTCATTCTTTGTCAGATGTTACAAATTTTTTCCGTGAAGCAAAAAATATTAAGGATTCTGAACATATTCTTTGTTTGATGGGAGATTATGGGCTTCCAACTCGAATTTTAGCAAGTCATTTAAATTCATTTTTAACATATACAAGTCCTGTGGAAAATATGGATAAAATGAAAAATATTGGACACATTGACCCAATTACTTTGAACGATGTTTACAATTTTAGACTAATTGATGAAAATACAAAGCTTTATGGCATCACAGGTTATCCTTTGGCAATAACTGATAGTCCAAAAATCCACAATAAGGGATATAGAGATCACGGAATGAATGCAGCTTATATTCCATTTCGAGCTAAAAAAATCGAAGAAGCTTTAGACTTTGCTGATGAAATGGGAATATCTGGATTTTCTGTTACAATTCCTCACAAAGAAACAATTTTGCCAGACTTACAACAAGTTTCTGCAATCGTTGGAGAAATTGGAGCTTGTAACACAGCTGTAAAACAAAAGGATGCTTGGATTGGATTTAATACTGATGCTGGAGGATTGCAAAGAGCTTTATGCGATTTTTTAAATGTGAAAAATCTCGCCAGAAAAAAAGTTTCAATTATCGGAGCTGGTGGAGCTGCAAAATCTGCAGCTTATGTTGTGAAACAATTAAAGGGCAAAGCTTGTATTTTTAATAGAACTGTGTCTAAGGCAAAATCTTTGGCTGACCATTTTGGGTTTAAGTATGCAAGTTTAGATGCTGAAAATGTTGATCTTTTGGAAACTTATTCGGACTTGATTATTCAGACAACATCAATCGGAATGGGTGTTCCAGTGGGAACAATTTCTGATGATGAAAAACAAGTTGACCCAATTCCATTTTACAATTTCCACGGCCATGAGGCAGTTTACGATATAATATACAATCCAGAAGAAACTCCAATTATGCTTCGAGCAAAGGCAGCAGGTTGTAAAGTTGAAAATGGATACAGTATGTTGATAAACCAAGCTTATGGTCAATTTTCACTATTTACAGGAGTACAATTATGAGTAATCTTTCTCAAAACGAGCAAAAAGTTTTGGTGGCAACTACAGCTATCGATACATTATTTGAAAAGGGCTTGATTTTTTCTGGTATGAAAATAGGTCTTGGAACTGGTTCAACTGCAATGCCAGCTGTAAAAAGATTGGCAGAGTTGATTCAAGAAGGAAAAATCCAAAATGTAAAAGCTGTTGCCACAAGTTTTCAGACAACTCTTGCTTGTGAAGAGTTGAAAATCCCGGTTTTTTCTCTAAGTAGTAGTGAAATTGGAGGAAAACTTGATTTAGCCATAGATGGTGCTGATGAAATTAGTGCAGATAATCATCTTATAAAAGGTGGCGGAGCTGCTCATTTAAAAGAAAAACTTGTTGAATACAATGCGGAAAAACTTGTAATTATTGCAGATGAAAGTAAGGTTGTAAATGATTTGGGAACAGTTTTTCCTCTTCCTGTAGAAGTTATTCCAGAAGCAAGACTTGCTGTTATTCAAGCTTTAGAAATTCTTGGGGCAAAATGTAAAATTCGTGAAGGTGTGAAAAAAGCAGGTCCTGTGGTAACTGATAATGGAAATCTTATAATTGATTGTTTGTGGGAAAAAGTTGATGGAAAATCTCCTATCAACCCACTTCTTTTAGAAGATGAAATTAACAAAATTACAGGTGTAGTAGAAAACGGATTTTTCACAAAAAAACTTCCATTAGTGTTTATTGGAAAAGCAGATGGAACTGTGGAACAACGCTAAATTACAGAAAAATAATTAGAGATTTTGGAGTTTTGACCCGATTTGATACTTTTTTGACACTTTAAATAACCATTTTTATGGGGAAAATATCTTGTAAACTGGCTTTTCTAAGGATATTCTAGAAACATAAATTAAACACAAATTGAGACACAGAATAAATTATATAAAGTCAGCAAGATATTGGAGAGAACATTTGTTAAAAATAAGTGTTAAAAATTTGTATTTAAAAATGTCAAAAACTTTTTTAGGAAAGAAGCCGTTTTCAAAGTGTACAAAGCTTTGGAAACGGCTCTTTTGTTTATTGGAAGATTTGTTTTAAAAGTGGGAAAATTACACCCAGTTTTTAATAATTTCTACAGTTTTGTTTCGTTCTTCTTCGGATTCAAAACCAACAAAAATCACACCGCTTTTATCTGTAACGATTTTCAAGGCTTTTTTGTAGGCTGGATCGGAAAGAGATGGAGTTCCGTCTTCTGATTCATCAAAGGCTTCTGGATCATTTTCGTATTCCAAGGTTGGTAGAGCAATGATATCTTCTTTTAGAAGTAGACGACCATCCACAATAAGTGCATTTTCGTATACACCACTTCTAGCATCATAAACTTGTTCTCGAATCACAATTTCAATTGCTAAAACAGCTGTTGCTGACAAAATGATGTGAATATAAGGCTGAAATTCTCTAAACCATTGAAAAATAATCATCAAAGGAGCAAAACAAAGAACAGCAACAAAAAGCATACTTTTTTTTCTAGAAAGAGGAAGTAAACAAGTTCCCATTTTTTTTGTAAGCTTTTTTATGCGAAGAGGTAGAGTTGCCAGAATCAAAACCATAGCAACAAGAGCAACAATACTAAAATAAAAAATAAATGTTTTCATATTAGCATATTAAAAAAAAACAGAGTTAAACTCAAGTGGTAAAAGTCCAGCTCTGTATTTTGTTTTATGCAAAAATTCCGATTCCTCTAAAAAGAGCAACCCATAAAAATAATGTTAAAGATGATAACAACGTGGTCCACACAACAACTTGTCCCGCCAGTTCTGCATCACCGTTCATTTGGTCGGCCATAGAAACTGTAGCAACGGCTTCGGACGCTGCGAACAAGGAAAATAAAGCCGTATATTCTGCACCCGAAAATGAAGGAATCCCCAAAATCTTTGGAAGGAAAATGGCTAAACCCATTCCCAATGTTGGAGCTAAAATCAATCTTACTGGAACACAAACACAAATTGGTTTTAGATAATTCTTTATGCCAGAGATTTTGAAATTGCCTCCAAGAATCAAGATACAAAGCCAAGGTGTAATATCACCTAATGCTGTTGCTGCTTTGTATAAAAAGGCAAAACTACTTGTGGAAAGTCGCCACCCATTACAAAATGGACGAATTGCAAGACAAATCAAGCCTGTAACCACACCTTGAATTAGTGGATTTTTAACAATTTCTTTGGCAACGAAGGCAAAAGGCTTTTCTTGTTTATTTTCCACAAATAGAGAAAGAGAAATCACTGCCAAAACATTAAACAAAGGAACTGTAAAAGCTGAAATCATAGCAGCCGCCTCTAATCCAGCATCACCGAAAATGTTCATAGCAAGAGGCATTCCGATAATGGCAAAATTGGAGCGATAAAATGCTTGATGAATAACGCCCTTTTGTCGTGGATCTTTTACAAAGAAAATGATGTAAACTAGTCCAATAAAAAACAAAAGTAAAACACCGATAACAGCAAAAAGAATAACATACCAGTTTATTTCATTAAAGGATTCAATGTCATAAATTGTGGTAAACATCATAAAAAAGAAACCATACTTGTAACAGAACTTATTTCCAACTTTTAGAAACTCATCTGTGAGAGTATTGTTTCGTCTTGCATAAAAGCCAAAGGCAGCAACCAAAATAAGAGGAAATACTGCGTTAATCGAGAAAATCAGGGGATTCATTCTTTAATTATACTGTAAATATTCAGTGTTTGTAAAATGAATTATTGATAATAGTAAAAATGTATGATATTTTTTTTATTATGAGAATAATTATTGTTGGTGCTGGATTTACTGGAACTCAACTTGCAAAAAGACTAATTCAAGAAAAAAATGATGTTGTGCTTGTAGAAAGAGATGAAGATATTGTTCGTCACGTTTCTAATCGTCTTGATTGTTTAGTGATTACTGGAAATGGAAACAATCTTGCGACTTTGAAAGAAGCTGGAATTGGAAAAGCTGACGCTCTTATTATGCTTACAGAGTCTGATGAAGTAAATATGATAACTTGTTCTTTGGTGGATTCTGTATATCCAGATGTTATAAAAATTGCTCGAGTTAGAAATCCAGATTATTACGTGGATTTGCCAGAGGAAATCGATAATTCTGAAAATCCTCTTTATGGAATCGATTTTATGATTCAACCAGACCAAGAAGCAGCCAGTGCCATTGTAAATGCTGTAGAACACGGAGCTGTTACAGAGGTTTTGGATTTTGATGATTCCCATTATGAGCTTACTCATATTACAGTTGAAAAGGGAAGTAAACTTGATGGCGAAACCATTATGAATCTTCGGAAAGTTGCTGGAGTTGAGTTTGTAGTTGCTTATATTGAGTCAAAAAATGGAATATCTTTACCTTCTGGTGCAACAATTATTCGCTCAGAAGATAGACTTGGAATTCTTACAAAAACAGAAAATATTCCACATTTTTTAGAATTATCAGGTTCAAAATTACAAGAAATACGAAAAATCGTTTTAGTTGGGGCTGGAAGAATTGGAACTTCTATTGCTGACCAATTGATTTCTGAAAAAAAATTAGATTTCTTTGGAAAAATATTTAAAAATCACAAAAAAAATCTAAATCCCAAAAAGAAAATTTCAGAACTTGTAATCATCGACAAGGACGAAGAAAAATCGGATGTTGCTTCTCAGCGATTTTCAAATGCAACTGTTTTTTGTGCTGATATTATTGATGAAAGTTTTATTGCTGAAGAAGATTTAGCTTCTTTTGATTTGGTGATTAGTGCAACTCACAATCACGAGTTAAATATGGTAACTTGTGCATATTTCAAAACTTTGGGAGTTGGAAAAACTATTGCCCTTGTTACAAGTGAAGGTTTTGCTTCTATGGCTCGAAATCTTGGAATTGATGTTGCAGTTCCCATAAAGGATGCGGTTGTAGACAGCATTATGAGCCATTTACGGGGAAAAAGCGTAAAAGATTTGCACACAATTGGGGAAGCTGGAGAAATCGAAATTATGGAATTTGTGGTTCCAGCTGGTACAAAACAATGTGGAAAAAGTCTAAAAGATATTGCTTTAAGTGGTGTTTTCCTTGTATTGATGATAAAAAAACATGGAGAGGAACATTTTATTATCCCAGATGGAAATACGATTGTAGAAGAAGGTGATTCTGTAGTTTTGATTTGTTATTCAAAAGATAATAAACGAGTTATAGATAGACTTTCGGATTTGTGTTAATACAAAATTTTAATATTAGAATTGATATTAGAATAAAAAAATAGAAAACAGGTTATTAACGGATTGAAAAATGATAAAAAACTTTATAAAAATTATTTCATTGCTTTTGCTAATTGTCTCTGCAACCTTTTTGATTCCTATAATCGTAGCTTTAGTTTATAAAGAATTTTTCTGCGTAAAGATTTTTGCCATTCCCATGGTAATAACTTGGGTTTTCTCTATTTTCTTTTTGATTATTTTCCGAAAAAACAAGGCAAATCTAAATATTAAGGGAAATTTTGCAGTTACCGCTTGTTGTTGGATTTTTTCCAGTTTGCTGGGCTCAATTCCTCTATATTTATCAGGGTTTTTCCCATCTTTTACAGACGCTTTTTTTGAATCTGTTTCTGGATTCACCACCACTGGAGCTACAATTTTAAGTGATGTAGAAATTCTCCCAAAATCAATAAATGTATGGCGTTGTCAAATGCACTGGCTTGGTGGTATGGGAATTGTAGCACTTACAGTTGCCTTGCTTCCTCTCTTGGGGGTGGGGGGATTTCAGCTTATCAAAGCAGAAACAACTGGTCCAGAAAAATCCAAAATGACTGCAAAGATTACTATGACGGCAAAAATCCTCTGGTTTATTTATCTTGGATTTACAGTTTTGGAGTTTATTTGTCTTTTAATCGCAGGAATGTCTGTGGTAGATGCTCTTTGTTACAGTTTTTCTACTTTGGGAACTGGTGGTTTTGCCACAAAAAATGCTAGTATCGCTGCCTACAACTCTGTAGCTATTGAATGGATAATTTGCATTTTTATGATTTTAGCTGGAGTAAACTTTAGTTTGTATTTTTTTCTTTTGACTGGTAGGGCTAGAGAATTTTTTAAGAATACAGAATTAAAAGCTTATTTTGGAATTTTGTTTGCATCAATTTTGATAATAACAATTTTCCTTGTTCCACAAACAAATAACATAAAAGAAGCCTTTCGGTTAGCTGCTTTTCAAACTGCCACCATTATGTCTACTACAGGATTCTCTACAGCTGATTATGAGCTTTGGCTTCCTGCCGCCCAATTAGTTCTATTTTTCTTGATGTTTGTTGGCGGTTCATCTGGTTCAACAAGTGGAGGCATAAAAGTTATTCGCTGGGTGATTCTTGGAAAACAAATGCACAACGAAACAAAACAAATGCTTCATCCCCACGGAGTTTTTTCTATCCGGCTAAACGGAGAAGTTGGTCGAAAAGAAGTAATTTATAATGTTTCTGCCTTTTTCTTTTTGTATTTTATGCTTTTGGTTTTTACAACCTTTGTTGTAGCTGGAAGTGGAGTTGATATTTTAACTTCATTTACAACAGCCCTGTCTACAGTTGGGAATATTGGGCCTGGTTTTGGGTTGATTGGTCCAACTGAAAACATGGGATTTTTTACTGATGGTGTAAAATGGTGGCTTTGCTTTGCTATGATTGCTGGTCGCTTGGAACTTTATACTATGCTTTTATTTTTATTTCCAGATTATTGGAAAAAGTAAAAATACAACAGTTTGTGGTTCAAACTAATATTTTGGAGGAATTAAAAAAATGGCTAGTTTGGTTTTGTTGCTAGTATTTTTAGTTGTTATGGTTGTTGTTGGTGTTTGGGGAATGAGAAAAACATCAACTCTTAACGACTTTTTCTTAGGTGGGCGTTCTTGCGGTCCATGGATGTCTGCTTTTGCTTACGGAACAACTTACTTTTCCGCAGTAGTTTTTATTGGTTTTGCAGGAAAACAAGGTTGGGGGTTTGGTTTTAACGCTTTGTGGATTGGTGTTGGAAATGCCATTCTTGGGGCAATGTTAGCATGGATTTTACTTGCTAAACGTACCCGAAGAATGACACAAAACTTAAACACAATGACAATGCCAGAGTTTTTGGAAGCTCGTTATGATTCTGACCACATAAAAATGATTGCAGCCGTTTTGATTTTTGTGTTTTTGCTTCCATATTCAGCTTCAGTTTTCAAAGGTCTTGGTCACCTTTTTGAATCAACTTTTCACATTAGTTTTGATTTTGCCCTAATCATTCTTGTGGGAATTACTGGAATCTACCTTGTTTTAGGTGGATATTCAGCTGTTACTGTTACAGATTTTATCCAAGGTTTTATTATGCTTGGTGGAACAATTGCTATGGTGATTGTGGTTGTTGTAAAAGCAGGTGGATTTACAGAAGCTATTACAGTGGCACAAGCAAATTATGAAGTCCACGTTCCTCTTGCACAGCAACCTTCTATCTTAACTATTGCTTCTCTTGTTTTTATGACAAGTTTTGGAACTTGGGGAATGCCACAAATGGTACAAAAGTTCTATGCTGTAAAAGATGAATCAGTTATCAACAAAGCAGCTGTTATCACTACAATCTTTGCTCTTGTAATCGGTGTTTGTGCATATTTTACTGGGGTTTTAAGTCACGTTTTCTTCGATTTAGAAACAGTTCCTCGTCTTGCAGATGGTAGCATAAACTACGACTTAATTATTCCAACATTACTTACAACTCAAATGCCTGAACTATTGTTGGCAATAATTATGATTTTAGTATTGTCAGCTTCAATGTCAACTTTAGCTTCTATGATTTTGGTTTCAAGTTCTTCTATTACTATTGATTTATACAAGGGATATTTGAAAAAAGACGTTTCAGAAAAAACTTCTGTTGCAATGATGAGAGTTTTATCTGCAATTTTTATTCTTTGTTCATATTTGATTTCAAAACTTCAAATCGGCTTTATCGTAACTTTGATGTCTCTTTCATGGGGTGTTTTGTCCGGGGCTTTTATGGCACCATATATTTTGGGGATTTTCAGCAAAAAAGTTACAAAAGCTGGAGCTTACGCAGGACTTTACTCTGGAGTTGCTTGTGCAATTATCCTTACATTAACAATGGGAGCAGCAAATTCTCCACTTGCAGCTAGTATTGCTATGGTTGTGCCATTTTTTGTAGTGCCAATTGTAAGTGCTTTTACTCCAAAAGTAAGCGAGGAAGTTGTAAACAAGGCTTTTGATAATATTGGTAAAAAATAACATAATTTTTTACTCATTTCTGCCGATAATGTGATATACTAGTTTGCGGACAGTTTTAGTTTGCACTAGTACATCAGTCTAAAATCATCTTTTGAGGAAAAGTATGTTCAAAGCACGTAGAAGAATAATTGTATTCACATCCAATATTGTTATTGGTTTAATTTGTGTTTTTCTAACTTTGTATTTAGTTCCAAAAACTTCTTTTGGAGTTTCAGTTGGAATTGCAGGGGTAATTTTTACGATATTATTGTTGGTATCTGTAAATCTATCCAATAATGCAATAGAAAGGGTACAAGATAAGGTTTTAACGACTTATGAAACTGGATTATTAACGAAATTTATTGAACGGTTACGTTTTTCTTATACAGTTGATGATTTTATTGAAGCAATTCACGATGTTTTAGAAGATGAAGCAGACTGTTCTGTTTTGTATGTAGATGCTGAAACTAATTACATCATTTATAACAGTCCAGACAGATTAACTGCTGCAGAAAAAACTTCTAATCAACTAGAAATGAACTTCCCAGAATCTTGGAAAGATGGTGTTTATTTCCTTGGTGATGAACTTGGAGTTGTTTCAAATATTAGAAATTCCCGAGGATTTTTCCTTTCAACTCACAAAAAACATCTTTATGTATTTTGTAGATATACTCATCTTTTTGATAATCTTATTTATCAGCGACTTTTTGAAGAATTTGAGAGATTTGAAGATCGTTCAAAAACAATCGCTGAATTAACAGAAATTGCAGGTCTTTCTCAAGAATGGGAACAACTTGCAGAAACTCAGCGTTCTTTCCTTCCTCAAAAGATTCCTGAAATTAGTAAACTTGATATTGCAGCTTATTTCCGTCCTCTTGTAAATGTTTCTGGAGACTATTACACAGTTTTACCAATGGATGAACATAAAACCCTTGTTATGCTTGGAGACGTTTCTGGTAAAGGTCTTGCAGCTGCTTTGGTTATGGGTTTGGTAATGAACACTGTAAAAATCATTGGAAATAAAGAAGATTTGGCTGGTGTTGTAAAAGCTATTGATAAAGCTATTAAAGGAATGCACTTGCAGGATAAATACACAGTATTGTTCATAGGTATTATTGATACAGAAAAAATGACAATTCGCTATGTAAATGCTTCTATGTCTGACCCAATTATCGTTACTCGTGCTCCAGATGGATACAAAATTAAGCCACTTACATCAAATTGTAGTTTGATTGGTATTATCGATTTAGATGAAGTAGAAGTTGCAGAACAACGTCTTTTCCGAGATGACTTAATTCTTATGGCATCTGATGGTGTTTCTGAAGTAATGGACGAAAACGGTGTTGAACTTGGTGATACAGAATTGTATTTGAATACAATTAAAAATAGTGCATATAAATCTGCACATCACATTATCAATGATATTGCAGACTTGGTATTGTCTTACAACGGCGATAAAAAACTTCGTGATGACGTTACTATGCTAACAGTAAAGGTTGAGGGCTAATATGGTTTATATTTTATTAAATGTCTTTTTGTTTTCAATTTTAGTATGGTTTTCTTCTTTTGCAGATATGCACTCGGAAGCAACTCGAACAAAACAGTTGATTAGTCCAATTCTCATTTTGGCTGTTGTGGCTTTGATGAATGCGATTAGTATCCTCTTTAATTTTTGGGGAAATAATCAGATTGCTAGTATAGCTGGAAAAATCTATATGCTTTTAATTGCATATTTTTCAATTCTTGTAACCAGTTATGTTTGTAGATTTCCAAGTTGTAAAAGTACGGTACTAAACAAAATACTTGTAGTTGCATTGCTTGTTTTGGGATTTTATATCACTTTCACAAAAGTTGATTTTGTTTCTACATCAATTTCCCACGGACTAGTTGTACAAGCCCAAGAATTTCCTTTGTTTGGGATTCACTGGGATGCAATTTATGAGATGGTTTTCCTTGCTGGACTACCTGCTATTTCTGTGATTTCTATCTTTTTGCGAATTGAAGTTACAAAAAACAAACTTTATAGACAACAAATGGTTTTGGTGGCAGCTGTTGTAGTTTTGGGTTGGGCAACTTTCTTCGGATTTGGATACATTGGTGGTTCACTTATTCCAAGTTTTGACTTGCTTTTGCCTTTCGGTTTTGCTTTTGAAATCTATTTATTGTACAAAATCGTTTTGCAATCAGTTTTATTTGATATAAAAACTCTTTTGGCCGCTGCTATAGATTTTGCTGTAAATTATCTAGTATTAGGATTTTTGGCAGGTTTATTCTATACAATTTTACAACCTCTAAGAATTACTAATATTGCACTTTTTATGGTTATTTATGGTGCAATAATTGGTGTTCTTTTGTTTGCTCGATATCAGATTTCAAAATATTTGAAAAAATTCCGCAGAAATAGAACAACAAACTATATCCAACAATTTGAAAAAGACCTTGCATCTTTGGATTATACAGAAAGTCCAGAAGTTCTTTTTGAACAACTTAGAGGATATTTTAAAGACAATGTTCATACTGATGATGTAGACTTCCTTATTGAATCAGGTGATGAAGGTTTGGTAACTTTATATAGTTCTGATAATAAACAAATTAAAATTCCTTCAAAAAGCCCAATTTTTTCTTGTGCTACCAGTGCAAACAAAATGGTTATTTTCAAAAATCAAGTGGAAACAAAACGCTACTTGTTAAGTGTAAAAAAAGAATTAAACGATTTGTTTGAAGAAACAAAAACTGAAGTTTTGATTTTACTTGCAGAAGGTGGACACGTTTTTAGTGCTATGCTTCTCGGTGAAAAATATCTTGGAAACGAGTATACAGATTACGACTTTGCAGTTTTCAATCGTTTTTATTCATATTTCTTCGTTTTTGGTTACTACTTAAAAAATATTACAAACGAATCTGTTGTTGGTACTGTAAACCGAGAAATCCAGATGTCTGGACAAATTATCCAGTCAATTCAAGAAAATATGGACTTTATCAAAAATCCAAAAGTTGATGTTGGATATTTGTCGATTGCCGCCCACAACCTTGGTGGTGAATATGTGGACTTTATTAAATTAAATGATACAAAACATATGATAGTACTTGGTGATATTAGTGGAAAAGGTATCAACGCAAGTATGTCATCTGTTATCTTGAAGTCTATTGTTAGAACCTTCTTGGCTGAAACAAAGGATTTTAAACAACTTGTGCAAAAGGTAAATGTTTTTATCCGTGATAATTTGCCAAAGGGAACTTTCTTTGCTGGTGTTTTTGGATTGATTGATTTTACAGAAAATACCTTGTATTACCTAAACTGTGGAGTTCCAGCTTTGTTGATGTATAACCAATCTTACAACAATGTTATCGAAATCCAAGGTGAAGGAAGAGTTTTAGGATTTGTTAAAAATATTGAAAAACTCCTAAAAGTAAAAAAGGTAAAGTTTAATCCTGGTGACATTGTTTTAGCTTGTACAGACGGATTATTAAATGCAAAAAATATTCGTGGTGAAATGTTTGGAAAAGACAGAATTTCTCAATCAATTGTGGAAAATCTTGGATTCCCAGGTGAAAAAATGAGCCAATTCTTGTATGACCAACTTTTAGACTTTACATCAAAAGAACTTGAAGACGACGTAAGTGTTGTAATTATGAAATATCTTACAAAATAATAAGGGGAGATAAATGGACGTCTTAACTATAACAGAAAAACGTGGTGCCAATTACATTTTACTTGAATTAGGCGGTGTAATTAGTTCCTATACTTTTGTTGATTTTAAAGCAAAAGCTTATTCTTATATTCAAGAAACAAATCTAGTAGTTGATTTATCAAATGTACAAAGTATAGATTCTTCTGGATTGGGCGTATTTATGGGTGTATTTAATGATGGAGAAGAATGTGGAAATGTTTTCTATATGATGAATCCGTCTGTTGAAGCACTAAATGCCATAAATTCCACTGGTTTTACTGACACATTTAATATTATTCACTCTGTAACAGAGGTGGTTTAAAAATGACAAAGAGATTTTTATATTTGTGTCTTTCTTTGTTTTTACTTTTAGAAATTTCTTGTCTTTTTTCTTGTTCAAAAGCAAAGAAAGCAGAGGAACCTGAAATTGTGCTTTCTCCTGATGAACAACGGTTAGTTATAGCTTTAGATTCTTTTAGAAATATTTACTATAAAGCAGGATATGAAGAAGAAATCAATGCTATTGCTGATAATATTCAAGGTAATACTGCTGATTTTATCCAAGATATTAATAATCTAATTGCTTCGGATGAAAATGGTTTGCTTTTACTGGTTGATAAAAGGCATTATCTTGCAAATAGTTTTGTTCCAGAGGATTTGCTCCCATTGGAAAAAAACAATGATTATGCCATTAGTCGAACTGATTTGAGTTTGCGAGTTTGTGTAGAAGAAGCTCTTCGAAAAATGGCTATCGCTGCAAAAGCTGATGGAATCTCAAATCTTGTGGTAAGTTCTACATATCGTAGTTATGATTATCAAAAAACAATTTATGAGCGAAATGTTCGACAAATGGGAAAAGAAGCTGCGGATAGAGAAAGTGCCGCTCCTGGAACAAGTCAACATCAAACCGGAACAGCCATAGACTTTGGTTCGATTACAGATGAGTTTGCTGAAACAAAGTCTGGAAAATGGCTTGAGGCAAATGCTCATAAGTATGGTTTTTCACTTTCCTTTCCAGAGGGATATGAGCCAGTTACAGGTTATCGCTGGGAATGTTGGCACTACAGATATATTGGACAAAGTGCTGTTTTCATGCAGGAAAAATGGTTTAACAATGTTCAACAATATATGATGGATTTTATTGATTTATATAAAAATGCAGATATTACTCCAAAAGTGAACTAATTTTGCTATATCACTTAACAGACTGTCTATGAGGTTTATTTGATATAAACTATAGACAGTTTTTTTTTGCTTTTTTTATCATTTTTATCAAGAGAAATAACAATTTGTAAAAAAAAACTTTATGTTGTATAATATTTTATCAAATTTTCCAGATATGAGGAGTAAAATAATGGAAAAGTTATTCAAACTTCAGGAGAGAGGAACTACTGTAGGTAGAGAAGTTGTTGCCGGTATTACAACTTTCTTGGCTATGGCTTATATCCTTGCAGTAAATCCTGGAATGTTGTCAGAAACTGGAATGCCTTTTGGTGGCGTTTTCACAGCAACAGCTATTGCTTCTGCAATTGCAACTTTGGTTATGGCATTTTTGGCAAACTTACCAGTAGCTTTGGCACCTGGTATGGGGTTAAACGCATTCTTTACTTACACAGTATGTTTTGGAATGGGTTGTTCATGGCAATTTGCTTTAACAGCTGTTTTATTAGAAGGTATTTTATTCATTTTACTTTCTCTATTCGGTGTTCGTGAAGCAATTATCAATTCAATCCCTGCAACACTAAGAAAAGCTGTTGCTGTTGGTATTGGATTGTTTATCTGTTTAATCGGATTAAGCAATGCCGGAATTACTTCTTCTGATACTGGTACAATTATTGGATTTGTAAACTTGAATGTTCCTTCTGCTTTGGTAGCAATTATTGGTCTTGTAATTACAATCGTACTTTACATTCTAAAAGTTCCAGGTGCAATCTTAATTGGTATTGCATTAACAACAATTGTTGGTATTCCATTTGGTGTAACAACTGTTCCAGAAGGATGGAAACCATTTTCACTACCAGAAGCTCCACTTCTATTTAAATTTGAATGGGGTAGTGTATTAACTGGAAAATTCTTCATTGTATTCTTCACATTCTTATTCACAGACTTGTTTGATACAATCGGTACTCTAATGGGTGTTACAGAACAAGCTGGTCTTGTTGATGAAAAAGGAAATATTCCAAACGTAAAAGGTGCTTTACTTGCTGACGCTATTGGTACAGTAGCTGGTGCTTGTCTTGGTACTTCAACTGTTACATCTTTTGTTGAATCTTCATCAGGTGTTGCAGCTGGTGGACGCACAGGTCTTTCTTCAGTTGTAACAGCAATTATGTTCTTACTAGCTCTTTTCTTTACACCATTATTTGCATTGATTCCTAGTGCAGCAACAGCTCCAGCACTAATTTTCGTTGGATTCTTGATGATGCAATCAATTTCTTCTATTGATTTCCAAGATTTAACAGAAGGAATTCCAGCATTTATTACAATTATGGTTATGCCATTTGCTTACTCAATTTCAAAAGGTATTGCATTCGGTATGATTTCTTATGTAATTTGTAAAATTGCTGGTAAAAAAGCTAAAGAAGTGCCTGTTGTTACTTGGGTTTTAGCAGTGATTTTTATTGCAAATCTAATTTTTGAAGCAATTAAAGCTTAGGGCTTTTCTCAAGTTTTTGAGGGGGAATCAGCTTTGCTAAAGCTGGTAAAATTTGGGGGTAGGAAAACCAACTACTTTCGAAGCGTAGTTTTTCCTACCCCCAAACCCCCGACCTTTCCTTGCACGACCAAAGGGCTGCCGCCCTCTGGACTCTGGGCAAGGGGGATTGTTCTGGTTTCTGGGGTTGATGGCTCACGTGACTGGGATAGATGTCAGACACGGCTGTTCCAGCGTACCGTGGGTGGCTTGCGTGATGGGGCTTGAAAACTCAGGTGGCGTTCTGAACGAACGTTGCCACCGTGTATGGCTAACGGGATTGGGATAGATGTTAGGCACGGCTGTTCCAGCGTGCCGTGGGTGGCTTGCGTGATGGGGTTTGAAAACTCAGGTGGCATTCTGAACGAACGTTGCCACCGTGTATGGCTCACGGGATTGGGCTGGATGGTTAGGCACGGTTTTTCAAGTGTGCCGTGGGTAGATGGTTATTTAAAAATTTTGTTTCTTATTTTTCTTTTCTAATATACTTTTCATTTACATATTTTATTGCGTATTTTTCTTCAAAGTGATATAAATACTTATACTTTTACTTGATTTGGAGATTTCAATGTCTAAAACATTTATACCACAGGGTTACAAATCTTTGCTTTCTGTTAAAGAAACTGAACATGCTATTGTAATGATTAAAGATTTTTTTCAACTTGCTCTTTCTACTGAGTTAAACTTAACTCGTGTAACTGCTCCTTTATTTGTTGAATGTAATACTGGGTTAAATGATGATTTGAATGGTGTTGAACGAGCTGTAACTTTTCCTGTAAAAGATTTGAATGATAGCAAAATGGAAATTGTACATTCTCTTGCAAAATGGAAGCGTGTAAAAATTGCTGATATGGAGCTTCCTGCTGATTTTGGTATTTACACTGATATGAACGCTATTCGTGCAGATGAAGAATTGGACAATATTCACTCTTTGTATGTTGACCAATGGGACTGGGAAAAGGTTATTACTGATTTAGACCGAACATCATCTTATCTAAAAGATGTTGTAAAAAAGATTTATAGATGTTTAAAACGTACTGAATTTTACATTTACGATAGATATCCTCAAATTACTCCGATTTTGCCTGAGGAAATCACTTTTGTTTATGCTGAGGATTTGCAGCGTCGTTTTCCAAACAATACTCCAAAAGAAAGAGAAAATATTGTGGCAAAGCAATATGGTGCTGTTTTTATTATGGGAATTGGTGGGAAAATGGCTGATGGTTCTATTCATGATGGTCGTGCTCCAGACTACGATGACTGGATTTCTGAGGCTGGAGATGGTCACCACGGTTTGAATGGGGATTTGCTTGTTTGGAACCCAATTTTGGAACAGGCTTTCGAGCTTTCTTCTATGGGTATTCGGGTTTCTCCTGAATCTCTAAAAGCACAGCTTGAAGAACGTGGTTGCCCAGAGAGAGCAAACTTGTTTTTCCATAAGCGTCTTTTGAACGGTGAATTAACTCCTTCTATTGGTGGCGGTATTGGGCAATCTCGACTTTGTATGTATTTCTTGCGAAAAGCTCATATTGGAGAAACTCAGGTTAGTATTTGGCCACAAGAAATGGTAGAAACTTGTAAAGCCAACGGAATCCATTTGTTGTAGGATTTTTTCAAATATCAATTTGAAATCGATATGAAAGAAGATAAGATTTTTACATTTTCAGAAAACTCTTTGGAAAAAGAATTGGCTTCTCTAGGAAAGGAGAAAATTCGTCAAGTTAGAGTTTCTCAAAAATCCATTACTGAAAATAAGCAAAAATTGTTGCGTTTTGTTTCTCAGGCTGAAAAAATTGCTCCAGATGTTTTATATCAATTTGAAATTCCACTTTCTATGATTGATAGGGAAACTGTTGTAGCATTTTCGTCGATTTATTCTTCTCTTGATATTGAGTTTGATTCAGTAGAAGGGAATTTTTCTAAAAATCTTTCAAAAAAAGCAAATTTGCTAAATGAAGCTGGTTTGATATTTGGTTTTGTGGTAAATCTAAAAGATATTTCTATAAAAAGTTTTAAATCTTATGTGGATTTTATGATTTTGCAATATCCAAATCACATTAACTTTGTAACAGAAAACTTAAAGCCAACAAATGTGCTTTCTACTCAGGATATTAAAACTGTGGAAAATCTTTGTTTTGCTATTGAGTGTTTTTACACTTTTGGTCGGGCGGTTCCTTGGTTTTTGTCGGTGGTAAATCCTTTGCGAATAAAACCTTCTGTATTTCTTTCTGATTTTGCAGAATGGCAACGATGCAATAATTGTAGTTTAAAATCTGGTTTTAATCCAAAATCTGAACATCACCTTGTGATTGAAAAAATGCTTTTATCATTTTTGAAGTTTAAGTACGAAGAAAAAAAACTTTTTCACGCTTTTCCTGTAGTTGAAGATTTAATGAAATTGCAGGGAGCTTTTGCTAGAGCCTGTGGAGAAGGGGAAGAGACGATTTTGGATTTATCATATTCTCCAGAAGATTTGTTTTCTCCATATAGTCAGAATATTTTAGCTTTTTCTGAAGAAGTTTGTATGGAAGCTTGTTCTGTGAAAGTTTTTAACACAGAAGAAGGCCCGGATTTTAAGTTGCTTTAATTTTGAAAATCAATTTTCACTGATAATATTTAATAGCTTGTTTAAAAGCTGGAAAAGTTGAAGGGCTTCTTCTTTTGGAAGTGGTACGCAAGAGGTTAGAGCTTCTGGGACTGTTACAGCTTTTTCTTTGAGAGATTCGCCTAATTCTGTGATTTCTACCATTACAACACGTTCGTCTTCTGGTAATCGTGAGCGAAAAACGTAACCTTTTGCTTCTAAAGATTTTAACACAGGAGTTAAGGTTCCTGAATCTAAAAAAAGTTTTTTTCCAAGGTCTTTTACATTAATACGTTTTTCTTCCCAAAAAACCATCATTGCTATGTATTGTGTGTAAGTTAAATCCAGTTTTTCTAAATGAGGGCGATATTTTTTGATGATTTCCCGAGATGCTGCGTACAATGGAAAGCAAAGTTGGTTTTCAAGTTTTAAGCAATCAAAAGTTTGTTCTGACATATTTTCCCCCATTAAATTGGACTATGTCTATTTTATCATATTTAATTTTTTTTTCAAATATCAATGAAAATTAATCTTGGTAAAAATTAGAGATAGTCCAATTGTGTGTTATTGTTGGGAATTGTGTGCCGCTCGAACGGCTTTTGCAAGTTGATCTGCACAGGAAGTTGGACGACGACCGCAAGTGTTTCCCAAAAGTTTATTTTCGATAAAATCAACAGAACTTCCATCTAGTAATTTTGAAATGGCTTTTAAGTTGCCGTTACAACCACCTGTGAATTGGATATTCGTGATTTTATCATCATTGATATCAAAACTAATTTTCTGTGTACATACATTTTCTGGTAAATATTCGTAGTGCATTTTTTCTCCTTAAAAAAGTGATGATTAAATATTTTCTTGAATTTTTGATTTTAGATTTTTCATATCGGTTGGTTCAAATCGTTCTACAATATTTCCATTTCTATCGATTAAAAATTTTGTGAAATTCCACTTGATATTACCGTTGTTTTTGTATTCTTTGTCGCTTTTTTTTACTGCAATTGAGAGCAGCATTCCCATTGGAGAATTACCGAAACCTTTAAAAGTTGTGTTTTCTGTAAGCCATTTGAAAAGTGGAATTGCGTTATCTCCGTTTACATCGACTTTTGCAAATTGTGGGAATGTGATGCCGTACCGACCTGTGCAAAATGAATGAATTTCTTCGTCATCTCCTGGGGCTTGGTTTGCAAATTGATTACAAGGGAAATCTAGGATTTCAAGTCCCTGGTCTTTGAATTCATCGTATAAATCTTGTAATTCGTCATATTGTGGAGTAAATCCGCAACCTGTTGCTGTATTTACAATAAGCAAAACTTTGCCTTTGTAGTTTGATAGAGAAACATCTTCTCCTTTTCTAGTTTTTACTGAAAAATCGTAAATATTCATTAGTATCTCCTATAAATAGATATATTTAACTTAATTAGATTGTATACAATCTAATTAAGTTAAATATAATACTAAAAAAATAAGAAGTCAAGAGAAAAAAAAAATTTTTGAAATTTTTATAAATGTTACTTTTGTGGTAAAATGTTAGAAAAACTAATAAAAACCGAGGGAAAAATGGTAAAACATGTTATTTTATGGACTTTGAAAGAAATGCCTGAGGATGAAAAAACACAAGTGAAAGCTGGGATTAAGGCTGGGCTAGAAGGTTTGGCGGGGAAAATTCCTGGGCTATTGGAAATTAAGGTGGTGACTGAGGGGCGGCTTGAAACTTCTAATGCGGATGTAATGTTGGATTCCAGTTTTGAATCTTTTGAGGCATTGAAGGCTTATGCAAAACATCCAGAACACGTAAAAGTAGCTGATGAAAAAGTGCGACCTTTTACTGCAAGTAGAAGTTGCTTAGATTTCGAGGCTATACTTTAGTTAGCCTCTAAACAAAGGTGAGTCAAGGGCTTGAGCGAAGTGACCCTTGACTACCTGTATTATGAGATTTACTAAAAAATGAAATATTGTAACATCACCACCGCAACCTTTCTTTCTCGGCCAAATCGCTTTATTGCACAGGTTCGTCTTTTGGACGGCACGGAAGAAACTGTTCACGTAAAAAATACTGGGCGATGTAGAGAGCTTCTTATTCCGGGGTGCACTGTTTATCTTGAAAAATCTGAAAATCCCAATCGAAAAACTTTGTACGATTTGGTGGCTGTGGAAAAACGCTACGACCAAGTTTCTAACTGGGAAAATTATCCTGTGGCTTTTCGAAAGCGAATGAAAGACGGTGGGGAAAAATCTCTTTTGTTTAACATTGATAGCCAAGCGCCAAACAAGGTTGTGCTAGAGTGGCTTCAAACCCAAGGTTACAGCAAAATCAAGCCAGAGTACACTTTTGGAAATTCTCGTTTCGACTTCTACATGGAAAAAACTGATGAAGCCACAGGGAAAACCGAAAAAATCCTTATGGAAGTGAAGGGCTGTACTTTGGAAATTGAGGGCGTGGGATATTTTCCAGACGCTCCAACGGAACGTGGTGTAAAACATCTTAATGAACTTGCCACGGCGATTTCTAAAGGTTATAAGGCAATTTTGGCTTTTGTAATTCAAATGGAAGGCGTGGAAAAAGTTTTACCCAACACAAAAACTCACCCAGAATTCGCTATCGCTTTGGAAAATGCACAAAAAGCAGGTGTTGAAGTGTGGTTTTTACCTTGCAAAGTCCAGCCAGATAACCTAGAGATTGTGCATGGATAGAAAAATGTGATAATTTGCTTTTTCGCATTTTCGGGGATAGAATAATAAAGAGGCGATAAATGGTAAAACGTGTTTCCTTATTTATTTTTATTGTTTTATTTTCTCTTGTTTCCTGTGAAAAGCAAAAAGTAGACTTAAATACAATTATCAATGAAAATAAAATTATATTTATTGGGGAAAATCATTCAATAATTAATCCAAGACTTTATTTGATAGAAAATTTGGAAACCTTGTATACCTGTGGTGTAAGACATATTTGCATGGAAGGTTTTTCTCTAAGAAATCCCAAAGATGTCAACTACAATTTCTATTGTTTTTTTCCTTGGTCAGTAGCAGGAAGTAAGTATGAAGACGTTTTTCTA
Organism: Spirochaetaceae bacterium; assembly: GCA_017416145.1. Classification (GTDB taxonomy): domain Bacteria; phylum Spirochaetota; class Spirochaetia; order Treponematales; family Treponemataceae; genus Treponema_I. Next base: position 169,801 of record JAFQDD010000016.1, on the reverse strand, counting down.
TCTCAAAAAATTGAAGAAATAAACGCTGGTGTTTCTGAATCTGAAAAACTAAAGATTTATAATCCAGAAGAATTTTTGCTCGAAAAAGATATTGAAAATTATGAATATTATGAAAAACTAAATCTTCGAGACACTGCAAGTTATAATTTTATTGAAGACCTTTATCACACTATCCCAAAGGAAGAAAAAATACTTATTTTTTATGGATACGATCACGGTAGCAAAAAAAATATCAATAGAAAATGGGAAACTTTAGGACAAAGACTAAATAAAAATTATGAAGATTTTGTTAGTATAAATTTTGATTACTCTCTTGAGGATAATGAGTTTTCGTATATTGAAAAACAGAATTCTTTTACTAAATACGATTATTTAATCAAACAGCAAAAAAATCCTTCTTATGGAATTTGTTATCAATTTATTGATTCAAAAGAAAATACACAAGTTCTTATAAACCATCTTTTGGAATATGCAAAAAGTGGTAATTTGTTTTCAACGGATTTTTGTGATTCTTTGTCAGATGAAAGGGAGTTCCTTAATTGTATTTATTATTTGAAAATGATGTATAAAGACAATTTCTCTTATGATTTTTGGGCTCAAAAAGATGATTTAGAAATAGCTCTGGAAAATTTGCAAAATTATGTTTCCCAACAGGAAATCCAATTTTCTAATGATATAAATTGTCTTAGAAATTACCACAAGTTTATGGTTGATTCTGGAATTGAAGATTATATTTACGGATATGAAAAACTAGATTTGGAATACACCAAAAATATGCTAGAAAAAGCATTTTCTTATTATCAAGAAGATGTATGGTGTTTATATTGGTTGGCTTTAGTTGAGTTTGACCTGAAAGAATACAATCAAGCATTCATTGATTTTGAAAAATGCATAGAATATGAAACAATAAATAATATTGAAGTTCTCCCAGAAATCTATGAAAAACTGATTTTTATAAGTGATAAAATAGACGAACCTCAAAAAAAGACCTTTTATGAGGAAAAATTAAAAAATCTTTCAGAAATAAAAATTATTAACGTAAATAAAATGACAGATATTCGCTAGTTTTTTTGTGGAAAAATCGTCTTTTCATAGCTCACTTTTTCTAAATCAAGCCTTTGCTGCATAAAAACACTTCTGGGCTTTGAACCAAAATATTTCCTGCTTTATAGTCTTTTATGTTTCTGGTTAAAATCACAGAAATATTATGATTTTCTGCGGTGTAACATTGGATTGCGTCTTCAAAATCCGAAAAGTCTGAGTTTAAAGCTCGGTCAATTGTTTTTTCTGTAGAATCAATGATATTTACAATTAGTCTCAGTTTCCGTAGAGCCTCCTTTGCTTTTTCTATGCCTAATTCTTTTCGTAAAATATAAAACACGTTACAAAACACTGTTGGGGAGGTGTAAAGTTCTAGTTTTTTCATATCAGCAAAGGTAAACAACAAGGCCGAAAAGTGAAAATGAGGAAGACGATGAGCAAGTAAATCTAAAATCACATCGGAATCTACAAAAACTTTATTCATATTTTGCCTTTAAGTAATTTTCATAATCGGTTTTATAATCATAATTTTCTGGTAGTGAAATAATTCCAGCCAATTCTTGCACTAAAGGAGAATATTCCAAGTTTTTTTCAGAAGGATTTTCTGAATTGATAGAAATGCTTTCAAAAAAGTTTTCTACAAGTTTGGAAAGTGAAATTCCTTTGTCTGCCACATATTTTTTGGCTTTCAAAATTGAGTTGTTGTTTAATTTTAATGTAAGTTTTACATCATTATTCATACGTATATAATAGTAATATTTGTACGTATTGTCAAGAAAAATATAGATAGGAAAAAAACTATAATTATCTCCCAAAAAAAGTGAAAATTTAAACTACAAGTTTAATGACAAGATAAATATTTTGTACTATATTGAAATTACCACGCAAAAAGTGGTCCCAATGTGTTTTGGTTTACCCCAAGACAAAAATTCTAAGTGCCGTCGGCATAATTTATCTTATTTATGGAGGACAGAATGTTCAAAGCTTATAAAAATTTCGGATTTATTAGTTCACCTGCAAATGTTGCTGCAAGAAATGAAAAAATGACTATGAAAATAACAATGAAAACATCAGTGACAACATTTATAAAAACATCTTTGTGCGAATATTTTGAACAAAAACCTGTTCTCATAAACACAATGATAAATAATGCAAAGATTTGGCAAGGTGAAGGACTTAATAATAGAAAAGTCCAAGGAATTTTTGAGCTGAAAAAGAGAGGGATAAACCAATGGAAAAGGTCAAGCATATTTTAAGACCAGTTATCGATTTACAGCAAACTGGTGAAAAAATCAAAAGTCTAAGAAAATTTAGTGGTTTCTCAGTGCACGAGTTGCAGGATTTGTTCGGGTTTCAGTATCCTCAGGCAATTTACGCATGGGAAAAAGGTCAGAGTGTTCCAACTGTGGACAATCTTTTAGTGTTGTCAAGATTATTTGGTGTGGCAATCGACGACATTGTTTGTTATTCATTAGTAGAAGTTTTGTGTTCTTGTTCAGATCACGCGGCAAATTGTATGAACAAAGATTCAAAAGTTTGCGAAAAATGCAAATTCAGAAAAACAGCGTAAAAATCGAGGTTATTATGAAAATTGTTGAAGGAAAGTTTAATTCCGCCAAGGTTTTTACAGATGTGGTGGATGAAAAATCTTTAGAGCAAATTGAAACTTTGTGTAACCAAGAATTTGTAGCAGGACAAAAAATTCGTCTTATGCCGGATGTTCACGCAGGAGCTGGTTGCACAATCGGAACTACCATGACCATTGGCGATAAAATTGTTCCAAATCTTGTGGGCGTGGATATTGGTTGTGGAATGGAAACTCTTGTTATCAGGGCAAAAAGTGAAGTTAGTAAGCACTTCAATCCTGAGGAATTAGACAAAATCATTCGGAAAAATATTCCATCAGGCAGGGATATTAGAAAATTTCCTCACAGACTTGCAAAGGAAATTGAATTTGAGAAAGTGCGAGGAAAGTTTGATAGGCACCGAGCTTGGCTCAGCGTTGGAACATTAGGTGGCGGAAATCACTTTATTGAGGCAGACAGAGATGATGATGGAAACTTGTACATCGTTGTTCACTCTGGAAGCCGCCACGCTGGAAAAGAAATCGCTGAATATTATCAAGAAGAGGCTTGGAAACAGTTAAACGGAAATTCTGAGGCAGAAATTGAAGTTTTTATCCAAAAGTTAAAATCAGAAGGTCGTGAAACTGAGATTCAAGAGGAGCTAAAAAAGCTAAAATCCCAAGTAAGAACAAACATTCCAAAGGATTTAGCCTACGTTAGCGGTCAACTTTTTGATGATTACATCAACGATATGAAAATTATGCAGCATTTTGCAGAAATGAATCGAAAGGCTATGATTGAAACAATTTCTATCGGGCTTCACATCAAGGAACGTGATATTATCGAAAGATTTACCACAATTCACAATTATATCTACATTCCAGATGCTGAAAATCCAGAAAATGAAAATGGTGAAACAAAAAAAGGTCAGATGATTTTGCGAAAAGGTGCTGTGAGCGCCCAAAAAGGCGAAAAACTTTTGATTCCTATCAATATGAGAGACGGAAGTCTAGTTTGTATTGGAAAGGGAAATGAAGATTGGAACTGTTCAGCTCCCCACGGAGCAGGTCGAGTTATGAGCCGAATGAAAGCCAAAAAAGAGTTGAATTTGGCAGATTTCAAGGCAGAAATGAAAGGTATTTGGTCAAGCACGGTGAACAAATCCACTTTAGACGAAGCCCCAATGGCTTACAAAACCATGGACGATATCGTAGAAAATATCGGAGAAACCGCTGAGATCGTGAAAATCATTAAACCAATTTATAATTTCAAAGCGGCTGAATGAAATTGATACGGGCGTTCCCCCGATTGAAAAGCAAAAATGCTTTCCAATCGGGGTCGGGCTTTTCAGGGTTACGGCTTTCGCCTTCAAACCTTCGGTTCGGCTTCGCCGCCCTTCCAATCCCTAACGCAAAAGCAAAGGACACATAGGGAGAGTTTTTATGAAAAACAATTTTAAGTGGCACAAAGAACAGATTAATGGAAAATGGTATTCCGTTTGCGACCATAAACATGTTCCATTGATTGAACACACAAAAGACGGCAAATACAAACTTAGAAACGCCAACGGAAAAGCAGTTTTGCACGAAGATTTTGGGAATGCTGTAAAACTAGCTCTGGAAGTTTACGAAAAGTTTAAGAAATTTAACAAGGATTTTGAAGAGTAAAAGGTAGATTTGTGTCTCCAAAAGACTAGAGTATTGTTGAGTTTTAATCTTAAAGATATTTTGAAAATTTTTCAGCAAAATATCCAATTCGTTCATAACTGAACAAAGAACATAAAAAGTCTGTGAATTTTCCAAATTTTCTATAAAAAATATTGAACAATAAATATGGAAGTATTTGCTTTTGTGATTTTGGGATACGTTTAATTATATTTTTCCAACTATATATTTTTTTATAAATCCAAAGGTATCCATTATATAATTCTTTTTGGGACATTAATTTTGGTTCATAAACAACATGAGCTGTATTGTAATAAGAAAGATTATAATTTGTAATACGATTTTCGCGGCTTAATTTGTTGTATAATTCCGTTCCAGGATATGGTGTTAGTATGTGGGAAGTAACAGTTTCAATCTTATTTTTAACAATCCAGTCTAGAGTTTTTTGAAAAACTTCTGGTGTATCGCTATCAAGTCCAAAAACAAAACTTGTATTAATCATTATTCCCCGTTCGTGTAAATTTGAAATTGCTTCTTCGTATTTGTTTACTTGATTTTGTATTTTGTGGACATTATTAATTGAGGACGAATTTATACTTTCAAATCCAATGAATAAACCTTGTAAGCCACATTCAACCATTAAGTCTAATAACGCTGTATCAAAGGCTATGTTTATTGAAGCTGCGGCATTCCATTTTATTTTAAGAGGTTTAATTTTATCTAGAAAAGCAAGTAACCACTCTTTGTTTCCAAAAAAATTATCATCTATAAACATAATGTGTTTTCGATTAATTACTTTTATATCCTTTAGGACATCATCAATTCTTCGATTTATGTAATAATGATGTTCAGCTGAGTTATAACAAAAATCGCATTTAAATGGACATCCTCTGCTTGTTGAGACAATGTTGAAATACAAATATTTTTTCTTTTCAATTAATTCATAGGCAGGAGAAATAATATGATTACCAGTAAAATTGCTATTACAAAAATAAATAGATTGTAAAGAATTATTTTCATAATCACTAATAATTTTATTCCATGTTCCTTCTGCTGCACCCACACAAAGAACATCAAAACTGTTTTCTGGAATAGTTTTGTAAGCTGTTGTAATATGAATTCCTCCTGCAACAACTTTAATCCCTTTTTGGCGAAATATTTTTGCAATTTCAATTGCACGAGGAAGAACATCTACTGTTACAGAAATTCCAACAATGTCTGGTGAGTCGTAAATTATGGATTCCACATTTTCGTTTTGAATAACAATCTTATGTTTATCTTTTAGCATTGAAGCAATAGTCAATAATCCTAAAGGTGGCGACATTCTAATTTTTAAATTTGAGTCCATTGGACGTCGTAACATTTTTGGCTGTATCAGTTTTATATATAAGCTCATATTAATAATTATTACATATATTGGTAAAAAAACAATATGATTGTTCAAAATAAGAAAGAATGATTTTATGTTGTAATTTCTCCTTATAGAAAATAAGCTATATTTCACTTTCATAATTAAAAATATTTGCCCATCCATAAAAAATCTCATTACATTAAAATTATGAACACAAGATTTAAAAAAGAAACTCAAAATCAAAATATGGATTTTATGCTAAAAAGTCCAATTCCAAAAGCAATTACAAAAATGGCTATTCCAACGGTTTTTAGTATGTTGGTTATGTCGGTTTACGGATTGGCAGATATTTTTTTCGTTTCTCGCTTGGGAACAAGTGCAAGTGCCGCTGTGGGAATAGTTTTTTCCATTATGACGATGATTCAAGCGGTGGGATTTATGCTGGGAGTTGGAGCTGGAAGTTTGATTTCTAGAAGTATGGGGGCTGGAAACAAAGAAGATGCAGATTCGGTTGCTTCCGTAACATTTTTTTCAGCCATTATTGGAGGGCTTCTTCTTACCACTTTCGGTTTGATTTTCAAAAGTGACATTATGAAGATTCTAGGAGCAACTCCTTCAATTTTACCTTATGCAAAAGATTTTTCCCATTATATTTTGTTGGCAGCCCCTGTAATGTGTTGTTCCTTTGTCTTAAATATTTTGCTTAGAACTCAAGGAAAACCACATTTCTCTATGATTGGCTTGTCTTTAGGCGCAATTTTAAACATAATTTTGGAACCAATTTTCATATTTAAATTAAATCTGGGAATTGGTGGAGCTGCCATTGCAACTTTAATCAGTCAGTCATTTGGTTTTGTGATTTTGTTGGTGATGTACTTAAGTGGGAAAAATTTTGCAAAAATCAAAATCAGTTTATTTTTCTTAAATGCTGGGAAATGGTTTTCAAAAATCTGCTTCAATGGAAGTTCTTCATTGCTTCGGCAGGGACTAGTTGTAATTGCAAATGTTTTATTAAATGTAAATGCTAGTAAATATGGAGATTCTGCGGTGGCTGGAATGTCAATTTCTGGTCGAGTTTTTATGCTAGTAATTTCTATAATGTTCGGACTCGGGCAGGGATTTCAACCTGTTGCGGGATTTTGCTTTGGTGCGAACAGGTACGACCGTGTAAAGTCTGCATACATTTATACCCTTGTAGTATCAACTGTTTTGCAAGGAATTTTTGCATTTTTGCTATTTAAATTTGCAAATCCAATTATGACAATTTTTCAAAAGGAAACAAATGTTGTAAAAATTGGCTCCGAAGCAATTCGATTTTTTGCAATTTCATTACCATTTTTGCCATTATCAATAATCACAAATATGCTTTTCCAAGTTTGTGGTCAAACAAAAGAAAGTATTTTTCTTTCAAGTTGTCGGCAAGGAGTTTTTTTCCTTCCTTTGATCATAATATTACCCAGATTCTTTAACTTAACAGGTCTTGAACTATGTCAGCCGATTGCAAATATTTTTTCTGGACTAGTCGCAATTCCCTTTGTGATAAGTTATTTTCAAAAACTATCCACCAAAAATTTTATAACAAAAAGTTAAATTAAGAAATAGAAGAAGTTGATACATTGACCTAAGACAAATATCAGTATATTCTAACTTTGCGCAGTTTATGATTCTCAGAAAATCCTGCGCATTATAAATTAAAATCCTTAAAGAGAGTTCCAATGAAAAATCAATCTTTTTTCCAAAGGATAGTAACTGACTACAAAATCCTTTTGAGAAATATTCCATCTTCTACTATTTTATTTTTTGTTTTGTCTGTGGTTTGTGCCAATTTGATGGCCAACAAAGAACTTTTCAATTACAAATATCTTGCCCTTGATTGCGGATTTGTTTTTAGTTGGGTAATGTTTTTGTGTTTAGACATAATTTGCAAACGCTGGGGTGCAAAAGCCTCTGTAAAAATCTCAATATTTGCACTTTTTGTAAATCTTTTTGTAACCTTTAGCTTCTTCCTTTTATCAAAAACCAGTGGACTTTGGGGCGAATCCTACAATTTGTCCCAAGAAGAAGCACTTCTTGTAAATCACGCCCTGAACAAAACCTTTGGCGGCTCTTGGTTTGTGGTTTTAGGCTCAGCTTTGGCTTTTTTATCATCCTCCGTTGCAAATGCTTTTTTCAATTTTTTTGTAGGCAAACTGATTACAAAAAAACTGAGCGAAAATTCATTTTCAAATTTTGCACTTCGGTCTTATATTTCCACATTTTTGGCTCAATTCATTGACAATTTAATATTTGCCTTGATTGTGTCAAAAACATTTTTTGACTGGACTTGGGAACAAATCTTTTTTTGCTCACTTTTAGGGGCAACTTGCGAATTGATTTGCGAGATTTGCTTTTCTGGAATTGGCTACAAAATTCTTCAAAACTGGGAAAAAGAAAATGTGGGAAATGAATATATCAATTTTAGAAAAAAATACAAAAATGATAAAAATGATGGTGAAGTTTAATTTTGGGAGCGAATAAATATGAAAGTTTTGATTACAGGCACAACTAGTGGAATCGGAAAAGCTACAGCAACTTTGTTTTTGGAAAATGGTCACAGAGTTTTTGGGATTGATATAGAAAAAGCTACAATCCAGCATAAAAATTATAGGCATTTTGTGGCGGACATTTCAAAAAAAGAAGCGTTACCAGATTCTGAGGAACTTTTTTCCCTTGATATTATCATAAATAATGCTGGAATCCAAACTGGCACAGAAGAAGACATAAAAACCAATCTTGTTGGGACAATGTACGTAACTGAAAAATACGCTTTTCAGCCAAATATCAAATCTTTATTATTTAATAGTTCTGTTTCTAGTTTGACTGGAAATGAGTTTCCAACTTACGTGGCTTCAAAGGCTGGGGTTACGGGATATATGAAAAATTGTGCCATTCGCTTAGCCAATGAATACAAAGCTACTTGCAACGCCTTGTGTTTTGGTGGCGTTTTGACAGAATTAAATAAGCCGGTTATGGAAAATCCATCTCTTTGGCAACAGATAATGGATGTTACGCCACTAAAAAAATGGGCAACGCCAGAAGAAGCTGCCCAGTGGTGCTATTTTATGACAGTTACCAACACTTTTTGTACAGGACAGGCAATCGATATTTCTGGTGGCGAAAGAAATTGCCAAGATTTGTTTGTATGGGAATAGAATATTAGCTTTTTTGTAAAATGAAAATCGGATTTCAGTCATCAAAATATAACGAATTAACCCTCGAAGAAGAATTGAATCTCACCAGCAAAGAAAATGCAGATTTTTTTGACATTTTTTTTGATGAATGGTTTCCTCTTGATATTTCACCAAAAGAATCCAAAATGATTTCTGATTTCCAGCGAAAAGGTTTTTCATTTACTGTTCATCTTCCAATTAGTACACCAAATCTTCCTATTGAAAAAATAAATTGCCTTTTGGATTTTGTCTGTGATATTAATCCTCTGACCACAACAATTCATTTTGATAATTTGACATTTCCCTTTATGGAATATTTGGCAAAAAAAACAGAAAATCACACAATTCTTTCTATAGAAAATACAATTCCAGATAAAAATGCAAAAACTGGTGAAAAATATGTGGATTTTATGACAAAAGCCGCAAAGATTGCTCCAGTTCAAGCTACATTTGATACAGGTCATTGTTACGTGAACAAAGCTGACTTAATAGAAACTGTAAGTGCTCTTTGTGAGGGGCAGATTCAGATTTCCACCGTTCACGCCCACGATAATTTTGGCACAAAAGATTCCCACAGTCCAATCGGCGAGGGCTCTATAGATTTTCCGACTTTTTTCAAATTCTTAAAAATTCAAAAACTAAATCCCTTAATTGTAATCGAGCATTGGAATAAAAATCTTCTTTCTCTAAAACGCATAAAATCAATTCTAAAAAATATTGAGTAATTTTTCAAGAAAGTTTTCAGTAGTGTCAAACATTTTGAAAATGTTAAAAACTAATTAGGAAATGATAATAATATGTTTCCCAAGACTTTGGGAGGAGTCAGCTTTGAAAAACCTGGTAAATTTTACGAGGGGTAAAAACCCATTTTTTTCGATAAAACGGGTTTTCACCCCTCGTGCTCCCCGCTTTCCCAAAACAACGACCAAAGGGGAATCCCCTTTGGAAACCCCAAAACTATTTTTTTCGTTCGTGATTCATATACAAATGAATACCTATTATTATTACAAAGTGTTGGTAAAAACTTTTCACTAGTACTGAAAACTTTTTCAAAATTCGTAAAAGTTTTCACTAGAAAACTTCACCAACTAGCCGTTTATATCTTCCCATTTTATCTTCCCAGCAGCTCAATCTTGTTTTTCAAAGCTTCTTTCATCAAATTAACAAGATTTTGTTGTCCAGAATAAAGACAAGTATCGTGTTCGCTACCAGAAATCTCCCCAGTTAAAACAAAACTAGAATCCACAATCAACCGTACCTGATTTTTCCCAGTTTCCGTCTTATGAAAAATCGACCCAGCCAAAAAACTGTCTTCTAAAGAAAAATCCCCAAAATCCGACAAAACAACCACTTTCTTCCCAGCTTCAATCAAAGAGCGAATTTCCTCCTGAAAACAAGACAAAATCCCCTTATCCGCCATTACATAAATCCGCTCCCGAGCCGATTCCAACATCAACCGAATCTTGTTTTCAATATTTTTTGCCCCTAAAATCGTAATATATCCCTCTTGAGTTTCCTGTTTTTTCGGAGCATTTTCTTCAATAATAGCTGCCTTTTTTTGCAATTCCCTCAAGGTATTTTTCAAAAAATCTCCCACAGCCACCGGCGTATACCGAGTACTTTCCCCCTCAATCAAATAAAGAGCCCCTTTTTCTGCCAAACTTTGCAACGCCGAATAAACATTAGACCTAGAAATCCTTGTTTCCTTTGCCACCTCGTATCCAGACATTTCCCCGTGATTTAAAAATTCCACATAAATGGCCGCTTCTTGCCGAGTAAGATTAAATGCAATCAAATTTTCAATTAAAGTCGAAGTCATCAAAATTTTCCTTTTTTTGTGAGGAGCTTCCCTGCCAAAAGGCAGGTCGGGCTTTTCGGGGTTCCGCTCTCGCTCCATCGTCCTCGGAGCTAACAAGTTATCTCCTGCGGTCGACGGCTTCGCCGCCCCTACAATCCCTAAGCCAAAAGCAAATACACAAAAAATAGTGTTTCTCTTTGGAACTACTGTTTAAAACTACAAGGGGAAAGATATTCTGTCAAGACTTTAAAAAAATTCTCTATGTGATAAAATATAGATATCAAAAAAAGAGAGAAGTATTGATTATGAAAAAGAAATTATACATTTTTATTACACTTTTAGGGATTTTTAGTTTATTCTCGATTTATTTTTACAAAAAAACTCAAATAGATATTTTTCAAGTATTAGCTATTACTTTTTGTACAACTTTTTATCACTTTGCTGTGAGATTTATTTTTGCAGCTTTTTTAGATTTTACCCACAATAAAAATATGCTTCAGTTTTATGATTACAAAAAAAAGTGGTTTCGAGAAAAACCTTTTGAAAAAAAATTATATAAATTTTTAAAAGTAAAAAAATGGAAAACAAAAGTTCCTACTTGGAACCCTGAAAGTTTTTCTTTGAAAAAACATTCTAAAAGTGAAGTGGTTTTATCAACTTGTCAGGCAGAGTTTATTCATGAAGTAAATTGCCTTTTAAGTTTGTTACCGATTTTTTCATCAATTTTTTTCGGAGCCTTTTGGGTGTTTTTCCTAACATCTTTAGCAGGATGTTTGTTAGATTTGGGATTTGTTATTATCCAAAGATTTAACAGACCAAGAATTTTAAAGTTTGATGAAAAGGCATTTTTAAATTAAAGCTCTTTTCGCTTAGAAACCGCCACACCATCTCCGATTTCCAAAAATGTAGTTTCAAATTCTTGGTTTGCCTTTAAAAAATCAATGTAGCGGCGGATTTTTCTGATAAGTTTGATTGTGCTATAGTTTTTTGTTTTTGAAATATCTTCTACCATTCCGTGAAAAAATAAATTATCGCTGATAAAAACCCCATCTGGAGTTAAGTTGTTTTTATATTTTTCAAAAAAATTGATATATTGAGATTTTGCCCCGTCAATAAATATTAAATCAAATTGCTCTGTAAAATCAAACTTTAGAGCGTCTCCAAGAAAAACTGTAATTTGATGAGAAAGCCCACAATTTACCACATTTTTTACAGCTTCGTGATACCGCAAAATATCGTATTCAATAGTAAAAACCCTAATATTTGGCGAAACCTTTGCAAATTGAATAGCAGAGTAGGCCACCGCCGTTCCAATTTCCAAAATAAAGCGAACATCATTCTTTTTTATGTAATCCAAAATAAAACCAAGCCCTTCATCCATAATAATTGGCACTTGATTTTCTCTAGCTTCTGATTTTATCTGACTAATTTCTTTTAATTCACGTAATTCTTTCATAGGGATTTCTTGGGTTTAAACTACAGATTGCTACAAATTCTGTCAATGGTGTGTTTAGATTGTTTTTTTGTAGTTTGGAATATTGACTGTATAAGTAAGAATAGCTTACCGATAGATAATAGTGATATATTTACTATCAAACAAGGGAAAAAAATGAAAGATTGGGAAATATGCGAATGTGATTGTTTGAAATACTTGAAAAATAATTTTTCGAATGCAGTTGTTAATTTTGAGAGAGGAGGAGGTTCTGATTCTACAAAATCAGATATTTTAGTTACAAAAAACGGAATTGCTATATTTTATATTGAATCAAAAATGCAACAAGCACAGTGTGGACAATTTGTTGCTTTTCCAAATTTAGAAACTCAATCTTTTGATTATTCTAAACTAAATGCATATCCATTAAATCTACAATCTCAATTAATCCTTGATAATATGTCTATGAATTTTGATAAATACAGAAATCCAAGAACAGATGGAATTGAATTAACCATGGATAATTCCTTGTTTTATAATTGGATTTGTGAATTTTACAAATTAAAAGGTGTAAAATATTTTATAATAGAAAAAGAAGTTGGTAAAAATGATTTTAGTTCTAATAATTTCATCATTTTCCCAATAGAACATTTTCAACAGTATTTTGACGTTTCTGCATTTTACAGACGAAAAAAAAGTGGTTCATCAAACCCTACCGAAAAAGATTTCCCAGAAATAAAAAAATCTGCAAATTTTGAAGGTTTTTCCATAAAAAAAATTTATAAAAAAGACAAATATGTTTTTGTAGAAATGAATGCTTATCCTATGACATACAAACTAGTAGGTGATACACATACATATCAATTCAAAAATGAAAAAGAGAATATTTTTAAGGTAACAAAATTATCGAATACATCAAATCCCAATGTTATTTTTTCAATTTCCTTAATAAAAAATCAACAAGTAAGAGATTTAGAAAAATTTAGAATGGAATTTATTTAGATATCGCCAGAGTCTTGCCAATTTCAATAGCGATATATTGTAGTACATCAACTACAACAGAATTGCCAAATTGCTTATAGGCTTGATTTTTATTTTTACTAATTTTAAAACTATCTGGATATCCCATAATTCTAGCACATTCTCGCGGGTGTAATTTTCTTGGACGACCATTCACTAAATATCCCCCAGTTTTTGCAAAAATTCCGCCACCATAGGCAGATAATGTAATGGCAATTCCTTTTGTACTATAAATTCTTTCTCCTTGTCCTCCCTTATTAACAATTCCTAAACGAATAGAGGTATTACTGTATTCATCATCTTTTTTTCCATTATAAAATGTATCTTGCCGTTCTACATATAAATCTTTTACAAGGTTTTCATCATCTAATAGAAAATCTTCAACATGTTTTATGAGTTGAATTTGTTTTGGATATGAAAAAGTGGTATTTAGTAAATCATTACGGAAACAAACCATATAAATACGTTCACGTTTTTGAGGCATACCATAATCAACTGCATTTAAGACTTTTTCATAAAATGTATATCCAAGTTCTTCCATTGTTTTTTTTACAACTAAAAGGGTATTTCCATTGTCGTGTTTTGCAAAATTTTTAACATTTTCCATAAAAACAACCTTTGGCCGTTTTGCTTTCACTACTCGAGCTACATCAAAAAATAGGGTACCTCTACTATCTTCAAAACCTCTTTGTTTTCCACTAATTGAAAATGCTTGACAAGGGAACCCCGCACATAAAATATCGTGATTTGGAATTGTTTTTTCATCAACTTTTGTAATATCGCCTTCTGGTTCAATCCCAAAATTATCTCTATATACATTCTGGGCGTGAAAATCCCATTCATTTGCATAAACACATTCTGCCCCTAGCGAAGAAAGTGCTAAATGAAATCCCCCAATTCCAGCAAATAAGTCTATATATTTGTATCCATGTAAAGACTTTTCTGATATTTCAATCATATTATAAATTATAGTATATTTATGTATGATTATACATAGTTGTCGCCCAAAAAAAATAAAAAAAAATAAAAAAAATATATTGTGAAATCTTTAATTTTTTGTAATATTATACGTATCTAAACTTTATTAGATAAGGACATAAGAGATGAAAACTATTTACGAAGGTAAAACAAAAAACGTATACGGTCTTGAAAATGGCAATGTTTTGCTAAAATTCAAAGATGACTGTACTGGGAAAGATGGTGTTTTTGATCCAGGAGAAAATGCTGTAGGTTTAACAATTGAAGGAATTGGAAAAGCGAACCTTATTACTTCAATTCACTACTTTGAATTGTTGAAAAAAGCTGGAATCAAAACTCACTATATTAGTGCAAATATTGATGATGCAACTATGGAAGTTCTTCCAGCAACAGTTTTTGGTCACGGTTTGGAAGTAATCTGTAGATTGGTTGCAACAGGTAGTTTTATCCGTCGTTATGGTGAATATATTGAAGATGGCACACCATTAGAAGGTGGCTATGTTGAATGTACTTTCAAAAATGATGCAAAAGGCGATCCACTTGTAACAAGCGAAGGTTTAGCTGCTCTTGGCATTATGTCAACAGAAATGTTTAACAGCATGAAAGAACAAACTCTAAAAATTACAAAAATTGTTGCAGACGACTTAAAATCAATTGGTCTTGATTTGTGGGACATCAAATTTGAATTCGGATACAACAATGGTGAAGTTATTTTGATTGACGAAATCGCTTCAGGAAATATGCGCGTATACAAAGACGGAAAAATTGTTGACCCTGTTGAATTAACAAAACTTATCAACAACCGCTAATCAATTTTTAATCCTCTTTTTATAGCAGAAAGGTGTCAGGTGATATTAAATCCTTGGCACCTTTTTTTATATAATTTTTTTCTTCTCTATGCTATAATTATGCAATGAAATTTAATTTTAGGTTGAAATCAGCTACAGCATATCTTTTTGTCTATTTTTTTATTCTTGCTACCCTTGGTACTTTGTTGTTGCGGTTTCCCATTTTTTATAATTCTGGAAAAGTTGTTCCATTTATAGATTCTCTTTTTACCACGGTTTCTGCAATTTGTGTGACAGGGCTTTCCACTGTTGATATGAGTGTTTATACAGATGCTGGTTTTTTTGTTATTATGTTGTTAATAGAAGCCGGCGGATTAGGTTTGGTTTCTTTTTTTACGATTTATTTGATGTTTGCCTCTAAAAAGATTTCTCTTTTAAATCGAAACATTATAAAAGATTATTTTACAGAAGATTCTCAAATTGAAGTTAGACAAATAATAAAGTTAATTGTGTGTCTTACCTTTGGTTTTCAGCTGATTGGAGGAACTGTTCTTGCTATTTTTCTAAAAGCCCATGGTGAAGAAAACTTTATTTTTTATGGTTTGTTTCTTGCAGTTTCTGCCTTTTGTAATGCAGGTTTCGCTCCTTATTCAGACAGCTTAGCTCAATTTGCTCATAGCCCAGAAATATATCTTGTAATTGCTTTTTTAATAATTGCAGGAGGTTTGGGATTTACCGTAATGACAAATATTTTCTTTGTGCTACGAAAACCAAATCCAACAAAAAAAATAAAAAAGAGCGTTTTGACTTTGCATTCAAAAATAGTGATTTTTATGACCTTTTCACTGATTTTTTCTGGAACATTAATATTTTTTTTTGCAGAGCGAAAAGGTGCTTTTTCTGAAATGGAATTTTTTGAATCTTTGGGAAACGCATTTTTCCAATCTGTAACTTTACGAACAGCAGGATTTGAAACTGTTTCTCAAAGTGCATTTTCCCCAGTATCTGTTTTTGTATCAAATCTTTTTATGCTAATAGGCGGAAGTCCAGGTTCTATGGCTGGTGGAATAAAAACTACCACAATCTTTTTGATTTTGTGCATCGCCTACAAAAGCACCCACGACAAAGATTTACCATCAGTTTTTCATCGTGATATTTCAGAAGATTCTATAGGAAAAGCAGTTTCTGTTTTTGTAAAAGCTCTTTGCTTTTTAGGAATTTTGTATATATTTTTGCTTTGGAGCGAATCAAAATCAATTAGTATGGGAATTTTTACAGAAACAGACTTGTTGTTTGAAGTTTGCTCTGCTCTTGGAACTGTTGGGCTTTCACGGGGACTTACCCCAAATCTATCTATTGTGGGAAAAATACTTGTGATTGTACTAATGTTTGCAGGTAGAACTGGAATCACCTTTATAGCCTTAAACAAAGTTTCAAGGGGACCAGATATAAACGCATTAACAGATTATCCAAAAGAAACTGTTATTCTTGGATAAAAAATAAAATATAGATAAATTCCTCTGAAATGGAGTGAAAGTGTTTATCTTAAAGTTTTAGGAGTGTATATGACAACTATTGCTGTAATTGGCCTTGGTTCTTTTGGTTGCAGGATTGTAGAAGAGTTGATTGAAACTCAAGCTGAATTAATTATTCTGGATAGAGACAGAGAAATTGTAGAAAAATACAAAAACTCTGTGGTAAATGCTTACATCACAGATGCAATTAGCGAAGAAACTTTGAAAAAAGTAATTCCTTTGGATATAAATGCAGCGATAGTTGATTTGGGAAGTCAGCTTGAGTCTTCTATTTTGGTAACAAATCATTTAAAGAAAATGGGGATTCAAAATATTGTTGTAAAAGCTCGTTCTGACGAGCATGGTGAAATCCTCAAACTAGTGGGAGCTACAAAAATAATTTATCCAGATTTAGACGCTGCAATTCATGTTGTGCCTTTGTTGCTTTCTTCAACCTTTTTGTCATATATGCAACTTTCAGAGAATTTCGCTATTGCAGAAGTAAAGGTGCGAAAAGATTTAGAAGGAAAAACTTTGGTGGAAAGTCTTTTGCGTCAAAGTTATGGAATAAATGTTATTGGCTATAGAAAAAAAGAAGATATGGAAATACAAAATGTTTCCATGCCTTCCATGGTTTTAGAACCAGATATGATTTTGTTAGTTTCTGGTGAAAATCAATCTATTCAGGCCTATTCTGAGCAAAAATCAATGGAAGAAAAAGGCAAAAAAGACGGAAAGATATTCAAACATCTTTTGAGAAGAAAGTAAAAATCTAAAATCTCAGGGGAAAATTTCTTTATGAAAAAGTTAAAAAAAATCATTACAGCACTTTTGGTTTTTAGTTTAATTTTTTGCACTCTTTGTTTTCTTTTTGCATTGGGAATCAATATTTATATGATTTCTTTTTCCAAAGATTACATTTTTTCTGAAGTTGAAGATGTTCCAGCTGCACAAGCAACTATGATTTTAGGAGCAGGTGTTAGCACTTCTGGAACAATTTCCTTTGTGGCAAGGGATAGGGTAGAGGCGGCTTTAGATTTATACCACAGAGGTAAAGCTGAAAAAGTAATAATTTCTGGCGACCATGGCAGAAAAAACTATGATGAAGTGAACTCTATGAAAAACTATATAAAACTTATGCATCACATTGATGACCAAGATATTTTTCTAGATCACGCAGGATTTTCAACTTACGAAAGTATGTATCGGGCTCGGGATGTTTTTTTAATGGATGATGTGATTGTTGTTTCACAAGAGTTTCATTTACCAAGAGCTATTTATATTGCCCGAAAACTTGGATTAAATGCTGTTGGTTACGTTGCTCCAGAAATATCACCTTTTTCTAAGGAAACTCATATTAGTTGGAATAGTAGAGAATTTTTAGCTCGTGTAAAATCCTTTTTTCTTGTGGCGTTTAATGCAAAACCAACTTATCTAGGAGAGACAATTCCAATTTCTGGAGACGGTAGAGCTTCTTGGGACTAAACAATAGATGTCAGGTGATATTAAATCCTTGGCACCTTTTTTTTATAGACTTCTTCGATAAACCACATTTGCCAAGGTACAAATTGCGATGTAATAAAGTCCCAAAGAAATAAAGGAAATAATTTGATTTCCAAAGTCTGTAAGTCCTACACCCAATAACAAATCAGAAATGAAAAAGAGAATTGCTCCGATTTTTACCATTGGTGGCATTCCCAAGGATGAAATCATCATAAATAAAACCACAAAGGTATAAACCAAAACTGGATAAAATACACTTCCAAGAGCATCTTTAAAAACAATCAAAATTACAAGACATACGACCAAAGCTAACAAATATAATATTAACTGCAATTTAGAAAATTTCCCAATTCGCAAAAATATTCCAGACATTAACAGATTCGCAATTAAAAAAGTCACTACACCAGCCACAAAATTGATGCGAATCAAAATATCCCCGATTAAATAAGCAAACAAAACTACAGAAAATCCAGTATTAAAGAAATCAGGGCGTTTTGTGGTGGCAAAAACAGCCAATCCAAAAGGGATAGAGGAAGCGATTCCCTTTATGATGGTTATTGGAATATTCCAAGTTGGCAAAAAAATCTCTATTGATTTTAAAATTAAAAATAAAATCAAAACTCCCACAAAACAAATTGCGTTAATTGGCAGTTGCTTTTTTTCGTATGGCATAAAACTCTCCCGTACTATGTACTAATTGATAAAATTATAAAATAATTTCCAAAAAATTGAAAACTATCTATTTCAAAAGTAATAAAAGACTGGTTATTTTTCCAACTAAATATTCAAGAAAAAATTAAAAATAACCTATACAAAATTATAGTTTGTATGTTATAGTATGCACTATACAAATGTTTGGATTTTTGCTTATGAAAACATATTTTGCAATTGACTTAAAATCTTTTTACGCTTCTGTAGAATGTCGAGAACGAGGTTTAGATCCTCTTGCTACAAATCTTGTAGTGGCAGATGATTCTCGCTCCAGTAAAACAATTTGCCTTGCCATCACGCCGCCAATGAAAAAATATGGGTTAAGTGGTAGAAGCCGACTTTTTGAAGTGGAGCAAAAAGCTCGTGAAATCAAAATGAAAACTGGAAAATCTCTAGAATATATTGTCGCCGTTCCAAGAATGGCCTTATACATACAATATTCTGGCAGAATCTATGAAATTTATCTTAGATATTTTAGCAAAGATGATATTCACGTTTATTCTATTGACGAAGTTTTTATTGATGTAACAACTTATTTGTCTATGTATAAACTTTCTCCAAAGGAACTTTTACGGAAAGTGATATTAGAAATTTTTACAGAAACTGGAATTACTGCCACTGCTGGAATCGCTCCAAATCTATATTTAGCAAAAATTGCTATGGATATTGTGGCAAAACACATTCCCGGGGATGAATATGGAGTTCGGATTGCAGAACTTGATGAATTTTCCTATCGACAAAAATTATGGAATCATAAACCAATAACTGATTTTTGGCGAATTGGAAAAGGAATTGCCAATCGACTTGAAAAAAAATTTATTTTCACTATGGGGGATATTGCTAGATGTTCTTTAGTCAATGAAAGTTTGCTTTATTCGATTTTTGGAATTGATGCAGAGATTTTGATTGACCACGCTTGGGGCTATGAACCTGTTGGTATGAAAGAGATAAAAAATTACAAATCAAAACAAAAGGGGATGGGTTGTGGTCAAGTTTTGCACGAACCATATAGTTTTGAAAAGGCAAAAATCATTGTTCGGGAAATGACAGAAAATCTTCTTGCAGAAATGTGGGAAAAGTCAGCAAGGGCAGAGTCCATGACTTTGGTTATTTGTTATGATTGTGAAAGTACTGTAATTGCAAAAAATGTTCAGAATTTTGAGATTGTAACTGATTTTTACGGTCGACAAATGCCCAAACCTTCCCACGGAACTGTGAAATTTTCTTGTCATACCTCTCTTCCTAGCAAAATAGTAGAATCAGTTGTCTCTCTTTACGAAAAAATTGCAGAACCAAGGTTTCTTATTCGGAAAATAAATATTGCTGCAAATAACGTGATTTATTCTGATTTTGAAGAAATCGGACTTTTTGATGATGTGGAACAAATCCAAAAAGAGGGTAATTTGCAAAATACAATGTTAGAAATCAAAAATCGATTTGGGAAAAATGCTTTGTTAAAGGGAACAAATTTACAAGAAGGTGCTACGATGATGGATAGAAATTGTCAAATTGGAGGGCATAAAGCTTAAAAGGCTAATATTTTATGGAAAAATCTTCAGAAGTTGGAAAATCTCAAGAAAACAATAAATATCAAGATATTCTGAAAACTCAATGGCCACCAGAAAAAAGACTTCGACCTCAAATGAACCTTCAAGAACGTGCAAAAATATTTTTACCCTTTGCGGCATTGAAGGGTCACGAAGAAAACTTAGAAAATATAGCTTTTTCTAAAGAAATTAGTCTTATAAGATAAAAATTATAGGTCTAAAATCACAATAAATCAATGATTATTTTCAGATAAATTCTTTTAGTACTTGAAACTATTTGTTCTTTTCGATATATTGACAAGAACTGATTTTGTTTTGAAATCATTGCATTTGGTTGCAAAAGATATATTTTTTTTGAGAGGTACAAACAGTATGGCTTATGATATTTCTAAAATGAGAAATATCGGTATCAGTGCCCACATTGACTCGGGTAAAACTACACTGTCCGAACGTATTCTATTTTATTGTAACAAGATTCACGCAATCCACGAAGTTCGTGGTAAAGACGGTGTTGGTGCCGTAATGGATAACATGGAACTTGAAAGAGAACGTGGTATCACAATTGCATCTGCTTCAACACAGGTTCAATGGAAAGACCACACTTTCAACGTAATCGACACACCGGGCCACGTTGACTTCACAGTTGAGGTTGAACGTTCTCTACGTGTTCTTGACGGTGCTATTCTTGTTCTTTGTTCAGTTGGTGGTGTTCAATCACAATCTATTACTGTAGACCGTCAGCTAAAACGCTATCACGTTCCACGTATCGCATTCGTAAACAAATGTGACCGTACAGGTGCAAACCCATTTAAAGTACGTATGCAATTACGCGAAAAACTTGGTCTAAACGCTTACATGATGGAAATTCCAATCGGTCTAGAAGACAAACTAGAAGGTGTTGTTGACCTAGTAACAATGAAAGCTATCTACTTTGAAGGTGATTCTGGTACTGAACTACGCTATGCTGAAATTCCTGCCCACTTAGTAGATGAAGCAAATAAATATCGTGAAGAACTTCTAGATGCAGCTTCAATGTTCTCTGATGAACTAATGGAAGCTATCCTAGAAGGTGAACCAACAGAAGAAATGATTAACGCTGCTATCCGTAAGGGTACACTTGCAGAACAATTTGTTCCTGTATTCTGTGGTTCTGCTTACAAAAACAAGGGTATCCAACCACTTCTAGACGGTGTTGTAAAATATCTACCTAACCCAACAGAAGTTAAAAACGTTGCTCTTGACCTAGACAACAACGAAGCTCCAGTTGAACTTACATCTTCAGAAAAAGATCCATGTGTTTCTCTTGGATTCAAACTAGAAGATGGTCAATATGGTCAGTTGACATACGTACGTGTTTACCAAGGTACAATCAAAAAAGGTGAAGAACTTTACAATACACGTGCTCGTAAAAAGTTCAAAGTTGGTCGTCTAGTTCGTATGAACTCAGCTTCTATGGAAGATATTAACGAAGGTTTACCAGGAGATATTGTTGCTCTATTTGGTATTGAATGTGCATCTGGTGATACATTCTGTAGTGCAGGATTGAACTATGCAATGACATCTATGTTCGTTCCAAACCCAGTTATTTCTCTTTCAATTAAGCCAAAAGACAAAAAATCTGCTGACCAAATGGCTAAAGCTCTTAACCGCTTTACAAAAGAAGACCCAACATTCCAAACATACGTTGATCCAGAATCAAACGAAACAATTATTAAAGGAATGGGTGAGCTTCACTTGGATGTTTACGTTGAACGTATGCGCCGTGAATACAACTGTGAAGTTGAAACAGGTATGCCACAGGTAGCTTATCGTGAAACAATTACACAACAAGCAGACTTTAACTACACACACAAAAAACAATCTGGTGGTTCTGGACAATACGGTCGTGTTGCAGGTTTCATGGAACCAATTGCAGATAAAGACTACGAATTTGTAGACAATATTAAGGGTGGTGCTATTCCTGGTGAATACGTACCTTCTTGTGATAAGGGATTCAAAGCCTCTATGGTTAAAGGTTCTCTAATCGGATTCCCAATTGTTGGTGTAAAATGTACAATCAATGATGGTCAATCTCACCCAGTAGACTCTTCTGATATTGCTTTCCAATTAGCTGCTCAAGGTGCTTTCCGTGAAGCTTATGAAAAAGCAAAACCATGTATCATGGAACCTATCATGAAAGTTTCTATTGAAGGACCAACAGAATTCCAAGGTAACATTTTCGGTGCAATTAACCAGCGCCGTGGCGTTATCGTTTCTTCAACAGAAGACGGTGCATTCTCGCGTGTAGAAGCAGAAGTTCCACTTTCAGAAATGTTCGGATTCTCAACAGTACTTCGTTCTTTAACACAAGGTAAAGCAGAATTCTCAATGGAATTTGAAAAATATGGTAAAGTTCCTACATCAGTTTCTGAAAAACTAATTGCAGACTACCAAGAGAAAAAACGCAAAGAACAACAAGGAAAATAATCCTTAAAGATATTTAGTTTTTTTAACTAAATGAAAGACCAGTTCTTATGAGAAGGAAACTTCAATTTTGAACTGGTCTTTTTGTTTTAAACTTTTTCCAGTTAAAAAAAATGACAAGTAATATACGAGTTAGAGATTTTTTTGTCAATTGCAATATCTAAAGATTTTACGTTTTTTTGTTATATTTAAATTATAGAAAATAAAAATGTACAAAAATAAATTTGTGATATACAATAAGAATATAAAAGAGGTAAAAAGGCGTCATTTTTATTTTGATTTTTTCAAAATCCTATGTAAATTACATACAGAGCCTTTATATTTCTTGAATTAAAAATACAAAATTTTACAAGGAGAAACTATTATGGTAAAACAAGAATTAATTGAGAGAAGTCCAGTACGATTTTTAGAAAAGTCTGTTAATGGTGGACTTGCTGCTGGAGAAATTGGTGTTCTTACATCAAAAAAAGGGTTGGGAAAAACTTCTGTGTTGGTACAGATTGGTTTGGATATGTTGTTACAGGAAAAAGCTGTTGTACACGTTTCTTTTAACCAACATTCTGATAACGTAATTACTTGGTATGAAGATATTTTTAACGAAACAGCAAAAAAGAAAAATCTTGCAGATGCTGATGAAGTTAAAAATTCTGTAATTCGTAACCGTGTAATTTTGAACTTTAGTCCAGATACTGTATCTGCTGAGAGAATTATTAACACACTAAAAGCTTTGGCTCAAGGTGGTATTGTTGCTAGTTGTTTGATTATTGATGGTTTAGATTTAAAACTTCTAAAATCAGAAGATTATAAAGCATTAAAAGCTTATGGAAAAGAAGCAAATCTTGTTATTTGGTTTAGTTATAATGTGGATAATGATGATGCTTATGCAAATGATGATGTTGATTGTGTTATCCATCTTGCACAAAAACCAGATACAATTCAGATGATGGTTCTAAAATCTCACGGAGCTGCTGCTGATATTTCTAGTTTGAAACTAGATTCCAAGACATTGTTAATGTCTGAAAAATAATTTTTGTTTTATCTAATGTTTTTATAGCATAAGTAAAAGCCCTTTCTTAGTTTGTAAATCATTCTAAGAAAGGGCTTTTTTTTTAGTTTATGGAATTATTACAAAAGACTTAGAAGGAAATCTACATCTTCTTTTTTTGTTGCCCAACTTGTGGCAAATCGAACAACGGTATTTGAATCATCGTATGGTTCCCATAGGCTAAAGGAAACAGTTTTTTGAAGTTCTTTTACTTTTTCATTATCTAAAATTACAAAAGTTTGATTTGTTGGAGAATCAATAAAAAATTTATATCCTTTTTTTGCCAATTCTTCTTTTAGATAAATTGCATTGTCTATGGCATTTTTTGCCAATTTGAAATACAAATCATCTGTAAAAAGGGTGTCAAACTGAATTCCAAGCATTCTTCCCTTGGCAAGTAAAGCTCCGTGTCGCTTGATTGTAGTGAAAAATCGATTTACAGTGTTTTTCTTTGGAAAAACTACAGCTTCGCCAAACATTGCACCAACTTTTGTGCCACCAATATAAAATGCGTCGGTGTTTTTTGCAAGAACTGGTAATGTTACATCTGTTTCTGGTGTTGCAAGTCCGTATCCTAATCTTGCTCCATCCAAGAATAAAGGAATCTTATATTCTTTACAAACATCGTGTAAATCTTCTAGCTCTTTTTTTGTGTACAATGTGCCGTATTCTGTGGGATGAGAAATGTATACAGCTCCTGGTGGCACGATGTGATCAAAACTTGAATCTTCATAAAAGTTTACTAGGTAATTCTTGACTTTTTTAGCAGAAAGTTTGCCATTTTCGTGGGGTAGGGTAATAACCTTATGCCCAAAGGCTTCTACAGCTCCAGCTTCGTGTCCAGCAATATGACCCGTATCACAAGAAATAACGCCTTCGCCAACTTTTAAAAGGGCATCTAAAACTGTGGAGTTTGCTTGAGTTCCCCCAACCAAAAACCAAATATCAGCATCTTTACATTTACAAGCTGCTTTTATTTTTTCTTTTGCACTTTCGCAATATGAATCTTTTCCATAACCTGGAGTTTGGTCGAAGTTTGATTTTTGCAGTGCTTCTAAAATTTCTGGAGCACAGCCTTCTAAATAATCACTATCAAAATATTTCATAAAGATATCATATCATAATAATGACATAACTAAAAGAGATAAAAATCAGTTATCTTCTTGATTTGAAAGGGAAACTTGAGTTTTGTATTCTTTTGGAGTCATTCCTGTAATGGTTTTAAAAGTTTTCATAAAATATTTGACATCACCAAAGCCTGAACGCTCTGCAACCTCGTAGGTTTTGTACATACCTTTTTCCAAAAGTCGTTTTGCTTCCTCGATTCGCATACGTTTTAGATAATCGTTAAAGTTTACTCCAGTGTGTTCTTTGAATTTTTCCGAAAACCAAGTGTAATTTACAGAAACTACGTTAGCAACGATAGTCATATTTATATTTTCTGTAAAATGTTTTTCCATATATGAAATTGCTTTTGCAATGGAAGGATGCTCTTGGGTATCTTTTTGCAACAATGCACTTAAATAAACTGTATAATCGTAAATACATTGTTTCCAGTCGGTAAGATTGTCAAATTGCCAAATATTCTCAATCATAATTGATTTTAGTTGAAGGTACATATCATTTGCACTTTCTGATAAAAATCGATTAAAAAGATTATCTGTAAACATATTGTAACAATAATATAGCAAACTTCCCTTCTTTTCTGGCTGAAATTCAGAAAAATCCAAAACCGTATCTACGCTATTTTTGATTTCTTCAGTTTTTGCAATGTCTAGTCGAGCAATACATTTTTTGTATTTTGAATCTGTAATAGAAAAGTCTGATAATGTAAAGTTTTCGTTATAAAAAGTAATCTCTTTTTTAATATTTGGGTAGGATTCTGAGAAAAAGTTTTGTAAAAAGGCGATAAAAGCCTGTGTTCTCAGTGTTCGTAAAGCTGATAAGTGATTTGAAAATGAACTAATTCCTATGGAATAATGTTCCAAAGCTATATCAGATGTTAAAAGATATACAGCTTCTCGAGGAATTACCAATGAAACGAAATCCCTTTTTTGTTCTAATACGTAAAAAGAAACAGAGGAAAGTGTTTGTTGAAATGCTTGAAGAATTTTCTTTCCAACTCCAACTACGCAGCACAATCCATTATCAAATCTACAATTTTTTGGCAAGTCAAAAGAATCTATGCGACCTTCTTCTGCAATTGATTTAATGATTTCTTCGTTTTTCTTTTTTTCTTCTTGATTTACAGTTGCGATGGCGTTGTTTATGGCTGTTATCAATTCTTGGGAATCAACTGGCTTTAAAATGTAGGAAATTGCACCGCAAGAAATTGCTTCCTTTGCATAGGAAAAATCATCAAATCCGCTTAAAACGATAATTGCAGGTTTTTCTTCTAATGCGGAAAGATTTTTCATCAATTCTATGCCGTCCATCTTTGGCATACGAATATCTGTAATTATTAAATCTGGATTTTCCTCTTTGCAAATGGTTAGAGCTTCTTCTCCGTTTTTTGCTTCGATAATACAAACAGGAATTGCAAGAGATTTTTCGATAATTTTCTTTATACCTGCACGAATATGTTTTTCATCATCTGCAATTACTATTGTAATCATAAATCGCCTCCAGAATTTTCTTGAAGAGGAACAGGAATACAAATCAAAGTGCCTTTTTCAAGTTCTGATTCAATTTGTATTTTGTAATCTTCTCCATAAAACATTTCTAATCGTTGCTGAATATTTTTTATCCCAATACTTCCCTTTGTAGTTCTTTCAAAGGTGGCATCTTGAAGATAATTTTTAATTGATTCAATTTTATCTTCTGGAATTCCAGGTCCAAAATCTTTTATACATAAATACAAAATGTTTTTTTCTGTATCAACTCTAGTAAATACTTTAATAGTTGCATCTTTTCCAAAAGGCTCAATGGCGTGAACAAAGGCGTTTTCAATAATTGGTTGCAAAATCATTTTTGGAACTTCTAAGTTTGTATAATTTGGATTTATCAAAATCTCTAAGTTTATTATATAGTCATTTCGTAGATTTAGGATATAAACATAGGACAAAACATAGTCGATTTCTTGTTGTAATGTAACTTTGTGAACTCTCCAGCGTAAACAGTACCTCATCATCTTTCCAAGAACTGTTAAACTTTCTGCAATATCGTCTTGGTCGTTTAATACGGCTTGCATTTTTATAGTTTCTAAAACATTGTACAAAAAGTGAGCATTGATTTGATTTTGCATAGCTTTTACTTCTGTGTCTGCTGCCAATTCTTGTTCTTGTTCTATTTGTTTGATTTGGAGTTTTAATTGTTCAATCATTTTGTTAAAGGCAATTTGAGTTTCAGCGACTTCATCATCACCATCAACTTTTAGTTGTACATCAAGATTTCCTTTTCCAACCTCTTTTAATCCATTCATCAAAACAAAAACTCTGTTCATAAGTCGCATTGTGGCAAAACGAATCACAAAATAGAACAAAAATCCTGTGAGACAAAGAAGGATGGTTGCCATACATTTAGACCATAAAAATTGATGATTTAATGTTGTTAGATTAAATCCTGTAAAAATTGCGATTCCCATACGTGGAATATATTCATAAGAGAAAATAGTCTGTCCTTCGCTTGTATGAATCTTAAAGGAAGATGATTTAGATTTGTTATCATTATAAAAAAGTGATAGTAAATCAATTTCACTTTCTGTTAATGGCGTGTTGATTGCGTTGATTTTGTCGTTTGTTATTGGAATTAACTCTTGATTTTCAACTTTGAAAATATAGTTATTTATATTCGGAGATACTTTTTCGTAAGCGAAACTGAAAAAATCTTCCATTTTCATAGAAATTTGAATATTACCGATTTTGTTGCCTTTATATGCGAAGGGTTTTGTTAGACAAACTGATTTATCCATATATTGATTGAAATTTCCCATAAAAGCAGCTACAAAATTGAATTCCCATTTGTTTATGGAAGAAACATCGAATCGTTTAGAATTAATTATAACTGGCCAAGATTCTGGAATATAATCGTTATCAATAAAAAGTCGAAGGGCGTAAATATCTGGAATAACTAGCAAAAGTCGAGAAAGAACTTTCGACTCTTTTTTTAATGTATCAATTTCTTCAATAGAAAGTTCGCTATTTCTATTTATTAAAAATAACATAAAATCATCGTTAGCATTGGTGGCACTTTCTAGTTGTGCAAAGGAATCAATATAACTGTTTATGTTTTGAATATTTTCTTGCAAATATAATTCGTTTTCGCGTTTTACATTTTCAATTTGTTCTTTTTGTAAATTTGATGTAAACACAATAATTCCAAGAAAAATCGGGAATAAAATTAAAGTTGTATAAATAAAAATAATTCGTCTTGAAAAAACCATAAATAATTCCGTATTAAATTGTGAAAAAAGGGACTGCCTAATTGTAAAATCAACAACTTTTTGACAGTCCCTTATGTAGGAGAAAATAGTAAAGATTTATGAAACCTTCTTTATTATCACCTATAACTTTAAATAATTAAAGTAAATAAATTTTATAAAAGTGTCTTTTTTTCGGTTTTATATACGATTTGGACTATCTTCCACATCGATAGTGTATGTTTTGTCAAATAATTCTTTTAAATCGTTTTCAATGGCAACTGCGGCTTCTACGACTTTTGGATCAAATACAGTTCCAGAAGACAATTTTATCCAATTCATAACTTGGTTGTGAGAGGCTTTTGACCTATATGAGCGCACTGAACGTAGAGAATCATAACAATCCGCCACAGCACAAATTCTACCTGCAATTGGAATTGCTTCACCTTTTAGATGGCGAGGGTATCCGTTTCCATCCCAGTGTTCGTGGTGAGTGTATGCAATTTCTGCTGCCAATTCAAAAACCTCTTTGTCTTTGAGGATTTGCCAACCAATTTGGGTGTGCATTTTAATAACTTGAAACTCTTCGCTACACAATTCTCTTGGTACGTGTAAAATTCCGTCTGGAATCCCAACTTTTCCAATATCGTGCATGGGAGCAAAAACTTCTAAATCTTGGCAAAACTTCTCATCATAGCCCATTTTCTTTGCAATCATTGCACAGAATTGACCAACTCTTGTCATATGACCTTCGGATTCGTGATCCCTAGTTTCTGCAAGTTGAGTCAGAGTTTTGTAACAATTTAATCTAACTTCTTTTTCTTTGTTTTTTAGTTTTTCTTCAAAATCCAAAACACGCAAAGCGGAAGTTATTCGAGCGTTTAACTCTGCTGCAACAACAGGTTTTGTAATGTAGTCATCAGCTCCGCTTTCCAAACCTTGTATAATATCCTCTGCATCAGAACGGGAAGTTATCAAAATTACATAGGTGTAAGAATCTTTTTGATTTTGCTTTATTCGTTCGCAAAGTTCAGCCCCTGTCATTTGAGGCATATTCCAGTCAAGCAAAACTAGATTAAAAGGTGATTTTTGAAATTCTTCCCAAGCATCTTTTCCATTTGAACAAGGTGTAACTGTGAAACCACGTTTTTCTAGAAATTTTGTAAAATATAAACGCATTGCGTTGTCGTCATCAGCTAATAAAACATTCATTACAAAAATTATAAAACTAGAAAATAAATCCAGCAAGAGTAATTTTCTATTTATAGGGAAAATATTTTGTTTATTTCCTCATTTGAAAGTTCTCTATATTCTCCAGGTTGTAAGTTTTCATCCAAATTAAGATTTCCTATACTAATACGTTTTAAGAAAATTACTTCATTTCCGAGAGCTTGGAACATTCTTTTGACTTGATGATATTTTCCTTCGGTGATAGTTAAATTGCAAGTGGTTTCCGAAAAAAACTCAAGTTTTGCTGGAAGAGATGTAAAAGCTGCTTCTTTGCCTTCTGGTGGAATCTGAAAACCAGTTTCGCAGTTTATTATGTATTGTTTTTGAGTTTCAGGAGAAACTGGTTCTCGCAAAGTCACAGCGTATTTTTTTGTGATTTCAGATTTTGGAGAAATTAGCTTGTGGGTCAAAGCCCCATCTGTTGTTAAAATCAGTAATCCTTCTGTATCAATATCTAAGCGGCCTGTACAGTGCAAATCTCCGCCCATAAAACTGTGATTATCTTCTTCATCAAGTAAATCAAATACAGTTTTGTGTAGTCCATCTTTTGATGAACAAACTACATTTTGGCATTTATTCATCATAATATAAAGATTTGTTCTCAAATTGATTTTTTCATTATCCACAACAAGAGAGTCTTTTTCCAAATCAATTTTAAAATCCTGAGAAGTAACGACATTATCATTTACTAAAACCAAACCTGTATGAAGGAGTTTTTTTACTTCTTTTCGAGTTCCAAATCCGTGTTTTGCAAGTACCTTATCAATTCGTTCTGTTTTCATAAAAATATTATAACATTATTTGACGGCAAGAACTACAGGTATTATAATATTCTAATATTGTTAAGAATACATTTTAAGGATTTTGGCATATGAAAAACAAATATAGCTCTAGAAAAATAATCATTCCCTGTTTTGTTTTAATTTTTATCTTTGCCATCGGGACTTCTACTTATTTTTTTAATCGATTGCAAAATATTTTTCAAACTCGCCAAAATCAAGAGGCTTTTGCTCATATCGAAGATTATGTAACCACAGCTGCTGAAAATACACGTATGAATTTTTACCGAAATTGGCAAACTGTGGAAGCAATTTCTATTTTTTGTGAAAGCTATACTGGAACTGACTTTGTAAAACTAAAAACTTTTTTACATGACAAGAAATATGATTGGAATATTTTACGAATCACTTTGTGTACTGAAAATGGAATGATGTACAACGAAATGGGAGAAGTGGTTTCTCGCGGAAAATTGAAAAATTATTTGGGTGCTTTGAAAGATTTGAAAAAAGTTTATTCCCAAGATGGAATTGTTTTGGATTATTTACAATATGTAGATTCAAAGATTTTGATAAATGGTTCAAAATTAGTTGGCGTTTCTACATCAATTGATATAAATAGTGTGTTGCTTTTTGATGATAGTAAGCAATTTGATTCCCAAGGATATATGTGTTTAATCGACAATAATGGTTCAAAAATTGCGGAGGCGTATAATGAGAATTTTAATTTGCCTGGAAATCTTTTTTCTTATTTAAAAGAGTGTGATGTTATCAATGTAAACAAAGAAAGTATTTCCATAAGTCAGTCTTTGCAAGAAAGCAAAATATTTATGGGAATAATGGAAAACTATCACACAAATGAAAATCATTATTTTGTTTGCTATCCAATTGAGCCACGGGAAAAATATGAGCCAACTCGTTGTCACTTGCTTTTTATGGTGCCAGAGGAAGTTGTAAGCAGAAATCATTATGATTTTTCTAGATATTTGACCCGTGTTAGTGGAATTTTGATAACGATAATTTGTGTTTTGATGTTGCTAGTATTTTTAATGGCTTACAAAAGCAAAAGTAAAATGATACAAAACTCTATGGAACAAAAAGAAGTTTCCCAGAATGAAAAACTAAAAATTGCTTTGGCCATGGCGGAGCAATCAAATAGTGCAAAAACTTCTTTTCTATCAAATATGAGTCATGATATTAGAACCCCATTAAACGCAATTATCAGTATGAGCGATTTTGCTTTGCAAGAAAAAGATATTCCTCCAAAAGTTTTGAATTATCTTGGCATTATCAAAAATTCTTCAAATCACTTAATGCAGCTTATCAATAATGTTTTGGATATGACTAGAATAGAAAGCGGAAAAATGCTCATCAAAAATGATCCTTTTGATATGGCTATTTTGATAGATGATGTTACAAGTATTATTCGTCCTGATTGTAAAAAGAAAAAAATTACTTTGTACACAGAAAGTTCCATTGAGCATAATTTGCTTGTGGGTGATAAGTTAAATGTTCAGCGTATTTTGATAAATCTTTTGTCAAATGCTGTAAAGTTTACTCCAGAATTAGGGTCAATTTGGTTTACAATCGAAGAAAATAAATCTATTCGAGTTGGAACTTGTAGTTTGAAAATCACTGTTGAAGATACAGGTTTTGGAATCAAAAAAGAAAATCTAGAAACGATTTTTAAACCTTTTACTCGGGAAAATAATACAAAAACTTCAAATGTGGAAGGTACTGGCTTAGGTCTCGCTATTACAAAAAATCTAATAGAAGCTATGGGCGGTTGTATTTTTGTGGAAAGCGAGGAAAATAAGGGAACAAAATTTGTTGTAGAAATATTTTTCCCAATTTGTAGTGAAGAAAAAATTCAGGAAGAAAATTCTTCAAAAGAGGATAATAAATTTGGTTATGATTTTGGTGGAATAACAGCTTTGGTTGTTGAGGATAATTCTATAAATCGTCAGATTATAAATGTTTTGCTCCAACACATAAATATTAATTGTGATTTTGCAGAAAACGGAAAAATAGCTTTAGAAAAATTTAACAAAGCTCAAAAGAATACTTATGATTTGATTTATATGGATATTCAAATGCCAGAGTTAAACGGATATGAAACTACAGAAGCTTTGAGAAATGGTGAAAAAGAAGAAGGCCATATAATTCCGATTATCGCTATGACTGCAAATGTTTTTGATGAAGATGTGGAAAAATGTAGAAAAGCTGGAATGAATGCTCACATTGGAAAGCCAATTGATCCAAGTCAATTAGCTTATGTTACAAATCAAGTTTTGAGCAAAAAGAATGGAGATGGTTTTACGCAGATTGTTGGGGGGGGGTATTTCATTTCTAACAACTGATTTCGTAAAGTGATATAAAACCAGCAAAATTAGGAAATTTTCAAAAATTAAAAAAAATGGCGACCAATTTTGGTCGCCTATATGTAATCAACCTGCTGCTTTGCAATACAGGCTGTAAAAAAAATCCTAGCAAAAACGCTAGGATCTTGGAAGGAGCCAATCAGAATCGAACTGATGCATAACGGTTTTGCAGACCGCTCCCTTACCGCTTGGGTATGGCTCCAAAGTTCTTAAACTTAAGTTTCATAAATATATCAAATATCAAATATTTTGTCTAGTGTTTATTTATTGTTTTTTTTGAAAATGTGGATAATATGTCTATTCTTAAAAGTTGAATTGTTGTATATTTTTATTTATGGATTACGATTTAATTATTATTGGTTCAGGTCCTGCAGGACTTTCAGCAGCACAATATGGTGCTAGAGCAAACTTAAAAACTTTAGTTATTGAAAATGGTTCAGTTGGTGGACAAGTTTTAAATATAAATGATTTTGAAAATTATCCTGGAGTGTTTCCAGCTGTAAAAGGCAGCGATTTTATAAATACAATGGTTGAACAGGCAAAAGCTTTTGGTGCAGAATTTTTACAAGGTACAGTTTCTTCTATTGACAAGATAAAAAATCAATTTATTGTGAAAACTGATAAAGGTGAGCTAAAGAGTTTTACTTTGGTAATTGCTACAGGAGCTGCCCACAGAAAACTTGGAATTCCTGGAGAAAAAGAACTTTCTGGAATGGGAGTTTCTTATTGTGCAACTTGTGACGGTCCATTTTTCAAAAATCGTAAGGTTGTTGTGGTAGGAGGTGGTGATTCAGCTTGTGATGAAGCCACTTATCTTGCAACTTTGGCAAGTGAAGTAACTTTGATTCACAGAAAAGGAACTTTACGAGCTCAAAAAGCAGTTGCAGAAAAGGTTTTGAACAATCCAAAAATTAAAGTAATTTTTAACACAGTTGTAAAAGAAATAAAAGGTAAATATAAAGTCGAAGAAGTAGTTTTGGAAAACACAACAACAGGTGAAATATCTTCTCTGGGAGCTGATGGAGTTTTCATTTTTGTGGGAATGATTCCTCAAACTGATTTAGTGGAAATGTTACCAAAGGATGAAGGTGGTTACATCAAAACCAATGAATCTATGGAAACAGCTATAAAGGGAATGTATTGTGTTGGAGATATTCGCTCAAAACCTTTCCGCCAAGTTGTAACAGCTACTTCAGACGGAGCAACTGCGGCTTTTTCTGCGGGATTATATATCCGTGAGTTAAAAAACGAGGTTTACAAATAACATGAATCGTCAGTATATTTTACGTTTTTCTCTGTGCTTTTTTTTGTTAATTCTTGGATTTTGCCCTGTATTTTCCGAAGAAAAAATAAATCAGGCTGATTATCCAGAAAATATCGATTTCTGGAGCGATTATCCAAATGATGTTTTGGCGGAAATTATCACCCAAAGAATGACCAATGAGGAACTTCTTGCACAGATTTTGATGTTTGGTTGGTCTGGAGCAGAGCCAACGCCTTTGTTAAACGCTTGGGTGGAAGACAGAGCTTTGGGTAGCGTAAAGGTTTTTGGGTGGAATACTGATGATATTTATCTTGTGGCGAAATCTATCACGGAGTTGCAAAAAAAAGCTCAGACTTGCAGATTCAAAATCCCGCTTTATGTGGCAACTGACCAAGAAGGGGGCTCTGTTCGTCACGTAAAAGGAGATACTAGCGATACTCCCGGAAATCTTGCAATTGGTTCTGGGGGCTACCCACAAGACGCATATTACACAGGATATTATATTGGACTTGAGTTACGAGCTCTTGGCATAAATATGAACTTTGCCCCAACAATCGACATTTACAGTACAATTGAGTCTACTGTAATCGGTCCCCGCTCCTTTGGAGAAAACCCAGAATACACAGGAATTTTAGGTGCTTCTTGGGCAAAAGGTCATGCGGATGCTGGTATTATCGCCACAGCAAAACACTTTCCAGGCCATGGAGATACAGACGTAGATTCCCACGGTGCTTTACCAATTATAGATATTGATGAAGAAACTCTATTTTCAAGAGAACTTGTTCCCTTTATGTCTTTAATTGAATCTGGCGTTCCTGCTATTATGACAGGGCATATCAGTTTTCCAAAAATTGTTCCAAATGGAGAACCAGCCTCCCTTTCAAAAAGCTTTGTAACAGGCATTTTGCGAAATAAACTTGGCTATGAAGGACTAGTTATTACCGATGACATAATGATGCAAGGTGCTTGGCAATATGCAGGAGTTGTTTCCAATGTTGTTCGTCTAGCAATAGAAGCTGGAAACGATATTGTAATTTCCTCTTCAACGGCAGGACTTAACGAAGCTCTTTGGCGAAACAATTTACAGTTAATGTCTACAGATGAATCATTCAAAAAACAAGTTACAACTGCTGCTCACAGAGTAATAAAATCAAAATTGGACTATTTCAAAGGCGAAAACCCCGTTCCTCTTTATCCAGATGTTTCAAAAGTTGATGCCAGTATTCCAGCTCCAGGCTCTGAAGATTTTTTCTTTCAACAAGCTTGTCGTTCCATAAGTGCTTTGAAAACAGGAACTTTCCCTTATACATCAGAGATGGCTTCCAAGGAAAAAGTCTTGTTATGCGGTCAATTTTTCGCTTACGGAGATGAATTGGTAAAACGGTATCCAAACGCTGATATTTATTCTTACAAATACAATATGGATAATGAAAACCTTTCAAAATATCTTTCTGAGTTACCATATTATGCTAGAAAATTTGATACAGTAATTTTTTGTGTTTCAGATCCAGGAAGTGCTAGACTTGCGAAATCATTAAAAGATTCTGGATGTAAAGTAATTATAATATCAATTTTATCACCAAATTACGTAATTGATTTAGATTTTGCAGACACAATTTTACTTGCTTACAGTTATTCTGATTTTTCATTTCAAGCTGTAGCCGCTGCTTTGGCTGGAGAAATTGATATTTCTGGAAATCTTCCAATTACATTACCAAAAAAAGAAGATTAGTTTTTATGAAAATAGACATTCAGCCAATCACCAAAATAAATCTAGAAAATGTTGTGGATTTTCTAAAAAAAGACGAAAAAACTTGTATCACACTAATGAGCAGATTTATAAAAAATGGTGATATTGAAATCTTACCAAGTTACATAAAAGGTTATGCTTTTTTTTCAAAAAATGAAATATTTGGCGTGTTGACGATTTCAGAAGGCGGAGTAGTTTTACATCATTTTACAAAAGAATTTCTCAATCCTGAAAATCCTTTTTTTGAAGAATTACGACGAGTGATTTATTTAATTTTGGGAGAATATAATATTTATTCGATAATTGGAGATTTTGACGGAACTGATTTTCTAACGAATATTATAAAAACTGAAAAAAGTCCAAAAATCCAGATTCCTTATACATTGATGATTTTCAAAGAACCCAATGATAAAGCTTTTTTTAAACTTCCAAAAGATTTTTCCCTAAAAAAATGCACAAAAAACGATTTGGATGCTCTATTTACTTTGCAAGTTGCCTATGAATTGGTGGAAGTTTTACCTCCAGGAGAAGATTTTAATCTTGATAATTGCAGATTGAATTTGCGACACAATCTTGGGATTCAACATATTTTTGGTATTTTTTCAAAATCCCAAAATCAGTTTGTGGCAAAAGCTGGAACAAATGCTATTGGATTAAATTGGGTACAAATCGGTGGCGTATTCACCAGTACAAAATATCGAAATTTGGGATTGGCTTGTTTTTTGGTGAACCATATTTCAAAATTTATGAGTGAAAGCAAAAAATCTGTTGCACTTTTTGTAAAAGATTCCAATGAACCTGCGAAAAAAGCCTATATCAAAGCAGGTTTTGAACCAGATTCTAAATTTTGTATTTGCTATTTTTAATTACTTTGCTTGACGCTAAAAGTGAAAAAAACTAAACTAATTCTATGAAGAAAAAGCAGAAATTTACCCTTTCAAATTCTAAAATTATTTTACTAACTTCCTTGATTCTTGTGGTTGGCGTAATAATGCTTTTTTTTAGCATTTTCTTTGCTCCATCTCAAAGTCCAAATGAAACAGTTTTAGAAACAATTGTTGAAGAAACAAAAGAAACACAAAAAGAAGAAATTGCCAAAATCGAATCAACAAAGTCTGATTTAAAAACTTCAAATTCTACAGAAAAATTAAATACTGAGAAAAAAACTTCTACAACAACTAAAGAAACACCGAAAACTGAAGTTCCAAAAACTCAAGAAGTTGCTAAAGCTGAGGAAAAACCAAAAACTGTAACAACAAAAACAACTGAAACAGCAAAATCTAAAACTGAAGATACGAAAAATACAACTCAACCTGCAAAATCAGAAACCCAAAAAACAGAAACTACCGTAAAACCTACAAAAAACGGAAAGTTGGTTTTCGTTTTTGATGATGCTGGACATAATATGACTCAGTTAAAACCGTTTTTGTCTATGCCTTTTCCTATTACTGTGGCGATTTTGCCAAAATTGGCTTATTCAAAAGAGGCAGCTGCTGCTCTCAGAAATGCAGGTGTTTGTTCAATTTTACATCAGCCTATGCAAGCGGTGAATCTTTCTGTGGATCCAGGTCCTGGAGCGATAAAACCAGAAATGTATTCTTACGAAATCGAGGAAATCGTAAAAGAGAACTTGGCAGAAGTTGGACCTGTAATTGGTTTGAACAATCACGAAGGCTCTTTAATAACGGCTTCCCAAAGTGATATTGGAACTGTGTTGGATGTTTGCAAAGAAAAGGGGATAATCTTTTTAGATTCTAGGACAAACTCAGAATCAAAAGCTCGACAAGCGGCTCTAGAACGTGGAATGACGATTCTTGAACGGGATATTTTCCTTGATAATATTCAAGAAAAAAGCGAAATTATCTCAATGGTAAATAAGGGTTTGGAAATTGCGGATAAAAAAGGTTATGTGATAATGATTGGGCACGTTTGGTGCAAGGATTTAGCAAAAATTCTTTCAGATATGTATCCAAATTTAAAAGCTCAAGGATATAATTTTTTATCTTTGCAAGAGCTATACAACGAGTTAAACTAAAATTGGCTAAAAAAAATACCATCCTAGCCTGTTTATAGGATGGTATTTTTTGCTTTATACAAACTTAAACCGATTATCTATTAGCCAATTTTAGTTCCGATAAAGTCTTTATCATCTAAGATGTTTCTAATATTTTCTATGTTTTTTCCTCCAGCACAAATTACAGAGATTCCATTAGAAGCAGCTCTTTTACTTGCGATTGGATCAAATGGACAATTTTTACCAGGAGTCCATTCATCACCTACCATTTTTCTAAAATCATCCCAAGATATTGTGTCTAAAGGTTTTGCGTCAGGATTTGTACGTGGGTCGTCTGTATAAACTTTTTCAATATTAGATAGGTTTACTACAGTTTTTGCAGCAAATCTTTCTGCTAGTAAAACAGCGTCGTTATCAGTGGAAAAACCAGGTTTCCATCCTGCTGCAACTAGTATTCGCCCGGAGAATTCTTCAATGGCTGTAGGATCATAAACAACATCCTGTGGGCATAGACTACCAAAAGATGCTTTTAGAAGTTGTGCATTTAATCTAGTTGCCATAATTCCAATCCAGTCAGCTTGATCGCTGGTTGCATTAGAATCGTCAGCTGTGATTTTTTTGTAAGCATTTTGATAAACACGAGCTGGAGCACCGCCACCAACAACCAAAATCAGTTTTCTTGTGCTTTCTTCTTTTAACCAATCTTTTACCATTCCGATAAAAGCTGTTAAAAATTCTGTATCTGGTTCTCCTGGCACAACAATTGAACCACCAACTGATAATACTTTTACCATCTTTCTTTCCTTGTAAATTAGTATACTCCTAACACTTGCACAGGAGCCCAATAAGAACTGTATTGCAATGTTTCGTCAGAAGCTTCTTCCCATATTGATTGTAACGCATAGGAACGTGGTCTGTATACCTTTTTCCCTGCGGCTTGAGAACTCTTTATGTTGTTTATGTCTCTTGAAAATGTGATATGTTGAGAATCAAGATTTCCAAAGTAATAAGATTTTGGATTTTCCACAGGTTGAAAAACTTCACATTCAAGACCTGCTCCCATAGCTGGGTCAACTGGAATCCAACCTACTGTATCAAGATAAAATTCAGCCCACCAGTGATTTTGAGCTGTCATATTTTGTTGGACAATAACACCAGAATCCATAATTGCAGGAATCCCTACAGCTCTAGCTAGAGTAGTGAAAAGCAAAGCCATATCGTAAGCGTCAGCACTTCCAGTTTCCAAAACATCCAAAGTATTACTTGTGAGAGGCTTATTTTCTTGTAATAAAACAAAATTATTGATGATGTAATTGTAAATTAGTTGAGCTTTTTTGTAGGGACTTGTTTCTTTTTTTACGATAGAGGATGCAAGATTTTTGATATTCTCATTGTCAGATTGTACAAGATTATTGCTTTTTGTGTAGTTAGAATAGAACTGTTTCGCAATAGTTTGGGTTTTTGCAGTAGGATTTGTGATAGAAGTGTTTACAGCCAAAGTTTTTACTGCAAATGTATTTTTAAACTCGTATTTTTCTTGTTCTGTTGTAATTACATTCTCAATGGAAACTTGCTGAATTATTGAGTTTTCGTAGTTTGTCAAAAGGGGAGTTGGATAAGATTCTGTAACTGTAACAGAGCGTTGCCAAGCACTTAATGCTGGATGAGGCATAAAAAAGGTTACAGAAGCATCAGAGGATGTTTTTATGTCCTTAATATTTGCTCCTAATGACAAAATATACGTATGTTCATCAGAATATTCTTTTTTTCCGTTTGATTTAGAAAAATCTATGCGAACTTTGTTACTTGTGCCATTTTGTGTTCTGATATAAAAATATCCAGAAGTTGCTCCGTCTGGAATCCGAAGTGTAATTTCTTGATCACCCCAAAAAATGTAATCTCCATCAAAATCGGAACAACTAATCCAAGAATCAGTACTTGAGTTTAATATTTTAGAAGAAAAATAAACTTCACTTTCTTTTCTAAGTGAGCCAAAATTGTTACCTGAAATGGTAATTATTCCACCAACGGTTAGATTTTCACCAGAAAAACTTTGAATATGAGGTTGAGTTGTTTTTGTATCCACTGGAGATGGAATTGGCATAGTGTCTTTATTTGTAAAAACAACTGGCTCAGAGCGTCCTGCTGGAGTTACCACATACATCAATCCATCACTAATTGCAAAAGGCAAAACCAAACTGATTTCTGTATCAGTCCAAATTGTGTAATCTGAAGCTGTGATACGGTTTCCACCAAGTTCTACATAACTATCAGATCGTTGAGAGCCAAAATATTTGCCTTTTAGACTAACAACTTCTCCGCCAGTACCTGTGGATGGAGTTAGAGATGTTATAACTGGTGGTTTTTGTAAACTTTTTGTAACAAAAATGATAGCAAAGGTAATTGTTATACAAATAAAAAGATAAAATCCTCCACGCACTGAAGGATATTTTCTGAATAAATATAATAATTTGTTTTCGGATTTCACTTTTCTACGTCCACTATAATCGATGCTGGTAGTATAACATCTCTAGGGGGTGTTTGTGAATTAAAATCGGTAAAACCAGTTAAATTTATGCTAATTCTTATTGTTTCAGATAATTCTGGACGAAAAATGTCGATAGTGGCTGTTGTTAATCTTTCTCCAGTTGTGGTAACAGGAGTTTGTGAGTAAAGAGAAGCTTCTCTAGAAACACCAGTTTCGCGTAACATAGTTGGAATAACTTGTTGATTTGAAGTGTTGATTCCAGAAAAAATCTGTGGTTGTGATAATATTTGAGTTGGGAGATTTTTTGTTGCACGTATTGGTAAAACTATTGCTAAAATCAAAGCTGCTGCTGTAACAACTGGCATAGTCCATTTTGCAATGCGGGAAAATTGAAAACCTGTTGGAGTGGTAACAGATTTGTAGTTCATTTTAGTTTTTAGTCTAAGGAAACTTTCGTCTAAATCTTTATCAGAAAAAGAAATATTTTCTATATCTTGTTGGAAAGTCTTATGAAGTTTTTCATAAGTTTCAAAGCGACTTTTACATTCACTACAAGAATCTAAATGTTCTTCTAATTTTTGCTCATATTGTCTTGGCAATTCTTTATCAAGATAAACTGATAATAAATCTAACTCAGGGCAAGTAGACATCGTTTTCTCCTATAATTTTTGCTAATTGTTCTCTTGCTCGGAATATTCTAACTTTTACGTTCCCCTCCGAAATCCCAAGCACACGACCAATTTCTTTATAATTTAATTCGGCATATTCCCGCAAAATTAACACAACTCTAAGATTTTCTGGAAGTTTTTCTAAGGCAGCCTTTGTTTTTTCTATAGTCTCTGCTTTTAGAAGTTCTGTTTCTCCAGATTCTGATTTTCGAGTATCTTCTCGTAATGCACGTTCGTAAGCTCGTTTTTCCCGAGTTTTTCGTTTTGCGTAATTTAGGGAAGCATTTTTCACAACTCGAATTAACCAAAATTTTGCGTCATCAAGAGATGGAAAAACAAGTTTTTTCTCTCGCATTTTGATTAGGGAGTCGTGAACTAAGTCTTCTGCAGCTTCTTCATCATTTACGATTCTATAGGAAACGCGAAAAAGAGTTTGCATTACTGAGTTGTATATTTTTCTAAAGTCAGAGTTATTTTCTGCGTGTAGGGTTTTTTCATCACCCTTTGAAAAAATAGACTCGTGACCATTTCCACTGTTAAACAATTATGCCTCCAAAAAGGTTACAAGTTTATTTATTCTTTTTTCCAAATTGTTCCCTCTGGAGTATCTACAAGAACAATGCCCTTTCCCTTTAGAATATTTCTAATTTCATCTGCACGAGCCCAGTTTTTTGCTTTTTTTGCTTCGTTTCGTTCTACAACTAAAGCATCAATTTCTGGATCGCTGTTTGCATTTCCAGTTTCTGTTGGAGCTGTAAGACTTTCTTTTGCTTTTGCAATTAAGTCTAGACCAAGAACTGAATCAAGTTTTGCAATTAAAGCAAGTTTTTCTGTCGCAGGAATTTCTTGATTTTTGATTGCAACTTGTAATTCTGAAAGAGCTTTTGGTGTTGAAAGGTCGTCTTCTATGGCTTTTGTGAATGCAGCAATTACTTTTGAGGCTGCTTCTGACCAATCATTTTTTGCAAGAATAGCTTCTTCGGTGTATGAAAAATCTTTGTCTTCTGCAAGAACTTTTGCAACACGAGAAACCAGAGCTTTTCGTGCATTTTTAGCAGAATCCATAGCATCAAAGGAGAAAGCAACTTGGCTTCTGTAGTGAGCTCCTAGCAAGAAAAAGCGATAATCCAGTGGATCGTAGCCTTTGTCTACAAGAGTTTGTAGAGTTAGGAAATTTCCAGAAGATTTAGACATTTTTCCGCCTTCTTCACCGTCTTTGGTTTTTGCAATAACCAAAAATTCGTTGTGAAGCCAGTAATTTACCCATTTTTTGCCAGTTGCACCTTCTGATTGAGCAATTTCGTTGGTGTGGTGAATTGGAATGTGGTCAATTCCACCAGTGTGAATATCAAAAGATTCCCCAAGATATTTCATACTCATAGCAGAACATTCTATGTGCCAACCTGGATATCCTCTTCCCCATGGGCTATCCCAAGTGAGAGCTTGGTTTTCAAACTTTGATTTTGTGAACCAAAGTACAAAGTCATAAGGATTTCGTTTGTTTTCATCAACGTCGATACGAGCTCCAGCTTTTAAATCATCAAGATTTAAGTTTGCAAGTTCGCCATATTTTGGGAAAGTGGAAACATCAAAATATAGATTACCACCAGCCATATATGTATGACCATTTGCTTCGATGCGTTTGATAAGGGCAATCATTTCTTCTACGTGCTCTGTGGCTTTACAAACTGTAGTTGGACGTTTGATGTTTAAGCGGTCAATATCATTGAAAAAGGCTTTTGTGTAAAAATCTGCAATTTCTAGAACAGATTGACCTCTTTCTTTTGCTGTTTTTAGCATTTTGTCTTCGCCGTCGTCAGCATCTCCAGAAAGGTGTCCAATATCTGTAACATTCATAACGTGGTTAATATCGTAGCCCAAAAATCTTAGGGTTCTGTCTAGAGTGTCAAGGAAAACGTAGGCACGAAGATTTCCAATATGAGCATAATTATAAACAGTAGGTCCACATCCGTAAAAACCAACTTTTCCTTCTGTAATTGGCTTAAAGTCTTCCATTTTGCGACCCATTGTATTAAACAAACGTAATGCCATCTTTTTCTCCTTTAAGACAAAACCTTCAACGTAATAACAGGAAAAAGCCTTGTCTATATTTCCTAATTTTAGTTAATCGATATATATCAGTTTATCAAATTTTAGATTTATTATATACTAAATTTAATATGAATAATTTACGTAATATAGCAGAAAATATCAATAGTTTAGGGATTTTCGTAGGCTCAATAAAATACGATGAACCCTTAAAAAATTATACAACTTTTAAAGTTGGAGGTAAAGCAAGAGTCTTTGCAGAACCAGAAAATACAGAAAGTTTAGAGTTTTTGCTTGGGGAACTTTCCAAGGCAAAAGTGCCAAGTTTTATTTTAGGTGGCGGCTCAAACTTAGTTCCTCAAGATGAAGATTTAGAATGTTTTGTGATTTCTACTAAAAATTTAAACAAGGTTAATTATCAAACTGGGAAAGAAAAAGAAGATTTTGTACTTTTTGCAGAGGCTGGAGTTAGTATAAAATCAATTACAGATTTTTGTGTGGAAAACTCATTTTCTGGTCTTGAAAACTTTGGTGGACTTCCGGGGTCTGTGGGTGGAGCTTGTTATATGAATGCTCGTTGCTACGAAACGTCTTTTAGCGATGTTTTGATTTCTGTAAAATATTTGGATTTTGAAAATAATGAAAAAACTGGCTACTCGCTTCCAGTTGTTAAAGAATATTTTTTTGATGATAAGGATTGGGATTACAAAAAAAGTCCTTTCCAAAACACAAAAAAAGTGATTTTACAAGTTGCTTTGCGAGTAAAAGCTGGAAATCAGGCTGAAATCAAAGAAAAAACAGAACATTTTGTAAAAGATCGAGAAGAAAAGGGACATTTTAAGTTTCCTTCAGCAGGGAGCGTTTTCAAAAATAATCGGGATTTTGGAAAGCCAAGCGGAAAAATTGTTGACGAATGTGGATTGCGGGGAAATGCTGTGGGAAATGCACAAATTGCTCCATGGCATGGAAACTTTATTATAAACCGAGAAAATGCTTCTGCCCAAGATATTAGAACTTTGGTGGAAAATACAAAAAAAACTGTGGCAGAAAAAACTGGATTTAACTTAGAGTGTGAAATCCTTTTTGTGGATGGTGGAATTGTAAGGTAATTACAAACTTACAAAAAACGGCATAGCGATGTAGAGTGAGAACAAAATCAAAAGAGTGTAACCTGTAATTTCCATTGCAAAACTAACTTTTTTGATGACGTTTTCTCTGTTTTTTAGAGCCATAAACAAGCCTTTTCTTCCAAACCAAGCACAATAAGCTACAATGATGATTGGAATTGCCATTCCTAAGGACATAAAAGAAACGGTTGCAATTCCAAGTCCCAAAATATCCAAGGTGAAAGACAAAACTAAAACCAAGATTGCTCCAGGGCAAGGATACAATCCAGAAATCAAAAATGGCACTAAATCTTTAAAAGAACTGTTGCCTTTTTCAATTTGGTTTTCAGTTTGATTTTTAGCAAGATTTGCTTCGTGATTTTCAGAAGATTCTTGAATATTACTTTGATTTTGATTTTTTGTTTTGGCGATAGCTTTTTCAGTTTTGGAAAAAATAACAAATTCTATAGTTTCTTTGATTATTAAAAAGAGCGAAACTACAATAATTAAAAGATAAGAAAAACCCTCCATATAAATGGCGTAGGCGTTTGTGTTTGCAGCTATGGAGCCAGAAATTCCTTTGAAAATCAGCATTAAAAAGATGGCACAACCGCCGTGAAGCAACGCCAACAAAAATCCTGTGAGTAAAGGTTCGTACCAAGGTGATTTTCTTGCAATATAAAGCGAAAATACAATGGTTTTTCTATGACCAGGCCCTGCTGCGTGAAGAATGCCATACAAAAATGCAACCCCGATTATTCCCCAAAAAATTGCTGATTTTGCAC
This sequence comes from Spirochaetaceae bacterium, assembly GCA_017416145.1. Classification (GTDB taxonomy): domain Bacteria; phylum Spirochaetota; class Spirochaetia; order Treponematales; family Treponemataceae; genus Treponema_I. Next base: position 125,304 of record JAFQDD010000016.1, on the reverse strand, counting down.
TTCCTTCAGCGGATTTCCAATTTCTAAAAAAACTAGCAATTTTTTCCCGTAAATCTCCTTGAAAAATTGAAAGCTTTTCGTTGGTTTTTCCAACCATTACAGGATTTGGCCCAGATTTTTGTGAAACTTCTGGATTTACAGCTTCTAGATTAGAGGGATTTTCTCCAGTTTTTTCAAGTGAATCATTAGATTCTCCGGATTCAGTTTCTGTTCCTTCAACAGCTGAATCTTTTGCCGGTAAAGTTGGGGAACCACCAAAACCAGAATTAAAAAAGGGGTTTCCAAAAATCGAAAAAAGAGAAAGACTAAATATCAAAATAAAAACTGATTTTTTCATATTAAATCCAAATATTATTTATAAGTTAAGTGGATTTCTCGAGGATAATAAGTTTGTAATCCAGGTTTCCATTCATAATAAACAGTTGTGTCAGTGGCTGCTCCCATTGGATTGTAATAAACTGGATAATCCTTGTTTTCCTCGATGGCAAAGGAAACATTTACTTTTGTCGGGTCAAAATCTACAGAAACTGGGTCATCTGGATAGCGAACGTCGCAAAAATATGTGTAATCGTAAACTGCAAGATAAATTTCCTTGCCTTTGTACTGGCTTAAATCAATGTAGAATCTGTAAACAAGAAGACCGTCTTTTTGATAAGCAGAAAAATTTTCTACTTTTTCAGGATTGCTCCGAGTTTTTCCCTGCCGAATAAACGTAAAATAATAATAATTTTTCAAATTGATAAAAGCATAATTGTAAATATAATCAGTTTCTTCAGCGTCAAATTTCCCGTTTAAGTCAAAATCGTAAGTGTAAATAATATCAGCACTAAAATAAGAATCAAAAGTCCATTCAAGCCAACAACCCATCAATTTGTCGTTTTCAAAAACAAATTCTTCAGTGCTTGAAAAAAACATATGTGGATGGGCCGCAGCCAAAAATCCACAAGCTAAAAAGGCAAAAACTAAAACAATTTTCTTTGATTTCAAAATATTCCCCAAATCTTGTAATCTATTTTTGTATGAAATTAGTATAAAATAGTGGGAAAGATTTTTCAATGGTGAGAACGTGTGTGAAAATTGCTATTGAAAAAAATGAAAATGTCCAAATTATTAAGGTTTTACAATGCTTGAAGAATCTGAACAAAGTTGAATCAAGGGTAATCTGTACAAATTGACTCACAATTTCTTTTGATAATTTGTAGTGGTGAAATTTATTTTTGAGCTAATGAACTGATGATTGTTTTTACGGCTTCTAAATCAGTTTTGTTTAATCTATACAAGTTTTTTATAGTTTTTGATATGTCTTGAGATTGAAGATTGTCTAATATAGTTCCTGTTACAAGATATTCTACTGTTGTACCAAGGTATTTTGCAATTTTAACTGCATTTTCTGCATTTGGAATGGATTTTTGACCAGATAAATAGTTATCAATTGTGTTTTTACTTATTCCAGTACCATAAGCTAATTCTTTTATTTCAATGTCTTTGGATTCGAGCATTTCTTTTAGATTTTCTGCAAAACACATACTTTTATTATACTTAATAAAGTGATTTTTACTTGCAAGTACACTTTTTATAGTGTAAAATTGTTATACATACACTTAATTAAGTGTATAATTATCTTTATAAAGCGTATGATTACGTAGATTTTATGAGGTGGAAAATGAGAGATTCGTTGAAATGGATTGTTACGATTTTTTTCGTAATAAGTTTTGTTTTTGGAATTGTTGGTTGTAAGGAACCTGAAATACAGGTGGATACAACAGCTCCTGCAGAAGTAAAGGATTTTAAAATTTGTATTGAAAACGAAATTGCATATTTATCATGGAAAAATCCTCCTGATTCAGATTTCGCAGGGGTTCAAATTAGTATGATTCCTGCAGAAGGAATTTTAGCCAATCCTATAAGTTTGGGAAAAGAAGTTTCAAATTTTTCTTTATCAGGTTTAAGAATTGGTTTTTCATATACAATCAAGATAAAAACATATGATAAAAACTTAAATTATTCATCAGGTGTTTCTTCTGTAGTCTTAATTAGTGCAAACGACTCGAGTGATGAGAAACCTAATGAAAATAACCCTAACGAAAATCCCCCTAGTGAAGATAACGGAAATTCTTCTGTTGATAAAACAGCACCAGGAGAAGTGTTAAATTTTGTTGTAGAATATCAACAAGAAGAAGATATTTTGCTTTTGTCTTGGGATAATCCGTCTGATGCAGATTTTGATGGGCTTGAACTTACAATGACTCCAAGTGAAGGAAGTTTGATTTCTCCAATACTTTTGGATAAAAAAACAACATTTTATCATTTAAATAATTATACAAAAGAATATAATAGTGAAATTTTACATACTTTTACATTGAGAACTTTTGATACTAGTTTAAATTATTCATTAGGAGCAACTGGTGAAATAAGAATTCAAAAAGATAATATTCCTCCTACTCAAGTGATAAATTTAACTGCTAGTTATTCTGCTATGGAAAATACTATTACGGTTTCTTGGGAAAATCCTTTAGATGAAGATTTTGCAGGAGTTCAAATTGCATATGGAAAGTTTGGTGAAGATGAAATTAATAGTTTCTTTGTTGATAGGAGTTTTATTTCATACACTATAACTGATATTCTTGCTGATGATAGTGAGTATCTTATTTCAGTAGTACCTTTTGATAATGCAGGAAATGGTGGAGAAGTAACAACTGTAAGTGTTTCGGCTATTGACAACAGCTTTGTTTCTTGTGATGTAAAAACTGGTGACTATGTTTTAACAAATAATACTTATGTGCGAAAAGAATATTTTTCTCAATTAACGCCATTTGAAGTAAGTCAAATTTGTGGGGTTGTTTGTGTTATGGATTCAGGTGAACCTGTTATTTTAGGATTGGATTTCCCAGAAACTGAAGTAATGTGGGCAGTACCTGGAACAACAGGAGGAAATAGTTACTTTACGGATATAGTTACAAATGTAAATAAAATCGATTACGAATATACTTTTACAGGTGATTTAGATGGAAGTGATAACTGGGAATTCATTTCTAGTATTGATTTGCTTGGTTCACAAAACGCAGTAACAAATTATCCTTCTTTCTATTTTGCAAATATGTATGCAGCTATTGCTGGATTGATGGGAACAGATTTTGCAGATGGATGGTATGTTCCAAGTATTAGCGAATTGTACGAAATGTCAGATAGTATAAATGTTTTGGCAGAATCATTACGAAATTTAGATATATATTTACCAAAAATCTGTGATGCTGTAGACAATGAATATTACATTCGCTTTTGGAGTTCTTCACAGTCTAATGCATTAGATTATTCAGCGTATATTTTAGAAGGTAGTTATGATAATTATTCTATGTATGGTGGTGTAGACTTTTCGGGTTTAACTGTTCAAAATGTAAACAGAGGAAATACAAATTATGTTTGGGTATTCCACGATTTTGATGCAAGAAAAATAAAACCTTATGATAATTATGGTATCCCAGAAATTACAAGTGTTACAATTCCAACAGTAGGAGAAAATTATACAGGTAAAATTCCAGTAACAATTTATGGAAATAATTTATTAAGTGACACAATTACAAGTGATAACACTAGTTTTACTGATATAAAGTACATAAGTAACACAGAAGCAACAGCAACAATTAGTAATCCTGGATATATCGGGGAGCATTACATAACAGTAAGTTGTGGAGATTCTAACTGGTATGGAACATTTAATGTTGCATTGTATGATGATTATTTTAAAATTGTGAACATTGGTGGAGAAGGTAGTGCATATAAAGTTGCATATCCAGATAATAGTGAGTATGGTAATTCTTTTTATAATGCTACATCAATATGCGGTGATTATAACAACTATACTGGAAATTTCAAAAGTTACATTGAAAGTTTAACTTTTAGCGACTTGTTTAAGGAAAAATATGCATCTATTTTTAATGGCGATAAAGTCAATATTGTATGGAGAGAATTTGAAGAAACATCTTATGATATAAATTATGCAAAGCAATATGATTTTACGTATTTAATAAATCAATTAACAACTTTGTGTACACCAGCTTTTGAAGATATGATTGAAACTTTTTTAACTAATTATGAATGGATATTAACAGGATATAATGAATATGACTGCTTAAAAGAGTATGAATTTTATGTCTACTACGTAACAATGATTTTATCATCCTATAATTATGGTTATTCTGGGACTACTTATAATGATAGTAAATGGTCAGATTATGAGTCTTCAATAGAAGATGATGTTATTGATTTATGGAACAGACTGTTCTCCGAAGAAATTTTTAATACAACACCACCAATCGCAGATATTGCTTCTGATATAAACAATGGATGTCCGTTAATTGTTGAACAAATGAATATTCATCTTGCTTATGCAGCAGAAAAAATGCAAGTAGAATTAAATGATTTGCAAAATTTATTAAATCTATCATTTATAATAGAAACTTTAGAACCAATTGGTGATACATCAGAAAATAGAAATCCTGGGAGTGATAATCCAATGATAAAAGTAGAAGAAAAAATACTTACAAAATTCTTTAGTGAAAAAAATCAATGATCATTTTTATCTCGTGCATTAAAAATATTTAATCTTCCCTTTGCTAAAAATCCCGTCTCGTTGTCTTGTATTTCCAAGCCTTCAGACGGGATTTTTAACATTTCTTTAACAATTTTCCCGTAAACTATTCCTATGCAAAAACGATATTTTGCAGCTTTGCTGATATTTTTCGCCTTTTCGCTGTCAAGTTTTTCCCAATCGCAAAATAAAAAGCAGATTTTCTCTCTAGAAACAGAATATTTGGCAAAGGGTCTAAAAAACAATGGCTGGGGAATTGGTTTTTCCTATGAAAGAGAGCTTTTTCACGGAATGGCTGTGAAGGGCGGACTTTCTCACATGACTATGTGGATGAAAAATCCTTCTCTAATTTTAACTTCTGTGGAAGTTACTGGAGATATTTTATATTATCCCTTTCTACGGGGCTTGGATTGGCTTTATTTTGGGGGACAATGTAAAACCGGTTTTTTTATGTATGATGGTTCTTCGGTTTCAGAGGAAAATAGTCAAGATTGTGTAATTTCTCTTTGTCCTTTAATTGGCTGGAAGCAATCTTTTGTTGATATTGTGATGATAGACGTATTTTCTGGATATCGATTTGTGGTAAATCCTCAAGATCAAAAAGGTGTGATAAAAGATCAAGTAAAAAATGCTTTTGAATACGGTTTGAAAGTAAAAATTAGTTTGGTAAATTTGTTTCAATTATGGGGAAAATAGGATTTGTAATTTTTTTTGATAAAAAGTTGTCTAAGTACAACAAAAGCCTCTAAAAAGTGATATTATTATAGTAACACTTGCTTGGAGGTTTTATGAAAAAGAAAATCTTTTTTTCACTTTTAATTTTTGCTTTAATTCCAACTTTCTTTGGTTTTCAATCAATAAATCACAAAGACTTTTTTGTGTTGTTTAATCACAAAATTGGGGAAAGTTATAAACGGATTGAACTTTTGAATAAAAAAAATAACTTGGCAAAACTTGGCAAAGAAGAAGTTACTGGAAAAATCAGCGGAAAAATCTATTATCACGCAAAGGTAAGTGGTTTAGGTGGATTGGTGACTATTCGCTACGAAAACTTTTCTGACGAAGAAGGTTGGGTTTTTAACGGTGAAATCATTACAAAGGCAAATATCAAAGGAAATGGTAATTTTGACGGAAAAGTTGATGTAAGTGGCTTGTACAATGCCTCGGTTTATTTTGATAAGGTAAAGCTGGAAGATAATCTTCCAAGTGAAGGCTCTTACGGTGTTGCTTTTGCAGGAGAATCTAGAGTAGAAGTGCCCTATCAAGCTTATTTTGAATAATCAGCTTGAAATAATCAGCTTGTCAAACATTTTTGAAAATGTTCAAAACTAATTAAGAAATGATAATAATATATTTTCCCAAAACTTTGGGAGGAGTCAGCTTTGAAAAAGCTGGTAAACTTTGTGGAGAGAGAAAACCCATTTTTTTCGATAAAACGCAAATTGCTGCGAGTCTCGCAATTTGTCTCATCCACACCTCTCTCTTTCCCAAAAGAACGACCAAAGGGGATTCCCCTTTGGAAACCCCAAAGTTATATTTTAATTTCGGTTCTTATTCAATTCCCAAAACTTCTTTTCTGTATTTTGTACCCATTTCAGTTAGCTTGAACTTTTGGATTTTTCCACTTCCTGTCATTGGGAATTCTTTTAGGAACATAAAGAATTGTGGCCATTTATATTTTGAAATCTTTCCACGGCAATATTCAATAACGTCTTCTTCTGTAAGTTTTTCACCTTCATGAAGGATGATAAACGCACCTGTAATTTCCCCGTATTTTTTATCTTTTACAGCAGCAACTTGAATATCTTTGATTTGTGGCATATCAATTAGGAATTCTTCCAATTCACGAGGATAAATATTTTCTCCACCACGAATAATCATATCTTTGATGCGGCCTGTAATGCGATAGTTTCCGTCTTCGCCTTTTACACCAAGGTCTCCTGAGTGCAAGAATCCATTTTCATCAATGATTTCAGCTGTGGCTTCTGGCATTTTGTAATATCCTTTCATGATATTGTAACCACGACAGCACATTTCACCCTGTACCCCAACTGGACACTCTTCGTTGGTTTCTGGATCAAGAACTTTTACTTCAATATCTGGAAGTTCGTATCCAACTGTAGTTGCTCTTACTTCAGCACTTTGATTCCAGCGGCTTTGTGTCATTCCAGGGCTAGTTTCTGTTAATCCGTAAACAGAAGTGATTTCCTTCATGTTCATTTTGTCCATAACGGTTTTCATCAATTCTACAGGACAACCAGCACCAGCCATAATTCCAGTACGAAGTGTTGACATATCGAACATGCTAAACATTGGGTGATTTAGCTCTGCAATGTACATTGTTGGAACACCGTAAATTGCTGTACATTTTTCTTTTTGGATACTAGCCAATGCCACCAGTGGATCAAAACTTTCTAGTAGAACATGGGTTGCTCCGTGACTCAAAATTGCCATAACTCCAAGAACAATACCAAAACAGTGGAACAAAGGAACTGGCAAACATACACGTTCTTTGTTTGTGTAACGCATACTTTCACCAATAGAAAATCCGTTGTTGATAATATTGCGACTTGTAAGCATAACGCCCTTTGGAAAGCCTGTTGTTCCAGAAGTATATTGCATATTTACAACGTCATCTGGAGTAACAGAAGCTTCGATTTCACGGATAATGTTAATATCAACATGTTTTCCCAAAAGCAAAAGTTCTGGAGTAGAGTAAAGACCGCGGAATTTTTCTGGTCCCATAAAAATTACGTTTTTCAAAAATGGGAATCTTGCTGATTTTAAACAACCTCTTTCGTAAGTGTCTAATTCTGGTACAAGTTCTTTAATCATAGAAACGTAATTACTGTCTTTTACACCGTCAGAAAGACAAAGAGTTGTTAAATCTGCTTGTTTTACAAGATATTCAAGCTCGTGAAGTTTGTAACTTGTGTTTACTGTAACAGCTACAGCTCCAAGACGAGCACAAGCGAACATATATGTTAGCCAATCTGGAACGTTTGTTGCCCAAATTCCAACATTATCACCTTTTTTTACACCCAGAGAATACAGACCACAAGCTAAATCATCTACACGATTGTTAAATTCTTCATAAGTAAAGCGAAGATTTCTGTCAGCATAAATCATAAATTCTTGTTTAGGATTTTCAGCGGTTTTTTCTTTTAGTAGTTGGTTTAGAGTTAATTCAATCATTTTTCTCTGTACTCCTTAAAATATAATGTGGTCTATGATAATAATATATCAAATATTTAGTATTTATGCAATATCTTAAGTATTATTAAACTTTTAAACAAATCTTTAAGTTTAGATAATATAATAATACTATTGATAGAATTTTCTATTGCAAAGATTTAATTTCACGTGATAGAATGTTAATATGAATAAAAAAATGGATATGATGGCTAAACTTAGTCATGAAATTAGAACACCGCTTAATTCAATAATTGGGTTGAATCGCATTATTTCTGATAATCTAAATGATTCTGGAAAAGTTGAAGATTGCTCAAAAAAAATTGCTGTGGCTTCTGATTATTTACTTGCAATTGTAAATAACTTACTTGATATGGAACAGTTTTCCTCTGGAAAAGCTTCTCTTAATGAAACTGATTTTTCTCTTACTCAATTATTAAACTTTCTTTCAGTTGTTTTTGAAGAATCTGCAAAAGAAGATGAAATAGAATTATCTTTTACAACTTCCAATTTACCAGAATTTGTTTTTGGTGATAAAGAGCGTTTACGCCGAGTTTTATCAAATCTTCTTTCCAACGCAATTCGTTACAATAAAAAATACGGTCATGTTGATTTTATTGTGGAAAATCTTGGACTCTCCAACGGTGCTTACAAAATTCGCTTTACAGTTTCTGACGACGGAATTGGTATGTCAGAAGAAAAAGTAAAAAATATTTTTGTGCCATATTCTGATTTAGATACTCCAGATTCTGATGTAATTTATGGCGTTGGAATGGGGCTTTCTGTTGCAAGTAATATTGTAAAAGAAATGGGTGGCACAATAAATGTAAGTAGTGCTGAAGGAACTGGAAGTACTTTCTGGTTTGAGATTTCTCTAAAAGTTTCTGAAGCTTTTGAAGGTGTTGCAGATTTAGAAGAGAAAAAAGAACTTGAAGGCAAAACAATTCTTATTGCAGATGATGATTCTATTAACTGTAGCATTATTTGTCATTTGCTAGAAAGTTTTGGTTGTAAAGTCGAAGCAACTTCTAACGGAAAGGATGCTGTAGCTCTATTTTCAGCTTCTGAGCCAAATCACTATGACGCAATTTTGCTTGATATTCGTATGCCAGAAATGGATGGACTTGAAGCTTGTAGACGAATCCGTGCTTTAGGTGGTGAAGGTTCTTATTGTTATGAAGCTTTAGAGATTCCGATTATCGCTATTACAGCAAATGTTATGGATTCTGATATTGAAAAATCTAGAGAAGCTGGTATGAATGCTCACCTTTCAAAACCAATTGATCCAGATGAGCTTTACACAGTTTTGGCAGCTTCTATTGCAAGATAAAATTAATAAACAAATGCTAGTTTTCTAGCAGTGCTTTACCAAGTTTCCAGTTATCACCGGCACCCATTGTAACAAATAGGTAGCCGGTTTTATTTTTGGTTTCTTCTGTAAATCGCTTTTCAAGATATGGTTTTGCATCCAAAACTTCTTCAAAATATTTTACGTTGTTGTGGTAGTTTTGGGCTCTTGCAAACAAGATTTTTCCGCTAACAGAACCAGAATAGATTTCTCTTGCTGATGGGTAGATTTTGTGTAAAATCACTTCGTCAGCAAAGTCGAAACAAGAGGCAAACTCTTCTAGTAAACTGGCGGTTCTAGTGTATGTGTGCGACATAAAGTCACAAATCAAATATTTATCTGGATAAAAGGATTTTAAGCCTTCTAGAGTTTTTTTGATTGCAGTTGGGTGGTGACCGTAATCATCAATGAAAAGCACATTGTCTTTTTCCCCAAGAATTTCACTTCTTCTTTTTGCTCCTGAAAAGTTTAGTAAACCAGTTGCAAGTTGATTTAGAGTTTTTTCATCAATTTGTTGATTTTTAGATTCTTCTTTTACAAGTTCTAAAGAAAGAGCCATGGCTGCTACAGCGTCTAGCACAATGTGATGTCCTGGAATTTTTATGGCAAAGTCTTTTTCAAAACCTGCTAGGGTAAAATATTGCTTTCCCTCTTGAATTTTCCCAAAAGAAACTTTATAAGGTCCCGGTGCTGTTACTCCGTAGGGAATTAGCTTTAGGTCTGGACGCTTTTGGAAAGCTAGTTCTGCTGTTTCTTTGGCACCAGCATCGTCGTGGCAATAGATAACTGAACCCTCTTGTGGCAGTAAATTGATATAGTCTAAAAAGGCACTTTGAATGTCTTTGTAGTCTGCAAAATAATCTTGGTGATCAAGTTCTACGCTAGTAAGAATTATTTTCTGTGGGTGAAAGTCCATAAAGTGCCGCTGATATTCGCAGGTTTCTGCCACAAAATATTTATGACCCTTGGTTAAAGTGCAAGAGCCTCCAAAGGAAGAAATACCGCTACCAACTAAAACTTGGGCAGGAAGTTCTAAAGCGTCAATAAGTGTACCAGCAATTCCTGTGGTGGTAGTTTTCCCGTGAACACCGCACACGCCGCAAGAAAAGCTAGTTTTGGAAATGGCACCAAGGGCTTCTGTGTATAAAATGCAAGGAATGCCAAGTTCTGTGGCTTTTATTAAGTCTGGGTTAATATCAAGTTTGTAGGCGGCAGAATAAACAACCAAATTTATAGAAGAATCTATGTTATCTTTTGAAAATGGTTTTGCGTAGATACCGATTTTTTCAAGGATTTCGTCTGTGTAAAATCTATCTTCAACATCGCTTCCTGTGATGATGGCTTTTCTGGTGTTGCAAATTTCTACAAGGGCTGTCATGCCAGTGCCTTTTATACCCACAAAGTGGATTTTGTAATTTTCTAGGTTTTCTGGTAATAAAAAATCGTGTTTATTCATATTGTCTTCCGTTGTTTTCTGTTTTTGAAAAATGATGCTTGGGATTTTTTCTTTCAAGGGAATATTAGCATTTTTTAAAATTGTTTTCTATTGTTTTGTGGATGATTGTAGAATCAAATTACTGACAAAGGTTAAATAAATACAAAAGTTTGCTGTTTTTGAGATTTTACTTGAAAGAAAATGGGAAATTTAAAATGTACAGTAAGTGTTGACAAAATGTGGTGGGGGGGGGTACAATCTTCTGAGAGAGGATTATTTTATGAAAAAAAATATTAAATTATTATTAACTATTGGTTTTGTGCTTTTTTTTAGTACAATATTGGGCGGTTGTCCTGTTGAACCAGCATCAGAACCAAAAGAAACTTGCACTGTAACTTTTGATGCAAAAAATGGGACAGAGCCAGTTAAAGTGGTTGTTGAAAAAGGTAAAACTGTTTCAGAACCAAAGACTCCAATAAGAGAAGGTTGGACTTTTAAGTGTTGGGAGGATAAAATTGGCTATGATTTTGATTTTGACACAAAAATTACTTCAGATATAACTCTTTATGCAGAATGGTGGGGTGTTGCTAATTTTTATGATGGCAAAGGCGAGATTATATATACAAAAACTTATGGTGAGGGTTGGAGTATATATTCTATTTCGTGTGAAGATTACGAAACAGACGATAAGAATTACACTTTCTTGTATTGGTCAACAAATATAGATGCTACAGATGAAACTCGAGAAAAAGATGAATTTGATTTCGAGACAGATATTACAGTTTCTCCATTAAACTTATATGCAATTTATACAGAAGAAAATGTTTATACAGTAACAATCGACTACAATATACTGGATAGAGAGAATGAAGAAGTTAGGGTTATAGAGGGACTTCCGACAAAAAGTCCATTTGTTTATTCTAGCCCTTATTTCGACTTTGAATATTGGTATGTAGAAGATGAAGAAAATCCTGATGACTATAAAACATCTTTTGATTTTAATACTCCAATTACAGGCAATATTACCTTAAAAGCAAAATGGGCATTAGCAGTGGATGATTATAACTATCTATATAATGGTGTCTATAAGGTTTATAATTCTGAAGCTTCTGAAGCTACTAAAGAAGAGTTAGATGGAATAAAACTAACATATTCAATAGGTAGTAAAGATAACTCACAAAATGATTTGCCTATAAAAGAAATTGAGGTGAAAGACTATTGGTTGTATTGTTACTTTGATTTTATTAACCCAGAAGAACAAGCTACATACTATGTAACAATTACTAATGGTATATTAACAAACTATGACGATGCTACATTTTATCCTTTTGGTCCTGTTTCAAATCTTACAGCGGTACCAGATGACACTTCAGTTACACTTAAGTTTGATGGAAAATCAGGATATTCTTATTATACAATAAAGTATTACCCTACAGATAAACCAGAGGAAATTAAAGAGTTAACAGACAAAAATTCTAGTTGTATAATATCAGGTTTGACTAATAACACTGAATATACTTTTGAAGTATACACACAGTCAAATGAGAATGAAGAAGGGATGCCAGTTGAACTTTCTGAAAAAGTAGAAATTACAGCAATTCCAAAAGTTACTAAAAAGCAATCAGATTATTTGATGATTATGTATATGGATGGGGATAATGACTTGAATAACCCAATCTTCTTTGATATGAATGAAGTTGAATATGGTTTGTATCAAATTCGTAATTCTTCTGATGAACCAAAAACTGGATATGCAGATGTAAATGTTGTTGCCCTTTGGGATGGTTGGGCTGAATCTTATGGATATGATGAAGAGGGTAATGCAATCCAAAAAATTGGCAAAAGTGGATCTTACATTTATGAACTAGGAAGAGACTATGGTAATACAACAACATATACAAACTCTGATGGTTGTGTATTATCTACAAATACAAAAGATTTAACAAGCAAAGCCTCTTGGATTGAAAATAATGAAGTAGATATGGGAGATAAACAAACCCTTATAAACTTCTTAAATTGGGTAAATGAACGCTATGAAGCAGACAAGGTTATTCTTCAATTTAGTAACCATGGTGGTGGACCTCGTTCTGCACCAATTTATGCAAAAACCGAAGATGGATTTTCTATCAAAATAGATAATTCTGGTCGTCGTGCACTTTGTTGGGATGAATCCTCTTCTCTTACAGGTGGATCTTTCCTAAAAACAAGCGATGTATCAGATGCTCTTGCAGCAGCTGGTTATGTAGAAGACAATAAACTTGATATGATTTTAATGGATGTTTGTCTTGGTGCTTCTGTAGAAGATTCTTATCAATTCAAAGATTATGCAAATTATCTAGTAGCTTCTCCAAACACAGTTCCTGGTATGGGAATGGACTATGTTAGTATGATGAAGTCTTTTACAAGCGATTCAACAATAGAATCAATTGGTGAACAACTTATTGAAGATTATAGAGCATATTACACTTGGCCAGTAGATGAGTGGTCTCAAATAATTTACGATCTTTGTGACTATTATACACAGCTTAACTTTGAAAGTTATGTTCTAAATTATATAGAGGAGAATAATATTACTGAGGAAACGATCACTGAAGCTTTTTTACAAGAACGTTACACTGAACTATTTAATTTGCTTTATGAAGGCGACTTTGAGTTACTTGTACAAAAAGCATCTTTTATGTCTCAATACGGAATATCAACTCTTTCAATGATTGATTTAACCAAAATAGATGAATTAGAGGACAAAATAACAGCTCTTGCAGAATTATTACTAGATAACAAGGACAAAGTTTTTAATGGAGTGCCTGCTCAAGATGGTTCTTCTGTTTCTTATATCCAGTTTTTAAGAGATTATTATGTACGTTACAGTGGTGCAGAGGCTCTAAGTTTGGCTTATCAAGGTACCTACTCTTGGTTGTTTGATATTGGATATATGGTTGACAGATTTTCTTTTGTAGCAGCTGATACAATTAATGGTGAACAAAATCTAGATGCTTGGCCAGAACTTGTAACTGCTTGTTCAGATGTAAAAACAGCCCTAGAAGGAGCAATTGTAAAAGCTTGGCGTGATTCTCCTTATGTTGATAATAGTAAAAATCCTGTAAGTCTTTATGAAGTCTTAGGTGGTTCCGGTTTAGTAATCAGTGGCGAAACTATAGCTGTAGACGGTGGCAACATAGTACCTGGTTCATGTCCAGACTTCTATGAAACAGACCTTGCTTTCGGTAAAGATTCAGCTTGGACAGAATTGCTTGTAGAATGGTTTGGTAACTAAAAATGAAAAAACATATTCTTTTAGGATTTTTAGCAATTCTTATTCTTGCAACTGTTTCTTGTCATTCCAAAAAAGAAAGTGTACCAGAAGCAGAGCCAGTAGAAGTTGTTATAGAAAAAAATCCATCAATTTTACCAGTTGCCAATCATTCGTTTTTAACTGAAGAAGATGTAGGCGAAACACTTACCATTACAGGTGTTCTGTCTGGTGAAAAAGGAAATTGGGTTTTAACTGAAAATGCTAGTTCAAAATCTCGAGTTACCTTTGTTCTTGAAGTTCCAGCTGATTTAGAATTAGAGTTGGAGCAACTTGTATCAGAAAAAGTAACTGTTACTGGAACACTTACAAATGTATATGGTACATGGAAAAAGGCAATGAAAGTTTTATCAATAAATTAATTGGTAAAATAATTTCGTTTCTATAAGGCGATGACTAGATATTTTCTAGTCATCGTCTTTTTTTATAGTCTGATAAAGACTTCTTTGTAATGACAAAATCAAAAAAAAATGGTAAACTCTTTTTGCTTTTGTTTTAGGACGGGGCGTTACGGGGTGTGCTGGAAACTGCGCCTTATAGGCTTGTTGCAAATACCCCGTTAGAGTGGGGTGTGGCGAAAACTTGGCTTTGAAAAAGGCAAGGTTGAGCCCAGGGGCGAGGCTTCGCCCCTCCAGATGAATAATGTTAAAGTTTTGGAGTGATTATGACTTTATACGAAGAATTAGAATGGCGCGGTTTGATTAAGGACGTGGCTGGTGAAGACATTAAAGACAAATTAAATAATGAAAAGATTTCTTTTTATTGGGGAACTGACCCAACAGCTGACAGTTTGCACTTGGGACACTATTCTAGTTTGATTACTGCAAAACGCTTGGCAAAGGCTGGGCATCATCCGATTTTGTTGGTGGGTGGAGCAACTGGTTTGATTGGAGACCCTCGTCCAACTGCGGAACGGGAGCTTATTGCTAAGGAAACTGTTGAAAAAAATATTGAGGGCATTAAGGCTCAAGTTTTGCGTATTTTTGATGGAAATGCTGAAATTGTAAACAATTACGATTGGATGAAGGATTTTAGCTTTTTGGATTTCTTGCGGGACATCGGTAAGTACATCAATGTAAGTTATATGCTTGGAAAGGATATTATTTCTCGTCGTTTGGAAAGCGGTATTACTTTTGCGGAATTTTCTTATACTTTGATTCAGGGTTATGACTTTTTGCATCTTTTCCGCAGCAAAAATTGTGTTTTACAGGCTGAAGGTGCTGACCAATGGGGAAATATTACAACTGGTCTTGAATTGATTCGCAAAATCGAAGGAAAAGAGGCTTATGGTTTTACTATGCCTTTGGTTTTGGACAAATACGGTAACAAATTTGGTAAATCTGCTGGAAACGCTTTGTGGCTTGATATTAACAAAACTTCTAGTTATGAACTTTATCAATACTTAATCAATGTTGATGATAGTATGGTTGTTTCTTATTTGAAGATTTTTACTTTCTTGTCTCGGGAAGAAATTGAAGAATTGGAAGCAAGAAATGCAGCTAATCCTGAATTGAGGGAAGCTCACAAGGCTTTGGCTCGTGAAATCATCACTGACTTACACGGAGAAGCTGAATACGAAAAAGCTGTAAATATTTCTAATGCTTTGTTCTCTGGAAATGTAAAGGCTTTGTCTTTGGCTGATATTAAGGTTGGTTTTAGAGATGTTCCAACTGTGGAAATTGAAGATAATGGTACAACGCTAATTGACGTGCTTGTAAACAATAAAATCTGTTCTAGTCGTCGTGAAGCTCGTGAGTTTTTGAATGCGGGTTCTATCACTCTAAACGGAGACAAGGTAACTGACGAAAATCTTGCTATCACTCGGGATTTAGCTATTGAAGGTGAAGTTATTGTTCTTCGTCGCGGAAAGAAAAAGAACTACATTGTGAAGTTTGCGTAAGGATTTTTACGGAAAGTTTTGCATGATATAACGAGAAAGCCATCTTGTTTTTGGAATTTTTCTGAAGCAAGGTGGCTTTTTTTTGTGATTTTATTTTCAATTTTAAAAACCTTAAAAAAAAATGAGAAAAATGAAGGAATTTGCCTAAAAAAATTCAAAATTTTGAAAAATAAATTGAATTATTATTATATGAAGATAATATCAATTCTTTTTTCGATTTTAGTTGGGTTTTCATTTGAAAATATTGGCGAAGAAAAGTTTTCAGCAAATCAAATTGTAAAGTTTAATTTTGAAAAAGATGTTGTAAAACTTGATTCGGCTTTGGTTTTGGAAGAAAACGTAAAAGATGGTTTTGATGCAAAAAATCTTGGTTTTGTTTTTTCAAAGGTTGAAACTCAAAATGAGATAAAGTTTGGATTTGGAAATCTGTTGAAAACGGATTTATGCTTTCAGAGTTTCACGCCGAGTTTGAGCTTTTGGTCAAATAATTTGCTTGGTTCTAGTCTAAAAGCCAATAATTTTTTGTCGCTACCAAGTATTTCTGATGGGGAAATGCCTTTTGGATTTGGGATTTCTGCGAATAATGAAAAAGTGGCTTTTGGTTTTAGCCTTTTTTCCCAGTTTGAAGGTTTTCCTAAGTTGCAAGAAGCTTCTCTAAATTCTCTTTTTCAAGAAAAAAATTATTTTTGCTTTTTTGATTTGGGAAAAAAGTGGGATTTTGATAATATTGGACTTTCTTTTTTGCTGGATTCTGTTTTGGGATACGGAGTTTTTTCTGAAAGTCAAAAAAAATCTTCTTGGTTTTGTGATAATCAGTTTGTGCCAAAATCAATTTTGCCAGTTTTTGTGGAGAGAATCTGTTTTCAGTATAGACTTAGGGAAAATTTTTTGAAATCTGGTTTTGAATTTCGATTTTGTAAGTCTCCAAAGGGACAAATAAAATATTGTTTTTGGAATGAAAATAATTTGAAATTTTCTTGGTTTAATTTGGTTTTTGGTGTTTTGGTTTCGGAATTTGATTTTCCCCTGTTAAATGAAAAATATCTTGAAAAAGATTTTGAGCTAAAAATCAATCCAAATATTATTTTTAAAAAACACAATTTTGGAGTTTCTTTTATTGCAACAAGGAAAAATGAAGATTTTAAGTTTCAAAACTTTACGTTTGAGAAAAATCCATATTTTTGGGAGATGTGTTTGGCTTTGAATTACGATTTTCAAGGAAAAAATGTGGGAATTGACTTAGACTTTCAAATTGATGATTTCATCGAGGGTGAAATATTGGCAGAATCTTTGAAAAATCAAAATACAGAATATGAGTTTTGTGATTTTTTGAATCAGGATGCTGTAATCAGTACGAATCTTGATTTTCGACTTTATAATTTTTCTTTGGAAATTGATGGAAAAATAAATATGTTTTCTACTGTAAACTTTTGGGAAAATCCAGAAAATCAATATTTTGGAAAATTGGCCTTTTCTTATGAAAAATCAAAGGTAAAAATCGATTCTAGTCTAAAAGCAAATATTGAGAAAAATTGTTTTGTATCCGAAGAATTGTTTTTTGAGGGAAAATGGGATAATTGCAAAATTGCAATAAAATTAAAGGTAGAAAATGATTTGTTTTATGAAAAATTTTTTGAAAAAAATGAGGAAAAATCTGGAATAAATTTTGGAATTAGTGGAACTATAAACCTTTGAATGATATAATGGAGCTATGGAAAATTACAAAAACACTTTGTCGATTATTTCTAAAATCCACTCTTTGTCTTCTAGCTTTTTGAAAAAGGAGCTTGAAAATCAGGGTTTGGCAGAACTGGTTTCATCTCACGGAAATATTTTGTTTCAGCTTTCTGTAAATGAAAAGCTTTCTATGGGGGAAATTGCCAGTCGGATTCACAGAGATAAATCTACAACAACTGTGTTAGTAAAAAAATTGGAAAAAGAAGGATATGTGGAACGAACCAAAAATCAAGATGATAATCGTTCTTTTTTTCTTCAATTAACGGAAAAAGGAAGGCAATATACAAAAGCCACTTCTGAAATTTCTGGAAGGTTGGTTTCCAAAGCCTACGAAAATTTTTCAGAAGAAGAAAAAAATGCGGCTTATGCTTTGCTTTCTAGAATATGTGATAATTTTATGATAGGATAAGGTTTATGGAACAGTACAAACAAGAATTTATTAACTTTATGGTACAATGCGATGTACTAAAATTTGGTGAGTTTACTCTAAAAAGTGGAAGAAAATCTCCATTTTTTATGAATGCTGGGGCTTACGTTACAGGAAGTCAACTGGCAAAACTTGGTGAATATTACGCAAAAGCAATTCACGAAAACTACGGCGACGATTTTGACGTACTTTTCGGACCAGCTTACAAGGGAATTCCTCTAAGCACAGCCACTGTAATTGCTTATGCAAAATTATACGGAAAGGAAATCCGTTATTGCTCAAACCGCAAAGAAGAAAAAGATCATGGTGATACAGGAATTCTTTTGGGAAGCAAACTAAAAGACGGAGACAAGGTTGTTATCATTGAAGATGTTACAACTTCTGGAAAATCTATTGAAGAAACTTTCCCAATTTTGAAGGCTCAAGGAAATGTGGAAATCAAAGGATTGATGGTTTCATTAAATCGTCAAGAAAGAGGAAAGGGAACAAAATGTGCTTTAGACGAAATCACAGATTTGTACGGTTTCCCAGCTCGTGCCATTGTTTCTATGAGTGAAGTTGTGGAAGAACTTTACAACAAAGAAGTAAACGGAAAAATCCTAATTGATGATAAAATAAAATCTGCCATTGACGCTTATTACAAAGAATACGGTGCAGAATAAAAAATGATATTTGGACTTTCTAAGAAATTTTGAAGGTCTAAATATCAAATAAAATAAAAATCGGAATAAAAAATGATTGGAATTGTTGATTATAACGCAGGAAATATTAAAAGTGTGGAACGGTCTTTGGTGGCTTTAGGAATTGAATATAAAATTTCTAAAAATCCTTCTGATTTAAGTGATGTTGATAGAGTAATTTTTCCAGGAGTTGGAGAAGCAGCTTTTGCCATGGATCAATTACAAAAATCAGGTTTTGACAGTTTTCTAAAAGATTTTGCAGCTAGTGGAAAGCCACTTTTGGGCATTTGTCTTGGTTCCCAAGTGATTTTTGATTATTCAGAAGAAGGGGATACTCAGTGTCTTGGGCTTGTGAAAGGCAGCGTAAAACATTTTTCTTCAGTTTTGCCAGAAACTGAAAAAAACTTGAAAATTCCTCATATGGGCTGGAGTAGTGTGGATTTTGTGAAAAATCTTCCTATATTTGATGGAATTCCAAATCATAGCGATTTTTATTTTGTTCACTCATATTTAATTCAACCAGAAAATCCTGATGTGGTGGCAGGTTATGCAGATTATGGTGTAAAAGTTCCTGCTGTAATTCATAGCGGAAACATTTATGCTATGCAATTTCATCCAGAAAAATCTGCACAATACGGACTTGCTTTATTAAGGGGATTTTCAAAATGCTAAAAAAAAGAATAATTGTTTGTCTTGATGTAAAAGATGGTCGCACCACAAAGGGCGTAAAATTCCTAAACAATGTGGATATTGGAGACCCTGTGGAAATGGCAGAAGAATACTATAAACAAGGAGTTGATGAACTTGTTTTTTATGATATTATTGCTTCTGCAAATGGGCGTGGTCCAATTTTGGATTTGATTTCTAGAGTTGCTTCTAAGGTTTTTATTCCATTTTGTGTTGGTGGTGGCATTGGCACAATTGATGATATTCGGTCAACTATTTTAGCTGGAGCTGAAAAAATCAGTTTGAATTCAAAAGCAGTGCAAAATCCAGATTTGATTCGCCAAGGTGCTAGAATCTTTGGAAATCAATGTATAGTTTTGGGAATGGACGCAAAAAAAGACGAATCAATGCCATCTGGCTACCGTGTTTTTATCAACGGCGGACGAGTTGCCACAGAACTAGACGCTTTGGACTGGGCTATAAAAGCTGTGGAGCTGGGAGCTGGTGAAATCGTGCTAAACTCAATGGACGCAGACGGAACTCGGGAAGGCTATGAGCTAACTCTTACAAAGATGATTAGCGACGCTGTTTCGGTTCCTGTTGTGGCTTCTGGGGGCGGGGGAACTGTTTCCCACATAAAAGATGTGCTTTCTCCAACTGGGGGCAGGGCAGACGCTGCATTGATTGCAAGTATGGTTCACAGTGGGGATTATACTGTTGGTTCAATCAAGAGTGAACTTGCGAAAAGTGGCGTGCCGGTGAGATTGTGTTAGGTTTTCCCAAGATTTTGGGAGGAATCAGCTTTTCTAAAGCTGGTAAAATTTGGGGGTAGGAAAACCAACTACTTTCGAAGCGTAGTTTTTCCTACCCCCAAACCCCCGACCTTTCCTTGCACGACCAAAGGGCTTGCCGCCCTCTGGACTCTGGCAGGTGAGTTTGGTTTGGTTGCTGGGGATTTTGGCTCACGTGTTTGGACTAGATATTGGAAACGGCTCTGGCGAGCGTTTCTGTTGGTGGCTTGCGTGACTGGGCTAGATGTCAGGCACGGCTGTGCCAGCGTGCCGTGTTTAGACTACGTGACTGGACTAGATGTTAAACACGGCTTTCAGCGTGCCGTGTTTAGACTGTGTGTTTGGACTAGATGTTGGAAACGGCTCTAGCGAGCGTTTCTGTTGGTGTTTTTGGGAACATTCTTTAATTAGTATTATACTTTGTATTTTTATGGAGATTTTTATATGAGATTTTTAGTTTTATCTGATATTCATGGTGAAGTTGAAAAATTAGACAAACTTGATGGTGAGTTTGCTAAGGCTGATGGAGTTTTGTTTCTTGGAGATTTTGCTCGGTTTAAGGAGCCTGAAACTGGTTTACCTGTGTTTAATGCTCTTATGGAAAAACACGAGCATATTTTTGCGGTGCTTGGAAACTGTGACGAGCCTGAGTTTATTGAAAAGCTTGAAAACGCTGATATTTCTGTGCAAGGTGGCGTGATTTTTAGTGATGGTTTGGCTTTCGCTGGCTCTGGGGGTGCTCTAAAGTTTACAGGAACAACTCCAAACGAGCGGGATGACGAAGATTTAATCAAAGATTTAGCACTTTTACAAAATCAAGAAGAAAGCTTGGACAATCTAATTTTAATCACACACCAACCTGCTTTTGATTCTGGAATGGATAAAATATCTGCTGGAATTAGTACTGGCTCAAAACTTTTTAGAGAGTTCATAGAAAAAAAAGAGCCACTAGTTGCTTTAAGTGGACACATTCACGAATCATTTTTTGTGGGAAAAATTGGTAAAACCACAGTGATGAATCCTGGTGCTTTGGCTGAAGATCGCTACGGAATCCTTGAAATCGTGAAAAAAGACGGAGCTTTTGAAGTAACAAAGGCCGAGTTGAATGTGTTAGAAGGGTAGTGTTTTGGCTAACAAAAGAAAAGGCGTGATTTCTAGTTTATTCTAAAAATCACGCTTTTTTCGTTTTATATCAAGATTTAATTTCCGCTTTCTTTTAGTTGTTCTTCTTTTGCGTAGATACAAAGTGCGTCTACCATTTCATCCACGTAGCCTTGCATAAACTGTTCTAGTTTGTACAAAGTTAGGTTGATTCTGTGGTCGGTTATGCGGTTTTGTGGGAAGTTGTATGTTCTAATGCGTTCAGAACGGTCTCCAGAGCCAACCATGTTTTTACGAGCTGCGGCTCTTTCTGCATTTTTCTTTGATTCTTCCAAATCAAAAAGTCTTGCACGTAAAACACGGAATGCTTTTTCCTTGTTTCGTAACTGGCTTTTTTCGTCTTGCTGTATAACAACCAAACCTGTTGGAATGTGAGTTAAGCGAACGGCTGAGTCTGTTGTATTAACACACTGTCCACCACATCCACCAGCACGCATTACGTCAACACGAACATCTTCTGGTTTAATCTCGATTTCTGTTTCTTCTGCTTCTGGCAAAACAGCAACTGTTACAGCTGATGTGTGAACCCGACCTTGGGTTTCTGTTTCTGGAACACGTTGAACTCGGTGAACACCACTTTCATAGCGCAAACTTCCATAAACATATTTTCCAGAAATACTAAAGGAGATTTCTTTATATCCCCCAACTTCGCTTTCAGAAGCATCCATAATTTCGTATTTCCAGCCTTTCATATCAGCATAGCGAGTATACATTCTGAAAAGGTCTGCACAGAACAATGAAGATTCGTCTCCACCGGTTCCAGCTCTAATTTCCATAATAATGTTTTTTTCTTCCAAAGGATCTGGTGGAATCAAAAGCATTTTGATTTTATCTTCTAATTGTGGCTTTTTTTCTTCTAATTCTCGCAATTCTTCACGAGCCATTTCTTTCATTTCTTGATCATCTTCTTCTGTGATGATGATTTTTGAATCCTCTATTCCTTGTAAAACCTTTTTATATTCTTCGTAGGATTCCATAAGAGCAGTAAGATGTGAATGTTCTCGCATTACATCTTTGTATTTTTTTTGATCTCTAATTAAATCTGGGTCTTGTACTAGCTCATTCACTTCTTCGTAGCGAACAGCTTTTTCTTCTAGTTTCTTTAACAACATAAAATCATATTATCAAAAACTTTAGTATGTTTCAATAATTAGAATATAAATATCATATTTAAAAATGGGACTTGTTGAACAACCTTATATTCGTTATAATTCCATATTATGAGTAACAATAACGAAAAGACAAAGCTTGTACACTGGGCAGACCAATGTGCAGATAAAATCATTAGAGAACGGGGAGATTTAGATTTATACACCTGTGCTTCAGGAATTACCCCTTCAGGAACAGTTCATATCGGAAACTTTAGAGAAATTATCTCTGTAGATTTAGTAGTTAGAGCCCTTCGCTCCCGTGGAAAAAATGTTCGCTTTATTTATTCTTGGGACGATTATGATGTTTTCCGAAAAGTTCCAAAAAATATGCCAGAACAAGAAACTCTAGAACAACATTTGCGTTTCCCTATCACTCTTGTACCAGATACAACAGGTCGTGATTCTTCTTATGCTCGTCACCACGAAGTTGATGTTGAAAGCCAACTTCCACGTGTTGGAATCCATCCAGAATATTTATATCAATCAGAACGCTATCGGGCAAATATGTACACAGAAGGCATGAAAATTGCTCTACAAAACAGAAATCGCTTAAAAGAAATCTTAAATCGCTATCGTGACGACGCTCACAAAATGAGTGATGACGAAGAATATTGGCCAACTGCTGCATTCTGTTGCAAATGTAACAAAGATACAACAGAAATGGTTGAATACGACGGCGAATATGAACTTACATACAAGTGTACAAGTTGTGGTCACGAAGAAAAAGCAGATTTACGCACAAGCAAAGAAATCAAACTTGGTTGGCGCGTTGACTGGCCTATGAGATGGCAATACGAAAAAACACTTTTTGAACCAGCTGGAAAAGATCACCACAGTCAAGGTGGCTCTTTTGATACAGCTCGTCTTGTTGCAAAAGAAATCTATAATTGGGAAGCTCCAGTTTCTTTCCGCTATGACTTTATTGGAACAAAAGGTTTACCTGGAAAAATGTCATCATCCAGCGGAAACGTAATTTCTCTTCCAGATGTACTAAATGTATATCAACCAGAAATTGCTCGTTACATGTTTGCAGGAACAAGACCAAATACAGAATTTTCAATCAGCTTTGACTTAGACGTTATTAAAACTTACGAAGATTACGACAAAACAGAACGCATTGCTTACGGTGTAGACAAAGCCAAAAACGATGATGTTTACGCAAAAGAACGCCGTATTTACGAACTTTCCCAAGTTGAAGAAATGCCAGAAACAATGCCTTATCAAGTTGTAGGTGGTTTCCGTCACTTGTGTAATCTTCTTCAAACAAACTCAGGTGATATTGAAGCTGTTATCAATACTCTAGGTGATATTAAACCTGAACAACTTGAAAGATTTAAAACTCGCTGTAAATGTGCTTGGTACTGGATTACCCAATGTGCTCCAGAGGATTTTAGATTTGCTCTAAAAAATCCAGATTCTCCAGATTACAAAAAAGCAGACATTTCTGAAACAGAAACAAAATGCTTACAACAAATTTGTGAAATCTTACCAGAATTAGACACAATCGAAGAAAAACCACTTTCACAAAAGCTATACGATATTGCACAAAACGCTGGAATTGAGCCAAAAGCTTTGTTTACAGCCACATATCAAGCCTTAATCGGAAAAGATCAAGGTCCACGCCTAGCATCTTTTATGAAAGTAATTGGTAAAGAAAGATTGGAAAAAATCTTAAAGACATATTGTTAATCGCAATTGGCAAAAATGATAGAAGGCTGTTTATGAGTTGCGAGAGGAAATCTCTTGCGAAAAAGCTCGTAAGCAGCTTTTTTTTGTGTGTGGGTAGTTTTTGTGGAAGTGTAAGATGTTTTGTAAGAAGATATATCTGGTTACAAAAAATTAAATCATTTTTAACGGAACAGAATAAACTTTTTCTGTAATTGGCAAATAATCTTCAGAAAGACAAATTACACAACCTTCGCCACTTTGTTGCTTTATTGTATCTTCAATAACATGAAAGTGTCGAATATCGTTTTTATCAGGATTTGATTTTTTCTTTATTTCTATTGGATACAATTTTCCGTTTTGGTCGATTAATAAATCAATTTCACGTTTTTCTTTATCACGATAAAAATATACAAATGGCTCTTTGCCATTATGCCAATAGGATTTTAGAATTTCAGAAACAACATAGGTTTCAAAAATTGCACCAGCGTATGCGCCATCTTCTAATGCTTCATAATTATTCCATCTAGTTAAATAACATGCTAATCCTGTATCCATAAAATATATTTTTGGAGTTTTTAAAGCACGTTTTGTCAGATTGTTTGAATAAGGCTGCAGTAAAAAAATGATTCCAGAAGTATTTAAAACAGAAATCCATGATTTTATTGTAGTTTCAGCAACGCCAACATCTCTTGCCATAGATGCGTAATCTAAAAGTTGACCGGTTTGTGCAGCCGCAGCTTTCATGAATTTTATAAAGGTCAATTCATTAGAAATATTAAGGATTTGCCTAACATCTCGCTGAATATATGTTTGCACATAAGAATTGTAAAACAGTTCCCAATTATCATCAGAACTAAACCAAAGTGCGGGATAGGAACCTTTCCAGATAGTGTGAAAAATATTATCAGTTTCGATTGCATTGGATTTACGATTTTCAATATTTTGCATTTCTGGCAAAAACGGGGGCTGTTGGCAATTTTCAAATTTTTCACTTTGAGAAAATCCCTGTAGATGCATTATCCCAACTCGTCCTGCCAAAGTTTCTGAAACATTTTGCATTAAACTAAATTGCTGACTTCCTGTAATCCAAAACATTCCTTTTTGCTTTTCTTTATCAACAATTTCTTTGATGTACGGAAATAATTGTGGAGCATATTGAATTTCATCAATTAAAACAGGTGGTTTGTATTTTTGTAAAAATAAAGCCGGGTCATTTTGTGCAAGAGTTCGTTTTTCGCTAGAATCCAAAGAAACATATTTTCTATTGTCTTTTGAACATTCTTCTAAAAGAGATGTTTTTCCAACTTGTCTTGGTCCTGTAATCATAGCAATAGGAAAAAAATCATTTACTTTAGAAATATAATTTTCAAGTGTTCTCTTTAAAAACATAAAGACTCCGACTAATCTAGTGTTAATCCTATATTAGTCGTGTTTTGCATAAATGTCAAGGTAAAAAACTTTGATTCTGATTTTGCTTTTCAATGTCGATAAAACCCAAACTTGTCATTTCCTTTAAAAAAAATCCTTGCACAATACAGTTTCTATGTTATAATGTAAACGACAAAAAAAACTTGACAGAGAGAGTCCGAATGAGTAACATTCAACATTCAACATTCAACATTCAACATTCAACATTCAACATTCAACATTCAACATTCAACATTCAACATTCAACATTCAACATTCAACATTCAACATTCAACATTCAATAGCATAAATATCGAATTTTTAAAATATAACAGAAGCCAGGATTTTATTCTTTTGGGGAAAACAAAAGGATGAAATTCTGGCTTTTTTTTGCCTCGGCAGACTCAGCAACCAGCTTTTAGTAAGTTTGCCAACAAAAATAGAAACTAAGTTTTGAAAAATAAAACTTGTAAATAAATGATTTTCAAACATAGGAGGAAAAATCATGAAAAAAATAAAATGGCTTACAACAGTTTTAGTTGTAGCAAGTATTACTCTTGGAATAATTGGTTGTAGTAATCCAAGTAACCCAAGTAGCCCAAGTGGTTCTGGTGGCGGAACTCAAGAGGTAGTTGTACCAGACGGATTTGTATTTGTAAAAGGTGGCACAGTTGTAGGTTCTGACAACGAGAACAATTACGAAGGTGTATTTATAGAAGGCAGAACAGTAACCTTAAGCGATTTTTACATGGGAAAATACGAAGTAACCCAAGAAGAATACGCAAGTGTAATGGAAGGACAAAAAGTAACTGTAGAGGAAGTAGAATACACCTTAGAAAGTAACCCAAGTTATTGTACAGCAGATAGTACAAGCTATACATTATTTAATGGCGATGTACAAGAAAAACGCCCAGTAGAAGGAGTAACTTGGTATGATGCAGTATGGTATTGTAATGCATTAAGCGAAAAAGAAGGATTAACACCTGCATACAACATTGAAGTAACAGAAGTAAAACAAGCAAGTGGAAAAACAGGATATTACATATATGGAGCAACTGTAGCATTAAACGCAAATGCAACAGGTTACCGCTTACCAACAGAAGCAGAATGGGAATACGCAGCTAGAGGTGGAGATCCAACAAAAGAAGATTGGAACTATGTGTTTAGTGGAGCAGATACAGCGACAGATGCATTATATAATTCATCAAAGAACTCTGGTTTAGACAGTGTAGGTTGGTATTGTTATAATAATATAACAGGAACAACAGGTGAAGAGGATGTAACCGAAAATAAAGAAGGGAAAGGAACCCACCAAGTAGGTAAGAAAGCCCCTAACAGACTAGGCTTATATGATATGAGCGGAAATGTATATGAATGGTGTTATGACTGGTATGGAACAGTAGATAATGAAACACCAGTTGACGGTACGACGTCGGGGTCTTACCGCGTTGACCGCGGTGGTTCTTGGTGGCGCAGCGCTAACAGCGCGTCGGTTTCTTCCCGTAACTTCAGCTTCCCGTATGGCCGCAACGGCTATCTTGGTTTCCGCGTGGTGCGTCCCAGTTCTAAATAAAGTAAACTATCTGCTTTAAAGAGCAGCCCTAAAGGCTGCGATAAAAGCAGATAGTTATTTTATGCGCCCGAAAGGGCGCTCGAATTTGTTATGGATTTTTTAGTGTTAAACTAAAAAATATAAAAGGGAAAGGCTATAAAGTGGAAATACAACGTCGGGGTCTAACCGCGTTAACCGCGGTGGTAGTTGGAACAATAACGCTAACAACGCGTCTGTTTCTAACCGTAACACAGATTGCGAGATTCGCAGCAATCTGTCGAACAACCGCAACAACAATCTTGGTTTCCGTGTGGTGCGTTTTATAGACAGAGTTATGCATCACGCAATTATGAATATTTTAGAACCCAAAAAAAAGGCGACTTTCCTAAAAATCAGGGAAAATCGCCCATTGGTTAAAGTTTAAATATCAACCTAAACTACATAGTTTCCAAAAATGGCACCAAAATTAAATTTAGTCCGTTTTTCAAAACTTGTAAAACAGATTGGGCGATTGCAAGACGAGCCTTTGCTAAAGATGGATTTTCTTCTGCAATAGAAATAATTGGACAGTCGTGATAAAACTTGCTAAATCCCTTTGCAACTTCATACAAATATGTTGCAACTACAGAAGAATCTAGAGCAAGGGCTGCTTTTTCTACAACTGAAGGGAAGTCGCTTAAGGTTTTTACAAGTTCCCATTCAGCACCGTCTTTTAGAGTTGCCAAATCTTCTGCGTTATAGCTTGGTTCTAAGCCTGTTTCTTTTGTTTTGCGTAGGATTGATGAAATACGAGCTCCCATATATTGTAAATATGGTCCTGTGTTTCCGTTAAAAGAAAGAGATTCTTTTGGATTAAAGAGCATATCCTTTGTAGGAGTTGTTTGTAGCAAGTAGTAGTGAAGGGCACCTAAAGCAATTTTTTCTGCAACTTCAGCAGGATTTCCAACAGCTTCTTCTCGGCCTTTTTCTGAAATTTCAGCCAATGCACCATCTCTTAAAGAGTTAATCAAATCGTCAGCGTCAACAACTGTGCCTTCACGGGATTTCATTTTTCCTTCTGGTAGATTTACCATTCCATAAGAAAGGTGATATAACTGGTCTGCCCATTCGTAGCCGAGTTTTTTCAAGATGTAGAAAAGCACCTTAAAGTGATATTGCTGTTCGCTTCCAACAACGTAAACCAGTTGATTAAAAGCCCAATCGCTGTGTCTGTAGATTGCAGTTCCAATATCTTGAGTCATGTACAATGCTGTACCGTCTTTTCTTAGAAGAACTTTTTTATCAAGCTTGATTTCTGCAAGGTCAACCCAAACAGAGCCATCCTCTTCTTTGTAGAAAAGGCCGTCTTCTAAACCTTTTAGGATTTCAGCTTTACCTTTTAGGTAAGTTTCGCTTTCGTAGTAAAGTTTGTCAAAGGAAACGTCTGTTCTTTGGTAAGTTTCTTTGATTCCGCCGATAGCCCAATCGTTCATTTGTTGCCAAAGTTTGCGGATTTCTTCGTTTCCTTTTTCCCATTCCACAAGCATAGATTGAGCGATGGCTTCGTATTTTGGACGAAGTGCTTTTTCTTCATCTTCTGTGCATCCATTAGGTTTGCAAAGTTTTTCAAATTCTACGTAACAATCTCCAACGAAACGGTCGCTTTTTACGCCTAGAGATTCTGGTGTATCTTTTAGTGTGAATTTGAAATCTGGAGAAATGCCAGTTTCTGTAACGTATTCAGGCTTTCCAGAGTGATTGATGATGTAAGCCAACATTGATTTACAAATGTGCACACCACGATTGTTGATAATATTTACTTTGAAAACTTCAGCTCCAGCTTTTTTTAAGATGCGGCTAACACTTTCTCCAAGGGCATCGTTTCGTAGGTGACCTAAGTGAAGTGGTTTGTTTGTGTTTGGACTAGAAAATTCTAGCATAACTTTTTTACCAGCTAGAGGTTTTTCGTTTTGAGCATTTAATGAACCGTAGTCATCACCTTGGGCTTGGATTTTTCCTAAAATATCGCTACTGGCAGCGGATTTATTTAATTTTGCATTTACGTATGGACCAACGGCAGCAAAAGAACCAACTTTGGAAGCTTCGTCTTTTAATTCATTTTCAATGATTTTTGCAACTTCTGAAGCAATTACTGGAGGTCCCATTCTTAAAGTTTTTGCAAAGGCAAAAAGTGGAATACCCACGTCTCCCATCTCTGGGTTTGGTGGAGTTTCTAGTAAAAGAGAAGTTGCTTCAACTTCTGGAGCTTCTAAACCCTTGTTTTTAATAAAAATGTTTAATGCTTTTGCAACAACAATGCCACATTCTGTGCGTAAATCAGCCATATTATTTTAGTCTCCTAAAAAATTAGTAGGATAGTTTGCAACGCAAACAATATCATAAAAAACTTCCAGCGTTTTAGTTGGAATCTTGTTTTTTTTCTATTTCTTCTAAATCTTTGTCAGTGAATTCTGGAGGATTTGATTCAAAATACAAAACTTGTTGTAAATCCTCTTGATTTTTAATTTTCCACATAGGAATTAGATTTTCTGATTTTCTTAAAAATCCAAATACAAGTGGAAATTCAAGTTCCTCTGAAACAGGAATTTCATAATTGATAACTAATCCAATATCATTGTTTTTACAATTTTTAATAAAGTTTATTGTTTCTTTAACATCTAAAGATTTTATTGATGTCTCTAAAAATATAACATCATACAATTTTGATTCTAAAGCTTCTTTTGCTAAATCAAACTTCTTTGTGGAAAATCCAATTGATTTTACGTTTTCATCGGCTTTTGCAGCAAGTAACGCTGTGTAAAGTCCATCTGTTGAATCTTTTTTTGGTACAAAGTTATTGTTTTGAACAGAAAAAACATCAATATAAGAACTATTAAGAGAGTCTAGTGTTGCTATAATTTCTTGTTGTAAGGTTAAACTATCTGAAGCAAGACTTTCAATTGATATAAAAACTTCTTTGCGCATGCCATGAAAAGCATATCCTAGAATTTCTTTGTGTTGGGAACTGCTATGATAAAAATTTACTCCACCATCATAGGCTTTTCTCATAAGAGCAACACCATCTTCTAATGGGTAATTTTCTAGCGAGTCTATAGAAAGGGCTGTTCTACTAACCATACAATTAGTATTTGATAATAATACGTATTCCATATTCAAAAAGTTTAGAAACTACCTTACTTATCAATATACAAATAAGATAGTTTCTTTTGTTAGTTGAAATTAAACTCTTTTGTAGTTTTTGATTTCTTCTCTAATTCTAGAAGCTAGTTCACTTCTTGGAACGCGAACTTGTTCCATTGAATCACGGAAGCGTAGTGTAACTGTGTTGTCTTCTTTTGAATCGTAGTCAACTGTGATACAGAATGGAGTTCCGATTTCGTCTTGGCGGCGATAGCGTTTTCCAATTGCTCCAGCTTGGTCGTAATCTGTAACAAATTCTTCTTTTAGTTCAGCTTGAATTTCTTTTGCAAGTTCTGCAAGTCCGTCTTTTTTCATAAGTGGAAGAACTGCAACTGTTACAGGTGCGATTTTTGGATGGAAGTGTAAAACTGTTCTGTAATCGTCGTCGTTACCTTTGTCTGCAACTTTTTCTTCTTCGTAAGCATCGCATAGGAACATTAGTAGGTTACGTGTTAAACCTGCTGATGTTTCAATGATGTATGGAATATATTTTTCATTGCCATTATCTTGGTCAATGTACTGCATATCTTTTCCAGAATATTCAGTGTGTTTTGAAAGGTCAAAGTTTGTGCGGTTGTGAATACCTTCTAGTTCAGAAAATCCCATTGGGAATTCGTATTCAATATCGTAAGCGTCTTTTGCGTAGTGAGCTAGTTTTTCGTGGTGATACCAGCGCATTTTGTCCATGCGAACGCCGTATTTTTGGTAGAATGCCCAGCGTTGTTCTCTCCAATATTCAAAGAATTTGTCGTCATCACCTGGTTTTACGAAAAATTGCATTTCCATTTGTTCAAATTCACAAGTACGGAAAATAAAGTTTTTTGTAACAATTTCGTTACGGAAAGCTTTACCAACTTGAGCAATACCAAATGGGATTTTCATTCTGTTTGATTGGATAATGTTTTTGTAGTTTACGTAAATACCTTGAGCTGTTTCAGGACGTAGGTAAACAACACTTGCAGAATCTTCTGCAGCACCAATGTGAGTTTTGAACATCAAGTTAAATGCACGAGGTTCTGTTAATTCGCCA
Source organism: Spirochaetaceae bacterium (assembly GCA_017416145.1). Taxonomy (GTDB): domain Bacteria; phylum Spirochaetota; class Spirochaetia; order Treponematales; family Treponemataceae; genus Treponema_I. The sequence continues at coordinate 94,081 of JAFQDD010000016.1, read as the reverse complement.
CCACAAGCAGGACATTTTCTTGCTGCAAGAGCCTCTTGATCCATATTATCGGCTCTGTATCTCATTTTACATGATTTACAGTCTACAAGAGGGTCAGAAAAGTTTGCAACGTGACCAGATGCTTCCCAAACACGAGGGTGCATTAAGATTGCTGCGTCTAATCCCACGATATTATCGTGAAGTTGAGTCATTTCTTTCCACCAAGCATTTTGAATATTCTTTTTTAACTCTATTCCAAGTGGACCGTAGTCCCATGCTCCAGCTTGTCCACCATAAATTTCTGATGATTGAAATACGAAGCCTCTTCTTTTACATAGGCTTACAATTTTTTCCATTGTTACTTCATGTTTGTCCATGATTTTTACTTCCTTGCTTTCTTACGGCCTTTATGGAAAAAAGGCTCTTTATTCTGTCGATTTTGTTTCTGATTTTACAGGAAAATTCAACGATTTACAAAACCGATTATATTTTCTTCCACTGAAAAAAACATAAACGACCCGAATAATACCTGACTATCCGGGGGCAGTCGGAGTGGATTATACCATAAAATGTGGTTTTTTGTACATAGACTAAGCAGCTTTACAAAATAATGGATTAGTTCATTCCACGATTTTTATTTTGTTGAATAAGTTTATCTCGCTGTTTAATTTCATATTGAACATCTTTTAGTAAATCCAAGGCTTTTGAATTTCCAGTTTTGTTGTATAAGTCTTGTAGAAAAGTCTCTGCTTCTTCGTATTTATTTTGAGCTTCTAAAATACAAGCACAATTGTAACCAGCTTCAAACATATTTGTAGTTTCGTAAACTTTCATAAATTCATTGTAAGCTAGAACTAAATTTCCTTCTTTTACCAATGAATCAGCATATTCCATTTGAGAATTTTTGCTTTTATCTTTTAATAGTGAAATTGATTTTGATGTAGTATAAGGAGTAATCTTTCTAATTAAATCCGAAATTACATCATTTAACTCAGATTTAGCAAGGTCACAGGCAGTTGGCACTTTTGATTTTTCAGATTCATATTCTGAAGTTAATGAATAGGAATCTTCGAATTTTTTTAATACATTGCCAGTTGACTGATCTATAATTCGATAAGAAATAGAAAACTCTAAAACTCGAAAGAATTCGATTATCTTTTTTTCTGTTTGTGTTTTTTCATCTTTTACTATTCGTTCTTTTTGTTTAATATTCGTGTTGAGGCTATGGATATTTCCAGAAATATATGCATCACAAGGTGGAATAGTTCCGTACTCTTTGGAAGTAGTAACTACATTAAAATATTCTGCATTTGAAAGTTTTGTTTCGAGTCGGCTTGTAAAATATTTTGAAATTTTATACTCGTCGATTCCGAAAAGTACATAATCCCAAAAGCTTGGATCTTCTGCAAAGGGGATAATAGCAATCGTTTCTACAAAACTCAAGTCTACTTCTGCAGGACGATTAACTCGAACGTTTATATGTGTCGAGCAGCCTAAAAAAGCGAAAACACAAAATATAAAAATAAAAAAACTATTTATTTTTTTCATATTTTTCCCTTGTAGAATAATTTGTAACGAGACTTCCGAATTAGAAAGTTCAAATTTTAGAACTGTAAATTGATTTTTGTTAGTTTCATTTCTAATATTTTATCTATTTTGACTTTAACATTGAAATTGTAAAAACACAAGAAAAGATTTGTAGAAATGATGATTTTAATTTTGTTTTAAGATAATTGATTTGAGAAGATAAAAAAACTTAGATAAAATGTATTTTGCTTTCAAAATTTTACAAATAAAAAAATTGAATTTTTTTTACATTTTTTTCTTGACAGATTAAAAATTGAGGTTTAATCTAATCTTAGATGTTTGCGAAAACATATTTACCATTTCTTGTTTCAAATCAATTTCATCTTACATTCTAATAACTTTGAATAAAGAAAGATGAAAATTGTTTGAAAAAATGTTTGCGAAAACATAGGAGGATTTTTTATGAAAAAAGGGTTAAAACTCGTTTGTTTGATGCTACTGGCTGCATCAATGTTGTTTACTGGTTGTGAGAAAAAATCAACTCGCACTCAAGTAAGATGGTTTGTTGGTTTAGGTGCTGGTTCTGATGAACCAACTTTTGCACCACAAAAGGCTGTAGTAGATGCATTCAATGCTTCTCAAGATGAAATTGAGCTTGTTCTAGAAATTGTTGATAATGACCAAGCTTTCCAAACATTGGCAACACAAATTTCTGGTGGAAATGCTCCGGATATTGTTGGCCCTGTTGGTATCCGTGGTCGTGATAGTTTCAAAGGTGCTTGGTTAGACCTTCAACCATTAGTTGATAAACATGGTCTTGACTTATCACAATTTGATAAATCAATGATTGATTTCTATCGTGATGAAAAAGACGGTCTAATCGGTCTTCCATTTGGTGTTTATCCTTCATATTTGTACGTAAATAAAGAACTATTTGAAGAAGCTGGAATTCCACTTCCTCCAAAAAATTACGGTGAAAAATATGTTGACGAAAATGGTAAAGAATGGACTTGGGACTACGATTGTCTAAAAATGTTAGGTCAAAAATTAACTGTTGATGCAAACGGAAATGATGCAACAAGTCCTGCTTTTGATCCAGAAAACATTGTTCAATGGGGATTTGGTATTGTTTGGGGTGATGCTCGTGGATACGGAACACTATTTGAACCAAATAACCTTGTAGCAGAAGATGGAAAAACAGCTCAAATTCCTAGTGCTTGGTTAGATGCTTGGAAATGGACTTATGATGGTATGTGGAATAGTCACTTTATTCCAAACGGACCATACGGTTCTTCAGATATTCTTTCTGCAGGAAGCTGGGGTGAATCAGGAAAAATTGGTATGTTCCAATGTCACCTATGGTACTCAGGTTATGCTGTAATGGATTATGACTGGGATGTTTATCCAATGCCAAGTTACAAAGGTAGAACAACAGCAAAAATGCACGCTGATACATTCGAAATTCCAAAAGGATCAAAAAATCCAGATGCTGCATTCAAAGCTCTTTCATACCTAGTTACAACAGCTGCTGACGACCTTCTAAACATCTACGGTGGTATGCCAGCTCAAACTACAAAACAAAAAGCTTTCTTGGATAACTTCTTCAAAACACGTTATCCACACGTAACAGTTAATACAGATATTATTATTGACAGTGTTCAATATGCTGATAATCCAAACCACGAAGCATGGATGCCATCTTTCCAAGAAACATCTACAGCTTACACAGAATTCTGGGATAACTTAACAAACAATCCTGGTTTAGATTTGGATGCTGAAGCAGCTGAACTAAAAGTAAAACTTCAAGAAATCTATAACAACGCAAAAGACTGATAAATAGTCAAATATCAAAAGGTTATCTTCCCTTAGTTGGGATTCAAGTAGGGGGAGATAACTTTTTATTCGGGAGAAATCATGGAAAATAAGACAGTAGCTTTGAAAAAACTTTCTATGAAAAATAGAGAGCAAAAATGGGGTTTCTTTTTTATAATGCCTTGGTTAATAGGATTTCTTGTTTTTTATGCAGTTCCTATTATTAGTTCTTTAGTATTTTCATTTTTAAACTATAACTTAATTGAACCAGATAAAACCACCTTTGTTGGTTTGGAAAACTGGAAAAGAGCTTTGTTTCAAGATCCACAGATAATAGAATCTATTGGACATATTATGCAGTATACAATTATTGCATTACCACTTAGTTTGGGATTTTCTATTATTGCGGCTATTTTGTTAAATAATAAGCACTTATTAGGTGCAAAACTATTTAGAACATTATATTACATTCCAACAATGGTGCCACTTGTTGCCACAGTTTTGATTTGGCGTGGAGTTTTGAATGAACAAACCGGTTGGATTAATCTAATTCTTCAGAATTTAGGGTTTGAAGGCCAAAGATGGTTGGCTAGTACAAAATTAATATATTTTTCCTATGCTTTTATTGGGTTATGGGGCTGCGGAAACACAATCGTAATCTTTTTAGCAGGTTTACAAGGTGTTCCAGAATCATTATATGAAGCATCTTTAATTGATGGTGCAAATGGTTGGCAACGATTTACAAAAATCACTGTTCCACTGATGACTCCTGTTATTTTCTATAACTTGCTAACAGGAATTATCAATATGATGCAGTATTTCTTGGTTCCAATGGTTATAAATCAAGGAAGTGGATTCCCAGACGGAAAAACAAACTTTCCAATGGTTCTATTCTACAGACATTCATTTTCATATTTTAATATGGGGTATGGTGCTGTAATTGCTTGGATTATCTTCTTGATTGGCTTGATATTTACCCTTGTTCTTTTTGGAACATCAAATAAATGGGTATATTACGCTGGTGAAAAAAAATAGGGTAGCAAAATGATGACAGGTAACAAAACAAGAGCAAAAGTATTAGCAACATCTATTACTTTATTGATATTAGTATTTTACTTACTTCCAATGTTATATGGTATTTCTGTTTCATTAAAATCAAAAGAACAGATTGCATCGTTGAATTCTTCTCCGATTCCACAATCTGCAAAAACTTTTGAATACAATGGAAAAAATTACGATATTTTGAAAGTTCCAATGGATGACGGAACTGTAAAAGAATTGGCAATTTATAAAAAGGGTAGAGAATCTTCTACTTTTATTGATCCAGAGAATCCAGCAGCTGCCCCGATTGAATGGAAAGGTCAATGGAGAACTTTGGAAAATGTTTGGGGATTTGATGCTCAATGGTCAAATTTCAAAAAAGCTTGGACATCAATTAAGTTTCCAATATTGCTTAAAAATTCTGCTTTTTATGCAATCGTATCAACTTTTGGAGCTGTTTTATCTTCATTGTTGGTAGCTTATGGATTTGCGCGGTTTGAATTCAGAGGCAAAAACATTTTCTTTGTAGTTTTGGTTGCTACAATCGTGTTACCAAGTGCTGTAACTTTGATTCCTACATATACTATGTTTTATAAAATGGGCTGGGTTGGAACTTGGGCACCACTAATTGTACCTCACTTCTTTGCAAACGCTTACAATGTATTTTTGCTTAGACAGTTTATAATGGGGATTCCTCGAGAAATGGATGAAGCGGCTCGTATTGACGGAGCAGGTCCAATTAGAACATTGTTCCAGATTATTATGCCACAAGCTATTCCAGCTGTGATTTCTGTAACATTGTTCCACTTCTTCTTTGCTTGGAACGACTTCTTTGGTCCTCTAATCTACTTAGCTGGAAAACCAGAATTGCAACCAATTACTGTTGGATTGTCAAGATTTAACAGTATGTATTCTACAGAAGCCCACTTAATTCAGGCTGCAAGTTTAATAGCTTGTTCAATTCCGTTCTTAATCTTCTTTATTGCACAAAAATTCTTTATGGAAGGAGTTGTTACTCCAGGTGTTGATAAATAAGTAAAAGTTTTTCTCCTACATTTTCGCCGACTAAAAATACTTGTAAAATGCAAGTCTTTTTAGTCGGTCTTTTTTTTGTTTCACATATTTTTTAGAAGACACAAAGAGCTTTATCGATATTTTTTTTGATATGTGTAATATTAAACTACTTAAAAAATCTAGAGAAAAAAAGAGACTGAAATCACAAAAATAAACGTAAAATAACTAAAAAATTACAGAGTTTTTATGCTATCACCTTGGAAAAACGGAACTGTAAAGATTTTTGAGGTTGGTTCTAATTCTGGGTTGTTGATTCGCTCAAAAAGGATTTTAGCAGCAGTTTGACCCATTTCTTTTAGAGGTTGAATATTTGTGGCAATCTGGAAATTGAGAAATGGATTGTTCATTAAAAATCCATCAAAACCAACAATAGAAATTTCATCTGGAACTGTAATATTATTATTGTATAAAATCCTTAACATTAGAGGAATGCGTTCATCTGTTGCAGAAAAAATTGCAGTTGGTAATGAGTTATTTTTTTTACATTCTAATATAAAATCTTCAAAAGATTTTGAGATGGAGTCAAAGTCATAAGAAGCTCTGATGATTTTGCATTGACTTTCGTCTTTTCCAAGAAAATCTTTCATTGCTTTTAGAAAACCTTGTTCCCGATGGGTAATGTTTTGATTGAAAACATTTTTATCAAGGCCAAAAAAAACAATGTCTTTGTGACCTTTTTGAATTAGTTGTGATGTGGAATTGTAACCGGCGGAAAAATTGTCAGTATCAACCCAAGAGAGACTTGATTCTGTAAGTCTATCCCCAATAACTACGCAAGGAAACCTAAAAGTTTTAAGTTCGTCAAGCATAATTTGGGGCATTTGTTTTAGACCCACATAAATTATTCCATCAACTTTTCGTTGTCGAAAAGGACGAAGATAATCATAAGTTGTATCATCTTCGTCAAAATTGCTAAGTAATACGTCACATTGTAGACTTTTTGCAACTTCATCTATGCCAGATAAAACTCGCATAAGATATTCCGCTCGTCCGTTTACATCATAGTTTATGGGGGTAGATACAGCTATTGTATTACATTTCCCAGAGTTGAGGGCTTTACCAGAAAAACTTGGAAAATATCCAAGTTCTTTGATTGCGTTTTCTACTTTTATGCGAGTTTCTTCTTTTACGTTGCCTTCGTTGTTTACAACTCTAGACACTGTAATAAAAGAAACTCCAGCTTTTTTTGCTACATCTTTTTGTGTGACCAAAATATTTCCCTACTTATTTTAAAATCGCTGTTTGGATTCCTCTTGCAGGACATTTTATTTTCCCAAGTGATTTTCCATTTGACAATTTTAAATCATAAACAGCGTCTTCTTCAGTTCTATTATACACAATAAATGAAATTGTTGCATCAGGATTTTTAAATGCGGTACATTCAATTGTATTTCCAACTCTTCCATCAATTGTACAAGGTGTCATATATCCCTCAATTTCTGTGAATAAACGAATTGCACCTGGTTGAATAAAGCGGCTAAAATGACCAATGTAATAATATGAACTTTGGTAATATAGTTTATTTTCTGACGCATCAGCTAAAATTGGTGCATCGCAAAAGTTTCCAACGTGATTTGGACCACCTTCCATATCCAAAAGAATATTCCAATCAATCCAAGCAGTACATCCATTATTCAAATCGTTAAAAATATTATGGGCGTAACGCTCTCCTGTAAACCAAGCCCCGTTTCTTGGCCCACCTTCTACACAACCTTCTGTGAAAACAAGTTCTTTTTTTGGAAAATATTTTGCCACTTGCGCCACTTGGTCGTATTGGTCTCCAGAATACCAGTGAAAGGCTGCTCCACCGATATATTTATCTGCGTTTTCAGCTTTCATTGATGTGGAGAATCTATCCCAAAGGATTTCTCGGTTGTGATCCCATACTAAAATCTTAATATTATCATATCCAGCTTTTTCTAGGGCAGGTCCTAAATATTTTGCAGAGAATTCACCTTCTTCTTCTGCGGTCCAGATACAAGAATCCCAAGTTTGTACAGCTGCAGGTTCATTTTGAATGGAAATTAGTTCTACATTTAAATCACGAGCTTTTATATTATCCAAAAATTTTACCCAATATTTTGCTAAAAGTTCTTTGTATTGTGGTAAAAGTTTTCCACCGTGATTCATATCATTGTTTGATTTCATCCATTTTGGAGGAGACCAAGTGGAAATCATTACTTTTAGCTTTTTGTTTTTGATAATATTTGCTTTTTGAAGATTTGGTGTGATGTATTTGTCAGTTCTTTCCATTGAAAAAGATTCTAGAGTTTCATCTTTTTCTTCGACACAAGCCCAGTTTTCGAGGGAAAAATCGCTGGAATTCATATGGGTTCTTGCGAATGTTAAGTTATTTCCCAATTTTTCATTGAAGTAAGCATTTAGTACTTCTTCTTGCTTTTCTGGAGAAAGTTTGCTTAAAACATAACCAGATGCTTCTGTAATGGCTCCTCCAAATCCTTTAAATGTTTGAAAACTTTTGTTTTCGTCAATTGATATTGAACAGGATAAACCTTTTTTTTCGTCGATTCTATCTTTTAAATCTACTTCTGATAGACGTGAATTATTATCTTTTGCAGTTTCAATTAGTTTAATAACTTCCATTGATTGCTCCTTATTTTATAAGTATGTTTGCGAAAACATATTATTATTTTATAATACAAAAAAAAATGTGTCAACGGATTTTTTTACATACATAGAAGTGAAACATTTTCAAAATTGTTAAACAGGAAGGAAAAATACTACTTTTACATATAGTATTTTTTTGGTATAATATTTTTATGTTTAACAGTCTTTACGGAAAAATCACGGCGAAATTGCCTCAAACAATTTATCTTGAAAACAACGGAATAGAGTGGAGTTTGCTTGTTCCAGAATCTTCTGTAAACGCATTACCTCACGTAGGGGAAGATGCTCGGATTTTTACTCATCTTATTCACAAAGAAGATTCTATGACCTTGCTGGGATTTGCAACTCTTGAAGATAGAGCGATTTTTTTGGATTTGCTAAAGGTTGAAGGTGTTGGTCCAAAGGGTGCTGTAAAGATTTTGTCTAACATAAATGCAAAGGAATTGGCTTCGGTTTTGGATTCTGGAGAAATCGGGGTTTTGGAAAAAGTGCCTGGAGTTGGTAAAAAAACTGCCCAAAAGATGATGTTAGCCTTGAAGGGGAAACTTACACTTTTAGATGAAAATACAGGCCGGGTAAAATCTCCAAAAGAAGAAGCAAAATCTCCTTGGAATGATGTAATAATGGCTTTGGTGGATATGGGCTACGACAAAAAAAATGCAGAAGAAGCCATCGAAAAAATTGTGGTAAAATCTCCAAATCAAGATGGAGAATCAAAATCAACCTACGAAGAAAAACTTTTCCGACTTGCAATTGTGGAGCTTGCTAAATGATAGAAAAATTTGATGATGATATGGGCATTGTGCGTCCAGATATAAATTTTTATGATGATGATAAAGACACTTCTCTACGCCCAAAACTTTTAAAAGATTTTTTAGGGCAAACAAAGGTAAAAAATAATCTTCACGTTTTTATAGAAGCTGCAAAATCTCGGCAAGAGCCAATGGATCATCTTTTTTTGATTGGCCCTCCAGGACTTGGGAAAACCACTCTGGCTCAGATTACTGCTCAGGAATTAGGTGCAGATTTTAAAGTAACTTCTGCTCCGGCTTTGGAAAAACCAAAGGATTTGGCTGGAATTTTGTCTACAATCACTGAAGGAACTGTGTTTTTTATAGATGAGATTCACCGCTTAAAGCCGGCGATTGAGGAAATGCTTTATATCGCTATGGAAGACTACGAGTTAGACTGGATTATTGGACAAGGAGCTGCTGCACGAACGGTAAGAATTCCAATTCCAAAGTTTACTTTAGTTGGAGCTACTACAAAGGCGGGGATGGTTTCTAGTCCTTTAATAAGCCGCTTTGGAATTGTGGAGCGTTTTAGCTTTTATTCACCAGAAGAGCTTAGTGCAATTATTCAGCGAAGTGCAGGAATTTTGGGTGTAACTGTAGAAAGTGATGCAAGTTTGTTAATGGCTTCTTGTGCTAGAGGAACTCCTCGTGTTGCAAACAGGATTCTTCGCCGAATGAGAGATTTTGCTCAAGTTGCAGGTTCTTTTGTTGATGGCGTTACAAATATCACAAAAAAAATTGTAGAAGAGGGCTTGAAGCGGCTTGAAATTGATAATCTTGGGCTTGAACGCTATGATAGAGAGATTTTACTTTCGATTATCCAAAATTATGGGGGTGGTCCTGTAGGGGCAGAAACCCTTGCAATATCCATTGGGGAAAGTATGGATACTTTAGAAGACTACTACGAGCCATATTTGATTCAATCAGGATTGATTCAGAGAACCCCAAGAGGAAGAATGGTTACCGAAAAAGCTTATGCTCACCTTGGAATTCCCTTTGGTGGACGTGGCGGAAATCCAATAAAATCCGAAATATCTCTTTTTGATTAAGGAAAAACAATGCTAACAAAAGATTTTTATTTTGATTTACCAGAAGAATTAATTGCTCAACATCCCTCTGGAGTGCGGGGCGAAGATAAACTTATGGTTTTAAGCCGAAATGGTGGCAACCAAACTGAAATTACTGAGCCAAAACATTTTTCAATGGATGATTTACCAGATTTAATTCCAGAAAACACTTTAATGATTTTTAACAACTCAAAAGTTCGCCGTTCACGTTGTTACGGAAAGACTGTGGATACTGGTCGAGAATCTGAGTTTTTAATGCTAACTCCATATCCTGATGGAACTTGGAAAGCCATGGTAAAAAATGCAAAAAAAAGCAAACCTGGAAAAGTTTTTGTTTTTAGCGACGGTTCAAAGGGGACGATTGTTGAAAATCCTGTTGATGTGGGAACTGAGTTTAGAACTTTGAGCTTTGATTGTCCAATTACTGAAGAATGGTTTGAAAAAAATGGTCATATTCCACTTCCCCCATACATTCGTCGGGAAGATACAGAAGAAGATTCAGAACGCTATCAAAATGTTTATGCAAAAGAAGTGGGAAGTTCAGCTTGTCCTACTGCGGGACTCCATTTTACTGAAAAAATGCTTGAAAAGCTAAAAGCAAAAAATATCGAAATCGCTTACGTGACGCTGCATGTGGGGCTTGGAACTTTTTTACCAGTTAGAGCTGAAAAAATCGAAGACCACAAAATGCACAAGGAAAGTTATTACATTAGCGAAGAAACTGCTGAAAAAGTGAATCGGGCAAAAAAAGAGGGTAGACCAGTTTTGGCTGTGGGAACAACCTCTGTTCGGACTTTGGAATCTGCTTGGCAGGGAGGCTCTGTTTTGGAAGGGGGATATTTGTCTTCTGGCCATTTTGATACAAGCATTTTTATCTATCCGGGTTATTCTTTTAAGTGTGTGGACAAAATGTTTACAAACTTTCACACTCCAGAATCCACTTTGATGATGTTGGTAAGTGCCTTCGCTGGAAAAGCAAATATAATGAATGCGTACCAAAAAGCTGTAGAAAATAGATACAGATTTTTTAGCTATGGGGATGCGATGCTCCTGACATAAAAAATACATCCTGTATTTTTTATGTCAGCAAGAATTTTCTGGCGAAAATTCTTGCTTAGCTGTAATCGGGCGTCCGTGCCCGACCGGATTAGAAAATAAACAACGTAAATAATAATTCAAAACAGGGGTTTCCAAAGGGGACACCCTTTGGTCGTTCTTTTGGGAAAGCGGGGAGTATGAGGGGTGAAAACCCGTTTTATCGAAAAAAATGGGTTTTCTCCCCTCATATAGTTTTTGAAACTGGATTTTAATTTCCAGTGGATTCTGGTTTTAGGATTCCTAAAACGTAGTTTTCCAAATCTAAGTATTGATTTGCTAAATCTCTCATTGTTTCAGCAGTTAGATATGGTGGAACTGTGGTTGCGTCTGTGATTGCTTCAAATGGTAAGTCATATAAAACACAAGTAGCAATTCTGTCTGCCCAAAGTTCGTTGTCTTTTAGAACTTCTTTTTCCATTCCACGTTTATAGTTTTCTGAAAGTTTTGCCACATAAGATTGGTCTACAAGTTCAGTTTGTAAAAGTTTAATTTGCTTAAACAATTCGTCTACAAGTTCTTCTTCTCTTCCAGGTTCACAACCAAAACCAATTTCAATATAGAAATTATCTTCTGGAATTCTATTCATATCGTAATAAACACTAACTCCGTAAGAACCGCCTTTGTCTTCACGAATTGCTTCACGCAATTTAATATCCAATAGATAAACAAAAGAATTTAACAAATTACCACGGATTTTTTCTTCCATTGGTGAAAGATTTTTTAATTCTCCGCCAAAAATCAAAGCAACTTGACTTTGGTTTCCAATTCCTTTTTCTATAATGATTTCTTGTTTACCAGCTGGAAAATCAGGTTCTTGCCAAATTGGAGTTTCTGTTACATCTTCGCCAGAAATTGTTCCGATGTAAGTTGAAATTAAGTTTTCTAAATCTGATTCTTCATAATCTCCAGCGAAAACAAAGATAAAATCACTTGGATTTGCAAATCTTTCTGTGAAAATTCTAGCGGCATCTTCTTTGTTTGCTTTTGCAACATAATCTGTAGTCATTACTTGCTTTCTAATATCATCCTTGTACAAAGCTTTTAAAAGTGCTTGTGAAAAAATACCTGTTGGTTGAGTTTCAGAGGCTTGAGCCATAGTACTAGCATTTGTGTACAAATAATTCCACATTGTGTCTGTAAAATATGGCTTTTCAAAAGTCAAATATGTTAATTGAAGCATTGTTTCCAAATCAGAAGATTTTACAGTTCCAGAAAATCCTTCTTCATATTGGTCAATATAACATGAATAAGAAATATCTTTGTCAGCCAATAATTTTTGCAAATCCATATAAGAAACGCCGTTTAAGCCAGAAAGAGCTGAATAATCTGTAGCAAAAGCACCAGAAACGTATTCTTCATCACTTACAAGAGAAAGACCACCAGGACTTAAAAATGTAAAAGAAATTTTGTCATCTGTGTAATCTGTTTTCTTTGCATAAACTGTGGCACCATTTTCCAAAACGTATTTTGTAATGCCATCAGCTTTAGAAACAACTTCTTTAGAAGTGATTTTTGCCTTGTTTTCTGGAATAATAAGCCAGTCAGCATCGGCACTTGTATCTTCGTAGGCTGTAATTTCATCATTTTTATAATTTTCCCAAATATCCATTAGAGTTTCTTCGCTAGGGAAAACTGCATTTTCGTTTCCACGAACTTCTAGGAAAACGCCACGATTTGCAATCACATTTTTTGCAGCCTTTGAAACATCTTCTGTTGTAATAGAATTAACTGCAATTTCAACAATAGCTTCTTCTTCTGCAGGAGAAAGTGGGATTGTTCCTGTAATACAATAATCAGTTAAAATTTCCACTAAATAATAGCTTTCATTTTTTGAGTCATCGTGTAATGATGCCAAAATTGATTGACGCATTCTTTCGACTTCAGAATCTGTAACTCCAAAAGTTTGGATACGAGCTACTTCATCAAGAAGAACTTTTATCCCACTTTCAATTTGATTATCATAACAAGCAAATAAAAGTCCGTTTAGATAGTTTGAGTTAAGTAATTTTTGGCTAATGGCTGCTCCATCAATAAATGGAGGATTGTCGCTTTGCACAAGTTCTTGAATGCGATTGTTCAAAATGTACAACAAAATCTGATTGGTAAGTTGTTCTTTGTAATCAGCTTGTGTAATCAAAGGAAAAGCTGGTGAAAAATCATAAATGCTAACAATTGTGTAAGGTTGTTCTTTATCTTTGAAAATCAAAAGTGATTTTTCGTCTTTTGTAAAAGTATTGTCTGGCATTTCAAGTGGCTCTGTGGCGGCTGGAATTTCTCCCATTGTGTTGATAATTGCCTTTTCCACTTCTTCAGACGAAATATCTCCCACAACGATTACTGACATTAAATCAGGGCGATACCATTTTTCATAAAAATCCACAACACGTTGTCTATCAATATTTTGGATAATATCCATTTTTCCGATAGGAAGTCTTTCTGCAAATAAGGAACTCCCAAAAGTGCTGGATATTCAGCATTAGAAATGCGACCGTTTAGGTTTTCGTTGGAAAGCCGCCATTCTTCTGTAACAACTCCTCGCTCTTTATCAAGTTCTTCTTGCACAAAAGTTAAACCAGAAGCCCAATCTTTTAGAATTAGCATAGCTTTTTCTAAGAATTCTGGATTGTCGGCTGGGATCTCAAGCATATAAACTGTTTGTTCAAAACTTGTGTAAGCATTTAAGTCGTGACCAAAAGCCATTCCAGTTGATTCAAAAAACTCTATGATTTCGTTTTTAGAAAAGTTTTCTGAACCGTTAAAAGCCATGTGTTCAACTAAGTGAGCAACTCCAAGTTGATCATCATCTTCCATTAAAGAACCTGCGTTCACAACTAAGCGAAGTTGAATACGGTTTTCTGGCTTTGAGTTTTGTTGAACGTAGTAGTCCATTCCGTTTTCTAAGGTTCCACTTACAATATCGGAATTCATAGAAAGGGGAATAGAATCCTTTGATGTTGCCTTGTTACTTGAGCAACCGAAAAAACTTGCAACCAAACAAAGTGAGATTGCAATCCACAAGGAATTTTTAAATTTTTTCTTCATTTTGTTTTTCCTCCAATTTTAATTAATTTTAGTAAGCTTTTTGTAACAAAATTATAAACAATGTCACAATGTAATTGTAACACGAATTTATAAATTTAATAAATATCTATTACTTTAAAACAAAAAAGGGATTTTAGAATGTTACTTCTAAAATCCCATTATCTTAAAAAAACTTTACTCTGTAAGTAATTTGTATGCTTCCATTGGATCATTTACATTTAACAAGGCTTCTCTAAGCTCTTTGTTCTTGATTTTTGAACTAAAGAAAGACAATGTTTGCAAATAATAAGCATGTTGATTGTAAGCTGCTGCAATCATAAATAAAATGCGAACTGGAACATCATCAATTGTCTGGAAATCAATAATATCACATTTTGAAATACCAACTGACATTACCAAATCGGTAACTGATGAAAGTCTCACGTGAGGAATCGCAATTCCTCTTCCGATTGCTGTAGACATTAATTCTTCACGTTTTAGAATCTCTACTGCAAGTTCGCTACTCATTTTTACTTGTGGAGCTGTGCTTAAATTGTTTGCCAACTCTAAAAGAGCATCGTGTTTTGTAGAATGATTTAAGAAAATTATTCTATCTGGTGATAAGATATTTTTTACTTGAATTTGGTCACCAGGTGTTACAGGTTTAGACCCAGATGAAAGACGGTCGTTTACCCATTTTTCGATTTCGGATTTTTTGAATCTCCATACAGTTCCAATTTTCCCAGATGGAATTTCACCTTTTTGAGCCCAATCATAAACTGTACGTTCTGAAACTCTTAAATATTTTGCAACTTCTTCTATAGTGAGGATATCGTCTTCCACAACTGTCTCCTAGTAGCTAACTTGCTAACAATTTTTTATCATAATTTACTGTATTTTGCATTATTTACGCTTTTTTGTCAATGGTTGCATAAAGAACTATACAAATGTTGATGATGAACTATTTTGCAAGTTCATGCAAAGAATCAAATGTGTAAAGTTCCGCAAGAGTAGTTTCAACTCGGCTTTCGTAAGTATTTCCAAAAATCACTGGAGTATCTCCTGGGGCAAATTCTGTCAAAACTTGGCGACAGATTCCACAAGGAGCCACTGGATAATCAGCGTCTGGAGTTGCCACTGCGAGAGCTGTAAAAGTTTTATAACCCTTTTCAATAGCAGAAAAAAGGGCAGTTCTCTCGGCACAGTTTGTTGCCCCAAAACTTCTATTTTCAATATTTATGCCAGTTTGAACAGTTCCGTCAGGCAACAAAAGAGCGGCTCCTACGTGAAAGTTTGAATAAGGTGCGTAAGCATTTTTTGCAACAGAAAGTGCTTTTTCATATAATTCTTTGTAATCCATAAAAATCTCCAAATAAATATCGTATTTTTATAGAAAGTCCTATTCTTGACTATCTATTTTTACTATTATATCATACTTTTATGAGTAAAACAAAAAAAAGAGTTCTAATTATTATATCATCCTTTATTTTTATACTTTTATATATTATTTTTGCTTTTAAACTTCCTGGAGATGAACTTCAGCTTATTCCAAAATGGACGATTTCAGTTACAAAACCTTCTCAAAACTCATCTTTTGATTCAAAAAAGTTTGCATTTAAATTAGGTCAAATCTTGGGATATTTTACAGAAGAAGGAGATGTTACTTTGTCTGAAAGTTTCCCCTATATGGCAACAATTTCAGATGAATATTGGACTGTTTTTAGTTCTAGTGCTGAAAATCTTCCTATTTTTAATAATAACCGAGAAAAAATTGGTACAATCGAAACCGCAGGTTTCCCATTTTTCACAGACTATGGAAATTTTATATTTTTACCAGGTGGAATGTCTTTTGGGTATCTAGATGATGATGGAAAACGGTTATGGACTTATGAGGATATTACGCCAATTACTTCGTTTTATCCTTATGAAAAGGGAATTATCGTAGGTTTTGCAGAGGGAAAAATCTTAAATTTTGATTACAAGGGAAATATTATTTTTTCCAGTGTGCCAGGCGGAAGTAAATATTCTGTAATTTTGGGCGTTGCCTCTTCTGAAGACGGTTTGTTATCAGCTTGTGTTTCAGGTATTGATTCCCAGCGTTTTGTACTGATGAAAACCGCAGGAGGTCAAACAAAAACTGTTTTCCACGAATATCTTGATGGAAATCTTAGAGAGCAAACTTATGTGAAATTTTCCAAGGATAATTCAAAAGTTTTTTACAACGAAAAAAATGGTCTTGGAGTGGTTGATATTGGAAACTTGAAATCCTATCACATTCCTCTTTTGGGGAAAATTTTGTCCATTGAAGAAATGGAAGAATATAATCTATTTTTTGTTTTAACAAAATTAGAGGGAGAATATCGAGTTTACATTTTGGAAAATTTAAGCAATCTAATTGGTTCTTATGTTTTCAAAGGAAATAACGGTTTTATTCTCAGTGACAAAAATAATTTGTATACAGGTGTTGATTCTACAATTACAAAAATCGAGGTACAACGATGAAAATAAACAAAAAAATTACTCTTATATCAATTTTTGCTTTTGCTTTTATTGTTGCGTTGTCTTTTTGTTTTGCTTTTAATTGGCCACAAGTTGTGGAAAATTCAGATATTTTCTCATCATTTTTTGGGCAACCTAGAGGTTCTGCTTACATTAACTCTTTGATTTTTGAAAATCCTGCTGAGGTTTTTCCAGCAGAAGATGGTACAGTTTTAATTAAGTTAGAAAACGGGATTTCTGATATGGGCTGGTTTGAATCAACTTTGGGAAATGCTGTGATTTTGAATCATTCTAATGATATGTTGACTGTTTATGGAAATTTGGAAGAAATTTCTTTGCAGGATGATATGACAAATATTACTTCAGAAATAAAAATTGGAACAAGTGGCACTTCTGGTTGGCAAAAGGGAAAAAATTGTCTTGAATTCCAAGTAATAGATACAAAATCTAGAAACCTAATCAATCCATTTTTGCTTATGCCGGTTATCGAGAAAAAAGATGATTTATCAATAAAAAATCTTGTGGCAATTAACAATTCTGGAAAAGTCGTACCAATTTCAAATTACCAAAAAATAAATTCTGGAGTTTACAGATTATACATCAAAAAACAACCCGTAGGAATGACTTATAAAACTTCTGTTTTGGTTAATGGAGCTGTTGCAGAAAATATAATTTATGATGTGCTTACAGAAAAAGAAAACCGACTTGCTATAAAGGGGAAAAATCTCTACTCTTTTGAGGAACTTTATCCAGATGATGAAAATCAACTTTTGGCAGAGGTGATTCTTTCAACAGGACGTAATATTATTACTATTACGGTTGAAGATTACTTTGGAAACTCAAAAACTGCCACTTATACTGTGGATGTAATCTAAAACTGAAAAATCAATTCTACGATTAAAACTGCTAAACTTGCAAAACCTGCAACGGTTAGTAGGCTTTTTTCTTTCCAACTTAAAAATAGGGCAACAACAAACCCTGCTATTGCAGAAAAAATGCTTCCTGTAGAAAAGAAAATTGCTGGAATAGTCATTGCTCCCAAAACTGCATAAGGCACGTAGTACAAAAATGAGCGAATAAAAACATTTGCTATCTTTTTTTTGCACAAAACCAATGGGAGCATTCTGATTAAATAGGTTGTTATTGCCATTACAGCAAGATATTTGAAAAATAGACCAATATCACTCATGGGAAACCTCTTTTATTGGGCAGAGAAGGGCAAATATCAAGCTAGAAACTACGGCACAAATGATTATGGCAAATCCGCTAGAAACTTTATTCAATACTGGAACAAATGTGAATATTAAACTTAGTCCACAAGCAAGAAAAACGGTGCCTAAAACTGGTTTGTTCCGTTTTGCCACAGGCATAATAATTGCAATAAACATACCGTAAATGGCGATTCCAAGAGCATTTGTAACAACTTGTGGCAAAATGTTTCCAGCTATGGAGCCAAGAGTTGTACCAAGAGTCCAGCCTAAAAATGGAGTTAAGCCTAAACCGTACATATAATGTTTTCCAACTAGGTTGCCCCGTCCAGAAGCAACGGCGAAAATCTCGTCGGTGTTGAAAAAGGCGATGACAAAACGGTCTAAGAGCGTAACTTTGTCATCTAATTTTTGGCTTAGAGAAATGGACATTAGGGCATAACGCAAATTTATAACGATTTGAGATAAAGCTAGTTCAAAAAAGGGAAGCCTACCTGTAATAATTGGAACTCCAGCTAATTGTCCAGCGGATGTTAAGTTTGTCATGGAAATTGCAATGGCTTCCCAAAAGTATAAGCCAGAGTTCACAGCAAAAATCCCAAAGGCAAAGGAAACAGACAAATATCCCAAAGCTATTGGGATACCGTCTTTTATTCCCTGAATAAACCTGTCTTCGCTTTTATTCATATTCTTTTAAGCCTGTTCCTTCGTCAACACCCATCATAATGTTCATACATTGAACAGCAGCACCAGAAGCACCTTTACCAAGGTTATCAAAGCGAGAACAAAGCATAATGCGCTCGTCGTTTCCGTATACAAAAATTTGCATACTGTTTGTGCCTTCGAGTGTGTTTGCTGGAATAAAATTTTCTGGTAAAGTGCCTTCTCCCATAAAACCCGCAACCTTTACAAAGCGGCTGTTTTCGTAGTGAGCAGCCATTGTCTCCCAAACTTCTTTTGCAGTTACTTTTTTTGATAAAAGGCGAGTGTGAAGGGGAACTGTTACTGTCATTCCTGCAAAGTAATCACAAATATATGGATTGAAAACAGGTTCAAAATCAAGACCTGTTATGATTTTCATTTCTTTTAAATGTTTGTGCTCTTGAGTTAAAGCGTATTGACGTGGAGTATCTAGTCCAATATCCCGATTTGGGTCACCGTATTGAGCAATAGCTTTTTTTCCAGCACCAGAATAGCCAGAAACTGCGTGAATAGTAACTGGGTAATCTTTTCCTATAATTCCTTTTTGTACAAGGGGATATCCAAGGGCAATAAATCCAGAAGCGTAACATCCAGGAGTTGCAACTCGGTTTGATTTTTGGATTTTTTCTCTAAAACTTTTGTCTAATTCTGGAAAACCGTAAGCCCAAGCAGGATTTGTTCTGTGGGCTGTAGAAGCGTCTATAATCTTTGTATTTGGATTTGTGCATAAACTTGCAGATTCAATAGCAGCTGCGTCTGGTAAACATAAAAAAGTGAAGTCGCTTTCGTTGATTAAGCGTTGGCGTTCCTTTGTGTCTTTTCTAAGTTCTTCTGAAATTGATAAAATCTCGATATCATTTCGATTTTCAAATCTTTCAAAAATTTTTAAACCTGTTGTTCCTTCTTTTCCGTCAATAAAAACTTTGTATGCCATAAAATAAAATCCTTTCAAAAAAAATTGGGCAAGGAAAAATCCTTACCCAAATCAAAATATATTTAACAATTAGATATTAGCAACTTTAATATCTTTTACAGTGTAAGTGTGTTTTTCTTCGTTAATCACAAATGAAAGTTTTTCACCTTTTTTACTGTTGAAAATTGCAGTTCCAAATGGAGTCATATAAGAAATAATATTGTTTTCTGGATCTGATTCCCAAGGTCCAAGAATAGTATATTCTTCTATTTTTCCTTCTGGAGTTTCAAGATAAACTGTTGTTCCAAAAGAAACACGAGCTGTTGTAACTGTTGTTGGGTCAAAGATTTGACAGCGATCAATTTCGTCTTGAAGTTTTGTTGCAGTAGCGTTAAGTTGAGCTTGACGTTCACGAGCAGCCTTGTATTCTGCGTTTTCGCTTAAGTCACCAAGAGCAATAGCATCTCCAATTTCTTTTGCGTTAGCTGGAACTTCAACTGAAATAATGTGTTCAAGTTTACTTTTCTTGATATCATACATTTTAGCTGTAACAATAAGACCCTTTGGAGCAACAAGTTTTTCTTCAGTTTCATAGAATTTGAATTCTGGGTATTTTTCCAAAATACGGTTACGCATTGTCATTTTTATCATTGCGTCAATTCCAGGAACGTCATTTACTAGAGTGTAAAGGCGAGAAACAGTGTTTTCATCATTGTCTAGCATATATTGTAACATTACATTGTTCTTGAATAATAATGCTTCAATTTGACCAATGATTTTCTTGTTTCGTGTTGTGTCATAATGGTTTTCGATTTCTTTGTAACAAATATCCATTATGCGAATTAAAGTAATCATTTGTTTTTCAAATGAAATATTTGTTTCTTTAAACCATTCTTTTTCTTGACATTCTCTAAAGAAGAAAATTGCTGCGTCTCTGTAATCTCTGTAATTTTCAAAAGATGTGATAGCAAGTTTTTTTACCATATCTTTGTGACCGTTATCCAAAAGATAAGTCAACAAATCTTCTTGGAGAACAGTTGGGAATAACTTAACGTAGATTTCAGCAGCGTTTGTCACTTTTCCATTGTATTCTTTGATTTCGTTGATATATTTGATGTTTGTTAAGAAATCTTTTCTTAAGAAAGTATTTTTTGTATCTTTTAATTCAAGATACATTTCTGCTGGGTTTTCAATTTCCTTGAATAATTGTTCAAAAGTATATGGGAAATTTGGATTTAAGTGAGGGAGTTCTTTAATAACTCTTTGCACAACCAAATAAGTTGCAATAACTTGTTCGTTTACAGAGCTAAATGCTTTTAAGTAACTTGTGAAGTATGAAAACATATCTGTAAAGAATTCTGATTCTGTATCTGCTTCGTTGAAGAATCTCATCAAAATATCAATACGTGGGAAAAACTGTTTTTGAGCTTTGAACTCGTTTGCAAGTTTTTCTTCAGTTGTGATTTTTCTGTCACGAACTGTGTACATATTGATGTCAGTTGGGTTTACACCAAAGATTGGTTCTGTGTCTAGAATTTTTCTAGCTCCTGTGCTCCAACTTGTCCATTCTTCTGCTGAAAGAAGACTAGGTGTTAATTCAGCTTTAATTTGTTTGAAATCACAAGAATTGTTAAAACTCTTGATAATTGTTTTTAAAGCCCATTTTTTGTCCTCTTTAACTTTTTTTGCAAGAGCTTCTTTTGATTTTGTAGCTTTTAATACCCAAATGTGATTTTTTTCAAGAGGTTGAAGTGCATCAATAGCCATAGAAATCTTCATTTCTTTTTTGCCGTATGTTTTACCAAAATTGATAACTAATTCTGCATCAAAATTAGAATTATCAATATTTGTGATGATTCCAGTACCCCAAGAACGGTGGAATACATAGTTTCCTACATCGAATACAATGTGTTTTTCGAAATCATTGATAGCATCAAATACGTTTCTAAATCTCTTTTCCAAGTCAGAAGTTTTGATGTATTTTTCTAGTTGAGAGTGATTTTTGTATTTTTTCTTGTAACATTCAACGATTAAATCTCTAGCATTTTTGTCGTCTTCATCTAATGTAAGAATGTTTTTTAGAATATCAATACAAGTATCCCAATTTTGAGCTTTTTCTTCTTTTTCTTCAGTGATAGTTTGGTATTCTTCAAAAAGAATTTGCAATAGTTCTCTTGCTTGGTCTCCACCAATATTTTTTTTAACTTTTCTTTGGATTGTATAGAAATAGTCCAATTCTCTTGGAATCATATTGAGAAGTTTTGACCAAATTTCTTTTGTTTGTGGGAATAATTTTTTTGAGATGAAACGAGAAAGAGCTTTTTTGTAGTATTTTACAGATTTTTCACTGTCAGATTCTTCAAATTCTTCTGCAAGTAATTTTGCAATTTCTGCTTCTTCGTAATCAACTTGAACAATTGTTTCGTATAGTTTTAGAAGTTCTTCTTTTTTGTCTTCTTTTTTGTCATCATTTTTGTAACATTCAACTAGTGTATGCAAAGCGAATTTGTTATTTTCATCTTCTGCACGAATGCTCTCACATAGAAAAACTACGATATCTTGCTTATTTTGTTGTTCGATAAAAATATTTACAAGAGTAACAAGAGTAGAATTGTCTAAAGTGTGTTTTTTTAGTCCAATCATCCCTGAAAAATATAGGGCAATGATACTGTTTTTTGTGTGGGCTAAGTGTTCGTCACAAATTGCTTTTACTTCATCTAAGCAATTTTTTTCTCTAGCTTGTTCAATTATTGTAGCTAATTCAATGAATTGATTTTTTGTATAATTTGAAATTGCTGCACGAGTCCATTTTTCTTCGTTCAACATATCCTGAACAGATTTTACTAATTCTTCTGACATCAGTATCTCCTATGGCTTAAAATGATTAAATTATGTACATTTCGTGAATCTTTGGATTCAATAGTTTGATTTTTAGTAGTATTTCGTTAATGCTTGTTCGAGCTCTGTCATCATCGTTAGAATTAACGTAATAATCTACTAACCAAAAGTAGTGATTTATTAATCTTGGAATCAGAATGTCTTGATTGCTTCCTGATTCTTTAAGTTCATTTTCAAGGGAAAAAACAGCTTGTTTTAGTTTTCCAACTTCAAAAGCTCTTAATTCTCTTTTTATGCTTAGGACTCCGTACAAAACGCCGTACACAGGAATCCATTCTTTTAAGACTTCTTCTTTGTAGTCATTTTCTTCTACTCTGGAAATAAGTCTTGTTATTAGTTCAGATTCTAAAAAATCAATGTCGATTTTCTGAGCATCAATATAAAATGCTTCTCGAAATAATACTTTTGCGATTTTTTCTTCACCACAAAGAGCATAGCAATCTGCCATTTCTGCTAAAATTGGAGCGTGTTCTGGCAAAAATGTGTTTGCATCTTTTAAGAATCGCAAAGCAGTATCAAAATCGCCAAGTTTTTTGTAACAAAGTCCAGTTTTCCTAAAAACCTCTGCTTTTTGAGCTTTGTTACTTTCATTAAAAAGTTGCTGATAATTTTCTAATGCCAAGTTGAAAACGCCAAATTTTACAGCATAAACACTTTGCTCGTAGCAAGGAGTCTTGTCGATAAAATCAGAAAACTGTTTCCATTGTGAAACTAGACTTTCTGCTCGTTCAAAAGCAGTAGGTAGTCCAAGAATTCTAGGGAGTCTTTGACTCCAGTAAGTGGCACATTTTACGGTGAATATTAATTCAGGATTTTGCAAATCTCTAGAAAGAGTATCTTCTAGTAGAGTACGGGCAGCTTCGGGATTTCCTTGTTTTAGCAGTTCCCTTGCTTGGACTAGACCTGTGTTTGGTTGAATATTCATAGTGCATCTTTGATTATTACAGAAATGACATCTTTAGTCAATAATTTGCAAAAAAATTATGAAAAAGGGGTAAGTTTATAATATATTTAATAGATATGTGTCAAGTGGTAAAAATTCAAAAATTGAAAAATTTTTAATATTTTTTATTTTCGTTTAAGTTTTTTGCTTTAATTTTAATTTTAAAATTGTTTTCAATTGTATAGAAAAATTACTTGCTTTTATATTTTCATAAAATAGAATAAATCCATAACTAGACAGATTTACTTGCCTTTGATAGTATGTAAATATGAATAAAACTTTGTTAGCTCCATCTCTTTTGTCATGCGATTTTGCTTATCTTAGTGAAGCAATAAAAAAAATAGAAAATAATAATGGTTCTTGGGTTCATATTGATGTTATGGACGGAATATTTGTTCCAGAAATCACTTTTGGTCAGCCTGTTGTGCGTTGTATTCGTCCTTTAACAAAATTGCCTTTTGATGTTCATTTAATGACAGAAAAACCTGAAAATCAAATCGAATCTTTTGCAAAAGCTGGTGCTGATTTAATTACTTTCCATTACGAAGCTGCAGTTCATCATCATAGAATTGTGCAACAAATCCACAGCCTTGGAAAAAAAGCCGGAATAAGTATTGTTCCTTCAACTCCAGTTTCCAGTATTTTGCCTCTTTTGCCTTTTGTGGATTTGGTTTTGGTTATGACTGTAAATCCAGGTTTTGGGGGACAATCTTTGATTCCAGAATGTTTAGATAAAGTTTCAGAACTTGTAAAATATCGAGCTGAAAAAAATCTATCTTTCTTGATTTCAGTAGATGGTGGTGTAAACGAAAAAACTGCTGATTCTGTTATAAAATCGGGAGTTGATGTGGCTGTTTCTGGTAGTGCTTTTTTCTCTGATTCTTTGATTTGGAGCGATTATGAAAAAAAATAGATTTACTTTTGTCGTATTGTTAATGTTGATTTTGTCAACTTTTTGTTTTGCTGATAATGATAATTCTTTGTTGTTAAAAGGATTAGACGCTTATCGCCAAAAAGATTGGACAACAGCTTTGTTTTTTTTGCGAAAAGCTGCCACATTACCAGAAAATAATACAGCAGAAACTTGGTACGTTTTGATTATGTCTGAAGTAAATGCAGCTGATTATGAGGGTGTTTTAACAGACGGAAATTACTTTTTACAAAAATACAAAACTAGTAATTATTTACCACAAATCAAATATCAAATGGCTCGAGCAACTTTTTTGCTAGAAGATTACAATCAAGCATTGTTGATGTTTGATGATTTTTGCAATAATTATCCAAATCACGAATTATATGCTTCGTCTTTATTTTGGAAAGCAGAATGTTATTATCAACTCTATGATTTTGTAGAAGCAAATAATCTTTTTGAAGAAGTATTGGCAAAATTTCCAACTAGTCCAAAATCTGTGGAAGCAGCTTTTAGAATGGAATTGCTAAAACAAAGGGAACGAGAAGAAAAATTGCTTTATTTGCTTCGGGTAACTGGTGAGGAAAATCTTGCAGCTAGAGAAGATTACGAAAGACAAATCCGCCAATATCAATCTGAAGAATCTATAAACTTCAAAATGAAAGTAACTGAATTGTCTTTGCTTGTGGATTCTTTGCAACAAGAATTGGAAGAATCAAATACTCGTATAGAAAACTTACTAAAAAAAGTTAATGAATTGACTGTTCAAAACGAAGAATTAAAACTAGCTTCCGAAGATGCAAAAAAATCCGCAACTATTGCAGCTTATGAAGCGGAACTTCAAAAATTAGCTTATGAACAACAACTTTTAGATGAGAAAATTTTGCTAGAAGCCCAAAAATTAATACAAGATTCTGCAAAAAAACAAGAAGAAGATGTCGAAGCAGTTATTACTTCTCCAGACGAAGAAATAACGTATGTTCCAGAAGAAGAACAAGAAATTGTTTTGCCAGAAGTTGATATAGAATTGCAAAAACTTAGAGAAAAAGCTAAAGAACTTGAGGAATTGCTAAAAAGTTAAGATTATTTATCTTTTTTAGGAAATGGAGCGTTTATGAACTTTATGAAAAAAAATATACTTGTTTTAATATTTACTTGTTTTATTACATTGATGTTTGCAGAGGATGTGGTTTTGGAAGCTGGAAATCTGAAAATCATTTGCCACGAATATTCTGGTTCTGTTTCTTTGTATGGAAAATCACAAAAAAACGGAAAATTTATTTCTCTAATTGATAATAGCAATTATTCAAGTACTTCAGGTTTATATCTAAAGATTGACAATGCCTTTAGAAAATTAGAGAGAACTTATGATATAAATGTTGCTACAGAATTAATAGAAAACGGAGTTATGGTTTCTTATGAAATCAAAAAACAAGCTCTCGTGGAAGTTAGATTTACGACTTTTACATCACTAATTGCCTTGAAAAACGATTGTATAAAAGTTGATATCTCAATAAAAAATCTAACTGAAGCTACTCACGAATATTCTGTTAAAGCAGTTTTTGATACTTTGCTTGGAGAAGCTTCCAAAAATCACTTTTTTACAGCAAAAATCAATCCTTTGAATACTGAACAAGTTTTTGATTCAATGAATATTCAAAAATATATTGCTTCTACAAATGGATTTGATACTATTGGATTTTTATTTTATGGAAATAATATGTCAAATCCAGAAAATGTTTATGTTGGAAATCGTGATAGTTTGTTGAAAAACCTATGGGTGCCATCAATTACGCCTAACAAAATTTTTGATTCCATAAACTCTTTTAACAACTCGGCTATTGCTGTTTTTTGGCGACCTATTGAACTTTTCCCAATAAACAAAAGCACAATATCCTTTTTTATCTCCACATCTTCGGATAAAAAGGCTTTCCCTTTGGAAAAAAGTTTTCCGCCAGAAGTGTTGACTTTAGGACCTGCCTTAGAAGAAGATTCTGCAATTTACACAGATTCTTATGGAGTAACTCATACAGTTAGCGTACATAACGACGAACAACTTGATCCAGAATATATTGCTGATTTGTTGACCCGAATTGATAATTTTGAAATCAATCCAGATGGTTCAAATCGTGATGAAATAAAAAAACTTAATGCAGAATTAGATGCCATTATGCTAAAGGTAAAAAGATTAAAATCAGAAGAAAATGCAGAAAACTGATATTTTAGCTCAAGCAGAAAAAGCATTTCGAGCACGGAATTTTTCAAAGGTTATTTCTCTTTTGGAACCACAGATAATAGAATACAAAGAAAATTTTAGATTTTATTATCTGTTGGGTGTGTCTTGTATGTATCGAAATGATTTTGGTGGTGCAGAATCTTATTTAAGTCGAGCAAGACGAATCAAACTAAATAGTTCAGATTTGATGGTTGCACAGGCTGCTTTGTTTTTACGTCGAGGAGATATTCCACGAGCAGTTGAATATTATCTTGAAGTTTTAGAATATGCTCCAAACAACAAAACAGCAAAAAAAGCATTGAAATATATTAGAAACAACTCTGATGAGGAAAAAGTCCAAAGTGCCGCCTTTTCAAAGAATATAATGAAATTTTTCCCTAGTACGGGGCTTCATCCCTTTGTGCCAGTTTTCTCGATAATAGCTGTTTGTGTTCTAGTTTTTGGAGTGTTTTTTGCAACGAATTATAAACGAATTTTAGGATTAAACGGCACTCGAGCTGATTTGTCTGCCTTCGTTTTATCAGTTGATGAAAAATCTCATCCTTTGGAGATGGATTTATCCACTACAAATTATCGATATATTTTATCATCAACAGAAGTTGCTAAACTTTATGGAGAAGCTCAAACTCTTTTTCAGCAGGGCAAAGACAACGCTGTTCAGATAAATATTAACAAATTGCTTAATTCAAATGCTTCAACTGCAATAAAATACAAAGCAAATTTGTTGTTAGAATATCTGGAGGAACCATCTTTTGATAATTTTTCCAATACTTTTTCCTATGAGGATTTAAAACAAGATCCTTATTTGTATCAAAATTGTTGGATAATTCTTTCTGGTAGAATATCCAATGTAAATATTACCGAAAATGTATACTTTTGTGATTTACTTGTAGGATATGAAGATATGAAAAAATTAGATGGAATTGTTCCTATGGAAATTTCACAACCTATTACGATAGATGCAACTCAAGGAATCAAGGTTTTAGGTAAAATTGTACTACGAGATGGAAAAGTTGCTTTGGAAGTAAAATCAATTTATCAACCTTTGCAAAAGAATTTTTAAAATTTCAAAAAAAAATGTAAACAAATTTCAAAAAAATACTAAAATGTTAGTAGATTTATTGAAAATTTTGAAAGTTATATATGATTATTTATGTATAAAGATTTTTAGAAAATAGGACGGTATAAGATGGCTACAGAATTAGAAAAACAAGCTGAAATGAATGAAAAACTTCAAGCTTTAGAAGCAGCCCGACTTCAAATTGAAAAGCAGTTTGGTAAAGGTTCCATTATGAAACTTGGAACTCAAACAGACGCTGCAAGTATAGACGTTATTCCATCTGGTTCAATCATTTTGGACGAAGCTTTGGGAATTGGAGGGTATCCAAAAGGTCGTATTATTGAAATGTATGGACCTGAAAGTTCTGGTAAAACAACATTGGCATTACACGCTGTGGCAGAATGTCAAAAACGTGGCGGAATTGCTGCTTTTATTGACGCTGAACACGCTTTGGACCCAGTGTACGCAAAAAATCTTGGGGTAAATATTGATGAATTGTGGGTTTCTCAACCAGATAACGGAGAACAAGCTCTAGAAATCGCTGAAAGTTTAGTACGTTCTGGTGCTGTGGATATTATCGTTATTGACTCTGTTGCAGCACTTACTCCACAAGCTGAAATCGAAGGAGATATGGGAGATTCTCATATGGGACTTCAAGCTCGTCTTATGAGTCAGGCTTTGAGAAAACTTACCGGTATTTTGAATAAGTCAAAATGTACATTGATTTTTATCAACCAGATTCGTATGAAAATTGGTGTAATGTTTGGAAATCCAGAAACTACAACAGGTGGAAATGCTCTAAAATTTTATTCATCAGTACGTCTAGAAATCCGTCGTATTGAATCAATTGACGGAAAGGGAAGTGATGACGCAGTTGGTAACCGTGTTCGTGTAAAAATTGTAAAAAATAAGGTTGCTCCACCATTTAAGAAAGTTGAACTTGATATTATGTTTGGTAAAGGGATTTCTGCCATCGCCAGTATCTTGGATGCGGCTGTGAAATACGGTTTTATCGACAAACGTGGTGCGTGGTTTACAACAGAAACTGAAAAAATTGGGCAAGGTAGAGAAAATGCCATTGCTTTCTTGGAAACAAACACAGAATACACTAAAGATTTGGAAATTAAACTACGTGAAAAAATGTTTCCAGGTCAAAAAATCGAAGTGAAAGAAAATGCTCCAAAGGGAAAAGAAGCTAAAAAAGTTGCAGAAAAAGCAGCTGCTTCCTCAACCCCAGCATCTTCTGCTTCAGCTTCTCCAGCTTCTTCATCAGCTGGAAATCCCCCACCAGAAAAACCAATTCCTTCTGAATTGTTTTAATGAAAGGATTTAAACCTTTTTATACTACGTGAAAATTAAAGGAAAAAGATGATTCCAGTTGTGTTGGGACTTGGATCAAATAAAAAACTACCTTCTTCTGTAGAGGAAGGTAGTTTTTTACATCCAGTAGAAATCCTAAAAAATGCCTTTGAATTATTAAAATATGTTCTAAAAGACTGTACGCTTTCTTCAATTTACAAAACCAAGGCTATGTATGTGGAAAATCAAGAAGATTTTTACAATGCCGCAGTTTTTGGTTATTTTGCTGGAACGCCAGAGGAACTTTTATTCAAAACTCAAGCAATAGAAGCTTTGTTTGGTAGAGACAGAGCAAAAGAATTTAGAAATGGACCTCGTTCTTTAGATATTGATATTGAATTGTTTGGAAATGAAAAGATTGTTAAAGAAAATTTGGAAATTCCACACCCAAGATTATCTGAAAGACAATTTATTCTGATTCCTTTGCTTGATGTTTTAAAAGAAAATGCCGATATTCCCAATAGGAATGTTTTTGAAGAATATCTCAAACATTTACCTGACCAGGGAGTACAGTTATATGAACGAATCAACTAATGAAAAAACAAACTATTCAGCGGGAAATTTTGAAGGTCCATTAGATTTACTACTTTTTCTTATTAAGAAGAAAGAAATCAACATATACGACATCCCAATTGGAGAAATAACTGAGCAATTTCTTGAATATTTAGATTATGCAGTTTCTACTGATTTGGGCGACCTTACTGATTTTTATTCAATGGCAGCAGATTTGCTCTATATTAAATCAAAAATGCTTCTTCCAATGGAAACAATACTTGATGATGGAGAATTGGAAGATCCACGACAAGAACTAGTTGATAAATTAATTGAATATCAAAAGTTCAAAAAACTTTCTGCTCTTATGGAGGAAAGAGAAGATCAAAACGAATGGTCTTTTGAGCGAAAAAGAGTACAACGACTTTTGCCTTTTGAAGAGGAAGAACTTTGGGATAAAGTTGACACTTGGCAATTGATGAAAACTTTTTCAAAAATTGTTCAAGCTTATTCTCAAGAGCAAATTCTTACAATGTACGAAGAAATCTCTGTAAGTGAAAAAATTACTTTGATGAACGAATTGCTAGAAAACAAAGGAGAATGTTTTTTCACAGATTTAATAGTTCGTAAAGAAAATCTTATGGACATTGTGTGTGCTTTTATGGCAATTTTAGAGGCAGTTAAATTTAAAATGGCTTGTATTTATCAAAATAGAATGTTTGGTGATATAAAAATTCGCCCATACGAAGCTGCTTAAAGACTAAAAATTATTGAAAAAAACAATGGAGTACAAATTGGAAAAAGAAACAGCCTTGGTTGAAGCAATCCTTTTTTTGGAAAGTGAACCCTTAAGCGAAGAAGCAATTTCTATTATTGGACAACTTTCTAAAGATGTGGTGGAAATTGCCTTGGAAAACTTAAAAGAACGATATTCTTCTGAAGCCTGTGGTTTTGAACTTACTCAAATTACAGGAGGATGGATATTAACTCCAAAAAAAGATTTGTGGAATTTCCTAAAAGAAAAATACGGCAAAAAAAACGAAGGGAAACTTTCAAAATCCGCTATGGAAACTTTATCAATTATTGCTTATTCCCAACCTATTACACGGGCAGAAATTGAGGCAATTCGTGGAGTTTCAGCGGATAATATGGTGCGTCTCCTTATGGAAAGAAATCTTATTCGGGAAACCGGAAAAAAAGATGTTCCTGGAAAACCAATTCAATACGGAACAACAAAAGAATTCTTGAAGTTCTTTAGATTAAACAGTATTGCTGACTTACCAAAACTTGATGAAACAGAGAGTGAAAGATTTGAACTTGCAAGATAAAATCCGATTACAAGTATATTTGGCTCACGCAGGAGTTGCATCTCGTCGAGCTTCTGAAACAATAATTACCTCTGGTCGTGTTACAGTTAATGGAGAAATTGTAAGAGAACTTGGAACAAAGGTTTCTCCCGAGGATAAAATTACAGTTGATGGAAAACTAATAAAATTAGAAGAAACAAAACGCTACGTGCTTTTACACAAACCTGCAGGGTACGTTTGTTCGTTAAAAGATGAAAAAGATAGAGATGTGGCAGCAGATTTGCTAAAACCTCATTTTTCTGAGCGTTTATATAATGTTGGTCGATTGGATATGTTTTCTGCTGGTTTAATAATTTTCACAAATGATGGAGATTTTGCCGCGAAAGTATCTCATCCATCCTCAGAAATTGAGAAAGAATACATCGTAGAAACTAGCGTAATGATTTCGGATGATTTACCAAAGCAATTTTTAAAAGGTATTCGTATTGAGGGAGTTTTTTACAAGGCAAAAGAAGCAGAACTTCTTACAAAGCGAAAACTTAGAGTTGTTCTAATTGAAGGAAAAAATCGTGAGATTCGTCGAGTATTTGAGCATTTTCAGATTGGCATAAAATCTCTAACTCGGGTGAGAATTGGAACAATCAAAAACGAAGAATTAAAACCTGGAGAATACAGAGAATTATCACAAGTCGAAATTACTTCCCTTTTGGAAAAACAATACTAATTTTTGGAGAAAAATATGATTATTGCCATTGATGGACCTGCTGGAACTGGGAAAAGTACTATTGCAAAATTGATTGCAGAAAAACTAAATATTACTTTTTTGAATTCTGGTTCATTTTATCGAGGAATTACCCTTGCTTTATTGAAGGATAATGTTGATTTATCTGATGAAAAAAAAGTTTTAGAATTCGCTGATAATCTTGATTTAGATTATGTAAACGAGCATTTAATTTTAAACGGGGAAGATGTTGATCATTTATTACATCAAGATATTGTAGATGCAAATGCTTCCCAAGTTTCTTCGATTGTAGAATTGCGCCATATCGTGAACAAAAAACTTAGAAAAATAACTGAAACTCAAAGTGTGGTTTGCGAAGGTCGTGATATTACAACAGTGGTTTTCCCAATGGCCGAATATAAATTTTACTTGGATGCTTCAATTGATGTTCAAGCACAACGCCGATTTAATCAAGGTGTAAGTCAACTTTCTTTGGAAGAAATCAAGGAAGCA
Organism: Spirochaetaceae bacterium; assembly: GCA_017416145.1. Taxonomy (GTDB): domain Bacteria; phylum Spirochaetota; class Spirochaetia; order Treponematales; family Treponemataceae; genus Treponema_I. Next base: position 62,279 of record JAFQDD010000016.1, on the reverse strand, counting down.
ATCCGAAAAAGAGATGAATTAGACAAAAATAAAAAAGAAGGTTCGCTTAAAATTGCTGAAGATGCCACATATATTGATACGTCAGACTTGACCATTGACAATGTTTGTGAGATAATATTAAGCAAAATTCACATATAAGGGTTTATTATGGATCAGATGGAAGTGGAAATGAATGAAACTCAAGACTCCAAAGGGAACATTCAGACACAATTACAAGAGGAGTATCTAAAAAGTTTAGAATCTCTGGAAGAAGGACAGTTAGTAGACGGAACTGTTATTCAAGTTACACCAGATCAAGTTTTCGTTGATGTTGGTTACAAATCAGAGGGAAAAATCCCTACTTCAGAATTCACAGAATTACCAAAAGTAGGCGATGTTGTTAGCGTTGTTCTTATTACAAAAGAGAACAGACACGGTGAAGTTATTGTTTCAAAGCAAAAGGCTGATTTAAAGCAACTTTGGAAAACTTTGCGTCAAGCAGCACAGGATAAAACACCTGTAGATGGAAAAATCTGCAAAGTAATTAAGGGTGGCTTTGAAGTAGACCTTGGTAGCGATATAAAGGCTTTCTTACCTGTAAGCCAATCAGACAGCCAAAAAGTTGAAAAATCAGAAAAACTTATTGGTCTAAAAAGTAAGTTCTATATTGAACGTCTTTACACAGACAGCAAAGCAAATATTGTTGTTAACCGCAGAAAATATCTAGAAGAATCAATCACAAAAAATCGCGATGAATTCTTTAACAAAATTTCTATCGGAGACACAGTAAAAGGAACTGTAAAGAGTTTTACAAGTTTCGGTGCTTTTATTGATTTAGGTGGATTCGATGGTCTTCTTCATATCAATGATATGAGCTGGGGACACGTAACTCGCCCAAAAGAATTTGTAAAAAAAGGTCAAGAATACGATTTAAAAGTTATTCGTCTTGACCCAGCAGACAAGAGAATTAACCTTTCTCTAAAACATTTTTCAGAAGACCCATGGCTTCACTTTGAAGAAAAATATCACGTTGATGATATTGTAAAGGGAACTGTTACAAAATTAACAGAATTTGGTGCTTTCATCGAATTAGAAGAAGGTATCGAAGGTCTTGCTCACATTAGTGAGTTCTCATGGACAAAGAAAATCAACAAACCATCTGATATGGTAGAAGTTGGTAAAGAAGTTGAATGTATGGTTCTTGGCTATGACATTCAAAACGGTCGTGTATCACTTGGATTAAAACAAGTTACAGAAAATCCATGGGAAACAATTTCTGAAAAATATGCAGAAGGTACAAAATTAACACGCAAAGTTGTAAAAATTACAAATGCTGGTGCTTTCATTGAATTGGAAGAAGGTATTGATGGTTTCTTACACGCTGATGATTATTCTTGGACTAAAAAAGTTAAAAACCTTGGTTCAGAATTAGAAGTTGGAAAAGAAATCGACGTAACTGTTACAGAATGTAATCCTAATGCACATCGTATTCGCCTTGGTGTAAAACAACTTACAGAAGACCCATGGGCATCATTTGCAGCAAACTACAAATCAGGTTCTACTTTGGAAGTTGAAATTACAGCAATCAATGACGCTGGTATTTTTGTAAAAGTTCCTGGAGATATTGAAGGACTTATCAACAAAGCAAATGTTAGCGATAGTCGTGATGAAACATACGAAGAAGCTATTGCAAAATACAATGTTGGTGACAAAATCAATGTTTACGTAGTTGATGTAAAACCTGGTAGACAACAAATTAAATTGTCTATTAAAGAATTCAAAAAGAAGATGCAAAGAGAAGAAATTTCTCAATATATGTCTTCTAATGATGATGCTGGTGATAGTGCATATACACTAGGTTCAGTAATTAACAAAAATGCTTAATTTATAATTGGTGAGTGAAGAAAGATGACCCCGACTTCAATTGATGTGGAAAAACTTAATTCACTCATCGAAATTAACACATTAATAAATACTAGTTATACTGACAAAAACGCATTGTTGATTTATATTCTTGAATCAGCAATGCGTCTTGTTAAGTGTGAATCTTCTTCTCTTCTTTTAGTAAATAAAGCTGATAATACATTACATTTTGAAGTTGCTTTAGGTCCAAAGGGTCCAGAGGCAAAATCAATTCCTGTTTCTAAAGGAAGTATTGCTGGTTGGGTTTTTGAACATAGACAAAGTCTAATCATAAATGATGTTCCAAATGATCCTCGATTTTATTCTGGGGTTCAGGAAAAGACTGGCTATGTTACAAAAAATATGATAGCTGTTCCAATGCAAGTAAAAAATGATTGTATTGGGGTTATTGAGTTACTTAACAAGGCAGAATCTCAGGATTTTACAGAAGAAGATTTAAAAACTATAGAAATCCTTGGAAATCAAGCAAGTATAGCATATCAAAATGCTGAAACATACAATGTTGCAAGAAACGAAATAAATGTTTTGCAAAATACCATAACTTCAGGTTCGGAATTTCATTCATTTATTTCAAAAAGTCCAGTAATAAGTGATTTGCTAGATGTGGTGGATCAAGTTGCAAGGACAAATTCTTCAGTATTGATTCTTGGTGAAAGTGGTGTTGGAAAAGAGTTGTTTGCTGAGCAACTACATCTAAAGAGCCCAAGAGCAAGAAAACCCTTTATCAGAGTAAATTGTGCAGCTTTATCTCCTTTGTTGCTAGAAAGTGAACTTTTCGGTCATGTAAAAGGGGCTTTTACAGATGCTGTGTCAAACCGCAAAGGTCGATTTGAAATGGCAGATGGAGGAACCATTTTTCTAGATGAAATTGGAGAGTTGCCTTTAGATTTGCAAGTAAAATTGTTAAGAGTAATTCAATCAAAGAATTTTGAGCGAGTTGGTTCAAGTGAAACCATTACAGTGGATGTTAGGATTGTAGCTGCTACAAATCGAGATATCGAAAAAATGGTACAAGAAGGTACGTTTAGAAGTGATTTATATTATCGTTTAAATGTGCTTCCGATTTACGTTCCACCTCTAAGACAACGAAAAGAGGATATTGAACCTTTGGCAATGTATTTCTTGCGAAAATTTAGTGTAGAAACAAAAAAACACTTTACTGAATTTTGTGATTTATCTTTAGATGCTTTATATTCTTATTATTGGCCGGGAAATGTTCGGGAGTTGGAAAATACTATTGAACGGGCTTGTGTATTGGGACATCCTCCTACAATCAAGTTGGCTGACTTAAGATTAAATACCAAAAAGAATACCGAGGAAACTTGTGTTTCCTTTATGGATGATGAAGAAGATAAAACGCTAAAAACTGCAATAAATCGTTTTAAGAAGTCTTATGTTACAAGAATTTTGGAGCAAACTTCTTGGAATCAGACTGAAGCAGGAAAAATTCTTGGGATACAGAGAACCTATGTTTCAAGATTGATAAATGAGCTTGGGATTAGGTAAATTATAGGAGTTTTTATGGAAAAAAAAGAAGAAAAACTTACATTTTCAGATAAACTTGGAAAATGGATTCTAAAAAATAGAGTTATTTTGATTTCTATTTTAGTTGTACTTTTTGTTGGTGGCGTTGTTTCTGCTATCGCTTTTTCTGCTGTAAAATCAAATACAGAAAAAAAATATGCTGAATTATACGCATTGTCAACAGAATATAACTCAGTAACTGTAAATGTTGAGTTATCTGATGATGAAAAAAATCAACAAAGTGATGATATCTTGGCAAAAGTGCTAAAGGTTGCAGAAGATAATTCTAAAACTGGTCTTGGAATCAGAGCTTATATGTTAGCAGCTGAAATCCAATTTAATAAAAAAGACTATGCAGCTGCAGCAGCTTCTTGGGATAATGCAGCAAAAATCAATCCAAAAGCATACACAGCTCCTTTGTGTCTATACAATGCAGCTGTTTGTTACGAAGAACTTGGAAACATTGATGGTGCAATCGCAAATATCAAAAAAGCTTGTGAATCAGAAAACTTTACACTAAAATCAAAAGCAATTTTCAATCTAGGAAGACTTGAAGAAGGTCGTGGAAATTTTGCAGCAGCTGCAGAATATTATAACGATTTAGTTCAAAATTATTCTTCAGATGAAAAAGCAAAATTTGCAAAATCACGTTTAATTTTCTTAACAGAACAAGGAAAATTGAACTAATCTCAAATACAAGGCAAGAGAAGTGGCAAGAAAAGTTTGTATTGTAGTTTTTTTTATTGCGTTTCTCTTGCTTTTTTCTTGTGGTTTAGACGTATATTATTTTGTTGAACCACCTTTTAACTCTTCTGTTATTGTAAATCCCTCTGACCCAAGTGAGCAATATTTTTCTTTTACAGCAGCTGATGCAAGTAATTCAGAAATTTCAGCTGGTGGAAATGTTAATTTTTTAGGAACTGACATTTATTACAAGATTTATTCAGATTTATCCACTTTGCAATCTCAACGTAATTCAATAAATTCATCAAATACAGAATACACAGAAAACGGGATAAATAGATTAAATAATTTAGGCTTTCAAAAAATTTCTTCATCAAATTACTCTGATCCTTTGATAAAAAAAGCAACTTCAAATCAATCTGTATCAATTCGATTGTTTTATAGTGATCCGTATGATGCAGAAATTATCGTAAATCAAAATGATATTGGGAAACCTTTGCGATATAATGGAGAGCCCTTTGAAATCTCAGCTGGAACAATTCTTCAGGGATTAGATGTAAATACTACAAATTTAGATGAATCTTCACCAAGTTATTATGTTTTATTATATGCAGTTAGTGTTAGTACATTGAATCTTTCCCAGCGTATTTATAGTTCTCTATGTCCTCTAGGTTATTTACAGTTATTATAACAAAAAACTTCATATCATTGTAATTATATCAAAAATCCATTATAATTTTATTATTATTATTTTTGTGAGGAAAATTTATGAAGGCTAATACTGGTAAATCTGCTATTGATGGTGGAAATCACGCTGCATTGTGGCATGGACGATTTAAGGAAGGACCAGATGCAGAAGCCATTGCTTTTGAAACATCTATTTACGCTGATATGCGACTTGCTCAAGATGATATTCGGGGAAGTCAAGCCCACGTTAAAATGCTTGGGAAACAAAATATTATTCCAGAAAATGAAGCAAAATCTATTGCGGAAGAATTATCCAAAATTGCTGAAGAAATAAAATCTGGAAAACTTGAAATTGATACTTCGGCAGAAGATATTCACTCTTTTGTTGAGGGAGTTTTGACTGATAGACTAGGTGCTGTTGGAAAAAAAGTTCACACTGGAAGAAGTCGAAATGACCAAATTGCTTTGGATGAAAGATTGTACCTAAAATCAGCAATTCTTGATTTGAAATCTGAAATTGTTACATTAATTGATACTCTGACTGATATTGCAAAAAATCATACAGAAACATTGATTTCTGGTTACACACATATGCAAAGAGCTCAACCTGTAACTTTAGCTCATCACTTGTGTTCTTGGGCTTGGATGATAAAGCGGGATTTTGAGCGATTATCAGATGCAAATAAGCGAATTGATTTTAGTCCACTTGGAAGTGGAGCTTTGGCTGGAAGCGGTCTTCCATTAAATCGGGAAATGGTGGCAGAAGAGTTAGGTTTTGCTGGAGTAACAAAAAATTCACTGGATAGTGTTGCTGATAGGGATTATTGTGTGGAATTGTGTTCTTGTTTTTCTATTTTAATGATGCACTTGTCTCGATTTTGTGAAGAAATCATTATTTGGTCAACTGAAGAATTTAAGTTTATCAATTTGTCCGAAAAATGGTCGACTGGTTCAAGCATTATGCCACAGAAAAAAAATCCTGATTTTGCAGAATTGATTCGTGGAAAAACTGGTCGAGTTTATGGGGATTTAATGGCTTTGTTGACATTGATGAAGGGACTTCCATTGACTTATAATCGAGATTTACAAGAAGATAGAGAAAATTTATTTGATGCTTATGACACAGTTATTTCCTGTGTAAAAATCTTTACAAAAATGATAGGAACTGCTTCTTGGAACGTGGATAAAATGGCTGCTTCTTGTGTTGGTGGTCACGCAAACGCAACTGATTTAGCCGATTATCTTGTGAGAAAAGGAATGCCTTTTAGGGTTGCCCACGAAGTTTCTGCTCAATCAGTTCGATATTGTATTGAGCATAATATTAATTTAGAAGAAATGCCTCTTGATGAATACAAAAAAATCTCTGATTTGATTGAATCTGATATTTATGAAGTGTTACCACCAAAAGCTTGTGCTTTTATCCGAAAAACAACAGGTGGCCCTGCTCCAGAACGCGTAAGAGAGCAAATTCAAGAGTTAAAAGACTTTTGTAAAGAAAATAACTAACATTTTCTCGAGGAAATATTGATGATAAAAAAACTACTTTTTTCAGTAGTAATATTTTTTCTTGTAATTTTTCTCTTTATTGAACAAGCCAGTTTAATATCAATAGGGTTGGGAATATTCCTGCTGGTGACAATTTCCTTGGATGAATATTTTTCTAGAAAAAAAGCAAAAAAATCTTTTAAACCAAATCCATCTGAATTAGATGAGTTGGAGAACGAACTTTTATTGTCACGGGATTTAAAAGGCTTTTTTATTCGAATGTCAAGATTCTTAAATGAAAAGTTTTCTCCAAAGTTTTTGTGTTATGTTACTCTCACTGGAAATGGTTTTTCTGTTCAGCATTACGAAGAGCAGGAGCAATCAAATCACATTTTGTACAAAATGCTTGAAGAAAGGAAAGCTGCAAAAAATAAATCAGACTTGATTGTGCACAAATCCAATGGCTTTTCATTTCCATTTTTCTTAAATAATGAAGTTAATGGCTATGTTTTTGTTGGGGAAAAATCATCCAATGAAAGGTATTATGATTCTGAATTAGAATATATGAAGCCTATCGCCAGAATTATGGGGAAAGGTGTTTTGCTTTTGGAAAATGGCCGATACAAAAAAGAAAAAAATCAACTTCAATCCGCCTTTTCAAAATATGTTTCCCCTGATGTGGTTGACCAAATTATTCATCATCCAGAAATTATGCACTTAGGTGGCGAAAAACAGTTTTTATCTGTAATTTTTACCGATTTGCAAGGATTTACTGCTATGTCTGATTCTATGGATCCTGTAAAATTGGTTCGCGTTTTGAATATGTACTTAAATGAAATGAGTGAAGTGATTATTGCTCTAGGTGGAACTATTGATAAATTTGAAGGGGATGCAATAATGGCTTTTTTTGGTGCTCCAATTCCTATTCCAGATCATGCAGTAAGATGTTGTAAAGCAGCTCTTCGTATGAAAAAAATGGAAAAAATTATCAATAATCAGTTAATGATTGAAAAATTGATAGATAAACCTTTACATACGAGAATCGGTATAAATAGTGGTGATATGGTTGTTGGAAATGTGGGCTCTTTGAAGCGAATTGATTATACGATTATTGGTGGAAATGTAAATATTGCGGCGAGAATAGAGAATATAAACAAAGAATACAACACTTCAATTTTGATTAGCGACCAAACCTATGAACTGGTAAAAGATTTTTTTGAAACAAGACAGGTTGACACGGTAACTTTGCGAGGAATAAGTCGACCAGTTACGGTTTATGAGTTATTAAAAGAAAAACTTCCGCAAAATCAAGAGAATTCTGCAGAAGTTTTTGACGATTTTGAGAACATAGAAGTTCTTGAAGAACTAGAGGTAATCGATTAACTTTAGAGTTCTATTTAGCCTAGAATCTTGTTTACGATAGCAACTAATTTTTCTGATGTAAATGGTTTTACAATCCAGCCAGTAGCTCCAGCTGCTTTTCCTTCTTGCATTTTGTCATCTTGACTTTCTGTTGTTAAAGCAATAATTGGAGTAAACTTGTAAGCAACTGATTGACGTAAACTTTTGATTAAGTCTATACCATTCATATTTGGCATGTTGATATCTGTAATTACAAGAGAACATTGTTGACCTTCAGCTTTTTTCAAACCGTCTAGACCATCTTCTGCTTCAATAACCTCAAATCCTTCGTTTGATAGTACAAAAGAAACGCTTTTTCTAATTGATACTGAATCATCTACAATTAAAATTTTCTTTGCCATAAAATCCTCCTTGTTTAGTGGCTTAATTTTGTTTTATTTATTATTTCATTTGCAATTTCTGTTAGTGGGAGAATAGTATCAACTCCCTTTAACTTTATTGCCTCATTTGGCATCCCAAATACAACGCAGGATTTTTCATCTTGAGCGATGGTATAGCAACCTGCTTCGTGCATTTCAAGCATTCCGTGAGCACCGTCATCTCCCATACCAGTTAAAATTACTCCAAGAGCATTTTTTCCAGCGTATCGAGCGGTGGAACGAAATAAAACATCTACAGAAGGGCGGTGTCTAGAAACTAAGGGACCATCTTTTACTTCTACGTAATATCTTGCTCCACTTCGTTTTAGTAAAGTATGTTTGTTGCCAGGAGCAATTAGTACGGTTCCCCGAATCACGGAGTCGTTGTTTTGTGCTTCTACAACGTGAACTTTGCAAATTCCATCAAGTCTTTCGGCAAAAGACTTTGTAAACTTCTCTGGCATATGTTGTACGATTACAATACCAGGAGAGTCAGATGGAAGTTGTTCTAGCAAAACTCTAAGAGCTTCTGTGCCTCCAGTACTCGCTCCAATAACAACTATTTTTTCTGTTGTTTCAATAATAGCCCCTAAATCACCTTTTGACAACACAGCATCTGCTGTAAGTTTTGGGGGAACTGAAGAGCAAAAACTCAAAGGATTAGAATTTGATTTTGAAGTAGTCCTTGTTTGTAAATTTGCTCTTGAACTACTTGATGAAGTAGAAACTGTTGATGAAAAATGACTAGTTGGTTTTGACTTTGACAGACTAGCTGCTTTAACAGCATCACAAATTAAGATTTGAGATTCTTCAATAAACTGTTTTGTGCCGATTTTTGGTTTTTGGATAATGTCAAAAGCTCCAGCTTCTAAAGCACTTAAAGCATTTGAAGAGCCAGAATCAACCATACTAGAACAAATAATCACAGGAATTTTAAACTGATTTTTTATTTGTTTTAAAAAAGTGATTCCATCCATTCTTGGCATTTCTATATCAAGAATAATAACATCTGGTGTAATGGTTTCTAGTTTTTTCAGTGCAATAATTGGGTCACTGGCAGTTGCCAAAACCTTTATAGATTTATCATTTTCTAAAATTTTTTTTAGGGTTTCACGCACAAGGGCGGAATCATCAACAATTAAAACATTTATCATAATTTTTTACTACTTCCTATTTTTCGATAAACAGCAGGAGCTACATTTTCTAGAGGAAGATCCATAGAAAAAATAGTTTCAGAGTGTCCTAAAAATAAATATCCATCAAGCTCAAGATGTTTTAGAAGTTTTCTAATAATTGCTTCTTGAGTTTGCTTATCAAAATATATTAGCACATTTCTGCAAAAAATCACTTGAAATGTGTCAGAAATATTATAATTTTGATCCATAAAATTTAATCGTGAAAATGAACAACAATTTCTGATTTCTGGTTTTATCCGCACAATGGTTTTTTGAGGATCAGAGCTTTTGAGAAAATATTTTTTCTTAATATCAATGGGAATATTTGCAACTGTAGCCATTTCATAAACTGCATTTATTGCTTTATCCAAAACTTTTGTTGAAATATCTGTTCCTTTAATTGAAAAAGATGTTAGCACTCCTGGATTTTTTTGTATAAATTCTTTTAGAACTATGGCAATGGTGTAGGGTTCTTCGCCACTTGAACATCCAGCTGACCAAAGCTTTATGGATTTTTTCCCTTGGGAAGATAGATTGTGAAGCACTTTTGTTGTTAAAAAAGTAAAATGATCTGCTTCTCTAAAAAAGTCTGTTTTGTTTGTAGTTAAGGCGTTTATCATGAAAATTAATTCTTGATTGCCATCTCTTGAAGAGAAAACATAATCTAAATATTCTTTAAACGTCTTAAACTTTAGATGTCGCAATCTTGGAATCAGTCGTGATTGAATCATAACTCGCTTAGATTCTGGCATCTTTATACCAACATTTGTTTCAATATATGAAGCAATTGTGTGATATTCCTTGTCGGACAAAGTTTGAGTGCTTAACAATTCATTTCCCATAGGCTAGTTGTTTTCATCTATCTTTCCAACAATGTCAGAAAGTTTATAAATATCAAGAATTAAAGCAACTGAACCATCGCCCAAAATTGTTGCTCCAGAAATACCTTGTACATTGTGGTACAATTTTCCAAGAGGTTTAATTACAGTTTGATAATTGCCAATAACTCTATCAATTACGATACCAATTTTGGAATCTTGATCAGTTACCATTACAATTTGCTGTTGAGATGGACGTTCTGTTTTGATGCCAAAAAAATTACGCAAATCAATAAAAGGAACCATATCTTCTCTGATTTTTGCTGTAGAACAGAATTTTGATTCTGGCAATGAAGTCTGAAATTTTAGACATTCTAAAACATTTGACAATGGTAAAACGTAGGAATTATCTCCAACTTTTACGAGGATTCCTTCGATAATTGCAAGAGTTAATGGAATCTTTAATGTAAACTTTGTACCCATTCCTTTTTTTGTGGAAATAGAAACAGAGCCACCAAGAGTTGCAATATCACGTTTTACAACATCCATTCCAACACCACGTCCTGAGATAGATGTAACTTTGTCCGCAGTGGAAAATCCTGGCATAAAAATTAAATCAGCAGTTTGATTTTCAGAAAGTTCATCATTTGGAGAAATTAGCCCTTTATCGATAGCTTTTTTTCTGATTTTTTCCAAATCTAGCCCAGCACCGTCATCTTCGATTGTAATCAAAACAAAGGCACCTGCGTGTTGTGCTTTTAATGTAACTCTTCCTTGTGGAGCTTTGCCTTTGGCAACCCGAACATCTGGGGGTTCAACTCCGTGGTCTACAGAATTGCGAATCAAGTGAACAAGAGGATCGTTAAGTTTTTCGATAACGGTTTTATCAAGTTCTGTTTCAGCTCCTTCTGTAACCAATTCAATATTCTTTTGAGTTTCTGATGATAAATCTCTAACCAAGCGACGGAATCGAGAAAAAATAGTTCCAATTGGAAGCATTCTCATATCCATTGTTGTATCACGTAATTCTAAGATTAATCGTTCGCCTTGCTCAGAAAGAGTTGATAGAGTAGGAGAGTGAATACCGCCAGATAATTGATTTAGTCGAGCATTAAAGGTAACAAGTTCACCAACTAAGTCAATTAGTCTATCCAGTTTAAGAGAATTAACTTTAATAGTTTGTGAATTTTGCTCTTGGCTCTTTCTCTCTTTTTGTTCACGAAGGTGCTTTTGTTCTGCCAAAGCTGCTTGAACATCTTCTACAGAAACAACTTTTTTTTCTGTAAGAATTTGTCCCAAAGGTTTTTGAACACCGATTGCAGCTGTGATTTCATCTTGGGTAACAAGATTTTTTTCGACAAGAATTTCACCAAGTCGTTTTGGAGCGTGAGAATCTTGATTTGAGTCAGCAACTTTTTTGACTTCAATTTTGCTAGAATTATCCAAAAACATAAAAACGTCTTGAATATCATTAACTGATTTTGTTGTTGTTAAAATGATATCCCAAGACATATAACATTTTGTAGGGTCAATTTCTTTTAGGGATGGAATTGAACTATAAAATGGAATAATAGAAACCTCTCCCATTTCTGATAATTCTGAAATTAGGGCATGAGGTTTTGTTCCGTTCATAAAAACATCTAAATCAGGTTCAAAAGAAATACGATAAGTGATTTCTGGAATTTCTTCTGGTTCTTTTTTTTGGGGAGCTTTAGGCTTTTCAACTTCTTGAACAGAATTTGCATTAAAAGAGATAACTTCATCACCTTTAGCTGTTGTAGTTTTTTTCTCTTCAACTTGTGGTGCTGATTTTTCCACAGAGGCAGCTGTTTCAGTTTTCGCAGGTTTTGAGCCGTCTAGAGCATTTTCAAGAAGATATACTTGAAATTGTGAAATTAAACTTTCTGTTTCTTCTGCTAATTCTTGACTGTTTGGGTCTGAAAGCATATTTCGAATATGATCTCTAGCATTCAAAGTTAATGTAATTAACTCTGATGTAACAGCAACTCGACCATTTCGCACTTCATCAAATGTGTTTTCTGCTTGATGAGTAAATCTAGATACGGCATTAAACCCAAACATTCCAGCAGAACCTTTTATTGTATGCATAGTTCTAAAAACTGCAGCAATAGTGTCTACATCGTCTGGAGATTGTTCTAGTTTTAGAAGATGCTCTTCAAGTTTTTCTAATAAATCACTGGCTTCTTCTAAGAAGATATCCGCCATTTTGTCTAAGCCATCACTCATGTAAAACCCTCAACTTTGCTTCAATTTCGTTTAGAATTTCTTGTTCTGATAAAGTAGGAGACGAAGCCACCCCAATATTAAAAAGACGTTTTTTCACTAAAGGAGAAAGCATCCCAATATATGAAATACTACAAGATGAATCCATTTCTGAGTATAAAGCGTAAAGAAGTTGAACTATAGAAACATCAATGTCTTCAAGTTTTGAAACGTCAAAGGTAATAGGTTGTTTTTTTTCAAGGGCAGAAATAAATATTTTTTTTAATTCTGCGGCATTATTTATCCCCAACTCTCCTTGTAATTCTATAGTTGTCATAAAACCTCCGTGGTAAAATGAAAAAATAGTTGATTTATGAATCGGTTTGCTTTATTATTCTTCAAGTGGAGAATAATTCATGAATAATACAACCGACATCTTTTTTTCTTTTATGTTATCTGATACAGCTTATGCAGTTCCTGTAACAGCTGTAAAAGAAGTTTTGCCTTATGAGCAAGTTACTCCAGTTCCTCGCACTCCAGAATATCTACGGGGTGTGGTGAATATCCGTGGAACAGTCATTTCTGTAATCGATTTTAGAGTGCTTTTTGGGCTACCAATTTCAGAAATTGGAAAGGAAACTTCAATCATTGTTAGCGAAGTTGCAAACAATAATGAACCTCCTTTTGTCTTTGGATTTATTGCAGATTCTGTTAATGAAGTTAGTTCATTGGAAAAAGAACCTGCAGGTTCTCGCTCAAACATGCAATTTGTCCAAATGATTGGTAAAAATAACAATCAAATGGTGCTTGTTTTAGATCTTAATAAAATACTTAGTCATATCGAAGAAAATATTAAGAACTAAAACCAAACAATATTTCCAGCTTCTTCTTTTTTTGCTTGAAGCTGGAGTTTGTATTCCAATTCTCTTTGCTTAATTTGCTCGACTGACTGTCCGCTTTTTTGAATACGTTTTAAGTAAACTTTTGATGTAAGCGGATTGAAGTAAATCTTTCTTGGAAAAATCCCCCCAGTATCATTTACGATAATGGGAATATTTTCTGCTTTTAAATAATTTAGAGCAAAGTTAATATTATTTATGCCTGTCATGTTCATCTGACTGTTTCCAGCATCCAAAACATTTCCACCGCCAAATACTTTTGCTCGTAAACTCTGCTTACTAGAACCGTTATTTATCATATCATTGATTAACAATTCCATAGCATAATTTCCAAAACGACCTTCATCTTCTGACGACAAAGGTTCATCCCGACTGGATTTTGGAAGCATAAAGTGATTCATACCTCCAAAACCAAGTTTTATATCATATAATGCAACACTGATACAGGAACCTAGTACCGTTGCAATATAAATATCTTCTTTTGATGTGTAATACTCTCCTGGGTGAATTGTGATTATATCCTTTTGAAAGTGGGGATCATAATGTTTGTTCATTTAAAATCCTATTCTAAAAGAATGTAATATCACCTGAAGTAGCACCGTGACTTACGGCAATTCCAGCCAAAGATCCAGCTTCTTGTTTATCAGCAGTGATTGTGAAGTGGTTTAGGAATTCGATAATATCAAGATTGTGAATGCCTGTATCTTCTAACTGGTGATTTGTGATAAGAGCATTGCGTTCTCGTTCTGTATTGTCTAATAAGTGTTGTAAGCCTTGTTGTGTATCGATTATTAGACGAGATAAACCGTGTAATCTGTCGATTGCTCCAGAAATTGATGTGTAATTTGTATAAAAATCTGGAGAATATACAGAGAAATTTGCAGCTGCTCTATCTAAAGCGTAATAGATTTTGTCAAGTTCAGAAGCAAAAGCATCTTTTTCCTTTGATACAGTGTAAAAGTTTTTGTCATCTCTTGAAGAAGCATCCAAGAATTTTTTGATTTCTGAATTACAAGTATCTGTGAAATCCTGTAATTGGTTTTGAGCAGTCTGAACATTTTCTTGGGTTTGTGCAATTAACTGAGCCATATGTTCAACTGTGTCTTTGATACTACTAATAGCTTCGTTTCTTGCAACTTCAATGCGTTGTGCGATTGCTACGTATTGAAGGTTTGAAATGATTGGTCCAAAGGCTGTGAAACAAGCTGACATTTCTGATACAGAATCTTGAATGTTTTTTACAGCTTTTAGCACATTGCTTTGTATTTGTTGATATGACTGAATCAAATGGGTAAACATATTGAAGTTTTCAATAGTTTTGTTTATACAACTGTGAAGAACTTTGAGAGATGATTCTTCGCCATTTACTCCGTTTAAGAAACCTGTACGAGAATCCTCTAGGTCTGATAAAGTTTTATTTACTGTATTTCTATTTGTTGTAAAGAGTTCTATACTTGAATCAAGATTTTTCTTTACGCCATTTAGACATCTAACAGAAAGTTGTAAAAGCTTTTTGTTAGTTGTAAATTGCTCAAGTTTTTTTTCAGGAGACAAAGAAGAGTCTGGCTCATGAATCTTTTCTACAGCTAATAGAATATCATCAAGGGATTGTCTGATAATGTCCTGAATCTGAATACCTTCCATAGCTTTCAAAATAGGATTTTTGATTGTTCGTGAAGATCTAAGCATTTCGTGAAGAGTATCTGAAATTTGTGTTGCTGTTGAAATGATTTCAGAATTTTCAACTTTTTCTTGACTTGCAGATTGAGTATTTAGGGTATTTACTTCTTGAATTTCAGTTTCAAGTTCTTTTAGCATTGATTGAACTGTATTTTCGTATTGAATCAAAGCGTCAGATTGCTTGATTAGTCGCTTTGAGGATTGTTTAAGATTGGCAGTAATGTAAGAGAAAGCTTGACCTTCTTTTCCAGAACGAATGGAAACTACCATTGCGTTTAGAGAAATAACTTCCATATTTTCACTTTCATCTTTAATTCCAAGAATAATATCTTGAATAGTGTCCAATAAGTGAATCTTATCTGAAATACCTTTAAACAAGTCATTGTTTTTGTTTTTAAAATCGTTTAAGAACTTGCGATTTCTTTCCAATAGGACACTTTGCTTTTCTACGGCTGTGTGCAATTCTTGGATAATTTGCTCGAAATCTTGAAGTTGTGTTCCATTTGAGGTTGCGTCTTCAAGCTCTTTTATCAAAACTGGAAAAGAATTGCTTAATTCTAGAAAGTCTTTTCCACTTTCAGTGCTTACAGTTTGTAGTTTTTGTAAAATGTCTGATGTAATGCTCATAAATATTCCTATATTGTTTTATTTTTATAATAATCTTTTACTAGATCTTCAAGACTTTCTGTTACGTCTTGTAAATATATAGAATCTGGATTGGAAGTAGATATTATTCTACGACCAATAGAATCTAAAACCGAATTGTAAGGACTATCAGGTGCAAAAATTGAAATTGGCGTACGTTTTGCAACTGAAATAGGCACTTTTTCATCATAAGGGATAAAACCGATATATTCTATATCAATAGAAAGTTTGTTATGAACTAAGTTGGAAAGCCTGTTTCCCATCTCAATATCATTATTACTTCTACCCATATTCATAATAACACGTGGTTTAAGTTTTTTCATCTCTAATTTTGCTTTGTTTGCAGTTTCTGGGAAAGTTTTACACATTACATCCATAATCTGTGCAAAGGAATATTCTTTTCCTTCCATTCGCTTTAAAATACTGTTTTGAAGTACTTGTCGTTCTGGACTTTTTGCTGGAAACTGTCGGTAAATAAATCTAAAAACCGTTGATTTTAGAAATGAATAAGCATTTAAAATAGAAGTAAGTTCTGGTGTAACCACAACCATTCCTCTGTAGGATGTGAGAAAAAAATCTATTACGTTGTAACTAGAACCAGCCCCCAAATCTAAAATCACATAATCAGCATTTAATTTTTCCAGATTCATAAGAATCTTTTTCTTCGTGAAAAAGTCCATATTTGCTGTTCCTGGGAAAAGACAATCTCCTGCGATAAATTGCAATCCAGGAATGCCTGTCGCTTGTAAAAGATTGGTAAAATCTGTTTCTTGTTTTGCAATGTATGTTCCAAGTCCAGCTTGATTATTTTTTAATCCTAAAAGTGTATGAAGATTTGAGCCACCTAAATCTAAATCAACTAAAATTACATTTTTACATTGTTTAGCTAAAGTTACTGCAATATTGAGAGAGTAAATACTTTTTCCAACCCCGCCTTTGCCTCCGGCCACGGGTAAAATATACGCCATAGTTGAAATTGTAAGTTATAAAGTATTTACCCGCAAGAAAAAATTTAAGTTAAAGAGTAAAAAAATACTTATTAGGATATTGAGTTTGACATAACATTTTTTTAGGATAATGATAAAATTATAAGATATTTTCATTTAAAATGAGTGTTTGGAGGATATATGAAATTAAAAACTCGACTAGCAGGGAGTTTTATTCTTATCGGTGTTTTAATTTTAGTTTTTATCGGTTCTGGATTGTTTTTCGCAATGCGTTCTATAAACGAGGTTGTAGATGCAGCTGAGGAAATCATTTCAGTTGGACAATTTGATGAAAAATATGAAACAGAAATTGAAAAGAAACTAGATTATATTCAAAATAAAGAAGGAAGAACTTCGAGATCTTCTGTTGTTGCAGTTTTGTTAGTTTCAGGTGCTACAGTTTTCCTAGGATTCTTCTTTGTCAAAGTGATTACAACTCCACTTGATGCTTTTGCAAAAGCTTTTAAGAGTTTGACGGATGGTGATTTACAATTATCAAATATTTCCGATGCTGAGAAAAAATCCATATTCGATAGAAATGATGAAATTGGAGATTTAGGAAATCAGCTTCAGATGATGATAGAGAACCTTACGGATGTAATTTCTGTTGTTTATCAAGCTGGTCAGGTTGTGGCTTCTGGAAGTCAACAAATTAGCAAAACTAGCCAAGTAATGTCCATTGATAGTTCTACACAAGCATCTTTTACAGAGGAGATTTCTTCAACTGTTGAAGAAATGGCTTCAAATATTCGAAGTAATGCTGAAAATACTGTTGAAACAGATAGAATCGCCCAAAATGTTTTATTGGAAGCTGGAGAAGGTGGAAAAGCTGTTCTTGAAACTGTAGAAGCTATGCATCAAATTGCTGAGAAAATTGGCATTATCGAAGAAATTTCAAGTCAGACTAATCGTTTAGCATTAAATGCTGCAATTGAAGCCGCTAGAGCTGGGGAGGCTGGACGAGGTTTTGCTGTTGTTGCTAGTGAAGTTAGAAAACTTGCAGAACGAAGCCAAATTGCTGCGGCAGAAATCAGTGAATTATCAACAAAGAGTGTGACTGTCGCAGAAAATACAGGTGCTTTAATCGACAAAATGATACCAGATATTTCTAAAACGGCTGAACTTGTTCAAGAAATTGCAGCAGCTGCAAGAGAGGAAGATGTTGGTGCAAGACAAATTAACAAAGCAATTGTGGAACTTGATACTTTAGTTCAAAGAAGTGCAACAACTTCTGAAGAGTTTGCTTCTGTGGCTACTGAAATGGCTGCTCAGTCAGAATCTTTGGTATCTGCATTGGATTTCTTTAAGTTTGATAAAAGTTCTTTGGAAAATGTAGAAGCTTCATTTAAGCCACAAAAGATGCTTCCTCCAACTCCAAGTTTTTCAAAAACTTTTGAGAAAAAAGAACCAATTCAACCAATTCAACCTGTAAAAAATGAAGAAGTTAAGGAATCTACATCTACAACAACTCATTTTTCTAATACAGAATCTGCTGCTTCATTTTCTGCAAAATCTTCTGTTATTCCAGAGTCTATGAAAATGCAGGATGATGATGAAGATTTGTATATTTCTCCAAGTGATGTTGTTGTTGAAGAATATATTTCTGACAATGATTTTGAAGAATTTTAATTAATATTTTAGCTGATAAACAAAAAGGCAATTTTCCACAAGATGTGGATGATTGCCTTTTTTTGTAGTTTATAAAAATTACTTTAACTTGTAATAAGTTTATAGGCTAAAGAGCCTGGTTTTGGAATTGGTGGCAAATTATCCTTTGTAAACCAAAAGATTTCTTGTATTTCTTCTAACTGTAATTTTGGTTCGCCTCCAGCATATTCAGCAGAAAAGCCTAACATTAATTGATCTGGAAATGGCCAACTTTGACTTTCAACGTATTTTATATTTTTTACGTGAATACCTGTTTCTTCAAAGACTTCTCTTTCTACGCATTGTTCCAGCGTTTCTCCTGGTTCAACGTATCCAGCTAAGCAAGTGTAAACATCTGTGTTTCTTTGGGTATGTCGAGCAAGTAAGATTTTTTCTCCATTGGTGATTTTTACAATGATACAAGGTGAGATTGATGGGTAAATATTTTTATTACAAATTGTACAATATCTAGCAGTTTCTGCTTTGTGATCACTTAGTGGGGAACCACATTGGCTACAAAAACGGGTCTGAGAACGCCAATTTAGTAGGGCTAGAGCGTGAGATGTTAGGAAATTTAGATTATTATCGTTTAATGCAAAAAGGCTTCGTAGAGGTAACCATTTTGTGTCTTTTAGAGGTGGAGTACTTTCTTCGAGAAACATAGCTGCATAATTTAATTCTGGAAGAAAAAACCAATCCTTTGCACAATGATGTTCTAAACATTTTTGGAATAAATCCTTTTGTACTAATTTAATATTTGAAGAGTCATTGCTTACAGAAGTTAATATATAATTTTCATTGAAAATAAAATATAAAGTTTCATCATTGCTTAATAATTGTTTTATCATACCCATAAAAACATTATATGTTGAAAAATTGTATAAAGCAAATTTTTTTGCTGAAAAAAAAGCCCTAAGGTCGGAGAAACCTTAGGGCAAAAGCTTACTTTTATAGGAGGAGCAAAGGGTTAGAATAGGAGGTAAATAACCCTTTACATAAAGTCGTTATTGTAGGTAATTTTTAACATTTTCGAAGGAAATATCTCTAATGATAGTTTCCAATGCTTCTTTGTCATTTGGATATTCACCATTTTCTACCCAACCACCAATTAGGTTACATAGAATACGGCGGAAATATTCGTGACGTGGATAAGACAAGAAACTTCTACTGTCTGTCAACATTCCAACAAAAGAACTTAACATACCTAAGTTTCCAAGAACTGTAAGTTGTTCTGTCATACCGTCTTTGTGATCGCAGAACCACCATGCTGAACCAAGTTGGATTTTTCCGCGAATATCTTTTTGATAACAACCCATTAAAGTTGCTAATGGATAGTAATCTTTTGGATTTAGTGTGTATAAAACAGTTTTTGGTAATCCACCTTCTTCTTCTACACGTCCCATAAATGCTGCAAGATTTGCACTTAGTTGGTGGTCGTGAACAGCGTCATAACCTGTATCTGGACCAAGTTTTGCCATCATAAATGGGTTGTTGTTACGAATTGCTGCAATGTGTAATTGCATAACAACATTTTTCTTTGCGTACATACGAGCAAGATTAACAAGAATGTATGCTTTGTATGTATCTGCTTCTTTTTGTGAAAGAACTGAACCAGCTTTCATTGCATCAAAAGCTTTGAATGCTGCTTCTTTTTCTGCTTCACGATTTTTGTAAGCTGCTACTGCTGGTGGATATTCAAGAGCGTGGTCAGTTGCTCTACATCCTAGTTCGATAAAGTAATCAAGTCTGTTTTCTAGAGCTTTTAGAACATCGTCTGGATTTGAAATGCTAATATTTGCTGCTTTTCCAAGTGTATCGATATATTCAGCAAAATTTGGAGCATCGATGTGAATTGCTTTGTCTGGTCTGTAAGATGGAACAACTTTTGTATCAGTTTTGCCGATTTTTGCAGTTCCGTCTTTAATTGCTTTGTGATATTCCAAAGTATCTGCAGGATCGTCTGTTGTTCCTACAGCGTATACGTTCATCTTCTTGAAAATACCTTTTACGCTTAAATCTTCACCTTGTAAAAGATCATTTGCTTTGTTCCAAATATCTTTTGCTGTGCGAGGATTTAGAGGTTCGTAAATTCCAAAATATCTTTGTAATTCTAGGTGAGTCCAATGGTAAAGTGGATTTCCAATTAATTTTTCAACTGTTGCAGCCCAAGCCATAAATTTATCAAATGGATCTGCATTGCCTGTAACAAGTTGTTCATCAACGCCAAATGTGCGCATTTGACGCCATTTATAGTGGTCGCCACCAAGCCAAACATCAGCAATATTTGCAAATTGTTTGTTGTTAGCGATTTGTTCTGGAATTAAGTGACAGTGATAGTCCCAAATTGGTTGTTTTTCAGCCACATTATGAAATAATTCTTTTGCAGTTTCTGTTTCAAGCAAAAAATCTTTATCCATAAAGTTTTTCATAATATTCACTCCCGTTGAGTAATGGTAAGTCAAAGGAAAGATTTTCCCTTGACTACTTGTTTTATAGTGTTACTCCATCTTTTAGGATGGCAATTTCTCTATATCCGTTTGCTTCGTTTTTGGTTTGTTTTCCAGATGCAACGTCTAAAATCAAGTCAGAAAGTTTATCACATGCGTTTTCTGTTAGCATTGTGAAAGCGTTAAAATCAATCCAATTTGACTTATGTTCTGCAAGTGGTGTGTTTGAAGCAATTTTTACAGTTGGAACTGGAGCCCCAAGTGGTGTTCCACGTCCGGTTGTAAAAAGAATTAGATGAGCTCCAGCAGCAGTCATAGCTGTTGTAGAAACAATGTCGTTTCCAGGACCTTCTAGAAGGTAAACTCCACCAGCTTCTGCGTTTAGTGGCATAATATCACCATAGGATAAAACACCTTTAATTGGGGAGCGACCACCTTTTTGAACACAACCTAGAGATTTGTCTTCAAGGGTAGTAATTCCACCAGCTTTGTTTCCTGGACTTGGGTTTTCGTAAACTGTTTGTCCGTGGCGAACAAAGTAATCTTTAAAGTTGTTTATTAGATTTACTGTATCGTTATAAATTGCTGGGCTAACACAGCGATTCATAAGCATTTGTTCTGCACCAAACATTTCTGGAACTTCTGTTAGCATTACTTTGCTTCCGCTAGATGTAAATCTATCACAGATTTGACCAACTAAAGCGTTTGCTGTAATTCCAGATAATCCGTCTGAACCACCACATTTCATACCGATAACAAGTTCTGAAATAGAAACATCTTCTCGTTTGTTGTTACAAGCAAAATCTTGGAGTTTATCTAAAGCTGCAAGACCATCTGCAATTTCGTCAGTGGAATTTTGTGAAGTTAGATAAATGATTCTGCCATTTTGTGTGATATCAGACCCTTCGCCTTCTGGAGAGCGACTTGCAACTAATTCTGCAAATTTTTCTACAGTATTGTTTTCACAACCAAGACCTAAAACTAAAACAGCTGCTGCATTTGGATGATTTACTAAATCAGCCAAAACAGTTCTTGTTTGTTCGTGGTCGCCGCCCATTTGGGAACAGCCGTAAGGATGAATCCAAGCGTGGATTCCGTCTATACCATCTTTTACTTTTGCTGTATTTGCTAGTCTTTCTGCAAGTTTGTTTACACAGCCAACTGTTGGAACAATCCAGATTTCGTTACGAATACCGATTTTTCCATTTGGACGACGATAAGCTTTTATAGTTTTGTTTTCAAAGCCATTTGTTTCAACAGCCTTGTATCCAGGTGCAATAACTTTTTCGTCTGGTGTGTATGAATATTCAGCAGTTTCTGAAAGTAGGGTCTTCATATTGTGAACGTGAACATGAGAACCTGTTTTAATATCTTGAGTTGCTTTTCCGATTGGATAGCTATATTTAATTACTTTTGATTCTGCTGGAATATCTTTTAGTGCAAATTTGTGACCTTGTGGAATATCCTCTAAGAGAGTAACCCCAAGATAGGATTCTCCCTTAGAAAGAGGAGCCAATGCAACTGCCACAAAATCATCTTGATGAATTTTAATAACTTTTGTATCAGCCATATTTCCTCTATTTTACTAAATCAGTTACAGCGTTGTTCATACCATCACTCCAGATTTTTGCTAGAGATGATGCAACTGCGTCTGTTAATCCAGCTCTGTTGTTTAGGTTTTCACCCCACCAAGCTTCTTGTGAAAGAACGTCTGTTACGATTTCTTTTGCGTCTGAAGTTTTTGCAAATAGTGCTGCAAAGTGATCTAGAATTGCTTGGTCTTCTTTTGCTTCTTTACAAGTTTTGTAGAAGTTAATAAGAGCTGCAATAGAGAAACTTAATACTGGTGGAACTTTGCCGAATTTTTCGATATATCCAATTACTGATGGTAAATCACGAGTTTTGAATTTTGAAACTGAGTTTAGAGTGATACTCATTAGTAAGTGTTTGATGAATGGGTTTCTGAATCTTTCTAGAACGTCTCCAGCATAAGATTCAAGAGCAGCTTTATCTCCGTCCATTGAAGGAATAATTTCTTCAAAAAGACCTTTTTCGATAAATGCGTACATTGTTTCATCGTTTAGGCTTTCTTCTACAGTTGTTAATCCGTATTGAACAGCAGCAGGAACGAACATTGTGTGAGTTCCGTTTAGGATGCGAACTTTTCTTGTGCGATAAAAGCTCATATCTTCTGTCCAAATTACGTTTAGATTTGCTTTGTGGAATGGAAGTTCTGCACTGTAGTCTTTTCCTTCGATTACCCAAAGGTGGAAGATTTCAGCTGCGTCTAGTAGGTTATCTTTGTATCCTAGTTCATTACATAGTGCGTCAGCTTCTTCTCTTGGATAACCTGGAACAATGCGGTCTACAAGTGAACAACAGAATGAACATGCATTTTCAACCCAGTCAATGAATTCTTTTTCAAGTTTCCATTCGTTTGCGTATTGGATTACGTAGTTGTGTAGGTGAAAACCATTTTTATCAATCAATTCACAAGGAATAAATACTAAACCTTTTGATGAATCTCCGTTGAATGTTTTGTAACGGCGATACAAGAATTGACAAACTTTTGCAGGGAAACTTGCAGGAGGTGTATCTTCTAGTTTACAACCTTCTAGGTAAGCAATTCCAGCTTCTGTTGTGTTAGAAATAACAAAACGTAAATCTGGGTTGTCTGCACATTTCATATATTCATCGTATTGTGCATAAGGATTTAAACATCTGCTAATAGATGTGATAGTTCTTTTTTCTGAAACTGATTTTTTATCTTGAATACCACGTAAAACGGTTGTGTATAGACTTTCTTGTTCGTTAATCATGTCTACCATACCTTTTTCCAAAGGTTGAACCACAACGATATTTCCGTTAAAATCGGTTTTTTCGTTTACTAAATCAATCATCCAATCACAGAAAGCTCTTAAAAAGTTGCCTTCTCCAAATTGTAAGATTTTCTCTGGTCTTGACTGCTTATTATATACTTCGTTAATAGCTTTTAATTCCATCTTAGGGCCTCCAAAAATTGTGTAAAATCAAAGTAAGAAGATTTTACGTAATGTTATAGTAAATTTTAGAGTTCAAAAAAACTATTGTTTTTAGTGATTTCTTTTTGTACAATAACGATATGACACAAAATAAACGAATTGGATTTTTAGTAGCTTCTATTCATACAGGGTCTGCACAAAGTTTGTTTCAACCCTTAGTAAGAGAAGCATCTCACCTTGATTCTGGATTTTTCATTTTTCCAGGAGGAAGATTAAATTCCCAAAATGAATCAGACTATTTACGTAACTCCATCTATCAGTTGGTAAATAAAGAAAACTTTGATGGTATAGTTTCTTGGGGGTCTGCCATCGGAAGTTCTGTTCCTGTTGAAGAATTAGATAAATTTCATGAAAGATTTGCAGGAATTCCACTTGTTACAATTGCCCACAAAATGAAAAATCATCCCTGTGCTGATTTTGATGCATATTCTGGAATGATGAATTTGGTTCGCCACTTTATTGAAGAACATAAGACAACTAGAATTGCTTTTTTACGTGGACCAGAATTCCATCATTCTGCAAACGAAAGATTTCAAGCTTTCTGTGATGTAATGAAAGAAAATGGGGTTGATGTTTTAAATTCAAAACTAGTTAGCGATCCTGTTGGTTGGACAGAAGGGGAAACCGCAGCAGCCCAATTATTTAATGAGCGAGGTCTTATTCCTGGAAAGGATTTTGAAGTTTTGATTGGTTCATCTGATATGATGACTTTCTCTGCAATAAGTTATCTTGCAAAACAAGGATATAGAGTTCCAGAGGATTTTAAATGTGGAGGATTTAACGATTCTTCTGAAAGCCGAATTATTGGAACTGCTTTTACAACAGTTCACATGCCATTTAGGGAATTGGGACTAACTGCTGTTTCAATGCTAAAAAATGTTTTGAACAATGGAAAAAGTACATCAGATGTTATGCTTGCTTCTGAAGTAATAATTAGAGAATCTTGTGGTTGTAAAATGGAACGAGAAATTAGCAATCAAGAAGTTCCAAACAACCCAAAAGAACTCGAACAATACTTAACAAAACTTTTTAGACTTGATGAAACTTATGTAAATGCAATTCTTGAGCCTTTAATCGGTGCTTTGGTAAGTCAAGAAACTGATGTGTTGTTTAAAATTATCACAGGTGCATTGGAAAGATTTTTCTCTGAAAATGCAGATATTCGTCTTTTGGTTACAACTATAAATGTCCTAAAAAAACTTTCATTTTTGCCTTTTGGATATATTTCTAGTTTAGAAAACCAATTTTGGATTACAGTTTCAAAAATCCAAAATATGGCTGTGGCTTCAAAACGCTACAAAGATAGAAGATTAAATGAAAGTCTTAATGCGTTAAAATGTGGGCTTTTGGCTGCAAAAAGCAAAAAGAACTTAACAGAGATTCTTGCAAAATATCTTCCATCCATTGATATAAATACTTTTGGAATCGTTTTAACAGAAGATGACAATAACTCTCGGTTCATAGGTGGTTTTACCAATGGAACTTTGTACACAGATGAACAAGTTTTTCCAGCAAATAATTTATTGCCAAATAATATAAAAGGCTTTGAAAAAGGTGTTTTCCTTGTTTTGCCACTTTTTGAGGAAAAGCAACCTATGGGCTACATAATTCTTCAAACAACTCCCTTTGAAGGAACAGTTTACGAGGAATTACGTTCTGCAATTAGTAGTGCTTTGCTTGGAGCTATTATGTTTGAGCAAACTTCAATAGCAAAACAAAAGGCAGAAGAAGCTGAACTTGCAAAAACCAGTTTCTTTGCCAATGTTGGTGCAGATTTGTGTGACCCACTTTATGAAATCAACAACAAAATTGATCAAATCCAAAAATTGTTAGAAGTAGATTCTCTTGATGCAGATTTACTTTCAGGGCAAATGATTTTCTTGAAAAATCGAGTTGATGAACAAATTGAAAAAACTAATTTGATTTTGGAACTCACAAAATCACAAACAAATGCTTTGCCTGTCGAAAAAAGACTTTTTCATATGGAAGATGTTATTGATTTTTCGGAAAAAACAAAAAAGCTTCCATTAGTTTTTGGAGATCCAACTCGATTAAGACAAGCTCTAAGTATTATTTGTAAGGAATGGAATCTAGAACTGTCTGACATCAAACTAAAAAAAGCAGATAATGGAATTTTAATTTCGATTGACTCTAAAAATCAAATAAACAGTGCTTCTTGGATTCAAAATAATATGCTTTTAGCAGAAAAAATTATTTTATTGCTAGAAGCTACTATGAAAAAAAAGCAAAACGGGCTTGAAATCCTTTATCCTTTTCCAAAATTTTCTTGTAAAAATGCTATTGATTCAACAAATAATTTTGAATGGAATGCTGACGATGCTTCTTCGCTTGAATGGAAGGATATTTACGCAAATCGCAATAAAAAAGAGTATGTGGAAAACGCCTTTTTGTGCATAAGCCAAGTATCCGATGAAGAATTGAAAAAACTCAAAAACTTTTCAGCATTTTTTGAACATCAAATGACAAAATCTGTGAAAAATCCAATTATTTTTATTGGAAAAGATGTTCCTTCATATCCGTTATGGGCAAAAATGGAACAAACGGTTTTGGTTGAAGATATGACAAAATTTGATGAAGCAATCAAAAATATCACTCCTTCGATGGTAGTTTTTGAATATCTTGATGTTGCCTCTGTTGAAAAGGTGCGAAAAAATCCTACAACTGTTTTAACTCCGATTATGGTTTTGCCAGAAAAAATAGAGGATGATGATATGGTTTTTGAATTGTCAGCAGTTCCTCGCGTAATTTTGTGTAATTCTGCTATTGCAAAGGAAGAAGAGTTTGCAACAAGGGTTAGAGCAATTTTTGCTGGAGAAGAAATTTTGCCTCCAGATACTGGTGCTTTGGTAAAAAAAGCTATCTGTTATTTGAATCAAAACTCTGGTTCTCAGATTTCAAGATGGAAATTGGCAGATTCAGTTCACGTTTCAGAAGATTATTTAACTAGGATTTTCCACAAGGAAACAGGACTTTCTCCTTGGGAATATTTAAACCGATACAGAATTAACTTAGCATCTTTAATGTTGCTTCACACAAATGCTACAGTTTATGATGTTGCGGAAAAATGTGGTTTCCAAGATCAAGCTTATTTCTGTCGTGTATTCAAAAAGATTCACGGCGTTCCACCTGGAAAGTTTAGAAGTAAGAATTAGTTTGTAAAATCTAAATAAAATGATATGCACCATTAAGATTGGAAAAAATCCAAAATTACTGGTGCATTTTTTTTAGCTAAATATCAATTTTACCTTTGATTTGAATTGATTTCCCCTGTCAAATTCGTTTTTAAACATGCCAAAGGAAGTGGCTCCTGGGGAGAAAATAATGTTTTCTTTTTCTGTGAAGTTTGCAGATTTTTCCAAATCTTGTTTAAGTTCTAGTAAAAGTTCGTCTAAAGAATCGAAAATCCCTTGAATGTGGATATTTTTTTCTTTTAAAAGCGGTAAAAGTTTGTCTGTGCCAGTTCCGGATAAAAGATAAATTGCCTTTGCTTTGTGGGCATTTTCAGCAAAAGGAGTAAAGTCTAGATTTTTGTCTGTGCCACCAGCAATTAACACAGGGGGATTTTCAAAGGCGTTGATGGCAGCCGCTGTGGCATCTGGAACTGTGGCGGCAGAATCGTTGTAAAAGTTGATTTTCGTAGAGCCAACTTGGGTTTGGAAAAAGTTTTCCAAGCGGTGTTCAATACCTGGATATTTTTCCATAATCGAAGTGATTTTTGCATCTTCTACATTCATTAGATGAAGAACTAAACAAGCGTTTAAAATGTTTTGCTTCATGTGGAATCCTGGAACTATTGTGTTTTCAAGGATTTTTACAGTTTCAGTTGGGGACTTTACTAAATATCCCACGTGATTTTCGTCAAAATAAACGGCTTTGGAAAAATTTTCTTTGTTTTGATATGGGGCTGTGGAATACCATAAAACTTTTCCCTTTGTTTCAGAAGCAAAGATTTTTCCCCAATCTTCGTCGTAATTGCAAATTGTGTATTGATTGTGGTCTTGGTCAGCGTAAATTAGCTTTTTGTCTGCCACGTAGCTTTCCATATTGCCGTACCAGTTTTGATGGTCTGGCACAATTTTTGTTATCAAAGTGATATTTGGCTTTAAAAGCCCACGACCTCGTAAGTCTGCAAGTTGCCAACTAGAAAGTTCTAGCACAACTGGAGTTTGTTCAGAGGTTTTTTCGAGGAATGTTAGTGGACTTACGGTGATGTTTCCTCCAAGAAAAGCGTTAAATCCAGCTTCTTTTAGGCCGTAGTAAATGGCACTTACTGTGGAAGATTTTCCTTTGCTTCCAGTTACTGCAATAATTGGAGCTTTTGTAAATTGCAAAAATAAAGATAAATCTGTTTCTATGGCTTTGGCAGCTTCTAAAAATTTGTTGCCTTGGAACTTAACCCCGGGATTTTTTATAACGCAATCTGCATTTTCAAAATCTGATATTTCATGCTTTCCCAAAACAAAGTTGATATTAGAAAAACTTTCTCCTAAATCTTTTTTCAAGGATATTAGAGTTGGCTCTAAATCTTTTTCAGATTTCATATCTGTAACAGTGAGAATTGCCCCAGCTTTGTGAAGAAAACGTACACAAGCTTCGCCGCCACCATTTAGCCCAAGCCCCATAATAGTGATTTTTTTGTTTTTAATATCTTGTATTGTGTTAAAAACTGAACCTTGTGGATAAATGTGTGGCATAAAGACTCCTGTTAATAAGTAAGTTTGCATTGAAAACTTTATAAGCAAGGTGATTTTATCAGTTTTTTTGTGCTTTGTCAGTATGGATTTTTTGGACAAGGGATTGGAAGGGCGCCATGAGCGTTCCGCAGGAATGGAGCCGCGGTAGACGGCGTAACCCTGGAAAGCCCGGTTTTTGATTTATGAGGTTGGTGAGCAAGTCGAACCATGCCGAATAAATCAAAAATGGCCCCGTAAAATTTTCTTTTTGATAATTTTGTTGATTCAGTTTTAAAATTACTATACATTTGTTTTTGATTTTGCTAGAATGATTTTATGAGACCTTTCAAAGTTGAGGCTCCTTATGAGCCTTCTGGAGATCAGCCTGAGGCAATTGCTGCCCTTTCTAAGGGATTTTTGGCTGGAGATAAATATCAAACCTTAAAGGGTGTAACTGGTTCTGGAAAAACCTTTACCATGGCAAAAATTATTGAAGCGGTGCAGCGGCCAACTTTGGTAATTAGCCACAATAAAACTTTAGCGGCTCAGCTTTATCGGGAATTTAAGAGTTTTTTTCCAAATAATGCGGTTGAATATTTTGTTTCGTATTATGATTATTATCAGCCAGAGGCTTATGTTCCTGCTCGGGATTTGTATATCGAAAAAGATGCTTCTATAAATGATGAAATTGATAGAATGCGTCTTGCGGCAACTTATGCTCTTATGGAGCGGCGGGATGTAATTGTTGTGGCTACGGTTTCTTGTATTTACGGCCTTGGTATGCCAGATTTGTACAAGGAAATGCGGGTTCACATTGAAAAAGGCCAGATTTTGGATACTAACAAACTTGCTTCCCAGTTGGTTTCTTTGCAATATGAGCGAAATGATATGGTTTTGGATCGAGGAAAATTTCGCCTTCGGGGAGATTTAATCGAGATTTATCCTGCTTATATGGAAACTGATGAAGCTTATCGCATCGAGCTTGATTTTGATGAAGTGGTGAGCATCCGCCGTTTTCATACGATTGACGGTCACATTATTGAAGAGCTTGATGAAACTACGATTTATCCTGCAAAGCACTTTGTTGTTCCGCAAGAAATGTTAAGAAATGCCACAGACAGAATCCGTGAAGAAATGATTGAGCAAGTGGCTGCTTTGCAAAATGCTGGGAAAATTCTTGAGGCGGAGCGGCTAAAAACTCGTACAACTTGTGATATTGAAATGCTTTTGGAAATGGGGCGATGTCCGGGAATCGAAAATTATTCAGGACCTATTTCTGGGCGAAAATCTGGGGAACCTCCTGCAACCCTTTTGCATTATTTTCCAGATGATTTTTTGTGTTTAATCGATGAATCTCACGTTACTGTAAGCCAAGTTGGGGCAATGTATGAAGGGGATAGAAGCCGTAAGCAAAACTTAATTGATTTTGGTTTCCGTTTGCCATCAGCTTTGGATAATCGCCCTCTAAAAATCGATGAGTTTGAAAAAAAGATGAATCAAGTGATTTATGTTTCTGCAACTCCAAATGAACTTGAAAAAAAGCGTAGTACTCGGATTGTGGAGCAGCTTATTCGTCCAACTGGTTTGCTAGATCCAATTGTGGAAGTTCGGCAAACTGAAGGTCAAATGGAAGACATTTACAAAGAAGTAAAAGAGAGAATTGCCAATAATGAACGATGTTTGCTTTTGACTTTGACCAAAAAAATGGCGGAAGATTTAACTGATTATCTAACAGATTTGAATTTACGGGTAAAATACATTCACTCGGAAGTGGAAACTATTGAGCGGGTGGAAATCTTAAAAGGTTTACGCTCTGGCGAATTTGATATTTTGGTGGGTATCAATCTTTTGAGAGAGGGAATTGACTTGCCAGAGGTTTCTTTTATTGGGATTTTAGACGCGGACAAAATCGGGTTTTTGCGTTCTACCACCAGTTTGATTCAGATAATTGGACGGGCTGCTCGTAACGCCAACGGAAAAGTTGTAATGTATGCCGACAGAATGAGTCCTGCCATGAAAGAAGCCATTGAGGAAACAAAGCACCGCAGGGAAGTGCAAAGTGCTTACAATGAAAAGCACGGAATTACTCCGAAAACAGTTTCTAAAGCTATTGATGATATGTTGGTTCGAGAAAAGCAAGAAAAAGAACTGGATGCTCAAACTGAAATGTCTGTGCTTCTAAATGGCTACAATTTGTTTAGTCCAAAGGAAAGGGGCAAACTTTACAAGGCTTTGGAAAAGCAAATGAACGAACATGCAGAACGGCTTGAGTTTGAACTTGCGGCTAGTATTCGAGATAAAATCTTGGCTTTGAAGGAGCAGTACGGGGAATGAGTAATTTACGTTTAACAGTTTTAGGAAGCGGCACAAGTCACGGGATTCCTGTAATTGCTTGTGATTGCAAGGTTTGCAATTCCACTGATCCAAAGGATATTCGCCACAGAGCCAGTGTTTATGTGGAACTAGAAAGTGATGTTCCTTTGAACGAGGGAGAATATCCAACTTCTTTTGTAATTGATGTTGGTCCTGAGTTTCGGCTTCAGTGTTTACGAGCAAAAATCAAGCATTTAGACGCTGTTTTGATTACTCACGGACACGCTGACCATTTAAATGGTCTAGATGATATTCGGATTTTTTCTCATACCCAAGGTTGTGTTGGCAAAAGTGATGCAGAAGCACCAAACCCAATAGAGATTTATGCCAACACCGCTGCCGAAAACGATATTAAGCGACGTTTTGATTATGTTTACGCAAATACTCAAGAAGGTGGCGGAAAACCTCGTTTTGATGTAATAAACACAGACAAAACTGGAGCAGCTTTTGAAATACCTAGAAAATCTGGCACAATTTATTGTACAGCAGTTCCAATTATGCACGGGAATTTGCCAGTAAATGGATATTTGCTCCAAACAGAAAGGGGCAAAATGGATGATGCCATCGCATATATTACAGATTGTAATTTTATCCCAGAATCTAGTTTCGAATTAATAAAGGGCGTAAAACACTTGATAATTGACGGACTTCGGGAACGGGAACACACAACCCACTTTAATTTTAACCAAGCTTTAGAAGCCGCTTCAAAAGTTGGTGCAAAACACACTTGGTTTACCCACATTTGCCACAACTTTTCTTATAAGGAAATAAACAAAATCCTAGCAGAACGAAAAGAAAACTACCCAACTCTAGCTGGAAAAGACGTAACAGTGGAATCAGCTTATGATGGAATGGTGATTTCGAATTAAGAATTAAGAATTCAGAAGGGGAATTTGGAATTTGTAAAGATTGATAAAAAACAAAGAAAAACAATCAATGACAAATAACTTAACCTCGGGGATTCTAAAGGGGTTTCCCCTTTGGTCGTTCTCTTGGAAGGAGTGGGAGTATGTTTGTATAGATAGCTAAATAGCCAAAAGAGATAACCACTAGTAACAAAAATAAAAAATAAAAAGAAAAACATAAGTTTGGGGTTTCCAAAGGGGAATCCCCTTTGGTCGTTGCCAGGAAAGGTTGGGGGTTTGGGGGAAGGAAAAACTACGCATCGAAAAAGTTCGGTTTTCCTTCCCCCAAATAGTTTACCAGCTTTTTCAAAGCTGACTCCTCCCAAAGTCTTGGGAAAATATATTATCATCATTTTCTAATTAGTTTATAACATTTTCAAAAATGTTTGACATTGATATAAAAATTATTGCTCAAACCCCCTATATTTCATATAATAAGCCATAATTTTTTTTCCTTGGAGATAAAACACAATGGGCGGAATTTTTGGCGTTGTTTCAAAAGAAGATTGTTCTTTAGATTTGTTTTTTGGAGTTGATTATCACTCTCACCTAGGCACTCGAAAGGGTGGACTTGCAATTTATCAGGATAACGGAAGTTTTATCCGAAAAATTCACAATATCCAAAATTCTCCATTTCGTACAAAGTTTGAAAACGACATAAATGATATGCACGGAAAAATTGGTATTGGTTGTATTTCGGACTATGAATCTCAGCCTCTGTTGGTGCATTCTCCACAAGGTCGTTTTGCCATAACAACAGTTGGTCACGTGGCAAATAAAGCAGAACTTGTAAAAGAGATTTTGGAAACTGGCTACACTCACTTTAACGAAACAGCCGAAAACGAAATTAACCAAACCGAGTTGATATTGGCTCTTATTAACAGAAAAGATTCAATCCTAGAAGGAATAAAATACGTTCAAGAAAAAATCCAAGGCTCTATTACAATGTTAATAATGACTCCAGAGGGAATCTACGGGGCTCGAGATAAAATGGGGCGTACTCCACTTCAAATTGGTCACAAGGATTCTGGTTTTTGTTTTAGTTTTGAAAGTCATGCTTACGTAAATCTTGGCTACAACGACTACAAAGAACTGGGCCCTGGAGAAATTGTTTTTGCCACTGCGGACAAAATCGAAGTTTTGCAAGAAGCTGGTAAAAAAATGAAAATGTGTACTTTCTTGTGGTGTTATTACGGATATCCAACTTCTTCTTATGAAGGGGTAAACGTAGAACAAATGCGCTACAACTGTGGAAAATTTCTTGCAAAACGGGATAAGGGAAATATTGAACCAGATTCAATCGCTGGAGTTCCAGATTCAGGAACAGCCCACGCCATTGGATATGCCAACGAGTCTGGTATTCCTTTTGCTCGTCCATTTATTAAATACACACCAACTTGGCCTCGTTCTTTTATGCCTTCAAACCAAGCTCAACGAGATTTGATTGCAAAAATGAAATTGATTCCTGTTCAACAATTGATTAAAGGCAAAAAAATCCTTTTGATTGATGACTCAATTGTTCGGGGAACTCAGCTTAGAGAAACTACAGACTTCTTGTATCAATCTGGTGCAAAAGAAGTTCACGTTCGTCCAGCTTGTCCACCAATTATGTTTGGTTGTAAATACTTAAACTTTTCTCGTTCAAAAACAGAGCTTGATTTAATTACTCGTCGAATTATTTTTAAGCGGGAAGGGGGAAATGTTTCACAAGAAGTGCTAAAAGAATACTGCAATCCAGACAGTCCAAAATACGAAGAAATGATTAACGATATTAAAAATCAACTTCACTTTACAACTTTACGTTATCATCGTCTTGACGATATGCTTGAAAGTATTGGTATTGATAAGGAATGTTTGTGTACATATTGTTGGAACGGTGAAGAATAGCTTAAGTTTATGAACTTTTAAATATCACTTAAAAAAAGGATTGCTTTGATAGTTTTTATCTTGGCAATCCTTTTCTTGTTTTTGTCGGCTTGAATTAAGCTTCAAGTTTTTCTTGGTTAATTTGATTTTCAACTTGATTATTAGACTTTGTTTTTTTATTTAGCTTAAACATCATAAAAAGCAAAATTCCAAGATAAACTGTTGCAAGTCCAACTACACCAAAACACCAGCCTGTAGACTTTGGAGCCAAACTTACTAAAACCAAAACCGGTGCACCAAAAGCAATTCCTGTTCCGCTTCCAGAAACAAGGTTGTTGGCAGCTGGAGTTTCAAAATCTGGGTCAATTTCCCGTAAAAGAAGAATACCAGAACTGATTGTTCCAGTTAGCATTCCAAACATACTTAAAAAGCCTTCTTCTTTGTAATCAGCGTAAAGTTTGTTACAAATGAATTTCAAGTAAACAAAAGTTGCAATACCGCCTACAACAGCAGTAATTGCAAATGGAATCCAGAGACTTGAAATATCATCAAAATCAATGGCGGCAATTCCACAAATAATCATTACATCAAAAGCAAGTCCAGAAATACGGCTTAACAAATAGTTGTTCTGATATTGGCGTTTTACGATTTTTGCCTTTGTTAATCCTTTGATAATTGCTTTTAGCAAAAGAGCCATTAAAGAACCAATGATAAAGTTAAATCCCCAAAGAAGTGGCGAAATAGTTGCGGCAACCCCAGGAAGATGAGTACCAAGTAAATCTGTTACGCCTTTAATAACAAGGAATGTTGCAAGATAAACCACAATAATCAAAGCCATTTGCATAGAAAGTTTGTCGATAGACTGAGAAATTGGGATTTCGTTTCTATCTTGGAATGTTTCTACTGTAACAGAACCAGAAATATCTTCGTGTTCTTCTTTTTGTAATTTTAGTTTTTTTGACTGTACGTTAATATAAATCACTCCAACAATACAAGCACACAAAAATCCAGAGGCAGCAATTGCTAAGCCATAAGATTGACCACCAACAAATCCAAGACTTTCATATGTTGTTCCAACGTTGTTAGCTTGACCTGGACCTTGACCGAATCCCATTGGAAGCAAAATTCCAGAAGCCTTGAAAAGTCCTGGCATAAAAGTAAAAGCCAAGCCCAAAGAAATTGCTAACCCTACAATTGCTTGAACAAGATAAGTACTAACGATTACAGCCCCGTTTTTCAATGCTAATTTTGCACCTTCTTTTGTACTTTCTTTCTTTTCGATTTTAAGCGATAAAGCAATAAAACCAATAGCAATTCCGTGGTAAGTTACCATTTCCAAAAACTGGGAATCTACAGGCAACCAGCCCAAAGTTTTTACTAAAAGTAAAAGAAATCCTGCAATTACAGAAGTTGGCATCAAAGTTTTTTTGATGAAAGGCACTTTGTGTCGTAAAATATTTGAAATCACCAACAAAATGGCGATAATTCCAATTTGTATTAACATATTCCAAAGTTGGGTATTTGCAGCAGAGTAGTCCATAATTCCTCCAAAAATTGACAGTTAATTTATATATTTTTTAATGCAGAAAAACAATACAAATATTTTCGCACATTAATGAGATTTTTTGATTTTAATTCGTAGTGAATATTTCCGCTGGATGTAAAAATCAAAGTCTTTTTCCCGTGAATAGATATCTCTGGAATTTCTGATAAAGGTAATTCAAGGAATTTTGAGTCAGTTTCAAATACAAAACGATTTGTAAACATTTTAAAAGTTCCAATTCCTAAGGAATTTTCTATGTGATTTTCATTAAAAGTCCACAATTCCACATTTGTATCAAAAAATAGAGAATCGGTTGTGTCTTTTGTTTCTGATACTAGATTTTTGTAAAAATCTTCTTGGAAATTGTCCCAATCTTCCACAGTTTTGAAATCAAAATCCTTTGGAAAATAGCCGTATTCGTCCAAAATTGTTTCCATTCCACAGTTCTTGCAGAATATTTTATTTTTCTTGGATGTGATGTTGTCTATGGTTTTACATTTTGGACAAACATTGTATCCAGTTTCAAAACTTTCAGCCAAGGTTTTTCCCTTGTATTTAATAGGATTTTTCGCCTGAGTTTCATAAGCATTTTCCCATAAATCCGCTTTGATTAAAGCTGTAACTTCTTCAGGTTCCATTTTTTTGATTTCTTCTGGACTGTAAACTTTTACAACTTTTCCAGTAACCTTGCCTTTTCTAATCCCTTTCCCCCAACGTGGAGTTGTAAAATATCCTCCAGTAATTTTGTAAGTTACAAGACTTGCGTTGGAGGCTTTTACCAATTTTCCAGTTGCTTCGATAATTTCTCCAGTTTTTCCGTTGAAACTACGGTTTCCCTCTGGGAAAAGGCAAACATTTTTCCCGCTCCGAAGATAGCGAAGCATTTTCAAAACTGTAGCTGCGTCGGAACTTCCTTTGATTTTTGCAATTGGTTCAAAGGCCCATTTTAGGAAAACTCCTAAAATTCCAGAACGATAAACGTGTTCACTAGCTACAAAATACATTTGTGGTGGAAAACTGATTCCAAGAAAGGCAGGGTCTAAATCTGTTGTATGGTTTGAAACAACAAGATATGGACCCTTTATTGCAGGAGCGATTTCGTATTCAAATTTAAAGAGCATTTTAATAATAGGTTTTGCCACAACTCTAATGAATTTCCAAAATCGTTTGTGATGTTTATATTTTCGTATTTCTTTTTTTTCTTCGATTTTCTTGCGTTTTGCTGAATCTTTGTTCTCATTTTTCATAATTTTTATTATACACCAAATATTTGCAATATGGAATGTTGAATAAAAACTTTGAAAAAAAAGTTGTAAAAATGTGCGAAAATTTATTGTTTTGAACTAAATACCATATAATTCATTTCTGGAAATAGGGTATGTTTCTTTTCCATTCTGGTAAGCCATTCTGTGCTAATGCTGTTTGAACCAAGTGAATCAAAAACTGTAGAAAATGCTAAAACGCTTTCTTTGAACCGTTGCTCTGCATATTCTGGATTTATTTTTTCGCTTATCATCAAAGGCCAATCCCCAGATTGAGCAAGTAAAATCTCTTTTGCAGCTAGATTTAGGGAACGAGCTTTTAATCCAGAATCGTCCTTAAATCTTGATGTTAAGTCAATCATTCTTTCAGAGGCTTTTCTGATATATCGAAGCATCCAACCATTGGAATTTTCCAGCATATTTTCGCCGTATCCAGTTCCTTCTGCGGAACTAAAATATGGTTTAACTTTTTGTAAATTAAAATGATTGTCCTTAATTAAGTCTGATAAAAATTCAATTTCAACTTCTGTTGTGTTAAATGCCTGTCGTAAAACTTCTTCTAACCAAGAAACACCTTCTTCCCAAGTTTCTCCAAGTTCTTCACCGTTTATTACGCAAGTTAGAGAAACGTCTGTGTCAGGCTTGATTTCTAAAGCTTTGTTTAATCGACTGATTTTAGATGATAGAAAATCAGCAGCATCTTTTGCAACTTGTTCTTTTGCTAAAACTGTATTGTATAATGTTTCGCCATCACCTTGCCAATATGTAAATCCCGTTGCAACACGTTCAGATACTTCAGTTCCAAGATGTTTTCCAAGATATTCAGAATCTGCTTCGTATCCTATATCTTTTTCTCTGTTTTTGTACAAAGGATTTAATCTGTATTTTTTAATATCTTCGTTATCTGCACCAAAAACAGCTAAGGAATTGTAACATCTTGCTGGAGTGAAAATGCCGTTTTCTGGTTCTGGCTCTGCAAAAAGCAAACCGTGAGTATCCAAAATTGTGTAACCAAAACCATAAGAACGAAGTGTAAATTCTAGTCCAGGATAATAAGCCATATAGGGTAAATAAAAACCTTCCGGAGCAATTCCAAAATGTTTTTTATGAAGTTGTAAACCTGTTTCAATTTGAGCAGAAATAACTTCTTCGATATCAGAATAATGTGGCAAAAATATTGAAGTAGCAGTTGTACCCAAAAACTCAATATTTCCCTTTCTGGCGTAATATGCAAATTTTGATAAAATATCTTGATTTAGAACTTCTTGAAAATCTCTTTTGTTTTGAATTGTTTTATTTAATGCGTCAACTGCTAAACGTCTTTTTGTAGAATTATTTGTGTATTTTGCAACTTCATCGTTGCCCAAAGAAATCAGTTTATCTAGCCATTCGATATATTGTTGTTGTAAAACTGGATCAGCTAACATATCACAAAGAGTTGGAGAAATCACCATATTGATTTTGAAGGGGATTCCTTCAGCTTCCAAATCTGCAAACATATTTAACAAAGGAAGATATGTGTTTGAGATTGCGGAAAATAAGGCTGTATTTTTTGAAACGTATTCATCATCAAGATGACGAATAAAAGGTTTTTGACAATTTATTGTAATAGTGACTGATTTTTTTGACATAAAATACCTCAAACTTTCTAAAACCTAGTTAAATGATTCTCTATGATTTAGATAGTGATTTTTAATTATTTCTTTAAATCCAGATAATTCCATAATTGGAGAAATATCTTGTTCCAAGGTTTTAGTATTTATTTGTGGTAGATTTTGAGGAAGATTTATTGTTTTTGAATAAGCTAAAACTTGTGGAAGTTGATTTTTAAACTCGGATACTAAATCTACTCTTAGATAGCGATTGGTTGTTGGTAAAAGAATGTATTGCTCTCTATCTTTTAGACTAACTGAAATATCGAAAACTTCTGCAGGTTTTTCTGCGTCAGCCCCAGAGAAAAAACATAGTTTTAGTGAAAGAGATGAAAAAGCGTGATTTTGTTGCAACTTCTCAATATCGAATGAACTTATATCCCAGTAAACATAAACCCAAGCTGGATTTCTGATAACAGCAGTTATACAAGTTTCATTGTATGATGTTGGAAGTTCTTTTCCTTCTGGAAGAACATCACTTTCTTGTAGAGTTTCTTTTTTTTCTTCACCAGCGTCTTCAACCGCTTCTAATAATTCACCAATTATAAATCGTCTATTTAAATTTTCAGGAATATCTATACCATATTCATCTGCAAGAGAAATTAAGTCCGCAGTTGAAAGAGATTCTAGATATGTTCGAGAAACAAACATAGTATCCATAGCACAACTATGATGTACGTAAAACCCGTTTCTGTCAAGATATTCTAGGGTGAATTTTTCGTTTTTTTAATAATATCTTCTTTATTATGCTGTTTTACTTACCAAGAATTCCCTTGTCTAAAGCTCGTTTCCATAATGAGGCATAATCCACAGATTTTGAAGCCACAAGAGGGATTTCTTGGAGAATTTTATCCCCTAGGGAATAAATTACTTTTCCGTATTCAACACCTTCTTTTACAGGTGCTCGTAAAACTTCAGGCTTTTGGATTGTAACAGTTAAATCAAGATTTTTTTGAATGTGAGGCACAGTTAAAGTTGATGGAATATCTGCAACCAAAGAAACAGCGTTTTCAACGCCACCACTTACCACCACAGACTGAGATTCTACAGGTGATAATTTTACAGAAGAAAAACTTGCAAAAGCCCATTCCAAAATTGTAGATGCGTCTTCCATTCGGTACTTATTTCCTTGTTCGTTTCCTTTCCCCGGACCTTGCATAGTAATTGATAAAAACTGAGTTTCGCCACGTTTTGCTGTCAATGAAAGATTGTAACCAGATTCATAAATAAAACCAGTTTTTAAGCCGTTTACACCTTCGATTTTTCCAAGAGTTTTGTTTGTGTTGTATTGCAAAATTGGAGTTCTGCCTTGCCCTTGTTGATATTTTGGTAAATTCTCTTCTTTTGGATATTCAAAAGTTAGCAAACTGTGATAATTTTCCAAACTCTCTGGATATTTGTTTATGTAATGATTTGCGAAAATTGCAAATTCAAAAGGCGTTGTAATGTTTTTTTCACTATATCCAGATGGTTCTACAAAGTGAGTTTCTTCCAAGCCCAAAAGATTCATTTCGTAGTTCATACGCTCCACAAAAGCATCTACAGACCCACTGATATAATGGGCAACAGCAATTGCAGCATCGTTTCCAGAACAAACTGCAAGACCTTGTAAAAGCTCGTGCAAGGTAACGGTTTGACCTTCAGCTAAAAACATTTTAGAAGAGTCTGAAGGAATGTTTGTGTGCCAACATTCAGGAGGAAGGGGAACAACATCTGAAAGAGAAACATTTCCTGCATCAACTTCCTGAAAAACAATGTACATAACCACAAGTTTTAGCATACTAGCCGGTGGAATTATTGCATTTTGATTTTTTTGATAAATTAAACAATTGTTTGATGTGTCTAAAACTACACAAGCTCCAGCGTTTACAGGTAAATCATC
This sequence comes from Spirochaetaceae bacterium, assembly GCA_017416145.1. Taxonomy (GTDB): domain Bacteria; phylum Spirochaetota; class Spirochaetia; order Treponematales; family Treponemataceae; genus Treponema_I. Next base: position 22,478 of record JAFQDD010000016.1, on the reverse strand, counting down.
ATTTAAAACAAGATTATATGGCAATTTTTTTAACATAGCCCTTTCTGCCAAAGGTTTTTCAAAAAAAGTTTCGATTTCTTCTTGAGAAACCCTTTCTGCAACAGCATTTTTCAACGAAAAGTTATAAACCCAAAACCCTACAATCATTCCAAGAGCAAGAACAATACAAGAAATCGCCCCAGAGCGAAGGGTTGTTTTATATATTTTTTTAGAATCTTCCATAATTTTCAATTTCCCCCATTTACCCAAATTGATTTTTTTTAACATGGCACACTGGAACAGCCGTGCCAAACCTAAATCCTACTCCCGTTACTTCGACAACTCTCAGTAACCATATACCCACGGCACGCTGCAAGTCGTGCCTGACATCTATCCCAATCCCGTAAGCTACCAACCCCAGCACCCAAAACAAACTCTCTTGCCAGAGTCCAGAGGGCGGCAGCCCTTTGGTCGTTCTTTTGGGAAGTGGGGGAGTATGAGGGGGAGAAACCCTTTTTATCGAAAAAAAGGGTTTCTCCCCCTCATAACGATTTCCTGTTGCAATAGTAAATCTAAAATTGTTATAGCTGCCATAGCCTCTACTACAGGCACAATCCGTGGTGCAAGACAAACGTCGTGGCGGCCTTTGATTTCTAAATCAATGTTTTCACCAGCTTTGTTTACAGTTTTTTGTGCAATAAAAATACTTGGAACAGGTTTTACAGCAAGACGAAAAACAATTTGGTTTCCGTTAGAAATCCCGCCTAAAATCCCTCCAGCGTGGTTTGTTTCAAAAGTGATTTTTCCATCTTCTGAAACCCGCATTTTATCATTCCAAACAGAGCCAGTCATTCTTGCACTGTTAAAACCTTCTCCAAACTCAATGCCCTTTACAGCACCAATAGAAAGCATAGCTTTTCCAAGTTCTGCATCAATTTTGTCGAAAACAGGTTCTCCAAGACCAGCAGGAACTCCATCAATTACACATTCAATAATTGCTCCAGCACTGTCTCCAGCTTTTCTGATTTCAGCAATTTTTTCTTCCATAAGGGCAGCAGCTTCTAAATCTGGAGCCCGTAAAGCATTTTCTTCGATTACAGAATAATCTATAGATTTGCAAGAGATTCCTGCAGCTTCCAAAGTGTATGCTTTTATAGAAAAATCAGAACCTAACTTTGCTTCTAGAACTTGCTGAGCTACAGAACCAGCTGCAACACGGGCACAAGTTTCTCTACCAGAAGAACGTCCGCCCCCACGGTAATCTCTGATGCCGTATTTTGCGTCAAAAGTGTAGTCTGCGTGACCTGGGCGAAAACTAGTGGCAAGATTTCCGTAATCGCTAGAATGTTGAGATGTATTTCTGATGTTTATGCTTATTGGAGTGCCAGTTGAATATCCTTCAAAAATTCCAGAAAGGATTTCAAGTTTGTCTCCTTCTTTTCGGCTTGTTACAGCTGCGTTGTCTCCAGATTTGCTAGATTGTCCTGGACGACGTCTGTCTAAGGCTTTTTGTATTTTTTCTTCATCAATTTTAATATTACTAGGTGTCCCGTCAATTATCACCCCAAGACCAACACCGTGGCTTTCTCCAAAAGTGGTGATTTTAAAAATCTTCCCAAATGTATTTCCAGACATTTTTATTTCTCCAGATTATAGTTTTCTAGTGATTTAATAATTTTTTCAAAAGTTTCTTCGCTAATAATGTGTTCCATAGCACAAGCGTCTTTGTCAGCTGTTTCATCACTTACACCCAAAACCTTTGTTAAATAAAGTTTTAATGAATCATGCTTATACTTAATTTCTTCGTAGGCTTCTTTTCCCTTTGCCGTAAGAATAATTGCCCCGTAGTGTTCGTGAGTAATCATTCCACGGTTTTCAAGCTCGTGAAGGGCAGTGTGAACAGAAGGTTTAGAAAGTCCAAGACGTTCTGCAATATCTTTTACCCGAGGATTGTGATTTTCTTCTTCTAAGTTTCCAATAACTTCTAAATAATCTTCTAAACTTTGTGTCATATTTTCCTTCCTGTGTTTTTTTATCACATTTTCAAAAAAAATGATATACTGATTTTACAAAAGGGATACTGGGTCAATATCAATTTCAATATAAACATTGGCTGCTGGTTTATAGTTACACATTATCATAGAAACAGTTTTTTGTAAGATGTTAAGAGAATCTCCTCGCAGCAAAATCTGATATCTATAATTTAATGCAATTTTTTTCAAAGCACATTCGCTTGGACCCAAAATTTCAAATTTATTATCTTGATTGTAACTTTGTAAAAATTTCCAAAAACTTTCAGCTGATGTTTTACTTGCTATTTCGTTTGCAGAGCGAAAAACTATGCGAATCATTCTACAAAAAGGAGGAAAATACAAAATGCTTCGGTTTTCGATTTCGGATTTGTAAAAACTTTCCACATCATTTTTACAAGCACAAGAAATTGCAGGATGATATGGATTAAAACTTTGCACAATAACTTTTCCGTCTGGGAAAAATCGCCCTGCACGACCAGCAACTTGCAAAATCAGGGAAAAGGTTCTCTCCGACGCTCTAAAATCTGGTAAATGAAGACCAGTATCCGCAGAAATTACTCCAACTAGTTTTAAGCCTGGAAAGTTTAAACCCTTTGCTACCATTTGAGTTCCAAGCAAAATATCAATTTTTCCTTGTTTAAAAGCTGTAATTTTTTCTTGCAAAGCGTTTTTGTCTGTTAAGTTATCTGTATCAATTCTATCGATGGTAAAGCCTGGAAAAAGATTTTTTACTTCTTCTTCAATAAACTCTGTGCCAAAACCAGAATATCCCACATCTAGGGAATTGCACTTTGGACAAGATTTTGGAGGATACAAACTCCAACCACAATAATGGCACTTTAACCGATTTTCACTTTTGTGATAGGTTAATGATACAGAGCAATTTTTGCATTTTAAATCTTCTCCGCAAGTATTGCACTTAAAAAAGTGGGTAAAACCACGACGATTCAAAAACAAAATGCTTTGTCTACCTTCTTTTTTTGCCTGTACAATTTCATTGTAGAGTTTTTCAGAAATACAGTTGCTTACCTTTTTTGTTTCAGGATTTGAAAGATTTACAATTTCTATGGCAGGTGGTTTTCCCCCGCTTAAACGCTTTGAAAGAGTGTGTTTTACCAATGTCCCACGATTCATCAGTTCGTAGGCCTCTACAGAAGGAGTTGCACTTCCCATTACCAGTGGAATGTGTAAATCCATACAACGCTTCATAGCAACTTGTCTTCCGTGGTATCTTGGGGAATTATTTGATTTATATGAGCTATCATGCTCTTCATCAATGATGATTAAGCCTAAATCTGGAACTGGGGCAAAAACCGCACTTCGAGCCCCAATTACAACACGAGCTTCCTTATTCAAAATCCGCTTCCATTCTGTTAGCTTTTGGCTGCCAGTTAATCCAGAATGAAGAACAGCTACAGTTTTCCCAAAACGAGCTGAAACAGTTTCTATTACTTGATGAGTTAAGCTAATTTCTGGCACAAGATAGATTACACCCTTTCCTTGGGCAAGTACTTTTTCTGCCGCCGTTAAAAAAACCTCAGTTTTTCCGCTTCCCGTTTGCCCAAACAAATAGTGAAAAAGTTTGTTATTATCAGTTTGAATTATGGCAGCAGCAGCTTCTCCTTGTTCCTCTGAAAGTTGGTGGGGCTTATAAGAAGCAGAATCTTCTTCAAAACCAAAAGAAAACTCTGTTCCCCGCTTCCCAGTTGGAATCATTACAGAAAGAGCTTCTCCAAGACTACACAAATAATAGCTAGAAATCCATTTTGCAAGTTCAACTTGGTCTTGATTAAAAAGCGGTTCTTTATCAACTAGGCGAATAATTTCTTTGATTTTATCTTCGTCGTAGTCTGGTTTATATCCTTCTTCGTGAACTTTGATAATAAAACCAGTCATCTTTTTTTTGCGAGTCCCAAAATAAACTTCTGCTCGTAATCCAACTTCTACGGGGCAATTTGCTTTGTAAGTAAAACTTCCCCCAAGTGGCACATTCAACACAACATCAATGTAAGCCACTAAAGCATTTCCTCTAGTTTTTTCTTAAAGACTTTTAAATCTTCCCAAACAGGACGTTTTAGAGCTTCGTTTCGCAATACTGCCGAAGGATGATAAATTGGCATTACAGGAATTTCTCCAAAACTGGTTTTGTAAGTGAAAAATTGCCCGTGAATTGTGGAAATTCCTTGAGCTGTATCTAAAATGTGATATGTAGCGATTCTTCCTAAAAGCAAAATTATCTTAGGTTTTAAAATATTGATTTGACGCTCTAAAAATCCTCGACAAGCCTTTGCTTCCTCTGGATTTGGATCTCTGTTTTGCGGTGGTCGACATTTTACCACATTGGCAATAAAACAGTTTGTTCCTCGGCTTAAATTAATAGCAGTAAGCATTTTATCCAATAATTGACCAGCTGGTCCCACAAATGGTAAACCCTGTTTGTCTTCTTCAAATCCAGGACCTTCCCCAATTATCATTACAAGAGGATTTTGCACTCCCATTCCAGGCACTGTATTTGTTCGCTTTTCACAAAGCACACAATTTCTACAAACCCCAACTTCTGCTGCAATTTTTTCTATAGAATCATTTGTATTTGTAAATTGATTTTGAGAAAATCCACTTTCTTGATATTGGAAAGAATTTTCATTTTGATGCAAAGATTTTTCTGTTTTTGACTCAAAAAAACTAGGATTTGCTTGAAATTCAGCCCTAGGTAATTTTTTAATATAAGCCTCAGAAAGAGGAATTAAATTTTCTAATTTTGTTTTTCCATCAATTGAAAAAGGATTTTCACTCATTGTTTAATAATACAGAATAACAACTATAAAGTAAATTGATTTTCTAGGAAAAATCTTCCAATCTCATTACTTCGATTTCGCTCAGCAACCGCGTATACACGAAATGCCTCCAAAACTATTCTCACCATTCCTCTCAAAAAAAACTTCAATACAAGCCCCTCTCCCGTAAGCTAAACACGGAATGCTCGCCAGAGCCATTCCTGATATCAATCCCAATCCCGTAAGCCAACATCCTCAGAACCCAAAACCACCCCTCTTGTCAGAGTCCAGAGGGCGACCAGCCCTTTGGTCGTTGCAAGGAAAGGAGGGGTTTGGGGAGGGAAAACTTCGCATCGAAAAAGATGGTTTCCCTCCCCATATCTCATATCGGAAAAGTGCAAAAATAAAACGGCATTTTTTTTGGCGAATAGAATAATCTAATACTCGAGGTTACTTATGGCTAAACAAAACACTATTGCTAAAGGTCGTTTGTGGAAAGAAATTGTTCGCCACCGATCTATCTACGCAATCATGTTGATTCCTGTAGTTTACTACATCATTTTCAAATACGTTCCTATTTGGAACGGACAAATTGCTTTCAAAGACTTTTCAGCTCGTAAAGGTGTTTGGGGGAGTGCATGGTGTGGACTAGACAATTTTAAACAATTCTTTAGTTCATTCTATTTTTGGGATCTATTGCGTAACACATTGTTCTACAGCTTTGGAAAACTTTTAATAAGTGTTCCATTATCAATTATCTTAGCTGTAGTATTGTATGAAAGTCCACGTAAATATTTACGTCCGATTGTTCAAACTCTTTCATACTTACCACACTTCTTATCTTGGGTTATTATTTACGGTGTATTACTTGCATTGTTAGCCCCTGGTGACGGTGTTGTTAATGACATTATTAAGATGTTTGGTGGTCATCCTATTGACTTCTTGACAAACACTGAAACTTTCCCTTGGATTGTTTTGTTATCAGATGCTTGGAAAGAAATGGGATGGAGTGCAATTATCTTTATTGCAGCTCTTATGGGTATTGACCCATCATTGTATGAAGCAGCAATGGTAGAAGGTGCAACAGCTGTACAACGTACTTGGTATATTACACTACCTTCTATTAAACCAGTTATTGCTACTGTAGTTCTACTACGTTTAGGTACAATTTTGGATGCTGGATTCAACCAAATGTTTATGTTGTATTCTGTACCAGTTTACGATGTTGCTGATATTATTGATACTTGGGTTTACCGACAAGGTCTTCTTGAGTTCCAATTCTCTCTTGCAACAGCAGTTGGTGTATTCAAAGGTATTATTGGTATGTGTTTGGTTCTTGTTTCTAACAAACTTGTTAAGAAAATCTCAGATACAACAATTCTATAAGATGGAGGTTAAAAATGAAAAATAATCAACCTATTTCTACTATTAAACAATCTCCATCAGATAAAGCATTTTATATCTGTTTGGATATATTCTTAGTATTTATATTGCTTGTTGTTGTTGTTCCAATTTGGAGTACAATTACACTTTCTTTCAGACCAAATACATTTATTGGTACTAACCTAGAAGGTATGTTCTTGCCACCTTGGAAATGGTCAACAGCTGCTTACGAAGCACTTTTGGGAAATAATGGATTCTTAAAAGCTTTCTTAAACAGTTTGAAAGTTTTAGTATTTGGTGTTTCTACATCATTGTTATTAACAATTCCTATGGCTTATGCAATGTCAGTAAAATCTTTGCCAGGCCGTAAGATTTTGAACACATTTGTTTTGATTCCTTACCTATTTAACGTAGGTATGATTCCTACATACTTAGTTGTTCAAAACCTTGGGATGATTGACCATCTTGCTGCAATTTATTTACCAGGTGCAATCGGAACATATAACTGTATCATTATGAAAGGATTCTTTGAAGGTATCCCTGAAGAACTAAAAGAATCTGCTCGTATTGACGGTGCTCCAGAATGGTACGTTTTGGTACGCATTATTCTACCACTATCAAAACCAATTATCATGACAATCGGTTTGTACTATGGTGTTAGTTTCTGGAACGACTTCTTCCACGCAATGCTTTATTTGAACGATAACAACCTTCAACCATTACCAATCTTGTTACGTAATATCTTGATTGGTTCAAGTATGAACGAAGTTGTTGAAGTAAACGCATTCGGAAATGCTCCTATTTCAGCAATCAAAGCAGCATCTGTATTTATGTCTGCTATTCCAATGATTATTGCTTATCCTTTTATCCAAAAATACTTTACAAAGGGTACTTTGTTAGGTTCTGTAAAAGGTTAATTTTAGGTATCAATACTTTGGAAGATGATTTAGTCTTCCAAAGTGGATATAAACTTTGAGTTTCATATAGCCGATTTATTTCGGGATAAAATCTAGGAGGAAAAAATGAAACAAACAATTTTGAAAGTAGTAGCAGTGCTACTTGCTTTAGCAGTTGTATTCCCAGCATTCGCTGGTGGTGCAAAAGAACCTGTTAAACAATCAGGTCCAGTTACAATTGATTTGTGGTATGGTGCTGCAGTAACAGAAGCTGGTGCTCCACCTGCTGACTGGTTCGTAATTCAAGAGGTTAAAGAAAAATTAAATATTGACCTTAAAGTTACAGCTCTTCCATCAAGCCCAACAGACCAAGACGTTAAAATCAACGCTGCTGGTGCTGGAAACAGTCTACCTGATCTATTCATGGTAAACCGTCCAATTCTTCTAAAATTAATTGACCAAGGTCTAGTTGCAGAAGTTGATTCAATGTATGCAATGATGCCAGAAAGAACAAAAACACACTATGATGCAGCTTCTATTCAACACACAACAGTTGATGGAAAATCATACGGTCTAGCTGACCCAGGTGCTGTTTCTGGAAACGAAGGTGTTCTAATTCGTAAAGACTGGTTAGACAAACTAGGTCTATCTGTTCCAAAAACAACAGATGATTTCATGAAAGTAATGAAAGCTTTCACATACAATGACCCAGATGGAAACGGTAAAAACGATACATACGGTTTTGGTGCTTTCCTAGAAATCAACGCTCTAGAAGGTGGTCTAGGTCGTCGTCTAGAACCAATTATGAGTGCATTCGGTGTATCAGGTACATGGTCAATGGACAAAAAAACAGCAGGTTTGAATGTTCTACGCCCAGAATACTTCGAAGCTCTAACATACGTTAAAGCAATGTGTGATGAAGGTGTTATCGATCCTAACTGGTTAGCATATAAGAAAGATGACTTCCGTGCTGCATGGAAACAAGGTAGATTCGGAATTATGCGTGAACAAAACGCTGCTTTCGCTGCTCAAAACAACTATAAACCATTTGATGACAACTTCCCTAACGGTGAATGGATTGTTATTGATCCACCAGTAGGTCCTAAAGGTTATTCTGCTGTAGGTCCACGTGACCAAGGTTACCGTATCTATGCTGTTTCACAAAAAGCAGCTGATGCTGGAAAACTACCTGCTATTGCTTCTCTTCTAGAATGGATGGCTACAGACGGTTTCTACAAACTAGGTTGGGGTGTTGAAGGTGTTAACTTCGTACTAGATGCTGACGGAATTCCTGTTGTTGATGGTATCGCAAAAGAAAACCAATGGTCAGAAGGAAACAACATCACATTAACACAACTACGTAACATGGTATTCGTAAACAGCGACATCGAATTAGCTGCTCGTTATCCAACATACGTATGTTCAAATTCTGGAAAAACAATGTCTGCATTAACAGTTCTACGTGAAATGCAAGCTAAAGATTGGGTTATCTGTACAGGTGGTGGTGCAATGCCTACTCCTAACGCTGACCTAAAACGTTTCTGGGAACAAGGTGTTCTTGAATTCCTAACAGGAAAACGTTCACTAACAAAAGCTAACTGGGATGCTTGGGTTGCAGAATTCAAAGCTATGGGCGGTGAAGACTGGAACAACGCTGGTCTAGAATACGCTAAAGCAAACGCATTACTTTACTAGTATTGTGAACTAATAAATTATAGCCTAGGTTTTGTAAGGGCTTAGGCTATAAAAGGTAACCTTTTTTGGTTACACTCCTTACTTTTTCATTCGATTTTGTGTAACGGCGGTGTCCAAAAGATACCGCCAATTTTTTGGAGAAATAATATGACTAACAAGCAAGAACCTATATCAGTGATGATGGCTCGTTCGGTAATGAATAGATATAAACCAGAAAACGTATTATGGCATTATGAACATGGATTGGTTTTACAAAGTATTTATGCTGTTGGTAAAAAATATAATATCAGTGAATTTTGTGATTATGTAAAAACTATGTATGATACAAAAATTCAAGATGATGGTGAAATTGTAACTTACAAAAAAGATGAATTTAATCTTGATCAAGTTAATCCAGGTAAACATCTTTTTGATTTATATAAAGATACTAATGAAGAAAAATATAAAAAAGCAATCGAAATCTTACGTGAACAATTAAGAAATCAACCACGTACTGAAAGTGGTGGATTCTGGCATAAAAAGATTTATCCTTGGCAAATGTGGCTTGATGGATTATATATGCAAGGTCCATTTTATGCTCGTTATGCTAAAGAGTTTGGTACAAAAGAAGATTTTGAAGATGTTGTAAAACAATTTGAACTTGTTTATGTACATACAAAAAATGAAGAATCTGGTCTTTTGTATCATGCTTGGGATGAATCTTGTAAACAACTTTGGGCTGATTCAGAAACAGGTCGTTCACCTCATTTCTGGGGAAGAGCAATGGGCTGGTACTGTATGGCTATTCTTGATGTATTGGATTTAATTCCAGATACAGACGAAAACAAAGAATTACGTGGAAAACTAATTACAATTTCAAATGAACTTGTTAAACCTGTAATGAATGTACAAGACAAAAATAGTGGATTGTGGTATCAAGTTTTGGATATGCCAAGTCGTGATAAAAATTATCTAGAAAGTTCTTGTTCTTCTATGTTTACAAGATTTTTATTCAAGATGGTAAAAGATAATCTACTAGATACATCTATTGCTTCAAAAGAAGATGTATTAAATGCAGCTAATGCTGGATACAAAGGTTTATTATCAAAAGTTTCTTCAGATTCTGATGGAAACTTACATCTAGCAAGTATTTGTAGTGTTGCTGGTCTTGGTGGAAATCCATATCGCGACGGTTCTTATGAATACTATGTAAAAGAAGCAGTTGTATCTGACGACTTCAAAGGCGTTGGACCATTTATTTTTGCTAGTTTGGAATCAGAAGAAATTAACGCTTAAATGAGCAAAGATTCTCTTTCAAATAAGGAACAGCAGAGACGTGAGTTTATCCTAAATGGAAACTTGTATTCTGTTGTTCCTTATATTTGTATCCCCTTGGCTTTGTATCAAGGGTTTAATTGGTTATTCAAAGTAATTGACAATATAATGGCTTCGCACATCAGTTCTACAACTGTAAGTGCAGTAGCCTATCTCACTCAAGTAAATCAAATCATCTTGGCTATTGGAACAGGCCTTGCAACTGGTGGTTCAATTATCATCAGTAGATTTTACGGTGCTGGAAATTATGATAAAGTGAAGCGATTTGTGAATTCGCTTTTTTCAATGTGTACCCTTATTTCACTTGTCATAATGATGATGGCTCCCTTTTCTCGTCAAATTCTACGTTTTTTTGGGACTCCAGAAGTTCTTATAGATGAAGGCTTAGGATATTTTGTCCTTGGTCTTTTAGATATCATTATCATCTTTTTTAATACGATTTATATTGCAATCGAACGTTCAAGAGGAAATTCAAAACGAATTCTTGTTATAAATGTTTTGAGTATGATTATCAAAGTAATTTTAACAGGATTGTTTGTTTATGTATTTAATTTTGGAATCAATATGATTGCAGTGGCTGGGATTATTGCTAATTTGTTTATTACGATTCCAGGATTTTTGATTTTATCCTTTAATGATAGTCCGTTTAAATTTAAAGCTCGATATTGGCTTTTCAAGAAAGAAGACAGTTTACCAACTGTTAAACTTGGATTTCCAGTTATTACAGAAAAAATCGCTTTTGCAGCAGGAAAAATCGCTGTAAATAGTATGTCCGCAGCTTATGGTGCTGAAACTGTTGGTGCTTTGGGAATTACAAACAATATTTCTGGGATTGTAACAATGTTACAAAACGGATTTCAGGAAGGTTGTTCAAGTATCATTAGCCAAAATATCGGAGCAAATAAACTTGATAGAGCTTTAAAGACTTTTCGTGTTACTTTGCTTTACAATGTAATTATTGGAATTGTGGGTTATACTCTTACAATGATTTTTTTGCCTCAACTGGCACGGCTTTTTGCTCCAGAAGACAAAGCCTTTGCAGATATGATTTGTTTTATCTATCAATATGAAGCAGCTGGAATTATTCCCCTTGGCATAAACGCAACAGCTATGGCTTTTTTGTATGGATTTGGATATACAAAACTTACACTTTGCGTAAATTTTTGTCGGGTTTTAGTTTTTAGAGTGCCACTTTTGTGGATAATTGTGCATTTTACAAATCTTGGAATTGAAGCTATGGGAATTGTAATGTGTGTAAGTAATATTTTAGTCTCAATAATGAGCGGAATCATTGTTGGAGTTTTATATTACAAAGTAAAACATAACAAAATTTCCATCGATAACAAGCAGATATCAAAATAAGTTTTGCAAACTTTCACTTTTATTGATAAATAATGTAATTTCATCACCTTGAATGAATGCAAAACCTCTCAACTTATTGACCATAACCCTAATTTATGATAATAATGTATGTTATGCACTTATATACTAGTGTAAATTTATTTGGAGGTCTATTGTGGTAAGAATTAGACTAAAGAAAATGGGAAGCAAAAAACGCCCTTACTACCGCATCGTAGTACAGGATTCCCGCAAACCTCGTGATGGAACAACTATCGAAGAAATCGGTATCTATCACCCAATTGAAGCAGAAGACAAACAAATTGCTTTTAATGAAGAAAGAGCACGTTATTGGATTGGCGTTGGTGCTCAACCATCTGACACTGTAAAAAAACTTTTCAACAAGAAAAAGTTTACACTTTAGTCAACTAGGAGATTTTGGCAATGGAAAAAGACTTAATCGAATACATTGCAAAGTCCTTGGTTGATGATCCAAGTGCTGTATCAGTGCAGGAAGTTGAAGGGGAAAAGTCAACAATTATCGAACTACGTGTTGCTTCAAGCGACATTGGAAAGGTAATTGGAAAGTACGGTCGTATTGCAAAAGCTTTACGAACAGTTTTAAGTGCAAGTGCAACTAAAACTGGAAAACGCTACAGCCTAGAAATCCTAGAGTAATGGCAGAAACCCTTGTAATTGGATTTATCCGAAGCACACACGGGCTAGAGGGTAAAGTAAAAGTGGAAAGTACTTCTGGTGAAATCGATCATTTTTTTGATTTGAAAGAGGTTACTTTGAGAAAGGAACAGTCAGAAACAGTTCACAAAGTTGAAGATGTTTCAGGTAGTGTTGCTTCTCTTATTATCAAGTTTTCTGGAATAGACACAGTAGAAGCTGCTGCAAAGTTTAGGGGCGCTGAAATTGTGGTTCCACGCAACAAGGCTTGTCCTTTATACAAAGACGAGTTCTATGTTGAAGATCTTAAAAATTGTACACTAGTTTACAAAGCTAGTGGAAAAGACGGACTGAATGCAAAAAAAGATTCAGCAATAAACGCTGGAATCGTTACAGACGTATTGGAAGGCGGAAGCGGCGACCTGTTAGAAGTTGAAGTTTCCGAGACTTTAGATGGTAATTTTCAAAAAACAGCCTTAATTCCTTTTAAAAAAGAGTTTGTTGGAAAGGTTGATATTAAGAAGAAAACCATAGAGCTGTTGCACCTCTGGATTCTGGAGTAAAATTATGAACTTCCATGTGCTTACCTTGTTCCCGGAAATCCCAAGGGCTTTTTTTGAAACCTCAATCATGAAAAAAGCGGTGGATAAGGGAATCATTGCCTACGATTTGGTGAATATCAGGGATTTTGCCTTTGATAAACACAAAACATGTGACGACAGTCCTTATGGGGGAGGAGCTGGAATGCTTATGCTACCAGAACCTCTAAATCTTGGGTTAAAGTCTGTTTGCTCTAAAATTAAAGAGGAGCAGGGGGCAAAAGCAAAAAAACGAGTTATTTATGTAACTCCTTCTGGCAAACCTTTTACGCAGAAACTGGCACAAGATTTAAGTCAAGAAGACAATCTTATCTTTATTTGTGGTCGCTACGAAGGTATTGATCAACGAATAATAGACACTTGGGTTGATGACGAAATCTCTATTGGAGATTATGTTATGTCTTCTGGAGAATTAGCTGCAACGGTTATTATTGATGCAGTGTATCGCCTTGTTGATGGCGTTATTTCTTCAGATTCTCTAAGTGAAGAAAGTCATACTGACGGACTTTTAGAATATCCACAATACACCCACCCAGAAGTGTTTTGCGGCAAGAAAGTTCCAGAAGTTTTACTCTCTGGACATCATGAAAATATTCGGAAGTGGCGGCTTAGAAAACGACTTGAAAAAACCTTGCGAGTGCGACCAGATATGATTGCAAAAGCAAGAGAAAATGGTCAATTATCAAAAGAAGCCGAAAAAATGATTGAGACTATAACTAATCAAATAGGAGACTGAAATGGACTTAATTTCAACCATTGAAGCAGCTCAAAAAAAATCAGATATCCCTTCTTTCAAAGTTGGAGATACAATTAAAGTTCACTTCAAAATTATTGAAGGTAAAACAGAACGTATTCAGGTTTATGAAGGCCTTGTAATTTGTTTCAAAGGTGCTGGTGTTCGCCGCACAGTAACAGTTCGCAAAAACTCATATGGTGTTGGTGTAGAAAGAATTTTCCCAATCAACTCACCACGTGTAGCAAAATTCGAACTAGTTCGTCCAGGTAAAGTTCGCCGTGCAAAACTTTACTACATCCGCGACAAAATTGGTAAGGCTGCAAAAATCAAAGAACTTATTCCTTCAAAAAGATAGTTTAAGTTTACAGGCTGTCAAAATGGCAGCCTAAAATATGATGAACGTAGCAAAAACAGTTTCGCTAGTCAAAAATCCCCAATTAGAAGGTAATGGCCTTAAAGTTGGGGATTTTGTTTTTGTGCGAATATTAAAAAAGTTAGAAAACAATAAAGCTCTCATTTCTTTTGGCGGACAAAGTTTTGAAGCTGCTATCGATGATAAAAATCAGTTACTGTCTAAGTATCCTTCAGGTCTTGTAAATGGAGGTTTTCGGGCAAAAATCCTTCAGGAAAATGATAAAATCCTTTTGCAGATTTTTGAAAGACTTGAAACGCAGGAAAGTCAAAATATTACTCAAAATTCTATTCAAAATTTGATAAATCAAAATGATATAAAGAATTATCTTCAAAACTTAGGGCTTGTTCCGGATGGAATTTCCTACAAAATTATTCAGTTTATACAACAAATGAGATATTATTTTGATGGGAAGAAAATCGAAAACATTAGAAAAATAGTTTTGCAATTTCCAGGGAAAGAAAGGTTAGCAAGTGAAATAGCAATTTATCTTGAAGAAAAAGGATTGCCAGTCACAAAAGAAACGATTCAAGATTTTATGGAAAAAATTCAAGGACTTGGAGATTTTGATAACAATTTTCTTGCAAAAAGCAATTTATCTAAAAATTCTGAAAAATATTGGATTTGTTTACCTTTTCAATATGCTGTAAAAAATCAAAACACAACGGGGACAATCTTTCTATTGAAGGAAGGAAAAGCTGATTTTGTAAGCCAAATAAATATTCGACTTGATTCCACTAATAAAAACTTTCTTTTTAGAATTTACTTGAAAAACCCCCATAATCAAGGTAAAATATTTATAAGCAAAATATTATTTTATGTTTATCCTTTGGAATCTGAAAAATTAAAATCTTTGACTTTGGAGTTGGAAAAATTATTTGAAAACCAATTTTCAAGCGAAATCGGTTTTTCTATCCAATTTTCTGAAGAGTTAAAAGAATCTTTGTTTTTTTCGGATGATATAGGTTTAATTTCTGTAAACACAAATGCATAAAGACATAAAAAAAGAAACAAAAGCTTCTGCTTTGAAGTATGATGAGGGAATGAAAGCTCCTCTTATTTTGTACAACGGTCGAGCAAACCTAGCTCAAACAATGTTGGATGTTGCCAAAGAAAAAGATATTCCCATTGTTTATGAGCCAGAAACTCAAGAAATTTTATCATTGTACAATTCTGGTGATTTTGTTCCTGCTGAGACTTGGGAAGTTTTAGCAAAAGTTTTTGCGTTTGTTAGGGGGCAACTTGAGTCAACTTCAAAAAATCAATAGTTCGTCTTTACAGCTTGGAATGCGTTTCTCTGCTCCTGTTTTTTTTGATGATCAAGAAAACATTTTTTTGGCTGAAGGAAAAGAAATTCGAAAATTTCACCTACAAGCTTTGATTCGCTGGAATATTGAATACGTATTTACTTATGGTCAACTTTTGATGAAAAGTGAAGATAATTCTGAAAAATCTCTTGTGGAAGAGTTGCCTGAAGTTGAAGAACTAGAAAATTTAGAAGAAGTTGATGATTTAGAGCCTCTTGATGATTTGGAAGAATTAGAAGCAGCAGATGAAGTTGATGGATTTCTAGAAGTTGTAAAATTAGAGCAGGTTGTAGACCAATTACCTGATATGATTGTGGAATACGAACCTGCAAAGGCCATGATTGGAAAATATGCTGAGTCTGTAGCTCAAATGACTTTGTTTTTTGGGGAATACAAAAATAACGAAAATATACAACGTGCTGTTGTTGATAATGTTTCAAAGTGTATTTTCAATATGATTTCAGACGAAAAAAATGGAGCTATGAGCTTTATTTTGAATAAGGTAAAAAAATCTTCTTTGGCTTATGCAGCTGTGGATTCTGCTATAATTTCTGGAGTGATGGGATTACATCTTGGTTTGCCTCAACGAAAAGTTATGCAAACAATTGGGGCCGCCTTGTTGCACGATATAGGAATGCTTTCTGTTCCTCAGGAAATCATAAATAAATCTTCAAAATTATCTAAAGAAGAATTTGAGTTGCTAAAAATGCATACTTCAAAGGCAGCACGATTTGTTACAGATGTTTTGTTGTTGCCAAAAGAACTTGGTATGATTGTAAAGCAACATCACGAGCGATTTGATGGACAAGGTTATCCTGAAGGTAGAAAGGGTAACGAGATTGATATTTCTGCAAAAATTATTTCTGTGGCAGACGCTTTTGATGCAATGATTTCAAAAAAATCCTACAGGGATTCTATGATTGGCAATGAAGCTGTGAAAAAGTTGCTAGAAGACAATGGTAAAAGGTTTGACCCTGATGTAATAAAAGCATTTATCCAAACAATGGGAGTTTATCCGGTTGGTTCTTTGGTAATGTTAAATGATTCATCTGTGGCACGAGTTATTGAATGTGTAGTTGATGCTCCATTTTTGCCAAATGTGAAAATAATTATTTCATCAAATAAAAATCCTAATTCTGCAAAGAAAGGGGATATTATTACTTTGAAAAATCAAAGAACACATTTTATCATAAGGGCGGTAAATCCTAAAGAAATTGAAGAACTTATCTAGTAAGGAAAAAGGATTTCTTGGAGAAGAGAGAGTTGTAAACTTTCTAGTGAATAAAAATTATCAGATTCTCTTTAGGAACTGGCGGACAAAGTTTGGGGAAATTGATATAATCGCCTTGGATAAAAGTAATCTAAATGGTGATACTCTTGTGTTTTTAGAGGTGAAAACATTACCAAGTGGAAATGCTGAAACATTAGAAAAAGAACTTTCTGTTACAAAACAAAAAAAAATTGTAAAGACTTCTAAATGTTTTCTACTGGAATATCGACAATATAAGTATGACTACATTCGTTATGATGTGGTTGTTGTTGATATGCCAGGTCAAGAACCGATTTGGCATATAGAAAATGCCTTTTCGGAGTATTCATGAACCAACTTGATAGTGAATTTGTTTCAGAACAAGAAGTCTCTGCCAGAATATTGGAATTGCGTGAAAAGATATTAGACGAAAACTATATCAATAATGCTGTTCAAAGAATTGCCTTGATATTAAGTCGTCAATTGGCGGAAAAACCAAAAAATTTAAAGGAAGCAGTAAATGGATCATAGAAACAAAAACTCAAAACGCCACTGGAGCAATAGACGTTTCGGTGAAAAAAGAGATAGAAATCAAATATCAGAAGAAGAACAAAAAAATCAAGAAGCAATAAAAGCTTTTAAGCAAAATACTCCTGAATGTCCAAAATGTCATCAACCGGTTACAGAACTTGCAACTGCTTTGGCTGATAAAAAAACTGGGGAGCCAATGCACTTTGATTGTGTCTTAGAGACTATTCAAGAAGGGGAAAGATTGTTGCCAAATCAAAAAATCAATTATATTGGTCAAGGTCGTTTTGCGATTTTGGATTTTCCAAATATTCATGATACAAGAAAATTTTCTATTGTAAAGACTATTGAGTGGGAAGAGCGAGATAAAAAATATCCTTGGAGAACAGAAATTGCAGGACTTTATAGTCAGATAAAATAATTTTTAGAAAGCTGTCTTGGGTTAAAGGCAGTTTTTTTTTGTGCTTTTTTCTACCCTTGAAGAATAAGGCTTTTTATGGTAAAGTCAATTTTAGGGGGAAATATGAAAGTAGCTATTTTTTTTGGTTCAAAATCCGACACAAACACAATGAAAGGTGCTGCCGAAGTTCTAAAAAACTTTGGTGTTGAATACAGTTCTTATATCCTATCTGCTCATCGTTCTAGTGAGCTTTTACATGAAACAATCAAAAAATGCGAAGAAGACAACGTGGAAGTGATTATTGCTGGTGCTGGTCTTGCAGCTCATTTGCCAGGTGTTATTGCTTCTATGACAGTTTTGCCTGTTGTAGGCGTTCCTCTTGAATGTATGTCTATGGACGCTAAAGGTCGTAGTTCTAACGGTCTTGGTGGCATGGACGCACTTTTATCTATTGTGCAAATGCCAAAACAAATTCCTGTGGCAACTGTTGGAATTAACAATGCGGGAAATGCAGCTTATCTTGCTGTGGAAATTCTTGCAATTAAATATCCTGAATTAAAAGAAAAACTACTTGCTTTTAGAAAACAACTTGCAGAAGAAGCCAAAGAAAATGGTGGGCTTGGGGTGGATTTATGATAGATTTAGAGTCAGAAAAAATCCACGAAAAATGTGGTGTTTTAGGTGTTTTTTTAGATAAAAGCGAAAAATCAAATGCTTTAGCAGAAACTTGTTACTACGGATTGTTGGCTTTGCAACATCGTGGGAAAGAAGCTTCTGGAATTGCTGTTTGTAGCGAAGGAAAGTTCAAAACTTACAAAGGGCTTGGCACGGTTTCTTCTGTTTTTAATAAAGAGATTTTATCAACTTTAACTGGAAACGTTGGAGTTGGTCATGTTTTATATTCAAACAAAACTGTGGAAGCAAAAGATGTAGAACCTTTTGTTTTATCTTCTGTTTTTGGAGATGTGGCAGTTTCTCATAATGGTGCTTTAACAAATTATTCAGAATTACGAAAAAATCTTTTGGAATCTGGAGAATCTTTTGTTTCTGAAAGCGAAGCTGAAATTGTTGCAAAATTGATTGTAAAACATTCTAAAAATCGCTTTGAAAAAGCTCTAACTGAAGCTGTGCAAATGTTACAAGGTTCTTTTGCCTTGGTGGTTGCTAAAGAAGATGCTCTAATTGGTGCAAGAGATACACGAGGCATTCGTCCATTAGTTTTGGGAAAACTAAAAAATGGTTGGGTTTTAGCCAGTGAAACTTCTGCTTTAGATGCAATTGATGCAGAATTTGTTCGAGATGTAAATCCTGGTGAAATTGTAATTATTACAGAAGACGGTGTTTTATCCTTTGAATTTGGAGATAACAAAGTTAAGCAAACTTGTCTTTTTGAATATGTATATTTTGCTCGTCCTGATTCTGTAATTGACGGTATTTCTGTGCAAGAAGCTCGTCTTCGTCTTGGAGCAACTTTAGCAAAAGAGGCTGGGGTTGAGGCTGATGTGGTAATTGGGGTTCCAGACTCAGGTCTTGGAGCTGCTATGGGATATGCAAATGCAACAGGGATTCCTTTTGCTTTTGGAATTGTTAAAAATCGTCATTTGAATGGCAACACAATATCACCAAAAGAAAAAAGCAATTATTTTATCAAATTGAATGTGGTAAAATCTGATATTGAAGGAAAACGAGTTGTTATTGTAGACGATACTTTCCCAAGTTTACAAACTGCAAATCATTTGGTTTCTTTGTTAAAAAAAGCCGGTGCAAAGGAAATCCATTATCGTGTGGCAAGTCCAATGATAAAAAGCCTTTGTAATTTTGGAATTGATATTCCAGCTGGCAAGCAAGAAATTTCTGAAAATTATTCAGAAGAAGCTCTTGCAAAGGAAATCGGAGCCTCATCTATTGGCTTTGTTTCTGTGGAAGGGATTTTAGGTTCTTTGGAAGACATAATTCCAGAGAATTTTGGATATTGTACAAATTGTTTTAGACATTTTGAATAGATAAGATAAAAGCCTAAAAAAGGAGAAATTGATGGCTATAGATTACAGACAATCTGGTGTTGATGTTGAAGAAGGATATCGTGCTGTTGGTAAGTACAAAGATCATGCAAAACGCACAAGTATTCCTGGAGTTTTAAACGGTCTTGGAAGTTTTGCAGGAATGTTTGAAGTTCCAGCTGGAATGAAAAATCCTGTTATGGTTTCTGGAACAGACGGTGTTGGAACAAAACTTGATATCGCCTTTGCTATGAAAAAATATGATACAGTGGGAATTGACTGTGTTGCAATGAGCGTAAACGATATTTTGTGTACAGGTGCAAAGCCTTTGTACTTTTTAGACTACGTTGCCTGTGGAAAGTTGGATTCTGACATTGCCGCAGATTTAGTAAAAGGTGTTGCAGACGGTTGTGTAGATTCAAATTGTGCTTTGCTTGGTGGTGAAACTGCTGAAATGCCTGGTTTCTACGACGAAGGAAAATACGACATTGCTGGATTTGGTGTTGGTATCATTGAAAAAGAAGATGTAGTTACTGGTGCAAATATTGAAGAAGGTGATGTAATTATTGGGCTTTCTTCTACAGGTGTTCACTCAAACGGTTTTTCTTTGGTAAGAAAACTTGTTACAGATTACGACACTCCATTTAACGGAAAAACAATTGGAGAAACTCTTCTAGAACCAACTCGCATTTACGTTCGTCCTGTTCTTGCTATTTTGGAAAAATTCCGCTCTAGCGTACACGGAATGGTTCACGTAACAGGTGGCGGATTCTATGAAAACGTGCCACGTATGTTCCCAGAAGCAAACAAAAAACGTGAATTAGAGGGAAAAGCTCCACTAATTTCTGTTTTCAAAAAAGGTTCTTGGGAAATTCCTGCAATCTTTACAGAACTTGAAAATCGTGGTGCTGCTAAAGATAGAATGTTTAACACATTTAATATGGGAATTGGCTTTATGTTAGCTGTAAAAGCAGACAAAGCTGAAGAAATTGTAAAAGCTTTTGCTGATTTTGCCGCAAAAGACGATGGTCGTTGTAGCACAATGAAAGCTTCTGTTATCGGTAAGGTAGTGGCAGCTTCTGGAAAGGCTGAAACACAAGAAGAACAAGTTCTTTTTGAAGACTAGTTTAATATCAATTTGTTAATCTAAAGCCCAAAACTCCATTTTTTCTTTGGTGGTTGGGTGAGTAAATGAAAGATAAAAGCTGTGGAGCATTAATCGTTCTGCAGCTTTTTTGTTATCTGGGGATTTTTTGCCGCTATCGTACAAATCGTCTCCGAGAATTGGGGAGGCAAAGCCTTTTTCGTGGGAAGAATGAAGTCTTAGTTGGTGAGTGCGACCTGTTAGAGGCGTATATTCTAAAATTGGGTTTCTGTTTTTTATTAACTGGTTTTCTGTTGATTTTGGGATTCTAAAACATTTAATGGCTTTTTTGCTTTCTTCCAAGGTTAAAACTCGCCATTGAGTAATGCCTTCTTTTCCGTAAACTTCGTCGTAAATCTGGTGGGGACGATTTTCCACATCAAGGCGGAATTTTAGCTTAATATCACCTTCAAGAGGTTTTGTGCTTCCAAGAGTTTTGGTAACAGTAACACCTTCGCCAATTTTTATAGGATTTTCTAGCACAGCGTAGTATTTTTTGTCTACTTTGCCTTCCATAAACTGAATAGACAAGTTTTTGTGAGCTTCTTTTGTGAAAGCTAAAACCAAAAGTCCAGAAGTGTCCATATCTAAGCGGTGTACAGAAGGTTGTGGAATGCAACTTTGGGGCGAAAGTTCATATAAAAAGCGAAGGCGAGTTGTTACAGAATCCAGTTTGTCTTCTCCTCGGCCTGGAATTGATAGAAGCCCTGATTGTTTGTTGATAACGCAAATATCAGCATCTTGGTAGAGAATCTCTAATCCTAAAATATGTGGCAAAATAAAACCGCATTTTTCGTTGCAGGGTGGATAAAAATGTTTGTGATGTTTTGTGGATGATTTATTTTCTGGCCCATAATAAAACTCTGCCATGGAAATTGGACGTAAGCCCAGACGAAATGCCTCTGATAAAAGTTTTGGAGCACAACATTCTCCGCATCCTGTTGGCGGCAATTCACCTTCAGCTAAAATATCTTTAAAAGTTTTTTTTGTTCCGTTAAATGTGTAAAATTCGTATAAATCAAAAATGTCTTTCATAGATTGATTTGAAAGATTTTTTCGTTTTTGTTTTAAGTCTTTTAGTTTTGAATCAAGTTCTTCTAAAGATTGATTTTTGGAATCTTCTTGATTTTGAGATTGTTCTAAAATCAATTTTTGCTGATTTAAGTTTTCGATTTCTTCTGATAAAAGGTGAATTTCCTTGTCTGAATCTTTTATGAGTTGATTAAAAGCATTTTCATCAAGAAGGGGAGGAACAAAACCTGGAACTTGCCAAATGCTGTTAAATTGTCCAGAAAAAGCTTTTAAGACCTGTTGATTTCCTTTCGTATCGAGACAAACAAGAATACCAAACATAATGCCAAGATTTTTTTTATAAAGGTGATTTATGGAAAGTTTTGGATTCGGCATTTTGTTATTTTCAATTGCGAAAAAATCGATTGTCTGATAGAAATCTAATTTTTCCATAAGAGAGAAACATTCTGTTTTTGCAAGTTCTTCGTTAAAAGGCGAAAACATAGGTTTTAGTAATATACTTCAAGAGGTTTTGAAATGTCTATATGGTTTGATTTTTTTAATTTTAGATTATTTCTGATGACAACCCAATTACTTGAATAATTTGTTCTATGTGTTAATTTTGTTTTAATAAGATTTTTTGATTTCTTTTAATTATTTTGCAAAGATTGAATAACATCTAGCGATAGTCCAGTTAATTTTATTATTTCGTCCGTTTTTAGATGCATAGCTATTGCATTTTTTGCTGTTTCAATAGCTTTTTGTTGTGAACCCTGTGAAATACCTTTGTTTAGTCCCTCATCGAAGGCTTCTTGGCGTTGTGCGGCTATATCTTCGTCGTAATTGTATTCACCCCATAACATGTTTGACACCTCCGTTGTTTTTCGGTTTAAGTAGTTTGGCATTACGTTTTCCTTGATTGCCAACTGTATTGCCGGTGTAAAAGTCTCTGGATTTTTTGGGTCGTAATGTGCCCTCATAATTTCTACAAATCGATTGTATTCT
>JAFQDD010000015.1 GCA_017416145.1 Spirochaetaceae bacterium | reverse complement strand
GGTAAAGAACGCGTTATAGGAGTTATGATGCCTTGCGGTAAACAGCAGGATATTTATATGTCTTATAAACTGGTTCAACATTTAGGAATCAAGCATTATGAGATAAACATACAACGGGCTGTAGAAGCAATTACAGAAAGTATTGCATTTTTGCCTGAAATGACAGAACAAGCACAGGTAAATCTTCCGGCAAGAGTTCGTATGGCGACTTTATATGCCGTGTCGCAAAGTATGAATGGAAGAGTGGCAAATACCTGCAATTTATCAGAAGACTGGGTTGGATATGCAACCCGATATGGTGATGGAGCAGGAGATTTTAGTCCGCTTTGTAATTTAACAGTTACAGAGGTAAAGGAAATTGGTAAAGTGCTTGGTATTCCAGAAGAATTAGTGGAAAAGACACCGATAGATGGTCTTTGTGGCAAGACAGATGAGGAAAATTTGGGATTTACATATGCCGAGTTGGATAAGTATATCAGAACCGGTGTTATGGAAGATTCGGAGAAAAGAAGGCGTATTGATTTACTGCATGAAAAGAATTTGTTTAAGGTAAAGCCGATGCCGGGATTTGAAATCTAGTATAAAGAATTGATAAGGTGAGTAATGGATATATCCATTTGCAAATAACAAAATAGATCTTGATTTCATTAAACATTCATTGTGATTTATTCAGGAGACTTGGATTAGATAAATATATATCTTCAACAAGACAACATTTTGAAAATGAATTGGCTAATAAAGAAAAAATAAAGTCACGCCAGGAAGTTATCAACCGATTTCCTCCAATTTATAAGAATTATAAAGAAGGCGATGTTATTGATAAATCTTTAATGGATCTGACGTATGATAAATCTGTAACTAGGTATCCAGGTGGCTGTTTAGATTGGAATCTGTTGTTTGATATTGTTAGACCAAGAGCATAGTGTAAAGATAAAATCCTATAGATAGAAAAACACTTTAATGTACATGATAACCTACTAACACTATTTTGCTCTTTACAAAGGTGTTAGTAGGTGTTAGTATGATAGTACGAGGTGCTTTATGACTGAATCAATAGAAGAATTAGAAAAGAGAATAGAGACATTGCCGCGTGGAACAATCGTTACCAAGAATATTGACGGCAAGCCTTATTTCTATCAGCAGTATAAAGAAAACAAAAAAACAGTAAGCAATTTTCTCACAAACGATGAAGCTGAAAAAATGAGGCCTCTGATTGAAGAACGTCGTGAATTACAAAAGAAACTTCGAGCCATGAAAAAGAATCTTCCTGCAGCTGCAAAGCCTGATGCCAGCACTTCTTTCATAATGAATGCCATAACAGGAGCCGGACTTCTTGAAATGGCAGAAACTGCCAAAGATTTTAAGAAGCGTGACTGTTACGAAAAAATTTCTTCCTATCTGTATGGAAAACCAGCAGATAAAGTCTGCCTTGTTTATGGACTTCGCCGTACTGGAAAAACGACTCTCCTCAAACAGCTTATTCTGGACATGAAAGAGGAAGACCGAAAGCAGACAATATACATAAAGGCAAGAGTAGGGGAAACAATTGCAGATTTGAATAAGGATATAAAACTTGCCCGCGAAAAGGGAATCAAGTTTTTTCTGATAGATGAAATCACACTGCTTGAAGACTTTATAGATAATGCAGCTCTTCTATCGGATGTGTACGCGGTACAAGGCTTAAAGTTTGTTTTGTCAGGAACCGATTCTCTGGGATTTTATTTTGCAGAAAGTGAAGAACTGTATGATCGTGCCGTTACTGTTCATACAACATTTATTCCTTATAACGAACATGCACGGCTTTTAGGAATCAAATCTATAGATGAATATATTCGTTATGGTGGAACCCTTAAGGCAGGTGAGTTGGATTTCGAGGACGCTGAACTGAATGTCGAGGAAGCTTCCTTCCGTGACGATGAGACAGCAAGAAGATACATTGACACAGCAATTTGCAAAAATATTCAGCACAGTTTGAAATGCTATCAGAAGGGCCGCTATTTCAGACACCTTCGGGAATTGTATGATGCTAATGAGCTTACAAATGCAATCAACAGAATCATTGAAGATGAGAACCATGATTTTACAGTACAAGTCATTACTGACTTATTTGAAAGTCACGACTTAGGCTCAACAGCACAACTTTTAAGAAAAGCTCGTGATGAAGATAAGAGAACTGATATTCTTGATGAAATAGATAAATCTCAGATATTAGAAACTCTAAAAAAGATTCTCGAAATAAAGGAAAAAGACAAACAGACTATCGGTGTAACTGATACTCATGTAACAGAAATCAAACAGTATCTGAAACGCCTTGATTTAATAGATGACCTGAATATTGAAACTCTTACAGGTAGTGAAGGAAAGCTTTCTTATACAATCTTTACGCAGCCGGGAATGAGATTCTGCCAGGCTCAGGCCTTGGTTTATTCTTTGATGAAAGATGAACAAATAAAGAACCTTCAAGAACGGGAAATAAATCTTATTACCGAAAAGATAATTGAAGGCGTTCTTGGACACATGCTGGAAGACATTGTTATTTATGAAACCAAGCGAGTTTTAATGCCTAATCGTCACGAAAACAAAAAGCAGGTTTTCCAGATTCGTTTTGAAGCTGGAGAGTTTGATATGGTAATCTATGACAACCAGACAAATACCTGTGAGATTTACGAAATCAAACATTCTCTAGAAGCAGTTCCTTTTCAATACAGACATTTGATTAATGAAGATAAAATTGAATTGACTGAAAAACGCTTTGGCAAAATTACAAAGAAGTGCGTTCTATATCGTGGAGAAACAATGCAATCTGAAAATGATGTAATGTACAAGAATGTTGAAGAATATCTGAATGAACTTGTAGTGAATTAGCTGAAATTTCAGATATCCCAGTGAGAACAATCTAGCAATATGAACAGAATCAAAAGAATATAAATGCTGCTAAAGCAAACTGTAGTAAAACTTGCAAAGGCATTAAATTGTACTGTTGAAGCTTTGATGGAAGCAGTATAAAATTTTAATGGTATAAAATCTGGACAATAAAGATGCGTTTAACACTTTTATATATCTAAATGATGTATTTTTATATAGTTTTAGACTGTTAAGAACTTTACAATAGTCTAAAACTGTGTTATTTTAAGTTTGAGAGGTAGATTTATGACTGAAAAGATTATTGGCAGACAGAAAGAAATAAAACAACTTCAAAAATGCATGGATGCAAATCAAGCTCAGCTCATAATCGTTTATGGAAGAAGACGAGTAGGTAAGACCTTTCTGATTAATAACTTTTTCAACGGCAGATTTGATTTTAAGGTTGTCGGTTCATATGCACAGACTAAAGAAGTACAGCTTAAAAACTTTATTACAGAACTAAATCTGCAGTCTAAACAAAAACTGAAAGCCCCTGAAAACTGGACAGATGCATTCTTTTGTTTAAGAGAATATCTGGATACTCTCCCTAAAACCGAAAAGCATGTTATCTTCTTTGATGAAATGCCATGGTTTGATACTCCAAGAAGTGATTTTCTTCCGGCCTTTGAATATTTCTGGAATAACTGGGGTTCTGCACAGGATAATCTTGTATGCCTTGTTTGTGGATCTGCAACTGCCTGGTTGGTTGATAATATAGCAAGAAATAAGGGAGGCTTATACAACAGACAGAACTGCAAACTGTATCTTGAACCGTTTACATTAAATGAAACAGAACAGTATCTCAAGGTAAACGGTTTTGAATGGTCTCGGTATCAGATTGTTGAAAATTATATGATAATGGGAGGTATCCCATATTATCTAAGCCTCCTGGACAATTCCATTTCTCTTGAAGCAAATATTGATAATATGTTTTTCAAGAAGCGTGCATTGCTTTGGGATGAATTTGAACATCTGTATGCAACGCTTTTTAATAACAGTGAGCAATACTTGAAGGTAGTAGAAGCCTTGAGTTCAAAAAAAATAGGGCTTACAAGAAAAGAGATTTCTCAAATTACAAAACTTCCGCCAAATGGAAGTCTTACAAAAATCCTTGAAAATCTTGTTAATTCAGAATTTGTGCGAGCATATCAATTCTTTGGAAACAAAAAACAGGATACTTTGTATCAGCTTTCTGATTACTTTACTTTATTTTATTATAAGTTCCTAAAGAATAATTCTGGAAAAGATGAACGTTTCTGGTCTAATTCAATAGATAATCCATCTGTAAGAGCATGGGAAGGATTTACATTTGAACAGGTATGTAAAGATCATATTCAACAGATAAAGAAAAAGCTTGGTATCTTCGGTATCCTTACAGAAGTTTCATCATGGTTTACAAAATCAACCGAAGAAGCTGATGGGGCTCAGATAGATATGCTTATAGATCGTCGTGATAAAGTTATCAATATTTGTGAAATGAAGTTTGCAGCAAATGAATATGAAATAGATAAGGATTATGAGAAAAAGCTGATTAACAAAATAGAATGTTTCCGCAAAGAATCAGGTTCTAAAAAAGCCCTGCACCTTACTATGGTTACAACTTATGGCGTAAAGCAAAACTCACATTCAGGCAGAATCCAAAGTGAAGTCACAATGGATGATTTGTTTGAAAATTTAAAATATAAAAGAGTTAGAATAATTATACAAAGCTATATATAGCGCGTTATGTGTTCTTTATTGCAAAACAACGCTGTATATAGTGTACTTCCTATAATATATCTTCTGTCTACCAAATCATTATAATACAAAGAAGTAAGCGTCAAATTTTAGCCACCTACGTGTCATTTTTCCAAGTTCCTTCTTCGTGAAATTCTGTTATTTTAATGTTCCATGGAAGCAATTTTTCAAAATCTTTTTCTGTTTGACAATAAGGAGCCTGATCAAAAAT
This sequence comes from Spirochaetaceae bacterium, assembly GCA_017416145.1. Taxonomy (GTDB): domain Bacteria; phylum Spirochaetota; class Spirochaetia; order Treponematales; family Treponemataceae; genus Treponema_I. Next base: position 61,100 of record JAFQDD010000015.1, on the reverse strand, counting down.
ACATCTTAAATATTCATATGGATCTAATTTGTAGAGCTTTGCATTTTCAATTAGTGTAAAAATAAAACATGAACTTTCAGCTCCAGTTTCGCTACCTGAGAAAAGCCAATTTTTGCGACCAATTACAAATGGTTTTATAGACCGTTCAGCGATAGAATTATCAACAAATAAATCAGGACAATCTAAATAATTTAAAAGGTGCTGCCATGAGGATAATGCATATGAAATTGCTCGTCCAAATTTTAAACTAGGAGGAATTTTTGGCTGCATTTCAATAAGCCATTCGTGAAAATCATCAAATATAGGTTTAATTATTTCTTTTCGTTTTAGAACTAGTTCTTCTGGAGAAAGATTCAAATTTAGAATATCTTCTTCTTTCTTGTATATCTGTTGGATATATTTAAGAGCTTTTCCAGCACCAGGAGAAGTTCCATTTATTGAGGAATCATAAAATTTTCTGCGTACATGTGCAAGGCAAGCAACATGTATAATCTTATCATCAGGAAATAAAAGATTATGTTCTTTTAATGCAGTTTCATATCCTGGATATTCATCGGTTTGTAACCAACCCTTAAATCCATTAATGAAAGGTTTTATATATTTTGCATTTCGACTTTGATAATATCTGTAAATTACAGCTTTATTATCTTTGGGACCTCCTATTCCAAGCCAAATATACGATTTCTGACGTTTTTCATTTTCGCTTTGATTTTTATATTTCAAAACACGAACTGTCGTTTCATCCATATTCATGGTTGTTCCTGTTTTGATATGATTCATGATAAGTTTATCTAAAGGTTTAAGTCTTTTATAAATCTGCTCTTGCCAATTAGACATATCTGCTCTTGTAACTGTAATACAGCGTCTTTCAAAAGACTTTTCTTGTCTATAAAAAGGCATATGTTCGCAAAATTTGTTTGTCATTACATAAGCTAACAATTCATTTGTTGCAATTGATTTTGGAATAAAATATTTTACAGCTGGTTGTTGTCGGAAAACAGGTTTATCTTCATCACCACTTCCTTCACAATTTGGACATGCATATTTAGGATAAATATCTTCAATTGCATACATTTTTGCAGGTATAATTCGAAGCCTTTTTGTTGAATTTTCCCCAACTTTCTTTAACATGCATCCACAAGCACATATTTTTTCTTCTTCACTAATGTCATGATATACTTGTTTTGTAGGAGTTGAATCATCTATAGCTTTTCGCCCACATTTTCGCCGAATGTAAGCCCTAACCTTTTCTTCTGTGTAAGGTCCCTCTCCTACTACAGAGGCTTCAAGTTCCGTTTCAGATGGTATAAGTGTTTCGTCTTCAAAATCAAATAGGCTTGGGTGATTATCATATCTTTCAGAATGGGAACAGAATCTATATGCAAGATGTGTTGATAATTCTTCTTGTAATCGTAAATTTTCTATTCTTAATTTTTCTTTTTCTTGTTTTTCAGTTTCAAGTTCTATGTTTTTTTGATTTATTATTGCTATTTGAGTGTCTATTTTTAATTCTTTTTCTAATATAACATCTTCTTTTGACTTTAGTAGTTGCTGCTGTTCTTCAATTTGAAGTTTTGCAGCAGCAAGCATTCTTAGAGCTTCTTCTAATGTTATTTCCCCTGTATTTTCCACAATTTAAATGTTACTACATTTAAAAATATTTAAAAAGGGGTTTTAAAAGATTTTTTAATTTATTTCAGAAAAAAATAATTCTTCATGACCTTTAAAGAAATCAACTCCTTTCAGTAGCATTTCTATTTGATCAAGATTAAGTTGTTTTACTTCTTCTTGTGTATTAGGCCATGGCCATTGTCCTTTTTCAAGTTTTTTTTGAGCTACCCAGAAACCTGTTTTATCCCACCAAATCATTTTTAATATATTGCGTTTACGATTACAAAAAATGAAAACAGCTCCACTAAAAGGATCATCTTTCATAATCGTTTTTATTGTTTCTAAAAGTTGTTCACGAGAGGCTAACATATTGGTTATTCCTGGTCTAATGATTATTCTTGTATGTGAAAAGTCTAATCTCATATACTTGCCGCCGTTTGTAGAATTTTGAAAAGATTAGTCTCGCATGTTTCTATTGGAATATCAATTTCAATTCCTCCGGTGCGAACTGTAATTAGATTGTTTCGATTTTTTGAAAGATTTATACTTTGTTTTGAAACTTTTGGAATATCTAATTCAACAAAATCTGTACTTGAAAATACTTCATCTTTTGATGGTGTTGGATACATTGCTTCTTTTATCCAACTTCTTAGAGCTTCTGGATCAATATTATGCATCTCACTAAAAGTTGTTATGTCTAATTTTGAGACAGAAAACTCTTTTACTAGTTCCTCTTTTACTCTTTTTACTGGGAAAATCATAAAAAAAAATCTCCTTGATTTTTGGTTCAAGAAGATTGTAATTTATGTTCATTTATTTTCGTAGGGGGTGTTGGTTTGACGCTTACACAAAGAATTAGTTGTATATATCTCAATATACCATAGCCTATTATTTTTTACAAGTCTTATTATGTCACCAAAACTATATACTTTTGGTGACATAATTTGTACAAATTTCTAAACCTTATGTACAACATAGCGCACTTTTCCAACAATTCTGAAATCTTCGCTTTCGCCGTTTTCAAACATAGGTTCATATATCTTATTGTCAGAGATTATTTTTACGCAATCTTTATCTCTTTGTAAGCGTTTTACAAATCCTGCACCTTTGTAATTAATTGCATAGATTCCGTCTGTGCCATCGTAACCAAAATTATCAAAGATAATGATATCATCATCAAACAAAGTTGGTTCCATAGAATCACCTCGTACATAGGCTGCACAGATGTTATCCTTAAAACGCATAAGAGTTTTTGGAATAGCAACGTATTCTAAAATTTCAGCTGTATCTGGAAGTTCCTGGCCTTTTCCTGCAGAAAAAGCTTGTTCATAAACTGGAATATTAATTATATCTTTTGAAACCTTTTCAGGATAAACTAAAAATTCTTCCATAGTCATTCCAAAAGATTCAACGATTTTAATTCCATCTTCAAAACTCGGAAGTCTTCCAAGTGAGATTTTGTTTCTAAGAGAACCTAATAAAATACCTGTTTTATTGCAAAGCCATTCTTGATTTTTATTAAGCTCTGCAAGTTTCATCTTCACTTTCTTCCAAAAGATTTCTGCATCCATATCTTTTATTATACATCAAAACAAAAAAAAGAAAATAACCAAACAGTTATTTTAATTGACAATCAATGAAAATATTACTATCATAATTATAATTATGGTAACAGGATTCCCTAGCCCAGCTCAAGGCTATGAAAGTAAAACAATAGATTTAAATCAAATTCTCATAAAACATCCATCTGCAACAGTCTTTATGCAGATAGAAACTTCTCGTTATTCAAATATGGGGATTTACAAAGGAGATTTATTAGTCATAGACAGAGCAAAGAAAATTACTCAAAACAGTTTAGTAATCTATGAAGAGGATGGGCATTTTGTTTTAGGAAGAGTTTGTAACATTCAAAAAGAAGCTGTAATAACAGGCTCTATTATTCATGTTATTCATACTGTAAAGGATTTATGATTTTACACGCGGACGGAAACTCATTTTATGCTTCATGTGAACAAATTTATCGCCCAGATTTAAGAGGAAAGCCAGTTGCTGTTCTATCCAATAATGATGGCGTAATTATTGCCTTGAACAAAGAAGGAAAAGCTTGTGGAATCAAAAGAAGAAACATTTAATGGAAGCGGTAGATTCGATAACTTCTGTTTATGGCCGTCGATCAATTACTCTTGTGAAATCTTATGTAAAAGATGGCTGGCAGATGAAACGGGAGTTTTTAAGTCCATGTGTAACAATAGATTTTGAAAAAATACCAAGTGTATATTAAAAAAGTTTTATAGTGTGTCGTTAGTTGGCACACCACCTGATATATAATAAATCAAAAAAGTTTTTGGTTTTGAGGGGAAATTTTTATGTAAGGAGATAGCAATGGAAGTAATGGATGAATTAAGTTTCAAGATTTTAGCAGATGGTCAGCAAAAAATCCAAATTAATGAATTTAGAGACATCGATGTGGAACTTGGATTTTCTGAAAAAAAATTACAACAGTCTATACCCGAAAAATATTCCTCAATGCAAACTGAGTTTAATTCCGCAGAATTAATAAACTCTGAAAAACGAACCAAATATTCAGTAATAGCTTATGAACTTACAGAAATTAATTCAATTTATAATACAAGAGATTTTAAATTGTTTAAGTTTTGTGAAATTGAATCTGTTGCAAAATATTTAAGAAAACTTATTAGTTTACTTAGTTTAATTAATAAGAATTATGAAAATACAACCAAAGAACTTACTCACTTTGATAAAAGTAAACATTCAGAAAATTATGCTCAATATTATTGTGCAAAGGATGTTATCTCTAATTGTTTCTCATTAATGTGTGAAATTAAAGCAAATATAGATGAAATTATCTATGATGAAAATTGTCTTTCAGTAAAAAGTTCATATGAAGAACTAAATAATGCGTTAAAAATTCAATTATCTTTACATACAATTCCAGCATCTCTTGCAGAAGTAATTAATACAATTTTTCCTGGAATTCCTCTTACTAAGTTTGAAACAGAGAAAATTGATAATAAGAATTGGCCACAATTTTCCTTTTTCTGCTCTTGGGTACAAAAACTAGATTTGATTTTTCATTATTTCGTTGAGAATTTAATTAATGAGTTTTCATATTTTTTTACATCAGAAGAATTCTTAAATAATCCTATTGGAAAAACTGTGTTTGTTGTTCCTTTTCATTTGTATAAGAAGTTAAACTTCCGAAAAAGTGGTTTATTTCGTAAAGAACGATTTTTTTTGGAAACTTCAACTACAAAAGATAAAGTTTACAAAAAGTACAAGGAATTATATTCTGAAATAAACGATGAACTAAAGAAGATTCTCAAAATTACCAAAACAGAAAAAGAATTAGCTGTAAATCTATCTGGTGAAACTGAAATCGAAAACTTTATTTCAGCTTATTTAAATAAATATCAGAATACTACCTATGGTTCTATTTCAAAACTGGAAATACATCTAGAAGATCCTTGTCTATTAGAAAAGTTTGAAGAATTGCTTCTTACTACAAGATATTTCTTAATTTCAAAATTGGACGATGGTAAAAATCCATGGGAAATTAAAAATTTCAGAAGCTTAGATATGAAGCAAAAGGATATTGATACTGTTGTATTTTTTACTATTTTTTATCGTTATTATTTTAATCAAAATAATACAAGATATATTCCACAAGCACAGATTTGCAGGTTGTTAAATCTTTTTGCCCATACGCAAGACCCTCTAAAAAGGATAAATACACATTTTGCAAAATACTGTAAGGAAGATAATATTGAAAGTTTGTTTTCAGCAAGCTTTTGGGAAGAGTTTTACCCTATTTTGTTGAAATGAAAAACAATTTAATTTTTAAACAATTAGTTTAATGATAAAATAATTATATTGTAGTAAGATACAAATTATCGGGGGAGCACCGGAGAAATCCGCCCGGCCTGCGTTAGCAGGTACGCCTATCTGTAATTTAGTTTGTTCCATAATTTTTTCTATTTACCTATTGACGAACTAGGTAAATAACATTATCTTTTACCTATAACTTTAGTAGGTAATAACTATGTTTTCAGTTTTTTATTTTGAATTTCTAGTTCGCCACAATTTTCGTTATGGGCGGATGTGCTAAAAAATCTCTTCTCAAAAATTGATTAAGTTCGTAAATCGAGTTTTTTATCACACTATTCTCAATTATTTTATAGGAGATTTTTTATGTCTAAATATAAATTTGAAACATTACAACTTCATGTTGGTCAAGAAACACCAGATTCTGCTACAGATTCTAGAGCGGTTCCAATTTACGCTACAACTTCTTATGTTTTTCATGATTCTGCTCATGCGGCTGCAAGATTTGGTTTGCAAGATTCGGGTAACATTTATGGTCGTTTAACGAATACAACTCAAGATGTTTTTGAAAAACGAATTGCTGCTTTGGAAGGTGGTGTTGCGGCATTGGCATTGGCTTCTGGAGCTGCGGCTATCACTTATGCAATTGAAGCGTTGGCACAAAACAATGGGCACATTGTGGCTCAAAAAACAATTTACGGCGGAACTTACAATCTTTTTGCTCACACTTTGCCAAATTTTGGAATTACCACAACTTTTGTTGATATTCACAATCTTTCGGAAGTAGAAAAATCAATCAAAGAAAACACTCGGGCAATCTACATTGAAACTTTGGGAAATCCAAACAGCGACATCCCAGATATTGATGCTTTGGCTCAACTTGCTCACAAACACAATCTTCCTTTGGTGGTCGATAACACTTTTGGAACACCTTATTTAATTCGGCCAATTGAACACGGAGCAGACATTGTAATTCATTCTGCAACAAAATTCATTGGAGGACACGGAACAACTCTTGGTGGAATTATTGTAGATTCTGGTAATTTTGATTGGAGTTCTTCAAAAAATTATCCTGGAATTTCAGAGCCTAATCCAAGTTATCACGGAGTTTCATTTGTTCAGGCTGCAGGAAAAGCCGCATTTGTAACTTACATTCGGGCAATTCTTTTGCGAGACACAGGTGCCACAATTTCGCCTTTTGCGGCATTTTTACTTTTGCAAGGAACAGAAACTCTTTCTTTAAGACTTGAACGCCACGCTGAAAACACAAAAAAAGTTTTGGAATATTTAATAAATCATCCTTTGGTAGAAAAAGTTAATCATCCAGCTTTGGCTTCTCATCCAGACAATGAACTTTACAAAAAATATTTTCCAAATGGTGGCGGTTCAATCTTTACTTTTGAAATAAAAGGGGGCCAAAAAGAAGCTCACACTTTTATTGATAACTTAAAGATTTTTTCTTTGCTTGCAAATGTGGCTGATGTAAAAAGTCTTGTAATTCATCCTGCAACAACAACTCACAGTCAATTGAACAAAGAAGAACTTTTGGACCAAGGAATCAAAGAAAATACAATCAGACTTTCCATTGGAACAGAGCATATTGATGATATTATTAATGATTTAGAAAATGGATTTGATGCAGTAAAAGCAATTCAATAGTTTTAGTTTTAAAATACGAGGTGAAATTATGTCTAAAATTTACAAAGGAATTGATCAATTGATTGGAAAAACTCCATTGGTTGAACTTACAAATATTGAAGAAAAATTTGGATTAAAAGCAAAAATTGTTGCAAAATTGGAATATTTTAATCCGGCAGGTTCTGTAAAAGATAGAATTGCAAAAGCAATGATTGATGATGCAGAAAAATCTGGAAAACTCAAAAAAGATTCTGTAATTATTGAACCAACTTCTGGAAACACTGGAATTGGACTTGCTTCGGTGGCTGCCAGCAGAGGTTACAAAATCATAATCGTTATGCCAGAAACAATGTCTGTGGAACGTCGTCAATTGATGAAAGCATATGGTGCAGAACTTGTTTTAACAGAAGGTGCAAAAGGAATGAAAGGTGCCATTGTAAAAGCCCAGGAATTGGCACAAGAAATTCCAAACAGTTTTATTCCAGGGCAATTCGTGAATCCTGAAAATCCACAAACTCACAGAGAAAATACAGGTCCAGAAATTTGGGAAGATACTGATGGCAAAGTTGATATTTTTGTGGCTGGTGTTGGAACAGGTGGAACAGTTACTGGAGTTGGTGAATTCCTAAAATCAAAAAACAAGGATATAAAAATTGTGGCTGTAGAACCTGCTTCCTCTCCAGTGCTTTCAACAGGCAATGCAGGAAGTCATAAAATTCAAGGAATTGGAGCGGGATTTGTTCCAGAAGTTTTGAACACAAAAATCTACGACCAAATCATCACTGTAGAAAATGAAGATGCCTTTGAAACTGGAAGATTAATTGGAAAATCAGAAGGTTTTTTGGTAGGCATTTCTTCTGGAGCTGCAACTTGGGCTGCCATTGAACTTGCCAAAAAACCAGAAAACGCAGGAAAAACAATTGTAGTTTTATTGCCAGACACAGGAGACAGATATTTATCAACAGATTTGTTTAAATAAATTTAAATAATGTAATGATAAATGAAGTTTCCATCTTTTTTGAATAATTGATAATTCACTAAGATAAATGATTTGTTTGAAAGACAAGTATTGTGATATAATCTTTTAAACAAATCATTTTTTGGGAGTAAGATTTTATGATGATTTCTACAAAGGGAAGATATGCCTTACGTGTGATGATTGACCTAGCAGAACATTTTGCTGAAGGATACGTTCCCATGAAAACTGTTGCCGCAAGACAAAATATCTCCCTTAAATATATTGAACAAATTATGCCTGCCCTTTCCAAAAACAATTTGGTAGAAGGAATCCACGGAAAAGGCGGCGGCTACAAACTAAGTCGAAATCCAAAAGAATACACAGTGGGCGAAATCCTCCGGCTCACAGAAGGCGACCTTGCTCCTGTCAACTGCCTAAAACACAACGCTCCCCCATGCGAAAAAAAACAAACCTGCAAGACCCTTTCCATGTGGCAAGATTTTTTCACCCTTACAAACAACTACTTTGACGGAATAAAACTTTCAGATTTATTAGGGTAAAAAACTACAATTTTCGCACTTTTTCTTCTATTATATTAATCACTTTGATAAACTCTTCGTCGCTTTTTCCAGTGGGGTCGTCAAATTGCCAGTTGTCGTCAAAGTCTTTTCCAATGTAGGGGCAAGTCACATTGCAGCCCATAGAAATTGCCACATCAACAGAAGGAATGTCGGAAATCAGCTTGGAATGTGGACTATATTATGATAATAATGAGACCCGGGTAACGTCGGCAAGAATAACTCTTGCCGTTTTTTTATCTTTTTTCTCCTAAAGAGCTTATCAATCCATTTACACCTGCACTACTCTTTCTGATATATTGTTTTCCAGCATGTTTTACAATAAAATATGAATGATTTAATACAGTTAGTTTATAAACTTTACAGTCATTTTTTTCAAAGAGGAATTGCTTTTGGTTCATTATGCCCTCCTCTTTTTGTTGTAATTTTGCTTGGTTTGAAATTTTGCAAATTCTGATTTCAAGTTTATTGGTGTTGAAACAGAATCACGGATATATTCTTTGATGTTTTCCAAAAAGAGTTCTGGATTATCTTTGAGTTGTTCTTCCCATTTTGTAGTTTGGCTTATGTCAGCAAGTAATTTTGCAGGGGATTTTGTTAGTCCTTCTAAGAAAGCTTTTCCTAATTCAGTAATAACTATATCCTTTTTGTTAAACTCGATATATTTTGATTTTAGTAGTTTTGGAATGAATGTGTGTCTTGTTGCAGCTGTTCCAAGTCCAACTAGTTTTCCTTCTGTTTCTATTGATTTTGGATTTTCCATAAATGCTAAAATAGATGCTTCATTAAAAAACTTTAGAGCTTTTGTATTCTTTGGCACAATGGTTATCGTATTTAGATTAAGATTGTCCCAATCAATCTCAGATAAAACTTGTGAATCTAAAATATTATCTTTTTCTTCAGGTGTATTAATCGTGACAAAAGTTTTCCAGCCGTTATCGATAATCTTTTTACCTATAATCTTAAATCTTGAACCATTCACATCTAAAAATACAGTTTGCTTTTCATAAACATGAGCTGGCCCAAAGGCAAGGAAAAATCGTTCTAGAATTAAGAAATAAATACTTTGTTCTTCTATGGTTGTATTATAAGGTAACGGTTCTAGAGGAATAATTGCGTGGTGAGCTTCTAATTTTGAATCATCAAAAACTCTTTTATTTGAAGAGGAATAATCACCTTTTGAAAAAATACCAAGATATTCGATATATTTCGTACTAAGTTTTATGGCTGTTTTGATACATAACTGAAGATTATCTTCTCCCATTACTTTTGAAGGTGTTCTTGGATAAGAAACACATTTATATTCTTCATATAACTTTTGAACAATTTGCAAAGTTTTTTCTGCAGAATATCCATACAATCTAAATGCTTCTTTTTGTAAATCATTTAAATTATATAATAGAGGCGGATTTATTCTTTTTTCTTCAGTTTTATTACTTATTAGAGATGCTCTTTTTCCAGAAAGATAATTAAGTTTTTCTAGTGGATTTGGAAAAGAAGTATTTTCAGTTTCATCAAGAAATATGCCAATACATTCATTTCCATTGTTATCAAAAAAGTTACCAAAGTGTTCATAGTATTTTTCTGATTTGAAATCTGCAATACTTTTACAGCGTGTATTAATAGCACTTAAAATTGCTGTTTGTACTCTTCCAGCTGTAAGTAGAACTCCAGACATGTTAGTCATAAATCTAGTAAAGTTCATACCCACAAGCCAATCTGCTTTTTGTCTTGCAAATCCCTGTTCTGCAATATCATCATATAGGTAACTTGGTTTTGCGTTTTTGATTCCTTCAAGAATTACTTCTGGTGTTAATGCTTGAGAAACCCAAAATCTTTTGATTTTAGAATAATCAGAAATTCGAGAAGCTAATAGACATTCTCGAGCAATGATTTCCCCTTCTCTATCAGCATCGGTTGCAATTAAGATGGCATCATTTTTATGATTCTTAATATGTTGAATAACATTTTTTGCAACTTCTTTTGTTTGAGAATTGATATCGTATGCAAATTGTTGGGGGATAATTGGAAGTTGATTCCAATGCTTGAAGCGTTCATCATAAAAATCAGGTTGTTGAAGATTGAATAAATGCCCAACACAATGAACGATAGTGATTTCTCCATCACGACTTTTGTAGGCTTGGTCGGATGCAGAAAAAGAACACGCAAGTGCTTTTGCAAAATCTTTTGCGACACTTGGTTTTTCGGTGATTATTAACATAAGACTCCTTCTTGGGCAGACAGAATCTTATGGTTTAAATATAAGTGAAATAAGAGATTTATGCAACAGTTAGTTTTTAAAGCGACACGTGTCGCTCTGGAAGAAAATAGTGCAAAGTGTAAATTCTGCACTTATCTAGCGTTCCGCAAGATAAAGGACTGTCCTACAAGGGCAGCTAAGTTTTTATTAGTCAATTATTTACTGGTGGTACATTGGTATTTGTTGTGGTACAAATAGGTTTTCTATTGATTTTGCAAATTTGTTTTGATATATTTTGAATGCCTATCAAATTCTGTCTGTCCATATTAAAGAGAAGGAAAGAATATGGACAAAATCAAATCAATCTTTAATTACGAAAAAAAAGATATTATTGAAAGAGACCCAGGTCTTTATCGATGGGAAAAGAAACCATATGTTAAAGATGATGTTAAAGTACTTAATAACTTACTTCATAAATTGTTAAAGAAAAATAGGAGCGACACGTGTCGCTTTAAAGATGAAAAACATTTCTTCGGAAGTTCATTAGTAAAATCAAATTATAAAAAGAAAGAGAACAATCAAAGAGTAATGTTCAAAATGTCGTATAGTAATTCTATGCGTCAACATAATAAGTACATTAAGTACTACATGCCACAAATGCAAAAAGATAATGTAATTGATAAACCTGAATTATTCGGAATAACTGATGAAGAATATGAGAAAAATAAAGTTGCAGGCCATTTTAAGTTTATAGTTTCTCCAGAAAATCAAAATGTAAATTTAAAAGTTTTAATTAATGATTTTATTAAACGAATTGAAAAGTTATCTGGTTATGAATTGTATTGGCAAGCTTGTATTCATACTGATACAGAGCACCCTCACGGTCATATTGTTATTAATAGAAAAGATAAAAACGGAAGAAAAATATTTTTTCCAAAACAAATGATTAAGAATACAATGCGAGAAATTCTTTCAGAATCAGCAACTAAATTAGTAGGTCCTCGAAGTAAGACCGAAATTGAGCTTGCTAAAAATAAGATGATAAGTGCAAATAGATGGACTGATTTAGATAAAAAAATAGAAAGCATAAAAGGGGTAATTTATCCAAACGCATTAGATGTTCCATTACAAAATCGACTTGCTCATCTTTCTACAATAGGATTAGCGAAATATGAGAATAACAAAGTAATTCTAAACAAAGATTGGAAAGATGTTCTTATGGCAACGGCAAGATATAACACATATTTGGAAGAATATTTGAAACAAGATAATTTGCCGTTGAAAATGTATGAAGGTGGTCTTTTGCAAGGAAAAGTTGATAGAGTTATTTCTTTTGATAAGGATGAAAGTTGGAATGATGCAATTATTGTAAGAACCCAAACTCACAGAATTTATGTTCCTGTTTATCAACTTCATAAGCAAAATCTCGAAGGAAAAACAATTTCAGTATCTGGTGGAGATGGTGGAATTACACGACAAATTACTGATAGGGATATAAAAGTAGTGTATGATAGAAATGTGGAAAGACATTAAAAATGATGTATAATTGAGAAAATTGGCAGTTTTTTCATTTACTGCCGATATTCTTATTGAAGTAATTAGGTTTTTGATGTATATTATTGTAGGTGAGAGTTTCGGCAGTTTTTTCATTTACTGCCAACTTTCTCTTAAAGGAGTATTATGAATACATCTGGAAATGTGAGTAAAACATTTAATTCTAGACAGATTCTCATGGTATTTACAGGCAATGTTCCATCATCAACAGCAGAAATCTACCGTCAGATAAATAAGCTTATTAAATCTGGTGAAATAACTAGGATAGAACGTAATTCATACGCATTGGGAAAAATAGATGTAAGTCCTTATTCATTTGATTATTCTGAAATAGCAGAGTCTGTCTCATCGATAATAGAAACAAATTATACAGATGTGAAATTTACGATTTTTGAGACCCGACAGTTTAATGAATTCATGAATCTTCAGATTGGTAAGAATACAATTATAGTTTCTGTAGAGGCAGTTCTTGAAAATTATATTTTCCAAGAACTCTCAAAAACATATCCAGGAAAAGTTCTCCTGAAACCAGATATAAAAACATTATGGACCTATCTTCAAGAAGATACCATAATTATAGAAAAACTTCCAACAGAGGCTCCTGTATCAGCTGTAAAAAAATGGATGACTGTTCCAGAGAAATTTTTAGTAGATCTTATTGCTGATAAAATCTTAAAAACTTTGATAACTCAGTCACAACTAGAATATATCTTTGAAGGATATCTGAATCATTATCAGATTGACATAAAAAAGATGTTACGTTATGCAAGACGAAGGACTTGCGAGGATGCTTTAAAACTCCAAATCAAAAAATATAAGGAAAAATAAAAATGCTTTCAAAGGACAATTTTTCAAAACAACATATTGATGAACTTAGAGCAAAATATAAAAGGGATCCTGCTCTTCTTGAACGTACAATTTATGCGTTTGGAATGTTAGAGGCAATTACACAGGTAAACCTTCCATTTATTTTCAAGGGAGGTACATGTCTTATGCTACTCCTTAATAATCCGTCAAGACTCTCAACGGATATAGATATCATTGTAAAACCTGGAACTGATATTTCAAAATATGTGAAAGCAGCCTCGAAGATTTTTCCTTTTACTGATTATGAAGAACAAATTCGTAAAGGAAAGAACAACATAGAAAAAAGACATTTCAAGTTCACTTATGTTTCACCTATCACTAATCGAGAGATTTACATTCTATTAGACGTTCTGTTCGAAGAGAATAATTATGCAAAACTGATAAAAAAAGAAATAAAGAATGACCTTTTGATAACGGAAGGAGAAAAAGTTGAAGTTACAATTCCCGATTTGAACTGTATTCTCGGAGACAAGCTGACGGCTTTTGCTCCGCATACAACAGGTATTCCATTGGGAGTTGGAAAAGACGTAGAGGTTCTTAAACAGATGTATGACGTGGTATCACTGATACAGGAAATAGATAACTTTGAACTTGTAAAGGAAACTTATTTCAAAACATTAAAGACAGAAATCGCTTATCGAGGAGAAACTCTAACAGAAAAAGACTGTCTCATTGATACTATTAAAACCGCTCAAAGTATTGCGTCTCACGGAAAACTTGAGGGAGACGAGTACATGAATCTTCTTGAAGGTGCCCGTGGGCTTGGTTCTTTCATCTTTTCAGAAACCTTTAATCCGGAAATAGCGGCAAAACGAGCTCCGATTGTAATGTACTTTGCTTCTTGTATTTTGGAAGGAAAAAACTTTAAAAAATATGACGGAATACCTCTGACATTAAGAACTTGCACCCATCCTGAGTTCAAGGCTTTTAATTTTTTGAGAAAACTAAGTCCTGAGGCATATTATTATGTTTGTAAGACAGATGAAATCCTAAAAACGATTTAATCATTTTCTTGGGTATTCTTGGAACTTCAATCCGTAATACAGAAGATTTCTATCAAATAAGAAATAATTCTAGGATTGTAGATTTATGGGAAATAACTTATGTAAGAAATGGAATAGAGAAAAAACAACCTTAATATTTGGGTTGTTTTAATACATACATATTTTTATAATGTACAAATAACAATATTGACTAAACAAAAAAAATAACCTATATTATCTCATAGGTATCTGTCTGCCCAAAGGGAGATACTTATGAGTTCAAAAGTGTTTGTTCCGCAAGGTACAAATCAAACGCCTTTTAACCCACAATTACAGCATTTTGACTACATTTGTGGTCAAGTAATAAAAGAAAATCGTCTTCTTAAATTTATTGTTGTTGTGTCTGTATTGGCGTTTTTCTTATCTATCGGCATCACTATGTATGCTGTCTCACAACCCGATTCTATCCCAGTCTTAGTTACTATGAATGACTTTGGAGAAACTCAATACATCGGGCCAGTTTCAAGAAAAAACTATCAAAACTTTAATGTTCCAGAAGTCGCAATTCAAGCACAAGTAAAAGAATTTATTAGTCTTTCAAATACCCTCTCAACAGATAAAACTGTAATGAAAAATGCAGTAAACAAGACTTATCATCTTTTAACTTCTGTAACAGCTCAACGTTACTCTACTCTTGTAAAAGAACAAAATCCTTTTGCAGATTTTGGAACACGAACAAGAGAAGTCTTATTTCAGACAGAACCATTAAAAGTTTCTGCAGATACTTATCAAGTTGATTATCAATTAATAACAAGACAACTTTCAGGACAAGTAATATCAAACGAAGCATATCGAGCAGTTATCACAATCAAAATGCTTCAACCTGCAGAGGAAGATATTAAAGATAATCCGCTTGGAATTTACATTACTTCATTTGATATGAAGAAAATCGACAAAACAATAATCAATTCAAACAAATAACAACAAGAGGAGTACTTAATTATGAGAAAATTGTTTGTTTTTTTATTTGCACTAATGTGTATTAGTTTTTCATCATGTGCAACTACGATGGATATGGAGACATCAATAGATTTTGTAGAAGAATCTATGGCATCTTCATTAGAGACTGAAATGGCAGAAAATCAAAATGAAGTTGAAAACTATTTGATTCAAGAAGAATTAAAAGTTCAAGATGTGGAAGAAACTGTAATCTATGTTGAACGACCAGTTTATGTTCCAAAAGACACTTCAAACCCTACATTGGAAAAGAAAAATCTAAATGGAAAAGACGCTGTTGCTGATAGTTTGAAAAAAGCAGTTCAGACTCCAGAACAGTATAAACAGGGTACATTTTTTTATCAGTATGACGAAAACTTTGTATACGAAATTTATGCTCAACCTTATCACCTTACAGACATTATTTTAGAACCAGGAGAAGTTGTTATTGGAACTCCATTACTTTCTGAAGATGAATCTGTTTGGGAATTAACAGCTGGCGTTGCAAAGGATGCAGATACAGGAGCTGATATTCAACATTTGTTTGTAAAACCTGCGTATTCAAAATTGGATTCAACATTGATCATCATTACTGATAGACGCGTTTATAATTTTAGACTCAAATCTTTTGCTGATACACATATGGCAATGGTTAAGTTTACTTATCCTAAAACAAAAAATGTATGGGCAAAAAAGAATGATGAAACAAATGGTCGTACTGTAGAAAGTGAATTTATCAATATAACGAATCCAGAGTTTTTATCTTTTGATTATCAGATTAAATACAGTATTTTTAAAAAACCAGAATTCCTTCCTACAAGAGTGTATGACGATGGAAAATCAACATATATTCAGTTAGATGAAATAGTTTTACAGAAAAAATTGCCAGTTGCATTTAACGAAAAAAATGAAATAGTAAATTATTCCGTAAAGAAAAATGTCATTATCATTCCTCGATTAATCAATAAAGTAACTCTCCGACTTGGAAATGAAAAAGTAACTGTAATTAAAAAGAAAACAGTTATTGAAAACAAAACGGAGGTTGCAGATGAATGATGAAAAAGAAATTGAAACTACCTTGCCAGAAGACGAAAGCCTTATTGATTTGGAAGATATGGAAGATGAAGAACTTCCGCCTCCAGAAGAGGAAAATGAAGCAAGAGAAATAAATGTCGGAAACATCTTTGCTGTTATTTTAATTGGGATTCTTATTCTATTTTTGATTGCTTTTATTGCTGTGAATGCAAATAGCAAAAAGAAAGCTAAAACTGATAATTCAGAATTAGATAAAGCAGGAGTAAAAACTCACGTTAATTTTGATTTACCAGAAACAAATATTCTTCCAATAGAAGACTTTATTGAAGAGGAAGTAGAAAAAGAAAATGAGATAGAGGAAATAATTAATTCCTTGCCGCCAGAATTACAACTACCTGAACAAGGACAACCTGGAATTGCACCAGTATCTTCAGTAGGGAATACAGGGAGTTCTAGTTCATATACAGTAGAAAGACCTGACACTAGAAATTCTAAATCGCCAAGAAAGATTGAGGGTCTTGCAGGTTTAGAATATGGAAATCAAACATCTGTAGTAGATACGATTTCTAGTGTTATGAATGGGACCTATTCTTCTACAAAAATGACAAAAGAAGAATATATTGCTCAACAAATGGCTCAAACTCAAAGTATACAGAATCAGCTGTACGGTAACGGCTCAAATATGGGCTCAGATATCGGCTCAAACAAAGAAAACTTCTTTAATAATAATTCTGGAACAGTAGGAAATGGCTATTATATGAGTAAATCAAGTCTTTGGGATGGAACTATTATTTCAGCTGCATTGGTTACAAGTATAGATACAGCAAATCCTGGTGTTGTAATTGCTCGTGTAACAGAAAATGTTTATTCGAGTTATGACCATTCGTATTTATTAATTCCAGAAGGTTCAATGCTTTTTGCGACCTACAATTCTTCTGTAAGTTATGGTCAAAATCGAGTGCAAGTTGCTTGGAACTTATTGATAAGACCTGATAACTATAGAATTCAACTTGGCAATATGAATGGTGTTGATTCCCAAGGAGCAAGTGGATATGAAGGTCGTGTAAACAATCATACTTTTGAAACACTAAAAGCAATGGGTATGATTGCTATGTTTAGCATTATTCAGACAGAAGTAACAAACACGATAGATAATCAATCAAATGAATACATTCAAAACTCTTTAACAGATGTTTATGCCGAAGCAAGCAAAATAGGTAATAAGATTCTTGATAGGGCTTTAGATATTCAGCCTACGATAAAAATAGGACACGGAAAAGAAATAAAATTAATAACAAACGGTCCTTTGGAACTTCCACCTGTAGAAGTAAATCAGGTAACACAAAAATATGTTAGAACACGCTAAGAGGAGTACAAATGAGAAAAAGCATATTTTTATTTATATCATTTATTACGATGTTTTTTATGTCTTGTAATTTCTTTACAAGCTTATCAGAAGATATTGAACCAAAAATAGAAATTACAAATCTTTCACTAAGTAAAACAAATCTAGAAGTAAGTGTTGGAAATATGGATTATGTTTCCGTTTCAATAAAACCAAACGGAGTACAAAAAGATATAATTCTAGATTGGAAATATGATGAAACTATTATCGACTGTGATTCGAGTTCATCTTGGGGCTTTACTTTCAAAGCTATAAAAGAAGGACAGACCACTTTGCGTTGTTCTTATAACGGATACGAAGCAAGTTGTTTAATCACAGTTTCCGGATATTCAGACAACTATGAAGCTACAACAGAACCATATATTTACTCAAACACTTCTATTCTCCAAACAGGTCCTGGAATAAGTGAAAAAGTTTTTGTTTCACTTTACGGAGGAGATGCTTCTGATATTGATGGATACTCTTGGACCGTAGATAACAGTTCAGTAGTTTCAATTCAGCCAACAGGTCAATATTGTGTAATAACTGCAAAAGAAGCTGGTTATGCAAGAATAAAGGTATCCCACAATAAAGCAACTTATCCATATTATATTGGTGTTTATGTTTTTGAAGATAATACTTCAGTGGGTTATATCACAACTTCAAACAACATTGTTACAATGAACAAAGCTGACGGTGAACAAAATATCTCAGTCTCACTTGTAAATGGAAAAGATACTAGTTCAGATTCTCAATTTAAATGGGAAATAATCAAAGAAAATGATTCAAGTGTTCCTATTGGTATTGCTTGGAACGGAAATAATGCGGTTATTACTCCAAAAGAATCTGGAAGCTGTACAATTAGAATCACTCATCCAGATGCACCTTATCCTTTGGATATTCTTTGTAGAGTTATCACCATTGTAAAGAATGTTTTTATTAAACCAGATAACACAGTTGTTACATTAAGTGGAGAAAATACTCAAACAATAAAAAGTACTCTTGAAAACCTAGAATCTGAAAATATAAATATAGATGGTTTTAATTATGTTCTTGATGATTATAATGTTGCAGAAATTGTTTCAATAATTGGTGATGAAGTTACATTAAAAGGAAAAGCAAATGGTTCTTGTAAGTTAATCATTTCTCATGAAAGTGCAGAATATCCTCGTGAAGTTCTTGTTATTGTAAATGGGCAATTAGCAGATGCTATTGATGCAAGTTGTTATATTACTACAAGTCAAAATTATGTTAGAACAAAAGTAGGAAGTGCAGAAACTGTCTTAAAAATATCCTTAAAAGGTGGAGAAGAAGGTGACGAAAAAGACTTTACTTGGAATGTAAAAAGTACATCAAAAGATGGCACTAATAGTGATGTAATTTCTCTTTCTACTACAAACGGTACTGCAATTCATTCAAGGGCGGCCGCTTTAACTTATGCCTACGGAGAGGCATACATAAATCCAATTTGCGAAGGAACTGCTGTAATCTCAGTTTCTCACCCAAAGATTCACTACCCTACTGAAATTCTTGTAAAAGTTTTATCAGAAACTGCCATACTTGAAGAACCTTTATATTTTATTGGAGATGGATTAGTCAGAGTATTAAATGGAGCTTCAACTGAATATACAGTTCAGTTAAAGGGAACTGGAAAAAATGATAGTGATGATAATGAAATAAAATGGAAATGTGATAATTCAAATATCAAAGTTTCTTCCAATGCAAATATTGCAGAAATTACGGCTCCACCTAAAGGAACTGGAAATACAATTTCATATTTGACAATTAGTCATAATAAAGCAGACGCTGATAAGAAAGTTATGATATTAACAGCGGATACAGAAGAAGAATTGGCAAATATGAAGGCTCTATATTCAGATAAATTGTATTTCAACATTGAAGTTGGAGAAGAAGCCTATTGTACGACAAATTCTGTAGGTTTTGATTCAGATTATAATTTTGCTTCTGCTATTTGGACAGTAAAAGATTCTTCAATTTGTTCTATTGAAAAAGACTCAATAAATCCATTGTCTTGTAGAATTATTGGTGAAAAGGCAGGAGCAACAAGAGTTTCTGTATCTATTACTGATAATGAAAACAAAACATATTCTTGTGATTATGAAATAACTGTATATCCATCTGGAACAGTTCAGACAGAACCAGAAGTATATTTTACTACAAGTCAAAACGTAATTAATCTTAATTCAGCAGGAAAATTTTCAAATGTAAATGTCTCTGCAATTAATCTTCCTTATTCAGAATATTCTAATATTGCATGGGAAAGTGAAGATGAAAGCATTGCAAAAGTTATTGGAAATGGAATTAATGCCACAGTTACTGCAATGAGTGAAGGTGAAACTGTAATTAATGTATCTCATGAAGACAGTCAAAATACATTAAAAATTTATATTCGTGTAGGAAGCGAGTATGTTGTTCCTGAAGCAAAACCGATTGTTCATATTTCAAGTCCAGATGTAATTACTTTACTAAAAGACGATAATCCACAACGCTTAGATGCAATTCTTGTGAATTATGAAGAAGTAGATAAAAGAGGTTTTCATTTTTCAATTGATAATGAATCTATAGCGACAATTTCTAGTCAATCAGAAAATGGAGTTGCATATATCAAACCTGTTGGAAGTGGACAAGCTCAAATTACAATTCGGCATCCTATGTCCTCTATTGATAAGAAAGTATTAGTAGTTG
Source organism: Spirochaetaceae bacterium (assembly GCA_017416145.1). Lineage (GTDB taxonomy): Bacteria > Spirochaetota > Spirochaetia > Treponematales > Treponemataceae > Treponema_I. The sequence goes on along the minus strand of JAFQDD010000015.1, from coordinate 40,747 downwards.
TAGGAAACTCTGCTGAAGAACTAGCTGGATTTGTATACTTAACAACAAATACAAATGTTGTTGCTCTTGGGGAAGGAACAACTAAAAGTGTTTCTGTAAGCGTAAAAAATGCAAAAGATGCCGTAATTGAAGGGTATACTTGGACCTCGAATAACTTGAATGTAGTAGATATTACTTCTTCTGGTGCTAATGCATTATTAAAAGGAAATGGAATAGGAACTGCAATTGTGACAGTTACAAATAAAGAATGTAAATATCCATTATCAATAATTGTTCAAGTTGTTGATCCGATTTTAGCAAGTCAGAACCCTCATATTCAATTATCATCTTCTGTAATAACTGTTCCTGTAAGTTCTACTTATACTTCAGTAACCGCAGATTTAGTTGGTGGAACAGAAGAAGATTTCTCACAATTTTTATGGAAAGTAAACGACTCTAGTATTTGTGCTGTTTATGGGCAAAATGAAGTTGGAAAAATTCGGGCTCTTTCAGAAGGGCAAACTTATGTTACAGTAACTCATCCAAAAGCAACTTATCCTGCTCAACTACTTGTTGTTTGCGATAAAATAGAAGAAAGTGAATGTCATATCAGCGTTCCTTCAAGTATTATTTCAATGAAACCAAATGCAGCAGCTCAAACAATCACAGCTTCATTGATTAATGGCAAAGAGACAGATAAGTATTCGTTTAGTTGGTCTTTAGATGTTTATGATGTAATTGATTTCCAATATTCTGCGAATGTTTGTACGATTACTCCATTACAGACAGGAAGTGCTACGATTACTATTAGTCATCCTAAGGCAGCTTATGACCAACAAGTAATTGTAAATGTACAAGAATATTCTTCTTTTAATTTTCCTCAAACAAATGTGACATTAAGTGAAGGAACAACTTCATTTTTGACAATGCAAGTTCCTACAACTAGTGTTTCAACTTATGTAGAGTATTCAGTAGATAACCCAAATATTTGTTCAATTAGTGGAACAAAAAATGTTGCACAATTAACAGGTGTAGGAGCTGGAACAACTACTGTAAGAGCAAAACTAATTGCTTCAAGTTCTGGTGTTGAACAAGCAAGTGCAGAAATGCTTGTTTATGTGAAGGAAGCTGAAACATCTACAACCTATATCACTTCAAGTTCGACAATCTACACAGTAAATAAAGGAAAAAGCCAAACTTTAAGTGCAACTCTAACAGGAAATGGTGTTACTAATGCAGACCAATATAATCTAAAGTGGACCACAAGTGATTCGGATGTTATTACAATTACTGGAATTAATTCAGATGGAACTGTATCTGGTCAATCAATTTACATTACAGCAAAAAATCCAGGAGAAGCTTTAATTACTTGTTCCCACGAAAAAGCTGCAAGTGATTTACAGTTTTATGTTGTGGTTCCAGGAAGTGCAGAAAAAGTAATTACTTTTAATAAGACTTATATGACTCTTGTAAAAGGAAGTTCCGGAACATCTTTAAAAGCAAATATTGAAAATGCAGAAAGTTCAAATGATTACAATGAACTTGAATGGACTGTTCATAGCGTTGGAACTTCAGAAGTTTGTCGTGTCATGGGTAGTGGGCAGAATGTAACAATTTATCCAATTAATGTTGGTGAGGCAGAAGTAATGGCACAACTTCCTAATAGTTCTTCTGTTGCAAAATGTACTGTTGTGGTAGAAGCGGGCAAAAGTTTTGTTCTAGAGGCTTCAAATATTTCTGTTCAACCTTTTGGAACACGAAAAGTAAAATATACAGTGAGTCCTGCAAATGCAAATTTAACTTGGACTATGGACCAAATAAATGATGTATTTACATATACAGATTTAGGATGTGATGAAAATGGAGTTGGGTATGTTCAAATTGAAGGAATAAAAGAGGGAACTGGAAATTTATACTGTGTTACAGATGGAAATGCAAAAGGAAATCTTTCTATCAAAGTTGCTTGGAACTATGAGTTCTCTTTAACTGGGAAAACTACTTTTAGTATAAGTCCTGCAGAAACTGCCGAAGTTGGTTTTAAGGTAAATCCGACTTATGCAGATATCACTGTAAATTCAACGAGTGATGCTTTTAATTATTCGATATTAAACAACGGTGATGGAACTGGAAAAATACTGATTACTCCAACAGCAGAAACAAGAAATAATATAACCATAAATGTTATGGCAACCAATCCAAATAATTATGATGAGGTGGTAGGTTCAAAAAATATTACAGCAAACTTTGTTTACAAAACAGTTACCCCTAAAATGTTCATTGTAAATAAAAGTGGAAACTTCTCTTATTTCCAAAATAATATTCTTTACATTGGAGATGGTGAAACAGTAACTCTCGGTGTTGATGTAACTGAAAAGAATGTTGATTGGACATTAAAAAATATTGATATAACTAAGATTGAGTCTGTATCGAATAATACAAAGGCAACTGTTTCAGGTTCTTCTACACAATTTAAGGTAATAAACTCTCAAGATGTAATTCTTCAAAAGTATTACATTCCAGAATTTTACGAACCATATGCTGTTTATGGAGGTCAAACATTAAATCTGGACCAATTCTATGTTGCAAAAAATGATGTTGGCTTCCTTGATACAACAGCCTATTACTATGTAGCTTACAAAGGATCTGTTCAAACAGGTTATGAAACAGATTCAAATGGAAATACAACATCTACACCAGTTTATCAAACAGGGGTTTCTTGTGGAGAATGGGGTGATAGTTACACTTTCATTGGTCGAAGAAGAAATCCTTCGAAAGATGGAACCTGGATGAATGTATCCGATTACGAAAAAGTAGTTTGGTATTACAGACCTGCTACAGGAAAAATTGAACAATGGAATGGAGATACAGCATATAGTGCAAAACCTGCTACTCAGCTTGCAAATCAACCTGCAACAAAACGTGTTATTGAGGATAAATCAATTGTTTCATCTGTAATGACAGATAAAATTGTATTTTATATCTCACATAACGGAATAGAACAACGTGTAGAAATTCCTGTATATACAGTGACTCGTAATTGTTATTGCACACAAAATTAAATTACAAGTTGAATGCAAAATAATGGCTGAAAAAATATAATCAAGAAAAGCACTTTCAAAATGAAAAAACTTTCTGGGTGTGTCATTTATTGGCACACCCAATGGTTTATACTTTTTTTATAAGGAGGTGCAAAATGCAAAGAACTCTTCAAGAAATAAACATTGAAATTGAAGCAACAAAAAAAGAATTTGAAACTGTGCATGGAACAGAAACAGAAGTTTATGCACGAATTGTTGGTTATTACCGTTCTGTAAGAAATTGGAATAAAGGGAAAAAAGATGAATACAACCAGCGAAAGATGTTTACTGCTGAAAATATTAGTTCTGCAAAAACAAGTACCCCTACACTTTCGCATTACGAAATTTTTATTCGTAAAACTTGTCCTAATTGTCCACCTGTAAAAGACTACAGTTTAAGTACTAATTTAGATGGGAAAATTGTAGATACTGATACGGATGAAGGGTTAAGCCGAGCCTCAGAAAAAGGTGTTTTATCTACTCCAACAGTTATTTTTTATGATGATTCTAATAGAGAAATAAAACGATGTCATTCTGTTGAAGAGACAAAAGAAATTGCTTAAAAGTTGGTTCTTCAATTTTAAGGAATTATCCCCATTATCTACTGTAATTCTTTAATTTTGAAGATTTATAAATATCTATATGCTTTTCTCATAACTGTTTTCTCCTTTTATTGTAAATTATTTAAGTGACATTGCACTGTACATTATTTTTTTTGCATCCTTATTCCTTGTGCTGAATACTTTTTCAAAATAATCAGTCCAAGTATAAGACTTCCATCTTCCAAAATCGTCTATATATCCTTCATCTTTTGAAAGGCTTATAAATGAAACGCCTGGAATCTGACAAGCTTCATATTTACTGCTATAACCTTTTTGAGCAAATAATTCACTTGCGAAAATAAAACTCACTATTGTTTCCGGATTATTTACTGGAGATGCATAACCTTGAAATCCGATTACATCTTCTGAACCATCAATAATCTTTTGTCCCTTCATACTTGTTAAAACTAATGAATAAGTCATCAATTCGTGAAACTTATACGCATAAACAACTCCATCCACAGAAAAGTATTTATCATCATAGATAATCCATTCATGACGATTTCCCATTTTGTCTTTGGAACGGAATTTCTTTAAGTATTCTCCAGAGGTTTCATAATTGGAAATTGTCTTTTCTATTACTTCTAATGAATCCATTGCAGGAACATATTCTGCAAGCGCAAACATTGTTGAAAGACAACTTGTAAACATTAAACTAACAAGAACCAAAAAAACTGCTTTTCTCATAAAATCCCCCTTTATTGAAGTATTCCTATAAATGATGGTGAAGCCATTGAATCTCTTACCATTGCATCCATAATTTCATATTCCATTGAAGGTAAAAATTCCCTATCTTTATTCCAAGTTTTGTAGTCAACTGTTACTTCTTGTACGGGTAAATCGTTTTTTGGAATTTCCTTACCTTGCAAGAAAGCATCAAAATAACTATCTTTTTCAATTCGTTTGGCTTGTACAATTCTAAGAATTTTTTCTTCACCATTATTTTTATCCTCTAAAACTGTCTCAAATCCTAATACCTCAGTTTTTATAGAATAAAGATATTTTGTAAAATGATATGAATATTCTATTTTATCCACAGTACAGTCTATATCGTTCAAGAATGTAACTGTGAACTTTTGATTTGAAAATAAATCTTTTACGGAATATTCGTAATAACCTTGTCCTTTTGATTTATCTAGTTTTTTTGAGTCTCCAAATTTTGAGAAGCCTCTAAAAATCAAAATGAAAACAATAATGCAAAGGATAATTCCAAATAAAGACTTTACAAGTTTTCCTACAGCATAAAATAACCACGAAAACAATCCCATATAACCCTCCTAGTTCTTACCGTTATATTCTGGAGTAGAACTTTCTGCAGCCATCAAATCATCAAAGGAATTAAAATCAAAAGCAAATGCTTTTTTCTCTTCTGTTTTGTATGGAAGATTTAATTCCTTTACTATAAATTGGCTTACAGTAAGGTGAGCATATTTTGCTTTTTCCTGCAAAACCTCTGCTTGCTCTTCTGTAAGTGTTATTGTTAAACATTTTGTTTTTCTGCCTGTTGCTTTCCTTCCAGAACCAGGTCGAGCTCCGCCTCTTCCTTTTTGCTTATTACTAAAATCAAATTTTTCAAATCGCTTATCGTTATCCATAAAAAACCTCCAATAAGAGCGTTTTGTTATTCATCTAATATAAATATATGTCTGCTTTTTGGTTTTGTCAATGACTTTTTCATATATTGAAATAAATATTTTATTATGTATGTTTAACAATATTGACATTTTTTTTATATTTCATTATTGTTTAATTAAACAAAACAATGTCTGCCCAAAGGACTTTGATTTGTTAAGAGAAAAAGAAGAATTTTCAAGAGTTGATCCAGATAACTCTAATAAAATCTATTGGCTAGCTATATTAAATTGGCTGGTTCCAATCTGCCTTGTTTTTGTAGGCTTAATAATTACTACTCAAAAGTTTGCACCTCTAATGAATTATGACCCTAATGTCATTGGAGAACCTATTTTTGTTACATCAAAAGGATATCGTTTCTATAATCCTCTAATTTTCCTTATTGGAATGATTAAGTTTGCCTTTAATGAAACATATTCTTTCTATTTCTTTCAGGCTATTCCTCCAACTTTTATTTCTTTAGTGTTGGCAATTTTATTGTTTATCATTACTTCTATTCTGGTAAATAGTCATCAGAAAAACCAACATATTCACGGAACTGCAAGATATGCAACAAAGAAAGATTTAAAGAAATATGGACTTTTACAAAAGCATGGAGTTATTTGTGGCGAACTAGAAAATGCAAAAGTTAATTACAAAATTGATGCTGAAAAAGCATCTTTAACTTTGCACTGCAAAAAAACTGCTCCACTAATTTGTCATTCGGGAAGAACAAATACTCTTTTAATTGCTCCAACAAGGGCGGGAAAAGGTGTTTCTAGTATTATTTCAACACTACTTAGCTATGGTGTTCCTGTTTACACATGGATTAAACGAAAAATCCTTTTTTTCAAAATAAAAGAAAAGAAAGTTGTTTCTGGTCGTGGTTCTATTGTTTGTTTTGACCCGAAAGGAGAAAACTGGGCTGCAACAGCTGGTTTCCGTTCAAAGTTTAGTAGAGTAATTCCTTTTAGACCATTAGACCCAGATAACAATACTGCTCATTATAATCCAATTTGGGAAATCCCTGATTCTCCTAGTGAAGCATTCAGTTGGGCAGATACAATCGGTGAAATTTTCTTTGGTGGAGATAACGCAAAATCTGCAAATGATGGAGCTACTCAATACTTTAATAATACTGCAAGAGATATTTTTACTGCTGTTGTAATGCATGTTAGATTTGCAAAAGATATTCCATGGGAATCAAAGAATCTTGCAAATGTATTACATATCTTTTCCAGTACAGTAAAAGAAGAAAATCAAAACTCACAGCAACCACAACAAGATGACGCTATTGGTCCAGGTGCAGAAATGTTAAAAAAACTTTGTGAAACTGACCATGGAAATAAAAAAATCCATCAGTTAATTGTAGAAGCTGCTAACAGAAGTAAAATTCAAACACCAAAAGAAAGAGCTTCTACCTACTCTACTGTGTTCAGTAAGATTTCACTTTTTCAGGATCCTTTATTGGCACAAGCAACTGCTTATTCTGATTTTAGTGTTGATGATTTTATTACTTCCAAAAACGGAATCAGTCTTTATTTAATTGTTCCATACAATCATATAAAACGAATCAGTCCAGTTTTTAGAATGATAATCACTTTTATGATTAAGAAATTTTCTGCAGGTGAAACAAATGCAAATGAAGTAAAACTAAAAATTCCTTGTTTGTTCCTTTTGGACGAATTCCCTGTTTTAGGATTTTTTCCGGACATCGCACAAAACGCTGGAATTTTATGTGGTTATGGAGTTACGTTCTTCATTGTTTGTCAGGCATTAAACCAGCTTATTGATGTTTATGGAGAAAATCATCCGTTCCTGGACCACTGTAAAACCATAATTCTTTTTGCTCCTGGTTCAATAAAAGATGCACGACTGTTCAGTGAATCAATCGGAAATAGGTCTGTGCTTTTAGATAATATCAGTGCAAGTGGAAATAAATATCAGGTCGGATTTAATAGCATTTCAAGAAGTAGCCAAGAAACAAGTACTTCTTTAATAAGCCCAGACGAATTAATGAAATTAGAGTTTAATCGTTTAATTGTCATTAATCAGGGAATGCCTCCTTACAAAGGAAAAAAAGTCGTGTATTACGAAGACCCAAGATTCAAAACAAAAGCGTTTTTGAAAGTTCCTAGTATGAAATGGATAAAAAAGCAAATGAATCAACTTCCAAGTAATACCAAGAAGAAAAGAAGTTCTATTGAGGATGATATTCAAAATATTCTAAACAGAAAAATTGATTTCACAGAAGAAAAGAAAGTAGAACCACAAATTACAGAAGACGATTCCGTTTCTGTAACAAAAGTAATAGATAGCAGATTTGCAGTCTTTCCAGACATCGCATAACGCAACATGAGGAGTACAAAAAATGCAAAGAGATGAATTTGGAAAAATGGGAGAAGTTATTAGAATCAGACTCCCACTTCACTTAGAAACAGAAGTAAGAATTAAAGCAAACGAATTATCAGGAAGAGATAGAGGAAATATGTCTCAAGTAATTCGAGATGCAATTTATTCATATTTTAATTCTAGTATTGATGACAGAGATTTACTTTATGCAAGTATAAATGATTTGAAAGAACAAGTTAGGTTTCTTGAAAACAAAATTGAATTACAAGCAGTCATCTTATTAGAACTAACAAAACATTTACTCAAAGTCTTACCAAATAGACCTAGTGTAAATCAAGAAGTAGCTGATTTAGAGTATCTAAAGTTTTTAGATGATGTTGAATTGGCTTTAAAACAAAATCATGGTGGAAAGTTAGAAGCTATGGTTTTGGATATTTATTCAGACCAATTAAGCAAAGGAGGTAACAAATAATGGCATCAATTGAAGGATTTCAACAACAAGCAAAACAAGACAAATGGCTTCGCAATCTTGAAGACGATATGAAGTTGATTATTCCTTTTATTGAGGACAAAAAAGTTACTGATATTGCTATTGGAATTGGCGGAGAGTTAATAGTTGAAGGTATTGGATTTGCTAAAAAGTTCACTGGCATCTTCTTTGATAATGCCACAATAACAAGAATTATTTATGCAAGTGCTACCGTTCTAGGAGTTACTATTGACCCAGATAATCCCATTGTAGAAGGTGTTCTGCCTAAATGGAAAATTCGAATAGAGGGAATTTTGCCTCCAAGAGCATCTGAAAATCCTATGTTATTTATCCGTAGGCCTCCCAGTCAAATATTTTCTATGGAAAGTTATGTTGAACAAGGACGAATGACACAGGAACAATATGAGCTTCTTATAAAACACATCCAAATGAGAAGTAACATCATTCTTGGTGGGGAAACTGGTTCTGGTAAAACAACTTTACTCAACGCCATTATTGATAAAATGCGTGAATTTACCCCAGAAGACCGTTTTTACATAGTTGAAGACGCTGGAGAAATTCAATGCAATGCAAGGGACAAAGTTCCCATCTGGGCTTCAGGAAAAGACACTTTACGAGCTGTAGGAATCGCACTTCGTTGCAATGTCTCCAGAATTATTTTCGGAGAACTTCGTTACGGTGATGTAACAAATGAAGTTCTAAAAGCGTGGAATACAGGACATACGGGAAACGCAAGTACAATCCATGCAGATAGTTGTAAAACGATGATTAATCGAATTAAAGACTTACTTCGTGAAGTGATTCCTGGAGAACTTCCAGATATTTCTCAAAGTGTTCAATTACTTGTTCACTTAAAACCCTCTAAAAAGGGACCGATTGTAGATGAAATCTTAGAAACAAAAACTATGTAAAGAATGAAAAAAGAGGACTTCAAATTTTTAGACATAAGATAGGAGTACAAAATGAAGTCTAAACTTTTTACTAATCTTAAAAAGACATTTTCGAATAAGCGATTTTTGGTGTTCGCTTTAATTATGTGTGCATTTGCCCTTCCAACTTTTGCTGCTGGTGGCGGTGATTCTATTGTGGAACTTGATAACTGGGCAGATAAAATCTTGGAACTTTTCCAATCTAGTTGGGTAAAAGCTGTTCTTCTTGTTGCTTTGATTGTTGAAGCAATTGGTATGGTTGTTGCAGGTCAGCAAGGTGGCGGTGGTCAGATGCTTAAAAAGTTTGCCCCATGGATTATTGGTACAATCGTTCTTCTTTCAGCATCAAGTATTTGTTCATACTTCCTCAAAGATTTGAGTTTTGAAGTAGCAATGCTTCCTCAAATTCAACAGTCAATCACAAATACTATCACTAGCTGCGTGTAACACAAGGGGTGGAATATGGAAAATTACTCACTTTATGACTATTCCACTCCAGTACACAAAGTATTACTAGAACCAAATCAGTTACTTGGTATTGGAATAACACCAGCCATTCTGATTTTGGTTCTGACAATCGTTCTTATGAACTTAGTAAGTATTTGGTGCTGTGTAATCGGAATTTTCCTTTATGTAGGTGCAAAGATGATTTGTAAAAATGACCCATACGCTCTGACAATTTTATTTGAGCGATTAATGTTACCTAATATTTGGAGAGCATCATGAAAATACCTTTTTTAGATTTATTGAAATTCAAAGAAGCTGAAAACCAGCTAAAATATGTTACACCCTACTCTTTTATTATGACACCTGGGGTTTGTTTCTTAAAAAACGGTGCCTTAATGACAACTTATCAAGTTGAATATCCTGACTTGGAATCTTCTTCTGCTCCAGAAGTTGCTAGTATGGCATCTTTATTTAATAGAAGTTGTATGACATTAGCTCAAAATGAAGGATGGGCATTATTCTTTGATGTTAAACGCTACAAAACAAAAGATTATCCTGCAGGAGAATTCTCAAACCTAACTGGCTGGTTAATTGACCAAAGAAGAGCCGAAAACTTTCATAAGTTTGGAGAACATTTTACAACTGAATACTACATTACTTTTGTTTATCAACTTCCAAGTGATATTAATTCAAAAGCTTCTGGCATTTTCTATAAAAACAAAAAAAAGAAGAAGAAAGAATCTCTTTTTGGAAATCAAAAGAACCTGCCACTACTTCAAAAAGAAATTGAGGATTTCTTAGATGAGTGTGAAAAAGTAATGGGTTCTATGGCATCAAAACTCTGGATTCATCATCTAAATGACAGTGAACTTTTTTCTTATATCAAATCTAGCGTGTCTTTACATAAGCAAGATTTAGTATATCCAGAAGACACCTTCTTTTTTCTTGATAACTACATTTGTGATATGGATGTTAGAAATTCTCAACCATTAAAAATTGGAGAATATTATGTACCAATTATGGGCATTATGGATTTTCCAAACAGAACTTATCCTGCGATTTTTGATCAATTGAATCGTACAATGACAGAGTTCAGATGGACAACAAGATTCCTACCTCTTTCAAAGGAACTATCTTCCAAAGAAGCAGAAAAATATCAAAACAGATTTTACTCTGCAAGAAAATCAGGAAAAACTATCTTTGCAGAATTGGCAATGAATGTTGAAATCGACAAGGAAAAGAAAAGTGCTGTAGAAATGGAAGCTCAAGCTGCAGATATTGAAGGAGACATTGCTCTAGGTGAATATGTTTTAGGTTACTACACAAGTAATCTTATGGTTTGGGATAAAAAACTAGAACTTGCAAAAGAGAAAGCACGAAAACTTCAACAAGTTGTTCGTTCTTGTGGTTTTACTGTAAAAGAAGAAACATTTAATAACTGTCAGGCATGGCTTGGAATGATGCCAGGAAATGTTTATGCAAATATAAGACGCCCTCTTATTTCAACAAAGAATTTTGCAAACATAATTCCTTTGAGTTCTGCTTGGCAAGGTATGCTTTTTAACGACTTTACTGCAGAAACTTGTGGTTCATCTGTTCCATTATGTACTTGTTCAACTTCATACGGAACTCCATTTTTCTTAAACTTAAATGTTCGCGATGTTGGACATACTTTTGTATTTGGACCTACAGGTGCTGGTAAATCAACTCTTTTAGCATTACTTATGGCAAGTGCTACAAAATACAAAGACGCAAATATTGTTTGTATTGATAAACAACTTTCAAGTAGAGCATTTATGGTTGGAGCTGGTGGAATATACATAGAACCAGGAAAAGATGAGGTATCTTTTCAACCATTGTCGGAACTAAAAACTCCAAATGAAGTTTCAGAAAGTGAATATTCAGAAAGTCTTATGTGGTGTCAACAATTCATTGAAGGTTTATTGAGTCAACAAAATATAGAAATTACTCCACAAATGAGCAAAGTAATTTCTGAAACTCTTCGCCTTATTTCATTAAAAGAACCACGAATGAGAACTCTTACAACTTTCCAACAGTACGCAACCTATTCAGACCCTAAAACTGGGGATAATACGCTACGTATTGGACTTGATCCTTACTGTTCAGGTGGACAATTCGGTTCAATTTTCGATGCTGATGAAACAAACTTACCATTATCAAAACTTATAACAATCGAGATGGGCAGCCTTATGAGATTATCAGAAAAAGCCGTTGCTCCAGCTCTTATGTATATTTTTAGATATTTGGAAAAACTTTGGAATGTTCCTACTGGAGAAAAACAACCTCTTACTTTCCTTTTCTTAGATGAAGCTTGGTTATATTTGCAACATCCGATTTTTGCAAACTTCCTTCAAGAATGGTTAAGAACATTAAGAAAGAAAAAAGTATTTTGTATATTTGCTACTCAAGAAGTTGCTGCAGCTGCTAAAAGTTCGTTAAGCGATACTATCGCCCAACAATGTTTAACAAAGATTTACTTAGCAGATGAATCAGCTTATACACCCGGACTTTTGGAAAGTTATAGATACTTTGGACTTACAGATAGCGAAATTATTTCATTAAGTAATGCTCGAATGAAAATGGATTATTACTTCAAAAATCCTAACGGATGCAGAATGTTTACTCTTGATTTGGATCCATTCCAATTGGCGTTAATCAGTTCTGACCATGAAATACTTGATAAAGTTGAAAAAGAAAATGGAAGAAATACAACAGAGCCATTGGCATTTGAAATATTGGAAGCTACAAAAAATAAAATGCTAAACATTGGTCGGGATGTTAGAAATCTCGAGTTTGCAAAATATAAAAAAATGCTAACAGCATAAAAATGGAGATACTAATGAGAAAAAGAATTTTTACAGTAATAATTGCACTAATCCTTGCAGTATCGAATGTAAATGCTACGGGATATCCTGTTTTTGATATTTCAGGATGGCTTGCTGCAATAGACCAGCTTTATAGTCAGTATGAGATGGTTATGAATACAATCACTCAAATTGAAAATCAATACAACATGATTCAACAAAATATTGAACGTGCTAAAGGTATCGATTGGGAAAATATTAGATTTGATGGTGACTTTGATATTCGAGATGACATTAAGGATGCCAATAAACGTGTTAATAGACTTCTGAACTCTGCAAGAAATATTAAAGACTTAATGACAAAGCCATCAATTAATTGTGGGTATGGTTCTTATTCCCTTGCTGATTTATGTGGAATGAATGGTGCTGAACATAACTTTTTTGCAGCCTGTAAAGATACAACTAATTATATGACAGACAATATGAAAATGGCTGTTACTGGAATTGTTGAAGGATTGGATGCAGACCAGAAAAGAAGTATTTGGATTAAATACGGCATAAGTCCAAGAAACTATATCTTTGTTCAACAATCAATAGCACAAGTAAAAGATGGTGCTTCAAAACTGATGGCAAAAGTAAATGAGGAAGCTCGTAATATGAAACGAGAAGAAGACACTTTGCGAAAAAATAACATTGTAAAAGCAGCAACAGAAAGCCGTGATTCAGAAGGGAATATAACACAAGGTGCAGCAAATGAAGCTCAACTATATCTTTCAAGTGAGTTAGTAGATAAAACAAGTGAACTTACAGAATCTGTGGAAGATATGGCGGCCGCTGTGGCTAATAAAATGATTGCAGAGGAAAATGAAAAACAAGCAGAAGCAGATGAATTAGAAGCAGCACAAAAACAACTTGAAGTCGTAGAAAGTCGAGTTCCTAATTACTTTAAGAAATAGGAGATTTTAATTTATGAATACAAATGCAAGTAGTTGGATAGATATTCCTGTCATAGATGCAATAGACTATTTCTCTGGTGTTTTATATTCCTTCTTTGGTTGGGCAGTCCACTATGCCCAATTCTTTGGAGTAATAGGATTAGCATGGTCTGCTTTTAAACTTGCTAATAGTCGCTTTACTGTTAGAGATTTTTGGTGGGATACATTTTATAAATGGATTTTATTTATACTATTAATGAATCTATATGTTCCTGTTACTTCTGGAATTGCTTATCTAGGTAACAGAATTGGTGTTTCTGCTGGAAATGGAAAGCAAACGGTTATCACAGCATTAACAAACATGAAGAACAGTGTCGAAAAAGATTTAGCAACTGAACAACAATGGAAAAATGATTTATCAACAACACTTCAATCTAATTTTGCTAACTTGGAACTTCCTTCTATTCAAAGTGCAGGAAATCAAACTTACAAAGAGTATATTGATTCTGTAAGTGAATCTATTGGAAACGGAAGATTTAATTCAAAAGCTCAAAAAAAGGAAGCACAAGCAATCGTTGATGAATATAGACAAAGAGATTCTGGACAAAGTGTCTTTGGTGCAAAAACTTTAACAGCGATAAAAAATGTTCTAGTTGAAAAAAATCTTGATGGAACAGATGGAGATAAACTCACTAATTCTTATATCGATTTGGATATTTGGTTAAAGGATGCAAATGGAAATGAAACTCACTACATTTCTCCAGCTTCATTATTGCGGGTTGCGACATTATCAAGTCAAATTTTATGGGATAAAAACCAACTAGTTTTGACGGCTGACTTGGATGAAATTGAAGAAGACGACATTAATTTTATTAAAAAAGGCTTTACAAAATTTACAGCAACCTTAGCTCATGTCCCATCAATGATTATGACTTTGATTTGCTGTGCTGCGTTAATCATATGTATCATTTTTTCAGATATTCAATATTTGATGTGTATTCTTGAATTCATAATTGTTACTGGAATCGGAGCGTTTTTTATTCCATTCATATTGTTTGACGGAACTAAAGAAATGCCCAAAAAACTTGTTCCAGTGTTTACAGGTTTCTTAATTAAAATGATAACAATGAATATCATTGTTTTTTTTATTTTTAATGAAATTCTTGTAAATACAATTCAAGTCATGGCAGATAATTCTTCAATGAATTGGGTTACTTTTGCCGGACAAATATTCTTCTGTTTTATTGCATTTATTTTATCTTCAAATGGACCAAAAATTGCAATGACGCTTTTAACTGGCCATCCACAATTAAGTATGGGTGAATTTGTTCAAATGGCAGGTTCTGTTGCAGCAACTGCTGTTGGAGCTGGAAGAATTGCAAAAAAAGTCGGTTCAGCTGGAAAAGAAGGTGTAAGAAAAACTGCACAAAGTGCTGTAAATGCTCACGGAAGTATTTCAAAAATGGCATCTGCAGGAAGAACTGCAAGTAATGCTGTAAAAGAACTAGGTGGTACAACAGGACAACAAAGAAGTGCTGCTGTAAAAGGAATGTTTGCTGCAGCCTCTGGAGATTTAAAAGACAAGTTTAAAAATACAGGTAATAACTTCTTACACGGTGGTAAAAAAGGAACTGCAGGAGGTTCTGGAGGAAGTTCGGGTACACAAGCTCACCAGAGAAGTGGACAAAATACAGATAGAAGTTTGCAAAATGGAGAATCAAGAACTCTTAACAATACTTCTAATCCAAATTTCCAAACTGCTACAAAATTTGATCCAAAAACTCAGAGCAATGTAAATATGACTCGAGGAGAGTTCTATTCAGAAAAACGTGAACAAGGAGCTAATATTGGAAATAATATCGCTCTTGAAATGATGGAAAAAGCTGAACAAAAACAGCAAGCCCAAAAGAAAGACACAAGTCTTCCTGATAAATTAACTAATAATGAAAGAATGAATTAAAAAGGAAACTTAAACTTTAAGGAGTATTTTTTATGACCCAATTAAACAGTATTATTATTGAAGGGAATCTGGCCCAAGAACCAGAATTAACAAAAAACCCATCTGGAATGGAGGTTTGTAATCTTCCAATTGCTGTAAATCGTTTTCACAAAAACAGCAACGGCGAAGAAATCAATGAAGTATCTTTTTTTGATATTCAAGGGCACGGAAAACTTGCCGAAGTCTTATCACAAACAAAAAAAGGACAAGGCATCCGTATTGTTGGTCGCCTTAACCAAGAACGTTGGCAGGACCAAGAAGGGAAATTTCATTCTAAGGTTCGTGTTATTGCCGAACACGCAGAAATACGCCCTTTTAGAGAAGTGAAACAAGAAACAAAGAAAAATATGGATTATGATGTAGAGAGGTAAAAAAAGGAATCATTTGATGAAGTGTACCTCAATTATTTCCAAATTTTGGGATACACTTCACTTTTCTATCCATAATCCAAATAAATTGTTTTTTGCTTTTAATATTATAAATAAATTGCAGTCAAAATTTCTATACTTTCTTCCATTGTATGCAAATTATAAAGACTGTTTAATGGTACATTTTCCTCAACAATTTTTTCAAGAAACTCTTTCACTTTTTCCCTTACAAGTCCTTGGGTTTTTATTTTTGCAGATTCATTTATAATATTCATTAAACGAAAAACATCATATTTATGCTTTTTGAAATCTTTTTCTTTTACAAATTCTCCATTGCTTTTTCGTTGCTTTAAATCAAGCCAAGCATACATTTTAAAAGGAATTAAATATTCTGTTGATAAAACAGGAATATCTCCAACTACTCTTCTTCCTTCCATCATAAAATTATAGAAATCATCGTTTAACAAAATTGCAGAAAGAGAAGATGTATCTTCATCAATATAGATTGGAATAATTCCTTGCTCAACATTTAATTGATAATCTTGTTTTCTAGAGAAAAGTTCTATTTGACATGGATATTTTTTTTGTGGCTCTGTAAATCTATAAAAATGTAAATTATCGTTATTTTTCCAACCACATTTATATCCACCTTCTTTTATAAACTTCCAAAAAATATTTGCAAAAGCTTCCTTTTTATCTTCTAAAATAAGAATCATATCAATATCATGAGTTGCTCTAAAATCAATATCCTGTTCATTCATAAGAATTTCACAAGCAGTTCCACCAATAACAGTAAAACAATCTGCAAAATCCTTAAAATTTTCTCTAAATTTTTCTAGTCCTTCTACCATGTTGCATTCCTTATTATTTCTTCAATTTCACCTTCAATTCGCTCATCTTCTATATTATTAAAAGAACAAATCAACGATATTATATCTACACGATTTTCAATCTCAAATAATTGTGGAGGATATTTCCATAATTGAATTTTTACAGGATTTTCATATTCATCCCAACGTATATCAATCTTATTTAAGCTTTCTACAATTTCATTATCTTTAAATATTGCAACTTCATTTATTTTTGGAGAATTTATCATTGAACATTCTGCTAATGCTGAAACTCCTGCTTTTACTGATTGCTTCAATATTAACTCTGAATTTTCGACATAAAATTCTTCATAGATAGGATTTATAAGATAGTTCTTTGCAAGTTTATATAATTCAACTCCTGTTGTGATAAGTTCCATTCTATATTCTTTTCCAACTTTTGTTTGAACAATAAGTTTCATCTCACATAATTGTTCAGATGCTCTTGTTAATGAAGTTCGACTTATTTTTAACTCTGATGCAATTTCACTTTTTAAATAATATTTCTGTTTTTTATAAAACATATATAAAAAAACAGATTGAGTTACAGGCATCATTTTTTCTGAATTAATTTCTTTAATTTTAACAGCCCTTCTATTGAAACAAATACCAAGAAAAGAAAGATAAATTTGATTATCATTTGTAATAAAAGGTATTTTATTTTTTATAAAAGAATCTGTTTGTTTATCTGTTGGATTATATAAAATATAGGCACACTGATTTTCAAACTTTTCAATATATATTCCCAGATGTTTTTTATATGTTGAAACTGAAAAAGATTCGTCAAGACGAGGAATAATTCCTATAAATGTTACTGTTCCTATTTTAATTTTATAAAAACTTCTATTTGCTAATATTGCAATTACTTGTGAGTTTTTAGGTAATTCTACCTTTTCATATGAGATCTTTTCTGTATAAAATACTTGTAAGTTTTTTATAATTTCATTCACATCTTAATAATAACATAACAAATGTTATTATACAAGTATTTATGTTATTATTATTGTTATTCAACAACATCCACTACATATTGGCAATTTTTGCAAACATTTGCCAATATGTAGTTTTACTTAAAATGTGAAACTACTTTATCTAATACATTTTGCACTAGTTTATCATCAAGTTTCACTATAAATTTCGGCATAATTCTAGAATAAGTAATAGTTGTAAGACTTAATAAATTAATCTCGCCACTAATTTCAGAATTCTCAATTTTCATTCCATTTTTACAACTTTCTTCTATATATATACACAATATTGCTTTATTTTCGATATTGTATTCTTGCTTTGAAAGCACTAATACCTTCTTCCCAGAAATTGATACAATATCCCCTCTTTCTGGAATGTAAGTATCTTCAACAAAATCTCCTTCTGTGAAAAATTCAATTGGATCTGTATCTAGAGCAAATTTTCTAATTTGTAATAATGAAGGTTTTGCTCGATGGTTTACAAAAAGATTTCTACATGATTCTAAAGGTAAATCGTATTTTTTGGAAACTTCTTGCCAATCTGTTTTATGTTTAAGAATAAATGAACAATTCTTTGAACTATCCCAAATTGGAACTGTTTTTAATTCATAAGGAATTTTTTCATCAATATAATAAATCCATTCTGCAGGTGGAATTAAATGTACAAGAGAAGAAACTATTTTATATGTTGCTACCTTTTCTCCAAGTGCAATTCGATAAAGAGACGCATGTTCTAAATTATGTTCCAAACACCAAGACCTTAGTTCCCTTTTTTGAATCATTATAATAAGTCTTTTTTGTGCATAAGTAATTCTTGCAGGGATTTCTTTATTCATAATTTCCTCTATATTAATTGTATTGTTTAATTAACCATTCTATATCACTTGATTTTGCCTTTTTATATTGAATTAAAAATGCAAATCGATTCCAAAAATGTTTCGGCAAACAAAAAATCCTAAATGGATTTTCCATTGTTAAAAACATTAACCATCGGCGCAAATTGTAAAAAACTCTTCCTCGTGCCATATAAATCAAACGAACAGGCTTATTAAATCCTGGTAATAGAATTTGCTTTCCCTTATTATTTTCATCACAACTTATTATATATGCCCGTCGAAGATTCTTAGACTGAAAATAATAAAAAACGACCATCACTTTATCTGCCAAAAAATCAAAATGAATAAACTGTCCATCTTGATCTATTTTTGGAAGGTCAATCTTTACACCATATACAAAGGCCTTATACGCAATTTCTGCATTGTATGGAACAGTTGCAGTTATTGTTCGTACCATATTGTATATATTACATTATTTTTATAAAAATGTACAGTAAACAATATTGATTAAAATTCAAATATCTATTATATTGTTATTAGTACATATTTATTCTTTATGTATGCTTTACAACTTCTAAAACACTTTAGACTCCTAGCTAAAGTTTATTTAGAAAATGATCTACTTCAGGAGGTTGCTAATGAGCGACAATAATCCATTTGAGACACCTGTCTCAAAAAATGAATCCAATGGATATTGGATTCCAAAACATAATGCAAAAGTTATGAAAGAAGGCATAGATAATAACACAGCACCATTTCTTCCAAATAAAGATGGGACTATAAACGCTGTTCCTATTTACAACGCCTCAACAGGTTATGTTCTTCCTGCAACAAGATTGATTCCAGCTCAAATTGAAAAAGGAAAAAAAGGTTATGAATCAAATATAGTAATTGGTCGTAATTTCTCGGAAATGGCATCCACAAGTCTTAAAGAAAATGAAAAAGGAATCTTTTATAACTTCAAAGACGAAACAGGGGAAATTCATACAGCTTCGTATTTCTTCCCAGAACAAACTGCCAATCCAAATGCTGTTATTGAACTTGCAAAAGAAAATCTAAAACCAGGAATTGATTTAAGTAATAGTTCTTTTACTATCGAAAATTCAAATCCAGAAAATTATCTTTCAACTTATATTATGGCTTGTAGAACAGGAGCAAAACTTTCTGTTTCACCAGAAATTGCAGAGGATTTTAAAAAGAAGTTTTCTGTTATTTTAGATAATGAACAATTAAAAAAAGAAGAAAAGGAGGTATCTATTCCTTCTATGGGAAATACACTCTTTAATGCTGATAAAAAGGCAACAGAACTTTGCAAATTATATTCAGAAAACAAAAAAGAACAAACAACAAGTAAAAAGAAGAAATTTTCTTATGACGATGATATGGAAATGTGCTTTTAGTCCGTATCAATAAAAGTTCAGCAGACTGCCCACTGCTGATTTATTTCAATATTTTTTTCAACTTTGGAGTACTTAATTGGAATATTTTCAGACTTCGTGGAGAAGTGGTTCTGCTTACAATCAAGGCTTATTGCCAGAAGAATTTTTCTATAAACAGATTTACGAAGCTATAGAAAAGAATGTAGAAAATAAAACTCTCCCCTTCTTCAATTCAAATAAACAGATTCCTATTGAACTTTCAACAGGAAAGATTATAAATGATCACAATCTAGTTGCTCTTGAACAAATCGCTGCAAAAAACGGTTATAAGTCAAATAATTGGATTTATGGAAGTGAATTGGAACGATTAAGCAAAGAAGGAATTAAATTAAATCTCAAAAAAGGTTCAGAACCTGTTCTATGTTTACAGAAATTAAATAATCCAATTCATGTAAATAACCAAGAGTTATATATTTCTGAAGCAGGAACAAAAAGTAATTATCAATTTTTATACAACATTGATAGTCTTGATGAACGTTCTGTAAAAGCTTTAGAAAAACATATAAACACTTCTAAAAAAATCGACAATGAATACACCCAAGGGAACTTCACAAACTTTGTTAAAAATCAAAAAGCCTTAAAGAAAGCCCCTCCTCTTCCACAAGGTCTTAAACGAATAAAAGATAAAGTTATTTCAACCTGTCAAACTCTTAATATGAATATTGCACCCCTTGTAGATGCACAAGCAAAGCATGTTTGTTACGAAGTAACAGGAAATCGCTTAACACATCAACCAAGTGTAGAAGCAAAACAAAATTGTTATAACGCTTGTTTACAAATCATTGAAAACACAAGAGCAAACAAAACAGAACCTTGGAAAGTTGGAGAAACAATCACAAAAGCACTAGATGCAGGAACTTGGTACGCAAGGTCTTATACTTCAAAAGACTTTAGTATCGGTTATAACAAACAAAAAGAAGAACAAGCTCAAAAAGAGTCTTTGTTGAAATCAAAATTATATAGCGGAATTGAACGCTAACAACACGAGGAGTACATCATATGGAAAATAAAAACATAACTATGGAAATCATTTTTAGTAATGAGTTCAATCGTGCAAATATCAAATTCTCAGGAATACCAAGTGAAGATGTTCGAGCTGAAATGAAGCAAGCTGGATGGCTTTTCAGTAGAAAAAATGAAGTTTGGTATCCTACTAACAAAGCACAAGAAGAAAGCAATGAATTTGCTAAAAAATTACAAGAAAAGTATTTTTCCGAACAAACATCTAATAATTCTTTCAACGAACCAACAGGGAAACAATTGATAAATCAAATGGCTGATAGCGGTATGTCATTGAAAGAAATTGTACTAGAACTAAAAAACCGTTTTGGTGAAGAAGAAGTTCAAAAAGCAATTGATTCATTAAAAATTGAACCTGACTCATTAGCATTTAGAGAAAAACCAACAGGTAAATATTTTGCTATTCAAACATCAGAAGAAAATGGTTACGACTGGGAACTATTTAATAGCGACTTTTCTGTAATTGACGGTGGTGTTTACTATGACGATTTATCACCTAATTTCAATAAAGATGACTACACTATGTCTATTTATGAATTCACAAAAGAAACAATGAAATCTTACGGTGTTAATTATGACGACTGTGAACCTGCTGATTATGAAGAAATTCAATCAAGAAGTTTTAATGTTTTTAAAGCAAAACAGGAAGAAAAAGAAGTAATTAATTCTCAGCCAGAAGAGTATTTTAAAGAAAATAATCTTCCCTACATTCATCTTTATTGGTCAGAAAATCCACACTTTAAGGGAGAAGACAAATACTACTCAATAAAAGAATTCAATGAACTGATTGAAAAATTAGATAAAGAATTTCATAACGAAAAAATGCGTATTAAAGAAAAATACGGTTCTTATGATAGATACATTGAAATTCCAGAAGAAGAACTTCCTCTAGAAGATAGAAACGTAAATTTTGGTTACGATAAAACAAGATTTCAATTCTGTAACATACCAACTGTGGACCATAAGGATACTATTACTTATGAACCAGATCGATTCGATATCGGTGATGGGAATGGTAATATTTTTGATTTTGTAAGAACAACTTGTACTTACCCTAATGTAATTGAAGCAATAAATAATCTTGAAAATGAATTGTATTTTTCTTCTATAACTGGTGAACAGAGAAATGCTATGCTTTCAATTATAAATTCTGCACAGGAAGATTTAACTCAAGAGTTAGTTACTAAAGAGTTAGCATTAGACGAAGCAAGAACCCATTACAAAGAAGTTCATAATTCAATTATTATTGAAGCCTCAAAAGCAGAAGAAGCTGAAAGTAGAAAAGAAAAGGCTCTTTCTGATATTAAAAACACTTATGATTCTGCTATAGAAAAAATCCTTTCTGAATCAAAAGCAAACGATATCCCAGCTGAATATGCTATTAATGAAGTAAAGAGCTTTCTTGAAAAAAATCTTTTTGAAGTATCAAGGAATACAGAACTTACCAAAGTAGA
Organism: Spirochaetaceae bacterium; assembly: GCA_017416145.1. Lineage (GTDB taxonomy): Bacteria > Spirochaetota > Spirochaetia > Treponematales > Treponemataceae > Treponema_I. The sequence continues at coordinate 18,547 of JAFQDD010000015.1, read as the reverse complement.
TTGGGAACGACAAAGAGAAATATGGAATCTATTTCCTTCAAACTGTAATTTGACAGATAACTTTACAAAAACTTATAACAACCTTCATTCTCAAGAAAAAGAATTGGAAATCGAAGAAACAAAAATAGAAGTTCCAAAAATTGAACCAATTCTTTTAACAGAAGAAGACATTGAACTCTGTAAAAAAGTAATTCCACCTTCTCAATATGCTTTTACTCTTGAATTAACACAAGGTGAAGAAGGAGAATTCTTCAAAGGCAAATTAAAAGAGATAGCAGAAACTTATAGACAAATTACATCCGACGGCGAACTTGTAAATCCAGACGGAACTCACAATGTTGGTTTTCACTACTTTTTAGGTAGCACTGATTTCTATATTTCTCAAATTTATACAGATGGCTATGCTTTTGGTTACGCTGTATTAAATGGTGATGTTGAAATGTCTGAATGGGGAGATATTTCTCTCGATGAAGTTAGAAATATTCCTTGGCTTGAAGTGGATTATCATGTTCCAAAAGGAACAACAATAGAAGAAATGTTGCATAAAGCGTACCCAAAACATTTTCCTGAACCAAAAAAAGAACTTGATACTTCTATGCAAGTAACGAAAGAAGAAAAGCCAAGGCTTACATTCTTTGTTGCTGACAATCCTGAATTCGACAATGAAAGTTTTACAGAACTGTCTCTAGAAGATGCGATTAAACACTACAAAGAATTAGCCTCTGAATATGAAGGATCAGGAATAAGATCCCCTTGCATTGGTATCAATATTCATGATGGAAGTGATTATGATTCCAAAGATGAAGTTGGGTCTTTTATCTTCAATGGAAAATCTTTACAACTAGATTTATTAGATGACATTCCTTACTACAAAAAAAATCCTCAATACATCACAGCTATAAAACAATTAGCCGTTGCATTAATTGAAAATGATATTAATGTAGAAAACGCAGACGAATTCTTCGAAAAGTATAAATCTGAAATCATCGTAAACGATATCATCTATAAAAGTTATTACAATTCCGAAAATGCTCGTGAAATTTGTCATGCACTAAAACAAACAGATGATTTACTAAAGAAAGAAAATGCCATTGAAACTGTTGTGGACCACTTTGTTAAACAAAACATTTTCAAATCAGGAGATATTCTTGTTCCAATTCCACAACATACAGGAAATGCAGAATATACATTAAGTATTGCAAATAAAATTGCAGAAAAAACAAATACCGAAGTATATGACATTCTAAAATGTAAACCACATGACACAATGTATGACCAAAAGAAAGAGGGAAAAGAATCTCTAGAAGTTGAAATGTTTACAATAGGTACAATTCCTGAAGGAAAAAGAGTTTTCTTTATTGATAATGTTATTTCTACAGGAACAACATACAATGAAGCGATTAAACATATTCCAAATATGATACCTCTTGCTTATGCATTAACTGATAATGCAAAACTATCCTTTGACGGTCAAAATTATCATGTTGGAAAAGAGCCTGAACAAATAACACCAATGAATGTTTACTCATTCTCTCCATTTGGTTATGAAGGAGCAATCGTAAGTATTGAAACAGATTTACGAAGAGGAATCCCTGCTGTAGATATTATTGGAATTGCGGATTCTCAAGTAAAAGAAACAAGAGAAAGAGTTAGAGCTGCATTTGCAAATTCGGGACTAACATTTCCTCAAGAAAGAGTTTTAATTTCTGTCTCTCCTGCGGACTTAAAAAAAGAAAACCCAATGGATTTGGCTATCGCAACTAGTATTCTTTCACACACAGAAAATTTTATGACGGAGCAATGTCTTGTTCTCGGAGAACTTGAACTTTCAGGAAATATTAGACCTGTAAGAGGTGGATATGCTGCTGCAAAATCAGCTGTAGCACATGGAATTACTCATATTTTGTGTGACGAAAAAACTGCTGAAGAAATCAATAAGATTCCAGGTATTAAAATAGCCATCGCAAAAAATTTAGCAGAAGTTCCTACTTTGCTCAAAAGTAAGGAAAATTTCATTTCTCCGGAAGTACAAACACAAAATAACAAAAATATTAGGTTTAATGAAACATTACCTTCTATTGATAACTCAATTTTGAACGGACATTTTGAAACTGCAAGGGCATTAGAAATTGCGGCCGCAGGAAAACATAACTTTTTACTTGTTGGTCCTCCTGGTTGTGGAAAAACACTGCTTTCAACTACATTAATTCCTGCACTTACTCCAAATATGACGGAAGAAGAAAGTAATGTGAATTATAGAATAAAGTCTCTAGCAGGATTAACTGGTCCACATCAAGATAAGTACTCTGCTCCATTTAGAATGCCACATCAAACTGCCTCTATAGAAGGAATGTGTGGCGGAGGGGTTAATTGTCGACCTGGTGAAATTTCTCTTGCAACTAACGGAACCCTTTTCCTAGATGAAACTGCTGAATTTAGAACTTCAGTTTTGCAAATGCTTAGAGTTCCTCTTGAAAACAAGTCTGTTACTTTATCAAGAGCTGGCCGTTCTACAGTTTATCCAGCAAATTTTCAACTTGGACTTGCAACAAATCCATGTCCTTGTGGTAACTTCCATTCAGAATCAAGAATCTGTCTATGTTCTGCAAAAAGTATAGAACAATATTGGAATAAATTTTCTGCACCACTTTTGGATAGAATAGAAATCAAACATTTTGTAAAAAAAGACACAGAGGACACTCGTAAAATTACAGTTGATGAAATGAAATCTCATGTTGAAACTGCAATTAAAATTCAAAGAGAGCGTGGTGTTTACAACTCAAAACTTAATCCACTAGAAATAGCTGAATTATGTAAGTTAAACAAAACTTGCCAGAAATATATGGATACAATCACTCAAAAAAATGACCTTTCTCCAAGAAATGTTGCTAATATTTTGAAAGTATCATTAACAATTGCAAATATGGATGGAAGAGAAAAAATTAGAATAAATGATTTGAAAGAAGCAAATGAACTTTGTTCAAATGTATTCGAAAAACCAAATCAATATAAATATAATTTTGAATCCTCAATTGAAAATGATGAAAGTGAAGTCCGAGAACCAATCAGATTATATTCTGCAAAATATCAGAATGAACTTTCAGAAAGAAAAGAACAATTCAAGAAAATTTCGGAAGAACTTTCTCTTCATCAAAAATGGAGAGCAGAATATTCAGAAGCAGAAAAACAAGTTCCTTCTTGGTTAGGTCAACTTTTGGTTAATGATTCTAATTCTTATGGAAAACTTTTAATAGAAGAAAAGAACTTCTCTGATAAAATTGAAAAACTTGAAACAAAAATTGTAAATGATTCAATTCAACCATCTTTATTTGATGATAAAGAATTATCAGCACTACAATTGAAAGAATCAGAAAAAGAACGAGAATCAATTATTAAACCAATCATTTCTGGAGATAGAACTGGACTTTGGAAAGCTTTTAAGGAGTTTGAAGAACATGGTGTTTTTGATATTAAAGGAAAAACTCTTTCACTATCAAAAAACAATACTCTTACTAAAACAAGTATGAAACAACTTCAAGCTGCAATGAACATCTACAGAAACAAAAAGTTTGAAACATTCAGATACATTCTTGTAGATAAAAACTCTGGCAAGATTACTGACCAATTGGCTATTTCTTCACATATGCCAAATGCTTCTGTCGTATCAGTTCCTAATGAAGAAACTGTAAAACAAGTAATAACAAGAGCAGAAGAAACTGACTCATTAATCGTTATTGCTCATAATCATCCATCTGGAAATGTAGCTCCGTCAAACTATGATATTGAAACTACAAAAGCTTTAGAAAAAATTATGACTACTACAAGTGGTATCTCAAGATTTGCAGGTCATATAATCTTAGATCACGATAAATTCTGTCTATATCTTCCTAAAAAAGGTTGGAATGAAGTAGAAACAAAAGTATCAGAACAAGCATTCGAAAAAGAAAAGCCTTCTTGGGTAAAGATAGAAGTTAATGATAATAATGATTTAAAATTAATTGCAAAAGAAATTAATGATACAAATAATTGGAACGATGATTTTATTCCTGTTGTATTCACAAACTCAGGTAACAAAATTTCTGGTGTTCAATATTTTCATAAAGATTTCTTTCTTGAAAATCAACAAGACAAAATTCGTAACGATATTCTTTTTTCATCTTTGGATGCAGGTGCTATTGGAGCTTTTCCAATTATTACAGATTCTTGTTATAACAAAATGAATAAGACAGAACAAACAGAATTTGAATCTAAAGTAAAAGAATTAATTTCAAGAAATGTTTTTATTGATTGTGCATTAAATAATACGACTGTTACTGAAAAATATTTTATGGAACCAGGTAAATTTATTTCAAGAAATATTGTTGCAGAAAAAAATAAGGAAATTGATGTTCAAGCAACTTGGAAAACAAGAATCAATCCAGAATTATTTTACAAAGCACCAAATCAAAAAACTAAAGACATCGACATAGAACGATAAACTTTTTTGTAGCGATAAATTCTATGGTTTATCGCTACTTTTCCAACAACAAGAGGAGTACACAATTTTATGGAAAATAAAGATTCAAAAAAGAAAGAATTAGAAGAAGCTGCAGAACTTTTAAAAAATATTAATTTTAGTGATAATAATTCAAATCAGCTTCAAGAACTTATAAAACAAATACATATTCTCTCTAATCACAAAGAAGAAATCGAAAGAGAAGACTTTTATCCTTCAGAAGAAAAACCTCTTTCTTATGAAGAACGACTAAACCAAATTTATAATATGAAAGAAGTTGATAATGATAGAAGGGAATTCCTCATAAAAAAATTAAAATTGGAATTTGGTATGCCATTAGATGGGGAATACCATTTAGATGGAAAAGAAGTAGATGATTCTTTTAAAAAGTTTAATGATAATATCAAACAAGAAAAAAATGAAATCTCTCCTGTTGTTCTTGGAGAAACTATTCTACCACCATTCTTAATTACAACAAACAAAGGATTAATATACTGCGATAACTACAAAGTAATTGAGAGAAATCCTGAAACAAATGAATACTTATTGGACAATGGAAATGAGAAATTAGTTCTTTCTTCAAAAACGTTTGAATCTATTATTAATCCTAAATCAGCATATCCCGACTTTAAACAAAAGGAAACAATTCTTTATGCTGAAAATAGTCCAACTATTGTACAAGACAAAACTATAATTCCAGAATTTGCAATGATTACTAAAGACGGTTTACAGACATTTCAAAACATGAAATTAGAAAAGTTCAATGAAATCGAAAAGTCTTTTCATCTTTCAAATGGGGATACAACTCTTACAGTTACATAAACAACTTTCAAGGAATTAACAGAGAAAAGCCGTTTTGGGAAGGAATATACAAATGAAACTCCTGCTTATGAAAAAATGATTCAATCCCAATATGAAGATTATTTTAAACAACGCGATAACACTTCTTATAATTTCCGCCATAATTTAAGTGTTTATTGTAGAAAAGAAGCAAATTCTCCTCTTGATGCCATAAATCTCGCAAAAGATATTATAGGAAGAATGTCAAAAGAAGAACAAGAAAAAACTAGAGTTCTTCTTAATAAAATTAAGAAACAAGATGAATCTATAAATCAGTTTCTTGTAAGAACATATTTTGAGGCAATTGAAGCTGTTCCACTTAATGAAGAATTAGTAAAACAAAATAATAAAGATAATAAAATTGCAAGACCTTTTTATGATACAATTTCTACTAATGGTCAAAAAGTTGATAAAGATTCTTCATTAAAAATTGGTGATACCATTGAAAATATAGCCTTTAATATGGATAAAGTTTTTGGACCAGGGAAAGAAAAAATCTATGAAACCGTAACAGTTATTTCTGCTTCAAAAGAAGGAAACTCTGTTGTTTTGATGGATAAGAATAAATCATTCTACGAAATTCCAAGAGACGAACTTTTGGCTGGATATGAAAAACAACAAGAAAAACTCCATAAGGCCGAAGTCCAACATCAAAGAAGAAATTCTCTTGAAATTGAACGTTAGGCATTTTTGTGCATATTATTTTGATATGCACAAAAATCTCTATTTATTGGGCAAAAAAATAGTAACAAACTTTCAACGGTATTGTCTTACCTTCCGTTTTGGAAGGAGATGACATCTCAATCCTCAAATAATGATTTCGTTTACACTTGTAAGTCACAGTTTTTCAACGATTCTTCGATTTCCTTTCCAGGTCTAAATTTTACAACAAAATGCTCTGGGACACTTACAACTTCACTTGTTTGAGGGTTTCTTGCATTATCACGACTTTTTCTAGGAATAACATCAAATGTTCCAAACCCTCTAAGTTCAATTGATTAATTTTCAAGTAAGTTCTTTTTAAGAATAAACAAAAGAGTATCTATTACAGCTGATATTTCTTTTTTGCTAAAATCAACTCTCTCATAAATTTCATTAATTACATCTGTTTTAGTTTATTTTGCTTCACTCATATTTTTATTATATCATTAGTATAAATAAATTAATATTTCAATAACGAAGTGAAATAATAATGGTAACAAACTTTCAACGTAAAAATAGAGATTGTTACAATTTTCAATCAATACTGTTTTTTTATTTCTAATTATAAAGTCACAATTTATCAACGCATGTATTAATGCCAAGTAAAAAATTTTAATAAATTATCTATTTATTAACAAAAATAGTAACAAACTTTCAACAGAAATATGATTTTTAGATAATTTGTCTCTTTTTTTCTAGATTTTCTTTATATTTTCATTTACGAAAACTTTGTAGCTTAGAGAATTTTACAATTCACATTAATGGTAACAAATTTTCAACGCTTAAATAATCAAATACAAAATTTTCAACATAAACAAATAAAATAGTAACAAACTTTCAACGCTTATTATCTATTTGAAAAAATCATTATCATTTGTGTTATCATTCCTATAAAACTTGTTCCGGTTAATATGTAAATCAAAACATCTTTTAAACATACCTTATTAGTTTGTTTTGGTATCTTTTTTATTAGTTCTTGATTTTGCTTCTGACAAGACTTTAAAAAATCTATAACTTCTTTAGTAAGTGCCTCAATCTTAATCTTAGATTCTTTTAATAAGTTTTCACTCTCACCTTTTAATATTTGGAATTCTCTTGTAGAAGAATCTGTCATATCCTTTCTGTATTTTTCTATACATTTTGTAATGGTATCATCAATCTTATTCATTTCGTCAATTCTGGAATCAAACGAAGTAATTTGACTTTTTATTCCTTCAAAAGATTGATTTGTGAAATTATCTATTCGTTGTAGGCCTTCTTTTAAGTCTTTTTCCATTTGATCAAGACTTAATGAAAATTTTGCTCTGTCATCTTCTAAAGCTTTTTTTAATTCCAAAGATTCAAATTCCGATTTTTTTTGAGCAATCTGACTTTCTAGACTTCTAGTATAAAGAACTTCTTTATTTAAATGATTAATAACCTCATCCGTTTTCGCAGAGAATCCTGCATAAAAAGTATTTAAACTATCAATATTCTTTAGAAGAACTTCATTGCTTAATGACATTTGTTCTTCAAGCGAAACAATTTTTCCATGAATTTCTTCTATTAATTCATTATTTTCTATTTGATTAATTTCTTCTGGTACTTCCAAAGGAATTTTATCTCTTGTTGGAAGTTTTTTTGTTATGTTTTTTTCTTCCATAATTCTCCACCTGGGCAGACAGAAAACTATTATTTACTAAATTGATTCTCCATTTTTTCTACGCTGAATAACGTTGGTTTCAATCCTTACAGGAACACCTTTTTCCCAATATTCAATTGTATCACCACCATCAGTCCAAACCTTCTCAATTAACCCTTTTCTCCAAATCTCATAATGATTAGGACTTTCTATTGCAGGTTCATTACCATCTGAATCCAAAATACCATCAACAAAATGATAAACAACTGGATGCTCTGATTTCATATCAAATCCAGCGGTTCCAAACATATTTCCCTTTTCATCTTCAAGTCTTACTTTTGTTCCTTGAAGAAGAGTTCCGTCTGCATCTGTAAATTGCATAAACTGATATTTTTTATGAATTGATTTTGATGCTTTATATAAATCATTTAGTAACAAACTTTCAACGGTATTCTTAAATTCCATTTCATCCATTGTTTATTTCTCCTTTGGAAATATTCTTACCCCATCCAACCACCATTCTTCATAATTATCTTGATTATCAATTATGGCTGGAGCCGATTCAAAATGTAATACACCATTTTTCCAATGCTCTATGTGTGTACTGTCATGACTTTCTACTGCAGGAAGAATTCTACCTTCTTCATCAAGAGAATCATCTAAATATCCTCTCTTCACTCTTATTGTTATATCAGGAAGAATATAATCTCCATCAGCAAGTAATCCTTCTGTAGTAATTATTCTAAGATTTTGATACTTTCCAAAACTCTTCATAAAATTACTCCACTACTTCTACAAGTCGATATGGATTAACTTCTGAAATCTCTTTTGCAGAAAGTTCTGTTCTCTTACAAACAACAGCAGCTTTTTTAAGTAAGTTTTCAATAAACTCTGTCATAAAAGAACTTTCTGTTACTTCTAATTCCATTGAAAGATTTTCAACATCATCTGCACTCAATTCAATAGGCACTAATATTTTCATGCAACCTCCGTTTCTCTTTTTTCACAATCATTTTTTCCTGTAAACAAAACCGTATTTGCTGACGCGTAAATTTTTGTTTTTGGAACACCAGCTCTTGTCACGTAACTTTTTTCTACAAGAAAACCATCTACTAAAACTTCTTTACCTTTTTTTAAATCTGGAAGAAGTTTTAATGCCACATCTTTAGAAAAGTGAACTTCAAGTGTTAAAGGATCTCCTTTTTTAGTTGGTGTTCCATAATCTGCAACAAAAAATGAAACATAACTTGAATTCCCATTTCTAGTTTCAACATCAAATCTCTCTGCATCTGCACAAAGATTTCCAAGCACAGTAATTCTGTTCATTCTAAGAAACTCCTTTTAATATTATTTTTAAGGCTATTAAGATAACCCAAAATGTTATGATATTTTTTACAACCCTTCTTTTCCAGTTCCACCAATCTGGAAATCGAAATCTATTCATCTTTGTACTTAGAAAGATTGCAAAACTTCCAAAAATACCTAATATCAAAATTGCTAAAAAAGTGTACTTTTCACTTACAAATTCTATTATGCGTTGAAAGTTTGTTACCATTTTTCTTGCAACTTTGAAAACTTCAAATTTAAGATTTATATCCCAGATTTATTCCTCCTAGAAAATCATATAATCATCTTCTGCAGGTGGAAAATCTAATGCACTTTCAGAAATTGGATCTTCGCGTTGAAAGTTTGTTACTTCACTTTCATTTGCAATTTCACCGTTCTTCTTTCCAGAAAAAATTAGATGTATCTTTTCTACACCAATTCCTATCTCACTTTTCTTTTCCCCATCTTTTTCCCAACGATGTTGACGGAGGTACCCTTCAACAATTACTTGTTGCCCTTTTACAAGATATGGTTCTAAGTGTTCTGCATACTTTCCAAAAACAGCCAATGGAAAAAAATATGCTTCCTCTCCTGCTGTACCATCTGGATTTTTTCTATAGCGATTTGTAGCTATTGAAAATCTTGCAATTCTTAGTCCTGCATCTGTTGTTGTGAATTCTGCATTTTTTACAATGCGACCTTGTACTGTTAAATTATTCAAATCTGACATATTCCAACGCCTCCTATGCGTTAATTCCGTATCTTTTGTAAACAGCAGCTATCTTTTTCTGTTGTTCTTGTCTAAAGTTTGGATCCCTTATTTGTTCTATTGCGTTTTCAAGTATTAATTTTCCAATTTCTTTATCTAATTCTTCTCTTTGTTCTTGTGGTAACTTATAAATCTGTTTCTGTTTTGCAATTTCTTGTTTATTATCAAAGTCACTAAAACTAAAACTACATTCAGGACAATAATCTAAAACAGACACAACTTCTAATCCACAAACTGGACATACAGTTTTAGGAACTTCTTTTTTTATCTGAATAGGATTTTGAATAATAAAATCTTGCAACACATTTTCTGACTTTGCCAAAATTCTAAAAAGATTTGAAATTGAATTAGGTTTCTTTTCCAGAGTTCTGTTGTAAACAAAACCTAAGTACTCCCCTACCCTTTCCAAATCCATTTTTTTTTCTTCAAACAAAGAACTCAATTCAGGGATAAAGTTTGAATCAAAGACATTACCTCCAAATAACTTTTTTAAATTTTCAAAAATCAAATCTGCTGCTGCTGCTTCAAATTCACTTTTTTGATTTTGCTTTATAGAAGTAGCAGTATTATCTAGATTGTTATTAGTATTATTGGGTAAAGATTCTTTTCCGTTTGGAGTAAAATTTTTTAACTGGGGTGGTAAAGTTTTTTTACTACCTTCGGTTAAGTTTTTTGACTGATGGTTATAATTCTTTACCACTTCAACAGACATTCCTAAATCCATCATTCTTGACCGTGCAGTAAAATAAATTGGTGTAACACCATTTATTAATTTTTTTATGATGTATCCTTTTTCAACCATCTTTGATAAAGCTGCAATCACAGTTGGTTTTGAACTATGTGTCCATTCCATCAAATATGAAAGAGATCCTGTATAAAATGATTTTCCATCTTGACTGAATCCATGAATTATTGCGTAAATAAAAATTTCATTTAATCTTAAATCTGCTAATTCACTAATCATCCAACCACATACATTTATATAATTTTCACTCTTTATCATTCTTTACCCTCCAGTTATTTCTTTAATCTTCACTTAGTTCAAAAATTGTCGTGTAACAATGAACACCTAAAGGACTTATTCCCTTGTACTGACGACAAACTGAAAAAAGACAGCAGTCATAACAAAAATCATTATCCCGTTTTCCAGGAACAGCTTTTACTTTTAAATTTTTATTAATAAGACTTGGAAGTCTTATATTCAACTCATCGTCCTTTTGAAAAACTAATGCTCCATTTATTAATTCCATATTCTCCGCTCCCCTACTCTAAAATAATGATGCCGGACCGTGCATATTCAAAATATTCATACAACTCTTTCATATTTTCAGTTGTAATCAATTCCAACTTTCCGTCAAAAGACTTGAAATATAAATGTTTCAAATCATCCCCAAGAATAATATCTGGTATTGCTGGATCATCGTTTTTACTAACAGTCTCTAAAAAATCAATAATCTGTTCTGTAGTAAAACCTTCAGTCTGATTTGCAATAAGTTTTGCATAATCATCAAACATAGCTGTAATATCTGTACGCTTAATCATTGTTAGTCTCCTTTCGAAATCTAAAATCAAATGGATTTTCTAAAAGTTGTTTTACTTCTTCGTCTTGTTCAATTTCATTTGAACTAAAACCTTCTTCAACTTTTCCAAGAATAAAAGTGACACAACTTCTGACTAAACCTTTTATATAAGCTCTATTCTCAGCTACCTTTTTTGCATCTCTTTTTTCTTGCTCTTCCTCATACTTACTTTTAGAACTCTTTTTTCTTTCTCTTATTAAGATTGGAGCAGGATTTCTAGAATCATCTTCAAGACTATCTGTCAAATCATCATCTTTAAGAGAAGTGTTACCTTCCTTTTTATGATGGTCTTTATAAACTTTATAGCTTGATATTTGACCATCATCTATTAATTCTTTTTCCTCATCACTGGCATTCTTTACAACAGATATATATCTTTGAACTGTTCGTTTACAAACTCCTAAAGTATCACCAATAAGTTCTGCTTTTGAACCTTGATAATTTTGTATAAAGTCTGTTCCAAGTAAGAACGAAACATTCTTTAATAGATTTGCACTATCAAGGTTTCGTCTATTAACCTGTAATGAAATTGCATATTTATATGCTTCTTCTTCTGATTCAAAACAATGTTCACTAACAGGAACCATTGTTATTCCAACTTCTTTACAAGCTCTAAGTCTTGTATACCCATCTATTAAAAATAGATGTCCTTCTTTTTTCCAAACATGTAAGCCTCCCTGCTTTTCATCAAATCCTTTGTCTTTTAATGACACCTTAATTCTTTCCAAAACTTCTAAGTCCATCGAAAATAAATCTTTGAATTTTTCATATTCTTCAATCTTTTCAATCAGAACCATTTTTGAAGTTTTAACATTTCCATCTGCTAAAGGAAGATTTGTTCCAGCAGTTAAAAAATTTAACTTCCCTGCCATCAAAACTCCTCAATAATTTCATCCTCACCAGTAATTGCACAAGCCAATTCATTTATAGAAGAAGCTAATGCAAGAGAACCTACATCCTTACTTTTCATAGATACTTTCTTATCACAATTTGTGTAGTAATCTAATCGAATAGTTTTTGGTAATCTTACTTTGAGAATATTTGAAAATGTTTGTTCAAAAAGTTTTGTGACTGTAGATTGGAGTGCATTTCCGTCAGTCTTAAGACCTTTCACCCAATAATTGTAAATCAGATAGATTTTTTCACTTTGTTCTGGGAGTTCTTCCTCAATTCTATTCATTAAAAATGAAGCCATATTAAAATTGAACTCTGTTAATTGAACAGGTGTGAGAATAATATCAGCTGCAAATAAAGCACTTTTTACTAAGTTGTCATAAGTTGGAGAAGTATCAATAACAATGTAGTCATAATCGAGTTTATTGATACATTTTTTTAAGACATGATAATCTATTGCTCGAATGTTGCACAAAGAAAGGCTAGAAGGAATAATGTCGACATTTGGAATCCTAGAATGAAGTATATTCTCTTCTGCCTTTTCTTGTGCCAAGGAAAGCATAATGTTCTTTCGTTCTGTGATCTCTCTAATATTTTCTAAACCGAGGGTGTAAAACAATGAAGCTGTATTATTAAGATCCATATCGATTACAAGAACACGCTTACCTCGAGCGGCTAAATTATTGGATAGAAGTAAAACTAGGCTAGATTTCCCAACCCCACCTTTGATGCTTGAAACTGTAATAACCATAATTTGCCTCTCTTAAAAAGTATTAAGAAAGAGAATTTCAAGAAGCGTTTCTGTCTGCCCATGATGTAAAATTACTTCTCGAAAATCTCAATCGTTATGGTTAAAGTTTAAAACACTATACATTCATAAACCACCCACTTTTATAACAAAATTCACCTCTTTTGTAACAAAAAACACCTCTTTTACCCCGAAAAACACCTTTTTTGAAAAATGCTCATAAAAACTAAAAAGTCCAGTTGATGAATTTTCTAAATATAAAAATTGAATTATTTACTAAAAAAATTCAGTTGCCGAAAAAAAATCCCCTACCCTACCCTAAAAAAATTAGAAGAAAAAATCGAAAAAAAACATGCAAAAATACTCAAATTTTCAAAATTTAAAAACGCGAAAAACGGGCCTATTTTGCGTCGATTTTAACTTGGTCGATAAATTAGTCGATTTTTTATTTTGGACGCGTCTACGGCAATCCTAGAGGGTCTTTTAAAATTGTATTTTTAACGATATATAAATATATATTTTTTAATATGTTTTTTTATATATTTATATATATTTTACTATCTCTTTTTATATTATATTTTATATTATATTTTATATAAATATATAAATATATACTCAAAATTTTTTATTGATTTTTTGAAGGGCAAATTTCACGATTTTTTAAAATGCTGGAAAAAATAGACTAAAAAAACGAAATTATTTTTCTCAAAGTTAGCCATGTTTCACAACAGAAAATCATTATTTTCCACAGTCCCAAAAAGCAAGATGCCATTCATGACTATACCCTATGAACATCTGTATCTGGGGAGTATGTACATAGATGTCCAATAAATAATAAATATGAATAATAAAATTTATATATTAAAAGAATTCCAAAAAATATCAGAACTATTAATCACCTTATATCATATCAAACACAAAATCAAACTTCATAATTAAAGAGCTTTATACTCTTCTTTTACATCTTTGATAAAAAATCTATTTCCTTTTATCCAATTATTCGAATATATAAATATATACTTTTTGATATATTTATATAACTTTTTATATTTTTATACTTGAAATTATATAAATATAGATTTATAGTATTATATAAGAGGGGATTCAAATAATGAAATCATTTAGCTTTTTAAACCGAAAGGGTGGTACAGGTAAAACATCTGTATCTGTAACATGTGCAATTCAACTAGCACTTCAAGGTCACAAAACTCTATTAATCGACTGTGATCCTCAGGGGAATTCATCTTCTTGGCTTGCAAATAACTTTCAATATGAACTTGCAGACGTTCTAACAGGAAAAGTAAAAGTTGAAGATGCTATTTCACAAACAATCGTCGAAAATCTTTATATCCTTCCAACTTTTGCAATCAACGGAAATCTTCAAGCTTACGCTTCAACAACAAATAAATATTATGCTTTTGCAGATATTATTTTCCCAGCTGTTTCTGATTTTGATTATGTAATTTCAGATACTTCTCCTGCATTTGGAAACTTCGAAAAAGGTGTTGCTGTTACAGCAGATGTTATTGTTCCTGTTTTAAGATTGGATCAATTCTCAGCAGACGGATTCCAAACTTTGATTGAAAACTTAGATTCAACAACAAAAGAAATTAGATGTGACGATTTGCTTTCAAAAATCTCATTTGTAATTTTGAATCAACAAGATAAACGTATGAAGTTCCAATCTTTATTTGCAGAAAACTTCATGAAAAACTTTGATGATACTCAATTCCTAACTATCCCAACAGATACATCTTTTGTTAAAGCTCAAATCTTAAAAAGATATGTTCAGGATAAAAACATTTCAGCAAGAAAAGAAACTTTAGATGCTATTGAAAATATTACAAAGGAGATGATGAAATGAAAAAACCAGAAAATTTCAATGCAGGTGCAACAGTGAAAAAAACAAATCCTCTTGAAACTGCAATTAATAATAATTTTTCAAATGTAAGACCTGCCGTAGTTGAACCTCTAACTCCCACTGTAGAAACTGTAGAAAAAAAAATTGAGCCAGTAGCAGAGCCTATAATTTCTGAAGAAAAAGAAAAGAAAGAAAAATTTTTGGTTTCTATGGCAAAAGGGGAGAGGGCTAATTTTAAAGCTTTCTGTGCAATGAAAAATATTTCAATGAATCATTTTGTTATGTGCGCTATGGATTACTTCAAGGAAGATTTGGAATCGGGAAAGGTAACAATTTCTCAACACTCTTATAAACGACAATAGGTAAAGAAAATGGCAGATGAAAAAATAACAGAAATTGAAGAATTGTTTCCTCTTGAAGAAATCAGAAGTCATTCAAAAAAAGAACTTCAGTACAGAAGTTATATGTCTAGTCCTTTTATTGCAGCATCTTTGCCATTAAAGGATGTAAAGAAAAATTTATTTACTCGAACTTATAACAATATTTCTTTAACATTAACAAGTGATACAAAAGTTCCTTTTGGAAAAAATGGAAGATTACTTTTATCAATTTTAACAACTCATGCTGTATTAAAAAAGAATAAACCTGGAGAACCAGTTGTTCTTGAATATAAATCTCTACAGAACTTGTTGGACGAATTACAATTACCAAAACAGCGAGGGAAAGAAGTAAAAGAGCAACTTGAATGTTTTTCGGGTTCAACATTTGTTTTTAAGGAAAAAAGAACTAAATTAAGTGAAGCTTATTTGTTTGAAGAATTTATGCCGACAGAAGAACAAATTTATGGAAAAGTGACAGCAACTTTACATAGTACTGGAATTGTACCATTTTTTGAAAGTATGCAATATGTAGATCTTGAAGATGAAAAAAGCAATAAAAAGAGTATAGGCTTTAAGATTGTTCTTTCAGAAAAATTTACACAACTTTCTCAAGAACATGCAGTTCCAATTAATTATACTATTTACAAACAAATCAAAAGTGTTGTAGGAAAAGATTTGTATACATGGTTTGTTTACAGGAATAATTCAATAAAAGAAGGCGAACCTTTGCATATTTCTAGAAGAGCATTAGTAGATCAATTTATGCCAGTAAAAGGAAACAAAGAAGGATATGAATCAGAAGAAAGAGTAAATTGGAATTACTTAAAAGACCAAATTAATACAATAAAAGATAAGTATTATCCAGATTTAAAAGTAAGTATAAATTCTACAAATGATGGAATTACATTTTATAAAAGTAAGCCTGTTATTGAAGGTAATGATTCCAGATATATGTTGGTTACATCAACAATATAGATTAGTAACAAAGTATCAACGGTTATCCACATTTTCATAGTGATTACTACTTGTTATTTAAATTTATTTGAATTCTATTTGTTTATATAGAAGAAATTAATTTTTTGTTACTATTTCGTTGAGAATTTGGACTAGTAATTGTGGATAAGTGGTGTAAATCCTTATATATCAACGATTTACAAGAATTATGTTTTTGTTGAGAGTTTGGTACTAAAATTTTAGTTTTCCACAGCGTTTTTGTGGATAACCGTTGAAAGTCTGGTACTATTTTCAACAACAGAATTTAATAATCTCAATTTATAAAATATCAAAATCTTGGGAAAAAAGGAATAGAAAGGTGATAATAAAAGTTTGTGCCGTTTTCATTTTAGTATTATTTTATGGTACTTATTTTCTAAAAATGATTCTTCAAAAACGACAAGGAATATCAACAAATCAACTTGGAAAAGGCAAAAAAGGGTTAGAGAAAGTTATTGAAAGTATCATGCAGATTCTTACGATTTTGGTAACAATTATGGATGTGTGGTCAATCTTTTTTTCTAGCAAGCAATTACCGAATTTGATTCAATATATAGGAGTCATTATAGCGTTTGTTGGTACATTATTTTTTATAATTTCGGTAAAAACAATGAAAAATAATTGGAGAGCAGGGGTTCCTAAAACAGACAAAACCGAACTTGTTACTGAAGGAATCTACAAGATAAGTCGAAATCCTGCCTTTTTAGGTTTTGATTTATTGTATCTTGGATTTGTTTTTATGTTCTTTAATTGGATTTTATTGGTAATAAGTCTATTTACAATTGTGTTAATTCACTTTCAAATAACAAAAGTAGAGGAACCGTTTCTCAGAGAAACCTTTGGAAAGTCTTATGAAGAATATACCAATAAAGTATTACGATACTTGGGTAGGAACTTTTTAATTTGATAATGTTGAGAATTTGTTACTTAATTTATAAGCGTTGAAAGTTTGTTACTATTTTATTAATTTTACTGAAATGTATCGTTGATAAATTGGTACTAAAAATGTGTAAAGCGTTGAGAATTTGTTACTTTTTTTCTGTTAAAATGAACCTTCCGTTGAAAGTTTGTTACTAAAAAATGAGAGTAGGGTAGGGGAGTTAGAAATTTTCAATTGATTTCAGCAATTCTTTTTTTATATCCTCTCTTAATGTTTCAGGAGAAAGAACTTTAACAGCAGAGCCAAAGCTCATAATCCAATATTTTAATTCCTGTGTTTGATTTGAAGTGAAACTCAGATAAACAGAACCGTCATCATTTTGTTTACAGTCCTGGTCTTTGTGCCAGGTTCTTTCTAAAATGTAAGTATTAATTTCTTTTGAGAATAATAGCTCAATTTTAATCGGTTCCACATCGTTATTCCAAATACCAATATTTGGATCAATATGAATATGTTTTTCAAAATCTTCGATAAAATTAAATTCATCAAGTATTATAAGGTCCTTCATTCGGGATAAAGAGTAAACCATAAATTTTTGGTGTTTATGACAAAATCCAAAAACATACCAGTTTCCTTTTTGGCAAATTACTTTGTAATGAAAGGGAAACATTACCACCCTGCTTGTGTAGGGGATTAAGAGTAAGTCTTGATAATTTCTTCTGCAATGAATCTTCTGGAAACGCAGCGGTCCATTGCTTGCTTTTCTACATAGCGATGAGCATCTGGTTCGCTCATTTTAAGTTCGCTGATTAATAGCCATTTGGCTTTATTAACCAAACGAATTTCAGCCATTTTATCTTCAATGGATATTGTTTTTTTCTCAAATTGTCTTAGCCGTTCTCGTGCACTCTCCAGCCAATTAAGAGCATGTGTCATGGTTACTTTTGAAATGGGTTTCGGTAAAGTGAAAACACCATATTCAGCAACTCTATCATGAATACCGGCGTGGATATCGTTCTTCACCAGAAGGAGGACAGCGGATTGTTTGGTAGTACAGGTATCAATTGCAAAGCGGGTTCCGGCATCATCCGGTAATGGAGCATTGATGATGACAAAATCATATGTTTTTTCTGCTAAAACTCTTTTGGCAACACTGACACTTGTTACTGTATCAACCGGACTGTATCTTGCTTCTGGAAGCAGGTCGGCAAAGGCAGAGGTGAAGTTGTCTGTAGCAGACACGATGAGTATACTATAAATACGTTCTTTTAGACTCATGTGGCACCTCCTCCTTTTCTGTGGTTTATATTATTTGTTGCAATAGATTTCCAGTATGGCTCCCGGAATGTGTTCTTTAATAAAGTCACTGTTATTTGCCAAAGAACACGCAGATTTCAGATTTCCCGGCAATTGTTCAAATTTTGCAAGAGTATCAGCATCTGCTTTATAAAGGTTAAT
>JAFQDD010000014.1 GCA_017416145.1 Spirochaetaceae bacterium | reverse complement strand
GTTTGTGTTTCATTATTCACAGTATAATCAACATTTTCCACTAATCCAATATTAGATGCAAAAGCACCCGCTGCTTCAAGAGATTCAAATGTGTCTACAGTGATTCCATTGTACATTACAGTCCATGTTTCACTTGTAACTTCGCCACCTTCTTCTCCAGAACCGCCACCCATAAGAGCTTGTACTTTTGCCCAACCAGAATCTGTTAGTGTTACTGTTTTTGTTGCCTCGTTTATAGTATAATCAGCCTCTACAAATCCAAAGTTTTCTACAGCGGCCTCAAATTCTTCTTCAGGCATTTTCAAACTAAAATCTTCGTCAGAATCTGGAATGTCATATAAAATAGTCCACAATGTTCCAACTGCATAACTTACAACAATGTCTTCTTCTTCTCCAGAAACAGCTGGTGGAATGGTAATTGAAAATTTACCATCAGTTAATTTTGTTGTTGATAACTGAAGCGCGGCATATTCACCTGTTCCTTTTAATGTTGCAACATCATCCGCAACTGTATATGTTGCTGGCATTGGCTCTTCATCAAAGAACATAACTTCACAGTCTTTATCTGAAGTAAAAACAATATAACTAGCAAAATATGCCTCTTCACCTTCGCCTGTCATTCCAACAAATGTTTTCCCCTTAAAACTGTTCTCTGGTGCAGGTGGATCTTTTGGATCTGTTTCTGTCTTACAGCCAATAAATCCAACTACCAAAAATACTACCATCAATGCAAAAATTACTTTCTTTAAGTTTTTCATAAAAACTCCTACAAATAAATCTGGAAAGTTCACAACGTAAACTTACTAAAAAAGGGCTCCTACGAAGTCTTTTTTCAGTACTCCATTTAATTTTTGGCGATTAAGCCTTTTCGATCGCAAAAGTAGATACTAATAATATACTTTTCTACAATCTATATAATTATATTAACCCACTTTTAGATATTGTCAATGTATTTTTACTTTAATTAGATATTCTAGTTCTATGTAATTGAATTGTATTTTTATTGATACTAAGACAATGAAATTTGAAATTCAAACAAGATTAGCCCACAATTTGAAACGCCTACGAAAAAATCTCAATCTTACTCAATTTGAATTAGCTGAAAAGGCAAATATATCCGAAGCAATGGTAAAAAGCATAGAATTATCTCTTGCTTGGCCTAGCGACAAAACACTTTCCCAACTTTCTGAAGCACTGAATGTTGATGTAATAAATTTCTTTCTTCCTACTAATACAGAATCTTTTGTAAATTCATCATTATTTTCAAATATCAAAGATATAGTAACAGAAAACTACAATGAGTATCTTCAAAACATTTTGTCTGAAATCAAAATTTAATTTATTTTCCACAACTCTTCCAAAGAATTTTCTATCCCTTTCCACAAATCCCAAATTCAATGATATAATAATTTTATGAATTACCTTGGAATTGATTTAGGTGGCACAAACATTGTAGCCGCTGTTGTAAACGAAAAATACGAAATTGTTTCAGAAACCAAAAATCCTACCTTGTGTCCTCGGCCTTGGGAAGAAATTTTAGATGATGTGGCAAAAACTGCTATTGAAGCTGCAAACTTGGCAAATCTTAAAATATCAGACTTTGCTTTTGTGGGAATAGGAAGCCCAGGAGTTATTTCTGTAGAAACAGGCACTGTAATTGTGGCTGTAAATCTTGGTTTTGAAAATGTTCCACTTACAAAGTATTTATCTGAAAAACTAGGAGTTCCAGTTATTCTCGAAAACGACGCAAATGCCGCCGCCTTTGGAGAATACAAGGCAGGTGCTGCAAAAGACACAACAAATTTTGTGGCTCTCACAATCGGAACTGGAATTGGAAGCGGAGTTGTTTTAGACGGGAAAATCTTTCGTGGAAACAACGGAATTGCAGGGGAACTTGGCCACAGCGTAATCAAACTTGGTGGCAGACCCTGTTCTTGCGGAAGAAAAGGTTGTATTGATGTTTATGCTTCTGCCACCGGACTAATCACCACCACGAAAGAAGCTATGGAAGAAAACAAAGAAAGCCTATTGTGGCAACTTTCCAAAGGTGATATTAAAAATGTTACAGGAATCACAGCCTTCAAAGCCGCACGTCAAAATGATAAAACCGCCCTTGAAGTTGTAAACTCTTACGTAGAAGTTTTAGCTGCCGCTATTACCAACATCATAAACACTTTCCAACCTGATATGATAACTATTGCAGGTGGCATTAGCAAAGAAGGGGACTTTCTCTTAAACCCAGTAAAATCCCTTGTGGAAAAAGAAAGTCTAAAAAATCCTGCAAAACCTTCCCCAAAAATAGAAATAGCCCAATTACAAGACAAAGCTGGAGTGATTGGAGCAGCACTGTTGGGAATTCAGAATTAAGAATTCGGAATTCAGAGGGGTTAAGAAAAAGTTTTAGAGTCTTACTAAAAAAGAGAGGAAATTCCGAATTCTTATTCCCTTTTGCAGCTAAATCCACGTTTCTGCAAAAGGTTTGCACAATATATTGTCCGAATTTCTATTTTATTTCTTTAATCCGTCTATAACCAATTCAATACTTGGGAAAAGTTCTTCTACTGTTTGAGCATCCAAAATTGCTAGTCTAAAAACGGTGGATTCAATTAAAGAATAAAACATTTCATTACAAGCTTTTACATTAACATCTTTGAATTCACCTTTTTCAATTCCATCAAGCAGGATTTTTGAAAGCAAGTGACGTAGACGAATTGTTCTACGACGAACTCTTTCTCCAGGATCTTTTCCTGATTTTTGTAATTGCAGCAAATATGTCAAAACCACGTTAAAAAGTCGTCTATTATCTACACATTTTTGAATAATCTTAATTGTAACATTTTTCAAGATTTCCACAGATGATAATGACTCGTCTTTCATTGTTTCTAAAAGACTCTTTTCCAAACCTTCTGTCAGTTGCTTAATACTCCACAAAAAGATTTCTCGCTTATTCTTGAAATAGATGTACAAAGTTGTTCTAGTGATACCGCACTTATCTGCAATTTTTTGAAAAGTTGCATCTTCGTATCCTTCTTCAATAAATACATCCAAAGCCTTGTCTAAGATTTCTCTCTTTCTTTTGTCGTGTTCTACAATAATTGCCACTTTATCTTCTCCATTTAATTCATTTTCTTAGTAAATATAAAATTTTGTGTCCAAATTTCCACATTTTAGGGATTTTATGCTGTTTGCTTTTTTCCCAATTGATTCTTCAAATTGTTCGTGGGAAGTAATAAATCCCATATTCCAACCTTCAAAAGAATCAAAAAGGCAAGACATATCTTTGTAAAGCTCAATAGCCAACTCAGAATCGCCAATTCTCTCTCCATACGGAGGATTTGCTAAAATCAAACCACTTTCATAAGGTGCTTCAATATCCTTAAAATCAGCCTGTTCAAAATCTGGCCGTTGAATCCTTGCATCACTTCCGATTAACTGCAAAGCTCGTCCAGCTGTAACACAAGCGTGTTCTGCGTTTAATCGGGCTCTAGAAACGGCTACTGGGTCAATATCTGTTCCAGTAATACGGGCTTCACATTCTGGCCGGATTTTTTCAGCTTCTGCTCGTTTTATTTCCAAAGCTCTCTCCGGATTAAAAATTGGTAAAGTTTCCAAAGCAAATCGGCGACCAAAACCTGGAGCCACGTTGTAAGCATACAAAGCAGCTTCTATTGCCAAAGTTCCAGAACCACAAAATGGATCATGGAAAGGTGTTTTTCTTCTCCAACACATCATTTGTAGAAGAACTGCTGCTGTTGTTTCTCTAAGTGGAGCAACGCCACCATCAGTTCTGTATCCACGACGATTTAGAGGATTTCCAGACAAGTCTAGCAAAACCAAAACATTATCGTTATCAATGTAGATTCTAACTGTGGCTGTATCTCCAGTTTCTGGAAGAACTTGCATTCGCCAGATTTTTCCAAGTTTTGTGTAAATTGCTTTATGAGCCATAGATTGAATACTGTGTTCAGAATTCAACTTGCTTTTGTAAGAACGTACTTTATCAATTACAACTCGAACATCTTTTTTGAAATAATCTTGCCAATTTATAGCAACAATTCCATCAAAAAGAGCATCAAAATCTGTTGCAGAAAAAGAAGCTAACTGCAAAAATATTCTGTCGGCACAACGAAGACACAAATTTGAACGAAACATTCCGTCTTCATCACAAGAAAACATAACTCGCCCAGGTGCTCTTCCAGTAGTTTTATAGCCTAAAAATTTAATTTCATTGGAAAGGATTTTTTCTGCTCCAATTCCACATAATGCAACAAGATTTACCATAATTGACAGAATAACATTTTTTATAAAATTGTTCAAATTTTATTTATCATAAATTTCTTTTTGAGAATCTTTTTTTATGGTTTATAATGATTTTATGGCAAAAAAATATGTTATAGCCCTAGATCAGGGAACGACCTCTTCACGAGCAATTATTTATGACAAAAACGCTCATCCTCTTGGAAGCGTACAAAAGGAATTCACCCAATTTTATCCAAAACCAGGTTGGGTTGAACACGACCCAGAAGAAATTTTCAAAAGTCAACTGAATGTTATGCAATCTGTCATTATTGATAATGATATAAAAATGGATGAAATTGCGGCTATTGGTATCACAAATCAGCGAGAAACTGTGGTTTTGTGGGATAAAGAAACTGGAAAGCCTGTTTACAACGCAATAGTTTGGCAATGCCGCCGAACATCACCTTTTTGCGAAAAGTTAATTTCAGAAGGATACGAAGATTCTATCCGAGAAAAAACTGGGCTAAAAATTGACCCATATTTTTCTGGCACAAAAATTAAATGGATTTTAGACAATGTTTCTGGTCTTAGAGAAAGAGCTGAAAAGGGCGAAATTCTTGCAGGAACTATTGATACTTGGCTTATTTGGAAACTTTCAGCAGGTGCTGTTCACGTAACCGACGTAACAAATGCCAGTAGAACAATGCTTTTTAACATTCACACTTTGGACTGGGATTCTGATTTGCTAAAACTTCTAGATATTCCACGTTGCATTTTGCCAGAAGTAAAAGATTCTTCTTGCGTTTTCTGTACTACAGAACCTGATATTTGTGGATTTTCTGTGCCTATTGCCTCTGCCATTGGAGATCAACAAGCAGCTCTTTTTGGTCAAGGTTGTTTCCAAAAAGGAGATGCAAAAAACACTTACGGAACAGGCTGTTTTATGCTAATGAATACAGGTTCTGCTCCTGTAAAATCAAAACAACTTTTAACAACTATTGCCCTTGGAATGAAGGGAGAAGTTCAATATGCTTTGGAAGGCAGCGTTTTTATGGGCGGTGCCGTTATAAAATGGCTCCGAGATGAATTAGAATTGATTTCTTCTGCCCCAGAAGTTGATCGCCTTGCAGAATCTGTACCAGACACAAACGGAGCTTACCTTGTTCCAGCTTTTGTAGGACTTGGAACTCCATATTGGGATATGTACGCTCGAGGCACAATTGTTGGTTTAACCCGTGGCGTAAAAAAAGCTCACATTTGCCGAGCCGCCTTGGAAGGAATTGCTTACCAAGTAAAAGACGTTCTTGAAACAATGATAAAAGATTCTAACACTCCAATTAATTCATTAAATGTAGACGGCGGAGCTTGTGTTTCAAATATTATGATGCAATTCCAATCAGACATTCTTAACACAAAAGTTCACCGCCCAAAAAACGTAGAAACTACAGCTTTGGGGGCAGCTTATCTTGCAGGTCTAGCCACAGGTTTTTGGAAATCAAAAGAAGAAATCCTAAACCAAAGAGAAACAGATATGCTTTTTGAACCAAAAATGACCGAAGAAAAACGAGTTTCTTTGTGCAAAGGCTGGAAAAAAGCAGTTGACCGCTCTCTAAACTGGGAGGAAAACTAATGAAAATGACTTTAATTCAAGACTCAAAGCGATTTTGGCCAATTTTGATGGCAAATGCGTTTTATTATCTTTTTACTGGAATGTCAGAATCCGTAATCGGAAAACACGTTTACGAAATCTTACCACCGCAACTAATTTCTTTGCAAACTGTAATTGGCTGGGGTGGTGGTATTTTGCTAGGTCTTGCCTAGTCAAAATGGGGAAAACGTATGCTTCCATTGCTCATTCCCATGTTTACAATGCAAATAATCGCCAGTGTTTTGTATTTTATTTATTCAGAAGCAACCTTAAATATCTTCATTTTCTGGGTTTTAGGTCTTGGAATGTACATCTTCTTTGGAGGTCTTGCTGACAAGATTTTTGACGGTGCTTGTGCTTGGTTTTTCAAAAAATCAGAAGATAGAGCTTCTTACGACAATCTAATTGATATGGTTTGCTGTATCACAGGATTTTCAGGATATCTGATTTCTATGATTTATGTGCCTAGCCTTCGTATGGCAATTTTGTTTAACTTTTTAGCAACTTTTTTCTGGTGTCTTGGAGTTTTGATTTACAGTATTCAACACAAATCTGATTTGGATTTAGACAAAATAAAAGAAGAAGCAAAACTAGAAAAACAAAAAAAACTTGAAGCAAAGGAATAAGACAATTTTTGACAAATCACAAAACCACTCATAATCAAAATGAACGCTATAAAATAATTGACTCTCTTATTTCTTCTGGAAAATATCCTTCTTTTTCCACAATTTTAGGAACCCTACGAGAAAAACTATCTGATAAAAAACTTTCTGAATCCTCAATTAGACGGGATTTACGTTATATGAAATCAGTTCTTGAAGCCCCTATAGAATTCAGCAAAGAAAAGGGCGGATATTATTATTCTGTTCCTTTTAATCTTCCAACAAATAAAATTCCAGAAGATGAGATAATCTTACTCGGCTTTGTGAAAAAAGTTCTTCAAAAATACTCAGATTCAAATCCTATTCACAAACAAGCAGAAGCAGTAATTTCAAAACTGTTTCCCTCTATAAACGATATAAAATTTTTGGATAGAGTTGTTGTTTCAAAAGGTCCAAAACCAATTTTTGATTGGGATACTCTCTTAAAACTTTTTGATGCTCTTGCAAAAAATTACGTTGTAGACTTTGTTTACACAAGCAGATGGGAACCAACTCAAAATCATAGAACTGTTCTTCCTTGTCAACTTGTTGTGGATAATGGTCAGGTTTTTCTGTATGCCGCAGATAAAAATAATGTTAGCCACATCCGACTTTATGATATTCACAAAATTTATGAGTTAAAAATTCTTACAAATCAAACTTTTCAGCTTCCAGAAAACTATCGATTTGAAGAAACCTTTGAAAAAGGTCGATTTGGAGCTTTCCAATACGACGAAGCCTATGATTTTAAGATTGCTTTTTTTGGAAATGTGGCTAGAAAACGTGTTCACAAGTATATTTGGGCTGACGATCAAAAATTAGAAGATTTTCCCCAAGAAGAAAAATCCATTTTATCTTTTTCTTCCTCTCAATGGATTCCAATTCAACAGTGGCTTTTGTCTTTTGGCGGAGATGCTATTCCTCTTGAACCAGATTGGTTTGTGGAAAACTGGAAATCCGAAATCGAAAAAATGACAAAAAATGTAAACCTGTTAAAATAATTTCTATTTTTTCATTTCACTGTCATTAGATGACAGTAGGTGTGTAGTAAAATGTCTCATATCACACTTTTACAAGGATGAAAAAATGAAAAAAATCATTGCTCTTTTACTAGTTTTATTTGTTAGCTTTTTTGCTTTTGCACAAGAAGCAGAGGTTGTTGCAATTTCTGAAACAGAAGAAACAACTTCAGTTAATGCAGAATCAGATTCTAACGGTACATCTTTTTCTTTAGCTGATAAAGAAATGTATTTTGGCGTAGAAATGGGGCGTGGAGCTATAAACAATTTGGCTTTAGATTCTGGATATGGGATTTCTGTTGGTGTTTCCCTTTCTGGCTTTGAACTAACTCCTGTTTTTGGTATGTATCTTATTCCAAGCATTCCAGATTTAGCTTTTGAATTTAATCTTATGATGGATTTTGTAAAATATCCATATTTTGATGGTGATAAAGAATTTGGCTTTATGAAAGGAACTGTTGTTGCACCACAGATTTTAGCAGTTTATACTTTTGATTTAGGCTTAGTTTCTCCATTTGTTGGTGCTGGAATTGGATTAAATTTCAATTCTGGAGAATATGAAATGAAAGAAGAAAAAGAAAAATGGGATTCTGATCTTTACGATTATGTTACTGTAACAGAAACAGACAATTATGATGTAAAATTTGGAACATCACTTGGAATCGTTGCAAAAGCAGGTGTAAAAGTAAGTATCCCAGACACAAAAGTAGATGTTTACGGATTATGTCGCTACAACATTAACACAACTAAAAAAGTTGAAATTAAAAACAAAGTGCTAAAAAACAAGTCTGACCTTTCTAGTTTTGCTTTGGCTCTAGGTTTAATTTATAAATTCTAAAAAAACTTTTTCAGTTTTTTTACAAAAGAATCCTAAAATATAAAAAGTTTAAAATCTAAATTATGGGAATAAAACTGTTTATTTTATAATGAAATAGATAGTTTTATTCCCTTTTTTATGTCTAAATCCCCAAATCAGCTTTCTCTTAAAACCAATTTCTAACATTTTTTTATACACGAAATAAAATTCTTTTTGTATTTTCAGAGTATATAAAAATACTTTTCTTTTAGGAGAACAATATGAAAAAGTTATTAACAATCATGCTTATCCTTTTTGTAGGATTTGCAGCCTTCGCTCAGGACTCTGTTGTAGTTTACTATGCTGATGATTCTATTCCATCACAAGACTACAATATGTTCTATGCTGGACTTGAATTTGGTGCTGGGTCAATCAACAATCTTACAATTGACAACGGAATTGGAAACCAACTTTCTATCTCACCAATGACCGGTTTTGAAATGAGCCCTGTATTAGGTATTCGTCCTTTCGACAATACAAATTTCGCATTTGAATTAAATGTTATGATGGATTTACTAGATTATAAATCTTATGATGCAGGAATAAATGATTCAGACATCAGATACGTAACACAAATTATTAGCCCACAAATTCTAGCAATTTACACATTTGGAGGTGGAATGGTTAGACCTTTTGCTGGTCTTGGTATGGGTGCAAACTTCAACAATTTTGCAATCGAGGCAGATGAAACCACTTCAGATGGCACAGTTGAAACAGAGACTAATAATTACGACGTAAACACATCATTCAGTATGGTTTTAAAATCTGGAGCAAAAATCAGTATTCCAAATTCAAATTTTGATATTTATGCTCTTTGTCGCTACAACTTAAACATTCCAACAGAAATTAAGTTTGATGACAACACTGTAAAATCAAAAATGAATGCATCAACTCTATCAGCAGCCTTAGGCGTAGTTTACAACTTCTAATTTCTAAGATTTTTTAGAATACAGGTGAGTCCCTTTTCTTAGAGGCTCACCTTTTTTTATCCTTTCAAAACATCAAATATCTTCCCGTTTAACTTGATATTCTTCCCCATAGTTTGATATAATTACTTATTCTTTTTTAACGAATTAAGAGGACAACAATGCCTAAAATTGAAGTAAATGAAAAACTATTTTTTAATCTTCTAGAAACAAAATATGACTACGATACATTGGAAGAAAAACTAACTTGTGCAAAAGCCGAATTAGACGAAAAAGCAGATGAATCTCTTCCTGAAAATGAACGCACAATCAAAATTGAGTTAAACGATACAAACCGCCCAGACCTTTGGTCTACAGCTGGTGTTGCTCGACAACTTCGCCAAAAAAACGGGGGAAAAACAGCTGATTACAGCAAATTCCTTTCAACAAAGGGCAATTTCAAAGACTACGGAAACCGTGTTGTAAATGTTGAACCAGGTTTGGAAGAAGTTCGCCCATACATGACAGCTTTTGTTATTTCTGGAAAACCAATCGACGAACCAATGCTTTTGGATATTATCCAAACTCAAGAAAAACTTTGCTGGAACTACGGAAGAAAACGCCGCTCAATTTCTATGGGTGTTTACCGTTCAGCTCAAATTGAATGGCCAGTAAAATATCACCCAGTTAATCCAGACAAAACATCTTTTGTGCCACTTGCTTGTGAAGAAAAAATGACTTGTCGCCAAATTCTTACAGACCATCCAAAAGGCAAAGAATATGGCTGGATTCTAAAAGATGCAAAGGTTTTCCCACTTTTGTCTGATGCAAAAGATGAAATAATGTCTATGGCTCCAATTATCAACAGTGCAACATTAGGTGCTGTTCAAGTTGGGGATAAAGACCTTATGGTAGAAATGACTGGTACAGATATGCCAGGCCTTTTACTTGCCACAATGATTGTAGCCTGTGACTTTGCAGATGCAGGATACGAAATCTTACCAGTTTGTGTAAAACACCCATACGATACTGGCTTTGGTAAAGAAATTGTTACACCATATTTCTTCCAAGACACAACAAAAGCATCTCTAAATGCAATTAATAAACGTCTTGGCTCATCTTTAACTGCGGAAGAAGCTGTAAAAGCTATCAATTTGATGGGAAGCACAGCTACAACAGAAGCAAAAGATGATGACACAATTATTACAGTAACTCCACCACCTTACAGAAACGACTTCCTACACGAAGTAGACGTTGCAGAAGACGTTATGTGTGGAATGGACTTATCATACTTTGGACCAGAACGACCACGGGATTTCACAATCGGTCGTCTACTACCTGTAACACTTTTAAGCCGCAAAACAAAAGAGCTTATGGTTGGTATGGGCTATCAAGAAATGATTTTCAACTATCTTGGTTCAAAAAAAGATTATATCGACAATATGTGTATTGATGGAAGCGACGTTATTGAAATCTCAAACCCAATGAGTGAAAACTATCAGTTTGTACGCCCATCAATTATTCCATCATTGTTGAATGCTGAAGCTGGTTCTGCAAACGCAGTTTATCCACACAAAATCTTTGAAACTGGTAAAATTGCTTTCTTGTGCGACGAAGAAAACACAGGAACTCGCACACGCCAAAATCTTGGATTTGTAACAGCTGCTGCTGACACAAACTTTAACACAGTTGCTTCCGAAGTTGCCACATTGCTTCACTTCTTAGACTACGAATACAACGTAGCAGAAGCTGAAGACCCACGTTTTATCCCTGGACGCCAAGCAAAAATCCTAAAAGACGGAAAAGCAATCGGTATTTTCGGAGAAATCCACCCACAAGTTTTGGAAAACTGGCAAATCACAGTGCCTTGTACAGCTTGTGAACTAGACTTAGAAGAACTTCTATAATTGATATAAAAATTGATATAAAGCGGATTCGCTAAAAAACCAAAAGCCCCTTGCCTTTACGGTTTGGGGCTTTTTTCTTTGATGATTAGATTTTTTATTCTTCGATTTTAATTTGCAATAACTGTATGTATAGAAATAAATGTCGTTATCAAATTTAACACAGTTGTAATTACAGGAGCATACTTGTTAAAAATGTATGTAAAAGAATTATTTTCAGCCATTATTGTAAACTCAGGTAAAATATCATCCTCTGTTGATTTCTTTTTTCCATGCATATCTACAATTGATACCTTTTCTCTAGCATTTTTTTCTGGATCAAAACCTCCAGCTAAATTGACATAATACATATAATCTCTGTCTGGAATATATGGATATTTTCCAGGATTTAAAACTGCACCAGAAACACTAACAAAAAATTGCTTAAATGGAATAGTTAATATATCATTTTCTTCTAAATATAAGTCTGAATAATAAGTTGCATCATACAAAATATCATTTAAGTTGATAGGAAGTAACTCGTCCTTACGAATAATATAGGCACTTTCAAAATCCGAAACAGAAGTAAAAACATTTTTGATTCGTCGAATAAAAAATGCATAATTTTCGCCCGGATGAAATTGAACAGATATTTTATCAGATGAAGTTAATTGTGTTCCTGTAGTTTTAGTCTCTTGATCTTGAGACAAAATAGCTCCTTCAACAAAAACAACAGGCATAATATCTTCATAAGAATTGATAAAAACTGAATCGTATTTTCCAAGAACGTACTCAGAAATTTTTGGATTTTCTAAAGATTCTACATTTAAATATATTTTTTCACCGTTTACATTTTCATTTGTTGAAACCTTAGACACTTCAATTCTAGACAAATCAGAAAAAGGTGTTAATCCATTTCCATAGTAATTTATTAAATCAACTAAATTTTCCTCTGGTTTAAGTTCATAAGTTCCGGGACGTTCAACAGCTCCACTAATTGAAACTGTTTTTCCTTCTCTTGGAATTTCAATAACATCTCCTGGCCGTAAGTATGGATTTTGTGAAAAATCACCAAAACGAGTGGCTAAAAACAAATCACATTTTTTTACAGTACCATCAGCTCTTTTAATTGTAACATATCTTGAAGAAGAATATTCTGTTCCAACATTTTCCAAAACGCTTGAAACTCGAGTTAAAGCCCAGGCTTTTTTTTCAACGGTTGATTCTACTTCTCCTGTAATATTTACTGTAAAAGTAGCTGGTGTCATCAATACAAATTGGACACCACTCATTGGATAATTTTTAGAAACAATATCTTCTACTTCTTTTTTTAAATTAATGAAAGTTTTTCCTTTAACATCTACTTTTGCCAAATTTGCCACACGTATTTTATAACTGGAATCAACAAAAATTGTATATGACACTGGAACTGTTCCAGCAGCATAATTTAAAGAATAAACATCACCTGGAGTCACTAAATATTCAGGATTTGACATAGCCTCTTGTACATTAGTAGAAACTGAGAGAATTACGTCATTGTCAACACTTTCTTCCATGAGATTCTGTATATCCGCTTGTGCTATTACATTCATAGAAAAACAACATATCAACAAAATTTTAAAAATTATTCGTTTCATTTAAATTTTATATCTTTCCAATAGAATTATTTTTTTAAATACTATATCAAAAAGATTTATAAATCAAGTCTAAAAGAATTGTTTTCATAAACACACATTCTTTTAGAATGTAATAATCACTAAAAAGAAACATCATAATTAAATTATATGGATGCAACAAATATCAGAAAAATTTTTGGTGAAAATGTAAAATTCTATCGCAAAAAACAAGGTCTTTCACAAGAACAACTGGCTGAATTGTTGGAGATTAGTACAAATCATCTTAGTGTTATTGAAACTAGAACCAAATTTGTCACTTACAAGCTTTTGGAAAAAATTGTTCAAGAACTTAAGGTGCTTCCGTCTTCGTTATTTTATTGTTCAGAAATTGCCGAAAAAGATAATTCAAATATAAACAAAATTAATACAATTATTGCAGAAGAACTTTCCGCAACAAATTTAAAAATTCAAAATCGCTTACGAGATATTTTATAAATTAAAAAGCAAAAGCCCCTTGCCTTTACGGTTTGGGGCTTTTTTGATATTATGATTCTACGCCTATGGAAAATCAGACTGTACAAAGTTCTCTAAATAAATGTTACAAATGCTTTCGTCCCTTTGAAACTTGCTATTGCAAAGACATTGTTCCCATCAAAACTGATATTAAGTTTGTTTTCCTAATGCACCCAAAAGAAGCCTATAAGCAAAAAACTGGCACCGGGCGACTTGCTCACCTTACTTTAATTGATTCTGAAATTATCGTTGGCGTAGATTTTACTGAAAATTCTCGGCTAAAATCCCTTATCCAAAATCCAGCTTATTATCCTGTGTTAATGTATCCATCTCCTGAGGCTTGGACTGCCACTGGCACACGAGAAAATCCACCCCACACACTAAAAGAAGCCTGTGAAGGAAAAACCTTGCTAGTTATCCTTGTGGATGCCACCTGGGCCTGTGCAAAAAAGATGGTAAAACTTAGCAAAAATCTGCATACTTTACCAAAAATCTCTTTTACAGCGGGATACAAAAGCATTTACACATTCAAAACCGAACCCCAAGAAGATTTTATCTCCACCATAGAAACTTGCTACTATTTGCTGCAAGAACTTAGGGTAGGGGAGTTTTCCACAACTCTTACACAGGCTGATTTTAGCCCAAAACCTCTTATGAACATCTTCAAAAAAATGATAACAACCCAGTTAGAAAGCCAACGCCGCCGAGAAGAATCTGGAGAACCAGACCGATATCAAGTTGCAGGTTCAATCCGTGCAAAGAAAAAAGCCCTCCGAAACAAAAAAAATGCTGCTCCAAAATCTGAAAACTAATTCCAAATTTTAGAACAGCTTAATTCTGAATTAAATCAGTAGATTATTTTTTTGTAATGTAGCCAACTACACCAACAATCCAACCTGCTAGAATCATATAGAAACCGTAAGTTGCAACATCAACAAAGAATTTTCCAATACCCTTAGAGAATGCATCTCCACTGTATCCAATAATTAGAACTACGCCACCTGCAATAGTTGCAATTAAACCAACAAGTTTAAGCATTCCACTATTTTTTCCACCAACAAAACAGAAAACCAAACCTAAAATAGCTCCAGCAATAATTAGTATTGCACCAATTGTTGTAATTCCAAATTCTTTGAAATTAATAAAATCGAAACCGTTTAGTGTTCCAATAAAAAAATCAAATACTGGACAAATAAATCCTACTACAACTAATGCCATTCCAATCATATAAATAAGTGGTAGACTTCCTTTTTTAGCCATTTTTTTCCTCCTCTATAAGCTAAACTCATCTATATTATAGCACAGTTTTTTAATTTTTAAACAAAAACCGTATTAGTATCTCTACAAAGATGTTGAATTGCAGTTCTTCCAGAGTAACCAGCCAAGGGGAATTTTAAATTTCACAACAAAAAACCCCAAATCATTTTGACTTGGGGTAAGCAACAAACAATATTTATTTATTCAGCATAAATACTTTTTATTTCTTTTGCGTAAATATCAGCAATTTTGTATCGCATAATTTCTTGTTTTGCAGAAAGTTCAACTCCAACTTCAAATGGTTTTTCTAGAATTGCAAATCCACAAATTCTTTCAAATGGTTTGAAACCTGTTTTTGCGTTTACTTGAGCTGCAATTTCGGAATCAATCAATTTTTTAATTTCTGGACGTTGAATCAATTCTGAATATGTACCATTATTTGGAATATAGTTTTCTCGGGCATATACTTTGATTTCTTCTTCTGCAAGAATTACCAAAGCTCCAAGACTTCTTTCATCTTGACCAATTACAACTGCATTAGCAATATATCTTGATTCGGTAATTTTCATTTCGATTGGAAGAGGTTC
This sequence comes from Spirochaetaceae bacterium, assembly GCA_017416145.1. Classification (GTDB taxonomy): domain Bacteria; phylum Spirochaetota; class Spirochaetia; order Treponematales; family Treponemataceae; genus Treponema_I. Next base: position 46,710 of record JAFQDD010000014.1, on the reverse strand, counting down.
TACGTTTTCTCCACCACGCAAAACGATTGTATCTTTCATTCGTCCACGAAGTACAATTTCGCCGTCAATTGTTAGCATACCAATATCACCTGTATCAAACCAACCATCTTTATCAATTACTTTAGCTGTAAGTTCTGGTTTTTTGTAATATCCTTGCATTACTGTTCCACCACGAACCATTACAATACCTTTTTGACCTGGTGGCAAAATTTCTCCATTTTCACCTACGATTTTTGCTTCTAGCCCACGTAATGGTTTACCAACTGTGCCCATAATTGGATCTGAAAATGGACGAACTGATACAACTGGGGAAGTTTCTGTTAATCCATAGCCTTCTACAACATTTACGCCTACTGCCCAGAAAAACTCATCAATTGCAGGAGGAAATGCTCCACCTCCAGAAACACCACCAATAAATCTATTTCCAAGTTTTGCTCTAATTTTGCTAAATACAAGTTTTCCACCAAGTGCTTTTAGAGGTGTTAAAATCAACCATGGAATTAAGTATGCTATCCAAATTAAAACAATGTTATCCTTCTTGAAACGAGCTTCTTTTCTAAAAAGTTTTCTACCAAGTTTACTTTGAATAAGAGCCACGTTTGTAAAAAATCTAAATAAACTGTAAACAATTCCTCCAGTTTTACGCATTGTTCTCATTACACCGTCATAAACAGCCTCAAAAACCCGAGGAACTGCTGGCATAACTTGTGGATTTAGAGCTTGCATATCAGCAAGAAGAATACTTCCGATTGGTTTTGAATATGCTAAACAAGCACCCTGACAAAGAACAACGTATTCACAAGCTCTTTGAAAAGCGTGCCAAACTGGTAGAACACAAATTGCTTTATCCCCTGGTTTTACACAAATTCTATCAGAAGCATCGTCTAGTTGTGCAATAAAGTTTGAGTGAGAAAGCATTACACCTTTTGGCTCACCTGTAGTTCCCGATGTAAAGATAATACAAGCTAATTCGCTGCCTTCACCTTTTGCAATTTCATTTTCTACATAATCTGGATTTGCTTTGTTATATTCTTTCCCTTTTTCCACAACTTGTGTAAAAGTTAAAAAATCAATTTTGCTTTCTCGTAGTTGAACTAAAACATCATCTTTTACATCTTCAAAGCAAATAAATCTTTCTAAAAGAGGTAAATCTGCTTTTAATCCTAAAATCTTCTTTATTTGACTTGAATTTTCTGCAATAACTGTTTTACATTCTGCAAAAGACAGAATATAACGTAAATCATGTTCAGTTGCATCACATCCACGAGGAACGTCGATAGCTCCAATAGCCATAAGTCCCATATCAGATTGAAACCATTCTTTTCTATTATCTGAAATTAAACCAATATGCTCTCCACGCTTAATTCCTAAATCAAGAAGTCCACCTGCAAAGTTTTTTACAGCTTCATAAACTTCTTTATATTTAATTTCTTGAAACTTGCCAGACTTATCTTTGGAATATTGAGCTGGTGCGTTTGGAATTTCTGATGCAATTCTCTTTAGAAGTTGTGGTAATGTTTTGTCTTTAATTTCCATAGAAAATCTCCAACTATTTAGTTTATCTTTCGTAGTTATTGCCGACTTTTTGACACAGGGTGAGAATATGTCATTATATTATAATAAAGTATACTAAATTCTAAAAAATACTACAAGATGTTAATTCAAAATATAAGTTCGACCGTAAGAAATTACTTCTACATCATTGAAGCCATTTTCAGTTAGAACTTTTGTTAAGTTTTTCTGGGCAGCTTTTTCTCCGTGAACAAGGAAAATCTTTTTTAAGCGGCTAGTATCAATTTCTTTAAGCCAATCTAAAGTTTCTTGATAGTCAGCATGGGCAGAAAATGCGTTAATTTGTTCAACTTTTGCTCGAACCTTTTTCCATTCGCCAATTACTTTAACTTCTTCTTCTCCATTTTGGAGTCGACGACCTAGAGTGTTTTCAGCCATAAATCCAACTAGCAAAATTGTAGTATTTGGATCTTCAATGTTGTTATACAAATGGTGAACAATACGTCCTGCTTCACACATTCCGTCTGCACTAATGATAATCATTGGACCTTCAAGTTCGTTTAAGTGCTTAGATTCTTCTACACTCTGAGTAAAACGCAAACTATTAAAACCAAAAGGATTTTTATGATGTGTTAAAAATGCTTTGTGAGTTTCTTCGTCATAACATTCTGGATGAACTTGGAAAATACTTGTGGCATTTGTTGCCATTGGAGAATCCACATAAATTGGGATTTCAGGGATTTTTCGCTGCTCAAAAAGAAGATGGAAATAATAAACAAGCTCTTGGGTTCTTTCAATGGCAAAAGCTGGAATGATGATTTTTCCGCCAGTATCCCTCGCACGTTTTACAACTTTTGCAAGAATTTCCATTGCTTCATCTGTATTTTCGTGAAGCCGATTTCCGTATGTGCTTTCCAAAACGATATAATCTGGAGCTCCCACATTTGTTGCTGGGTCTCTGATAATTGGTTTATTTTTTCGCCCTAAATCACCAGTATACAAAATGCGAATTTCATCCTCTGGATTTTCTGATTTTACACGACCAAAAAAACTAGCAAGTTTTGATTTTTTCTTTTGGCCAGTGATTGTAACCATGGCCATGGCAGAGCCTAGAATGTGTCCTGCATCAAAAAATTCCAAAGCTACGTCTGTAGAAATATACATTTTTCGATTGTAAGAAAGCCCAATAATTTGATTTGTGGCTTTTACAACATCTGTTTCATTATATAAAGGTTGCCAGGTAAATTTTTCACCTTTTTTAGCAGCTTGTTTTTGGCGGAATGCAGCATCATGGGCTTGAATATTTGCACTATCCATCATTATAAGATTTGCTAAATCTCTTGAGGCTGGAGTAGAGTAAATATTTCCAGAAAAGCCTTTTTTGCCTAGCATTGGTAAAAGTCCACAGTGATCATAGTGGGCATGAGTTAATATAACAGTTTCTAACTTGTCTGCAGCAATATTAAAATCTCTGTTTTTTTGGTCAGATTCATTCCATTTTCCTTGGAAAGCTCCACAATCTACGAGAATAGGACGACCATCAATTTCTAAAACGTGTTTAGAGCCAGTAACTTCCTCTGCGGCTCCTAAAGAATAAATAATTACACTCATACTTACATAGTAAGTCTAAAATGAGTTTTGAGCAAATTTTATTTTGAAGGGAGAAATTTTTAAAAATTTTATGTTTTTTTACCCTCGAACTTTCCCCACAGTGAAGCAAATCACAAAGGCAATCAAATTTGCTACAACAATACTTGCTCCTGCTGGGGTTGACCAAGCAAAAGATGCTACAATCCCAAGAAAAAAGCAAAGTACTGAAAGTATTGCAGAAAAAACTACCACTTTGAAAAAACTTTTGAAAACTCGCATGGCACTTAGAGCTGGAAACACAATCAAGCTTGATATCATCATGGCTCCCATGAGCCGCATTCCCACAACAATTGTTAGGGCTGTTAAAACTGCTATTAGTCCGTTGTAGGCTTCTACTTTTATGCCACTGGATTTTGCAAAGGCTTCGTCAAAGGTAACCATAAAAATCCTGTTATAAAGTAACACAAACAAAGAAACCACCACCAAGGCCAATATCACCGTGATGATAACATCTGTTTTTGAGATAGAAAGTACGCTACCAAACATATAAGATGTTACATCAGTGTTTAATCCAGAAGTTAGGGACGTTACGATAATTCCAATGGCAAGGGAACTACTACTGATTAAAGCAATGGCTGCGTCTCCTTTTATGCCACTGTAAGAGCTTACTCGCAAAAGGAAAAAGGCAGCCACAACGCAAACTGGAATAGAAACCGCCAGTGGTGCCCAGTTAAAAGCTAAAGCAATGGCCATAGTTCCAAATCCCACATGGGAAAGTCCGTCTCCAATCATTGAGTAGCGTTTTAACACAAGGCTTACACCTAAAAGGGCAGAGCAAAGAGCTATTAAACTTCCTGCAATTAGTGAGCGAGTTATAAATCCGTAAGAAAATAAATCTCTAAAAAAATCTAACATGACTTAATATCCTATTTTGTTTCCAATTAAAAATTTTAGTGATTGTGAATATGACTTGCGTGACAATTACTTCCACAGTGATGACACAAGTGGGTTTCGCAAACTTCAACATTTGTCATATCGCCGTAGTATTCTGTTTTTTCGTAATCTTTAGCTGTTCCAAAAAACAATGGTTTTTTATCCATGTGTAAAATGTGGGTTGCGTTTTGCACAGCCCGATTTACGTCGTGAGAAACCATAATCACAGCTATTTTTTCTTTTTGATTTAATTCCCGAATTGTAGAATAAAGCTCATCTGTAACAACTGGGTCAAGGCCGGTAACAGGTTCATCTAAAACTAAAAGGTTTTTTGCAGCACACAAGGCTCTTGCAAGTAAAACTCGCTGCTGCTGCCCTCCAGACAATTCTCTGTAGGATTTTTTAGCAATTTCTAAAAGACCAAGCTTTTCTATTTGCTTTTCCGCAAGTTTTTTATCTTCTTTGCTGTAAAAAAGATTTTTCTTTATGCAACCAGACAAAACCACTTCTCGAACAGTTGCTGGAAAATCCCTTTGAATAGAACTTTGCTGAGGTAAATATCCAATTTCGCAGTTTTCTTTTGTAATTTTTCCCTTTGCAAGAGGAAGTAGCCCAAGAGTTGCCTTAACAATTGTAGTTTTTCCAGATCCATTTGCTCCCACAATGCACAAATATTCTCCAGGATTTACAGAAAAACTCACATTTTCACAGGCAACATAATTTCCGTATGTTACAGACGCATTTTCGCATTTTATCATTTTTACTTTCCTCTTATCTCATTCCCTTTTCTAAGGCCAAAGCATTTTTTTCCATTAAAGAAACCCAGGTTTCTCCGTTATCAAAGTCGACTTTTGAAATATTTTGCACAGAATTTAGTTGATAAGTTGCCACTTTTGCCGCTTCCGCCACAGTATCTGCAATTTTATGATTGCTTAATTCAATATAAAAAACAGCTGGTAAAGATTTTTCTTTTACCGTGTTTATTAGCTTTGAAATTGTTTGTGTACTGGCTTCCACCGCTGTGCTACAACCAGAAAAAGCCGCTAAATATTCAATTCCATAATATTTTGCAAAATACTGAAAAGGAAATCTGTCTCCCATTACAATAAATTTTTCTGCTTTGGAATCTATAACTTTTTTGATTTTATCTTCAACTTCCGTAATTTGAGCTTTGTATTCTTCTACGTTTTTTTTGATTTTTGCCTTATCCTCAGAAGAAAGTTTTTCATCAATTTCTAAATCTTCCAAAGCCTTTGCCACAAAATCCACCATTTTTCTAGCATTTTCTGGGCTTGTCCAAACGTGTTCGTCGGCTTCAAGTTCTTCGGTGCTGTGTCCTTCATGGTGGTGGCCATCTTCTTCATGGAAATGGTCTTCATCAAAATGTTCTTCCTCTAACAAAGCCACACTTTCTATTAGCCGCAAAGTTTTTGGTGCATTTTTTTCCATGGATATTAAGATTTCATCTACCCAATGGTCGCTTTCGCCGCCGTTATAAATAAACAAGTCTGATTTTTGGATAGCAATCAAATCTTGGGGAGTAGGGTCAAAGGAGTGGATTTCTGCCCCAGGTTTTATAAGCATTTTTATTTGGATATTAGGAATGTCTTTTGTTGTAGCTCTGACAAAATCGTAGCAGGGAAAAGTTGTTACCACAATGTTGATTTTAGCATTCTCGGCGGCAGTGCTTGAGGATTTTGAACAAGCTACAAAATTAAAGAGAAGTCCAAATATCAATATTAAATACGTAAATCGATAAAAAGTGTTTTTCATTTATAAATCAGTTTCCTTTTTTAATTAGCATTTTTTTGATGCACACAAATCGCATCTTCCATAAAATATAGTTTTTTCTCTATCAATGGCAAATCCGTGTTCTTTTCCAATGTGGTTTTCCAAGTTTTCCACAATTTCACATTCTAGATGGATGACTTTTCCACAATCAAAGCACTTTAAATGATAGTGTTGACCGCAATGCCCAGAATTATATTGCCAAATTCCTTGCCGACCGCTAACATCAATAAATTTTTTGATTTTTCCTTCTTTTTCCAAAGATTCAAGATTTCTATAAATCGTAGCAAGTCCAACCTTTGTGTTGTTAGCAGCCAAAAAACTCAAAACGTCAGAGGCTCCAAGCTGAGAATCCTTGTTTGTTTCAAAACATTTGATAATAAGATTTTTTTGCTCTGTGTTATATCCCATAATTTGAAAATGATAATCATTATCATATTTTAAATCAAGTATATGGGGAAAAAACCCTTTTTTTGTGCTCTTGTCTAAAATCAGTCTATTTCATATAGTTGATTTTATGGAAGAAATCGCAAAACAAGAAAATATAACTGAAGCAAAAACCTTTTATAAATCCCTTTTCATAATAGTTGCACCAATCGCAATTCAAAACTTCATTACCGCTGCTGTAAACTCCGCCGACGTTATTATGCTAGGTTACGTTTCTCAAACAGCCATTGCAGCTGTTTCTCTTGCAAGTCGGGTTCAGTTTTTGCTAACAATGTTTTTCACAGGACTTTCTTCTGGCGTAATTATGCTCACCGCCCAATACTGGGGAAAAAAAGATGCCTCATCAATTAGAACCTTAATGGGTATCGCTCTTCGGATTTCCGCCACTGCTGGAATCATTTTTGCAGCGGTAACCTTCTTTTTTTCCAAGCAAATTATGTACATTTTCACCAACGACCCAAACCTTGTGGAAAATGGCGTAATCTACCTTCGGACAGTTAGTGTCACATATTTTTGTTTATCGGTTTCCCAAGTTTACCAGGCCTTGCTAAAAAGCCTTGAACACGTAAAAACCGTCACTTGCATCACCTTCATCGCCTTAGGATTAAACATTTTACTAAACGCAACCTTTATTTTCGGCCTTTTCGGTGCTCCAAAACTTGGACTTTTCGGAGTTGCCCTTGCCACAACAATTTCTAGAATAATCGAATTATTCATAAGCATTTTAATATCAAAAAGAATAAAAGAAGTAAAACTTTCACTTTCAGCAATTTTTTGCAAAAACAAACTTCTCACCAAAGATTTTCTAAAATATTCCCTTCCAGCAATCGGAAACGAATTTGTTTGGGGAGCCGCTTGGGCAACATATTCTGTAATACTTGGGCATATGGGAGAAGAAATTGTTGCAGCAAATTCAGTCATTTCCACAATCCGAGATCTTACAAGCGTTTTATTCTTTGGAATGGCTTACGGTGGAGCAATCCTACTTGGAAAACAAATCGGCTCTGGAGATTTACCCCTTGCCAAAAGAAATGCTTCCCGCCTAATAAAATCCACAACCCTAGTTGGTTTTTTAAGTGCTGTTATCCTATTTTGCTTAAAACCAGTTTTGCCACTTATTGCAGACCTTTCACCTCTAGCCGCTCATTATCGTGACTCACTACTTTTCATAAACTGCGTTTCATCTCTTGGTGCTGCCATAAACACAGTGTTGATATGTGGAGTTTTCCGCTCTGGTGGAGATGCTCGTTACGGATTTATCGTAGACTCAATCGTAATGTGGTGCGTTTCCGTTCCCCTAGGATTTTTAGCCGCTTTTGTTTTCAAATTATCACCAGTTTGGGTTTACATCTTACTTTACCTAGACGAACTAGAAAAAATGCCAGCCTTAATCATCCACTACAAAAAAGGAACCTGGCTAAAAAATATTACAAGATAAAGTCTCTCCCTGGCTCACACTTCGTTGTTCGCCACCTTCTCTAGCGGGGGACACCCTCGCAGCGCCCCTGCATAATTTTTCTACACAATTAATATAATTCAACATCAAAGATAGTTAAATCAAAAAATGTGTTTGAACGAGGAGGCGTAGAATAATTATATTTTATTATTATTGATTCAACTAAATTAATATCAAATTCCGCTGAAACCGAATAAGATTGCCATTCTAATTTTGTATAGGGTATTTCAATTTCTACTGTTTTATTTGAATATGTTTTAAAATCGTATTGAAAATCACTATATGTCCCATTTGAATAAATTATTCTAAAAACAATACTGTAATTCTTACCATCTCCACTTGCCTTAAATCTAATTCCTTTGGTTCCAAAAAGAGTTTCTTTTAAATCTGAAACATAATTTGTATTAGACTTAGCTTCTGTCCAATCACTCCAATCAGATTTATGAACTCCAGTAAAACCATTAAAATTTAATCCTACATAACTTTGCCCGTTATAAGAAAGATACTTTCTTTTTATGTTCACTTGTCCTTTTGAGCCACTATATACCCAGCAAAATGCTTGTTCAAATGGATTTACATTATAACCTGCTGTTGTCGACTCTATTTTGCTAGAAGAAGTGTCTTTAATTTGTATATTAGCTTCATTGTTCGTTAAAATTCCAATATTATCATTTTGTTGTACTGTTGTAGCATTAACGGAACCGACAACTTGATTTACTGTTTCATTTAATATAGTTGTATAAGAATGTGTATCATTAACTCGAACATTTACCACTCTTATGTTAAATCTCATCTTTGAATCTGTTGATTCAACCTTATATGTTATTTCTCCCTCAAGCGTTCCATTCTTTCTAGCTGCTTCTATTGTGTTGTATTCTGTCTCTCTATCTGCACCACTCATTGTTCGTTTTCCATTATAGGTATAATTTATAAGTTTATCTAATGAACGAACAGCAACTGGCCAATGTTGAGGGTTTTCATCATACATATATTCACCAATTAATACCTGTACAGAATTTCCCTTTAGTACAAAACTTGTATTTTGTAAATCTTCTGTAAGTTTGTTCATTTGTAATTCAACCATTTTATATTGATTGTCATACTTTATACTTACATTCTTTGAAACACCACTTAATTCTGTATCTCTCTTAATTTCTAAGTCTGAAATATTCTTTGCTATTATCTCTTCATGTTCTGCTGTGCTTTCCCAAGGTTTTCTTTCTCTTGCTCTTGCTTCGTTTATTTGTGTTTGATATTTTGCATATATGTTTGCAGTATTGTTTTGTATTTCTTTGTTTTTATCATTTTCAATAGAATTAAGTTTTTGTTGACATCGAGCTATCATATCCAAATAATCTTGGGCTGTATTTAATGCTCTTTGGTCGCCTAATAAATCTGTTATTTTAGATGATGATGTAATTGAAAATGAAGCTATTACTGGTATTTCTCCTGTTTCTACGCTTGTAGCTTTTATTGTTAACTGCATTAAGCCACCAAATTGTTCAAAACTACCATATACTAGATATTTTGCTCCAAGTCTATAGCCTAGTTCGACCATAGAACTATCATCTACATTTCCTGAATATTGATAATCTATTTCTGCATTAATAATTCGTAGGTTTTGTGCATTCCTTTCTACCAATGTAAACTTTCCTGTGCGAATCAAACGGCTTTCTAGTTCCTTTGCTATATAATCAGAAAGTTCTTTTGTATCTGCACCTATTGTTGCTACTGCTAATTCCACTCCAGATGGAACTTTTGCCTTTATTTCACTTACTACTGTATCTAATGCATTATCAATATTTACTGATTGTTGTGCAAACATAGACGTAGTCAAAAAAAATAAAGTAAATAATACTGTATATATTTTTTTCATTGTTTCTTTTTCTCCCTATTATTGTTTATGAAAAATAACTTCGGATGTTTCAACCATATCTTCATAAAAATTTGAATAGCAATATAAAGTTGAGCCTTTCAATGTAAAGTAAAAATAATAATCATCTAAACCAGAAGATGTCGTACAGCTATATTCACAAGTATTATTACCTGTAATTTTATAGCAATAGGACTCTAATAATATTTCTGAATTACCTTCTAAAACATATAAATAACACTCTTTTGTAGAAGAACTATAATAATTATCAGTAAATACAAATTTTAACATATTATATTCGTCTACCCATGAACCAACAAAAGGATTTCCTGATGTCACATTTCCAGAGGAAGTTGTAGGTGGTTCTTGCTTACAAGCAAAAAATACTACCAAACTTACTAAAGCAAAAAAAATAACCAATTTCTTTTTCATTAATATCTCCACATATAAAAAAATATCAGCAACCTTCTGCTGTTTTATTTAGGTTCTTCAATTATAGAAGAACCTAAACATAGATGAATAAAATATTTAAGAAAAATATTCCTTTCCATCTGCATTTTTATTATTAATTTGCTGTTTCAGCAAAAATTGTTGCTTCCACAACTGCATTTAAAACATTTTCTTTTAATTCTTTTTGAGATTGAGTTTTAGCTTCCACTTTTCCCAAAGCTCTATCTAATTGCAAACGGAAATCTTCTTTGTCCATAGCATAAACCACAAAATATTGATAAATGTCGTTGATGGTGTCCATATCTTTATCTGCATAGCGTGTTTTTACCCAGAAATCCAATTCCTTTGATAAACCATTAATTTCTGCTTTTGAACATGCAGAAACTAATTCATTAAGATACATTTGAACTTCTTCGCTATTTTTATCTCCACTTTGCTCACCACCAAATTTTGCAATAACATAATTACTTAGCTGTCTTGAAAGAGCAGCTTGAACATTAAAGTTGTTTACCCAAGATTTCAATAAATCAAGATTTTTTCCTTGATCTTCTGCAAAGAAAATTAACTTTCCTTCAAATTGAGGTAAAGCAGAAAGAGCAACTTGGTCATTATCTGCTGCTGCATAAGCCCATTCAGGAATTTCTCCACCGATTGAAGCACTTTTCCAATCAATCATTTCTCTTTCAACTCTTTTAGATACTGCAGGTGTTTCTTGCATTTCTGATTTAGGTGTACTTGCACATCCCATCAAAAAAACTAATCCTACAACAATAAAAATACTTTTTACTAAAGTTTTCACCTATTAATTCTCCTAAATTAATTATTATATTTTCAGCGACAGCTAACGTTTTAACCGTGCGTTGAATTCTTCTATAAATGTTGCATTAAGTTCTGCTTGAATTTCTTGAAAAGCTCTGTTGTAGGCTTGACGTTGAGTTTTGCCTCCTTTTTTAGGAAAAGATCGAGAATATGAAAAAAAATCATTTCCTGTTCCGTCTGTTATTTTTACTAAAAGGTTACAATAAAGAAAAATTCCTGCTACACTTTCTTCTTTTTCTACACTTACCAAAACAGGAATTGTACAAGTTCCATTAGTAGAAGAAAGAGAATACCCTTCATTTTCTAATAAATCAGAAATTGTTGTATAAATCATATTCTCATAGTCATTTTCTACAATTAACTGAAAAACAAGACTTTCTTTACAAATTTCTTTTGCAATATAACTTCTTTGAACAAGAGCTTCTGTAGAAATAAAAATTGTATCTGTTGATTTTTTTACTATACGAGCCATTTTCATAAGCTCAGCAACATAATTTGCAATCGGAACAGCTTCTTCAGCTGCCTCTAGACCAGAAATCGGGTTATTGTAATCTTCCGCAATAATAAGAAGGGCTTCTAACTTAGCAGCGGCATCTTTTATACGTTGTACATAAACATCAAAAGCTAAATCTCTTTCAATATATGCAAGAATTGTGTATTTTCCATCCACAAAAAAGCTATCTGCAAATTGAACCCCAAAAAACTCCGAACTTGAATTTACTCTTGTACTTTCATCAATATTTGTTTGTTTAGAAAAACTATAATTTTTTCCATCTAGTTCCATCATTGTTCGTTCAAGAACATTAACAACATCTGTTTTTATATTGAAATACATAGAAATATTAGTAAGAGCTGCAAGTTCTGCTTCTAATTTAGAATTTCCTTCTCCAATAGCCGTAATATAAAATTCTTCTGGATAAACCACAGCTTTATGCTCATACCATTCAGGAATTTTTGCTGCAAATATAGAAAAACTAACAAATAAAAATAATAGATGTAGAAACCATTTCTTATAAACATATGATGTCAACATAGATTTAGAATATATGTTAATCACCTATTTTGTCAACATATGTTGTTATCATATAATTAAAAATATGAAAGATGAATATGACAATGGAAACGTGGATTTGTCATTACGAAAAATCCTTTCTGAAAACATTCGAAATCGGCGAAAAGAATTACATCTAACTCAAGATCGACTTGCAGAAAATGCAGACATCTCCCTTCCATACCTTTCAGATATAGAACATTGCAAAACGTGGGTTAGTGATAAAACTCTTATAAAACTCGCAAAAGCTCTTGGTAAAAAGCCTTCTGATTTATTAAAAGAAAATGAAAGTATAGTACAAGAAAAATCTATAGAAAGTTTTTATGCTGATATTATTATGTCTCAAAAAAAACAATTATTAGAAACAATTAACAATATATGTGATTCAACTTTTTCCGAACTTATGTCCTTACACTAATTTACTCACAAAAACAAAAGAAAGTAAAAAATCTTAAATAATCAAAAATCTGGTTACGAATTTCGTAATTCATATTGATTTTTGAAAAGTTCATCATAATATCCATCACATAAACTTTTTGTAATTCTTCATCATACAAAAAAGCTACAAAATCTCCGCAGTAAATTTCTGGAATAATATCAGGACCAGTTCCGTATCCCATAAAATAGTGATCAACTCCACAATTTGAAAGTACACCTACTTGTTCTACTTCACCATAAACCCAATTATCACCATATTTTTGCTCAAAATAATTTAATCTAAATGCTTCTGGAAGTTCTTCCTCACTAGTAACATTTTCTACTTCAAACATAGAAATAGACATACTATTGGTTCCACCGCCACAAAGCAAAAACACATTTTTATCGACATTTAATTCGCCAGATTCATTATTATATGATAAAACATTCCAATCATTATTAAATAGCAATAATCCAAACTCGTCATTAAAAGGATGAACTTCATAAACTTGATATAAATTTATGTTTTCATCAAATTCTTCATCGTTATAAGAAAATTGAGTTACAACTTTATTATTACTTACTTTTTGAGTTGCTACAGAATCAAACTTTTTTAGCAAGGTTTTTGCATAAGAATCATTTAAATTATTTTTTATAATATGATTTTTAATTTGTTTTTTGATATTTTCATTTTTTGTATTTCTAAAAAATTGCTCAAACAATAAAGAAGAAAAATATCCTGTTCCAACATGATTTGTGTAAACTTCTGCAAATTTTTCATCTGTAAGTTCTGTTTCCCCGTTTTCCCACTCTTGCAAAAAGTTAATAGTCTGAAAGAAAAATACAACCTCATCATTATCAGGTATATAAATCAAACTTTCATTCCCAAAACAAGAGAACAAAACAAAAATCATTAGAATAAAACTTAATACTACTTTTTTCATAAAAACTCCCTTTGTTACAATTTATCATAATGTAAATAAAACTGTCTACTGTTTTTCTTATAAGGTCAAACACGGAATTTGTTTTTAACATTTTCAAAAATGTTTAATATCACCTAATTTTTTCCCCTTGAAAAACCCACTAAATATCGCTATTCTTTACAGTTATGGAACAAATTAAAAGAACTCACACTTGTGGCGATTTACGCAAAAGTGATGATGGAAAAACAGTTATTTTAAACGGATGGGTTCACAGAATTCGTGAACATGGTGGTATCACTTTTATCAATTTACGTGACCGCTACGGAATTACACAAGTTGTTGTAGACTCAGATGCAACTTCTTCTTTACTTGATACAGCAAAAGCTCTTCGCATGGAATTTTGTATTGCAGTAGAGGGAATTGTTAGAGCTCGTCCAGATTCAATGATAAACAAAGATATGACAACTGGAGAAATCGAGTTAGTTGCAAAAGATATTGAAATCCTTTCAAAATCAGATGTACTTCCTTTTATGATTGACGAAGTTCAAAAAGACGGAACTCCAGTTATTCCAAACGAAGATTTACGCTTAAAATATCGATATTTGGATTTGCGCACATCAAAAATGCAGCACAATATCATTTTAAGAAGTAAAGTTGCCTTTGCTACTCGTGAATATTTAACAGAACAAGGCTTCTTAGAAATCGAAACTCCAACATTTATCAAATCAACTCCAGAAGGAGCTCGTGACTACCTTGTACCAAGCCGCGTTCACCCAGGCACTTTCTATTCTTTGCCACAAAGTCCACAGCTTTATAAGCAAATTTTAATGGTTTCTGGCTTCGACAAATATTTCCAAATCGCTCGTTGTTACCGCGACGAAGATGCTCGTGGAGATCGCCAACCAGAGTTTACACAAATTGATATGGAGCTTTCTTTCACAAACCGAGAAGAAGTTCTTTCTGTTACCGAAGGCATGATGCAACATATCTTCAAAAAAACTCTAAACTACGATTTACCTGCAAAATTCGACCGTCTATCTTGGACAGAAGCCTTTGACCTTTACGGTTCAGACAAACCAGACCTACGTTTTGACCTAAAAATGCAAGATGCTGCTTTTATGGCAGATTTATCTGATTTTGTGGCTTTCAAAGCTGGAGCTGCAAACGCTGACTCATCTTTACCTCGCCACAAACGCTCTGGATTAAAAGCTCTTGTTGTAAAAAATGTAGCTGATAAATACAGCCGCAAAATGATAGAAGCTCTTGAGTCAAAAGCAAAACTTTACAAAGCAAAAGGTCTTGCTTGGATGAAAGTTAATCAAGAAGGCATTTTTGAAGGGGGAATTAGCAAATTCTACGCTGGAAAAGAAGCTGAAATCTGCGAAAAACTTGGTGCCGAAAAGAACGACCTTCTACTTTTTGTCAGCGATGAAAAATGGCAAACAGCCTGTGTTGCAATGGGTGCAGTTCGCTCTCAACTTGGAAAAGACTTAAATCTTTACAACAAAGAGGACGAATTCCACTTTGTTTGGATTATCGACTTCCCATATTTTGCCTTCAACGAAGAAGAAAACCACTGGGAAACAGAACACCACATGTTCACACTTCCACAAAAACAATATTGGGATACTCTAGAATCTGATCCAGGTAACGTAAAAGGTGATTTGTACGATTTAGTTCTAAACGGATACGAACTTGCTTCTGGTTCAATGCGTATCAACGACCCAGAATTGCAACAACGCATCTTCAAAATTTCTGGATTCTCTCAAGAAAGAGCAGATAAAGCATTTGGCTTCCTAGTAAATGCATTCAAATACGGTGCTCCACCACACGGAGGAATTGCACCAGGTCTTGACCGCCTAGTTATGTTAATGTGTCACGAAGAATCAATCCACGAAGTTATTGCCTTCCCAAAAAACAACATGGCAATATCTCCAATGGACGAATGCCCAGCTCCAGTGGATGAAAAACAACTAGAAGAACTACACCTTATTATAAAAGAGTAGGGTAATTTCTATAAAAACACAAAAAGCTGATTTTTTGGATAATCCCCGAAAATCAGCTTTTTTTATACAAAACACGCTGTAAAACCATGGATGGCTGATTATAGCGAAGCAATAATTTTCAGTAGAAAATTCTGTCAATAGTATTTAATAATAATAGATATTCATTTGTATAGATAGCTAAATATCCAAAAGAGATAACCACTAGAAAAACATAAGTTTGGGGTTTCCAAAGGGGAATCCCCTTTGGTCGTTGCCAGGAAAGGTTGGGGGTTTGGGGGAAGGAAAAACTACGCATCGAAAAAGTTCGGTTTTCCTTCCCCCAAATAGTTTACCAGCTTTTCAAAGCTGAAAAATCAATAATGGGGCGGCCGTCGGTTTGGAATATCCTGTTCTTGATTATCCAATATTTCTTTGATTTTTGCCTTTAAAACTCGGTTTTCTGCTTTTAATGTATCAACAACTTCACCTTGTTCCACAGCGATGGCCTGTAGTTTGTTTAAAAAATCCTCTAAATATGCAATTTTTATTTCCAACTCTGTAATTCGCTTTTCCATATATCTCCTATACCGCGAAGCGGCGAAATTTTTTTATTTTTCTCCATTTTTCATTCTTTCAAAAATTGCCTTTATATCATCTGGTAATTCTGACTTGGTTTCATTCTGAGAGGGGTATTTTTTTTCAAATTCATCATCAATATTATCTGCAAGAAGTTTTTCTCTAATAATTTCTTCCACATTTTCTGCTTTAATATTTTTTTCATTTTTTTTCAATCTAAAAAGAATATTTTTAACCTTTAAATCAGGAGATTTTCTATTTATTCCAGTTTGAATATAATTTTTATACATTTGAAAAAGCTGTATTCGTCCTGGATGATCCGTTTCTATAACCAAAATCCCATTTTTAAATTCCAATATTTTACTGTGATCCGCCAACTG
Source organism: Spirochaetaceae bacterium (assembly GCA_017416145.1). GTDB lineage: Bacteria > Spirochaetota > Spirochaetia > Treponematales > Treponemataceae > Treponema_I. Next base: position 30,510 of record JAFQDD010000014.1, on the reverse strand, counting down.
ACTTCCATCAATTTTTGCATTTTTTATTGAATACAAAACCTCTTTCCAAATAGAAATAGTTTTATTAGCATCTTTCATTGAATCACTTAAATCAGAAAAAATATTTAAAATTAATGTATCTGCTTTTTCGATGGAATTACTCAAACCAGTCTCCATTTTTTATATTATAGATTTTTGTAGTAGAATGTTTGTATCGTTCATAAGGTTCACCTGGTAAGAAAGTACAAAACAATTGATCATAAGTTGGAAGAAGTGCAGTTACACTTTGTCTTTTATTTGGGTCAAGTTCAAGCAAAACATCATCCATCAATAAAACCGGATTTTTTCCAGTAATTTCCGAATAATAGGTTGCTTGAGCAATTCTCAAAATCAATGCAATAAGTCGCCGTTGTCCCGTTGATGCAGTCGAAACAAAGTTTTTTCCATCTTTCACAAAATATATTTTATCCCGATGTGGACCTGTCATTGTAGTTCCCATAACTTTATCCACATCTCTTTTTGACAAAACATATTCTAAGATTTCAGCTTCATTATCACTTTTCCAAGAAGGCTCATAGGAAATTTTAACACCATCTATTCCAGAAATATCTTTATAAAGTGAAGTAAAAATTGTATTAAACTTAAAAATCGCTTTATTTCTACGTTTTTGAATTTCTAAACCTTCTTTTATCAAAGGAATATCATACATTTCCAGTAAATCATATTTTTCTTCTTTCAAAATAATATTTCTATTTTTTAATATTTGCTTATATTTTCTAATAAAATCAATATAAACTACATCATACATTGAAAGACATTGATCAATAAAAAATCGACGACGTTCTGGTTCCCCCACAGAAAATTCTAAATCATCATGACAAAACAATACACAAGGAATTGCATTTATAAGTTCTTTTCTGTCTTTTACTGTTTTTCCGTTTTTTTCTATACGTTTTTTCCCGCTTTTATAACTAACAGAAATTGAAGTAGTTTTTTCAGATTCTTCTCTAAAAAATCCTCGTAGAGAATATTCGCTTTCTCCTTTTTTTATCAACTCATTTTCAGATTTTGTTCTAAAAGATGAAGCATAAGAAGAAATATACAGAGCTTCTAATAAATTACTTTTACCTTGACCATTTTCACCAACAAAATAGACCTCCTTAGAAAGAAGGTCTATGGTTTTATTTTCAAGATTCCTAAAATTATATATAGAAAGATTTAGAAAAGGCAAATATTACTCCATTTGCATTGGCATAATTATATGGAAATAATCTTCTGCAGGTTCTGGACGTAATGTAATTGCTTTTAAGTTTCCAGTAAATTCAAAAGTAAGTTTTTCTGAATTCATTACTTTTAAAGGTTCATCAATATGAACATAATTTACAGCAATTACAATTTCTTCGTCGTCATATCTACAAGGTATTTCTTCTTTTGCAGTTCCAATTTCTGTTTCTTGAGAAGTAATAGTCAATTTTCCTGGACTCACTTCTAAATAAATTCTTGGTGATTTTTTATCCACAAGCAAACCAACACGTTTTAGTGCATTTTGCAAGTCTGCTTTTTCAACTTGGAAATTGTAAGTTTGTGATTCTGGAATAACCCGTCGATAATTTGGAAACATTCCATCAATTAAAACCGAAGTAAACTTATAACTACCAAATTTTATAAAAATCATTTTTTCTACAATTGATACAGAAACAAAACCTTCAGAAGGAGCTCTTTTCAAAATAATATTTAAAATTTTTGGTGGAACAGTTGCTGATGGAAAACTATTTACACCTTGACAAAGTGGTTTTGAAATATAAGCAAGTCTTCTACCATCTGTAGAAACCATATTCAAATTGTCTTCATTTTTTTCAAAGAAAACGCCATTCATATTTAATCTTGATTCATCATCTGACAAAGCAAAAATAGTTTGAGTAATCATATTTTTGAAATCTTCAGCTGGAATATCAAAGTATGGAACATTTTCAGAAGAAGTAAATTCTGGAAATTTATCACTTGCCATACTTTTTAGTTTGAACTGACCCTTAATTGAAATTGGTCTAATAGTAACAATTATATCTTTTTGATCAAATTCAATATCACCAGAAGGAAGAGAATTCAAAATACTAATAAATTTATCACAGAAAACTGTTGTTGTTCCTTCTTCTTCAATATCAATTGGAATTTTTGTTTCAAAATTTACTTTTATATCTGTTGCTTTAATAATCAAAGTATTATTTTCTGCAATAAACAATACATTTGATAAAATTGAAAGAGCATTTTTTGTTGAAATAATTTCTTGTGCTATAGAAATTTCTCTAAGCATTGAATCTCTATCAAAAGTGAATTTCATATTGAACTCCTTTTTGTCCTAATTTTTTCTTTTTCCTATTATATATTATATATTTAAATTTTAGTAATAATAATAGTAATGGTTGTGGATTTCTGTAAAACTCATTTATTTTCTTGTTTTACAAAAAATTGTAATGTGGATAAACTATGCAAATATAACTTTTAGTTTTCCACATATTAACATAATATTTAGTTTTTCCACAAATTCTTGTGTTTTTCAACTAAATATTAACATATTTTACACAAGTTGTCATTTTTTATATTCTTTTACATTTTTTATAAGAATTTGAATTGTGTTGTCCAAACTAGAATCTATTTTTATTGCGTCAGAGATTTTTTTAACAGAGTGCATAACTGTTGAATGATCTCTGCCTCCAAATTCTCCACCAATTTCTGTTGTAGAATATTCTGTAAGTTCACTAACAATATACATTGCAAGTTGTCTTGGTAACATTACAGGTTTTGAGCGTTTTGGACCTGTTATATCTTTCACAGAAAGTCCATAATAATCTGCAACTGTTTTAATTATAGTTTCTACTCTAATATTTGTATTTTGTTGGATAGTAATTTTATCTCGAAGTTCTTGTTGAGCGATTTCTAGAGTAACTTCTTTTCCAACTAGTTCTGTGTATGCAATTATTTTTGTTAAAGCTGCTTCTAAATCACGAATATTTGAAGCAACATTTTGTGCAATATAATCTATAACATTTCTTGGAATTTGTTTTCCCATAGAATTAAGTTTTTTTTCTAGAATTGCACATCTTGTTTCATAACTTGGTAATGATAAATCTACGTTTAAACCTCTTTCAAATCTAGAACGTAATCTTTCTGTTAAATTTCGTAATTCAGAAATAGGTCGGTCACAAGTAAATACGATTTGCTTAAAAGAATCATACAAAGCATTAAATGTGTGAAATAATTCTTCTTGTGTACTGTCTTTATTTTGAAAAAAGTGAATATCATCAATAAGTAATACATCAGCATTTCTGTATTTATTTTTGAATTTTTGAGTAGTTTTTGCACCAACTGATTCAATAAATTCATTTGTAAAATCTTCTGCAGTTACATAAATTACTTTTTTGCTATTGTCACTTAAACAATGATTTCCTATAGCACACATTAAGTGAGTTTTTCCAAGTCCAACACCACCATAAATTAAAAGCGGATTATAAGCGTGTCCTGGATTTTTTGCTACAGCCAAAGCTGCGTTATATGCAAAAGAATTGTTATCTCCAATTACGAAAGAATTGAAAGTATATTCTTTTGTTTTATCATTTGAATTTAGAGTTTTTGTATTATTTGATGTGGGAGCTGGTGATGAAATTACTGGCTTTGTAATAATAGGTATATCATCTATATCATCATCAACTGGACTTGATTCTTGAATTGCATTGATTTTGAAATTTAATTCAAAATTTTGTCCTGAAATTTCATAAAGTTTTTGTTTAATATATGAAACATGACCCCTTTTTGTTAATTGATCTTTAAAAAATAAAGAAGGTACAGATAAATTGAAAGTTGTTCCTTCTGAATCTATAAATTTAATTACAGAAATCCATAAATCATAGTCTTCTTTTCTAGAATCATTTGTATAATCTTCTTTTACTTGTTTTATTGCTTCTTCCCAAAATACGTTTACTGTTGTCATTTCTCTAGTATAACTTACCTTTACTTTTTTTTTCAATAGAGTTATACTCGATTGACGATTTCTTTTTTTAGAGGGGAATAGATAAAATGTCGGCCTCATATTCAGCTACTAATATTCAGGTTTTGAAAGGACTTGAAGCAGTTCGTAAAAGACCTGGTATGTATATTGGTTCTACTGGACCAGACGGACTTCATCACCTAGTTTACGAAGTTGTAGATAACTCAATTGACGAAGCAATGGCTGGCCATTGTGATAAAATTATTGTTGCATTAGAACAAAATGATATTGTTCGTGTAGAAGATAACGGACGTGGTATTCCAACTGATATTCACCCAACTGAAGGAATTTCAGCTCTTGAACTTGTTTTAACTCGTCTCCACGCTGGTGGTAAATTTGATAAAGGTTCTTATAAAGTTTCTGGTGGTTTGCACGGTGTTGGTGTTTCTTGTGTAAACGCACTTTCAAATTGGCTTGAAGCAACTATCTACCGTGATGGAAAAGTTTTTAATCAAAAATATGAAGTTGGTGTTGCAACAGCTCCAGTAAAAGAGATTGGAAAAATTGAAGAAAAAACAGGAACCACAATTCGTTGGCAAGCTGACCCAACTATTTTTACAGAAACAACCACATACAATTTTGATGTTTTAGCAAAAAGATTAAGAGAACTTGCTTTCTTAAATAGTGGAATTACAATTATTTTGAGAGATGAAAGACTTTCTACTCCAAAAGAAACTGAATTCCGTTTTGAAGGTGGTATTAAATCTTTTGTAAAATATCTTGATGAAGGAAAAACTGTAATTCCAGAAGAACCTGTTTATTTTGAAGGCGAAAAAAATGAAGTGATTACAGAAGTTGCTCTTCACTACAACACAGGTTATAACGAAAATATTTTATCTTTCGTAAATGATATTAACACTAAAGAAGGTGGAACTCACTTAGAAGGTTTTAAAACTGCTTTAACTCGTGTAATGAATGCATTTTTGCAAAACAATGTTAAATTACAAAAAAAACTAGACAAGGAAGAAAAACTAACTGGTGAAGATGTTAGAGCTGGATTAACAGCTGTTATTTCTTGTAAAGTTCCAGAACCACAATTTGAAGGACAAACTAAAACCAAACTTGGAAATAGTGAAGTTCGTGGAATTGTAGATTCTTTAGTTAATGAACAACTAACTTTATTTTTTGAACAAAATCCAAGAATTACTGAACAAATTCTTGAGAAAGCTGTTTCTGAAGCTACTGCTCGTATTGCTGCAAGAAAAGCAAAAGACAATGCTAGACGAAAAACTGGAATGGACAGCTTCGGCCTTCCTGGAAAATTAGCTGACTGTTCTTCAAAAAATCCAGAAGAATGTGAAGTATACATAGTCGAAGGTGATTCTGCGGGAGGTTCTGCAAAGCAGGGTAGAGATCCACGAATTCAGGCAATTCTACCGCTTTGGGGAAAAATGCTAAACGTAGAAAAAGTTCGTCCAGAAAAGGTTGCAAATAATGATAAGTTAAATCCAGTAATTGCTTCTTTAGGTGCTGGATTTGGAAAAGATTTTAATATCGAAAAATTAAGATATCATAAAATAATTATTATGGCTGATGCCGACGTTGACGGTGCCCACATTGCCACTTTGTTAATGACTTTCTTTTTTAGATATATGCCACAACTTGTTGAAGCTGGTCATGTTTATATTGCTATGCCACCTTTGTATCGTGTTGAATACAAAAAAGATAGACGATTCGTTTTTTCTGATGAAGAAAGAGATGCAACTATTGCAGAATTTAATTCTCAGGGAGCAACAAACGATAAAATCGAAGTTCAACGATATAAAGGTCTTGGTGAAATGGAATGGCAAGAATTAAAAGAAACCACCATGGATCCTGCAAACAGAAAAATGAAACGTGTAACTATTACTGATGCAATTGAAGCAGATAAAGTTTTTACAACTCTTATGGGTGAAGAAGTTGAACCTCGTCGTAAGTTCATTGAAGAAAACGCTGTTTATGCTACATTGGATATTTAAGGTTTAAGGTGAGATTATGGAAGAAATAAAAACTCCAGAAGGTGGATCTATTATACCTGTTTCTATTGAAACAGAAATGCAAAAATCTTACATAGACTATTCTATGTCTGTTATTGTAGCTCGTGCTTTACCAGATGTTCGTGACGGATTAAAACCTGTTCACCGACGTATTCTTTATTCAATGGAAGAAAAGGGTTTGCACTACAGTGGAAAAACTCGTAAATGTGCAACCGTTGTCGGTGATGTACTTGGTAGTTATCACCCACATGGTGATTCTTCTGTATATGATGCTCTTGTTCGTTTAGGTCAGCACTTTTCTATGCGATATATGCCAATTACCAAGCAAGGTAACTTTGGTGGTATCGACGGAAGTGGAGCTGCTGCATATCGTTATACAGAAGCAAAGATGTCTCCAATTGCCGAAGAAATGGTTAAAGACATCAAAAAAGAAACTGTAGATTTTGTTCCAAACTTTGATGATACAAAAAAAGAACCAACAGTTTTACCTGCAAAAATTCCTTTCTTGTTGGTAAATGGTTCAAGTGGTATTGCTGTTGGTATGGCAACAAATATGCCACCTCACAACTTAAACGAAATTGCTGATGCGGTTTGTGCTTATATTGATAATCCAGATATATCTTTTGACGAATTATGTCATTTTGTCAAAGGTCCAGACTTCCCTACAGGTGGTATCATTTATGGAAAATCTGGAATTAAACAAGCATATAAAACTGGTCGTGGAAAAATAATTGTTCGTGGTCGCTTTACTATCGAAGTTTCAAAAAGTGGAAAAGAAACAATTATTTTTACAGAAATTCCATATCAAGTTAGAACTAATGATTTATGTGCTAAGATTGGTGAACTTGCTCGTGATAAAGTTATCGAAGGAATTGATAGAGTAAACGATGGTTCTGCTGGAGATGATGTTCGTATTGAAATTGGATTGAAAAGGGGAGCTATTGCAAAAGTTGTTCTAAATCAACTATTTTCAAAAACTCCTTTACAATCTTCTTTTGGTATTATTAATCTTGCTCTTGTAAATGGACGACCAGAAATCTTAAGTCTTAAAAAATTGATTTCTTGCTTTGTGGAACACAGACAAGATGTTGTTACTCGTCGTACTCAATTTGAATTAAAAAAAGCAGAAGAAAGAGCTCACATTTTAAGAGCTTTAGTAAAAGCAATTCAAAATATTGATGAAGTAATTAAAATCATTAAAGAAAGCCGCAATGAAGAAGTTGCTAAAAATAGCTTAAGAGCTAGATTCCAATTTGATGAAGTTCAAGCCCAAGCTATTGTTGATATGCGTCTTGGTCGCTTAACAAGTTTGGAAATCGAAAAACTTGAAGCTGAGTTAAAAGAGGTTGAAGCCTTAATCGAACACTTAAAAGATTTGTTGGCTCATCCAGAAAAAATCTTAAATCTTATTAAAGAAGAAACTTCTGAAGTTGCAAAAAAATATGGTGATAAACGCCGTACAGACATTGTTGCTGATGAAGTTGAGCAAATCAATGTGGAAGATTTAATCAAAGAAGAAGAAATGGTAGTTCTAATTTCTCATCTTGGTTATATCAAAGCAGTTCCAGCTTCTACTTACAAAAGTCAGGGTAGAGGTGGAAAAGGTTCCAATTCTGCAAAACTTGTGGAAGATGATTTTATTAAACAAGTATTTGTTGCTTCAAATCATGATTATGTTATGTTTATTTCCACAGAAGGAAAAGCATATTATATTAAAGTTCATGAAATTCCTGAATCAAGTAAATATACTCGTGGTGTTCACATTAAAGGCTTGTTATCAATTGCTTCTGATGAGGAAATTGCAACAACAGTAACATTAAAAGAATTTTCTGATGATAAGTTCTTGTTTATGGCAACTTCTAAAGGCGTTGTTAAAAAGGTTAGAACTTCAGACTTCTCCAATGCAAAAACTCGTGGAATTATTGCTATCAACCTTGATGAAGGTGATAAAATTGTTTCTGCAATTTTAACCGATGGCTCAAATGAACTTGTACTTGTTTCAAGACGTGGACAAGCTTTACGTTTTACTGAACAAGATGTTCGCTTTATGGGTCGTGCATCAAGAGGTGTTTGCGGTCTAAGACTTTCTAACGAAGATGAACTTGCTGGAGCAGTTTGTGTAAATTCTGATGAAAAAATGCTTTTGATGACATCTTATGGATGTGGAAAAAGAGTTGATTTTGATGAATTTATGCGTCACGGTCGAGCAACAGGTGGACAAAAAGGTTACAATGTAACAGATAAAACAGGTGAAGTTGTAGGTGTAATTTCCGTTACTGAAAATGATGAAATTATGTGTATAACAAGCCAGGGCAAATCTTTACGAGTTCCAGCTACAAAAATTAGTGAACAGGGAAGAGCTGCTCAAGGTGTTCGCATTCTTGAAATTAGTCAACCTGATATGGTTATTGGAATTGATAAAATTGCAAAGGATGACAGTTCTTCGGAAGAAGAATAAAACTATTTTTCATTTGGGATAATGAAAAGACTTTACTTGATTTTTGATTGTTCTACAATGTTTGAAGAACCAAAACAAAGATGAGTCAAGGGCGTCCTTTGATAATCTGTATTTATCGAACTAACAGTTTTATTCTTAGTTAATTTATAAACATAAAAAAAGACTTGTTTTTCTATTATGAGAAAATCAAGTCTTTTTTGTTTCACGTGAAACATCTTTTAAAATTATCTATTATGATAAAATATTGTTTTGATGTGTTTCACGTGAAACAATTTGTATAACCCAAATCTAATTTTGTTTCACGTGAAACATATTTATAAATCGATACGTAATACTTTTGAACCTCGCTCTTTTGTCCATTTCTCTTTGCGTTTTGCAGGAAGAGAATCTACAGTAGAAAGAGCGAATCCTAGTTTCTCAAACCAATCTGAAGTTTGTGTGGTTAAAATAAATACAGAGGACAACTTATTTTCTTTAGCTTTGTCCAAAAGGTAACTAATAAGTTTTGGACCAATTCCCATATGGGAACAAACAGAATCAACAGCAACAGCTGCAATTTCTCCTTGATTATCATCGTAAAAGTGAAGGGCGGCACAGGCTTTTAATCCACCATCAAGTTCGTAAACAATGTATTCATTATAGTTTTGAAGTAAAGATTCTTCTGTTCTTGGTAAAAGAATTCCCTGCTCAACAAATGGTCGTATTAAATTTAATACAGCTGGAATATCTTCTTTTTCCATGGTACGAATGCCACCGTAATTATTTTGGTAAATCATTGTGCCAGAACCTAAATCTGAGAAAATTTCACAAGGCAATGTTCCATCAAAAAGACCGTTTACAATATGAGTTCTAGATACTCCAAGTGAACAAGATGTTCTAGCAATTTTTAGCAAGTTAATAATATGTTTTTTTTCAATAGAAAAGTTTCCAAGATTTTCATTTAATTCAAGAAAAGCATCTAATTCTTCTAAATTAAAAGCTGGAACAAATCCATCTGGAGCAACTGAAATATTATCAGGTATGAAAAATTCTTCATTTGAAATTTGCTTTCCGTGAGTAAGAAAAAAAAGTTTTTCAGCTTTTAGTTCTGTAGCAACTTGTGCAGCTAGATTTATAGAGGAAATGTTATAAGGTTTTCCGTTTGAACTCCACCCAATACAAGGAAAAATTGGAATGAACCTTTCTTCTAAAACAGCATTAAGGGCAGGAATATTGATTTTGTCGATTTCTCCAGCGGACTGAAAATCCATTCCGTTGATTACGCCTTTCCCTCGGGCTTTAACCCAGTTCCCAATAACAGCAGTTAAATGTTCTTCTGCTAGACTTGTCATAATCTTGTTTGACATATCAAAACTTGCCATTTTGATTATGGACATCTCTTTTTCAGAGGTAATTCTAATTCCGTCAACTTCTTTCCATTGAAGTCCTGCATTTTTTAGAAGTGTGTCAATGTGGTTTTTTGCACCTGGAACGATTATAACTCTTAAGCCAACTTCGTGGAGATAAGCAATATCTCTAATATGGCTAGAATAAAATGGAGAATCCACAAGACTGTCATCAATATGGATAACAATAATTGAGTTTTTGAATCTAGAAATATATCTTAAAACATCTCGGACACGTTCTGCTTTGTTATAAATCAATTGTGCTTTCATACCATTTTAAACTATCGGAAAATGAATTGTAAGAAATTAGTAAAAACTTATAAGCTCTTTTTCTTGTTGATTTGGGGAGAAGCCTAGCCCGAGGTGGAAGGATGTCAATTGTTCCAGAATGGAACAACGAGCCGAAGAGGCGAGTCCTGAAACATCGGACTCACGGAAGAAAAAAAGGTTGCTCCAAAAATGAAATATTATTATGTTTATGAAATGAGGGCTTTATCTTTTTATCAGATTTTTTTGTTATTTATTTTCTATAGTTTTGTTGGTTGGATTTGTGAAGTTGCCTATTGTTCTATTTCGCAAAGGCGGTTTGTGAATCGGGGATTTTTGTATGGGCCAATTTGTCCGATTTATGGTTGTGGGGCAATTATAATTTTTTCTTTTTTGATGCCTTTGTCTGATAATTTGATTCTTTTGTTTTTTGTTTCAATGATTTTGACTACGATTCTTGAATATTTTACTAGTTGGGTTATGGAAAAACTTTTTGCTACAAAATGGTGGGATTATTCAAATTATAAGTTTAATATTCACGGTCGTGTGTGTTTGTTGAATTCTGTTTTGTTTGGAATAATGGGAATTGTGGCAGTACATTTTGTTCATCCATTTGTTTTGTCTTGGTTGTATAAAATTGATGGATTTTGGACTAAATTTTTAGCTTTGTCATTATTAGGAATATTTTTGGTGGATTTGTTTTTTACTTTGCGTTCTTTAGTGAATTTTAAACTTTATTTGAAACGGTTTGAAGAGTTTATCCAAGGTTTGATTATGAGAGTTGAAAAGGAAGAATGGATTATTGAAGTTCACGACAATATTGAAGAATTTGTCAAAAAAATTAAGGAAAAACTTTCTCATCATAATGGAGAAACGAATGCTCTTGTACTTCAGCATAATGAAAAATTGAAAAATGAAATCGATAGAACTTTGGAAAAATTTTTGGAAAAGCGAAAATCTTATAATCGATTTTTAAATAAGTTTCCGGATTTGAAAAGTAAAAAGTATACAAAATCTTTGGAGCATATTAAGTCTCTATCAAAAAAATAAATTAAGTTGTATACTATGATTTATGAATGAAAATATTGTTATAGTTGGTGCAAAAAATTCTTTAGTTGAAGAAATATCAAGATTGGTTGAAGAAAATCAAGATAAAGTTTACTTTGTAAAAGATTCTTCTGAAAATGGGTGGAATAGAGCTTCTCCAATTTCAGCTAGAAGTAATATTTTACAGGTGAAAAATGTTTTTGAGGAAATTCACAAATTTATAATAATTTATGATTCTTCTGAATATATGAGATTTAATTCATTTGATGTGGAATCTATTAGCAAAGGATTTGATTCTACGATTTTGGGATTTTCTTATTTTACTTCGGAAATAATGAAATTGTATTCTGAACAAGGATTTGGGGATTTTGTTTTTGTTGTTTTGGATGATGAAGAAAGAGAAAAATCCGTTATTGAAAATGTTGGATTAAGTGCTTTTAATTCTTTATCGGAATCCATTGCTAATAAAAAAGCTTCAAAGCAAAATGGAATTTTTTTGATTAAGGGTGGACTTGAAGATTTGGAAAATAATTTAGATTGGTTTTTTTCATATTTGTCCAATTCAAATTCAAAAAAAGCTGCTGGTTCTCCAAAACACGCAAATAAGTGGATAAAGTTTGGTGGTAAAACACCTGTGGTTCTTCCATTTATAAAATAATCGTTGTGAAACATCGTCAAAAAGTCAAATCGGAAATTGAGATTTACTTATTGATTTTTTATGGGAGATAAAATGACTAATTTAATTATTATTCTTGAAAATCCACTTTATGATTGTTTGTTGAAAATTGGAATTAGTTTTTTTTGTGGCGGGATTCTTGGTATTGAACGTAGAAGTAGACAACAGTTTATTGGACTTAGAACTTTGATTTTGATTTGTACATCTAGTTGTTTGTTGATGCAGCTTTCTAGTTATATTGCAACTTTATCGCAAGGAAGAGGTGATCCTGCACGAATTGCGGCTCAAGTTGTTTCTGGAATAGGTTTTATTGGTGCTGGTGGAATTTTGCATCAAGGACTAAACATCAAAGGTTTAACTTCTGCTGCGATTATTTGGACTGCAGCAGCTTTGGGACTTGCTATTGGAGCTGGTTTTATTGTTCCGGCTTTGATTACTTTTGTTGTTGCGGTTGTTGTTCTGATTGTTATCGAAAAAATTGAGGAAAAAGTTTTTCCTGCTGATACGATAAAAAAGCTGACTCTAGTTTTTTATAATTGCAAAATTGATTATGAAAAATTGGAAAAAGCTATTGTTGATGAGGGAATGAGTATTCAAAACTTTGATATATCAGAAAATTTAAAAAATCAGGAACTTGAATTAAATTACTTTGTAAAATCTGCTAGTAATGTGGATACTGAAAAACTTATATCAAATATTTCAAGTTTGGGAGATTTGGAAAAATACAGTTTTAAGATTAAATAAAAGAAAGCTGCCTTTTTGAAAACGAAGGCAGCTTTTTTTTGTAAATCATAATTTGATTATTGATTTTCTTGTGAAGAATCTTCTATTTCTTCTGTGGATTGATAAATTCGGTCAAAAGAAAATTTTAATCGAACTGCGGCATAAATTATTGTGATAATTGAAAACCACCAAAATTTTTCTGAACCTGCAAAAAAGTTGTATAATCCGTGAAGCAAAACAGCCAAAATAAAACAAAAGATTTTTGGCTCTTTATTTTTGAAAGACCAAACATAGATTGCAGAAAGTCCTGAACAACAACTGTGAAGTATAAGGGAAGTGAAAAATCTTAAACTTATATTTTTTGCACCAGAAACTAGGTAAACGATATTTTCAAAAGTTCCAAAGGCACAACCAATTAAAAATCCACAAACTACAAAACTTCCAAAAGTCATTTTTTTGAAAGGAAGAAAAAACTCAGTAGTCATTTTTAATGATTCTTCGATTAGTCCGTTAAAAACGAAGGTGATAACAAAAACGGATAGAAGATTTTGGGCTGTAAAAATCGGTAATTTCATTAAAAAATACTGGACTAGTGTAACTGGGATAATTGCAATGAGTCCAAGCAAAAGAGCAAATAGTAAATGAAGTGGTGATAGCTTTTTTACACAAAGTAAAAAAACAACACAAAATAAAAGAAGAGGAACTAAACAAATTCCAATAGATGCAAAAAGATTCATACATATATCTTACATAAGATTGAAGAATTTTGTAAGATACTTTTATGATTATTTTATGCGGAATTAAACATTGTGGAAAATCTACTATTGGGAAAAATCTTTCTGAAAAACTAAATCTCACCTTTGTGGATGTGGATGAGGAAATAGAAAAAATCGCTGGGAAAAGTTGTCGAGATTTGTATCGACAGGACGGGAAAGAAGCTTTTATGAAAGCCGAAGCCAAGGCTTGTAAAAATATTGCAGAAAATCCTTTATATGAAAATGCAGTTGTGGCAACTGGTGGCGGCATTTGTGATAATCAAGAAGCCTTGGACTTTTTGACTACTGGAAAAGGTGGCCAAGAAACAAAGCTTTTTTATGTGGATATTGAAGAAGAGATTGCCTTTAAGCGGATTCAGCACAATATGGAAAAAACAGGTTCTTGGCCAGGATGGATTCCAAAGGATATGTATGATGATTTGGAAACTATAAAAGGCCTTTTCCACAACTTTTACACAGAGCGAACAAAAAAGTATAAAAGTCTTTGTTCTGTGATTGTGCCTGTGGAAAATGGGGATTCTGAAAAAGCCAGTGATTTTATTTTGGGGTTATAAGTTTAGAAAAACGAAAATAATGATTGGATAATAGTTTTAGTAAAATAAATGCAAAAAAAAGCTGTCCTTTAGTGAAAGAAAAACTTTCTAAGGACAGCTTTTTACTTTTAGTAGGGTTTATAATTAGTTACCGCAGCCACCACAGCTACAATCGTCGTCGCAGTTGCAGTCGTCTCCACAACCACCGCCGCAGCCACCGCATCCGCCGCCACAACCACCACGTGGTGCTAAAATTGCAGCAATTTCTTCTGATGTTGCAGCTCTTACGCTAACGATTTCTACATCAAAGTAAAGTGTTTCACCAGCTAATGGGTGATTAGCATCGATAACAACTTCTTTTTCTTTAACTTCTTTTACAGTTACAATTTGACCCATTCCAGCTTGGAATTGCATTCCAACTTCGATTTCAACGTCTGTATCAAATTGTGTTTTTGGAACAGAAATTTTTAGTTGATCGCTGTATTCTCCGTATGCTTCTGCTGGTGGAATAACTGCTGAAAATTTGTCTCCAGCTTTTTTGCCTTCTAGTTCTTTTTCTAAACCAGCAATTAAAAATCCACGACCAGCGATAAATTCTAAAGGTTCGCCACCATTTGAAGAATCAATAACTTGTCCATCTTTGTTTTTTAGTGTGTAGTTGATGGAAACAAAAGTATCTTGTGTGATTGTCATTTTTATTCCTTGATAAAAAGATTAAATTACGGGACGAGACAAGGATTGTAGGGGTGTTAGTTGCGAAGCAATGGAGCAGGTTTCCCTGCGGAACCCCGAAAAGCCTGGTTTTTGTCTTTGAAAAAGACAAAAAGTCTCCCAAAATATCTGTACTAAAGATAGCGAATTATGGGAAAATCGGCAAGTGGGGAAAGGCTATAAAACTTTTATAATTATTCAAAAAAAGGTATTGGGGAAAAGGCGATTTTCTAGTAAACTATAGATATGGCTTATGAAGTAACTGCTACAAGGCGACGACCACAGAAATTTGATGAATTGGTTGGTCAGGAATTTGTTGCCTCAACTTTGATGAATTCAATAAAGACAGGAAAAATTGCTCATGCGTATTTGTTTTCTGGTCCTCGGGGATGTGGAAAAACTTCTACAGCAAGAATTTTGGCAAAATATCTAAACTGTTACGATACGGAAAATGCTCCTTGTGGAAAATGTACAGCTTGTACAGAAATTTCTAAGGGAACTAGCATGGACGTTATTGAAATTGACGGTGCTTCAAATACTAGTGTAAACGATGTTCGCCAAATTAAGGATGAAGTGCTTTTTCCACCAAACTCTAGCAAGTACAAAATCTATATCATAGACGAAGTTCATATGCTTTCTACAAGTGCTTTTAACGCCTTGTTAAAAACTATTGAAGAGCCACCTCATTATGTGATTTTTATTTTTGCAACAACTGAGCTTCATAAGGTTCCGGCAACTATAAAAAGTCGATGTCAGCAATTTCACTTTAGACTTGGGTCAACTGAGCAAATTAAGGGAGTTTTGGCAAAGGCTGCCGAGGAAATTGGCATAGAAGCTGATGATGAAGCTCTTTATTGGATTGCTCGAGAATCCACAGGAAGTTTCCGCGATGCTTATACTTTGTTTGACCAAGTTGCAGCCTTTTCTGATAAGCACATTACTTATGACGGCATACGGGATAAACTTGGCATTGTTGGAACTGACCAGTTAAATGAGCTTTGTGAGGCTTGTTGTCAGGGAAAATCTGCTGAAGCCATAATGCTTGTGGATAAGTTTATTCAAGATGGGATTCCAATCGAGCAGCTTATTACGAACTTAAGCGACTATTTAAGAAGTTGTCTTTTTATAAAAAGCGGAATTACAAAAGAAGGTTTGCTAGGTCAAAATCCTGGAAGATATTCAGAGCTTGTTTTAAAAACTTGGGATTCTATTCGCTTAGAAAGAGCTTTATCTATGTTTTTACAGCTTTATCGGGATATTCGCTATTCTTTGGATGTGCGATATGAACTTGATTTAGCAATTACAAAACTTTGTTGGCTTTCATCTTATGTTAGCGGAAATGAAGTGAAGGCTGCCATAGAAGAAGCAAAGGCTTTTTTTGGTGGAAATGGAGCTCAAAATCAGATAAATAACGTTTCTAATTCTTATTCAGCTAGTTCATCAGGAAATTTAGGTGGATATTCTGGAGAAAACTCTGAAAGCGGAAACTTTTGGGGAAATCATAATCCAGCAGGGTTACCAAGATTTTCTGCATTGGATGAGCAAGGTTATTCTAATAATTCTGGAGAAGTTGGTAGCCCTTTTGTTAATGGCGACAGTTTTACAGAACCAGCACAAGATTTTGCACAAAAAACTGAAACTGTCGCCTCAAACCAACTTGGTGAAAATCTAAATATTAGTAATGTTGGAAATCCAAATCTTTCTATAAGTGAAGTAAAGCAAATCGAGATACAAAGAGAACTTGATAACAGAAATACTCTTGTAGGAACTGCTTTGCAAGATTCTGAAGATTGGCGTGTAGAAGGAAATGCGGTAATTATTCCTGTGAAAAATCCTTTGTCTATGCAAAAACTTAATTCAAATGTGGTTTCTATTGCAAAAAATCTTGCAGAGATTATGGGAAGAAAAGTCTTTGTAAAAATTGAATTGGTAAAACAAGCAGAACCTGAGGATTTACTAAAAACTTATCCAATTCAGGTTCAAACACTCTGTAATGTGTTTGGGGCAGTTGTGGAAAATATTGTGGATAACACACCAGAAAAAAATGTTTCACAAAAAACATCTGAAAGCGATGAATATAAAAAAGAAGAAGACGCTGGAACCTCTGAAGAAGAATATTTTACACCAGATGAACCAGAAGCTTTTGATGATTAAATCAATATGAATAAAATAGAAGCCAAAAATTATTCTAAATTAGATGTATGTGAAAAACTAAATATTTCTCCAGCAACATTTAATAATTGGATAAAAACAAAATTAGTAAGTCCTCCAGAAAAGGATTTATATTCACAAGAAGAATATTTAGAAATTGTACAAAAAATAAAAAAAACAACAAAATTAAAAAGTAGAGCAAATAGAAATCAGCAAGAGACAACATATGTAACATATCTTGGAATTAAAAAACAAGAACGAAAAGATTTATTACAGCAACTAATATCAAAATACGAAGATTCTAATCTATCAATTTTTGAAGGGATACGACATTTAGGAACACAAATTTTAATATCAAATAATTTATTTGACGAGAATACAGAGATTTTTTCTGAAATTGGAAAAATAGAAAATAATGTATTTAAAGATTTTTATATTGAAAATGAAGATGACGATATTTTAGGGGCATTTTATCAATCAATTCAAAGTATTGCAGCAAAATCAAAACAGGGTTCGTATTATACACCAAGAGAATTGTTGGAAAATATAAAAATACCAGAAAATCAGGTTGTTTTAGATCCTTGTTGCGGAAGTGGGGGAATTTTAATAAATGTTCTTTCAAAAAATCATATTCCAGAAAAAATTTGGGCTTATGATACTGATGAAATAGCAATTTTAATTTGTAAAATAAATCTAATATTATTTTTTAATAATAGTAATATAAAATTGAATATAAAAAAGAAAGATTTTATTTTTGGAGAAAAAGAAATAAATCAATTTGATTACATAATTACAAATCCACCATGGGGAAGCAAATTAAAAAAGAAGGAAAAAGATTTTCTTTTATCAGAATATCCAGAAATTTCCACTACAGAAGTTTTTAGTATTATTTTATACAATGCCATAAATTGCCTATCGAAAATGGGGAAGTTGTATTTTTTTCTTCCAGAATCAATATTAAATGTAACAACTCATAAAAACATAAGAAAATATTTACTTAACTTAAA
Organism: Spirochaetaceae bacterium; assembly: GCA_017416145.1. Lineage (GTDB taxonomy): Bacteria > Spirochaetota > Spirochaetia > Treponematales > Treponemataceae > Treponema_I. The sequence goes on along the minus strand of JAFQDD010000014.1, from coordinate 12,779 downwards.
AAGAGATATAGAAATAACTCCTTTGGGAAATGCTTTTAAAGGTGTTCAGTCAGAGTGCATTTTAATGAAAATTTGTTCTGAAACAGAAAATCAAACAAAAATTAAAATTTGCAAAAAGCCAGAAATTATTTTTGAAAAAAATAAAGTTAAAGAGCCAAACTATCTTATTTCTTATAATATTTCAGTTCGGGATGAAGAGATTTTAAACAAAATATACAATTCTCCACATACGAAACTTTCTCTTGATACAAAATTTGCTCTTGGAATTGTTACAGGAAATAATAAACAACATTTGTCTAATGAAAAAAAAACGGGAGAAGAAATTTATAGAGGAAAGGATATATCTCCATATAAATTGAATAAAGCTCAATTATTTATCAATTTTACACCAGAAAAATTTCAGCAAGTTGCTCCAGTGGAAAACTATCGTGCAAAAAAAATAGTTTATAGATTTATATCAAATAAAATAATTTGTGCTTTAGATACGGAAAAAAAATTGATGTTGAATAGTGCAAATTTAATTATTTCAGAAAATTATCCTATGGAAATTTTAACTTGTTTGTACAATAGTTGCATATATTCGTTTATATATCAAAAAAAATTCAAATCAAAAAAATTATTAAAACAACATTTTCAAGATTTTCCATTGCCTATTTTGTCTCAAGAACTTGAAAATGAGTTAAAAAGTTTGTATGAGAAAATTCTTGAAAAAGAGGAGACTCAGGAAGCTGTGGATTGTATGATTTGTAAATATTTTAAAATTTTGCCAGAAGAATATGAGTATATAAAACAAGAGGTTCATAGGAAAAAAATATAAAAACTTTATAATAAAAATAAATCAAAGTTTCAAAATGTCTATTAAATTTATTGTTATAAATATATAATTTGAAAAATAATATTGGGGGAAAAATGAACTTTAATCCATTTGATTTACTAAAAAATACAAACCAACTTCAAGCTCAATTTCAAAAAGCTCAAGAAGAATTAAAAGAAACTTTTGCAACTGGTTCTTCTGGTGGTGGAATTGTAAAAGTAACTGTAAACGGAACTTTTGAAGTTGTTGATGTACAAATTGATCCAATAGCTGTTGATCCACGGGATGTAAAAATGCTTCAGGATTTGATTGTGGCGGCTTCCCACGATGCTATGGAAAGAATCAAAGAGGGAATGAAAGACAAACTTGGCGGCTTAAATATTCCAGGATTAAATCTATAATGAATGCGTTAGAAGAATTAGCTGAAAGTTTTTCAAGACTTCCAGGAATTGGAAAAAAAAGTGCTATGCGAATTGCTTACCATTTGCTAAAAACTGATAGTGGATTTTTGCATCAGTTTGCACGGGAACTTTCTACCCTTCATGAACGAATAAAACAATGCTCTGTTTGTGGAACTTACACAGAAACTGATCCTTGCCCAATTTGTACTAGTGTAAAACGGGATCGTTCAATGATTTGTGTTGTGGAACAACCTCAGGATGTTACAACCATAGAAGCGTCAAAAGAGTTTTCTGGGCTTTTTCATGTTTTGGGTGGCGTAATTTCTCCATTAGACGGAATTGGACCAGAACAGCTTTCCATTGGAAAATTAGTTGAGCGAGTTCAAAAGGAAAATGTGCAAGAAGTAATAATTGCCACAAATCCAACAATTGACGGTGATGTTACAGCTTTGTATATTCAGAGAGCTTTAAGCGGAACAAATGTAAAAATTTCTAGACTGGCCTCTGGTTTGCCTGTTGGTGGGGATTTAGAATACGCAGATAAGCTAACTCTTGCAAGAAGTTTTAGTAAACGCCAAAGTTTGTAAAATGAAAAAAATTGTTTTAGTTGTTTTAATATTTTGTTTTTTCTCATTAACTTGTTTTTCTCTAGAAAATCAACAGGAATCTACAGATGTTCAGAAAAATGCTGTAAAATTTACTTTTTTGTCGTGGTTTTCTGGAAGTACAAAGATTTCTTATGAAAGAGCTTTTCAAGAACTAAAACAATCCGGAGAACTTTGTTTAGGCTTAATTTCTGCAGGATATGATAAATATCAAAATCAGCCACGAGGTTTTACTGTTAGATACGGGCATAAATTTTTTTTAGGTAATTTTGAAAAAGCAAAACCTTTTGACGGTTTATTTCTTCGACCAGAAGTGATTTATAGTCATTTTTCATATAATCAAAAAGAAAACTCAGAAAAGCGAGATTTAGCAAAAATGTGTGCAATTCTTGGCACAGTTGGATATCAAAAAACTTTTGGAAGATTAGTTGTGGATAGTTGGGTTGGGGCAGGATATGCTTTTGGAAAACCTTGTGATACAGGATATCATCACGGTTTTCAGTTGTGGAACTGGTTTAACACAAAAAATGAGAATCTTGCTTTAAGTTTTAGTATTCGATTGGGTTGGTGTTTTTAGAGAGACTTTTAGACAGACAATTCTAAAATCACCGCACCAGATTTTTGGTCGATTTTTGGGGAAGTTCCTTGGTGTGAAGAAACTTGTACAAAATCCCCAGAAGAGAGGGCTTTTTCTGGAGCTTCTAGCAAGGTTAAGCCAAGACTTGAACAAGCGTATCGGCCAGTTTTTTCACGTGGAAGCCGGATTGGGTCTGAAACAACTCGAATATCAATTTGGGGATTTTTTGAGTTTTCCACAGGCTTTTCCACAACTGAATCAACAACATTTGAAGCAAATACAAAAGAAAAAGAAGCTCGGTCTTTGCTGAGTTTTGCAGAATCAGAAAGTTTGTGAAGTTTTTTTGGAGCTTTATCTGTTAGCAAAGTAAAGTGGCACCATTTTCCACCTTTTTTCCCTTCCATTGGACAATCCACCATATGAGGACATGGAGATAGAATTGTCATCTTTTTTCGGATAAGAGAATTTCTTAGCAAAGTGATAAAACGGCCGCTTCGTGGAACGCCAGGTTCAATTACCAAAACAGAGGTTTTTTCATTTCCGTAGGATAATAGCAAGTTTGTGTAATTTTTAGAAATTTCTTCTAAAGGTTTTGAAGTGTTCCAGTAAAGTTCGTTGAACATATTTCCGCAGGTGATAAAATCAGCTTTTTTTCTAATTTCTGTGCCGATTTCCCCTTTTACTCGAATAATGTTCCATTCAACTTGTTCTGGAGTGGCTTTGTAGGTTTTTGCCACAATTGAAAGGAAAAGCTCTTCGCCAAAACTTAGAGCATTTTGGGAAGTGTCTAGGCAGTAGAAGGTGAGCTTTTTGCTCCGTAGTGACGGACAAGCAAGCCACAAAGCGATAGGCACTGTTAGAGGTCCAGATCCTAGGTCTAGGAAAACTGGATTTTCTGGGAGGTTTTGAAAGACTTGCTTGGTTTGAGGGTTTGTTTCAAACCCTGCAAAAAGCGGCGATAAGCGTACTAGGTTCCACCACATAAAATAGCGAATGTAAGCGGATAAGGTAGGCACGTCATTCATATAACCAGCTCGGCGACTGTTTCTTTCATCTGTTAAAAGATGGGAAAGTTCTTTTATGGTTTCTGGCATACGGTAAAGTTGTTTTGAGTTTAGGGGCTTTACCCGTTGCACAATTTCATCAAAGGTTTCTATGATTTTTTGAGATTCTTCTGGAAGTTTTGAAAAAAGGTTTTTATCAACAAGTTTATTGTTCATTGGAATTCTCTTGATATTGGGATTTTCTGTTTTGTATCAATTTGTAAAGGTCTAATAAATCGCCTTTAATTTGATTTATGTTTTGTACTAAGTCTGCCACAGATTCACTCATATCCATTTCGGAAATAAGTTGATTTCTAGCTCCTTCAATGGTGAACTTTTTTTCTTGAATCAAATGTTTTAATCGTAGAATAATCTGAACATCCCGCTGAGAATAGGTGCGACGACCCCCTAAATCCTTTTGTGGAGTTAGAGAAGGCACAACTTCTTCCCAATAACGAAGGATGTGAGCTTTTATTCCAGTTAATTTTTCGATTTCACCAATTGAAAAAGTTGCCATTTTCAGTTTCCTAAGTTTACTATGTTCGGCTTCGGTTTTCCCATTTTGTGCGACTTGCTTTAAGCTCAACTTTTACAGGGATTTTATCAAAGCCTAAATCTGTTCTAACTTTGTTTTTTATGTAAGAAAGATAAGTTTGTTGTACAACTTCTGGGCGAGTGGCGAAAATCAAGAATTCCACAGGATTTACACTAGTTTGGGTAATGTAGCGCATTTTAAAACTGGCTGAACGGCTGGCTGGAGGTGGATAAGCTGCCACCCAGTCTCGTAAAGCTGTGTTTAGAGAAGCTGTATCAATTTTTCTGTTTAATTGATTGTATAATTCCATAACAGTGTTTAGAAGTTGTTTAATTCCAGTATCTTCTTTTGCAGAAATTGGCACGATTGGAGCATAGTTCATATGTCCAAACATAATTTTGATATTTTCTTCTGCTTTTTTGAAAGTCTTTTTTTCTTGGTTTTGGGTATCCCACTTGTTTAGGGCAAAAACTATTCCTCGGCCTCTGTCGTGGGCAAGGCCAATAACTTTTTTGTCTTGCTCGGTTAGACCTTCGTTGGCATCAATCATATAGATTACAACGTCGCAACGGTCTAGGGTTTTTATAGCTCTTGTAACAGAATAATATTCTACGTTTTCTTTAACTTTTACTTTCCGACGGATTCCAGCTGTGTCTAAAACTGAAAATCGTTTGTTTTTGAAAGCAAAAGAACCTTCTACAACATCTCGAGTTGTTCCTGCATAATCACTTACGATGGATGCTTGAGTGTTTGTTAAAAGGTTTGAAAGAGTTGATTTTCCAGTATTTGGTTTTCCCATAATGGCAATTTTGATATATTCTGGTTCTTCACCTTCTTCAACCTTGGAAAAATCTAAGCGACTGAGAATCAATTCTTGTAAATCTGGAATGTGGTCTCCGTGTTCCGCAGAAATTTGGAGCAATTCTGAAAACCCAAATTGCATAAAGTTCCAAGCTTCTTCTTCCAGGCGGCCGCCTTCTGTTTTATTTACAGCTGCAATAACTTTGTTCCAATATGGGCGCAAAAGTCCGATAAGTTCTTCATCTTCTCCAGTGATATTTCCAGCTTCAAGCAAAAGCAAAATAAGGTCTGCTTTTTTGAAAGTTTCCAAGGTTTTTTGCACAACTAATTCGTCAAGCTCTGCTTCTACTGTGCCAATATCCCGTTCTAGTTTGAATCCACCTGTGTCCATAAGATTAACAGTTTTTCCGTTGATGAAAGCTGTTTCTAGAATTGGGTCACGGGTAACACCTGGAGTTGGATCTGTAATTGAGCGGCGTTTGTGCAAAAATCTGTTGAAAAGGGTAGATTTTCCCACGTTTGGGCGACCGGCAATTACAACAAGGGGAAGATTTCGGTATTTTTTTTCTGGATTAAAGCCAGAATTTTGATTTTCAAAGTCTAAAGTTTGTGAGTTTTCTTGAATATCAATTTGATTTTCAAATTTTTCTTTCATAGTTTTCCTATCTATATTTTGGTAAAATTATTTGATAAATGCTTGAATTGTGAACAAAACAGTTTCAGCATCAGGATGTTTTAAAGTTTCTAAAGCGATGTTTTCAATTTCTTGTAAAGAAAAACGAGATAAAACTTCTTTTACTTTGTTAATTTTTCGAGAACTAACGCTCAAAGTACGAACTCCCATTCCCACAAGAAGAATTGCACCTTCTATAGAACCTGCAAGTTCTCCACAAACTGAAACATCAATATTGTGATTTTGTCCTGCTTCGATTGTATTTTTTATTAAGCGAATTACCGCTGGATGAAATTCTGAAAATAAATGAGAAACCTTTGCATTTTCTCGGTCAACACAGGTTGTGTATTGAGTTAAATCGTTTGTTCCGATGGAAAAGAAACTTACAGTTGGAGCAAGGTGATCAGCAATTAAAGCTGCGGCTGGAGTTTCTATCATAATTCCAAGAGGAACATTTTTATCAAAGGGAATTTTTTCTTGGGTTAATTGATTTTGAACTTCTTTTACAAGTTTCAAAACGGACATAACTTGTTCGTGGCAAGAAATAAGTGGAAACATAATTTTTAAATTTCCAAAGACACTTGCTCGATACAAAGCTCTAAGTTGTGTTTTGAAAAGGTCTGTGTTATCAAGAGTGAAGCGAATTGCCCGCCATCCCAAAAGTGGATTTTTTTCTGATTCTTGAATAATGTCTGGGGATTTTATGATTTTGTCGCCACCACAATCAAGAGTGCGGATTGTAACAGTTTTTTCTTTCGCAGTTTCTAAAACTTGTTTGTAAGCAGCAAACTGAGATTCTTCTGACATATCAGCTTTTTCCATAAACAAAAACTCGCTACGGAAAAGTCCGATTCCATCAGCTCCATCTTCAAAAGCCAAAAATCCTTCTTCCACATTTCCAATATTTGCATTGATATTGATTTTTACACCATCTTTTGTGGCGGCAGCTTTACCTTTGAATTTTGCAAGATGAGAATTTTCTTCTTCTAAATCTTTAATTTGTGCATTAAAAACGTGTAGCACAACTTCATCTGGATTTACGTAAATTGTGCCAGAATTTCCGTCTACAATTACTGTATCATTGGTTTTTATGATTTTATCAATATTTTCTATGCCGTAAACAAAGGGAATCCCGTAAGTGTTTGCTAGAATTGCAAGATGGCTGTGCTTTCCACCTTCTGTTGTAACAATGCCTTTTAGCTTTTTTTGGGTAATAAACATAGCATCAGAAGGATTTATGTAATCTGCCACAAGAACAGAACCTTCTGGAATATTTTTTGAGGTGAGAACTTTTTGATTAAGCATAACGCTTAAAACTTTGTTGTAAACGTCTTTTATGTCTTCTGCACGGGCTTTTAGGTAATCGTCTCCAGATAAAATAAGGTTTTGGGCAAACTCGTTTACTTTTTCGTTGATGATATGTTCAATATTGTAAGATTTTGCTTGAAAGTCATTTTTAACTTGGGAAATAAAGTCTGGGTCGGAAAGCATCATACAATAGGTTTGGAAAATTGCTGCCTGTTCTGGACTTGTGTTTTCAGACGCTTTTGTCATAGTTTCTAAAACTTGATTTCGGGCAGTTTCAAATTTTTCCCATTGAGAGTCTTTTTCTGAATCTAGAATTGTGGTTTTTGGTACATTTAATGTGGCAGTGTTTGCAAAATAAACAGAACTAATTCCAATGCCAGTAGAAGCTGATATTCCCTTGTAAATATTCACGATAAAAATATATCAATTAGAATGAATGGTGTCAAATGGTTGAAAGTTTTGTATAAATTGAAAATCTCAAAGTCGTTTGCAAAGGCCTTTTCCACGGAGTTCTTTGAAGAGTTTTTCTGGAATTTTTACGTTAGTGGTGGTTTTATTCCAGAGATTTAGGGATTGTAGACTTTCCACCGTGGATTTTGCTTCTTTTATAGAAGAAAATGAAAAGTCGCTGTAAAAGATTTCTCCCATAAAAACCCAAGAAAGTTGGAATTGATTTTTGCCACTTGGAAGGATTTCCACAGAATCTGAAAGCCAAGCAAAATCTGCTGAAGAAAGAATCGAAGGCATTTTTCCTTTGTAGCTTTGATTTTTGGCGATTTCGTATTCTTCTAGGGCTTTTTCCACAAAGTCTTTTTTTACAGTTGGTTTTGGCATAGGAAAGTTGAACCACTTTTCCACAGGTTTATCCAAGGATTTTTTGTGCATCCAAGCGTTTACTGCCAAAGAAAGTGGTGCACCGTATTTTTCAGATTTTTCTTCACCTTTGAAATGAAGCTCATAATCTGTAAAATTGTTTTTTGGGAAAATTGGATGTAAATCTGGATGTTTACCAGCTTCCCATTCTGCAAATAGAGTTGAATGTTTAGTTAAGGTAAACTTGTGGAAAAAACTTGAATCCAAAAGTCCTGCTTTAAAAAGTTGACGCAAAGTTTCTGCTGAATCAATGAGCATTTGCGGTGTTTCGTTGTAATATCCATAAATCATATAGGCGTGGGTAAGGATTCCAGCTTCTTTGAAAGCTGCAAGAGAAAACACCAAAGTTTTAATATCAATTCCTTTGTTGATATTTGAAAGTCCTTCCCCACAAGCCATTTCTATTCCACCAGAAACTCCGATAAGTCCGCCTTTTGCAAGAATGTCTGCTAAATCTCTGGAAAAGGCTTTTTCAAAGCGAATATTTCCCCAAAAAGTGAGAGCCTTGTCTTTGTTTAATGATGCAAAGTCTTCTAGCATTTTTGGAGGAGCGGCTTCGTCTACAAAGTGAACTCCGTAAACTCCTGATTTTTTTGCTTGTTCTAGCAAGGATGAATAAAGGTTTTTTATGTTTACAGGTTTGTAACAATTTACGTAATCAAGTTTTGTATCGCAAAAAAGGCAGCGGTGCCAATAACAGCCGTGGGCAAGATAGGCTTTTAGCCAAGCTCCGTCTGACCAGATTCTGTGCATTGGGTTAATGTCGTCAGCAAGGCGTGGATATTTGGTAAAATCTATACAGGCGTAGTCTGGCGCTACGTTTTTTGTCATAAAATTTTCGATTTCAACCAATTCTTGTCTGTTTGAAGAAGTGGAAGAAGTTTTTGTTTGGTTAACTTTCCCTTGTGCTGTTTCTTCACCGAAAACTGATTCAGTTTGGTAGGCGGCGGCAGCTGGTAAGCCATTAGCCAGTAACTCTGTGTAAAAGCTGTATCCTCGGTCGTAGCTAAAACAGTCAATATAAGTTGCAAGTTCGGCCTGGTTTACAGAACGCAAAGCCGTATTCACGTAGCCGCCGCCTAGGGTGATAAGGGCGTTTTTCCCGAAGGTAGATTTTAACTGTTTGCAAATAAACATGGCGGCGGCGAAGGTGCCAGGGAAGGGAACTGAGACGCAAAACAGGAAAGAAGGCTCTTGCTGTGAAGTGGAAACTGTGTTTATTAGGTTTTCCACAAGAGGGGAAAGATAATCTTTTAGAACTGGGGAATTTGTGGTTTTTAGGATTTCTTCTTTGGATAAATCACTGGCACAGATGGATTCTGCGTAGCGGATTAGGGCAAAGTTGTTGTCATAAACTGTGGTGATGTAATCGGCTAAATCGGCTAGGGCTAGACTTGCAAGTAAATATCCGTCGTCTACAGAAACTTCTCGATTTAGGTTTGCAAGATAAGTTTCCATGCGGCTTCCCCGAGGCACGTGGGCAGAGCGAACAAATTCGTGTAAGGTTTCTCGTCCGCTTTTGTTTTCCACAAGAAGAGCTACGATTTTGTCTATCCAATTTATCCAAGATTCTTTTGTTAAAACGTAGCGACGCAAATTGTAAGCAGTTATTTCATCGCCTTGATTTTCAGCTTCCAAGGCCATTTTTAGGGCTTTATCTTTTGTGTTGTGGAAAAGTTGAGTTATGCCTTCTTTGGAGAAAATCCTGTGGAAAAGTTCAATGGATAAATCTTTCCATTCTACAGAATCAATTTGATATCCGGCTTTTTTTGCAAGTTCAAAAGTAGCTGGAGAAAGTTGTGAATCAAAATTTGAAAAGAATTTTAGCTTTTTGAAAAAATCCTGCAAATAAGCACCAGACGGATAAGGAGTGTTTAGCTGAACAATTGGTGGCTGAATGATTACAACTTTCACGAGATTTTAGCCTTTTTTATATAAAACTTTGAATTCTTCAAAAACTACAGGCATATTTGGAGAAAATTCGTAGCCCATAATATCTGCATCAAACTCAAAAAAATCGTTATGATTTTCTTTCCAACTTTCGAAAGTGTCGTCTTCACCTTCTTTTGCTGCCATCTCCCAAGTAACTTGGTTATAAGGCAAAATATTAACATTTGTTGTTTGGATAATGCAAAGAGGAATTTCGTTCCAGTCAGTTACAACGTAATTATTCCCAACTTTTGGAAGTGGCTGGTCATCAATGATAAAAGAATCCATAGCACTACAAGTTGCTGTTTTTTGGCCGCTTAAAACAAGAGCGGTTAGTTGAAGACACATAATTTCATCTTCCCCAAGAACAAACTCCCCAGAATATGGAGTGGTTTTTGGTAATTTATTTTTTTCTAGATATTCAAACCAAAATTTTTCTACTTCTGTCATTTTTTCCTCGCTAAATTATAATTATTCTTCAATATTAGAAGTTTCTTCTTTTTTTGTATCTGCTTCTTCTTCGCCTTCCTCTAAAATTGTAGAATCTTCTTCAGTATTATCTTCGGAGCTTTCTGTTACACCAAGTTCAATTTTTAGCCAATCAATAATTGTTTGACCTTCTTCTAATGTGTAATCTTTGTAGCAAGGTACATTTTCTTTTAATTCTTCAATAAAATCTGAAAAATCTGTGAAAACTGGTGGAAGTTGAACGATTCGATCTAAACTTTCTTCGTAAGCAAAAACAAAATCAGTATTTGTAATCAAACCTGCGTGAGAAATTAAACTATATTCGAATTCAAGTTTTGTTCCATCTGAAAGGTAAACATTAAATCCCTCAGTAAAAGTTTCAATACGTGATGAAACAATATTTTTCATAGATGTTAGCATTTTTGATGCTACCCACAATGCAACAGCGGTAATAATTACAGCGATTATTGGTTCAAGAAATAAAAAAGTGCTAAGAGCAACAAGAACCATAGCTCCAATTACCAAGAAAGGAACATAGGCTTTTTTGTTTGTTTTTAAGTCGTATCTGTATGTCATAGGTGTAGTGTACAGTTAATTTGGGAGAGTTTCAATATTTGGAAGGGTTTGATGAGATTGAGCGAGGCGAACCTTGTCCACCTGTATTACAAAAATCAAGTTATTATTCTACTACAATATCAAATTGGCTAAAGACAATTTTTAGGGATTCCATATTTCTACATCCAAAATAATCTAAAATTTTTCCCATTTCTTTTTTTACAAGGGATGTTGATAAACTATGAATTAAAGCAAGTTCCCCATAGGTTTTGTTGCTATTCATTATATCAAATAAGAGGGATTTTTCTCTTTCAGATAAATCGAAACTATTGATATTTAGCTTTTCACCAGCTTTTGGTAAATGTATTTCAGGAGAAATATATAATTCTTGATTTATTATTGGGATTAGGTTTTTTAGTTTTGTTTTAAAAAGTCTAACAACACAAATAAAAGCAGTTGCAATAAAGAAAATTGTTGATAAAGCCATAAAAAATCTTTCTATTCCATAGGGAATAATAAAAAATAATACAAAGGAATAGGCGATAAAAAATAATGTTAGACAGATTTTTTGTGTTTTTTCTGTAAATGAAGTTAATATGTAAAAAAGAATAATAAATAAAGTAAAAAGAAAAACTCCAAGTCCAATATATCCAAGCATTACGCAAAAAATTGATTGAGAAATTAGTCCAATATATAGAAGAAAGTGCAATTTTGGAAAGAAAAAGATGATTAAGGAAATCAATGTTGTAAATATATTTACAACAGTTATGATCATTTTAAAGGTTGTAGAAAAATTTGGGTATATTAAACTATTGTCGGCGAAAATGTTAAATAAAGAGGCTGTAAGTGATAAGACAAAAGCCCCAATAGCTAGGATTTGAATTGGTAACAACTTTTTTAATGGATTAACTCTACTCATAATTTTATTATGGACAAAATATTGGTAAATGTCAACTATAACCACTATACAAATTTAACCCGTAACCGGGTTACGGTAAGCGTAACTTCGGTTACTTTTTCAAAAAAAGGGTTTTCAAAAGGAAAAAATATAGAAATAATTAAGCTATATTTTTCGTTGAAAAATATTAACAAAAATGAGGTAAAACAATGAAGTTCAAGTTCTTCTTCTAGTTCAAGTAGCAGTTCATCATCATCTTCTAGTAGTTCTGGTCAAGTGTGGGGTGGTATTTCGGAAAAAATGAAAGAAGATTTTATTTTTCCGAATGTAACACCAAGTACTAATGAATCAAAATCAACCTATGGTGTTCCGACAGAAGTCTTGCACCAACGAAAAAAAAGAGGTAAAAAATGAGAAAAATCATATTACTTTTATCAATTACATTGTTACTTGTTTCTTGCAAAGAGGAAAAGCAAAAAAAAACGGAAACAATATATTCAACTTCAATTGATGTTTTACAAAAAGAAGTTCCTCCAAAAAATACACAAACAAAAGTTGAACACCAATCACAGGAAACAGTATCAAATTTTACACCAGATAAAAACAGAGACGATTCCCAATACAATGACTTAAAAACTTTGGAATTTTTACTAAAAGATGATAAAGGAAGAAATCTATGTCTTTATCACAATATTTGGAAACAACCAAATATTGATTTTGAAAACCATGAAGTATTTAAGGACTGGTCTACAGAAACAAAAATTAGCAAATGGGTAAAACAAGAGTTAGATGGATTATCTGTGATTTGGAATTATATGAATGGAGCAATTCTCATTATGGAAACAGAATCTTCAAATTGGTCAACTAAACGTGGCATCAAAGTTGGAGATTCAATTTCTAAGGCTTATGAAATTTATGCCCCAGATGCTGATATTTATGAATTAGATGAAGAAAAACAAGGCTTTATAAAGATAAAAGATAACGAAAATAATTTATATATCCTAAAACAATATGATGAAAGAATATACATATACATTGCGAACTTAATTGATGAAGAAATAATGAATATGAAGCTACATCACAATGACGGTATTATCACGAAAATCGAAGTATATTTTAGTAATTAGTTTTAATGTTATGGAATGATACATTTTTTTCTAAGTACTTCGTTTTATACTGATGAAGGAAAACATGTTACAGAGGGAATAATTTTAAAACTTGAAAACAATAAATTTGAAAGAATAATTCAAAACACTGTCGAATTTTAGAAAACCACTATACAAATTTAACCCGTAACCG
>JAFQDD010000028.1 GCA_017416145.1 Spirochaetaceae bacterium | reverse complement strand
TCCGACTACTTAGCAAGAAAATCAACTGAGGTAGAAAACATGCTAATGACAGAATACGATTACGACACAGACATAGCAGTTCAAAGAGAAGAAGCTTACGAAGATGGCTTAAGCAAGGGTATAAGTCAAGGAATCAGTCAGGGTATAAAACAAGGTGCGTATGAAAAAGCTGTTGGAACGGCTAAATCAATGTTAGCAGATAATCTAAATATTCAATTTGTAGCAAAATATACTAATCTTCCTGTAGAAACAATTCAACAACTTGAAAAGGATTTGCAACTGAGGTAGAAAACATGCTAATGACAGAATACGATTACGACACAGACATAGCAGTACAACGCGAAGAAGCATACGAAGCCGGCTTAAGCAAGGGGTTGCAACAGGGCATATCTCAGGGAATCAGTCAAGGTATAAAGCAAGGTGTGTATCAAGAAAAATTGGAAACGGCTAAGAATTTTATCTCAATGGGATTGTCAATCGAACAAATCGCAAAAGGAACAGGTTTGTCTTTGGAAGTTATTCAAACATTGAAAGGTAGTCAGGAAGTATAAATATGCTAATGACAGAATACGATTACGACAATAGCAATTGTCTACCGAGAAACTGGCACAGAAAGTTTTACATGGGTTCCAGTTTCTTCATCGCTTGAAATACTAAGGTTTCCTTTTAATAACAATGCCCTAGATTCCATACATTTTAATCCAAGTTTTGTACTTTTTTCTAAATTTTTTGGATGGTAATCAGTTTTGAAGGTGGCTTAATTTTTGTATTTGTTTTTAATCAATTTGATTTTAAAGAAACTGTGGAAGTAAACAAAATAACTTATATTTTAATACGCCAACAAATTCCACTGTTGTTTTCTTCTTGGCTTTCTAGAATCCCTGTAAACCTTTTGGATAAAACTCTGGTAGTTTTTGCAGGTGGTTACGGTGCAATTGGACTTGGAAAACTTTTGGGAAATCACTTTCAAAAAAAGAGAAGGATTTCTCTGTGAATAAAAATTAATTCTGTTCCAAATAATCCAAAAGTTGTTGTTTGTTATTTGTGCCAATTTTGTCGTAAATTCGGCTAAGGTAGTTTTCTACACTTCGTTTTGAAATGTCCATATTCTCTGCAATTTCATCATTGCTGTATTTTGCAAAAACACAATTTAAAACCTCTTGTTCTCTATTTGTTAGCAAATTTAGTTTTGTTTGTGCGTTTATATAAGAAGTAATTAAATTTTAAAGTTCCAGTATTGCACTTTAATACAACCTTTGAAGATTTAGCAACAGCCGTAAGCGAAGTTCTTGGTGACCAAGATTTTGAAATGCAAGAAGTTCTAAATGATTACCTTGATTATTGTTATCACGATAAGTTAATAACAAGTGATGATTGGAAATATATGAGAGTACAACTTGCTAGTACAACCTTAGAATACAATATGGCTGCTAATGTTTATTATGATTCAGCAGATAGAGGTTTTAGACCTCACACTTATCTTGGACTTTACAAAGACAAAAGTGTTCGTGCCATCGGCAAAATTGATGCAATTCTCCGTGCTGTAGTGAAAGATGGAAAATTAGAAGTAGTTCCAGAAAGTGAAGAGTTTTTTGTTGATAGTGCAGATCCAAAAAAAGTAGAAGAAGCAATTAAAGGCTTTTCAACAAGAATTGCAAAAGCAATGGAAGATGGAAAGCGTTTTGGCTATGATTTAGAAAATAATGAACACCGCTACTTTTTTGTTGAAAAATTTTATGAAACTGATTTTAGAAAAATTACACCAAGGGCTCCAATGGGAACTAGAATTTTTGATTTGTCAGATATTGTTGGAATTTCTAGTAAATATGAAGATGTTTCAAAAATTGCAGAAGACTTAAAAACTAAAACTTGGGAATAAAAATTATAGAAAAAAATATGGGGCTCACCTCTGTTTGAAGTGAACTCCATAAAACTAATTACCGTTTTTCAATTCAAGTTGTAGTTAGGTTTTTTACAGACATTGTACAAAAATATTCCCTTCATGTGTTTTGCTAATATCTATCCTTGAAGCACATTCTGGACATACAAACTGAATAGATTGAGTTTTGCTTATGGTATTTTCACTAAAAGAAAACTGTTTTTCATTACAGTAGGGACAACAAACTGTTATTAGTTCTTTGTTTGATTCGTTATTTGTACTCATGGTTTTCCCCTTTTTACTAAAAATTGAAATTACCTTGTTTTTTTCCATTCTCTAAATGTTGTTGGAGTTTTGTCATTATATTTTTTGCAAATAATTTTTACTGGGATTTTTGATATTTTTTCTTCTGATAATCCAAGCTGTTTTAGCCCAGAAACAAAATCTTCGTTGTATTTTGAAAAATTTTGCTCGTAGTCTTTTTCGTCTTTGTATTCAATGTGATATTCGTAATATTTTACTTTGCTAAAACCTTCTCTTTTAGGACCAGAAACAAACCAACAGCCATTTTTTGCCTTTGGAACTATGTTAGTTTCTGGAATATTTGTCATCTTAAATAAAACTTGCTCTATTATCTTAACTGACATTAGCTTTACCTTGGTTCACCAGTTTAAAAAATTGATTTTCTCGCTCGTGGGAGGAAATCTAACCCCAACACAGAAACTGTAAACAGAACCTGTGTATCCTAAAAAAAATTCTTTCAAAAGAAAGATATTAATAATATAGCAGATAAAGTTAAAAAAGTTCAATTTTTGCTCAATTTTTTTTACACGTCAAAAACTTGTGAGTATACTCACTAAAAATCGAGTAGTAAACACTCACTACAAAAATAAAAAAAACGTTGTAATCTATATCTAAGGATAGAGTGTCTATTAAATTTATTTATACAGAAATGTTTAACATAATTTGTAATATCGAGGTAATTTTGATGAATGTAATAAGAAAACTTTTTCTAATAAATTGTATGTTCTTTATTTTTTCTTCCTTTACAAAACCTTCTCCAATGCCAGACTGGGTACAAAATTACAGAAGTGTTTATCCAGATTCTGAATATTTGTGCCAAAGAGGAAGTGGAAAATCAGCCGAAGAAGCAAAAACAGACGCCACAGGTGCATTGGCAAGATATTTTCAAATGAATGTAAGTGCAAATCTTTCTACTACCATGACAAGCATTTCTAGCGGAACAGAAATTCAAGAAGAAACAGCAATCATTAATGATGTTCAAGTGATGTCCCAAGTTGATTTTTTTGGACTTGAATATACAGAACCATATTACTTAAAACAAGAAAAAAAATGGTAT
>JAFQDD010000013.1 GCA_017416145.1 Spirochaetaceae bacterium | reverse complement strand
CTTAATTCTTAATTCTTAATTCTTAATTAGTATCCCCTATTCCCAAGAAGTCTTAAAAATAGTATATTGTAAAGGATATTGTTTTTTTTGGAGGACTTGATGGAAGTTCGTGTACGCTATGCACCATCCCCTACTGGAATGCAGCACATTGGTGGTGTTCGCACTGCTCTTTTTAATTATTTATATGCTCGTAACAAGGGCGGAAAATTTATTCTTCGCTTGGAAGACACTGACCGTACTCGCTACGGAGAAGAATTTGTTCAAAATCTTTATGACACTTTAGCTTGGCTTGGTATTGAATGGGACGAAGGTGGCCCAAAAGGTGGCGAATACGGTCCTTATGTTCAATCTGAACGCTTTGATTTATACAAAAAATACGCAGAGGAACTTGTAGCAAAAGGACAAGCTTATTATTGTTTCTGTGATGAAGAACGTCTTGAAAGAATTCGTGCTCTTCAAACAAAAAACAAAATGGCTCCAGGTTATGATAGAAACTGTCGTCACTTGACTGAAGAAGAAATCAAAGAAAATCTTGATGCTGGAAAACCTTACGTTATTCGTTTAAAAGTTCCAATGGAAGGGGAAACTCAATTCCACGACGCTCTTTTAGGTGATATTACTTGGAAAAACGAAGATGTTAGCCCAGACCCAGTTCTTCTAAAAACTGATGGATTTCCAACCTATCACTTGGCAAACATTGTAGACGACCATTTTATGAAAATCTCTAATGTAATGCGTGCTCAAGAATGGATTCCTTCAACTCCTTTACACGTAATTATGTACAAGGCTTTTGGCTGGGATTATCCTGATTTCTGTCACCTTCCAATGGTTATGGGAAAAGACGGTCAAAAACTTTCAAAACGTCACGGTGCAACTTCTGTAAACGAATTCCGTGCTCGTGGATATTTGCCAAAAGCCCTAATTAACTACGTAGCAATGCTTGGTTGTTCCTACGAAGACGGCCGTGATATGTACGAACTTGCAGATTTTGAACGTCTATTTAGCACTGATCACTTAAACAAAGCTCCAGCTGTTTTTGATTATAAAAAACTTGAATGGTACAACGGACAATATATCCGTCTTTTAAGTGATGAAGAACTTTTACAGTGGGTTTTACCATTTATTACAAAAACTGGCGATGCTGCAATTCCAATTAACACTTCTGAAGAATTTCCAGCTCCAAATGTTGGTCCTGAATTTTCTGGAATTGCTTATGATGAAAACGGCAAACTTTGCATTGCAGAAAGTGCTCTAAAAGATGGTGCTACTCCACTTTCTCACGACGAAATTTATGCAAAACTTTTGGCTTTAATGCCTTTAATCAAAGAAAGATTGCACTTTTTAACAGATGCTGCTGAAATGGTGGGATTTTTGTTCAAAAATGTGACTACTCCAGCTGTTGAACAAATTGTTCCAAAACGCCTAGACGAAGCAAAAACAAAAGAAGTGCTAATTAAATCTAAAGAATTTATTAAGGCTTTAGAAACTGTTACAGATCACGAAGCTCAAGAAGAATTGGCTAAAAAAATGGCTGAAGAACTTGAAATCAAACTTGGGGATTTTATGATGCCAATTCGTATGGCAGTAACAGGAAGCAAAGTTTCTCCTCCATTAATGGGTTCAATTATTGCCCTTGGAACAGAAAAAGCACTAGAAAGAACTGATAAAGCAATTGCTCAGTTTAACTAATTTCTATAGATAAGGGAAAAATATGACAAAGGGTGATAAAGCAAAAGAGCTTTTTTTAGAAGGATATACTTGTTGTCAGGCTGTGGTGGCTGCCTTTGCAGATGAGCCGTGGTTTGTAGACTCTGGTTTGACTTTAGAAACAGCTTGTAAACTGGCATCATCCTTTGGAGGCGGCATGGGACGGCTTCGGGAAGTTTGTGGAGCTGTCTCTGGAATGTTTATGATTTCTGGCTTAGCACAAGGTTTTGCAGAAAAAAAATCTCCAGAAAAAGCAGAACATTACCAAAGAATTCAAGATTTAGCTGCCGCCTTCAAAAAAGAAAACGGAAGCATCATTTGTAAAGAGTTGTTGGGCTTAGACAAAGGGAACCAAACAACTGTTTCAGGTGATGCTTTTGCTTCTACTCCAGAAGAAAGAACAGCTGAATATTACAAAAAGCGTCCCTGCCCAGAGATTTGTAAACAAGCCGCAGATATAATTGAACAATTTTTAGAAAAATAAACGGAAATACGGGTGTTCAAGGCTCGTTTCACTTAAATCCTTGATACACTTTGTTTCGGTGTTCAAACATTGTAGAACTAAAATTAAAATATTAGAACAAAAAACTAAAATTAAAGTGTTTTATTACATGTATTGATATTGTAAAATCTCACATTTTTTAAGGAAAACATTTTTATGAAAAAATCAAAAAAACTTTTTATCATTTTTGCTTTGTTGATATTTAGTCTTTCCCAAATTTTTGCTTCTGGTTTTGATTTACGCCGCCTAACTTTTGATAGCCCTAGCAACACTTTTTCCCTTTCTCCACTAACTGATGGAATAATTTTTGGTACAGAAGCAGCTTTAATATCAACTGATTTTTTGTT
Source organism: Spirochaetaceae bacterium (assembly GCA_017416145.1). Taxonomy (GTDB): domain Bacteria; phylum Spirochaetota; class Spirochaetia; order Treponematales; family Treponemataceae; genus Treponema_I. Next base: position 56,834 of record JAFQDD010000013.1, on the reverse strand, counting down.
GGAAAAGGTGATTTTAGAACCAACTCCATATCAAGGAGAAATCTATCTAAAAAGTGATGTAAACCCTGTAGACAGATTTTTTATGCAACCCTACTCCAAAACTTTTGATACCGCAGGAACAATCACCCAGTTTGCCAGTTTACTAACTCCAGCAGTTTTAATGGCTGCTCCAATGGAAGAATGGTGCACAATTGGTGTGATGTATGCTGAATCTGTGTTTTTGTCTTACGGATTAAAAGAACTTGCCAAAAATCTTGTAAATCGTCCACGACCTTATATGTATTTTGAGGGTGCTCCAGAAAAAGACATTGCAGAAGGTGATTGGAATAAATCATTTTTCTCTGGGCATACAACTTTAAGTTTTACAGGAGCTACTTTTACAAGCTACGTTTTTTCAAAGTATTTTCCAGATTCCAAGTGGAAACTTCCTGTAATTATTGGCTCTTACGGTCTTGCCACCACCACAGCAATTTTACGAATGAAAAGCGGAAATCACTTTTTAACAGATGTTTTGGTTGGAGCCGCTGTAGGAACACTTTCTGGATTTTTAGTGCCATATTTACATAGTTTTTCAGATGCACCAGTTTCTAACAACAATTCAACTTTAACAACAAAAAGTTATGGAGTTTCTGAATCAGGTTTTGATTTTGCAATTATGCCAAACGGGATTTATTGTCGTTATGCTTTTTAAGGAAGGCTAGATAAAAAAAGAAGTTTTAGAAAAGGTGAGTCAAGAGTTTACGTAAAACGTCCCTTGCTCACCTGTATTTTGAGATAGGAAATTAGTTATAAATCAATTTTTTCAATTTTTAATTCTTCATTATTTTTTGCAGCTTTAAAATTATTTGAAATCGAAGTCGAAGCACCCAACGCAATAAATAGAATTCCTAAACCTAAGTTTGGAAGCAATCCCAATAAAAATTCAGAATCAGAAAACAAAACAGGAGTAAACATCAAATATAGACCAAAATCAGCACCAGCAATAGCTTCTTTGAAATCAAAATACAAGCCAATGTACTGTGCGAAAATAAAAGCAATAATAATCGCCACAATATTTAGCACAATACCTTTTTTTGTTAATTTACCTTTAAATAATGAATATCCTTTAAATGCACAGTATGAAATTGCAGCACCAGCAATACTTGCAATAAATCCAAGAAGTCCTATAATAATCCAAAGAACAGAACCAACTAATGCACCTAAAACACTTCCTAAAAATCCCAATAAATAATTATTTTTAGTGTTTTTTGAATCTTGAAGTTTTGCTATTGCACTATCTGCACAAGTTTTACACAAAAGTGAATATTTTAAGCCTAAAGTATAAAATGATAAATCAGCTGTGTTATCACAAATAAAACACTTATTTTTCATTTCAATTGATGAAAATTGTAGTGTCAAATTATCGAAAAACTTTTCAAGAGTTTCATCGCTGTTCTCATTATAGAAAACAGTAATTCTATCTTTATTAACTTCATATTGTTTTATTACACCATTTTTTTGTATTTCATCAAAATATTCAAATATTTTTGATTTTGCATCATTTTGAAAATATGAAAATGAAATTGCTAATATTGCATCTTCCTGTTCAACAATTTCAAAATAATAGTCTTTCACTTTCCCAAGATAACTAAAGATAGTTTGCTTAAAATTTAACTTCTCCAATAAATCAATATTCACTTCTTTCATAAAAACCTCATATTTGTTACATTTTAAATGATTTTGACACTTATTTTTTATTTTGTCAATTATTCTATTCAATAGACATTATTCAATAGAATAAAGTTCAATATTTCCGTCTTGGAAGTTTGAAAAACATAAAGTTTTTCCGTCAGGGCTAATATCAAGTCCAGTTGGCTGATTTCCCCCAGTAAAAATTCTTTCCACTGCCATTGTGGTGGTATCGATTATGTAGATTTTTCCGTTTTCTGGACTTCTAAGCGTGTAGTCCACGGGATTGTTTTTCCCTCGGCAAGAAACAAAAAGCCACCTGCCATTTGCTAAAGCTATTGTGTTTGGATTGTTGTGAACCTTCACTTCTCTGATTATTTCTAGAGAGTTTGTATCAATTTCGTAGATTTTTCCGTAATACATATCGCTTACGTAGGCTCTATTTTCTGTATCAGCCGAAACAATATGACGCATAGCAGATTTTTCTACGGATTTTTCTGCAACTTTTGTTCCAGTTTCCACTGCAAACTTTTGGATTTTTCCACCATCAAAACACAAAACGATGATATTTTCGCCTTTTTCTGTGAAAAGCAAACCACGAGGAGCGGCAGCTGTCTTTAAGGTTTTTAGTAATTTTCCAGTTTTATAATCAATTATGGAAACGGTGTTGCTTAACCAGTTGGAAACAGCCAAAATATCCTTTTCGGGATTATAAGCAATAAATTTTGACCAATTTCCACCAGTTTTAATTGTGCGTTTTAGCTGAAAATCAGGATAGGAATATTCGTAAAGATTTCCTGTTGTCATTTGTGAAACCAAAAATACGTTTTTCTCTTTGATAAAAAGACCTTCTGCAAATCCAAGCTGTTCTGCATTTGGTGGCGTAATCCGTTTTACAACTTTTTGTTCGGCAACACTAAACAAATCAAAGCCTTTATCGTCTAAAAGTGGAAGTGCTATAAACTTTGAATCAGGACTAAATAAAACTTGTTTAGGCTGCTGTCCACATGGAAATGTACCAAGTTTTGTTAAAAATGGTCCAGTTGTGGATTTTTCATATTCTTCACAAAAGACAAAAGCGGATAATATCAAAAGACAAAGGATAACAAAGTTTTTTTTCATATTTTTATTCTCGAGGAAGAACTTTCCATCTTAGGCGAAGTTTACCATCTGCAAAATCTGCACTGATTATTTTGAAAGTGCCGATTTCACTTGTATTTGCCACGTGATCGCCGATACAAGGACAAATATCATAATCCCCCACAAAAACAAGGCGCAAAGTTTCACTTGAGTTTTCTGGCAATTTTGATAAATCAGCAATTTTTCCAGCTTCTTCTTTTGAAAAATATTGGGCCCGAACTTCTAAGTTGCTTAATATCACTTCATTAACTTTTCCCTCGATATTGGCAATATCAGCGTCAGTTAAATTTCTAGAAAAATGATAATCGCACTTGGATTTTTTTGCTTCCACGTGGGCAGAAAAACAGCGACCACAATCGAAAAGCCGAATCATTGTTTGATTCAAAATATGTTCTGTTGTATGCATTGGTGCACAATAATCTTTTTTTGGTGCATTTGTAATGTTTGTATCAGTTTTTATAATGTTTTCCATAATTTTATTATAACAGAGTTTTTTAAATTAAACAGTTTTTTTGAAAATTCTCACACGGATTATCTGCTAACGCCTTTTGGTTAACAGCAAAACTCTTGTAAACTAACCTTTTTTTTCATTTTATTCAAAATTTTTTAGATTTTCTTCAAAAATTCTATTTTTTTTCTTTAATAATTATATGTAGAGAATTTCAAATGCAGAATTAAGAATTTTCAAAACTTGGGATTTTGCAATCAGATTTTTTCTCTACAGAAAAATCTTTTGGAGAAAAAATTATGAGCAACCGAAACTACAAAGATTCTGTATTTGTAGACTATTTTGACAAAGACGAAGAAGTTGGTCAAGAAAACTTTTTAGCCCTTTACAACGCAATACACCAAACAAATTTGAAACTCGACGAACTTCATTTCGAGGAAAAAGAAATTGATAACACAATTTACCACGATTTTCGAAATGATATTTGCAAAATGGTAAACGGAAAATTATTTGTCCTAATCGAGCATCAATCCACAATCAATTTTAACATGCCACTACGACTTTTAAGCTATGTTTCAAGATTGTACGAAGCCTACGTCCCAACTCCCAAGCGATATTACAAAAACCCAGTACAGATTCCGACTCCAGAATTTTATGTTATTTACAATGGAACAGAAAACTTCCCTGCTGTTTCTACGATGAAATTATCAGATTCTTTTCTTCATAAAAAAGGAGAAAAAACCCTTGAAATAATCGTTAAAGTATTTAATATTATAAAGTATAAAGAGATTTCTGGATTCTTAGACTGTAAACCTATTCAAGAATACAATCGATTTGTAGAAATTATGAGGGCACACTACGACCCAAAAAATCCAGAGACTTTTACACCGGCAATACAGATAGCAATCAAAGAAAATGTAATGCCAAACTACCTAAATCGAAAAACTACGGAGGTGTCAAATATGTTATGGGGTGAATACAATTACGACGAAGACATAGCCGCACAACGCCAAGAAGCCTTCGATGACGGACTAAACAAAGGTATTTCACAGGGTATTTCACAGGGTTCACAACAAACTAGAATTGATACAGCAAAAGCATTATTAAGAGAAGATATTTCTATTGATGTAATAACGCGAACAACAGGACTCTCTACAGAAGCCGTTAAACAATTAGCAAAGGAAATAAGTCTTACCTTTTAAACAATGATTAGTCTGCCTAACATTTCTCATCTTAAATCAATAGTTAGTTTCGTATTTGACTTGGAGTTTTTCCATAAATCTTTTTGAACTCACGCAAAAAAACTTTGTAGTTGGTTATGCCGTTTTCTTCTAGCAAAACAGCGATTTTCTTGTCGGAATTTACAAAATCGTTATAAAATTTGCTGATTCTATAAGTCATTAAATATTCAAAAAAACTTTGACCTGTGTATTTTTTGAAAAATCGGCACAAATATTCTGGGCTTACAGAAACAAGGTTAGCAACTTCATTCATTGTAATTTGATTTTTGTATTTTTCTTCCACATAAGAAATAATTTTTGTAATGCGATAAAAGTTTTCCTTTTGTTTTTTGCCTTCTTCTTGCAACAAAGTAAAGCTACTTTTCAAAATCATATAGCCACAAAATAAATCATGCAAAAATCCGTACAAAAGGCTTAAAAATTCAAGATTATATCCCGTCTCTTTTTTCAAAAAACATTCTTTCATAGCAAAAAGTTTTTCTTTTATTTGAAAATCTGTAGAGTCTGGGAAAAAACTTTTTAGTTCATATTTTGAAAAATCCACATTCAAACCCAAAAAACTGCTTTCTGGAATCTGGAGCAAAACGTATTCTGCATTTCCAATCATTTTTGTAGAGTGAATTGAGTTTGATTTGATAAAAATCATATCATTTTTTGATAAAACAAAATGTTCTAAATCAATATTAACTTCTAAATTTCCGTTTATCATCAACAAAACTTCCATGTGCTTATGCCAATGAGAAGGAATAAACATATTCTCAGCTGAAACATAATCAAAAAACACAGGTAAATATTCGTTGTCTTTTATATTTTCGTGATAAACCGTTTCTCTTTTGATTTCAGATTGCTTTACTTCCTGTTCCATATCAAAATTATACATTAAAAATTGATTTTTAACAGATTTTTTTTAAGATAATGTCAAAATCGACCTAATATATATCAATAAAAACTATTGATAAAGTGATTTTTCTATGATATTTATATTTCATAAGATAAATTTTGCGGATTTTTGGAGGCATTATGGCATCAATTACTTTAGATTGGAATGATTACTTAAAAAAAGCAACAGAAGTTGTGGAAGAAGGCTGTGTTTTATTAGAAAACAAAAATCAATGTTTGCCTTTTATAAAAGACACTAAAGTAGCAATTTTTGGTCGAATTCAAAAACATTACTATAAAAGTGGCACTGGCTCTGGCGGAATGGTAAATGTTTCTAAAGTTGTTGATATTGTAGAGGGATTAAAAAACACAAAGAAGGTTAAAATCGACTCAGAATTAGAAACTTTGTATGAAAAATGGGAAAAAGATCACCCATTTGAACAAGGTGTTGGCTGGGGCGGCGAACCTTGGTGTCAAGAAGAAATGCCTATTTCAAAAGAAATGGCTGAATATTACAGCAAAAAAAATGATGTTGCCCTTTTTATTCTTGGACGCACAGCTGGAGAAGACAAAGACAACGGCGTTTTTGAAGGTTCTTGGCTTTTAACAGAAACTGAAAAAGAAGTTTTGAAAAATCTTCGAGCCACTTTTGAAAAAGTTTGTGTTGTGCTAAACGTTGGCAACATTATTGATATGAACTTTGTAAAAGACTACAACTTAGACGCTGTTTTGTATTGTTGGCAAGGTGGAATGGTTGGAGGTCAAGGAACTGCAAATATTTTAACAGGTCTTGCAAATCCTTCTGGAAAACTTTCAGACACAATCGCAAAATCAATTGAAGATTACCCTTCTAATAAAAACTTTGGCAATCCAAAAGCAGAAACTTATCAAGAAGATATTTACGTTGGCTACAGATATTTTGAAACTCTTGCAAAAGACAAAGTTTTATATCCCTTTGGATACGGGCTTTCTTACACAAATTTTGAAATTACAAAAAAATCTTTTAGCTTTGACTTTCCAAAAATCACTATGAAAGTTGATGTAAAAAACACAGGAAAACTTTCAGGAAAAGAGGTTGTACAAATTTATCTTGGATTGCCAGAGGGAAAACTTGGAAAACCTGCAAAAACCCTTTGTGCCTTCCAAAAATCAAAATTACTTTCTCCAAATGAAACAGAAACTCTTTCTTTTGAAATTGATATAAAAGATTTTGCTTCCTACGACGATTTAGGACTTACAGGAAAAGCTAACACTTCAGTTTTAGAAGCAGGGAAATATGAAGTTTTTGTTGGAAATTCTGTTAGAAAATCAAATGTTTTTGGTAACTTTGATTTAGAAAAACTGTTCGTTGTAAAAGAACATTTTAACGCAATGGCTCCTCAAAAGGATTTTACTCGCTTCCACGTGAAAAATGGCAAGTTGGAAATGGAAACTGTAAAAGGAATTGGGGTTTGCAATCCAACAGATGGAAACGACGCTCACAGAACTCAATTTTTGGAAGAAACTAAAAATCAATTTGATACAAACTTCTCTCCAAAAAACAAAGAAATCTTAAATCAACTTACAGAAGATGATTTATTCAGCATTATTCGCGGAGAAGGCATGAGTAGCCCAAAAGTTACTCCAGGAACCGCAGCCGCCTTCGGTGGAATAAACAATCACTTAAAAGAACTTGGCATTCCTTGCGGATGTTGTTCAGACGGACCTTCTGGAATGCGGCTAGATTCAGGCTCCGAAGCTTTTAGTTTGCCAAACGGAACTTTACAAGCCTGTTCCTTTAATCCAAATCTTGTAGAAGAATTATACACTTTTACAGGTTACGAAATGACTTTCAACAAAGTAGATGTTTTGCTTGGTCCTGGCATGAATATTCACCGACATCCATTAAACGGAAGAAACTTTGAATATTTTTCAGAAGACCCTTATTTAACTGGAATTATGGCATCTAGCAACGTAAAAGGTTTACAAAAAGCCGGAAACACAGGAAGCCTAAAGCATTTTTGCTGTAACAACCAAGAACTTGGCAGAAATACAATTGATTGCACAATCAGCCAAAGGGCCTTACGAGAAATCTATCTAAAAGGTTACGAAATCGCTGTAAAAAACGGTGCCAATATCATAATGACAACTTACGGAGCTGTAAATGGTATGTGGACAGCTGGAAGTTTTGATTTAAACACATTGATTTTAAGAAAAGAATGGGGATTTTCTGGCATTGTAATTACAGATTGGTGGGCAAGAATCAACGACGAAGGGCAAGAACCAAGTTTAACAAACTTTGCTCAAATGGCTCGTTCACAAAATGATGTTTATATGACTTGCCAAGACGGAGCAATCCCAGCTGATGGAGAAAACACTGAAAGAGAATATAAAGCTGGAAAACTAGATAAGGCAGAACTTCTTAGAAATGCTGGAAACATCATTGAGTTTTTATCAAAAACAAACGCACAAAAACGCTTAGAAAAAACTGGTGATACAGTTGAAATCATAAATCGTGTTGTGGATGCTCAAAACGAAACTCAAGAAAATGTGGATTATTTTGTGCTAGACCAAGAAAATGATTATTGTGGAACATTTGATTTGAGCCACGTGTCTACAAAAAAAGGAACAGCTTATACCTTTGCATTACAAGCAGATAAACCAGGTCATTATTTATTTTCTTTGGAAGGAAAAACTGGAAACAATGCTCTAGCTCAAATCCCAGTTGGTTTTGGAATCAATGGACTAAATCTAAACGGCTTTACTTGGAACGGTACAATGGGCGAATACGTTGCCCAAGAGCAAAAATTCTTGCTTTTCAGAAAATACACTACAGTAAGATTTTTCTTTGCAGAAAACGGCTTAACCCTTGGAAAGCTAACAATTCAAAAACTTGAAGACGTGGATATGGAAAGTGCCATCGGTTTGCGGGATGAAAATTAGTCTGTAGATTTTGTTAAGATGATATAAAAAATACAGGTGGTCAAGGGACGTTTCACTTAAACCCTTGACTCACCTTTGTTTCGGTTCTCCAAATATTGTAGAACCGAAATAAAAAGAACACCCCAAGATTTGAAAAAACTTGCTTCAAATCTTAGGGCGTTTTCGCTTTTAAAAGCTACTTCGGATTTGCCATAGCAATACGTCTTGAACGCACATTCGACAAATATCCATTTAATTTTTCAGAATCTTCATTTTCTATGGCAGCTTTTATAGTTTCCAAAGATGCCTGAAACTCTGAAATATGATTTACTAGCTCTTTTTTGTCTGCAATAAAAAGTTCTGTCCAAAGTGGTGCGTTTATCATAGCGATTCGGGTTAAATCTTCAAAACTGCCACCACCAAAGGCTGTTACGTTGGTATCTTCGGCACTATCCACCAAGGCAGAAGCGATTACGTGACAAAGCTGGGATGTAAAAGCAATTTTGTGGTCATGGATTTCTGCATTTGTTTCAATAATTCGACCAAACCCAATACTGGTGGCAAGTTGCTTCAAAGTTTCTAAAGCATTTTTCCCAAACTCAAGACTAGAAGCTCCACTTACCACTGGCTCCATAAAAATGTAGTTTCGCTTTTGGAAGATTTCTGCACTAGCATGAGTAAAACCTTCCCTTTCATTTCCCGCCATTGGATGCCCTGGAACGAAAGTAACGTCACTTCGCTTCCAATTAAGATTTTCCATCAACTGACCTTTTACACCGGCAATATCTGTAACTATAGCCCCACTTTTAAAATCATCTTGATATTTTGCAAGAAATTCTCCAGTTGCCTTTGGATACAAACAAACAAAAACCACATCGCAAAGAGAAAGCATTTCCTTTGTTTCATTTTCAGAAAATCCTCGTTCAATAGTTTTTTCTAAAATTGCGTCTTCCAAAGAAGAAGGATTTTTATCCATAGCATAGATTTTTCCAGTGGAATTTTCCTCTGCTAAAACATATTTTGTAATGGCTTTTGCAAGTGAGCCACCCATAAGACCAAGTCCCACAAAGCCGTAAGTCAGTTGATTTAATCTCATAATGTTTTGCCTTCGATTTCTGCGTATTTTTTAAGTTTTTTCATTAAATCATCAAATTGTGGAGGTGTAATTGATTGTTCCCCATCACACAAAGCCATTTTTGGATTGTTGTGAACTTCAATGATTAGTCCGTCTGCTCCAGCTGCCAAAGCGGCTTTTGCCATTGGTTCCACCATCCAAGCAGCTCCAGTTGCATGACTTGGATCTACAATTACTGGAAGATGGCTTTCTTTTTTCAAAAATGGAATTACGCCTAAATCCAAAACATTTCTAGTAAAATTATCAAAACTGCGGATTCCACGTTCACACAAAATAATTTGTTCATTTCCACCAGCCATAATGTATTCAGCTGACATTAAAAGTTCTTTTGCTGTGTTTGCAAGTCCACGTTTTAGCAAAATTGGTTTTCCGCAAGAACCAAGTTCTTTTAAAAGGTCAAAGTTTTGCATATTTCTTGCACCAATTTGGATAATATCTACATTATCAAAATATTCAAGTTGTTTAATTGCCATAAGTTCTGTAACAATTGGAAGCCCAGTTGCTTTTTTTGCTTCTAAAAGTAAATCAAGACCTTCTGTTCCAAGACCTTGGAAAGCATAAGGTGATGTTCGAGGTTTAAATGCACCACCACGCAAAAAAGTTGCTCCAGAAGCTTTAACAGCTCGTGCAATACCTGTGATTTGGTCACGACTTTCTACAGAACAAGGACCAGCCATAATTGCAAAGTGATTTTTGCCTACGATTGCATTTTCAGCATTTGCAATTTCGATAACAGTATTTTCTGGATGAAATTTTCGGTTGGCCATTTTATAAGGCTCATTTACACGCATTACTTTTTCTACAATGCTATGAGCTGCAAGTGAAGATTCGTTTAAGCGACTTGTATCACCTACCAAACCCAAAATTGTTGTTTCAACACCACTAGATTCGTGAATTCCAACTCCCAAAGATTTTAAGTGAGCTGAAAATTCTGCAATTTCTTCTTTGTTTGCACCATGTTTTAGTACGATAATCATTTGTTTTTCCTCTTGTTTTATAAGGAGCTAACAGATTTGTGAAAGTTCCTAGTTTGTTGCTTTTTTTGTTTTCAAATGGCCAATTTGGAAGCAAAAAAAAAGAGGTTTCCGAACTTTGCGGAAACCTCTGTAATTTACCTTAGTAAATACTGCAAAAACAACTGACTAAAAGCATTGTTTTTTGCTTTTCCGCATTGCACAAGAGTAACCATAATAATAAAAGTAATAAAATACTTGCTTTGAGAAAAAATGGTTTTTGTAGTCTGCAACGCGAACTGTATTCATACCTTCACTATAGCGATGTGATTTTTTTTAGTCAAGTAAAAAAGTTAAAAAAAATTAAAAATCTGTAGTATTATTTAAGTTTTTAGATTAATTTTAAATTATTGAACTTAAATAATACTAAATATATTGCATAAATACTTAAGAAATGATATAAATATTATGTGGTATATCATCACAAAAAATACAGACTATAAATTAGAAGGAGTAATCATGTCTGAAAAAAATCGAATTGGCAACAAAGTAAAATTAATAAGAGAAAACAGAAAACTTTCTATTGAAGATGTTTCTGAAAGAACAAACCTTAGCGTGAAAAGTATTGAAAGCATTGAAAACGGCGAGCTGATTCCAGGACTTACTCCACTGATTAAAATCGCTCGTGTTCTAGGTGTTCGACTTGGAACATTTATGGACGACCAAGAAAACCTAGGTCCAGTTCTAGTAAAAAATGCTAAAGAAAGAGATGAAAATAAAGTTACTCGCTTTTCAGAAAGAACAAATGCTGTAAACTCTGATTTGGATTTTTATTCATTGGCACAAAACAAAGCAGATCGCCACATGGATCCATTTATTATTGATATTTTCCCAGCTTCTGAAGAAGAAGTTAAGCTTTCTTCTCACGAAGGGGAAGAGTTTATCTATGTTCTAGAAGGAAAAGTTGAAATCCAATACGGAAAAGACACTTACGAACTAGAAGTTGGTGACAGTCTTTACTACGATTCAATTGTGGCTCACCACGTTCACTCTCACGAAGGAAAAGCAAAAATTCTTGCTGTGGTTTATACTCCAGTTTAATTTCGCTTTTTCTGTTTATAAAGCTAACATGTGGGCGAAGGGATTTCTTTGAAAGACCTTCGCCCATTTTGTTTATCAGCCTAGCCCAGACATTAGGGGTTGCGAAGCAAGACCCCGCAGAATGGGGCGAAGCCACGTTCGAGGAGGCTGACCGTTAGGGAACCCCGTTTGGCTGGACCACGGGAGGAATTTGGTTGCTCCTAAAAAATCAAAGTTTATTATAATTTTTCTTTTATTTCTTCTATTTCTCTGTGTAATTTTAGATACAAAGTTTGGATTTGAGAATTTATTAGATTGTGTATCATTGATTGAAGCAAATTTACTTGTTTGCTTGACATATCACCGCCAAAGAGGAAACCTGGGGTAACATTCAATTCTTTTGAGAGTTTTGCTATCAAAGTGGCTGAGGCAAATTGTGTTCCATTTTCAATAACAGACAAATGTTTTTGGGTTATTCCTAATCGCTCTGAAAGTTCTTCTTGAGTAAGTCCTGCTTGTTTTCTATATTTTCTAACATTTTCTCCTAATAACTCAGGAATATTTTGTAAATCTTCTTCACTCATTGTTTTATTATGTAAGAGTTTTAAAATTAAAGAACATTGAAATAAGTAATAAATATTACCTAATAAAAGGATTTTTTACTTGTATTTTTAAAATTAAGTTTTATAATATTACCTAATCAGTTATAAATATATCTAAATAAAGGATGATTATGAAAACAAAGCATTTGATTTTTTATGTAATTTTTACATCAATGATTTTTATGATGTTTACGATTTTTACAAGTTGTAGCACAGTTCAAACTTTAATAAATGACATTAGTTCTACAGTTTCAACTGCCATAGGAAATCGCTCAGGAAATAGTGAAATTTCTGAAGGAATAAAAGCTGAAGCCACTCCAATTACTTTAAAACCTTTGCCTGTTCCAGTTTCTTATGAAACAGCCTATTCTTATAGAACAAATGAACCTGAATCTCTTGCTTCTTCTATTAAAAAAAACAAAACCTTTGAAGATTTACGAAAATCTAATCCTCAAAATTATGTTCGCTCTGTAGTTGCAGAAATAAACAAAACCGCAACAAACGATTTTGAAAAGGTAAAACTTGCTCACGATATAACTGCTCTTTTAATTTCTTATGATGCTGCAAGTTTTTGGTCTGGAAACTTACCACCACAGGATTATTTTACTGTACTGAAAACTGGAAAATCTGTTTGTGAAGGTTATGCAAATGTTTTTTTAGAATTTTGTAATCAACTCAAAATAGAATGTAAAAAAGTTTCTGGTTACGCTAGAGGTGTTGGATTTAATTTGTTGACAGAAAAAGAAAATACAGAAAGCAATCACGCTTGGAATATGGTAAAAATTGATGGAAGTTGGTATTTAGTTGATTGTACTTGGGATTCTGGATATATGAATGGAAAGATTTCAAAACAAGAATACAAAACAGATTGGCTTTTTACAAAACCTGAACATTTTATAAATTCTCATTTTCCAGACAATGCTAGATATCAACTTATTAGTCCTGAACTTTCAACGGCTGAGTTATTTTCCCTACCTTCTTTGGATCCTGTTTTTTATGATGTTGTATCTGAACATTCAGATTTGATAAAAATCAACAAAACGAATTCTAGTTTTGTTTTGAATTATGTGGAAAAACCAGGTTACACATTGAATTTTACTGTAAGAAATGCAAAAACAAACTCTACACTAAAAAATGCTGTTTCCCTGCAACGGGATAAAATCGAAAATTCTGATAACAAAACAGTAACTGTAACTTTTAAAACTTCTACAACAGGAAATTACATTGTGGACATTTTTTGTTTTGAAGATGGAAATAGAACTGGTTTTAGTTGTGGACAGTTTATTATTGAAAGATTTTAAATTTTAACAAGGTTCTGTATGAAAAAATATGCTTTTTTGTGTTTTTTCGTTATTTTGCTTAGTTTTGTTTCTTTTAGTTGTAAAACAGTGGAAGTATCAAAAAGTGATGTGCATCATTCCATAAAAAAAATCACTGGCATTGATATTTCAAAGGTAAATAATAGAATAAGTGAAGAATTGCTACAACAATCCATAGAACTTGACCCTATACAAGATTTTTCCTCTCAAGATTCATTTTCAAGCAAAGAACTTTATGAAAAAAATATCAATGAAAAATATCCTAGTGATTTTGCATTTGCACTTGTTAATGATACAGAACTGGAACAACTTAGAAGTGAAAATTTTGATGATTACATAAAGAAAATTGCAACAAAAATAGACTTTGCCACAAAAAACGACTATGTAAAAGTAAAAATTGTTCACGATTTAATAATTCTGCAAAATTCTCCCAATTTTAATTCAAGAGACTATGCAATACTATTTAAAGATTTTTGTGACAGTCTAAAAATAAACTGCAACATTATTCAAGGTTATGGGATAAAATCTTATAACAATTTGTTGGCTAAATGGAATGAAATTGATTTGAACCATTTTTGGAACACTGTTAAAATAAATAATACAGAATATTTAGTTGATTGTTGTTGGGATTCATCTTTCTATGATGGCGTTGAACATACAAAATACTATGGTACAGATTGGCTTTTTGTAGAAGAATATGAGATTGATAAAACTAAATCTCATATTAGCCTTAACACCTTGTTTCAAGAAAATGTAAATTTTATTCAAAGTCCAATGTTTAATCACGAATCAGATTTTCCATACTTTAATAATATTGAACAAACGCAAATTATTATCCCAAATTTAATAATTCCACCTTTTTACAAGATAATTTATGATGAAAATAAGGTAGTTTTTACGCTAAGTTTGAGTAAGATTAGTCTTTTTATCAATTTTGAAGAAAAATCTATAAAAAAATAATTTGTAAAATTTATGCAAAATTACTTGTCGATGGTGAAAAATCTGACTAATTTTATGTTATGAATTACGAAAGAATGACTTTGAAGCTTCAAGAAGCTTTGCAGGAAAGCACTAGTATTGCTCAAAAAAAAGATCATAGTGAAGTTGGTACTGAACATTTGCTTTTTGCATTTTTGACTCAGCAAGATGGTATTGTTCCGCCGCTGGTTTCTAATGTTGGGGTGGATGCAAATTTTTTGGCAAATGAAACTGAAAAACTTTTAGAAAAATATCCTGTGGTTCACGGAAATGCAAGTTTAAGCATTAGTAATGAGCTGCAAAAAATCTTGGCAAAATCTGAAAATGCTCAAAATGAATTGAAAGACGAATATTTGTCTTGTGAGCATATTTTTATTGCCATGGCGGAAAGTGATGGAAATGTTGGTTCCCTTTTGAAAAAGCTTGGAATTAACAAAAAATCTTTGCTTCACGCTTTGAAAACTTTGCGGGGAAATAATCGGATTACAAATCAGGACCCAGAAAGTACGTTAAAATCTTTGGAAAAATATTGTAAGGATTTAACTGCCCTTGCTCGTCAGGAAAAAATTGACCCGGTTATTGGGCGGGATGAAGAGATTCGCCGCATTATGCAGGTTTTGAGCCGCCGAACAAAAAATAATCCGGTTTTGATTGGAGAGCCGGGGGTTGGAAAAACTGCTATTGTGGAAGGTTTGGCTCGTCGCATTGTGTCTGGGGATGTGCCAGATAGTTTGCAAAATAAGCGTTTGTTAAGTTTGGATTTGGGCGCTTTGGTGGCTGGAGCTAAATTCCGCGGAGAATTTGAAGAGCGTCTAAAGGCTGTTATTAACGAGATTCAAAATAGCAACGGAAATATCATTTTGTTTATTGATGAGCTTCACACTCTTGTGGGGGCTGGGGCAAGTGAAGGTAGCATGGACGCTTCTAATTTGCTAAAACCAGCCCTTGCTCGTGGGGAACTTCGTGCCATTGGAGCTACAACTTTGGACGAATATCGCAAATATATCGAAAAAGATGCTGCTTTGGAACGTCGTTTCCAGCAGGTGCTTTGTGCTGAGCCAACTGTGGAAGACACTATCAGTATTTTGCGTGGGATTCAGGAAAAATATGAAGTTCACCACGGTGTTCGCATAAAGGATGAAGCTTTGGTTGCCGCTGCGGTTTTGAGTAATCGCTATATTACAAATCGATTTTTGCCAGATAAGGCTATCGACTTGGTTGATGAAGCTGCCAGTCGTCTAAAAATCGAAATTGAAAGTCAGCCAACTGAGCTTGACCAAGTTGAAAGAAAGATTTTGCAGCTTAATATCGAAAAGGTTTCTTTAAGCAAGGAAAAAGACAAGGCGTCTATGGAGCGTCTTTCTAAAATTGTGGACGAACTTGCAAATCTTACTTCTAAGCGAGATGCAATGAAGTTAAAATGGCAAAACGAAAAGTCAAAAATCGAAGAAAGCCGAAAACTTAAAGAAGAGCTTGAACAACTTCACAATGATGAAATCCGTTTTACTCGAGAAGGAAATCTTGCAAAGGCGGCTGAAATCAAGTATGGTCGCATTCCTGAAATTGAAAAGCGTCTTTCAGAAATAGAAGAAGCAGAAAATCAAGATGCTGAAAATGAAGCTTCTGAAAATCTTGTTGATGATAAATCTTCTCTTCTTCGACAAGAGGTTTCAGAGGAAGATATTGCAAAAATCGTGTCTGCATGGACTGGCATCCCAGTAACAAAGATGTTGGCTTCTGAAAAGCAAAAATACATTGATTTGGAAAATGTGCTTCAAAAACGGGTTATTGGCCAGAAAAAAGCGGTTGAGGTTGTGGCCGACGCAATTCGCAGAAATAAAGCGGGGCTTAATGACGAGAACAAGCCTTTGGGAAGTTTCTTGTTTATCGGGCCAACTGGGGTTGGTAAAACTGAACTTGCAAAAACTCTAAGTGATTTCTTGTTTAACGACGAACACACCCTTACTCGCATTGATATGTCAGAGTATATGGAAAAATTTAGCGTATCTCGGTTGATTGGTGCGCCTCCAGGATATGTGGGCTACGACGAAGGTGGACAACTTACAGAAGCAGTGCGCCGTCGACCATATAGTGTAATTCTCTTTGATGAAATAGAAAAAGCTCACCCAGATGTGTTTAACATTTTGTTGCAGGTTTTGGATGATGGCCGCCTTACTGATAGTCAAGGCCGCATCGTGGATTTCAAGAATACTATCATCATTATGACTAGTAATCTTGGTTCTGATTTGATTTTGGAAGCGGACACAAACGAAAAATTACAGGAAATCATGCCAGAAATTGATGATTTGCTAAAACGCCATTTTAGACCAGAATTCTTAAATCGTATCGACGAAATCGTTACTTTTGGACGTTTGGAAAAAGATGCAATTTATGGAATTGTGAAAAATCAACTTGCAAGGGTTGAAAAACGTCTTGAAGAGAAAAAACTCACATTATCAATTTCTGATAAAGCAATAGAATTTTTAAGCGATGTTGGATATGACCCACTTTTTGGTGCAAGACCTGTAAAACGGGCAATCCAAAGCTATCTAGAAAATCCTCTTGCAAAAGAGATAATTTCTGGGGTTTTCAAAGAAGATTCCGTAATAAATGTGGATATAAATGACAATAATACTGCATTGAGATTTTTTTCCGCCGAAAATGTAGTATAATGTTTTTTGTGAAGGACAAAGTTTCTAAATATTTTGGAAAAAAAGCAAAGTTTATTTTCTCATTTTTAGCCTGTTTGTTTTTTGGTGGCTTTGTCCTTGCCATGTCCTTTGAAGATTTTTACAACAATTATTTTGGAAGTTTTGATTCTTTTATCGACGAAAATGAAGGTTTAACAAGTTTTCGCTCACTAAACGTACCCTTTGGTGGAAGAGCTGAATCCTTAGGAGGAGCATTTACAGCTTTAGCCAACGACATCAGTTTTTTTGAATACAATCCCGCCGCCAGTTCCGTCTTAGAAAACACAGAATTAGCTGTTTTTCACAATTCTTGGATTGCAGATACTTCTATAGATACAATCGCTTTTACAATTAGAAACAATACTTTTGGATTTGGAGCTTTTGCAAAGTGTTTGTATTTGCCTTTCACAGAGTACAATATTTTTGGTCAAAAAATGACTTCTGGATATTACTCTGAATCTGTACTTGGCTTGAATTTTAGTAATAACTTTTTTGCCGGTTACAATTTTAGAGGCTTGGCTTTCGGTGGCACAATCAAAGTTGCTTACAGAAGTATGCCAGATTACACAGATGACTATTCTGGAAATATTATAGAAGGTTCTGGGTTAAATCAGTCAGCCTTTGCCCTACTTGGGGATTTTGGACTTCGAACAAGTTTTAACTTCGGAAAATTTTTTATATCCCGTAAGCCAAATTTTCATATAGGCCTTTCTTTGATGAATGTTGGAATTGCATTAGAAAATGAAGGGATTGATTTGGGCCTACCAACAAAAATAAATGCAGGAATCGCTTGGACTTTTGCAAAACCAGCCACAATCAATTTGGAAATGATAAAACCTCTTAATTTGTCTAATATTTCAAAATCAGAAAAAATAGCTTTCGGTGGTGGATTTAGTTTTGCATTCACAAAGAGTTTTGCATTTCAAACAGGATTTTTACTAAAAGGTGGAAATCCTAAAATCAGTTTAGGTGCAGAATTTCCTGTAAAAATCTTGTTATTAAATATAAATTATACATTTGATTTATCAAGTTCTCTTTCTCCAATAAACAGATTCAGTCTTTCTGCAAAATTAAATCTCGGAGACAGGGGTAGACAAGATACACAAGCCAAGATAGACGAGCTTTATGTAAAAGGTTTACAACTTTATGCAGAGGGTTACATTGCAGAAGCAATTGATGCTTGGGAAGAAATCTTAGTTTATAACAAAAACTTCGACCCAGCAATTTATGCTTTGGAAACTGCAAAAGAAACCCTTGCATTACAAATTAAAATTAGAGAAATCCAAACATTGGATTAGATTTCAAACTTTTATAAGCTTTTATCCAAAAGTTCCAAAATTCTTTTGTGCAAGTTTACCATTAGAGAATCATCTTTTGTATAAGCTCCCTTCCACGGAATAACTTCTTCTACAGACAAAATCTCTTGGATTTCTTCCAATTCTTCGGTTGTATACACGCCTTCAACTTTTGAAGCAATTTCTAGCATTTTCAAAAAATCATAATCTTCAAAACCATCTCGCTGTGTATGTAATCGCATAGAATTGTATGGCCAACCCTTTCGCTCTAAGGGTGGATACAAAAGACTTCCATCCCCATTTGCAAAATCAAAAGTTTCTGCATCTTCCCAAGGATTACTATACCACCAACAAGAAATAGCCCAATACAAATATCCTTCAATATTATATTTATATAACCACCAACCTAAACTTCTATGACAAGTTCCGTAGGTATCAATTTTCCAAGAATCTGGATAATGGGTATAAAAAGTTTGCATACAAGTGTAAATCCAAATTCTATCACCTTGGGCTTGTCTAGATGGGAAGAACTTTTTTTCATATTGGTCGATATGAGGAACCCAAACATCAACAATTCCCGATAATTTACGGAATTTTCTTGGAGTTGCCCAACCCAGCGTTGTTAAACTTTTAACATCAGGGGCGAATTTTTTCCCCCATTCTGTAATTTCAATGAATTTCGGTATTTTTTTGTTTGTTGGCTCATCAAAATTGTACCAATAAAACAAATCAGTCCAATCTTTTTCAACTAAATGCTGATTTATTAAAACTAATTGTTCTTCATATTCTTTTCTAAGAGCTTCATTTTCTGGCTCTAAAATATCATAATCCACATCTAAGGGAACATCAAAAATGTTTATTCCATAAGCCATTCTTTCTTCGATTTGAGAATCTAAAATTTCCCAATTTGCTTGTAAAACCCCATTTTCATTTCGATAAAAAACATTTTCCCAGGATACTTGTTCACAAACTGTGTTAATTCTAAATCTTTCCATATAATAAATGTCTTGTTCTAAAATATCTTCTTTTGTTAGTTGTTCATCATAAAAATCTCTATCATATCGGTCATGTTCATTAAAACGAGTTTTCAAAAATGGAGTTACAGGCAATGTAGTTTTGTAAACATTTACAGTAACAGGAATTGAATAAGCAAAAACATCATTTTCATATAAATCTAAAGTACAAGTATACCGACCTTCCATCGTATCTCGTGGTACATAGACTGTATAAAATAAACTTTGGGATTTTTTGTATTTTAAAGAAAAATTATTTTTTGGAATAAGCGCATCAGGATAATTATTGATTTCATTGAACCCTGCAATAGAAGGACTTTTTACAGGAACATATCCAACAACACAGATTTCTGTTTCTGTTAATTCATTTCCAGATTCTGAAACAAGAGGCGTTTGCACAAGTTTGTATTCAATTCCAGTTTTTCCAGCGATTTTATCTAATTGCAAAAAAACGATTTGACAAGATTCAGATTCTCCTTTTGCACAATCAAGTTCTACAACAGTTCCATAATCTTTTGATGGATAACTTTTTTGCAAAAGATTTAGCGTTGCAGGAACAACTCTATAAGTTAAATCTGAATCAACTTTTGTTACATGATAAGAAGTACAAGAAAACAGAAAAACACAAATTAAAGGTAATAATAAAAACTTTTTCATAAGAAATACTCTCCTCTCTAAAAAAAAAGACTATAAACAAGGTGATTTCGTGCAAACACTTTGTAAATAGCCTTTTTTCTTAAAAAATAGTTTTTAGCGGATAAAACAGAGAACAGAACCAGATTTTCCATTCATTAAAATTAGTTCTTCATATCCTTCTGCATTGTTAGAAAAACCAATTTGATTTACATCAGACAGAATTCGCAAGAAATTATCTTCTGTAGTCATATCTTCTGGAAGCCCCGCCATTTTTGTAACAGCAATTGGTCCAAAAGTGATTTTTTGACCGTCAATAGAAACAATACCGTGATAGTTGTTGATTCCAGCACAACCAAACATTTCTGTTTCATCGCCAAAATTAAAGGACATTGTTACAGCACAACTAATTGGATATTCTCCATCTTTGTCTTCCATTGTGTAAAGTGTCCAACCACCTGTTAAAGATTCTGCTGTTGCAGTTAGCAAAGAGATTTTTGAAGCCACAGCATCGTCCTCTTTTTTTTCAGATTTTTTGTCTTCTTTTTCAGCTGGTACTTCAGGAGTTACCTCTGAAACAACTGCATTTTCTTCTTGGGCACTATTTTCTGTAGATTCACACCCAACAAATACAAAAAGAAGTGCACATAGTGCAATCATTGTAAAAATAGATATTTTTAATGTGTTCATACCTTTAGTATAGCTCAAAATTACAGAGAAAACAAGAAAATCCTATTTTCCGTCGAAAGTAATACTAAGAAAAAACCAATATTCTAATTTTTTTCATATTGTAAGAATATTTGTTGAAATATTTTTCATTATATTATATTCTAAGTTTATAGAAAATAGAGAAAACGGTTTCTCTATTTTTATAAAACTACTTTTCATATAGAGGACAAAATGCAATACGGATATTTTGATGATGACGCAAAAGAATATGTAATTACTCGCCCAGACACTCCACAATCTTGGAGCAATTATCTTGGCTCAACCCAATACGGTGCTGTTATTACAAACAATGCTGGTGGCTATGGATTTTACAAATCTGGAGCAAGAGGTCGCTTTTTACGCCTACGATTTAACGCCGTTCCAATGGATCAACCAGGACGCTATTTTTACATTCACGACGCAGATTCAAAGGATTTTTGGTCTACATCTTGGCAGCCAGTTGGAAAACCACTTTCTAGCTACAAATCAGAATGTCATCACGGAACTGCATACACAAAAATAATTTCAGATTATGCTGATATTAAGTCTGAAACCACATATTTTGTGCCTCTAAACCAAAAGTTTGAATATTGGCTATTGAAACTCACAAACACTGGAAAAACAAAACGTAAACTAAAGGTTTTTACATATTGTGAATTTTCAAATCAATGGAGCACAACTCAAGATCAAGTAAACTTGCAATATTCAGAGTTTATTACAAAGGGCGAATTTCAAGACAACGTAATTGCAATTGACATTCACAACCACATGGAAGCCCAAATGAAGGCAAAAGCTATTGCTGCTGGGGAAGATCCAAACGAAATCCAACTTGATGGCGATGTTTCAATGAATACTTGGATGACCTTAATGGGAAATCCAATTTCAGGTTTTGACACTAGCCGAGAAGCATTTATCGGAACTTACGGCGGATATCACGCTCCAAAAGTTGTGGTTGAAGGAAAGTGTACAAATTCAAAAAGTTACGGCGACAATTCTTGTGGAACTTTAGAAACTGAAATCACTTTAGAACCTGGCGAAGAAAAAGAAATCCTTGTAATGCTTGGAATTGGTCAATCATTAATTCACGGGAAAGAAGCAATTTCAAACTTTGGAAGTATTGAAACAGCTCACAAAGAATTAGACAAATTGATTCAAGATTGGCACTCAAAACTAAACGTGCTAAAAGTAAACACTCCAGATGCAGACATAAATCACACTGTAAATATGTGGGGATTGTATAACTGTTTAATCACTTTTGCTTGGAGCCGTGCTGCATCTTTGGTTTACAACGGGGAGCGAGATGGTTTTGGTTACCGAGATTCTGTACAAGACATTTTAGGAATTGCTTCTAGTATTCCAGAAGTGGCTGAAAAACGTCTAGAACTTATGCTTTCTGGTCAGCTTTCCAACGGTGGGGCAATTCCAGTTATCAATCCTGTAAAACACGTTCCAGGAGAAGAACTTCCTCCAAAAGAAGAAGAATATCGCTCTGATGACTGTTTATGGTTCTTCAACTCAATTCCAGCTTGGATTGCAGAAACTGGAAAATTCGATTTTTACAATCGGGTAATCCCTTATGCAGATAAAGGTGAAGCCACAGTTTTTGAACACTTAAAACAAGCCCTACTTTTTAACATTGAAAGAAGCGGTGCCCACGGCTTACCTTGCGGACTTTCAGCAGACTGGAACGACTGTTTGCGTCTTGGCTACCACGGAGAAAGTTTGTTTGTAGCCTTCCAACTACGCCTAGGCTTTACAGTTTATGCAGATATTGCTTCTCGTCTTGGAAAAACAGAAGAGGCTTCTTGGGCTTTGGCACACAGAGAAAAGCTAGATAAAGCAATCCAAGACACTTGCTGGGACGGTAACTGGTTTATCTGGGCAATCGCAGAAGATGGTACAGTTTACGGCACAAAAACATACGAAGAAGGACAAGTTTACTTTAACACACAAGTTTGGTCAGTAATTTCAGAAGCTGCCACACCAGAACAAGCTCAAAAAGCTATGAACACAGTAAAAGAAAAACTTGCAACACCTTATGGCTTAATGCTTTGTGCTCCACCATTTGAAAAAACCACAGTTGATGTTATGAGAGCTGTGGTTTTTAACAAAGGAATCAAAGAAAACGCAGGTATTTTTAATCACACCCAAGGTTGGGGAATTATTGCAGAAACAATGCTCGGAAACGGAGACAGAGCCTACGAATACTGTAAAGCAGCCCTTCCAGCCGCATACAACGACAAAGCAGAAATCCGCCAAGCAGAACCTTATGTGCAATGCCAAACAACCTATTCAGTGTATTCACCACGTCCTGGAAACGCTAGAGTTTCTTGGCTTTCTGGAGCTGCTGCTTGGAACTACTACAGCCTAACCCAGTATTTGCTCGGAATTCGCCCAGTTTACGAAGGCTTAATGATAGATCCATGTATTCCAGCAAATTGGGATAAATTTACAGCTGAAAGAGAGTTTAGAGGATGCACTGTAAAAATCACAGTGGAAAATCCAAAACACTTGTGCAAAGGTGTAAAATCCCTTGTAATTAACGGAAAAACAGTAGACGGAAACGTGATTTTAGCCGATAATCTAACCAAAGAAACAACTGTTATTGCTGTTATTGGGTAGATATTCCAAATATTAAAAAACATAAATCTATCCTCTAAAACAGTTTTTCATAAAACAGAGGATAGATTTATGAAACTTCTACTACACGACCTTTCAGAAAAAGACGCAAAAAAAATACTACCAAATCTCCCAAAAGATATGATAGTTTTCTCTCCAAAACAAAACATTCACCCTTGCATTGGTTGCTTTAGTTGTTGGTTTGCAACTCCAGGATATTGTATAATCAAAGACGACCATTGTAACCTTGGAGAAGTTTTATCAAAAGTAGAAGAAGTTGTTATCATCTCAAAATGCGTATACGGTTCCTATAGTCCATACATAAAAAACGTGCTAGACCGTAGCATTTCCTATATCCTCCCAGTTTTTGAAATCAGAGACAATCAAATTCGGCACACTCCACGCTACCCAAATAAAATAAGTTTTTCAGCCCACTTTTACGGGGAAAAAATTACCCAAGAAGAAAAATCCATAGCTCAAGATTTGATAGAAGCCAACTGCAAAAACCTAAACGGCTCAGGCTCAATTATCAAATTTTACGAAGAAAAATTACCACCAAAAGGAATAATACTATGAAAATAATGATAATCACAGGTAGCCCAAAACCAAACGGTGGAACCACGTCAATATTAGTTGATCAACTAAAAAAATCCATACTTTCTCAAAAATCCGACGTTGATTTTGCCACATTTAATATTCGCTCAAATTTTTTACCAGAAAACGAATACGAAAATCTAGAAAATTATGATGCACTAATAATTGCATGTCCACTTTACATTGACAGTTTACCATCTCACCTATTAACCCAACTCGTAAAAATAGAAGAATACCTAAATTCAAAAAAAGGGGAAAAATCAAAAGCAAAAAACAAATTGCAAATTTACGGCCTTGTAAACTGTGGATTTTACGAAGCAAAATACAACACAATCGCCCTACGAATAATCAGAATGTGGGCAATAAAATCTGGTCTAATATTTGCATCCGGTCTTGGAATAAGCGGTGGTGAAATGATATCATTACTCAGCAAAAAAATGAAAATGGACACAGGTCCACTAAAGCCAATAAACCAAGCTCTAGACAATTTCGGCGTCCTAATTGCCGAAGAAAAATGTGCCACTAACAACTATGTTACTCCAGGAATTCCTCGCTGGTTTTTCGTTCAAGCCGCAAACGCTTCTTTTTGCAAAGGCAACGCCAAAAAAAACGGTCTAACCACCAAACAACTTTATTATCAAATTCCATAATATTCTTTTGGAGCAACCTTTTCCCCTGTGAAAACCTGCCATTCGGGACTCGCCTATTCGGCTCGTTACCACAAGTGGCAACGGCTTCGCCGTCCCTACTGTCAGGGCTAGGCTTTTTCCTTAGTAACAAGTCTATCCGCTTTACTATTCTCTCTAAAATCAGTATATTTAATTTGCATAATTTTGCTTTTTCGGTTTTCTGAATAGCAGTAGGAAATCCTTAAAAAATATAGTTTTAGCTGAATAGAAGTAAGCTACCTGAGGTAAAATGAATTTTAGTGAACTAAACTTAAATCAAGACTTAATGAAAGGTCTTGAAGCAGCAGGATACGAAAAATGTACTCCTGTGCAAGAGCAGGTTTTAACTTGCGGATTATCTGGAGATGACTTATACGTTCAATCTCAGACAGGAACTGGTAAAACAGCATCTTATCTTGTTTTAATGTTGCAACAACTTTTAACAAAAGAAGAACTAGCTGGAAAAAAAGCCCTAATTATGGTGCCAACTAGAGAATTAGCTGTTCAAGTTGAAGAAGAAGCCAAAACCCTTATTTCTGGAACAAACTTAAAAACAGGAAGTTTTTACGGTGGCGTAGGCTATGAAAAACAAACTGCCCTACTTCAAAAAAACATTGATATTTTAGTTGGTACTCCAGGTCGTGTAATTGATTTGTGTGAATCAGGAACAATGGATTTATCCTCTGTGGCTTTTTTGGTAGTTGATGAAGCAGACCGTATGTTTGATATGGGATTTTATCCAGATTTACGAAAATTGATAAAAATCCTTCCACCTGTAAAAGAACGCCAAACAATGCTTTTTAGTGCAACACTAAATACTTACGTAAAAAATCTTGCTTGGGAATACACAGAAGATGCAAAAGAAGTAACCATCGAAGCAGAACACATTACTATCGATGAAATTGACCAAGTTCTTCTTCACGTTTCCAGCGACGAAAAAACAAAACTTTTGGTTGGTATCTTAAAAAATGAAAATCCAGCCAGTGTAATTATCTTCTGTAATACAAAACGTTCTTCAGAAGTAATTGCAAAACGTCTAAAAATCAACGGAATTGAAGCTGAATACATTATTGGGGATTTGCCACAATCAAAACGTCTTGCTGTTCTAAAATCTTTCAAAGAAGGCACTTTAAAATGTTTAGTTGCAACAGATGTGGCAGCTCGTGGAATTGATGTTGATGATTTAGCAATGGTTATAAACTATGACCTTCCAAGTGAAGCAGAAAACTATGTTCACAGAATTGGTCGTACAGCTCGAGCCGGAAAATCTGGGAAAGCTTACACCTTCTGTTCAGAACAAGATGTTTACAATCTTCCAGCCATTGAACGCTATGTTGGTTATGCAATTCCTGCCACAATGGCAGCTCCAGAAATGATGTTAGATGATGCCAGTGCTGGAATGTACATTAAAACAGACCGCTACGACGCAGATTTTGACAACAACCGAGAAAACCGCAAAAACAATCGAGACAGAGGTAACTACCAAGGGAAAGGTCGCTACGGCGAAAAATCTGGTTATAAATCTAGTGAAAACCGAGGAAACGGTGAATATCAAGGGAAAGGAAAAAAAGGTTCAAAATACAACAAAAATGGAAAGCAGCCATACAACCGAAGCCGAGAAAAAGCTAACTTTGAACAAGATTTGTCTAAACTTTCTTTTGAAGAGCGCATGAAACTTTATAAAGAAAAATACGCTGGAGGCGAAACTTCTGAAAGAGCTTCTTACAGCGAAAGTTCTTATTCAAGCGGAAAATCTACAAATCACAGCAATGCTAGTAAAAAATCTTCTGGAAGGAAAAACAACAAGAAAAATGCTAAGAATGTGGTTCCAGCAAAACATCCAACTGCACCAAAAGGCACAACTTTAGGTGGCGGAAAACCAAGAGATTTTGACAACATTCCACGAAAGGGAAAAAATCAAGAACCTGCAAAAAAAGGTAGTGCTGGGCTTTTGGGAATTATTCAAAAACTTTTTGGCAAAAAGAAAAAATAATTTACTACAAAAAATACATTAGTTGAGGAAAAATAAATGATTACAGTTTCAGACGTAAGTCTAAAATTTGGTGAAAGAACACTTTTCAAAGATGTAAACCTAAAATTTACTCCAGGCAACTGTTACGGCATTATTGGTGCCAACGGAGCTGGAAAATCAACTTTCTTAAAAGTTCTTGACGGCGAACTAGAACACGATTCAGGCCAGATTATTATGACTCCTGGTGAAAGAATGGCTGTGTTAAAACAAGACCACTTTGCCTTTGACGAATACTCTGTAAAAGACACAGTTATGATGGGGCACCCAAAACTTTACGAATGTTCAAAAGCTCGTGATGAAATTTATGCAAAGGAAGATTTTACAGAAGAAGACGGAATAAAATCTGCCGAACTTGAAGCAGAATTTGGCGAACTTGGAGGGTACGAAGCTGAAAATCAAATTGAGCAAATGCTTTCTGGCCTTGGTCTTGAAGAAGAATATCACGATTCTATGATGAGCGAACTTGATGAAAGCCAAAAAGTGCGGGTTTTACTTGCACAGGCAATTTTCGGTGAACCAGACATTTTGCTTTTGGACGAACCTACCAACGGTTTGGACATTGAATCTATCACTTGGCTAGAAAACTTTTTGATGGATTTCCCAAATACAGTTATTGTAGTTAGCCACGACCGTCACTTTTTGAACACAGTTTGTACAACAATTTGTGATATTGACTTTGGAAAAATCACTCAGTTTACAGGAAACTACGATTTCTGGTATCAAATGAGCCAAATTCTTCAAAAACAAGCTAAAGATCAACAAAAGAAAAACGAAGACAAAATGAAAGACTTAAAAGAGTTCATTCTTCGCTTTAGTTCAAACGCTGCAAAAAGTCGCCAAGCCACAAGCCGTAAAAAAGTTTACGACAAACTTGCACAAGAAGTTGAAGGTTTACCAGTTACTTCTCGAAAATTCCCTTATGTAAACTTCAAAATGGATAGAGAAATTGGTAACAACGTTTTAACAATCAAAAAATTAAACTACACAGAAGACGGAATCCAACTTCTAAAAGATTTTGACTTAACAGTAAACAGAACAGACAAAATCGCTTTTGTTGGTATTGAACACAATTCAATTACAGCACTTTTCGACATCATAAACGGTGTGAAAAAAGCTGATTCTGGAGATTATTACTGGGGACAAACCACAAGCCAAGCTTACCTACCTCGTGATAATGCAGAAAGTTTTAACAACGACTACAACATTACAGATTGGCTAAAACAATACTCAAAAGAACAAGACGACGCTTACGTTCGTGGATTCTTAGGTCGTATGCTATTCACAGGAGACGAATCTCTAAAAAAAGTAAAAATCCTTTCTGGTGGTGAAAAAGTTCGCTGTATGCTTTCAAAATTGATGCTTTCTGGATCAAACGTTCTTACAATGGACGACCCAACAAATCACCTTGACTTGGAAGCTATCCAATCTTTGAACGAAGGACTTATCGCTTTTGGTGGCGTTGTACTATTTACCAGCCACGACCACGAGTTCATTCAATCTATTGCAAACCGCATTATCGAAATTACACCAAACGGTGTAATCGACAGAATGATGGCATTTGATGATTACATCAAAGATGAACAAGTTTCTGAACTTCGTAAACAAATGTACGAAGGAACTGGAAAGAAAATCAAATACAGAATCTAATTGATTTAAATTTTACAGAGCTACCTAAATCTTGTTAGGTGGCTCTTTTTTTTCTACACATAGTAATTATAATATCTTCACAAAAAATAAAATATTTTCTTAGACATCAATATACCTCAATGATAAAATATTTATATGAAGGGAAAAGTTATATCCAAAATCGTTTTTATATTTCTCATTTTTATGATACCTTTTTTAGGTTTTTCTGAAGAAAAAACTATAAACGTAGGTTGGTACATCCAATCAAAATATCAAGAAATTACAGATTCTGGTTCTCCCTTTGGCTTTAACTACGATTATTTGCAGGAAATTTCAGAATATACAGACTGGAAATATAATTTTATCCTAGATTCTTTTGATAATTGTATGGAAATGCTTGAAAATGGAAAAATTGATGTTCTAGGCTGCATTATCCAATCTGATGAACGAGTTTTAAAATTTAATTTTCCAGAATTTCCTCTTGGAACAGCATATCGATATTTGTATACCATAAAAGGAAGTTCTCTAAACTCAGAAAATTTCAAAGACCAAGAAAATCTAAAAATCTCTGTTTTGGACAATTCTTTCAACGTGGCTGCCTATTATGACTTTGCAAAAGAAAATAATTTTGGAAATCACAAACTCATCGGCTGTGAAAACACTTACATACTTGAAAAAATGTTAAATGATAACTATGTGGATGCTGCAATTTCTGGAACTTTACCAGATACATCCTCATTCAAGATTATTGCAGAATTTTCACCACAACCGTTTTATTTTGCCATTAACAAAAATCGAGAAGATTTATTAGAAGAAATGAATTATGCACTTTTTTCTATAAATTTTGAAAATCCAAACTTTTCCAATGAATTAGCCCAAAAATACGAACTTCTTGCAAAAGCCGCAGAGATTTACACAGAAAATGAACTAGAAATAATCAATTCTTTGCAAACCCTAAATGTGGCTTGGTCGCCTCTTTGGTGTCCTTTAGAAATGGAAGACAAAAAAACAGGAGAATTTTCTGGATACATCAGAAATATTTTTGATGAAATTTCACGTATTACAGGAATAAAATTTAACTATGTAAAATGCAAAACCACAGAAGAAGCTTTATCATTAATTTTACAAAAAAAAGTTGATATTATTTCTCTTTACGAAGGCAATTCAATTTCAGCAAAACAAAATGATTTGTACATTACAAGTCCAATTATTTCACTGCCAGTACAAATTATCAAAAAAAATACTGTATCAAATCACACGAAAAAAGTTGGAGTTGTTCACAGTCAAAAAACTTACAATCCAATTTCAGGAATTTCCAATTATGATTTAGTGCGATATTCTTCAGTGCAAGATGCTCTAGACGCAGTAAAAAAAGATGAAATTAGTTTTTTGATTACAAACACCTACACAGCCCATTATTATTTACAAAATTACAAATATTCAAATCTTTACGGAATTACTCTTCAAGAAAATCCTATAGACCTAAAAGTTTGCATATCAAATCTTTTGCCAGAGGAATTAACTTCGATTTTCAATAAAGCACTGTACAATATTGAAAGCTCTACAAAAACTAATTTGCTAATTCAATCTTCGATTCACAGTGTAAACACTAATATTTCAAATCTTATTGATATTATAGAATTGATTCCAAGTCCAATAATTCTCACAATTCTCATCTTGATTTTACTAAGCACAACTGTTGTTTCAGTTTTACTTACAAAACGAATTAGATATTCTCAATCTTTACAAAAACAATTATTTACTGACAGTTTAACTAACCTCCTTAGCAAAGACGGTTTTGACTGGCTTCTATCAAAAAAACTTGAAAAATCCTCCTGTGACACTTATGCTTTGATTTCTTTTGATATTAGACATTTTGAACATTTTAACGCTTTGTTTGGATTTGCAGCAGGAGACGAATTATTAAAAAACATCGCTAGAATCTGTACCAAATTTTGTCCAAAGGATGAACTTTGTGCTCACTTAAATAGCGACCATTTTGTGCTACTTATCAACGAAAAAACTGTACGAGTAGAAGATATTATCGAAAAAATCAAAAAAGAAATCCAAAGTTTATACAGTAACTACAAAATATTCATCAATTTTGGGGTTTATCGCTTGTCAAATGGTATATCAGAACCTGCAAAAATGCGAGACTACTCAAATGCGGCTCTTAGAACTGTGAAAGCAAGTTCTACAAAATACATTGGGTATTACGATTATGAATTAAATGCAAAACTGATTCAAGAAAGCATAATGTCATCAGAAATGGAAAGAGCTTTGGCAAATAGAGAATTTGTAGCTTTCTTCCAGCCAAAATATTGTTGTACATCAGAAAAACCTGTTGGAGCAGAAGCTTTGGTTCGCTGGAAAAAAAATGAAGACTCTATAGTTTCCCCAGATGTTTTTATTCCACTTTTTGAAAGAAACGGCTTTATTTTGAAATTGGATATGTACATCTTTGAAGAAGCTTGTAAAGTTTTGGCAAATCAAATTTCAAAAGGAATTAAACCAGTTCCAATTTCCACAAACTTTTCTCGTGTTCATATGTTTAACCAAAATTTTGCAAAAAATCTTGCAGAAATTGCCGGAAAATACAATATTCCTCCATATCTGTTGGAAATTGAAATTACAGAATCTGCTTTTTCCGCAAATCAAAAATTACTTTTAACCTTAATCGAAGGTTTGCACGGATACGGATTTTCAGTTTCCATTGACGATTTTGGAAGTGGATATTCATCTCTAAATCTCATAAAAGAAATGAAATTCGATGTTATCAAAATCGACCAAGTTTTTTTCAGAACGAATAATGAAATTGAAAGATCAAAAAGCGTTATTCAGTGTATTTTGGCTTTGGCAAAAGAACTTGGTATGAGAACAGTTGCAGAAGGTGTAGAGACTGAAGACCAATTTTTGTTTTTGAAAGAAAATGAATGTGATACGATTCAAGGTTTCTATTTCTCTAAACCTTTGGAAGAAAGTCTTTTTACTCAACTACTAGTGTCAAATGATTCTGCTGATATTTAGGTAAAAACTTCTTTTTTTCCCCAGTTTCAAACTGAACACCAATACAATATTCTTCATCTTCGGTTATTGAACAATTTATTATTTGCCCAGTTCCGTAATCATCGTGATAAACAAAAGCACCTTTTTTCCAGCGTTTTGCAAGAGGATGGTCTAAATTTTCCCCATTTTCAGAAGAATTACCCTTTGAAAAAAATCTTTTGTAACTTGGTGGCTGATTTCCCAACACATCTAGATTTTCAGGATTGATTTCTCCCAAAAATGGAGAAACTTCCATAGCTTCAAGTCGACCATACAAAACTCTCAATTTGCTACTGGTTAAATATAAATGATCCTTGGCTCGAGTTATACCAACATAAAACAATCTTCGCTCTTCTTCTAATTCATCAGGAGTTTTTTCTCGACGTGGAAAAATTCCGTATTCCATACCAGAAATCACAACCTTTGGAAACTCCAATCCCTTTGTATTGTGCAAAGTAATCAAAGTTACAGCATTTTTGTTCTCATCATCTGATGAATTTTCAGTTTCCAAACTTCTATCCAGTTCAAGTTGATCCAAAAATCTAGACAAACCTTCCATATTGTTTGGAAAATCTCGTGCCACAGAACACAATTCTTGCATATTTAGCACTTTTTGAGTTCCAGTTGTTTCGTCAATAGAAGCATAATATTCAGCCAAACCACTTTTTTTGATTATAGTTTCTATTAATTTGGATAAAGTATTTTCTTCTGCGGAATTTTCAGAGAATTCTTTTAATTGATTTTCTTGTTGTTGCAAAATTGTTTCAAAATCCAAAGAAAAATCTGCTAAGGTTTCTATTTCTGTTTTTTTACCTTCGTTGGAAATTAGTATTTCTTTTAAATCTTTTATGAGATTTCCAAAAAAAGAAACTCCTTCTTGAGTTTTTTTTGATAAACCTTTCATTTGAAAACATGCTTCTAATATTCCATCCGTTTCAATTAGAGAAGATTTTTTGCTTTCTTTTGCAAAGTTGATTATCTTTTCAACAGAAACTTTCCCAATTCCACGAGCTGGTTTATTGATAATTCGTTCAAAAGCCAACTCGTCCATAGGATTCGCTATAAATTTACAAAAACAAATTAAGTCTTTTATTTCTTCACGCTCAAAAAACTTTAACGAACCTACAATTACATAAGGTATTTTTCGCTGATTAAAAACTTTTTCAAAATTTAATGATTGAGCGTTAGTTCTATACAAAACTGCCCAATCAGAATAGGGAACACCTTTTTTATTCGATTGAGAAACAAGTTCTCCACAAAATGTTGCTTCATCATCTCCACTTGGCACAAAAGCTAAAACAGGCTTTTTCCCTTCTCCCCTCACCGCTTCCAAAGTTTTTCCAAGACGAGATTTATTATTTTTCACAACATCATCTGCACATTTTAATATTTGACTTGTGGAACGATAATTTTTTACCAATCGAATAATTTTCGTATTATTAAATTCTTTTTGAAAATCCAAAATATTGTTAATATCAGCACCACGAAATTTGTAAATTGACTGGTCATCATCCCCAACCACGCACAAATATGTATTTTCCCCAACAAGATTTTTCAAAAAACGAAACTGAGCCACGTTGGAGTCTTGATATTCATCCACCATTATAACTTTAAACTGATTTTGGATATAATTTCGTAAATCAGGATTTTTTTCCATCATCAAAACAGGAAGCATTATCAAATCACCAAAATCCACATTTCCAGTTTCACGAAGACGATTTTCATAAAGCCCATACAATTCTGCAAATTCTGCATCAGAATCAATTATTCGCAAATCTGGGTTTTCAGGAGTGAGACAATAATCTTTTGCCAAAGCAATTTTGTGAGCCACAATGGATGCTTGTTGTTTTGACAGTTGTGGAGCCGCCTTCACCAAAAGGGAAACCATATCATCATCATCGTAAACTGTAAAATTTGAATCAATTCCAGCAAAATTTCCATAGAGCCGCAAAAGCCAAGCTCCAAAAGAGTGAAAAGTTTTTATTTGTGATTTTACAGCTCTTTCACAAAGTTTTTCAGCTCTTTCTCGCATTTCTGTTGCTGCTTTTTTGGTGAAAGTAACAGCTAAAATTTTCCAAGGCTCAATATTTTGTTCATCAATAAGATAGGCAATTTTTGTTGTAATAACACGAGTTTTTCCAGAACCAGCTCCAGCTAAAATAAGCAAAGGAGAACCAGTATGAGTAACAGCTTCCAACTGTTCAGGATTCAAAACCGATAAATAGTCTTGTGTCATTTTGTCCTCGTTTTTAGTTTAGAAAAACAGTATTTACATCAACTCCAGTAACGCCCAAAACTTTTGCAGAAATCACTTTTCCTGGTTGGATTTTTTCTAAAGCATTTTTGTCGTCTAAATCATAAGTTACAATACAAGCACCGTCTACTTCTGGAGCTTGAAACCAAGCACGACCTAAAGCAATTCCCAAATCATTTTCAACATCATCAATTATTTCTTCAATCAAAACATCATATTTTTTTTCGAGATGTTGTTTTAATCGTTCTTCGGTGATTTTCGTTTGTATTTCAACTAATTTTTCTGCACGGGCTTCTGCCTTTTTTGTGGAAACCTGTTTTGGAAGTTGGTATGCAACTGTTTCTTCCTCACGACTGTAAGGAAAGCAACCTGACCAATCTGGCTCAATATTCTTCACAAATGTTTCAGTTTCCTTCGCTTGTTTATCAGTTTCGCCTGGAAATCCACACAAAAATGTTGTTCTAATACTAGAGAATTCCAATTCACTACGAAGTTTTTTTACTAATTCTGTATAACTTTCAGTTGTTCCCGTTCTATTCATTGAAGCCAAAACTTCAGAGCTTCCACTTTGGAAAGGAATATCAAAATATGGAAGAATACGATTATCTTTTTGGATAATTGGAATAATATCCATTGGAAAATGATCGGGATGAATATACAAAAGACGAAGCCAAAATTTTCCTTTAATATTTGAAATCTTTTCCAATAATTCAGAAAGCGGACTTTTTCCCTCAAAATACATTGGATGATTTGACTTTCCAACAGAAACCCCATCTCGCCCAAAAGCAGCCAAATCTTGACCAATCAAGTTAATCTCAAAAATGCCCTTTGAAAGAAGACTTTCGATTTCTTGAATAATGGCTTCTTGTGTTCTACTTCTTAATTTTCCGCGAATCACAGGAATTGCACAAAAACTACAACAATTATTGCATCCTTCTGTAATTTTCACGTAAGCACTGCCTGGAAACCCCAATAAATGCTTTCGCTCTTGAGAACAAACTCCTTCTTGTGGAGCTTTTTTTATTATAGGTGAGTTTTTTGCTATTGAAGTATTTGTTTTATCTGAAAGTAGATTATCTAAAATTTCATCGATGAGAGATAAATCGCCATTTCCTAGAATCGCATCTACTTCAGAAGCTAATTCCTCTGCAAAATCTTCAGCGTAACGTTCTGCAAGACAACCACATAAAATGATTTTTTTAGTTGGATACTGGTTTCGTGCCGCAAAAACTGATTCTAAGGATTCTTGTTTTGCACTTTCAATAAATCCACAAGTATTTATTAAAATTACATCTGCTTCCTCTGGATTTTCCACCATGGAAAAACCCTTTTCCAAAAGCCGAGTAATAAGAATTTCTCCATCAACTTGATTTTTTGCACAGCCGTGTTGATCTAAAAAAAACTTATTCAACTTCTAAAACCACCAGTTTATAAATTCCTTGAGCATCACGAATCCATCTAATATCTTGAACCAAAGCTTGACCAGGTTTTCCAATTTCCAAATCAACTGTTTTTCCATCACCTTGGATTTGCATTTTCACAGCATTGGCGTTGCTCATCCAAAGGCGTAGAGCATTATTAGAGGTGCAATTTAATACATCTCCACTTGTGAAATAGTCCTCAACCAAATCTTTTCTATCAGACTGATATCTGAAAATACATACACCACGGAAAGAAGCAATCAAAGTAAATGGATATGCTCGAGTTCCTTCAAATAAAACAATTTGCTTTGTATTTTCTAAAGTTGATTCCAAAGGAATATCAGAATCATCAATTTCAACGCTAATACTTGCTGCAGCTTCTGGTTTTAGGAACATTCTAATCTCAGCACCACGAGCTGTTTCGCCTTTTGACACATCAGACAAAAACAAACTAATATCAGGAACACCATTTCCATTTATATCTAAACTTAATTCTTCACCTAAATCCACAACCTGAATACCAATTGGAGTTTCTAAGCGTAATTCATCTTGAGAAGAACTAATTTTCACATCCACATCACCAGATGTAAACGGAATACGTAAAACATCTCCATCGTAAACACGAACTGTAATTGGATCATAGGAAAGAATATATGTTCTATTTTCCAATCGTTCCATATTTACAGTTGTGATGCCTTCTTTTGATTTTTTATCTAAATGCTTGTACAAAAAGATTCCACCAACAATCAAACCAGCTAAAATTACAGCCCCAAGTAAAGACCACAAAATTATTCTAGTTGGACCTTTCCCAATTTGCAAAAGTTCTGCAGGAGTTGGAGTTTCTTGTAATATTTTTGCGTGATATAAATCTAATAAATATTTTGTATCACAGCCAAGATAATCTGAGTAATTTCTCAAAAATCCAACTGTGTATGTACTTCCTGGAATTACTTCAAGATTTTCTTCTTCTAAAGCAATTAAATATTCTTTTGAAATTGATGTTTCACCAGCAATTTGTTCAATATCAATTTGTTTTTCTTCTCTAACTGATTTTAAAATTCTTCCGAAACTTTCCATTTTCCCCTACTCTCAAAAATAATTATTCACTAAATAAAAAGTTGTTGTAACTGTTTGCAGAAGATGGATAATCGTAAATAAATCGTTCTGCAGGAATTCCTTGATTGATGGTATAAGAATCAAACTCAAACTTAAAAACTTCATCTGTAGTTGCCTGAATTGCCTCAACACAGCGAATTAACTGGGTATCAGCCGAAATTGAAAGTTTAATTTGCTTAAATCCTTCAGAAACATTTTTCCTAGAAAGAATAAGATTTATAACCATTTCATCAGAACCTTCCTCGTAAGGAACAGGAGTTTGCCCTGACTCATAAGACACATAATAATATCGACTCATAAGATACAAACCTTGTGGAGTTGCAAGATTTGCTCCAGATGCTGAAGGATCTGTATTTTTTTCCAAACCTTGAACCATTGCTGAATCCAATGTTGGAAGATAAATTGTCAATGTATCCCCTGTAAAACAGATAACTTGATCTTGCGGAGATGTAAAATCAATTCTAAGAAGGTTTGGCTTTTTAAAAGATACAAAACCTTCCATTTCTTGTTTATTTGCTGCAATTTTTACGTTTGCAGTATAGTCGTTGATTGTTCCATAATATTCTGAAACAGATTTAAAATATTCACTTGCTGTAAGAATTGTTTGTGCGAACAAAAATCCTGAAGTAAACACAACAAAAAATAATAGAATAGATATAATTTTTTTCATAACTTGATTTCCCAAGGTAAAATTTTTCGATTTTATTAGATATATAATAAAAAAGATATGAATATATTTCAAGTGGAAAAAGGATTTTGTCTAAGGATTTTGTCTATAGAAAAAACCTTTATCAATACTTGGATTTTGCAATCATAATGATAAATCCCACAATAAAAAATAATGAAGGAATTACCACGAAACATAAATCAATTATTGGAATATTCCAAAGCAAATAAAAAGTTTTGGTTATGATTCCAAAGGATTTTAGCATTTCGTAAACTACGCCACAATAAGCCAAAATTGTTCCCGAAACTAGAAAAAACCAAGCCGCGTCCCGAGTTTTTGACCATACGAGAATTGCCAAAAAAGCCAAAATTCCACCTAAAACAAGTTTTATAATAAATAACAATACTTCTGGCTCTGTCATTTTACTCTCCAAAAACCTTTGATATTTTCTTTAAATCTCCAGGATTTGCTCTCCAAGGCATAATAGAAGGCACATTATAATCTGGAGAAATTACAATTCCTATATCAAGACATTTTAGCACAAAATCTTTGTACTTTTCTTCTGGAATTTTTGGGAATAAATAACATTGATTTCTAATAAAAAATGGCTCAAAAACCTTTGAGTTTGCTTTGAAGTCATTTTCTGTGTATGTTCCAAGGGCAATTTTTAAATCGTAAAATCCACGAGTAAAAGCTGCAAGTAATGGAGCTGGTACAATATCATTTTTTGGGAGATTTCGTAGCATTTCTTCGCCACAAGCTGTAGAAAAAGCGTATACGCAAAGTTCTGTGGCATAAGGAAATGGCGGCACTATTTTTACAATGGCTGGAAAATCACCTTCTACATTGTGAACAATTTGGATTTTTGGATATCCGGTTGGTTGTTCTGTGGATTTTCCAGAGATTTCTAACCAAGGCCGCCACAAAACTGGTTCAGCTTTCTCTCGGGCACTTTCTAAAGGAAAGCTAGTCTGCTCAAAAGCTGCACCCGCTTTTTTTGGGGAACTTTCTGAAAAAAAGCTAATTCCCTCTAGTGGGGCGGCAGTTTTTTCAGTGTATAAACGAATTGTTGTGAAATTCCTTGGGAGCAGCTGTTTTACAGCTTTTTCAAAGGCTGATAAAAGGCCAGAGTCGTAAAAGCCGTTTGCTCCCCGTTCAAAACAGTCTTTAAAAGCGGTTTTTGCCTTGCCGCCCCCATGACCAAGAATAGCTCTTCCTCCATCTAAAAAACAATCTGTTAAGCGCACAGATTTTTCTGTATAAAGATAGATTCCTCTAGCACGTTTTACATTGCCATAGCGTTTTTTTATTTCATCTTTTAGCCAACAAACTGCTTCTTGATTCATTATTCCTCGTTTATATTTGAAAAAAATCCCCAAAGAACTTTGAGGATTTTAATATCAATTTGGTATTAGTTTTGTTTCAAATTATGCTTTTTCAAGTTCTGCTTTTAGCAATTCTGTGGCAGTTTTTGGACTAGCCTTTCCACCAGATTTTTTCATAACTTGCCCCATTAACCAACCAACTACGTTTGTTTTTCCATTTTTGTAGTCAGCAATAGCCTTTGGATTTTCTGCAATTACTTCTTTTACAAAGTTTTCAATGGCACCTGTGTCTGAAACCACAACCATTCCCTTTTCTTCAATAATTTTTGAAGGAAGTTTAGCTGTTTCCATCATTTCTGCAAAAACATCTTTTCCTTGCTTAGAAGTAATTTTATTTTCAGCCATTGCATTAGAAAGTTCAGCAATATGTTTTGGGGTAATTTCCAAATCTGTTACAGTTTGTTCTTTTTCGTTTAGAACAGCTAAAAGTTCTGCAAGAATAATGTTTGCAGTTTTTTTAACGTCTTTTGAATCTTTGGCAGCTTCTTCAAACCAAGTTGCTAAAGCCTTAGATGATGTAAGAGTTTCAACATCAAAATCGCTTAGACCAAATTCTTTCTTTAGACGTTGACGTTTTTGTTCTGGAAGTTCCCCTACTTTTGCTGCGTTTTCTGAAATAAACTCTTCAGACAAACTAAATGGTTTAATATCAGGCTCAACCACAAAACGATAGTCTACAAAACTATTTTTTGTACGTTGAACAACTGTTTTTCCGTTTACTTCATCCCAACCCATAGTGTTTTTAAAACCTGGGTCGAAAGGCTGTCTATCGTTTATAAACTCATCTAGTTGGCGTTTTGCTTCGTAAGCACAAGCGTCTTTGATTGCACGGAATGAGTTTAAGTTTTTGATTTCACTAATTGGTGTGTGATATTCTTTTCCATCTTCCCAAACTGTTAGGTTAATGTTAGCATCACAACGCATATTTCCTTCTTCTAGGTTACCGTTTGTTACACCAACATAGCGTAGAATTTCTTGCACAGTTTCCATAAACAAAGCAGCTTCTTCTGGGCTGTTCATATCTGGTTTTGTAACAATTTCGATAAGAGGTGTTCCACAACGGTTGTAGTCAATATAGCTGTATTTTCCCTCTAAGTGCAAAGATTTTCCTACGTCTTCTTCTAGGTGAATTCTTTCAACACGAACACGCTTATACATATTGTCAATGTTGTTATTATCCCCAGCAAAAGTTTTGTCATAGTAGTTTTCCCCACCAGGCTGAGAAGTTTCTGGCAACTTGATATAAGGAAGATCTACAAATCCGTCTTTACACAAAGGAATATCGTATTGGGTAATTTGGTACCCCTTTGCCAAGTCTGGATAAAAATAGTGTTTGCGATCAAACTTTGTAAAACGTGAAATTCCACAATTCAAAGCAGTTCCAGCTACAACACCCATTTCAACGTAACCTTTGCTTACCCGTGGCATTGCTCCTGGTAAACCTAAACAAACTGGACAAACTCGAGTATCTGGCATTCCACCGTATTTATTTTCACAGGCACAAAAAGCCTTTGTTTTTGTTGTAAGCTGACAGTGGATTTCACATCCAATAACAATTCTATATTTTTCTACCATAATTAACCTTCCATTCCTGTAGCTTGATTTGGATGATCTTTTTCAAAAGCCTCTGCAATATTTAACAATTTCTTTTCGCTAAACATTGGACCTGCAAATTGAACACCAACTGGTAATTTTGTTCCCTCTGCATCAGGGGATTTAAAACCTGCTGGAACAGAAATTGCACAAGTTCTAGAAAGATTTACAAAGATTGTAAACATATCTGAAAGATACATAGCCATTGGATCATCAACTTTTTGGCCTAGTTTAAAGGCAGCTGTTGGACAAACTGGGCTAATTATCAAATCATAAGTTTCGTAGAGTTTTGAGATTTCTGATTGCATACGAGCTCTAACGCTCATAGCTTTTTTGTAGCAATCTCCAGAAAATTGTTCACTTAAAACGTAGTTCCCAATTACAATACGACGTTTTACTTCTGGACCAAAACCTTCACTTCTTGTTTTGATGTAAAGTTCGTCATAGCCTTCTCCTGGGTCTTGGCGGCTTCCGTAACGGATTCCGTCAAAGCGAGAAAGGTTACTTGCAGCTTCACTTAAAGCAATAACGTAATAAGCAGCAATAGAAATGTCTAAAATTGGAAGGTCTACAATATCAACTTTTGCACCTTTTGAAATAAACCAATTTTTAGTATCTTCAAAAACTTTTAGAACTTCACTATCCATTCCCTCATTTTGCATAAATTGCTTTGGAATGGCAATTTTTAATTTATCAAAATCTGTGTATGGTTTTAAGCCAGAAAGAGTTTCAGCT
The DNA here is from genome assembly GCA_017416145.1 of Spirochaetaceae bacterium. GTDB lineage: Bacteria > Spirochaetota > Spirochaetia > Treponematales > Treponemataceae > Treponema_I. Next base: position 16,396 of record JAFQDD010000013.1, on the reverse strand, counting down.
TTTAGCTCTTCTTTTGCAGGGAAATCCACAGAAGTGTCGTCATAGAAGTCTACTCCAGACATTACTGAAAGTGGTAAGGCGATATCTGAAGGAGTTTTTCCGAAAAGCCCAACTTGGTCTAGAGAACTACCAAAAGCTACAACACCCCAGCGACTAAGTACGCCGTATGTTGTTTTTAAGCCGTAAACCCCGCAATAACTTGCAGGAAGGCGAACAGAGCCACCAGTTTCTGTTCCAAGTGCAAACATTGCTTGACCACTTGCAACGGCGGCTGCAGAACCACCAGAAGAACCCCCAGACACGTATTCACGGTTTACAGGGTTTCTTGTAGCTCCATAAGCTGAATATTCTGTAGAAGAGCCCATAGCGAACTCGTCTTGATTACAGCGACCAACTGGAATAGCTCCAGCAGCTTCTAGGCGAGAAATAACTGTGGCGTTGTAAGGGGCTGTGTATCCAGCCAAAATCTTACTAGCACAGGTTAAATGCTCACCTTTTACAGAAATATTGTCTTTTACTGCAAATGGGATTCCAAGAAGAGGTTTTTCTTCAAAAAGTTTTTCAACTTCACCCTTTTCTCTTGCAGCTGCAATTTCTGCGTCTGCACTTTCTGCCATTTTTACAACATTTTTATAGATTTCCAAAAATGCGTTCAATGGAAGAGCAGATTCTTTATCTTTTTCAAATTCTGAAATTGTTTTATTTACTAATTCTAAGGCTGTAATTTTGCCTTCAATCAATGCTTTACGAGATTCTAAAACTGTCATAAATTAAGCTCCCTCTCCAAGAACTTTTGGCACACGGAAATATCCGTCCATAAATTCGCTGGTCATTTTTTTAACATCAGGGATTTCAAGACCTTTTACAATTTCATCATCTCTAAGTTCTGTGGCAACTGTAGAAGGATAAGCATCGTAAGGATTTTGGCTATCATCATATTGAGAAAGAAGATCAAAATATTCAACAATTTGATCAACTTGACCTTTTAAAACTTCCATATTTGTACTTTCTGGTGATAGACGAGAAAGATGCAAAAGTGCATCCAAAGTGTTTTCGTCGATTTTGCGTTTTTCGGTAGACATAAAACCTCTTTATTATTGAAAACATTGGCAAATATTGATTTTTGAAAAATCTGCCTCAGTTTTATATTCTATAAAAAAATGGAGAAATAGTAAACTATTCAGAGAAGAAAGGTTTTTGAAATAACTAAGAAAAAAGTTGCTTTAGAAGCAGATTTTGGGTAAAATGCGAAAAATGGATTTGGATTTATGAAAATCACAGTTTTAACAGAAAACACAATATCAAAAAATATTGAAAAATCTCTTGCAGAAAAATTAAAAGCAGAACACGGTCTTAGTCTTTTTATCGAAACGGAAAATCATAAAATCCTTTTTGATATGGGGCAAACTAACCTATTTTTAGAAAATGCCAAAAATCTAAACATCAATTTAAAAGAAGTAGATTTTGCGGTTTTATCCCACGGACATTACGACCACGGTGGTCTACCCTCTTCTGAAAATGATTTTTTGGGGATTACTGCCTTTTTGAATATCAACAAAACGTCACCAATTTTCATAAACGAAAATGCTTTTTCTGATAATTACAATGCTTCAAAAAAATACATTGGACTAGACAAAAAACTTTTAAAAAATCCTGATTTTATACAACGAGCAATTTTTGTTGGGGAAGAAAAAGAGATTGTTCCAAATATTAAACTGAACGCCTGTAATAAAAATGAAAAAATTGTTCCCATAAACACAGACGGTTTGTGTCAATTAAAAAATGGAGTTTTTGTTCCAGAGGATTTTTCCCACGAACACTATCTTTTGATGGAAGAAAACAACAAAAAAATCTTGATAAGTGGTTGTTCTCACAAAGGAATATTAAACATTGTAAACTGGTTCAAGCCTGATATTTTAATCGGGGGCTTTCATTTAAAATCTTTAGACACAGAAAACCAAAGTGATATTAAAATTCTACAAAACCTTGGAGAAACGCTTTCTTCATACAAAACAACTTTTTACACTTGCCACTGCACAGGTGAAAGCCAATTTGCAAAATTAAAGTCTATTTTGAAAGAAAAAGTTTTTTACATTGGTACTGGAGATACTTTAGATTTATAAAAATTATGCGAGAAAGCAAAATCAGTTTTGTATACAAAAAAAGCCTATACACATTTTTGCATATAAGCTAATTTTCAAAACTATCAAGTCAAGCACGGAGACCCGATTACAGCAAAACTAGAATTTTCGGTAGAAAATTCTAGTAGGTGGTGCAAATACACGACGTTGTCTATTAAGTCGGACAAGGATGTCCGATTAATGCTAAACGAGAATTTTCAAAGAAAATTCTCGCAGGGTTTTGGAAATACACGACGTTGTCTATCAAGTCGGACAAGGATGTCCGATTAATGCTAAACGAGAATTTTCAAAGAAAATTCTCGTAGGTGGTGCAAATACACGACATTGTCTATCAAGTCGGACAAGGAGGTCCGATTAATGCTAAACGAGAATTTTCAAAGAAAATTCTCGTAGGGTTTTGGAAATACACGACGTATTTCCAAAACCCTACAGTCCCTAGGGGAATCGAACCCCTATTGGTGGAATGAGAATCCACTGTCCTAACCGTTAGACGAAGGGACCAAGATTTCCCCGGGGAGGATTCGAACCCCCACAATCAGAACCAGAATCTAACGTGCTACCATTACACAACCGGGGAATGTGTGTATAAAAAATACTTCAATTACTCTTTCTTGTCAAGATTTTATCTATTACAAAACAATGGACTTTGTATTATTTTTGTTGTACAAAAACAAAATCTTAGAAGGTACTTTTTCAAAAGTTTTTGGATTTACAGAAAATTCCTCATAATTTGAATTAGCATAAGCCAAACGAGTACTGTGCATATCATCGTATTCCAACAAAGCTTGATGATGAGCATCTTTACTGTAAATATGATTGTACCAAGCTGGAAAAGTTGAAGTTTTTCCCATTGATATGTAATCAAATTTTATCAAATCCAAAATCAAAATATTCTCTTCAGATTTTTTTTCTGCAAAATATGAATATACTAAATCAAACCAAAAATCAGTTTTATGGGCTTGACTTAAAGCTGTTTCAAATTTTTCTGAGATTTTTGCATATTCCATAAGAGAAACATAAAAATCAAAAGGAGAAAAATCCTCTTTCAAAAGCAAATATTCAAACAATTTCACGAACTTTCCGCTATTCCAAAATTCGTCATTTAGAAGTTCAATATCCTTTAAGAAAACCAAATCTTCCCAAGAAATATCAGGGGTTTCCAAAACCTCGTAAGGTGGCACAGAAAGATACTTAAAACCGTGATTTTCGGCAAAAGTAGCCATTTTCGTACCTTCAAGAATCTTCAAAAATCCAAGTTGAAGCATATTTGGTTTTAGTTTGAACGTAAAATCAAAAGATTTTCTAAATTTTTCCAAAGATTCGTAAGGTAAACCTGCAATCAAATCCAAATGAACATGAATAAAACTTGGAATCTTGCTAATTATTCTAGCTAAATTTTCCAAATCAACTTTTCGACCTACTTCATCCAAAGTTTCATGATTAATTGATTGTACTCCAATTTCAAACTGGATAGAATTTTCTGGCATTTCCTTTATAAAATCCAATGCCTTATCAGACAAACATTCTGCAGCAATTTCAAAATGGAATCGGGTAACGCCGTTGTAATTATTTTTAATAAATTCCCAAATTTGCAAATATCGACTTTCATTTAAATTAAAAGTTCTATCTACAAATTTTACAAGTTTAACTTTTTCACCTAAAAAAATCTTCAAATCAGCAAAAACTCGTTCCAATGGCATAAATCTAACGGTTTTATCAATGCTTGAAAGGCAATAGGAACAAGAAAAAGGACAACCGCGAGAAGATTCATAATACAAAATGCGATTTTCAGGATGAGCTGCAGGTCCAAAAGGATTTTGCCCAAGATTATTTTGCAAAAACTCTGGATACGGAAAAGGTAAAACCGACAAATCCGATATCAAATCCAGTTTAAAAAGGGATAAATCTAAAAGGAAGTTGTATTTTATAAAAGATTTTAAATTTTCAAAATAATATTCTTTTGGATTTTCAATATCATATTTATAAAGTTCTTTTAGCAATTCAGATTTTCCACAAAGGATTTTACACAATTCCAAAGTGATTTTTTCGCCTTCGCCCTTAACTAAAAAGTCAAAAGATGGATTATTAGCAAAAAATTCTGCACCCTTGTAGGAAACTTCTGGTCCTCCAGCACCGATTAAGACTTCTGGAGCAATTTTTTTTAATTCCTCAGCAACTGAATAACAAACTTGACAATTCCAAATATAAACTGAAAAAATCACCACCCGCGGCTTATGTTCTTTTATTCCCCGAAGAATATTCAAAATCGGTTCTTGAATTGTCCATTCATCAAACTTAATATTTACTTCCGGTAAATTTTCTTTTACATATCCAGCGATAGAGCGAACTGCAAGATTTGTGTGAGAATATTTAGAATTTATTGCTACAAGTAAAACTGACATTTTTAGTACGAAAATCTAAAATAGAATGTAAAAATGTTATCTGCAAAACCACCGCGAGGCATTCTTCGATAACTAAAACCAACTACAGGAGCAAAACCAGTTGTATTAACTGAAAAATCATACTCAGTTACAATGCGAAATCCGTTTCCCCATTTTGTGGAGCTTGAATCAACAGAAATATCATCCAATTTGTAAAAATTTGAGCGACGACCTGTATTGTATTCAAGACCGAAATTAAGCCCACCAAGACCTGGATAAACTCTCATTCCTCCAAATAATGCGTAATCTAAAAAAAATGCAGATTGAGAATCTTTCCAAAAGGAATCATAAACTAAATTTCCGCCAACAACAAATCTAAGCATTTCATCAAGTTTAAAAGAAAAGCCAAGTTCACCAGATAAAATTATTCTTGAATAATCATTATCTGAAAGATATTCCATAGCTGTGTCTGTTTCAGAATCACCGTAAGAAATTGCAGCTGTTCCCAATGCCCAGTGAAATCTCGTAACGGAGTCATCAGCAAAAGCTTTACAACAAATTGATAAAATTAACAAAACAAAAATGATTTTTACATTTTTCAAAATAAACACCTCCTATTTCTAAACTTGTTCAAAATTATATGAGCCTAAAATATTTTTACCTACGTTGTAATATTCTACTACATATCGTTCTTCAATTCCTGGAAATGAAACTATTGCCAAAGAAGGTTCTTGACCTCCACGTGGATAACACAAACTTCCAGGATTTAAAAACAATGTTCCGTGAGTTTCCTCAAAGTAAGCTTTGTGGGTATGGCCGTAAAAAATCATATCAGCAGGTAAATTATCAGCGATGGCGTAAAGCTGGTCAAATCCATAATTTACACAATGCCGATGACCGTGGGTTGCAAAAACTCGTCTTCCAGCCAAAATGAAAGTTATGCTTTCTGGAATATTTAGCTGTATAATTTTAAAATTATCGTGATTTTCAGTTTTTTCTTTGTTCATTTCTTCGGAATAAGGGGCTGAAATCACATAACTTCGTTCATCATTATTTCCACGAACATAGGCAACCAAAGAAGGCAACTTTTCTTGAAGTTTTTCATTTGTGAGAGCTTTTTGTATCACTTCTCCAACATCAGAAAAACCGTCGCCACAAAACAAAAGCACGTCAACTTCTTGACCAAAATTGTCTAAAACAGCTTCTAAAATTTCAGCATCAAGTCCGTGGGTATCAGATAATACAAGAATTTTTCCAGCTTTTTTGGCTGCAAGGATTTCAATATCATCAAGAGAAGAAATTAAACCATCACCAAAATAAGTTAGTTTATTCATCGTAAACTCCAAGTACATAGTGATTTAGAGATTTTATACCAGTTTGAGCATCAACGTATGGAGTCAATGTAAAATCAGGAAAATATGCTTTGAAGGCTTCTTGTAAATAAGACACAAAACTTCCTGGAGTTTCAGGAATTGCCTTTTTGTTTACTGATTTTATCCGTTTAATAATCGGAATCAAAACCTTTGTAATATCTCCTGTAAACATTCCCTCTTCTTCGTAATTTTTCGAAATATTTGTAGAAATCTCTTTATTTGTATCAATTACGTAAACTGGACTTTCATCAAGTTTTACACCTAATGATTTATAATTTAAAACAAATTCCGAGCCAGATTCTGTTCCCAAAATATTATCCTGTGGAAAAATTGAATACACTTTTCCAGAAAATCCACTATCTTGTAAATCTGCCAAAGTAAAATGGGTCTTTTCAGGAGCCCCAATTGTGATAATTGCAAAAACATCTTCGCCTACTAGACTTTTTCGAAGCCAATCCGCTGAAACTTTTTTGTTGTTAAAATATGTTTCTGGAAAAGTTCTTGTTAGAAGCAATCCCTTGTTTTCTGCAAGTCCAAAGTTTTTTTCCAATTCTTTTAAAATTGGTTCTTGCAATTCTGGAGTTTCATATCCGTGACCAAAAACTATAACGACCTTGGAATATTCGCCTGGAATCCACAAAGGAAGCTGCGAATCTTCGGTTGAAATATTTGGTTTTATGTCAATTTCTGTAATTTCTGTTTGTGTATCGGATTTTTCCTCTTTGCAGGAAAAACATAAAAGCATCAACATTAGAAAAAAGAATATTTTGTTTAATTTTTTCATATTTTTCATATTTGGATAATACACTTTATATTGATTTTACTCAACAAACCAAAAATCACAATTTAAATATTTAATGTTTTCCAACCATCAAGAGTAAGATATTGACGTTCAGAATATCCAGCTAGTTTTGCATGATTTGCAGCCACATCAAATCCATACAAAAGATTTTCCACAGAATGGGCATCTGAACTAAAAACAATCGGCACATCAAATTTTCTTAAGATTTTTAGGAAATCCACACTAGGATAAGGTGATGTAGTTGCACCTCTAGCCATTCCACCTGTATTGATTTCTACCACAACCCCAGCTTTTGCAATTTCTTTTGCTGTAGCCAACAATTCTTTTTTGTACCAAGAATCATCCTCTGAAAAAAGATTTAGTGGTTTATTTCGTTTTCTAACTAAATCAATATGTCCAATAATATCAAAATCACAGGATTTTAGCATTTCTCGTTGATGAGCAAAATAAGTTTGAACCATCTTTTTTTTGTCTCCAGCAAACACCTTTTCAAGACCTTCTTGAACTTTGCCAGTTTCATCATCAACCGTCATTGTACCATTTTCTATTGCATCCTGATTCCACACAAAATGTACAGAACCAATTAAATAATCTGGATTATGCTTTTCATAATAACTGTAATCTGGAAATGATAATGGGGGAAGGAAATCAGCTTCAAAACCAAATAGAATTTCCATTTTATCTTTGTATTGAGATTTTAATTGAAAAATATCTTCTCTGTATTGAGAAAACTTCTCAGGATGCATTTCACAACCTGTTGTGGCAGGATATGCTGAATGAGATGAAAATCCAAGATAATTTACACCATTTTCGTAAGCAAATTTTGCTATTTCTTGCAATGAATTGTTTCCATCACAAAAGGTGGAATGAGTATGATAATTTGCTAATATGTTCATCTTTGTTTGTTCCATTCTTCGATTTGTTCTTTTACAAGATACTCAAATTTTGTAAACAAGGCAGAAAATTCGTTTATATATTTTGCAACTTCGGACAAATCCATATTTCGAGCATAATCTTCGATTTTTTTTGCTGCTTCGGACAAGGCTTTTGCAGACATAGTAGCAGAACTACCCTTTAATGTGTGACCGATAATTGTCAAACTTTGAATATTTTTCATATACAAAGCTTCTTTTGCTGTAATCAAATATGTACGAGTTTGATTGATAAACTGCTCAATCAATTGATTTGCTAGAGAATAATCATTAGATACTGTATCCAAAAAGTCTTGAGAATCCCAAATATTATAGACGAACTCAGTTAAGTCAACTTCTTCAAAATTTTCGTCAACTTCCTCTAACTCTTCAAGTTCTTCAATATCATCGTCAGTTGGCATCTTTATTACAGAAATCCACTTATCCAACAATTCTTTTACACTTTGCTTTTTGAAAGGTTTTACCAAAACCCCGTTCATACCGTTTGTGCGATACATTTCAAAATCAGCTTCGTCACTATTTGCTGTACAAGCTATAATTATTCCTTTATAGCCTGTTTTGCGGATTTCAATAGTTGCTTCAACCCCATTTAGCTCTGGCATTTGAATATCCATAAAAACAAGCTCAATTTCTGGATGTTCTGCAATTTGATTTACAGCTTCCCTTCCGTTATTTGCTGTAAAAACTGTACAACCAAAGTTTGTTAAAAAGGTTTTTAGTAATTTTTGATTTATCGGGTGATCTTCTGCTACTAACACGATACAATCAAAATTATCACTTTGTTCTGGAACTGGTGAAGTTTTGTTAGTTGTGACTTGAACTTCAGATTGCTCAGGCTTCTTTTCCATAACAACCTCTTTTCGCTCCACAGTTTCCAAATCAAGTTTATCTTCTGTAACAGAATTTAGGATATCTATCAACAAGCGATATTTGATTGGTTTGTAGATATATCCATTAAACCAATCCAACATTTTCATCTTGGCTTCGCTTCCCATTTGCCCTTCTGGAACAAGCATATAAAGTTTTGTGCTATTGATATTTCTATCAGCATTAATTTCCGCAGCCAATCGCCAACCGTCCATAACTGGCATAATCATATCAATTAACGCAAGAGTATAAGGTGTATTTGCTTCTGCTGCAACTCTTAATTTGTCTAAAGCTTCTTCACCAGATAAAGCAACATCCACATTTTGAAGTCCAATGCTTTTTAGCTTATTTACTAGACTTTCTAGAGCAAGTTTATGATCATCAACAACCAAAATCTTTGTATTTAGGTTAATATTAAGTTTTGTAAATCTTGGCAAAGAATCTGGTGGATTTTCGCATTTTTCAATTGGAAGTGTAAACCAGAAAACAGAACCACCTTCAGGATTATCCCGAATACCAATGTCTCCCTTCATCAAAGCAGCAAGATTTTTACAAATCGAAAGACCTAACCCCGTTCCGCCAAATTTTCGAGTAGTGGAAGCATCTGCTTGTTGGAACTCTTTAAAAATCAACTGTTTTTTATCTTCTGGAACACCAATTCCCGTATCAACAACTTCAAACAACAGATTATTATCAACTTTTGAAAGTTTTACGTTAATATATCCTTGACTCGTAAATTTGACAGCATTTTTTACGAGATTTAGCAAAATCTGCTGAATACGAGTTGGATCGCTGTAAATTGCCAAAGGAGTTTCCAAACTTAAACTGGTAAAAATCTCTAAACCTCGGTTGTGAGCTTCGATGCTTATTAAATCAACAGTTTGTTCAACTACATGACTTGGATTTACAGGAATGTGTTCCAATTTAAATTGACCAGATTGGATTTTTGAAAAATCTAATAAATCGTTTACAAGAGCCAAAAGAATATCAGCACTAAATTTTACCTGACGAACATATTCAGTTTGTTCAGGATTTAGAGTCGTATCTCCCATCAATTCTAAGGTTCCAATTATAGTTTGAATTGGAGTTCTTAGTTCGTGAACAGCATTTGCAAAAAAGGGACTAGCAGCAGTTTCATTATTTGCCATTTGTAAACCTACTAAATCTTGGAGTTAATTATTTCTAAAGCCTTTTGAATCAAAACTTCTGGTTTTTGAGGTTTTATCAAAAACGACTTCGCACCTAAACTTAAAGCTTGTACAACAGTTTCTCTTTGAGTGATATTTGAATAAATAATTACAGGTGATTTATAATTTCTAATATGTAAATGATTTAGAATATCAAATCCAGAAAGACCTGGCATAAAAATATCCAAAATTATCAAATCATAATTTTTTCGGTTTGTGTATCCAAGGAATTCAGAACCAGAACTAAAACAATCCGTTTGTACACTAATTGATGAAAAAGCACTTTTTAGAAGACGTAATGTTACAACATCATCATCAACAACTGCGATTTTTAGTTGATTTTCAAGTCCATTATTTTGCTCTTCCATTACACCAGATTCTGAATGAAACTTCATTTGGACAGAACCTTCACTAACATCTTCTGTAGCAGCCAAAATTTTATCAGAAATCACTTCAGCAACACTGTTTGCAGTTCCAGAATCCACAAGAGAATTTAGAACTGTAGAAAGATTTTCAACGACCTCAATTCCTTCATACTGTTTATGTCCGTTTACTAGTTCTTTGGTAAAAGAATCCAAAGCCAAAATTTTAACATTTTTTCTAACAACCCTTGAATCAGCAATGATATTATCGATAAGATACTCAAGATTGGCTCCATCCACAAAACTCAAAGCCAAATCTGTCATCATTAGAACAATTTTTGGAGCTGTTAGTTTATTATCATCTATCATCTCTGTGATACGATACTTCAAAAGAGCAATTTTTTCCCGATTTAACCCTTGAGCAACTTCAATAAATATAATGTTATCATTTAAATGCAACTCTAAAATACACTGAGTTGTGTCCATTGAAAAATTAGTACGTAAGATTCTTCCAATTGATTCAAAAAATATGTCGAATTTTACAGGTTTGTTAAAATATTTTATTACTCCATAACTAGGCAAAGCCCGAAGTTGGTCTTGTTCCAAAACAGGTCCTGTTAAAATTGTTGGAATTTTAGAAGCATTTGGGTCTGATCGCTTTTTTTCTAAAAAATCAAGAAGATCTTGATAATTATCTGGAGAATTTACGATTAAAAGTTCTGGAAGTTGAGAAAGAAGTTTTGTAAAAGCATCCCGATTTCCTTGGGCAATATCAACTTCAATCCTTTCGGCAGATAATTTTTCCTTTAAAAATTCTCTAAAAAGCGGAGGAGCGTCTATTATAAGTACCTTTTTCATAGAAATATGATATATCAAAATAATTGTATTTTCAACTAATCATATTGTATAATAAAATTACAAAAAAAAATGTATAATTTTATTCTATTTGAGATTAAGTTGGAGGAAAAGTATGAATCAAGATAAAAAAGCCTATGTATTTTTTGCACCGGGATTTGAAGAAATTGAAGCCATTACACCTGTTGATATTTTAAAACGAGGTGGTGTAAAAGTTTTAATGATTTCCATTACAGATGAATTAAAAGTGAAAGGAGCTCATAATATAGAAATAATCTGTGATTCGTTAATCGAAGATATGGACGAAAACATTTTACCAGATGCGATTATTATGCCAGGTGGAATGCCAGGAGCAACAAATCTTGCAAATTGTAAAAAATTGGAAGAATTTGCAAAAAAATGTTTCAACGAAAAAAAGTTAGTCTGTGCAATTTGTGCAAGTCCAGCCATTATTTTTGGAACTTTTGGACTTTTAAAAAACAAAAACTGGACTTGCTATCCCGATATGGAAAACAACGCTCCAGAAGCAGATGTTAAAAATTGGAATACAAACCCAGTTGTTGTTGATACAAACTTGATAACTTCTCGTGGACCTGGTACAGCAGCCGCTTTTTCTTATACAATTCTACAGGAATTAGGTTTATCAGAAAAATCAGCTGCTTTACAAAAAGGTATGCTATTTATCTAGTCTTATAATTTAAAGGTTTCTACCATGTATCTTATGGTAGGAACTCCGTTTTCTTCACTTCTTTTTTCTACCACAATTACAAAACTTTTTGCATCTTTTGAACAAAAGATTTTTTCAATGGCATAACTTGAAATCATTTTTCGTTTTACATCAGGATTTCCAACAACTAATTTTTCTAATTGCTTTCCATCTTTGTCAGTTTTTTCAACTACAATATAAAATGATGATACAAGTGATTTTCCAGAACCTTCAAAATATGGAACCAATGTAAAATTGTATGTAATTGGATTTTCTTGTGTTGTGTGAACGAAATCTGTTACTGAAACAGTTTCTGTTTTATCTTTGAAATCATTTGGCTTAATGTAAAGTACATCTTCCACAGATACTGGAGTTGCATTAAATGAGTTTAGCCATTTTTGATTTTTTTCTTTCAATGCAGCATAAACAGAACTTCCACTTTTACCTGTTGTAGCATTTGATGGGTTTGTTTTATACACACCATTTTTCAAAAAATCATTTTTTTCAATATCTACTGCATAAATTTCTGCATAACCTTGGAAATCTTTGTCTGTAATCCCATATTCTGCAAATAAATATGTTTTTCCATCTGCCGAAAACCCAATATCTTCAAAAGCTGCCACATCTCCTGCGAAAGCAAAACATGATACCAGCACAAACATCAATCCTAAAATATATTTTTTCATCGAAAACTCCTTTTTTTGAAAAAATAATGCTATATGTTTTGTAAAAAATTACTTTTACTCACTTTTATTTCTCGGTTTTTTCCCCTTTGTGCTTTACATAAATTTAAGTAATAGTTATCATTTTAGTATGACTTTAATTTCAAGAAACAAAATCATCTTTGGCTTTGGCATTTTTACAATCGCATTTATTCTACTTTTTCTCGCTTTATTTCTTTTTCAGTTTTTCTCAGGGCATTTTTCCCCTTTACCTATATCTATAAATTTTTCTAATATTTCCCTAAAGAACATTCTTTTCAATGATTATACAATTTTTCCTATAATTTCCATTATCTTTTTAGGAATTTATACATTGGTAACAACTTCTGTAATCCGATATTCTTTTGAAAAAACTCAATCTCCAGAAATCATCTTTTTCTTTGGATTTTTAGTTGGTTGTTTACTTGAATATTGTAGGCTTTTCATTCCAATTTACAATCTTTGGAATTCATATTCGACTTTTGTGATTTTCATTGGCAAAACTTGCTTTGCTTGTAGATTGATTTCTCTATTATGCTTTTTATTTTCTGCACTTTTTTCAGCAGATTTCCAAAATCAACAAGCAGAAAAAAATCTTTTAATTATTACCATCATTTCCTTGATTTTTGCAGAATTTTTACCAATAAATACAGGAACTATTACTCCAGCAGTTTTACCAGCTTCAGGTTTCAATAAAGTTTTTACAATTATTTTATTCTTTATCTTTTTTATTACTTGTATTTCTATGATAGTATTCGTAAAAAGCAAATACACTTTTGGATACATTTTTTTGATGTTGGGATATTTTAGTTTAATTTATGCAACTAATTTAATATTATGTCTTTTCGGAATATTTTTCCTTACATTTGGAACAGTAAAATATCTTGAAAAAATCCACAATTATTATTTGTGGCAATAATGTTACAAAACGAAAAAACAGGAAATTGTAGCTACTAAAATCGGAATTGTAAGATTGTCAAAATTTTTAATTGGGAAAATTTCGATTATCATACCAGCGACGGCAACCCATAAAGCACAAACTAGATTTCTGCTACAACAATAGGTTGATAAAAAAATTGCTATAAAGCAGGTCAAACTTCCAGCTACAGTTTTTCCAGAAGTAAATGGGATTATCACGTGTCCAAAAAGTTTTCCAAACAAACTAGCAAGTCCATCTCCCAAAGCCAAAGCAAATATACCGATTTTTGCAGGTAGCGGTGGAAAAATTAAAGCAGTAATCAAAACTCCCAAAGCAAGAGTTACAGGTCCCAAAACAAAGTGATTTTCATCCCTTTTTCGAGAGGCAATATCTGTAATTTTTGAAATCAGAGGAACAGAAATTCCTTTTATTCGCAAAAACTCACAAATCACATACCCAATCAATACCAATGCAAGAAGAACAATTACTGGCCAATAAAATCTTTCCAAGAAAAAAGGAACAAAGGCTGTACAAAGATGTATAGTTTTCCTAAAAATTTCTTTTTTGATTTCTCTAATTTGCTTTTGGCGAATAATTTTTTCTGTATAATTTTCATTCTTCTTACAAAATGATATTGCCATATTAGTCCACCACAGATTTTTCTGGAATCTTTTCTCCTTCCAAAATTGGAGAAATCTCTGTATAAATTGTCGGTTTAAAATCTTGATGTGTATAGGTTAAATATTTTTGGTTAAAAGAAGCCAAATTGCTTCCTAGCACTCGAATCATTGTTTCTTGATTTCTAGTTAGTGCATCAAAAGCTCTAATTGATTCTTCGTAATTTGCCATAGCTTTTGGTAAAAGATTTCCGTTTCCAGTTTGTTCTGCCCTCATAGATAGAACCACACCAAGATTGTTTGCTGACTTCATATAAAGTTCAACTAAATCTCCGTCTACAACATTTGTTTGAGGACGTAATATTCCAGATTGATTTCGCTCCAAATCCAACATTCCAATTAGTTTTTCATAATATCCTTGGGCTGCAGACATACTGTTTCGCAAAGTTAGAGTATTTCCTAAAGCCAATAACAAATATTTGTCAGAAGGTTTTTCATTTACCGCTTTGATAAAAGAACCTAAGGCTTCTGTGTAATTTTCATTTGCATACTGAATATATCCAACTCGATAGCGAATTGATGGAGTATCATTGTAATTTTCGATGGCTTCCATATAATTTGAAAGAGCAGCATCAAAGTTTCCTGAGATAAAATAATCTAAATCAGCTAAATCAGAATATAGCAAACCAACTTTTTTATCTGTACGAAGGTTGCTATTATCCCGCTCTGTTTCAAACAAAGTCAAACCGTCAACATAATAGTTTTCTGCTTTCAAATAATCCAAATCTTCTGCACTAAGTTCCCCTAACAATCGATATGTATCAATTTCTGCAATTAAGCGATTTTGGGTCTTTTTCGGAGTATTTTCAAATTTTATCAAAGCCTGTTCCAAAACTGTTTGAGCATTTACATTTGAACCAGTTTCCACGAAATATCGACCATAATTGTACATAGATTCTGGAATATCTGGAGCTTTTTCCACAGCTTTTTCTAATAATTCTCTAACATCTTCTATTGCAGAACGTAAATATTCATCTTTTGCAGGAAGTTCACCGTAAGATTTATCTAGCAAATATCCACTTAGTTCAACCAAGTCTTTAGGCTCTAGAACATCTTTTTTTAATTTTGGATAAAAATATTCTTTTAGTTGCAAAACTTCTTCTAGATTGTCCATGCGAATAAAATATCTCATCATCCTTGATAAATACAAAGGCTGTTGACCATATAGTTGAATCAAATTTGCGTATTGAACACGGGCATCTTCAAATTTTTCAGGATCACGATTTGTTGCCCATTCAAGGAAAATATCACCTAATAATAATAAACCTTCTTCAGAATTTATGTGATGATCTAGCACAAAACGTCTAGTGATTTCTTCTGCCTTTTCGTAATTTGCCCTTTCTTCAAGTTCCATAGTGGCATATTCTAAACCAGCATCTAAATCATACTTAAAACTATGCAACAATCTTTCGTACATAGAACCTGCTCTTTCATACTGTTTATTGTCAACATAGGCTCTAGCATATTTAAAGTGCCAGTTTTTTACAGAATTATAGGAAACAGCTTCGTTAAATTTTGATTCAGATTGAGGATACAAACCGTTTTCAATTAGTGTGTAGCCTTCTTTGTAAAGAATATTTGCTTTTACAGGTCTAACAACAAATTTCGCTGTTAAAAATCCCAAAAGAATACAAAATCCCACCACAATAATTGAAGCAAAAGTAAAAGGTAAAATCTTGTTTTTTAGGTTGTATTCAAAAGATTGCCGATAAGCTTCGTATTCTGCAACTGTACGTTTTTCGTAGTTCATTGGAACAGGAATCGAACGATCCATCAACTTTTCTACTTGAGTTGCAAGTTGTCGAGCTGGAATTTTTTTGATAATCTTATGAATTATCTCCATAACTACATCATCATTAAATTCGTTGCCAACAATCATTTCTTCAATGGCTAAACGTAAATTTAAAGGATAATAGTTGAGATTTTCTGAAAATGTCTTATATTGTTCTTCTGTTAATTCTGTTGATAAAACTTCTTCTTTTTTCCCTTTTCCAGAAGAAAAACTAATGTGTTTCTTTTTTACTTCTTGAGGAACTTCTGGTGGAACTAAGTCAAAATCAGAAAAACTATCAAAATCATCAGCAGGATTGTCTATATTTTCAAAACCTTGATTATCAAAAGAATCATCTCCAGAGCCTGAAAAATCCACATCTGAAAGATTTTCAATATCAAGTGGCATAGAAGAAGAATCAAACTCTGGAGCAGCAAACTCATCATCTCCGATATTAGGCATTGAAAAATCGGTTTCACTACCTAAATCTATTGGATTTTCGCCTCCAAAATCTTGGGAACTTCCAACATTTCCTATACCCATTTCGGTGTTTCCAAAGTCATTTCCACCAAAATCTGGCATTGAAAAATCTTCTGCACCACCTAAATCTATAGAACTTCCGCCAAAGTCTGGCATTGAAAAATCGTTTTCACTGCCTAAATCTATTGGATTTTCGCCTCCAAAATCTTGGGAACTTCCAACATCTCCTATACCCATTTCGG